>NZ_CP183948.1:4800000-6788974 GCF_052056485.1 Paenibacillus nitricinens
AGGCACTTTAATAGTGCTCTTACTTTTTCAGGAAACAATTGCAGCCAATCATCTGCCATACAAAGTACCCCCAAGTTGTCCTCTATCTAATTGCTTTATTCCATATTTATGCTTGTACGCGCTCAATATGCCTATCATCTATCATTTTTTTAGAATCCCGATTAAGAGAAAGGCTACACCGCAACCGACCCAGCCCAGTTTGCTCCAGGACAACTGCTGAGCCATCCCTGTAAGTCCGATCGCTGTCGTCAATATCAAGATCGTCGGACCTACCAAAGCTAGTCCAGAATTGACTGCGAGCGCCTTGTCTACCTGATTCAACCGCAGCATAATCAGCGCAGCTATAATCTCCGCACTACCCGAGAACAGCCGAAGAGTCGCCATCCAGCTTACATACTTGTCCAATCCACTCCACTCCTAACTTTTACTATTTCATACAAAATGATATTCAGGGCTTGTTTGTCCTTCTCTTATCCATGGATATGCGATAATTACTCACTTTAGACAAGGAGAAATGACAGAATTGTAAGTCCAACTGTGAAAGAGTTCATAGTACACACCTATATAAATAAATATAATCAGTACGATAAAATTATTTTTTACGAACACTTCCATCTGTGGTATCCTTGTTAATTGGAAATATAGTGGGTTTATATTTTCAAAAAGAGCAGACTATAAAGACATAAGAAAAAGAGGGGATTTGTGTCATGCAAGTTCGAAGTTACGGGTTACCGCAAAATATGCGGACCGTAGTCAGACCACTCAAGGAAGTAGCTATCATTATTTTTTCAGCCTTTTTAATTGCAAGCGGGATGCGATTGTTTCTAATTCCTCATCAGCTTCTGAGCGGTGGGGTAGCAGGGGTGGCTTCGGTCGTCGGTTATTTAACGGATCCGAAGTACATTTCTAAGCTTTATTTTGTAATAAACCTCCCTTTAATTGTCTGGGGATTTATTGCAGTGGGGAAAAAATACATCTTACTAAGCTTACTTTCCGTCGTCGCTACCACCTGGTTCATTACCATTATTCCTGAGGTGCAAATGACCAAGGATCCCATTCTTGCAAGTATTTTCGGCGGAGTAATTATTGCTGGCGGCGTTGGTTTTTCTCTCCGTACAGGGGGTTCTTCCGGGGGATTTGATATATTAGGCTCGATTATTTCTCGCAAGCGTGATATTCCAATGGGAAATATCATGTTCCTAATGGATGGATTAGTGATTCTGAGTTTAGGCTTCTTTAAAAGCTGGGATTCCGCCTTATACGCTATGCTCTGTATTTTTGTAAAGAGTAGAGTAGTCGATATGATCCATATTCGCCATGTGAAGCTGACCTGCTTCATCGTTACCAAAGAACGGGAGATGATGCTAACCCGTCTCAGAGAGTTACCTCATGGCATCACTGTCGTCAATGCAGAGGGTGGATACAGTCATGAGGGAAATACCATGCTAATGACGGTAACGACTCGGTATGAGCTTGCAAATCTGCGGAGAACTATTCTTGAGGCAGACCCAAGCTCCTTCGTCAATGTTGTGGAGACTGTAGAGATCCAGGGCCGGTTCAAACGATTAGGATAAAATTCAGGGACTTACCTCCCATGCTGTTATATAGATGAAAAGGAACGCTGCATTCAAATCTGCAGCGTTCCTTTTCATCTATAAGTGATGCTATTTTCTTATTTTTTACTAGCTGAAATATACCAGTCATTCACTTCCTTAGTAATTTCATCACCATTCATTATTCAAGACGCATTATGGCATAACGCCGCAGGAATACCACAACAAACCCGGCTTATAAGACAAAGAGAGGGATGCCCCGCAGCCGTCTGGCTGTAAGGCATCCCTCTTTGTTTACTCAGCAGCTCTTATCGGCGATCTTTAGGACCTCCGACGAAAGCCTGCTCAGTTGTATCTAGATTGTAGGCGGTATGAAGCGCCTGTATGATTGATGGCAAATTGCCTGATTCAATAACGCAAGATACTTTAATCTCAGAAGTGCTGACCATCTTGATGCTTACACCCTCTTGGGAGAGTACATCAAACATTTGAGCTGCTACCCCTGGATGGCTGACCATCCCAGCACCAACGATGGATACCTTCACCAGGTTATCCTCGGAGGTAACTTCACGGTAAGGCAATGTTTTATGAATTTCTTTAATAACTTCCTTCGCCCGATCCAGCTCATCAAGAGAAACTGTAAATGAGAAGTCAGCCTGCTCATTCTGTACACCACTTTGTACGATGATATCTACGTTAACGCCCTCTTCAGCAAGCTTGCCGAAGACCTGAGCGAGTACACCTGGTACATCAGGAACTCCAAGAATACTGACACGTGCTACATTCTTATCAAATGCAATACCACTAACTACGATTCCCTGCTCCATACTTGTTTCCTCCTTCACAACGGTACCTTCATTATGATTAAAGCTCGATCTAACGACCAGCTTAACTTGATGACGCTTAGCGTACTCCACTGCACGTGGATGTAATACAGCTGCTCCCAAATTGGCAAGCTCCAGCATTTCATCGTAAGAGATTTCCTTCAGCTTACGTGCCGTCTTCACGATACGTGGGTCTGTGGAGTAGATACCATCTACATCGGTATAGATTTCGCATACGTCTGCTTCTATAGCAGCAGCCAATGCTACGGCTGTTGTGTCCGAACCACCGCGGCCTAATGTGGTGATCTCACCGTCCACAGTCATTCCCTGAAAGCCTGCAACGATCACGATCTGTTCACGCTCCAAAGACGCTAATACACGGCGCGGGTCAATTTCATTGATACGAGCTCTGCCGTGAGTTTCGTCTGTTCGGAATCCAGCCTGCCATCCTGTATAAGAAACAGCATTCCGCCCGATCCCATGTAGGGCAATGGACAATAGAGCGACGGAGATTTGTTCACCTGTCGTCATCAACATATCCATTTCACGTGCGGGCGGCTGCCCGTTTAGTTGCTTCGCCGTATCGATCAAATCATCTGTTGTATCCCCCATTGCAGATACAACCACAACGCAGCGATGTCCCTCATCTTGCTTGTCTGCGATGCGCCCCGCGACGCGTTTCATTCGTTCAGTGTCGCCGACGGAGCTGCCTCCGAATTTCATAACATAAAGTGACAAAGTCCCATTCACTCCCCATATCGGTCTATGTAGTTGCTTCTAATCGGTTTCCCGCTTTAAATCAGTATAATACGAAAACAGTGCCCTGCGTTAATGGTTTCATAAAAAATTTATTAAAATTCCCCGCTGCGAAAAAAAAGATAAGATCAGCATCCGCCCTTCAGCTGTGCTTATTTTACTCAACTTCCAGTATTTTAATGTGGGTTTCCATGGCATCTTTATCCGTTACTGTTCATAAAAAAACCTCCACCGTATAAACGGGGAGGTTATTCTGGTAATATCTAGGTTATTCTGGTAATATCTAGGTTATGCTTCTATTTCCTACGCGCGGGAGATATATTTACCTTCACGAGTATCAACGAGCAAGATGTCTTCTTCGTTGATGAACAATGGAACCTGAACACTGTGTCCGGTTTCAAGCTTGGCCGATTTCGTAGCACCTTGAGCCGTGTTTCCTTTAACGCCAGGCTCAGTTTCAACAACCTTAAGCTCTACGCTGGTAGGAAGGTTGATCCCAAGAATCTCACCTTTATAACTAACGATGTTTACAGTCATGTTCTCTTTAAGGAAATTCAATTCCCATTCCAATTGCTTTTCGGACAATTCGAATTGGTCATAAGTTTCGTTATCCATGAATACATGGTCCGATCCACTGGCATAGAGATATTGTACACCACGGTTTTCGATAATAGCACGGCCAATCGTTTCACCTGCACGGAATGTACGCTCTACTGTATTACCGTTACGTAGGTTCTTAAGCTTGGAACGGACAAATGCTGCGCCTTTACCTGGCTTAACGTGTTGGAAATCAATAACGGTAAAAATATCTCCTTCTACCTCTACGGTCAAACCTGTTTTAAAATCATTTACTGAAATCACTAAAATCCCTCCAAAATTATAATTAATCTACTACATCACGCTTACTTACAGTACTGTATATTCTTTAGACGAATGGGTCAGCAGTGATATTCCGCTCTCTGTGATCACAATGTCATCTTCAATACGTACTCCGCCAATGCCCGGCAAATAAATACCAGGCTCCACAGTTACAACCATCCCCGGCTGCATAATATCGTCACTAAGTTTAGACAAACGCGGCCACTCATGAACTTCCATTCCAAGTCCATGGCCTGTGCTGTGTCCAAATTGTTCACCATATCCGTAGCTAGCAATGATATCACGTGCCAAGGCATCACATTCCCGTCCAGTCATACCCGGCTTGATATGTGCTAAAGTATGTAGCTGAGCTTCCAGCACAATATCATAGATCTCTTTCAGCTTCGGATCCGGTGCTCCGAGTGCAATGGTTCTTGTCACATCTGAACAATAGCCATCAAGTAATGCACCGAAATCAAGGGTAATGAATTCATTGCCTTGAATTACGCGGCTGCTTGCTACGCCGTGTGGCATGGACGAACGTTCGCCTGAAGCAACAATCGTATCAAACGATGAAGAAGTTGCACCATGGGTACGCATATAAAATTCCATTTCCAAATCAACATCGCGCTCAGTCATACCCGGCTTGATCACGTTCAGAATATGACTGAATGTAGCATCGGCCAGATCTGCTGCACGTTGCATAACGGCAAGCTCATCCTCATCCTTGAACATACGAAGGTCTTCCACAGCTTTGGAAATTGGAACTAACACTGCCGGCTTAAGTGCTTCTGCATATGCGGTGTACGCGCTGAATGAAACATCATCCTGTTCGAAACCAATACGTACCTCTTTACCAGAAGGCAGAAGCTCGCGAACTGTATCAATGAATTTAGTTGTATGCTCTACAACTTTAACCCCCATTGCTTGGTCCGCGGCCTGTGTCATATACCTGAAGTCAGTCAGCAGATAACAATCATCACTTGTCACCAGTACATAACCGGACGATCCGGTAAATCCACTTAAATAGCGGCGGTTATAACCGCTAGTTATCAACATTGCATCCAATCCTTGATCCTGCAAAACCTTACGCAGCTTGGAGACACGCTTGTTACCCATTTTCATTCTCCTCTCGAAATAGCCACATTGTATTTTAACATAGGGATATCCCCTTGAGAAGTTTTTTCGCGCCGTTAGGCAAGCGCTGTACTTTGCTCACGCTTCCGTTCGTCCGTATACTCAATTGCTGCTGTATATCCAATGAACATTCCCCATAGCAGAAAAATACAGAACTCACTAATGACCGTGTTCCACGGCAGCTTGAATGGGGGCTGCATAAGAAACATCTGAGAACCAGGAATAAATATAATCGCCCACCATAAAATGCCGTAGACTAGGCCTGGCCAAGGCCCCTTCAGCTTACGGAGAACCAGTACGTACAGCATAGAAGCGATGACCGAAAATACAATAAACATCATATATCCCACGAAATGTCCAAATGCTGTTGTCAAAAACGCATGTTTGAAGAAAGGCTCTGCTATAAAGCCAGGGCTGACTTGGGTAAAACTGAACCAATAAACTAGCCAATGAAGCCCACCCCAAATTAATCCTGCAAAAAAACCTAATTCGAGTGCAAAAAGCCAAATATTTGTATGCCCCGATTGTTGTTGATGAGATTTGCTCATGAAATTGCCTCGCTTTCTTTATTTTCAATGCCGATTTATCTCTCGTTCTCTCTAGAAGATAGTATGTACAGCAAAAGGCGATCCAACTAGTAATGTCTTCAAAAATTAGTTACAATGTATTATATAAATCATATTAAATACGAGAAGGTGAATTGGTTGTCCCAGGAAACTCCCAGTTACGGCGGCCAAGCCGTCATTGAAGGTGTCATGTTCGGCGGTAAGCATATCAATGTAACAGCCGTACGACGCAAGAATCAGGAAATCACTTTTTTAGAAGTACCCAAAAGCGATAAGAGCTGGGTCACGAAACTGCGCAAGATTCCGCTGCTTCGCGGCCTTGTCAGTATTATAGATGCCAGCGCTAAAGGCTCTAAGCACTTGAACTATTCTGCCGAATCCTACGCTGAAGATGAATTGGAACCGGAAGATCTTGAGAAGGAAAAAGCGAAGCCGAAGAAAAAGGATGAGGGCTGGAGCCTTGGAATGATTTTTGGCGTTGCTGTAATGGGTATTCTCTCCTTCTTGTTCGGAAAGCTCATTTTTACGCTTGTTCCGGTATTTGTAGAGGATTTTTTATTTAAAAATGTATTTGATAACTACGTACTGCACAACCTCATAGAAGGCGGCATCAAAATGATTCTTTTGCTGGTCTATTTATGGGCGATTTCTCAAACACCTGTGATCAAACGACTGTTCCAGTATCACGGTGCCGAACATAAAGTCATCAGCGCTTTTGAAGCGGGTGAAGAACTGACTGTTCAGAACGTTCAGAAATACAGCCGTCTGCATTACCGCTGTGGAAGTAGCTTTATGATGCTGACGATTATCCTCGGTGTGATCATTTACTCCGTAGTCCCATGGGATAATCTTTGGGAACGAGTGATCCAGCGGATTATCTTGTTACCCGTCGTAATTGGTGTATCGTTCGAAGTTCTAAAGGGAACCAATGCGGTAAGAGAAGTACCAGGCCTTAAATATCTGGGTTACCCTGGATTGTGGCTGCAACTCCTTACAACCAAAGAGCCAAAAGACGATCAGGTAGAAGTATCTATTGCCTCTTTTAACCGTATGCGTGAGCTTGATGCTGCGATTGAAGCAAGAGGATATTCGGAGGCAAGTGTGTCAGGCGGCATATTGGATCCTGCGAAAGGATGAGTGATCTATGATCAGGCATGCTTTAATTTTTTGGATTACGGTTACGCTTGCGATTTTCGGTTTTGTGATTGGAGTCTTGACTGAGCCCTTCTTTACGCTGTCGAAGCTGATTCTCCCCTTAGTACTGTTAGCAATCATTTATTATGCTTACAAAAAAATGGGACCAGGCAAATACGCTCGTAGCAGCAGTGGATCTAAGGTTAAAGTGAAGCCTTCCCAGAAGACCATGTCAAAGGTAGCAGGAATTCGCAAGACTCAAGCTGCACCAGGCAAACGCAAAAGCTATCCTTTCCAAGTGATCGAAGGAAGTAAAGGGAAAAATGACGATCAGCTTCCGAAGTATCACTAACTTCATAAGAACTCCAAAAAGCATCTCCACGTTTTAAGTAACGTGCGGGATGCTTTTTTCTCATATGGATAACGCGCTCGTTATCTTGGTCGCCACTCCTTAAAGAAATCTTCTCCTGCTTTGAGTCCGGCAGCATACATTTCATCGCTTTGCGCTTTTGTAATTTCAAATTGAGTCGTCCCAATCCCAAGCGTAGGAATTTTTACCGTGCGAACAAATTTATCCCCTTCAATAAACTTTTCATCATGAGCAGAGAGCATGGTAGTTACCAAGGCTTGGAGCATACTGAATGGCCCTCTGATTTTATGCGGCTGTGGATCGGTCTTACCTACCGTTTGATAACCTACCGTAGGAATTCTGTTCCCAGGTTGTATACTCCCATTATTCTTGCCGTCAAATAGCCACAAAGGAAAATTACTCAAGAGCCCACCATCTACAACATACACAAACTGCTCGGTAAAGGATTTCCCTCTAGCTGCTTGCCCGTTCAGTCTTAACATCACAGGATCAAAAAAATAAGGAATGCTGCAGCTCATTCGCACTGCCTTGGCCACTTCAAAATGCTCCGGAGAGATCCCATACTGCTCCAAGCCATCTGGCAACACCAATATCCTTCCATTTGTGATATCGGATGCGATGATAGATAATTTACCTGCAGGCAGATCACGGAAGGTGATGATTCCCTTTTTCAGTAATAATGCTCTTATCCAGGACTCCAAGGCTTCCCCAGAATATAATCCTTTCTTCAATAACACTCGCAGCGCAGGACCAACGATAGCAGTATTGTAAACGGGGCCTCGCTTCAGAAACGATGAAAAGGATGTTCCTTGGATGATCCGACACATTTCCTTCCCCTCATAGCCCGCTGCTAGTAAAGTGGCTACAATCGAACCTGAGGAGCTTCCTGCTACCCTTTTAAAAGTCCAGCCTGCCCTTTCTGTAGCTTCAACTGCTCCCGCAAGAGAAATCCCCTTTACGCCTCCTCCTTCAAATACTGCGTTAATCTCCATACACAAAAATCCCCCGTTTCCCATAGATTCTATTGCTTATCTATGAGCACGGGGGAACATTCATGACTCCTTATGAATAACAACTAATCGATTAGGACTTAAAATAAAAGGTCAATAAGCTCGACAATCCGAACGGATTGCGGACTACGACGTCATTCGCTCTAAACATAATACTACCTGCAACTTCTTCGTACTTCTCATTATATTTGAGCTGATTAATAATTTGATCCCCACTTTGCCATTCAGCCTTTTGATCACTGGCTCCGACCTTATAGCCGGCTAACCCGATGTAGAGTTTAACATTCGTATTCTCGACTTCTTTAACCCACCAATCTACTAACTTGTCATAACGTGCTGTGCTAAAGGACAAACTCCAATAAATTTGCGGAGCGACATAATCAATCCAGCCCTGCTTAATCCATGTCCGAACATCCGCATACATGCTGTCATAAGCAGTTACCCCTGCACTAGTGTCCGAACCTGTACTATCATTTTTAATATTTCGCCATACTCCAAATGGACTGATCCCATAAGAAGCCTTAGGTTTCACCTTATGAATCTGTTCTCCCAACTGACGGACAAATTCATTAATATTATCTCGGCGCCAATCAGCTTTAGAAAGCTTTTTCGTATTATAGGTAGAATAAGCAGCATCATCGGCAAAAGTAACATTTGAAGGATAAAAATAATCATCCAAATGGACACCATCGACATCGTAACCTTTAACCACTTCCATCACCGTGTCGATGATATGTTGGCGAGCCTCCGGAATACCTGGATTAATGTATTTCTTACCCTCGGCATTCACAATCCATTCTGGATGTGCTTTTGCCACATGGTTACTTGCTAACGCTGAGGTGGAAGCATCTGTCGTTGCACGGAACGGGTTGAACCAAGCATGAAACTGCATGCCGCGGGAATGCGCAGCACTGACCATATAACTTAGAGGATCATACCCCGGATTCTTCCCTTGTGTACCCGTCAATACCTTAGACCAAGGCACTAAAGTCGATGGGTACAGACTATCTGCTGAAGGTCTTACCTGAACAAATACAGCATTAAAGCCAACAGCTTTGAGTTTGTCCAACAAATTATCAAACTCCTGCTTTTGTTTCGTTTCATTTCCTGCAGAAGACGTTGAAGGCCAGTCTAGGTTAAACACCGTGGAGATCCAGGCTCCCTTCATCTCCTTACTAGTTGATCCACCAGGGAGAGTAGGTAATGTTGGTTCGGTTGGTGTCGTTGGTGTCGTTGGTTTTTCTGGATCGACAGATTGTGGCGGTTCAATGTTTGAGATCAAAGAAATATGCTTATTGACCTGATCCCATAACACCTGCAATCCCAATTGCTCACTTACAAAACGAATCGGTACCATTACCCGCCCCTGCTTAATCTGTACGGAGGTATCCAGCGCTACCGAAGCATCGTTAACCATTGCATTTTTCTGGCCACTGGTCAGCTTAAGGAGCATATCTCCTTGAGTAATGGTTACAGTTTTACTATTTTGATTCCATACTACGCCGGCATTTAATCCTTTACTGATCACACTAATGGGCACCATCGTTACATTAGAAGTTGTGATATATGGGGGCACATCACTAACCAGCGCCTCTCCATCCAGTTCAATGGTAATTTGCACCGCTGCGGCACGTGCACCAGGTGACCATAAAGGCAGAAACAACATAATTACTAACAAGCTTAACATCCATTTACGATAATTCATAATTCCTCCCCAAATCTAAAAAATATGTATCCAAAAAAACGAAAAAAACGGATAAATCCTTCATGCAGATGAGTGAGTGCCTCCTTCTAAAAAGGTGGTCTCTGTCTCTGCAAAAAATATAAGAAGTATCGGATAAAGCTCATACTCTCTTATATTTTTAAAAAGGACTGTATCCGTTTTGACGCTAAAAACTGGAAAAGGTTGCACTAAACAAAATAGAAACGGCTATACTATCCACAGCCTATGCTCAAGAAAGCCTTGCTACGCATAACTTTTAGGGCAGTATCCGTTTCGGGAAAAAACATTTCAAGAATCGCTTGCTAGTTCGTTGTGAATCGCATATAAAGTCTGTACACGTTCTTCGTCGCGGCGGAAATATTCTACCAACGTTTCAATACGCGTAATCGAATCCCAACTTAAGTGATGCTCGATTCCTTCGACATCATTATAAATGTATTCCTGCTGTACTCCGATCAACCCGAGGAATTCCTCCAATAGTTGATGACGATCAACTAGACGTTTTCCTACTTTTTTCCCTTTGGTGGTTAGGACAAGCCCACGATATTTCTCATAGATGAGATATTCGTCCTTATCCAGTTTTTGGATCATCTTGGTCACAGAGGAGGGGTGTACTTCCAGTCCCTCGGCAATATCCGAGACCCGCGCATAACCTTTCTCATCTATGAGCTTGTATATGCGCTCCAAATAATCCTCCATGCTGGGTGTTGGCATTAAACTTTACCTCTTTTCTATAATGAGCATGGCGCCGGGCCAAACCTTGCTCTAACAATGATACATGTTTCTAACGCACCTTGGCAAGTCCTTCAAAGGAACTTACAGAGGAGTTGCACATGTTTGCCATGCTTCTATTGGGGCTGAGTTAGACATAATAAACATACTCGTCATTCCAAAGGAGCGTGAAAGTATGACTATAGTGACGCCGGAGTCCACTACTGTAAAAAGAACCAGAAAACCTACTGCGCTTTTTCTTCCAGAGCTTGTTTTCTTCGAGCCGGATGCTTTAAATTACCCTAAAGGTGAAAAAATCATGGAATGGGTAAAAGCTAACAATATCCCTTATCGTATGACCACATCACATAATCGAATTATGAATTTCCCTGGTGAAACTGAAGTCGAGCAATATAAAATTGCCAAAAGAACGCTTGTTGTAGGCCTACGCAAAACTTTGAAATTTGACCAATCCAAGCCATCGGCTGATTATGCTATTCCCATTGCCACGGGCTGTATGGGGCACTGCCATTATTGCTATTTGCAGACTACCTTAGGAGCAAAGCCCTACATTCGCGTATATGTAAACACAGGTGACATTATAGATGCTGCCAAAAAATATATTGAGGAGCGTAATCCAGAAATCACCACCTTCGAAGCTGCCTGCACATCAGATCCACTAGGACTTGAGCATATTACTGGTTCTC
Organism: Paenibacillus nitricinens; assembly: GCF_052056485.1. Classification (NCBI taxonomy): domain Bacteria; kingdom Bacillati; phylum Bacillota; class Bacilli; order Caryophanales; family Paenibacillaceae; genus Paenibacillus; species Paenibacillus nitricinens. The sequence goes on from NZ_CP183948.1 coordinate 4,811,350, forward strand.
TGGCAGAACTAATTACATTTATGGCAAAAGAGCCCCTTGGCCGTCTGCGCTTTGTGACCAAATACCAACATGTTGAACCCCTGCTTGCTTTGGAGCATAACGGGCATACCAGAGTTCGCTTCAGCGTGAATGCAGATTATGTGATCAAGAACTTCGAGCCTGCCACCTCCCGCTTTGAGGAGCGTATTGAGGCTGCTGGAAAGGTAGCAAGGGCGGGTTATCCACTTGGCTTTATCATTGCCCCAATTATTTGGTATGACGGCTGGCAAGAAGGCTATGCAGAGCTACTGGCCAAGTTAGCCCAGACCCTCCCCCCTGAAGTTGGAAAAGGATTAACCTTCGAAATGATTCAGCATCGATTCACCAAAACCGCCAAGACGGTTATAGAGAAGCGCTACCCCAAATCCAAGCTAGAGATGGACATGGAGAAGCGTAAGAAGAAATGGGGACGCTGGGGACAAAATAAATATGTCTATCCCGATGAACAGCAAACCGCCCTGCGAGAGTTTATCACAGAGCGGATATTCGAACATTTTCCGGAAGCAGGAATTGATTATTTCACCTAAAAAATGAGCCAATCTGGCGTGATTCCCTGCAGCCATACTGTGATCCGAAACATTTGATCTGTAAAGAGCAGAACGCCCATAAATACCATGAGAACGCCACCAATCTTCATCAGCACATTTGAATATTTAAGGATACGTCTGGCTCCTCCAAGAAAGAAGGCCAAGACAAAGAATGGCAATGCGAACCCGATGCTATAAGCCGTAATTAATGTGAACCACGTGCCGGGCTCACTTGCGGAAAGTGCGATAATTGCGGTCAAAATCGGTCCAATACATGGAGACCAGCCTGCAGAAAAACCGATCCCAAATATAAATGAACCCATATATCCGGCCGGCTTCCATTTTAAATCAAGCTTACGCTCGCGAAGTAGAAATTGCGGCTGAAAGATCCCAAGCAGAAATAATCCCATCACAATAATCAGAATCGCGGATAATTGCCGGATCAGATCACGATGACCATTAAAAAATTGTCCGAATAGTCCGGCACCAAATCCCAGCGTGTAAAAAACCGCTGAAAAACCTAAAATAAAGGCCAATGTATGAGTTATGGTGCGTATACGGATTTCTTTGGTATTCGCACCTGATTTCAATTGTTGAACAGATAATCCGGTTATATACGATAAGTAAGAGGGATAAAGCGGCAAACAGCAAGGGGATATAAACGATGCTACCCCTGCTGCTAAGGCTATTCCTGCATTGATATTAGACAAGGTAGCGGCTCTCCTTCCGGCATTCGAGTCACTTCAGGGAAATATTTGTAGCTCCATCCTATAAAATCGCATACCGTATATTTTATTCGCTGTTTATGCGGGCAAACCCTTTTTACCGATCAAAGTCAACACTAATAGGGATATGAGTAAAAGCACAATGGTAGCACCAGGGGCCAGATTCCAAACTCCTGCAACTACTAATCCGCCTACAACAGCTATTTCCGAAATGATGACGGATAGAATGACTGAGGATTTAAAGCTTCGAGATAACAATAAGCTGATAGCCACCGGAATGGTCAGTAGAGCAGATACGAGCAACGATCCGACAATTTTGATCGCAGTACTGATTACAAGCGCCGTCAGAATGGTAATTAGCATGTTCAGCAGCTTCACTGGCAGTCCGCTTACACTTGCAGCATCCTCTTCAAAGCTAAGCAAAAAGAACTCTTTAAAGAACATCGTAACCACTACTACTACTGCAATCGTCACAATCCCCACAACGATTAAATCAGTATTATTTAGCGTATAAATGCTACCGAACAAGTAACTCATAACATCTGCATTATAACCTTTTCCTAAGGTGAAAAAGAGTGAGGCTAAAGCCACCCCGCCAGACATAATGATGGCAATCGAGAGCTCTGCATAACTCTTATAAGCCTTGCGAAGCTTCTCTATCGCGAAGGAAGCCACCACTGCAAAAATAAGACCGGCTCCCAGCGGGTAGAAGCCTGTTAAAAAGCCAAGTGCTACACCGGCTATTGTAACGTGAGCCAGCGTGTCCCCTATCATAGATAAACGTCTGAGCACAAGAAAAACGCCTATAAGCGGCGCTGTAATACCTATCAGAAGACCGCCCGCAAGCGCTCGCTGAAAAAAATCGCTAAATAGAATTTCCAACTTTAACTCTCCTCCGTAGAACAATTGAAACATTTTTAAAAGCTTTTATTAAAATCTTTTTTCGATCCCTCCCAAACCCTCCCTTCCAAGGGAGGGCCCCAAGGGCTCTGCCCTCTGGACACCCGTCAAGTGCAACTGGCGTAGGAGGTGGGGTTACTGAACTTAGATGGCGCGAGGTAAGATCGCTTTCGCCCCTTACGGGGCACGCTTACAGCGTCACGTTATTTAGATACGGAAAGGATTAGATGAAGATTGAGATCAATAGAAATGCAACCAAACAATAAATAATTATCTCTAATTTCCACTCTCCAGCTCTATGTACGCTCCCCAATAATCGAGGGCTCCCTCTACTACCAGAGTTTAAGTATGACCTAAGAGAGCGTGTGCTGCAGGTTCTCTTCCGTACAATTCTGCAAATCATGAGAGTGACGGGAGAAAAAGTTAATCTTACCGTTCGTTTGCACAGGTTCATTCCCTAAGTAATTCTTAATCATGTCGATATCATGCGACACCATAAGGAATGTCATATGATGATGAGCATGCATATGTGTAATTAAATCAAAGAATCCTGCTTGTGATTCAGCATCAATACCGACTGTAGGCTCATCCAAAATCAAGAGATCCGGATGGTTGATCAGCGCACGCGCGAGAAATACACGCTGCTGCTGGCCGCCTGAGAGCTGGCCTACTCTTTTCTCCGCAATATCCTGTATTCGCATCACTTCCAGCGCATCTTCGCACTGACGATGCTGAGCCTTAGATACTCTTCGAATAATATTCTTGTTGTTGTACAAACCAGATAGCACTACTTCCCGCACCGTTGCTGGAAACAGGGGATTGAAGGCGTTCTTTTGTGGAACATAACCAATCCGTTCCCAGTCTTTAAACTTGCGGACAGGCGTTCCGAATAATTTGATTTCACCACTACTGGCTGGAAGCAAACCGACGATCATCTTCATCAATGTTGTTTTACCAGCGCCATTAGAACCAATGATACCGAGGAAGTCTCGTTCTCTTACACTATAGTTAAGATTTGAGATCACCTTCTGTTCGCCATATGAAAATGAAAGATCCTGTATATCGATGATATGCTGATGGCAGTCCAAGGATACCGATTGCATACTTAAGCACCGCCTTTTCCTTATACTATCCTTTTTATTGTAAAGCCATAATCAGATTTTGCAAATTTTTCTCCATCAATGTGAAGTAGTTATCCCCATTCTTTTCTTGCTCCGCAGTAAGACCCTCTACTGGATTAAGCACCATAGTGGACACACCGGCTTCAGCTGCTAATGTCTTTGCGAGTTTATCGGAGACCAGTTCTTCAAAAAAGATATACCGAATGTTCTCCTCTTTAACCATCTTCGCCAGTTTGACTAGATCCTGTCCACGCGGCTCAGCATCTGGGGATAATCCCATAATCGCATGCTGCTCAAGTTTATAGTCACGGGCAAGATAGGAGAACGCTTGGTGCGAAACTACAATTTTGTGATTAGGCAGCTTGCTAAGCTCCTGTTCAAACTTACTATCCAATGCTTGTAAACGTTCAGCAAGCTTATTGTAACGATCTTCATAACCATCTTTATGCTCCGGGTCCACGGACTGAAGGCTTTCTTTTATATTACGAGCCATGATCATCGCTGATTTCGGACTTACCCAGGTATGTGGGTCTGTATGCAGACTGTCCCCAGAGGTATGGCTACTATGATCAGCATCTTCTTCACTGCTTCCCCCGTGATCATGTCCGTCCTCTTCATCGGTCATTATTAAATCAATACCTTTACTTACTTCAACGGCTTCCACCTTGCTGCTACTATCCAGTCCTTTTAGAAAATTAGGAACCCATCCCTCAAGCCCTGCTCCATTGTACAGGAACAATTGCGCTTTAGAGGTATTGATAATATCTTGACTGCGCGGTGTCCAATCATGTGGCTCTACGCCAACCGGAAGCAAATTAATGGCATTTATATCATCTCCACCAATTTCCCGAGTAAACTCATAAATAGGATAAAACGTGGTTACAACATTTACTTTCCCTTCAACTATACTTCCACTGCTCTTAGGTCCACATGCAGAAAGTGTAAATACAAGCACTAGTGCAAGTATGAGTAGGCTTATTCGTGACTTCATAGCAACCATTAAATGGATCTCCCTCTCAAATCGTAATCTTTACTATCAGAAGTATAATAGTAATTATTACGATAAGTCAATAATAAATCATCTAGATCAGATGACCCAGCACTTTATCCCTGCTTGCTTTTACTTAGAAAAAAGGAATGTTCCCACAGCCTAACTGGCTGAAGGAGCATTCCTTTTCTTTTATAACCCATTGCAATTATATATTCTATCTATATAACCGCTCTTACTTCACAATAGCTCCGTTTGGCATGCTGTCTGGAACTGTGGCGAGAGTTAACTGATCACCTTTGGAAGCCGCTAGAATCATCCCTTGCGACAATTCACCACGCAGTTTCACTGGTTTCAGGTTCACAATACAAATCACTTTTTGTCCTACCAGTTCTTCAGGTGTGTAAAACTTCGCAATACCAGAAACGACTTGACGCTGCTCATAACCTAGATCCAGTTGCAGCTTCAGCAGTTTATCGGCTTTCTTCACAGGCTCAGCTGCAATGACTTGAGCTACTCGAAGCTCAGCCTTGGCGAAATCGTCGATGCCGATCTCTTCTTTATGCTCTTCCTCAGGCTCGGATACCGCAGGGGCAGCAGGGGCTGTTTCAGTTACTTCAGCAGCCGACTTACCTGCGCCCATGGCTTCGGCGATATAAGCTACCTCTTGCTCCACATCCAGACGCGGGAAGATTGGATTGCCTTTCACCAGCTTCGTTCCTGCCGGAATCAGACCGAAAGTCTTTCCACTGTCCCATGTCGTCAGCTCGCCTGCTTCAATGCCAAGCTGTTCCCAAATCTTCGCTGGGGTTTGCGTCAAGAACGGCTGCAGCAGGATAGAAGCGGTGCGCAGGCCTTCCACGAGATGTCTCATCACGGAAGCCAGCTCGGCAGTTCTATTCTCATCCTTAGCAAGCATCCAAGGCTGTGTCTCATCAATATATTTATTGGTGCGGCTGATAAAGGTTCCAATAGCAGTCAGTGCTACGGAGAACTCCATTTTTTCCATCGCTTCTTCTACTTTGGCATAAGTATTCTCTGCCGCCGCTTGAAGCTCACCATCAAAGGCAGTTACATTTCCTTCATACGCCGGAAGTTCTCCTCCGAAATACTTCTCTACCATCGCACCTGTTCGGTTCAACAGGTTACCAAGGTCATTAGCAAGATCATAGTTAACCCGATCGACAAAGCTTTCAGGTGTGAATGTACCATCCGAACCAAACGGTACTTCCCGCAGCAGATAATAACGCAGTGCATCCAAGCCGTAACGATCAATCAGTGTAACTGGATCTACTACGTTCCCTTTAGACTTCGACATTTTGCCATCCTTCATAAGCAGCCAGCCATGTGCAAACACCTTTTTCGGAAGAGGTTCACCCAGCGCCATTAGAATGATCGGCCAGTAAATCGTATGGAAACGAACGATTTCTTTGCCCACAATATGTACATCAGCAGGCCAGAAATTATCGTACAGACTGCGATCCTCGGAACCGTAGCCCAGAGCAGTAATGTAGTTCGTCAACGCATCGATCCATACATACACTACATGCTTTTCGTCCCCTTTAACTTTAACTCCCCAATCGAAGGTCGTACGGGAAACTGCAAGATCCTCCAGACCAGGTTTGATAAAGTTATTGATCATTTCATTCTTACGGGATTCCGGCAAAATAAACTCCGGATTCTCCTCATAAAATTGCAGCAAACGATCTGCATATTTACTCATCCGGAAGAAATAACTCGCTTCTTTCACCAGTTCAACGGGATGACCGCTATCAGGGCTTTTTGCGCCAATGATTACGCCATTGTCATCTCGAACAATATCAACCAATTGTGTTTCTGTATAGAAGGTTTCATCCGGAATACTGTACCAGCCTTCATATTCGCCTTTATAGATGTCACCTTGCTTGAGCAGTCGATCAAAAATATCCTGAACAACCTTTTTATGACGTTCTTCCGTTGTACGGATGAAGTCATCGTTTGAGATGTCTAGCTTGCGCCATAATTCCTTAATGCCAACAACGATGTCATCTACGAACTGCTGAGGGGTTTTACCTGCTTCCTCTGCCTTCCGTTCAATCTTTTGACCATGCTCGTCTGTACCTGTAAGATACCTTACATCATAGCCGCGTAGACGTTTGTAGCGGGCCATTGCATCTCCAGCTACGGTAGAATAAGCATGTCCGATATGCAGCTTATCACTCGGATAGTAAATAGGTGTAGTCAAGTAAAAAGTTTTCTTCTCACTCATTGATTCATCATCCTTTCTTTCATAAAAAGACAAAAAACTCCCGCCCCTATCATGGGGCGAGAGTATAACTCACGCGATACCACCCAAATTTCCTGTCTCTTCACAGAGAACAGGCTTCGCCAGTTCCCTCTTGGGAACTGTCCATTAACGCTGGAACACGCCGTTATCTTACACGAACCTCAATTGCAGTTCCCGCTCGAACACGGTTCCTCCCGGACCATATTCAATCTAACGCTCCATACCGGCTTTCAGCTCGTTCCGGCTCTCTGTAATGGACGTACCGATTTACTTATCCGTTCCTCGGAATTCATACTATTATCTGTGAATATACCCAATGGTATGGGCTTGTGTCAAGTCACACGGGCAGAATCCTTCTTCGCAGGGTGTTCCTCAAGAGGCGGAACCGGATCAAGTCCCCCTGGATGGAAGGGATGGCATCTAGCAATCCGCTTGGCAGCAAGCCACGAACCTTTCACAGGACCATGGACTTCAATAGCTTCAAGCGCATAAGCAGAGCAGGTTGGATAGAAGCGACAAGTTGCAGGCTTAATCGGGGAAATGTACTTGCGGTACACCCGAATGGGAGCCTGAATCGTTCTACGTAGGGTTGCCATTTCTAAACTCCTTTTTTGCTATCTGCCGCTGCGATTAGTTCTTCTTCCCGGTTCTCTTCACATTCTTTGCAATAACCGAACACCTCAAATTTATGCTTGACTACCCGGAATTGATCAGGTGTATCCGTTAAATTCATCGGGCAGAAATTAATCGGGTAGGTTTTCTCGCATTGAAGGCAGATCATATGATGATGGTGATCCTGATGATTACAGCTTCCCTTGAATTTCACTCCGTCTTCAAAGACGATTTGCTCAAGTACACCAAGCTCTTCCATTACACGCAGATTGCGGTACACGGTATCAAAGCTAAGTCCGCTATACTTGCGGCCCATATGCTCATAGACATCCTTCGCTGACAAATAACCCTTATTCTCGCCGAATAACTTGGCAAGCGTTTTGCGTTGGTCGGTGATTCGCAGACCTTGCCCCGACATGACCTCTAATATTTGTTCTGTCGACAGCATACGCTCATCTCCCATAACATTTCAGTTCATTTGTAATTCACTCTCTTAATAATGCCCCAAAATAAATGCCCCGTCAATGAAACAACCAAGCGTATGAGCGCTCATCAGTTTAAATTCATACATTTAAATACAAAAAGTCCGGCTGAGTATTCCTTTACGGAATATTCAGCCGGACTTTTATTTCAGGTGAATCCCAAAAAGCTTTATTTCTTCGCTGGTAGCGGTGTAACCAGGAAATTCACCGGCAAGTTACTACCAGAAGCTGCTGTGAACAAAATCTCCACGGAGCCGCCATAATCACCAGTACGATAAATCACACTGTTCATGTCAGCACTAGAGAGACTTCCCGAAGTCGGCATTTGTACGATTTGACCATTAACCATGACAGGTCCCATGTAATTACCGCCGCGTGGATTAAATGTAATCAATGAATTAGGTGCAACACGATCGAATTTGATTTTGTACAACACGCCGAAGTTACCTGCATTAGACGCTTCAGTACCATTCATTGGGTCTACACCGGTCAAATTCAAATCACTCGAATTGTCACCGAGAAGAAGTCTTACAGGAGTTGTTCCTACTTCGTCAGTAACCGTGATGATGCGTGTAGAATCAGCATAAGTTCCCCGGTTATGCACCCCATCACGATCCAATATTGGAAGTGTAGGAAGTGTAGTTAGAGGATCTTTATTCGCATCGATCATCATGACATTATATTCAATAGGATAATCACTAAATAAATCCGCTTGGAGGGATACAATCTCGCCTGGTTTCATTGCAATTTTGTTTAGATCCGTAAGAATCGATACACTTTCTCCTGGTTGAAGGACCGTTGTCTTATAATGTTCCCTCGTAATCATAGACTTCCAGTAACGTTCCACAGACATTTTACCAGTGCCTTCCGGAAATGAACTTGGACCGCCAAAGCCTACATACTCAGTTGTAATTGTCGTAGGGTACAGATTGTTATTCTTAGCAATCACATACACCTTCGTTTTAATATTCATATTATTCTTGTGGTGGACTAAGAAGCGAGTTCCGCCGAATGAAGTTTCTTTGTAAGTAATCCCTTCCGTATTCACAGTTTCCGGACTGTTACTACGGATAAGATTATAAGGCTCGGAAGAAAGATTATAGGCTACCTTCTGCCAAGTTGGAACCATCGATCCATCAATGTTAAACACGCTGCCTGGAGCACCGAATAATCTATAGAAATCTTCTTTACTGTACAAGACTTCATCTGAAATATTAATGGTCTTCTCAAAAGTGCTGATTGCGCCATGTGAATCTTTGACTTGAATAGCCACTGTTGCTGGACCTGGTGTAAAGAAAGCTTCTGCTTTGTTCGTCCAAGTCACTTCAATCGGATCACCGTCTGGGTCGCTGCTTAGATCCGAATAAGTGATCATTTCACCCATCTTGTAAGAATCTTTGTCTGTCGTAAAATTAGCGACTGGTGGTGTATTTGGTTTCAGTACATTGATGGTAACAGAGTAAGGATCACTCCACTGTCCACTTGCATCCATAACAGAATAGGATACTACATAAACTCCTGGTTGATCATAAACATCCTGCTTACCTTCCCAACGTTCATCTACTATAGCGGTACCATTCGGAGAAGAGCTGGAAGTCACAAAATTCACAGGATCACCAGCATAAATTTCAGTTGGCCCTGTAAAAGAAGCTTTTGGTTTTGTGTTCAGCGTGAGAATCACTCGTTTTTGCACATTATCAACCGTATAAGGAATGCCTAATGCCCCGGTGATGGACGTCAAAGGAATCATGAATGTACCATTGGTTTGGTAAGCTGGACCTTTCATCGTCACATTTTTACCATTAACGGAATAGATCTTACTGTCCGTCTTAAAGCGCATTACATCGGTTCCTTTGGTAACAATGGTCTCTTTCGTTTTATAATCGTAAATGTATTTCACACCTACGCGTTCCACCATAGCTCGGATCGAAACGTATGAGACACCATTCTTCACGGCCATTGGCTGATTAGCTAAATACTCAACGCCGTTTTGATACATTTTGTTGCTGTTCATCATAAGAACAAGCTGATTACTAGCTGCAGCACGAACACCATCCGTTGGAATAGGCTGTGTAGTGGTTACAGGTGTTGCAGTAGGAATTGGTGTAGCCGTTGGTTCGGTTGTTGATGTAGGTTCAGTTGTTGTCGCAGGTTCAGTCGTCGGTTCAGTTGTTGCCGCAGGAATTGGAGTTGGTGTAGGTGATAATACTCCCCCTGGCCCCTCAGTTTGCAATGGTGGCAATGGGTCTGTAGCTTCTGGCATTACATCCGTCACAGAGGAAACAATTGTTCCTACTGTATTCGTATTACCTGAAGTATTATTGACAGCTTCAGCAAAAGCCGGCACTGCCGAGGCGGCCTGCGATACGGCCAAAACAGCAACTAACGTTAATTTCTTTAAATCCATGATATAACTCCTCTGCTCCTATTTGTAAATATAAGTAGGTCTCTGTCTTTTTCATACGCCTCTTATATTCCCCGCAAAAACGCAACCGCTCTCATCAGAGCGGAAGAATTGCTTTTTGCCACGTTCGTTATAACAAAACATAGTATTAGACGCATCCGGCCGCAAAAAGTTTCATTTTAAAGTAAAGAAAGATTAACTCAGTATTAAAACAAGCAAAAATAACCTTTCATCCGCTACCCGAAAAATATGAGATTCCACAGTTTTATTATCACAAGTATCCCCGGCTAATACTGCGACTATAAATACCATTCATTTGGATCTACTCCAAAGAACGAAAGCATTGTGCTTGTAATGGTCCAAGCTGCCTCCATTGAGAACAAAAAGCTCGCTATCCCAACCCAGGCACTGCCTAGAATCCCTTTCTGGTAATTGATATAGCAGTATAGGGATCATATTCCATTTATATAAAAAAAAGACATGATTATCCTTAATAACTAAGAATAATCATCTCTATGTTTTAAATCATTTAATCTTATGTACCTTTATCACAGTCGCAGGCTGGTCGAATAGGCCCCTCGCCCTTCTATCACAGCCACAGGCTGGTCGATAGTCTTTCGCCCTTCTATCGCAGCCGCAGGCTGGTCGATAGTCTTCACTTTCCCCAAGGAGTCCCCACGTCTGTAGGAGTGGGACGACCCCATATCCACAACGAAGTGTGGTGAGGGAGAAGGAACGGAGAGGAAGTTTGGAACTGTAGGAGCGGAGCGTTCGCCTTTATCCTCGGATTTCAACCGCAAAGAGCGGTTTCTAATCAAGAAATCTGAGGATAACAGCGACCGGAAGTCCAAACATTCCTCGCAGTGACGCTGACTCTCACCATACTGGCCAGCCTAAACCTCACCACACGCCGCCGGACTCATAATACTTCACTCCGGCACCGATCGCGATACTCCTTAGGAGACATCCCCGTCTGCTTCTGAAATACCTTCGTGAAATAACGTCGTTCCTGATAACCGACTCCGGAACCAATCACCGTAATGCTTTTATCGCTGTTAGTAAGCATAAACTTAGCTGCTTCAATTCGTTGTTGTGTTACGTATTCCACGAAAGTCATTGCAAAACGGTTCTTAAACAAGAGGCAGAAGTAACTGCCGCTAATGCCGATCTTATTCGCCACTTCCTCAATCCCGATATCTGAATGAAGATGTTCAGTGATGTATTGAGCAGCCAAGTTCATTAGCTGATCCGGCGTTTTTTTACCATTGTCAACTTCAGGAATCTCCTGAAATAGAGGGATACTATTGTACAGTTTATTCTTAAACTGTTTACTACGGATATTAGCTCCGATCTCACGCACCTTATTGCCAAGCTCCTCATAATGTATCGGCTTACAAATGTATTCTCTTACCCCGAGCCGGATCGCTTCCCGTGCATAGTCAAATTCCTGATACCCGGTAAGAAGTAGTACCTCACTATCCAATCCCAATTCCCGCAGCTTTCCTACAAAAGTTAATCCGTCCATCACTGGCATACGAATGTCACTCAACACAAGATCGGGTTGCTCCTCTTCAGCAATGCGCAAGGCGTCCATACCGCTTCGCGCCATACCGACGACCTCCATCCCCATCTCCTGCCATGGCAACACTCTTTTCAGATTATTCAGAATTGGGGCTTCGTCATCTACCAATAATACTTTTAGCATAATGATCTTCCCCCTGCTCGTATTTAGGTATGACACATTGAATAATAGTACCATATCCTGGACTGGAACAAATAAATATTCCATATCTGTCACCGTATTCAATGCGGATGCGATCCGCTACACTGCGTATGCCAAGACCTCTGCGTTCAAGATTCATCCGGTTTTCCCGTTCAACTTCAACCTCTTGCTCCACAGGATCATTCACAATATATTGGAAAATAGACAACTGAGATGGTGTAATTCCAATACCGTTATCTTCAATTCGTAAAATTAAGTCCCCTTGCTTCTCCCAAACTTTCACAGAAACTTGACCTTTGTAATCAATACCCTCAAATCCATGCTGAATGCTATTCTCTACAAGCGGTTGCAAAGTAAGCTTTAAAATACCGCAACTCATCAATTCTTGTGGGATATCAATATCGTATTCAAATAAATCCTCAAATCTAAATTTTTGAATATCCAAATAATTGCGCAGATGTTTAATCTCTTCATCCAGTGTAATTTCTTCTCGATCCTGAATGCTAATACGTAAAATACTTGCCAGTCGGTAGACCATCTCACTGACTTTCTTGCCTTCATTCTGTATAGCCAGAACATTAATCGACTCTAACGTATTGAATAAAAAATGCGGTTTAATCTGAGCCTGCAGAACACGCATCTCGGCTTGATTCTTGCGACGCTGTTCCAAATGGATTCTGTTAAACAACCGGTTAATTTTATCCATAAGATCATTAAAGCCCTTACCAAGAAGCGTTAACTCATCGTTCCCCTTCACTTCTACCCGCGAAGTTAGATCTCCATCCTCAACACGTCGCATAAAACGAACAATTACGGCTATTGCACCAGTAATGCGATTCATAAAGAATAGATTGAAGATCACCGCTGCCAAAAAGCAAAGGAAGATTACCCCCACAAACCAGCGTGCAAATACTGTAACTTCTCGAGATAAAGAGTCCCATGAGGTTACAGACACTAGACTCCAAGGATAATCCTTCAAATGATACATGGAGAGAATACTCTTCTCCCCGTTATACTCTGTTTTAAAACTCTGAAACCCTTTTTTGAAGGTAATCTCTTTATTCGCGAATGACTGAATATCTTGCCCATCCAGCTTTTGATCTGGGTCAAATAGAATCATTCCATCATCATTTACTAGCATAAACGAAACATCCTGATTGCTATCCCCAATTTTTAAATTGCGAAATATCGATTCGAGCTCCCAATTTTTGATCTGTACAACAAGGATACCTATGTTCTGAAAGAAGCTCAGTTCCTTCACGAGTCGAATTTGTGTAAACACAGGTTCAGTTCCTGTAAGTTCAGGATACTCATGAGGAGCCAGCCATTTCGGCACGCCATTCAAATCCATTACTTCCTGGTACAAATCACTTTTTTTGAAAGTATCATAGGGTAGCGTTCGGAAATTTTCCTTATTAAAAAGCGACACGATTTCAGAGTTACCTCTACCGTTAAAATTGTACAAAAAAGCATAGCTAATCGATGGATGGTTAAACAACAGACTACGGAAATTGCGCTGGCTTGCATTCAAACTGAGTTGCTCAGCATCCGTCAAATCCTGATTAGAAGGATCTTCGGCGCTAAGTGCCATATGAAAAACCGAGGTAGCAATTCCGTTGTCTGTAACGTTATCCATATCTTTTAACACATTTGAAATACTATAACTAATAGCTTTAAGTGAGTATTCCGACTGCTGGCTGTACTTCTTCTCAATAGAGTTATAAGTCACAAAGAACATAAGCATGCCTAGAATAAATAAGGGAATGATTATCAGGCCCAAAAATGCCGTAAATAATTTATAGCGCAAATTCATCGGCTAGTGCTCCTGACTGAGAAAAAAGTTATCCTTTTACGCCGCCCGCTGTTACGCCTTCAATAATTTTTTCCTGTAGAATCGCATAAATAACAATTACTGGAAGCACACTGAAGACGATACCCGCTGACATTTGTGCATAGTTCATCTGATATTGATCGCGGAATTGAACCATACCCACTGGGAGCGTCCGCAGTTCGTCATTCGATAGGAAGTAGTTTGCCAGCAAGAATTCATTCCAATTGCCCAGGAAATTAACAATGAATACAGTAACCATGGCAGGTACGGTTAGAGGTACAATAATTTTAGCAAAGATACCCGGTGCCTTCAACCCATCCATGACCGCAGCCTCTTCAATTTCTCTAGGTAACGAACGCATAAATGCAGCCAATATTATAATCGTAAATGGAATTGCATTCGCGATATAAGGAATAATCAACGCCCAGTGTGTGTTCAGAATTCCCATTTTGCGTACAATCGTATAAATAGGAAGCATCAATGCGTTGTTTGGAATGAGCATTCCCACCATAACTAGCGTGAACAAAATCGTATTCCATTTGCCTTGGCGCATCCGTGTTACCGCAAAAGCAAACATAGAAGCTAGAATGATAGACACTACAGAAGCTAATATGGAAATGTACAAACTGTTAAAAAAGTAGGTGCTGATCTTGGCGTTTACCCAAGCTTCAACGTAGTTACCAAAAACGAACTCCTTTGGAATCCCAAAAGGGTTAAGCGCTATCGCATTGTTATCCTTTTTCACAGATGAGAATAACACGAACAGGAAAGGAAATAGAATAACTAGTAGATAAGACAATAGTGCGACATGGGGCAGACTCTTTTTCAGGGCGCGTGGCATCAGTATTCAATCCTTTCTGTGCGTCGGGCTATCAGCAGCTGATAAACGGCTGTAACCACCAATGTAAATACAAAGATCAGGACTGCGATGGTGTTACCGTACCCGTATTTAAAGTTCGTAATTGCATATTTAATCATGTAGGTTGCCATTACATCGGTTGAACCTGCAGGTCCACCCTTAGTCATTACAATGACGATATCCGCCGCTTTCATTGCCCCTGCAATGGATAACATGATTACAACAGAAATGATCGGAACGATTAGCGGAAGTGTGATGCGTGTAGCACGTTGGAATCCAGTTGCGCCATCAATGGCAGCTGCTTCATCCAATTCACCTGGTATCGACAGAATAGCTGCCAGTACCATTACGATATAGAATCCAGTCCACTGCCAAGCATTCGTGATCAGGATCGATAACATTGCGAATTTTTCATCCGACAGCCAGTAAATTGGATTAATCCCCACTAAACCTAGAACCTTATTTAAAAGTCCAATGTTGGGCTCATAAATGAAGCCCCATAGAATACCGATAACTGCTGTAGACATAATGGAAGGCATGAAGACCGCTGTCTTATATAAGCCTTTCAGTTTCTTTACATTCGATATCAATAACGAGAAGAATATGATTAACGGTACCTGTACAAAACAAGAGAAAAGAATGAAGAAACCGTTATTTTTGACAGATATCCAGAATCGTTCGTCTCCTAATGCCTTCTCAAAATTACTGATACCGGCAGACTTGACTGTGTCAGATACCCCGTTCCAGCTAGTAAAGCTGTAATAGATTGAACTAAAGATGGGATAGATGAAAAACATCGTGAACAAGATCAGTGCTGGAAGAATAAAAAGGAAAAATACCAATGGATTTCTTAGTGCTTTATTCATGACTACCTCCGGTTGCTTTGACATCTGGCGAACAATGAATGTTTTAGATCTTTGCAAACACATAAATTCTTTGAGTTTAAAAATGTACCCTGGTTCTGGCACCAGGGTACATTCAATTTGCAGCTACTTATTCAACTGCTGCGTTTGCTTCTTCTTGTACCTTCTGTAATGCTTCGCCCATTTTCTCAGGAGTTGTCTGACCACCAATTAGCTTTTGAATTTGAATGTTACTGATTTCTGTAGTTACATCAGCTTGAACAAGTGAGTCAAATGCTGGGAACGAAGATTGTGAGTTATTAAGTACACCAACGATTTCGCTCATCAGATCATCCGTAATATTTTCGTTCAGAACGTTTTGGTCAATTTTCATTGCTGGCAATACGCCATCTTCAACCAGTCCACGTAATTGCATTTCTTCATTAAATAGGTTTTTGATAAATGACTTCACAGCAGCCAATTGACGTGGATCTTTCTCAGCAGAAGCAGAGAAACCGTAGCCATTGTTTACATCGCGCATCAATGCAGTTTGGTCGCCTACGCCACCATCAACTGGAGGAATATTGAAGAATCCAACTTTACCGATCAAACCTTCGCCAGATTGTCCTTCTTTAAATACGGAAGATTTCCAAGTACCATCATACAAGAGGATTGCTTCACTACTAGTGAATTGCGTTGTATATTCAGCATACTCGAAACCAAGTTCGCCTTTTTTGAAGTATCCTTTGTCAACCCATTCTTTGTACTTCGCAAAACCTTTTACAACGTTTGGATCAGTCCATTTAGCTTCACCTGTTGCAAACTTAGCGGTTACATCTGGACCCGCATAACGTGACCACAAGTGGTTAGCTAGCATAAGTGGTACCCAACCAGCCTTAGATGCACCAGCCAAAGGTACTTTTCCGTCAGCTTTGATGTCAGCCAATTGTTGTTCCAATTCAGCAAATGTTGTTGGAGCTTTCCAGCCCTTGCTATTGTAGTACTCTTTGTTGTAGAAGAAACCTTCACCAGATCCACCGATAGGCAATCCGTAAATTTTTCCTTCATAAGTGAAAGGATCAAGATTTGAGAATTTATCCTTAATTCCAAGTTCCTCTAGGATTGGAGTCAGATCGAGTAATTTACCTTCTTTAGCATAGATCTTAGAGTCAGGGCTTCCGAAAAGATCGAAGATCTCTGGTGGATTACCTGCAGCCATTTCACCACGTAATTTTTCTTTACGGTTTACATCTGAATCTACTCCATCAAGCTTAAAGGTCAGACCCGGTACATCGCCTTCTACCTTTTTCACTACTTCTTGCAGAATTGCTAAACGCTTCTGTTTGTCGGCACCGATTTGAGTGTGACGAATCGTCATTTCGAACGGTTCGCTACTTACAGGTTCTTCTGTTGCTGGAGCATTTGTAGCATCCGCTGAATTCGTCGCGGTAGCGTTTCCATCTCCTTTGTTAGAAGATGCATTGTTGTTGCTTCCGCAACCTGCCAGTAAAGCTGATGATACAAAAATCAGGGACAATAGCAAAGTCATACCTTTTTTCATTTCTTGTGACCCCCCATATAATGTTGTGCTTTACACTTCTTATTATAGAAAACAGATTCCATTCTCGTAAGGTTAAGATTCATCCACTATAGGGATAAAAATCTCTAATGAAAGCGGAATCAACTACACAACGTGTAATATAACATAACTTTATTTTAGTAAAAATTACGATTATCTGCTAAATAGCGTGGATTAGTCATACATATACTTAGAAAATAATAATAAAAACTCAATTCAATGACATAAAATCTATCATAATTTATTTCCAACTCCTTAATTAATAGCTGGAAATATATCATTTTTTTAAAGGTAAAACACAAAATTACCCCTTTTAATGACATCAGACGTCCCTCATAACAAAAAAACCGTTCCTTCAGCAGTAAATCACTAAAGGAACGGCTCCACTTAATGTAGAGATAAATTATACCAACGCTGTCTGCTTGCGACCTTCTTCGACTAAGCGGTACGCCCGCTGAACTTCTTCATCTGTAGGGGATGGCACTCCATCCAATTCATAAGCCTTGCCGAGCATTTCCCATTTATAGATACCCATTTGATGATAAGGTAAGATTTCAAATTTCTCAACGCCATTTAAGGTTCCAATATATCGACCCAGATTGATAAGGTCCTCTTCACGGTCATGAATGCCTGGAACATATACATGTCTAATCCACATCTTACGGTTATGATCTGACAGCCAGCGCGCAAGCTTCAAGGTCCGATCATTAGATTTACCAGTTAACTTAATGTGTGCTTCTTCATCAATATGCTTCAAATCAAGCATCACCAAGTCCGTAACATCCAATAAGTCATTAATCTTGTCACCTTCGTTATAACCATTACTATCTAATGTAGTGTGCAGATTCCAACGCTTTTTAACTTCCGTAAATAACTGCTTTACAAATTGTGCCTGCAAAGTTGGTTCTCCGCCGGATACAGTTAACCCACCACCGGATGAACGATAGTAGTTTAAATATGGCTCGATCTCCGAAAGTACTTCTTCTAGAGTCATTTCCTTACCTTCATCTAAAGCCCAAGTATCAGGGTTATGGCAATACTGGCATTTCAGCAAGCACCCTTGCATAAATAAGACAAATCGAATACCAGGCCCATCAACGGTTCCAAAGGTTTCCAAGGAGTGTATGCGACCTTTAATCATAGGATGTCATCCTTTCTCCACGACTGACTAACAGTCCATCTTTCACGAAGAAGAACCCCTGCCCATAAGACTGTGTTCTCCTTAAACGCGACCGTAAAATTTAAAATTTTAATGATTCTTAAACAAGATATTACCGCCCTTGAAACAAGAGCGGTAATTCCTTGCAATTATTTTAGTGCATATCTCAATGAAAGATCTTTATAAATATAAACAACTTACATTGAACCATGGAAAGTACGGTTAATTACGTCCATTTGTTGTTCGCGAGTCAGCTTGATGAAGTTAACTGCATAACCGGATACACGGATAGTCAATTGTGGATAATTCTCTGGGTGATCCATAGCGTCCATCAGCTGTTCACGGTTAAATACGTTAACGTTCAAATGCTGCGCGTTGTTATGGAAGTATCCGTCCATCATGTGTACCAAGTTAGACTTGCAGGATTCATCGTCTTTACCTAGTGCCTTAGGTACGATGGAGAACGTATTGGAGATACCATCTTGGGCATCGGAGTAAGGCAGTTTGGCTACAGAGTTCAGTGAAGCCAGTGCACCTTTCTTGTCGCGTCCGTGCATTGGGTTAGCACCTGGTGCGAATGGTTCGCCTTTTTTACGTCCGTCAGGTGTTGTACCTGTCTTCTTACCGTACACAACATTCGAAGTAATGGTCAATACCGATTGAGTCGGTACAGCATCACGATATGTTTTGTTTTTACGGATCATAGACATGAAGGTTTCAACCAATTCTACTGCGATGTTGTCTACAGCATCGTCATTGTTACCGTAGCAAGGGAATTCGCCTTCCGTTTCGAAGTCAATTGCAATACCTTCTTCGTTACGGATTGGTTTAACCTTCGCGTATTTAATAGCACTCAGCGAGTCAGCTGCAACGGACAGACCAGCGATACCGCAAGCCATCGTACGCAGAATGTCGCGATCATGCAGTGCCATTTCGATACGTTCGTAAGAATATTTGTCATGCATATAGTGAATGATGTTCAAAGTGTTAACATAAGTCTTAGCCAACCACTCCATCATCGGTTTGAAGCGTTTCATTACTTCGTCATAATCCAGATATTCAGAAGTGATCGCTGGGAATTCCGGCCCAACTTGTGCTCCGGATTTTTCGTCTTTACCACCATTAATAGCATACAGCAAAGCTTTTGCCAGGTTGGCACGAGCGCCGAAGAACTGCATTTGTTTACCGATACGCATTGGAGATACGCAGCAAGCAATAGCGTAATCTTCACCCCAGTACGGACGCATTAGATCGTCATTTTCATACTGAATTGCACTAGTTTCGATAGAAACCTTAGCACAATATTTTTTGAAGCCTTCAGGCAATTTTTCGGACCACAGAACAGTTAAGTTCGGTTCCGGAGCCGGACCCAAGTTGTACAGGGTGTTCAGGAAACGGAAGCTGTTCTTGGTAACACGAGTGGTTCCATTTTCAGCCATACCACCGATGGATTCAGTTACCCAAGTAGGGTCGCCGGAGAACAGATCGTTATAGTCAGGTGTACGCAAGAATTTCACGATACGCAGTTTCATTACAAAATGATCGACAATTTCTTGTACTTGTTCTTCAGTCAAAGTACCTTCTTCAATATCGCGTTCTGCATAGATATCTAGGAAGGAAGAAACACGTCCCAAGGACATTGCTGCACCATTTTGTTCTTTAACTGCTGCCAGGTATCCAAAGTATACCCATTGAGTAGCTTCTTTGAAATTCGTCGCTGGTTTGGAAATATCCATTCCATGCGCAGCTGCCATTTCTTTCAATTCGCCCAGTGCACGAATTTGCTCAGACAGCTCTTCACGCAAACGAATTACTTCTTCTGTCATGGAATCAACTTCAAGCTCAGCTAATTGTTGCTTTTTGTCTTTAATCAAGAAATCAATACCGTACAGAGCAATGCGGCGGTAGTCGCCGATAATGCGTCCGCGGCCGTAAGCATCAGGAAGACCTGTGATAACGCCGGATTTACGCACCGCTCTCATGTCTGGTGTATATGCATCAAATACGCCTTGGTTATGCGTTTTGCGAATGTTCGTAAACATGTCAACGATGTTTTGTGGAAGCTCGAAGCCATAAGCCTTCGTAGCATCGACCATCATCTTGATCCCGCCGAATGGCTGAATGGAACGTCTGAAAGGAGCGTCAGTCTGCACGCCTACAATTTGTTCCTTATCCTTGTCAATGTAGCCTGGAGCATGTGAAGTAATTGTGGAGACAGTATCTAGGGAAACATCCCATACGCCGCCTCTTTCTCTTTCTTCCTTGCTCAGTTGGGAAATAATCTTCCACAGTTCAGTTGTGTTACTAGTAGGACCTACGAGGAACTCTTCGTTACCTTCATAAGGCTTAATGTTACTAGCGATAAAGTTGTTAACGTCAACTTTCTTAGCCCATTTACCTTTTGTAAAACTTCTCCAACCGGATTTCACTTCATTTACTTCTTTTTCAATCACCGACATGCTAAATCCCTCCATCTATATTTATTATATTTGTAGAGATCGCGGGCTTGAAGGTTGATCCCGTGTCTCGTGATCCCCAAAAGATGTGGTTGTTCCAAATTTCACAATCAACATTTCATATGTGGGACCGTTGTTTATATAAACATTCTAGTTTATTTTCTATAAAAACACTGTGACAAATATCACCTTTCGAGTGATATTTGTCACCTTTATCTAAGTCCACAACTATCCTATTCTCTATTTAACCATTTATTAATTATCAAATCTTCCGTAGAACGCATTACGGTATACATCAGCAAGCTCAGATACCAGTGGCAGCTTAGGATTGGCAGTTGTACATTGATCTTCAAACGCACGGTCAGCCAAGTAATCTACGCGGGATTCGAAGTCCTTAGGATCAAAGCCCAGTTGCTGGAACGATTCTTCGATGCCCAATTTTTTATTCATATCGCGAATAGCATTGATCAGGCTAGTTACACCTTCTTCAGTTGTGCGGGCTGGCAATCCCAGAATACGGGCAATTTCAGCATAACGCTCATCAGCTACGAAGTGCGAATATTTAGGGAACGAAGCGAACTTCGTAGGTTTTTTAGCATTGTAGCGGATAACGTGTGGCATAAGGATCGCGTTAGTCCGACCATGAGCAGTGTGGTACTGTCCGCCCCATTTATGCGCCAAACTGTGGTTAATACCCAAGAATGCATTGGCAAAGGCCATACCAGCAAGTGTGGATGCGTTATGCATTTTTTCACGTGCTACTCTGTCACCTTCCAGCGCCGATTTTTCAAGGTATTGGAATACCAGTTGGATGGCTTTAATAGCTAGACCATCAGTATAGTCACTCGCCATAACAGATACATAAGCTTCGATAGCATGTGTTAATACGTCCATACCTGTATCAGCAACTGCAGTTTTTGGCAAGCTGTATACGAACTCAGGATCAATGATAGCTACATCTGGAGTTAACTCGTAGTCAGCCAATGGATATTTAGTGTGCTGTTCAGTTGTTTTATCGGTAATAACTGCGAAAGATGTTACTTCCGAACCTGTACCCGAAGTAGTTGGAATCGCTACAAACTTAGCTTTGTTACCAAGTTTAGGGAATTTGTATACCCGTTTACGGATATCCATGAATTTTTGTTTCAGACCATTAAAGTCTGCATCTGGATGTTCATAGAATAACCACATTCCTTTTGCAGCATCCATTGGGGAACCGCCGCCAAGTGCGATGATGCAGTCCGGTTGGAATCTGTTCATCATTGCAGTACCTTTTTCAACTGTAGTTGTCGATGGATCTGGTTCAACTTCAGAGAACACTTCGATAGCTACAGGAGTTTGCCGTTGACGCAGGTAATGTTCAACTCTTTCAACATATCCAAGCTTAACCATCATTGGGTCAGTGATAATTGCGACACGTGTGATATCAGGCATTTTGGTCAGGTACTGAGTAGCGCCTTTTTCGAAATAGATCTTGTCAGGTACTTTAAACCATTGCATATTCACGGTACGACGATTCACCCTTTTCACGTTGATCAAATTGATTGCTGTAACGTTTTGCGACACGGAGTTACGACCATAAGATCCGCAGCCCAGAGTCAATGAAGGGATATTAGTGTTATAGATATCGCCGATCGCACCATGTGTGGAAGGCGAGTTAACGAGAATACGTCCTGTTTGCAGACGGTTAGAGAACTTCATGATTACTTCTTCATTGTTGGAGTGGATAGCCGAGCTGTGGCCCATACCGCCAAATTCAACAATTTGAGCTGCGCGTTCGATACCTTGATCTGCATTCTTAACTTTGTAGCAAGCAAGAACCGGGCTTAATTTTTCAGCGGACAGTGGATATTTAGTGCCTACTCCTTCAAGTTCTGCTACCAGAATCTTTGTGCCGGCAGGGACTTGAATGCCACACATTTCAGCAATTTTCACTGCGGATTGACCTACGATTGCTGGGTTAACCGCACATTTATCTACGTTCATTGCTCCACTAGTCAGTTTGGCAGCTTCTTCTTTATTCACAAAGTAGCAGCCATTAGCAATCATTTTTTTCTTCACTTGATCGAAGATTGGTTCTTCGATAATAACAGCTTGCTCGGAAGCACAGATCATACCATTATCAAATGTCTTAGAAAGAATGATGTCCGTTACGGCTTGATCAATATCCGCGCTCTTTTCAATGAAAGCAGGTACGTTACCAGGGCCTACGCCAAGTGCTGGTTTACCACAGCTGTAAGCTGCTTTTACCATTGCAGAACCACCAGTTGCCAAGATAAGAGCAACGTCTGGGTTGTTCATCAATGCGTTTGTCTTGTCCATTGTTGGCATTTCAATCCATTGGATACAGTTCTCAGGAGCGCCAGCTTTCACGGCAGCATCATGAAGAATTTTGGCTGCGGCTGCACTACACTCTTGCGCAGAAGGGTGGAAACCGAATATAATAGGGTTCCGTGTCTTAATCGAAATCAACGCTTTAAACATCGTGGTGGATGTAGGGTTGGTTACCGGTGTGATACCCATAACAATTCCGACGGGTTCAGCAATTTTTTGGAAGCTATCATAAGCGTTGTCTTCAATAACGCCTACTGTTTTATCGTATTTAATTCCGTGCCAGATATATTCAGTTGAGAAGATGTTCTTCGTAATTTTGTCTTCGTATACGCCGCGTCCAGTTTCTTCTACGGCCAATTTTGCGAGGTACATATGTTTGTCGAGTCCAGCCAACGCCATTGCATGAACGATTGTGTCAACTTGCTCTTGGTCTAGCGCCATGAACGCCTCATGCGCTTTTTTTGCTTTATCCACTAAATTCTGAATATACTCTTCA
The DNA here is from genome assembly GCF_052056485.1 of Paenibacillus nitricinens. Lineage (NCBI taxonomy): Bacteria > Bacillati > Bacillota > Bacilli > Caryophanales > Paenibacillaceae > Paenibacillus > Paenibacillus nitricinens. The sequence goes on from NZ_CP183948.1 coordinate 4,834,693, forward strand.
GCGGTAACTTGTTTAACTTGGGCGGCGACTTCGTTCTTAACTGCCATCTCCCTCGTCCTCCTGTCAATTTTTAGTTGTTTTTCTCTACACATTTATCTTATCACATGATTTCTACCTTGTATAGTGAAATCTTTCACAAAGTATAAAGTTTTTTTGATTTGTTTTCAAAGCGCTTTCATTCGATCATATTATAGTCTTTTTACCATATTTTATGTTATAAAACCCTTTAAATCTTAGATTTATACTTTAATAAGCAAAATTTTAGCTCCTTTTTATTCCATATATCTAAAATCAGTACTCAAAAATGAATTCTCTTCATCACAGTCCCTTACGATTTTCCTTCACCGAAATAATTTCCAATTGATTATCACTATTTCTGAAGATTTATAAATTTATAAATCTTCAGAACAAAAAAACCGACCCCAAAGGGGCCGGTTTTTGCATTAGACTATTCCGCTTTAATCGTATCAAAGAATTTCTCTTGCACTGTTTTAGCTGCTGCTTCTAGCTGGCTCTTGGAATCCGTTCCTTTTTTGGAGAACAGCTCTTGAATAACATTGGACATAGTTGCGTAATAGTCCTGTGTGTTGTATTGAGCTTCAGGTTTACCATCCAAAAGTCCCATAATATCAGGGCTATATTGGTATACATTTGTGTACTTGTCATAAACCGCTTTGGTCTTCTTACCAAACTCAGAATCTGCTGAGTAATAATCTAAGAGTGGCGGGATAAAGTATTTGCCATCAGCTGTACGTTGTTGAAGAACTGCATCCAGGGCTTCCAAACCTTTATCAGAGAAGTAATCAAATGTGATATAACGGAATGCCATTTCTTGCTCATCTGGTGTTGCATTCGGATTAATAACGAGGTAATCACCACCAAGTACCCCGGTGTGCTTACCGCCTTTTTCCATAGCAGGCATTGGATATGTGAGCACATCCTCAGGTTTCAGTCCGCCTTGATTCAGTGCTTGCTCGATTACGCCATCGGATCCAGCCATTACCATAGCTGTACGACTTTGTTGGAATGCGCCTACAGCATCGCCCCAGCCAAGTGCCCAGTCCTGAGGAATCGCGTTAGCTTCCCATCTAAGTTTTTTGTAGAAATCCAGTGCTTTAACACCAGCGTCGGAATTAAATGTAGCTACAACCTTGCCGCCTTCAACCTTTTGAATTTCACCGCCAGCTTCGAACAGGAAGTTGGTCCAGTTCCAGCCTGCTTCGTTACCTTTACCCATTGGAGCAATACCGGAAATGCCTTTTTTGACATCAGCTACGCCTTTAGCCGTATTCAGCATATCATCCCAAGTCCAATCCATTGGTGGGACTGCAACGCCTTTTTCATCCAGCATTTTTTTGTTGATCATAGTAGTTGTTACATAACCTTTTTGAGTTACGCCGAAAACTTTACCATCAATGATGAATTGATTTTGCAGTACTGGGTTAATTTGATCCTTAAATTCATATTTGTTCCAAAGATCCGTAATGTCAGCAACCCAGCCCTTTTCCACCAGGAATTTAGCTTCTGTAGCGTAGGTGTTAAAGAAGGTTGGTGCTTCATTCGCAGCCATTTTAATTCCGATTTCACTTACATTGTACTGCCAGTCATCTTTAACAATTTCAACATTAGGATATTCAGCTTGGAAACGCTTAATCTTGTCATCTTCTTGCGCTCTCACTTCAGTCAAGTCAGGTGTTGGATAGTGGATCTTGATCGTCACTTTTCTTTGAGTAATGTCCTCCACTGGCGCATCCGTAGCAGTTGCTGTATTATCCGTTACCGCATTTGTTGGCGCAGTAGATGCTTCCCCGCCTTTGTTCCCCGCTGTGTTTCCGTTATTGTTGCCGCTGCAAGCAGATAGCAACGATCCGGCTACAAGTACGCTTAGTAGAACGCTAGAGTACTTACGCATTGAAACTCCCCTTTTCAATTCATAATTATCTTACCTATCGATCATAAATTAGAAACCGTTTACAAACGAGGTGCATTTATATTCCTTTCATGTGCATGTTTACGATCCATGGGTAAATTCGTCGATAATTGCTTATCCTTTCACGGCCGACAAAGCAACCCCACGCATAATGAATTTCTGGAAAATCAAGAAGACAAGGATTGGAGGCAAGGATACTATAAACAGGATTGCAAACTTAATATTAGTATTGAGTGCCTTCACATTAATAACGTATTTATAAATGGCTGTCGCAAGCGTATATTTCTCTTCACTGTGCATAACCAAAGATGGCCAGAACCAGTCGTTCCATGCAGTAGAAAAGATAAAGATTGCTAATGTAGCAAAAATCGGAACGGATAGTGGCACGGCAATGGAGAAAAAGCTTCTCGGCTCAGAGGCCCCATCAATTCGTGCTGCTTCAAAGATTTCTGGATGAATCCCGTCAAAAAAGTTCTTTAACAATAGAAAGTAGAAAGTGTTCGCTCCCGCTGGCAACCAAAAGGCCGCGTACTGATTTAGCAATCCAAGCTCCTTCAGATTGACAAAGTTCGGAATCATGTAACTGGTCGCCGGAATAAATAATGTCATCAGAAAGAAGAAATAAATCGCTCTTTTGTAAGGAACATTCATACGAGAAATACTAAAAGCTGACATTCCCAATACGACAAGCGTCACGACCATATTCCCTAAAAAGATATAAATGGTGTTTCTAAGGAACATGGGTAGATCAATGTAATTCATCGCGTCTTTAAGATTACTGAAGTGCCATTCCTGAGGGAAAAAATGCGGCGGGAATGAATTCACTTCTTGATTCGACTTCAACCCGTTGAATAACGTCATACAAATCGGGTACAGCATGCTAAAAACCATAACCAAAATGACTACGCACATCAAACCATAAACGATCTTATTACTTGTTTTTTTCAAATCGTGTTCTGAAAGAATTCCTCTATCTGCGCTCTTCATCTTAGTAGTCCTCCTTGTTAAGCTTGAACTGTAAAATGCCCAAACCACCCAGGACAATGAACATTAACATGCCAAGCGCAGTAGCTGTTCCATAATCGAGTCTTGTAAAAGCATATTTTACGATCAACAGCGCATAGGTAAGCGTAGTGTTATTCGGCCCACCATCAAGCAGTGCCATCTGTGACTGATACCCTTGTGAAGTACCAATAACTTGTAGTATTAGCATCAAAAAGATTAAATTACGGAGTGAAGGCAAGGTGATGTACTTTATACGTGCCCACACACCAGCTCCATCAATTTCAGCGGCTTCATACCAATCTCTTGGAATACTAAGTACAGCAGCCAAGTATATTAGCATCCCTGATCCGAACTGCTGCCATGTCTCCATAAACACAAGAGAAATCATCGACCATCTTGTATCTGTTAAAAAGGCAACCTGGTCCACACCCAACGTGCCTAGTAATGCATTAATTGGGCCGACCGGATCATAAAGCCATCTCCATAGTCCATAGAGAACCACACCAGGCATTACGAAAGGAAGGTAAGCCGCTACACGTACAAAGCCCCCAAACTTTCTCAGCTCTGAGATCATGATGGCAAAAGCAATCGGAACCCAGAATCCAATAATAAGACATAGGAACATATAATACCCAGTGTTCTTTAATGCGGTCAGGACATCTGGATCACTAAGTGCTCTACTGTAGTTCTCAAAGCCTACGAAGCTGTTTCCTTTAACAAAATCAACATGGTAGAAGCTGTACAGTAAGCCTTTAAAAATTGGAACCCATAAGAACATTATAAAAATAATAATGGCAGGTACGAGGAACATATATCCCCAAAAGTTTTTCTTCCAGCGGTTTTGCTTGTACGGTGTCCCCTTCAGCGTCGCCGGGTTTTCGGTTACTACTGCGGTTTGATTCATCAGGCTCCCTCATTCCATTGTTCTTTCAGCATTTTTCGCAAAATGCTTCCTACCTTAAATTGTAGGAAATGAGGGTTGTACTGAACATGTCTATATCTACCGAAGTCATGAGTGTTTTTACTTCTTCAATTCGCTTGGACTAATTCCATAATATTTCTTGAAAATTTTACTAAAATGTTCCGGCGATTCATAACCCACACGTTCCGCAATTTCGTATCTGCGAAGATCGGTATTCAAAATCATTTCCCGGCTTTCTTCCATCCGGAGCTTGATTACATATTCCCACAGGTTATAACCTGTATTTTTCTTAAACAGGTAGCTCAAATAATTGGGGCTAACATGATTCTTCTTAGCCACATCGTGAATAGTAAGTCCTTTTTGAGCATAGTTCTCGTCAATATATTCTTTTGCTTTTTGTACGATCAGATTGCTATGAGTATGTAGTTCTTCTACAGAAGGATCACTCGTGTAGCTGTTCCAGTTGAAATCCCCATAATAGAACACGTAATGGTCACTATGCTCATTATTCCAGAGAATTGCATTAGAGGCCTGACGGTTCAAAACGGCCATAAACGAAAGCCCCTTTAAAATCTGGCTAATGCCAATGACCACATTCAGATGTAAATATTTATGGATATTAAAATGAAGACTACGACCAAGTATATCTAGCCTGTTGATTTGACCGGCAGAAGAATCCTCATAGCTTTTTTCATCCCATTGGATAATGATCGTAATTTCTCCATCCGGCGCATAAAAGGCTATCGAGTTCCATTCCTGATCCATTAATTCTTTGGCAATGTTCAGCGCAGCATAACAAAGAAGCCGTCTGTCCCGCAAAGTATACTGCTTATTCTGGTTCACTCCAGTTAGTGGTACCTTAAGTTTTAAGACGGAAAAATACGGCCCTTGTAGCTTCAGGTTATCCAGCTTCTGCAGGTTATCTGCCTCAGCTAGTACAACCCCAGGGTCAATGAGCAATTCGTTCAAGAACTTACTATATTCCGGCAGCGGCTCTTCCAGTCGAAAGCTTTCGTTAATTCCAGACATAAAGACATCTAGTTCTGGTGAGGGCTTCCCCATCTTAAGGAGCACATTTCGGACCGAATCCAAAAATTGCTCACTATTTAAAGGTTTGATTAAATAGTCCTTTGCCCCGAGCCTAACGGCCATTTGAGCATATTGAAACGTTTCATGAGCAGAAATCACGATGGTCTGTACCCATGGTTTGGCCAGTTTTGCATGCTGCATCAGATCAATTCCACTCATCGCACCCATCTGAATATCTGTAACGAGCAGATCAATCTCCTCCATACGGATACAGTCTAGCGCTTCAAATCCGCTATTAGCTGTATAGATATTAGAAATATCCAGCCCGGATGAAGCTAATAAATTGCTCAATCCTTTACAAATCAATGGTTCGTCATCCACAACCAATATATTGAACATATCTGCACGCTCCCCTTCCTTAGTCCTGATTCTCCGATTTCGGAAGCTTAACCGTTACTAGCGTTCCGCCTTCTGTACGAGGGGTATAGCTGATGCCATAATCAGAGCCAAAATGTAAATGAATACGCTGGTTAATATTGCGGATACCATAACCGCTAGTAGGATTGGGGCTATCATCATTCAATACAGCTTCTATGGCTTCATAGTCAACAGACTTATAGCCGTTATCTTCAATAGAGATCCTAACGGTTTCATCCTCACATACTGCAGTGATGGTGATCTCACCATCCTCGCCCATATTTTTAACCCCATGAATAATAGCATTTTCTATCAATGGCTGCAGCGTGATTTTAGGAATTAGGTTGCTTTTCGTATCCGGGTGAATATTCATCACAACTTGAAATACATAATCATAACGGTGCTGCTGCAGCTTGATATAGGCTGTTGCATGCTCCAGCTCTTCTTCAAGGCTGATCAGCTCCCTTCCCCGACTAAGACTGATCTTCATTAGTTTGGACAATTCCTTGATCATCTCGGCGGATTCGACATTTCCTTCTAAAGAGCTTTTCCAATAAATGCTCTCTAGGGTGTTATAAAGCAAATGAGGGTTGATTTGTTGATATAGAAGTTGAAGCTGGGATTCTTTCTGTTTAAGCTCCATCTGATATTTGTATGTGATTAATCCATTCAGCCTTCGGGCCATATCATAGGTAGATGCAATCAGCACACTGACCTCATCGTTACTCCCCCTCCGTGGCGTCTCTGGAACTCGATTACCCGGCTCGTATTTTCGCACGAAAAAAGCCAGCTTTTGCAAAGGAGTCATTAATGAACGCCAGAAGTATGTAATCATAATTAGTCCAAATACCGCATAAGCCACGGTGATATATTGAATAACACTTTTCATTTCGTTCTGTTGCTGCAGTAGCGCCTTCACCGGAACTTTGTAGACCAGTTTTTGTCCAAGCGCATGGTTATTGTTAACCACATAGATAAAATCGGAGGTAATCACATCCACAGTACCTTCCAGATCCTCGGCAACAACCGTCTCCGGCAACGCAATCACTTCCCCAGTATTATTAGTAGTGGAGGCAAGAACACGGTTGTTTAAATCTGTTAAGTAAATTTCGCCGTCAGGTAAAGATATCGATTTGAGGGATTCTCCAATTTTAGAGTCCATTTTGGTGATGACCAAAACGCCAATAGTCTCCGCTTTTCTAGAAATGTTGTTTACAGCTCTCATGTAAGTAAGTGTCTTTAAATTCTCCGCTTGAGCACTTAGCCTCTCCGTGAACTTCAGCGAGCCGCGTCCTTTTTTCTGAACAACCTCCTCAAACCAGTAAGGCTCTTCGGCTTTAGAAAAGAAATAAACTCCTGCCTTCTTAACCTGTGGAAAATTGGGAGCAAAAAAGTAATAATCAGTCGGATCGTATATATAAAGAGAGTAGTAAATGCCGTCACCACGTTCAGCACCCTGAGAGTAACTGAGCAATAGCTTCTCTATCGTCTCATATCGTTTGACTCGCTCCAGTATGGTATCCGAGCCAGTCATATTAATTTGCTGAATTAGAGGATTTTGAATCACGGTGGTAGTGATTTTATTTACGGTGTCGATATCCCGGTTAATGATCGTAAAGTTCTGCTTGTTCAATTCCACATATGCATTCGTAACATGGCGCTTCAGTATTTGCTCTGCCTTCAAATTTCCATATATGTTCAAAAAGAAAATAGGAGAAATCATAATCAGGAATAGTAGGATGAGCTGCTGCTTCACGTTCAGCTTTCGAATCAATCTAATCAGCCTAGACAACACTATAGTCACACCTCCGGGTTAAATAACTATATCAAAGGGACAAACGCTTACATATGTTCATTTTAAAGTTTTTTATGGTCATTTGTATGTAGTTTTTTTCTGTTGTGCGTATTTGAAAGAGTGGGAATCATGGTGTCATTACGAGGAAACTTTGGACTTACGGCCGCTGTTGTCTCCAGATTTTCTGATTTATACCGCCACTGGTGGATAAAATCCGGAGACAAAGGCGGACGCTTTCGCTCCTCCAGTTCCAAAATTCCTCTCCATGACCTTCTTCCCTCTCAAAAAAACCGAAAACAGAAAAATTGAGGGCGCGCAGGGGACACTGCGTGGGGCTTTGGGACTCGATACTCCCTCTGAGCTTCTTGAGTCTTTTGAGTAAAGCTTTCTAAACTGCATCATCACGTTCAGCCATCGGATGCACGTTGGTTTTTTCAAACAGCTGTACTTGTCAGCTGAATTCAGAGCGTGAGCGTAGGAAATCAGAATAAATAAGATAAAAAAAGAACGACCCCACAGTAGCGTCAACTACTTTGGAGTCGTTCCCATGTTCATTTAGAGCTTTAGTCTGTCAACAACTCATACAATCCTTTTACAACCATATCGGCTTCCTTCAGCACTTCCGGCTTGCCAATACCAACTACCTTCATACCTGCAGCCTTACCTGCTTGAACGCCCGCCTCCGCATCCTCAAACACGACACATTCGTCCGGCTGTAAACCTAACTCCTGACCAGCGATTAAGAATACCTCTGGGTCTGGCTTAGCAAGAGACACTTTGTTCCCATCAACAACAGCATCGAACAGATCCGTAATGTTCAGCTTATTCAGAATAAACTCCGCATTCTTACTTGCTGAACCTAACGCAATTCCAATCCCACGTGTTCGAAGTCCAGTTAAGTATTCTTTGACGCCAGGAAGCAGTTCTGACGCCTCCAGCTTAGAGATGTATTCTACATATAGGCGATTCTTTTTCTCCGCCATAGCAAGCTTCTCCGCTTCTTCAAACTGGAGTCCGCCAACTTCCAGAAGAATATCGAGCGATCTCATTCGGCTCACACCTTTAAGGCGTTCATTATCCTCCTCCGTAAATACAAAGCCAAGTTCATCAGCAAGACTCGCCCAAGCCAAATAATGATATTTGGCTGTATCTACGATAACGCCATCCAGATCGAAAATGGCGCCTTTCATATTTTGCAACATGGATTTACTTCCTCTCCGTTGATAAGTAATGTCTATACTGTTGTTTCGGTCAAAGCTAGCCGCAAGCTCTCCCCTGCACCACAGGACTTTCCTTCCCGCCCTTGTACCGAGAACACCAGAGTCCCTCTGTAGTCAGCTGCTGTGGTAACTGTAACCTCATCCTTGCTGATCCGCAGTTTAAAGGTATCTCCCCGAAGCGTAACCGGAAGCTCAACAGACTGCCAATGTTTAGGCAGTGAAGGTTTGATATGGACAGTTTCTCCATCATAATCCAACCCTGCAAAACCAAGCACCGCAGCCATCCATGCACCACCGTTAGCGGCTGGGTGTGTACCACCAATATAGAGATCCCCTACATACTGCTTAGATTCTCCCGTAAGATCAACAGTAGCTGTCCGCATAAAATATGGATATCCCCAATCCGGCGAACCAATATCGGCAGCTACCAAAGCATAGATGCAAGGACTGAGACTTGACCCATGTTCGGTGCGTGGCTCGTAGAATTCCCAGTTTGCTTGCTTCACTTCCTTGGTGAAGGAATGTTTGAATAGATTCAACATCAACACGACGTCTGCTTGCTTCAGGATGGTTGTCGTTGTAGCTAATCCATTACCCCCACCCAAATACTCATTTTTATTAAGTACACGGGATTTCAATTCTGTCAGCCTAACATCTTCTAAGGTGAAGTATCGGTCAAATTGTTCAATGACAAGACTGGCAGGGTCTGGCTGCGGAACATAGAAGCTATCCAGCATAGCTTTGAACTCTGTAAGAAACGGACCTTCACTAAACTCTGTAGACAGTTGGTTGTACACTTCAGGATACTTATCTTGCAGCAATTCTGCAGTGCGCAGGGCTATCTCCAGGGTCTCCTTCACCAGAGCATTCGTAAAGGCATTATTGTTCACACGCTCATGATATTCGTCTGGACCTGTAACATCTAAAATCTCGAAGCGTTCTTTTACCGAATTATAGTAGGCATAAGAGTAGAAGAACCGGGCACATTCCCAGATCACTTCCGCCCCTCCGCTAGTCAACAGACTCTCGTCACCTGTAAATTGAACGTATTTCCAGATCCCATGTACAACATCCCCACTGATATGGACCTGCTTATCGCGGAAATAAGTCCGCATTGGTCGACCGGTAAATACATCGTTCACATTAAACAGAGTACAAGCATCGTCTCCTGTATCCTGACTTTCCCAAGCATAGAATGCTCCCAGAAAACCATATTCCGCGGCCTTCCGGCGAGCTCCGTCCAAGGTATGAATCCGGTACATCATCAGGTTGCGAGCAACCGTTGGATCCGTATGCAGGAAGAAGGGCAGCATAAACATCTCTGTATCCCAGAATACGGCCCCTTTATAGACCTGACCCGATAAACCTCGAGCCGGGATAGAAACTTTTTCCGAAACTGTAGGTGCAATAATTAACAGCTGATAAATACTGTATCTCAGTGCAAATTGAGCATCCTCGTCGCCTTCGATAATGACATCGCTAAGTGACCATCTTTCTTCCCATAGCTGGTTGTGAGCTTTAAACAATTCGTCATAACCGAGTGCCTCAGCTCCACGGACAGATTTCACAGCTTCTGCCTCCGGTTCACTAACATCAAGCCCAGTATACACCGCAACGTACTTAAACCATTCATAGGTCTCACCCGCACTTGCTTCAAAAGAAATCCGGCGAATACTAGCGCCCTCATCCAGTTGCTGATCTCCGAAATTAAATACGGCTCTCTCCGCCACAACTACCGGAACCTTCAATTCTCCACTAGTGGAGGAAGAGACTAGTACCTCACCCTTTGACTGTACTTTTTGACCATAGAGATGGGGACCATTGATATCCCATACATCTACGTCAATTCCGGTCTCAATCACAATTGGGCAGTCCTGTGTACTGTGGATAGTGTATTTACTAACGAGGAGGTGCAGATTGTCCTGGCTTACGAAACGATCTGCTGTAAATGTCAACGTCCCACCATCAGATAGACTATAGCCAGTACTCCGATGATGAATGGCACTACGAATATTCAGCTCCTGCATATGAGAGCTAGGTTCACGCTCTAGCACACTTAAAGGTTCACCATTGCAGACAATCTTGGTCCATAATCCATTAGGAGCATTGACGGGTTCTCTCCACTTATCTCCCGCTTTGTCATATAGACCAGCTAAAGTTACGGCAACTAACTCAGCTTTACCGAATTCCTCAAGAGTACCGCGATATCCCATATACCCATTGCCTAACATATATTTGTTCCCGTTCGTCGTCACAAGCTGCTTGTCAAAACAGCTATCCCTAACCGCCCAGCTCATCGAGCCAACATCCCTTCACCTAGCGGAAGCGTCGTCCCGGAAGCGTCCACCGTTATTGACTGCCCATACAATATAATATCAGTGCTCCCCCCATTAATTGCGGTGAGCGTTACTGAAGTCTTGTTGACCAAAATACGTAGTAATACCCCTTCATACATCACTTGGAAGCTATACTCGCTCCAGCGCTCCGGCAATGAAGGCTGGAAGGACAACCGATCCCCATCTGAACGCATACCGCCAAAGCCATACACAATATTCATCCAAGCGGCTGCAATCGAAGTCGTGTGCAATCCTTCGCGTGTATTACGGTTGTAATTGTCTAAATCCAGTCTTGTCGCAAATTCAAAGAACGAATACGCTTCTTCTGGCTTGCCGATTTCGCTTGCCAGTATGGAATGGATCGAAGGCGAAAGTGAAGACTCATGAATACATCTAGACTCGTAATATTCATAGTTAGCCAGCTTCTCTTCTTTAGTGAATTGTCCATTATATAAGAACATAAACATGAGAACATCCGGTTGCTTAATCATGTCATAACGGTACAATCGATCATACGACCAGTTCGAGTAGAGCGGAAACTCTGTTACAGGAATGGAGTGAATATCAATATGCGGCATATCGAAGAATCCATCATGCTCCTCAAATACGCCTGTCACTTCGTCAGCAGGAATCTTCATATTGTCTGCTTTATTTTCCCAATCGGTAAGCTCTTCATTACGGAGCCCCGTCTTTTCCGCAACCAATGCAAAGGCCTCCGGTGCCTGTTCTTTCATTTCACTCAGGGTGTCTAGAGTGTATTCAAATGATTTTTGGGCCATCAAATTAATATAGCAGTTATTATTCACCATCAATTGGAACTCATCAGGACCCATTACGCCAAAATATCCATATTTCCCACTCTGTTGACCCCATTGACCGCGTGTAGCATAGAATCTGCTAATCTGGATCAGCATTTCAGCGCCTTTACTATGCAGGAATTCTTTATCCCCAGTATTTTTGACATAATGCCAGATACCATAGGAAATAGCAGTCCCTACATGAAGCTGAAGATTCGAATGCTGCCAGAGATCACAGCTTTCTGTTCCGTCTATAGTAGCAATAGGGTAGCAAGCTCCCTCGCAATCAACATCTTTAGCACGTTGCATAGCCTGAGGTAATGTCTTATATCTAAAGTCCAGTAAGCTCCGGGCGGCCTTAGGATTATTAAACATATAGAATGGTAAGCAATACGACTCTGTATCCCAAAATGCCAAACCACGATACACTTCTCCCGTCAATCCCTTAGCGCCGATGTTGAACCCTGGATGATCCCCATGATAAGTCTGATAAAGCTGGAAAATGCAAAACCGAATGCCCTGCTGATTCTCAGGATCGCCCTCGATCCGAATATCACTTGTCTCCCAGATCCCATTCCAATATGCTGTCTGATCCGCGAATATTTGAGTATCACTCAATTGGCTTGCACTTTCAGCAAGAGCTAGCCCTTTGCTCCACAGCTCTTCAGCTGTATGGGCAGATTCACTATCCGAACAGTTGATAACCAGCTTTGTAAAATGGGCCGCTTCTCCCTGAGCAAGATCCATAGTAAAGCTTTGTCCAATAAATTTATCATGTTCAACTCGCGTAAGCTGAAGCGGCTGTGAAGATTGTAACGAAAAGCTTGAGAATAGTTTGTTAGCTGTATTCACTGTTCTCGCCATAATAGCTGTGGCAGATCCTTGTTCTCCACTGCGGAGACTACTCCACATACATTCGCCGCGTTCCTCATGAATAATGCTGAAATCAAGACCTGCACAAATGTCCACGCTGCCCGAGAAATTAAGGGGCTCAAATTCCACCCGCTGTAGTCCCAGATGAGACATCGTCATACTTACCAAACGAGTAAAGACAACTTTTAAGATTTTCCCATCATCTAGGTGCCAGAGTAGCTCCCGCCGATAGGTCCCACTACGAAGATCCAGTTTGCGTACATATTCCGATATTTTACTTTTTGCCAGATCGAGCTGTTCACCATTCACAGTGATCCGCGTATACAGCCAGTCCACCGCATTCACCATATATCTCAGCGAGCGAATAATCCCTTTATAATGATTGCCAATGTCCAATTGTTCATTTAGCCCGTTGAAATAACTGCCTTGCAGGAAATCCCCAGAGTAACCTTCCTCAGCATACCCCCGCACACCCATATACTCATTTCCCAGCGAAAAAATAGATTCCGAGGTCCGATTTCGTTCTGGATCAAAGCCCTCTTCAATAATTGCCCAAGGATCTACCTTAAGATATTTGTCAGCCACTTTAGCCATGTATGATTTCCCCTTCTCCTGGTTTTTGCTCCATTCTCAGGATATCGTTCCATACCCGTTGCGCCAATGTCTGACCTTAATGAAGATATGTGCATTTATACGGAATTGAAATCGAATGGATTTCTATATCATGAATTTTTGCAGTATACTATATAGAATCTAATAAGAACAAAATAAACAGTGACAGACCCATTATTTGAGAATAATGGATTGCCACTGCTGATATATAAAGAACATATACTTCTTACTCCTTTTTAGTTAAAAATCATATTACATCTTGCACTTTTGAAGTGAAAATAATCACAATGTTGAAAATTCGACACTTTTAAATGGTTTTTCTTAACCAAATCAAAGATTTTAGAGGTATAATTAATTTAAAATTTACTGAAAAACTGAGGGAATAAAGGGGATGTCGATTATGCTAAAAGAACATTACAATGTCATCGAAGCCCACGGAAATACAAACTGTTTCTCCGAACAGAATTTCAACAGACTTCTTGTTACGATGAAAGAACGCGTTGTTCCAGAGGGTTCACATCTTTTCTGGGAAGGCGACTACTCGGATAAATTGTTTTATATCAAACGTGGACGTGTGAAATTAACTAAATCAACGGATGAAGGTAAGGAACTTATTCTTTATATGTACCAAGCCGGCGATATGGTAGGTCAAGCGGACCCATTCTTCAGCACCAAGCACAGCTTTACTGCAGAAGTGATTGAAGAAAGTGAAGTTGGCGTTATCGAGCAAAAGGATTTAGAAATTCTCATTTGCCAGCATTGTGATTTTGCGATCGACTTTATGAAATGGATGGGCATTCATCACCGTCTAACTCAAACGAAATTCCGTGATCTGATGATGTACGGCAAACCAGGCGCACTTTGCTCCACTCTCATTCGCCTCGGCAACACCTATGGTGAGAAGAGCAGCGATGGTGAGAATATCCTCATCAACAAAAAAATTACGCATACAGATTTGTCCAACATGATCGGCGCTACTCGTGAGAGTGTGAACCGGATGTTGAGCGACTTGCGTAAAAAAGATGCGGTTGAGTACGAGAACGGTATGATTGTCATCAAGGATCTGGGCATGCTGCAGGAAATTTGCCACTGCGAAATGTGTCCTAACGAAATCTGCCGGATCTAAATTTCTGTCTTATAATATACCCTCTATTCTCCTCAATGAAACATATATGACCCAATTATTCTGCACATTATAAAATAGAGTGGTCGAAGACGCCTAGCGAGGGCGTCTTTTTTTATAGCACAATGATGAAAAAGAACTGATCCCGAATCGGGTCAGCTCTTAATCATAAATATGCTCTTAACTTAACGTTTGGTCTGAGCACCACGCACGGGAGAAATCATCCAGTAGGCCATACCGACGAATACGCCACCGCCAATTATATTTCCTAACGTAACGGGTATCATATTGTGTATCCATCCGGCAATTGTAACGGTTTCCGGGTGATTCGGGAGCAGCACAGCAACACTCAGCAGCGTCATATTAGCCACACTGTGCTCATAGCCACTCGCAATAAAGGCAAATAAACACCACCAGATTAGAACCAGCTTGGCCGTTTCACTTTTGGCGCGTGAGGCCATCCATAGTGCTAGACAGACCAGCCAGTTACATAGAATCCCCCGGAAAAAAAGCTCTGAAAACGGAAGGCTCATTTTCTTGGCTGCAGCCGCAAAGATCAGATGCTCTGGGGGAGCCGCACTGAATAGTCCAGTTCCTCGAATCAAAAGTGCTAAAATCACTGCCCCTACCACATTCCCTACAAACACAAGCACCCAGTTCTTAACAGTATCCCAGATACTTGTTCTACCAGCTAGTGTACTAACCGTAAAGAACATATTATTTCCGGTAAACAGCTCTGAGCCTGCAAACACAACAAGAGTCAAGGCAATACCGAAGGATGCACCCATAATGAGGGGTTGGAAGGGCGATTTGGCAGCCGCTAGAGGCGCTCCCAGCGAGAAAATAAGGATAATCCCAATGCCTACATATGCCCCTGCCAAAAGGGCTGCCAGAAAATATCTTGGTAAACTTTCATTCATTTGGTCACGCTTACTGACTGCCGCCTCGACAATGTTCTCCACACTCTGAGTAAACATAATACTCCACCCCACCGTTTTCTATTTCATCCTTTACTACAAGCTTCGGTGTCTACAAGCTCACTGTCACAATGTCTCCGTCAAGGGAGACTGGATAAGTCACAACGATACCTTGATCCGGTGCCTGAACTTCACCCGTGCGAAGATCTATTTTCCAATCATACAGCGGATCATAAAGAAAGTGACCCGAAACGATTCCTTCAGCAAGCGGCCCCCCTTTTGGATGAGGACTCCGATTCTCAAGCGCATAAATCGCTCCGTCAGAGGTACGAAATACAGCCAGTTCCACATTTCCAGCCACAACTACCCGGCCAATTTGTAACAGGAGATCCTGTACTGATCCTATTGCATACGTTTGTGTGGTCTTATTCATTGCTCTCTCCCCTTCTGTGTGCGTTATATCCGCTAGACTCTTGTTTCTTCAAAAAGCGCAGTACGAGTGCTGCTGTCATTGAGCATTTTTTTCCAAGGATCCGTAACCTGAGTGAGAGCAAAGTCAATCCGTGCTGCCAGCTCTTTGCGGTTATCTTCATTATCCAAAATGACCGTTTGAATCTGCTCAAGTCCCATACGCTCAACCCACTCGGAGGTTCTTTCCAAATAATTGCCGGTCTCACGGTAATATTGCATCACAGCGGAGCACACCTCGATCAACTCATCATCGGTCTTAATTTTGCAGAAAGAGTCAGCGATCCTTGGCTTGATCCCACCGTTACCACCGATAAACACTTCCCAACCACCATCATTACCGACGATGCCAATATCCTTCGTGCAGGATTCCGCACAGTTACGTGGACAGCCGTTGACAGCTATTTTAAACTTGGCGGGAAAATCAAGACGTTCATACTTACGTTCTATGAGCGCGCCCATTGCCAGCGAATCCTGTGTGCCGAAACGGCAGAACTGCGAACCCACACAAGTCTTAACCGTACGTAGCGATTTGGCATAACCATAACCTGATGGCATATCGAGCTCTTCCCATACTTTCGGCAGATCCTCTTTTTTCACCCCGATCAGATCCAGGCGTTGCCCACCAGTCACCTTCACAACTTTCACGTCATATTTAAGGGAGACATCGGCGATTTTCTTCAAATCCTCCGGTGTTGTTACCCCACCATACATGCGTGGTATCACGGTGTAGGTTCCATCTTTTTGAATATTTGCACCCATTCTTTCATTTACAAATCGGGATTCTTTCTCATCCTGATGGGTATCAGGGTTCATCATTCCTAGATAATAGTTAATTGCCGGACGACACTTGGAGCAGCCTTCCTCTTGTTTCCATCCGAGTACATTCATGACCTCTTTTGTTGTTTTAAGACCTTTAGCTGTGATTTCAGCAACAATTTCATCACGGTTAAGCGTTGTGCACCCACAAATACCTTGCTTAGCAGCTTGCTGGAAACTGTCACCTAAGACAAATTGCAGGATTTGTTCTACTACGGGTTTGCAACCACCACAAGAGCGAGTAGCGCCAGTACATGCTTTGATCTCATCCACAGTAGTAAAACCATGTTCAGTAACAGCATCTACGATCGCTTTTTTAGTTACACCGTTACAGCCGCAGACAATTTCTTCGTCCGCCATAGCTTCTACGGATGTACTCTTCTTTGCTCCGCCACCGCAGCAGCCCGTTCCCATGACTTCAGTATAAATTTCATCGGTCATTATCGCGCTTTGTTTTACTAGCTTTTGCAAATTGGCGGACTCCGTCACATCACCGAACAATACTGCACCGACAATCACATTATTTTTGAGCAGAATTTTCTTATAGGTTCTCTTCCATTCATCTTTGTTTGAGATCACCGTGTGATCAGAGGAATCCAAAAACTCACCCGCTGAAAATACATCCACCCCAGATATTTTAAGCTTCGTGGAGACAATCGAACCTTCATAAGGCTTGGTATTGCTACCACATAAATGTTTAGCTAGAACCATGCCTTGTTCAAATAATGGAGCCACCAGCCCGTAACACATACCGCGATGCTCGGCACATTCGCCGATGGAATAAACATTCTGCATCGAGGTTTGCAAATAATCATCCACCACGATCCCACGATTTACGGAGATTCCGCTTTCTTTTGCCAACGTCACGTTCGGTTTGATTCCAACAGCCATTACCACAAAATCCGCTGTAAGCATACTGCCATCGCTGAAGCGCAATCCACTAACTCTCTGTTCCCCGGTCAATTCCACCGTTTGTTTGCCCATAGCAAATTTCACACCTTGACGCTCCAGCTCAGCTTGAAGCATCGAGGAGGCATTCCGATCAAGCTGACGCTCCATCAGATCTTCCATCAAATGAACTACGGTAACGTCCATGCCTAGGTTCACAAGACCTTTTGCCGCTTCCAGCCCAAGTAACCCCCCGCCGATAACAGCTGCTTTGCTGTATTGCTTGGCCGCTGACAGCATCGCATCACAGTCTGAAATATCCCGGAATCCTACAACGCCCTCTTTATCACTGCCAGGTACAGGTAGAATAAACGAATTCGAACCTGTCGCAATAATTACCTTGTCATAGGGGACTATCATCCCGTTATCCGTAACCACTTGCTTCGAGCCTTCATCAATTCGTGTCACCGTTGTTCCCGTGTGTAGAGTTATATTATTGTCCTCATACCAATTCCAGTCGTTTAGGATGATATCATTAAGGGTCTTACTTCCTTCAAGAACATAAGACAACATGATCCGATTGTAATTGGGATGAGGTTCACTTCCAAAAACCGTAATGTCATAAGCTCCACCCAGCTTCAATATCTGCTCAATCGTACCTATGCCTGCCATACCGTTGCCGACTAATACTAGTTTTTCTCTTATCGTTGTCATGGTTAGGTGCCTCCTCAAGCTTATGAATACCTGATCAATCTCTCTTCTACATATTGGAATTATACGTTTCAAATTCAAGTCATCATTGTGATTGCAGTCACTTTAATTGTGAATATTTTCACACTTTAGTGTGCTCATAATTGTCAGATATCTTTTCCACATAAAAAGCCAGATTAACGATTCTGAACAACCGTTAATCTGGCTTAATGTGCGATTTTTAGCGTAAAGTCAATAAAATCTCCAATTCATCTTGAGCCCTGAGCTTCATATCCATTCCATCATCGAGTAGTTGTTTTCCGTTCACCTTCAGCTTCCATTCTTCATTACTTAGAGGGGTATAATCATTGACGGAAAGCACCTTTTTATTATCATCCGCCAATTGTACCCTACTACAGCTTTTGAGCAAATCTCTTACGGTTAAATCTTCTCTAAATAAAATAATATACGTATGATGCAGGTCTACTTCTACACTTCCACCGTTCAAGGTCAGCCTTACTGTTTGAAGTGGTGCTTGATGATCCTTCGACTTCGCGGTGAAGACTAGCTGTGAATCATACCCTACAGTATTATTCCAATCCGCATTCCCAATGATTTGACCGCCCATCTGAAGCTCCCAAACCAATCCCGACTCTAGCGAAAAATCCTTTACCGAAAGAATGCTTGAGTTATCCTCCGCAAATGTGGCAATATTACTACCTTTCAGGAGCTCCATGAGCGATATTCCATTTCTATAACTCCCGCTAAGTAACCTGTCCGATGGTTTAGTAAGCAGTTCATTATCTCCAACCCTTATCGATATTGTCGGTCCCTCTAATCCTGCCGCACCATTATTAGCATTACTATTGCTGTCATTGTTAGTAGAGCATCCACCTATTGTGAATCCGATGACTAAACCTAGCATCAATTTCCACAAAGATCGTATGGGCATCCTGACACCGCCTTGTCCCGCCTAATGACCATATAGCGTCTCAGGCTTGTAAAGTTATGTATACTGTCTTTTTAAGGATAACTTAAACAAGCCATGTTCTCAAATAAAAAAGCCCCCTAAGGGACTCTTTAGAACACTATTCATCTTCACTGAAACCTAGGGAACAATATATTATTCTCCAAATGTACGTGTTCAAAAGTCATACTCTCCAGCTCTTCCAGCCGGGCATATGTCAATCGATAGGTCGTGCAAGCATGCGCCGGTGGAGTGAAATCATCTGTAACACTACGTATTTTTCTCAAAATATCGCCCGCACCATCATGCTCACTCTCCAGCTCAGACAATGACTCCCGAAGCGATGTCAGGCCTTCTTCACTAGGATTAGCAGCGTATGTCAACAGCTTAGGAAACTCATCTTCTTCTTCTTTAGCCGTATGCTCAAGTAAGTCTTCCTTAAGTGTGTTGAACAAGTTAAATAATTCCACCAAATGGGGAGAATCCCCACCATGCACTCGATACACTTTAGTTACATTTTGGCTAATGAGGGGTAGCTCTTCACGAAGATAACGATGGTGTTTGTTAATAATACGGGCAATTAACTCTTCTGAGGATGCAGTATTCCAAGCGATTTCCTCTTGGGGTACTGGATACTCTTGGAACAGCTTGTTTAGATCACCGATGATTATCTCGTGATCCAGACCACGCTCAGCTGCTGCTTCAGCAAGTGGTTTAGCTCCACCGCAACAAAAATCAATCCGTTTTGCTTTAAAATAATCTGCCGCTTTAGGGAATTGCAATACAATATCCCTCACCAGTGCATCTGGGGTAAACCCAGCCTGTACCGATTCTGCTTGTTTCGAATCCGAAATACTATCATTAAGTTGTTTAGTTTCCATTATAGCTCCTCCTTGGGTTATGGGATTAGGTTCTGAATAAATCTTATCCACTTCTTCACCTTAACCCTGAAAGGAACTTTGACTTGTGATTGTACGCACGGAAATTGTATCTTATTTTTGAACGAGATTGGAGAATGTACATACATAGTAAGCGCAAAAAAGCACCTTTGCCTACAAAGGTGCTTTTTCAACTCACTTTATTGCACATAAGCCTGCATATACGTCCGCTGTCCCTTTGAATCCTTTAAATAAGGTCCCAATCCAGCAAAACGGGAGTGATCCATATAAACACCGGTCATCCATCTGCCTTCCGTCAAGCCACCATTCCATTTGAGGACAAGATCAGGTGCGGAAATCCATTCCTGAAAGACTCGTATATTCTGATCTTTGTATTCTTTACATGGCTTAGACCGCTCAATAAGGTGGAACTCATTAAGATAAGTTGGAACGAAATAAGAGGATATCGTATGCAAATCATCATCGTCAAAAAAAGGCTCATCGCCTAAAAAGGGTTTGAATAATACGATATTCTCGTACATGGACCAAATTAAGGCTTGAAGCACCATACTCTGGCGAATGCCGTTATGAAACTTATATTGTCGCCCATGATTCGCCGCATTCACATCTTGTGGAGGTTCCGTGGACTCCAGACAGTGCCGTTCACAACCAATACACTTCCAGCCGGTCGGACTTTGAATCCATTTTTGAAAAATAGTCCCACTATCATTGTTTCCTTTGTAGAGTGAAGAGATAATGCTGTAAGGCACGCCAATCCACGCATCCCATAAGGAATCAGGAAGATGGCTATGCAGCATGAACAACGTCTTGTCATAGATGAGCTGTACTTTGATAGAAGCATTCTCTAGCTCAGCAACATCCTTTTTTCCATACGTTATTTCCCGGGAAAATAGGGTCGTCTTCGTCTTCATCTCCCTCGCCTCCTAACAGTTTTGCTATGCCTGTACTCCAGCTGAGTAGATTTGAGCAAAAACCAATACGCGAGCGCTTCCATTCAAGGATCATACAATGTTTTTCTATTATATTACAATTATTTTTAAACTGTGCAAGTTTTTTTCAAGCATAAAGGATTGGAACACAACTGTCACTGTCTAATATTTAGAAATTGAAAAGCCCCTTTTCCACCATTTCGGAAAAAGGGCCACAACATTACTGTGAATTTTAGTCAACCCAGCTCTCAGCCCAAGACTGAATCTGCTGCATAACAGGCTGCAACGCACGGCCTTTGTCTGTTAATTCGTACTCAATACGTACGGGTGTTTCTGGGTATACATGCCTAACCAGGATACCCTCACCTTCCAAATCCTTCATCCGCTCGGACAGCATCTTATCGCTCATTGAAGGAATGAGGCCGGAGATATCTTTAAACCGCTTCGGTCCACTCATCAATGTCTGAATAATAAGTCCATTCCAACGTTTGCCTAAGAAAGAGAAGGCTGTTTCAAATCTGGGACACATCGCAAATTGATGTTCTTCCATTGTTCTCACCTCTCACTTGCGAAACTTACTATTAGTTAGTATATATAATATTAACACATTTTAACCATGATGAACATCGTTTACCAAAAAAAGTTCATCTGACTCTATTATTATATCCCCAATGTCAATCCCCCACAGGTCCTTTAGATCCCCTTTGAGCAATCGCTTCAGTTACGATTTGTGCCAAGTCATCATTTCCAAAAAGTGAAAGTACACCCAGAACGGTGTCATCAGAAATGTCTCCCGCTTCCTCTGCGGAAACCGTGAGGGCAAGTGCCTGACGCAAGGCTTCATTCCCTTCCTGCTGCGGATAAGCCTGCAAGTATAGCGCATGTGGATCAAGTCCATTATTCACACACCACTGAGCGAATACAAGAATCATCATCTCTTCTTCGCGCTTATAGCTTTCGATGATCTGTTCCTCCACTAATTTACGGTTATCCTCCATATATTCTTCTCCTTTCTCAGAGACCTCATTCAGCAAGCTGTGCCGCCAGCATATGACTAGGCAGTACCGCTGAAGCAGCAATGCTGCATAGCTCCGGTGTATTTATGTTGCAAAGAAAATTATTCACCACTCCACTAAAACCTCTTCTATCCAGTACAGTATCCCAGCTTCCAAAGCCTTGAATATGCGGTAAGGTATCTTTTTCAAAAAGAATGGCCTTGTCTAGATCCACTACTTCCACCGATCTACCATTTCCGTGCAACTCAAGCTTCTCCAAATCCGCACCGGCTTCACGAACCATACTGTACATCCCTACTGCACTATGTTTCCAGGCTAGCATTCCAGATGCCTGTAGCAGACGACCATCTCCACTAGATTGAAGATGACTACGAAGCAGTTCATACTGATCTCCACATAACCACAACAGCAAATCAAGCATATGGATAAGATCATCATGCACGGTTTCGCGGCTGGTGCTTGTCTGTAGCTTCGTTCGATGTTTAATCGCACTGCAGTGGCTAATTCCACCGACTTCCTCAAGCCATTGCTTGGCGGTGACATACATAGGGGCAAACCGGCGGTTAAAGCCCACTCCCAGCAAAAGCCCTTTATCTTGTGCTAGCTCTGCCATCCTTCTGGACTCTTCAAGATCATAAGAAAGTGGTTTATCTACATATACCGAAATCCCACGTTCGAGACATTTTGTTACTATATCATAATGAGTAGTTGTTGGGCTATGTACAAATACTGCATCCAGATCCCAAGATAACAGCTCTTCCAGATTCGTCGTCCCTTTAGGAAAACGATAGGTATGAACAGCCTGCTCCACCGTTGTCGATGAATGGCTGAGAACACCAACTACCTCGGCATAATCATGCTGAGAGAGCAGTGGCAAATATACTTTACGGGCGATATTGCCGATTCCTATTATGGCGACTCTTTTACGTTCAGGTACAATCACTGATCCATCCCCCTCTAACATTTCAATATCTCGATCTTTTCTCTTTGTTCTCTACAAATGCTATTATACCTGCTTCTCATTCTCTGACAATTGATCTTTGCTTCAATATTTACTTCATATCCCGTATGATGAGATGAATGAGTGGAAGAAGGGGCATATTATCTATGAAGAAATGGTTCTCGATTGTTCTTTATGTTTCGGGTACAATCCTTGCGTTTATCTACAGATATGACATCCTAAGCTGGATGAAAGAGGATCATAATCTTTTCAGTTCTATAGGGTTTGCAACTTTACTGGCCTTGTTTCCAGTTGTCCCTTATAAAGCTGTCATCGGATTCTTCGGTTATGCATACGGAAGTTTAGTGGGAGCCTTGATTTGCTGGCTAGCTACTAATTTGGCTGCCGCAATCCTGTTTGGAATTGTGAAGTACTTATTTCAAAGCCAAGCTAGAGCTTATTTAGCCTCCATTCCCGCACTCGAAAAGTTCACAGTAGGCATTGAGCGGCGACCTTTCGCTTCGATTGTCCTAGCACGACTCGTGCCAATCATTCCCCAAACAGCGGTTAACATCTACGCTGGAGCTGCTGGACTGCCTTTTTGGAGCTATATTGCAGCTTCCGGCATTGGAAAAATACCAGGGATTGCATTATACGCTTTCCTCGGGGATCATCTGTTCCAGGACCCTGTAAGTGCGATTATTGCCATCATCGCCTATGCCGCTGTACTAATTATTACCGGACTGAGCTTGCGTCCGCGCGCTCAAGAAGCGAAGAATAACAGATAGCGAAAGAACTTATCGGTTACAAACTGGCAGGCAGTTAGTATTTGCTTTATAATTAAATTGTGATCTATTTAATTGCATTATGTGAATGGAGGGATATCAATGAGTGAACATCAGACTAACCATATAAATACCAAGACGGAAAAAGCAACCTTTGCAGGTGGATGCTTCTGGTGCATGGTCTCGCCGTTCGAAGAATTGCCAGGAATCATTAGTGTCGTCTCTGGCTATACCGGCGGACATACAGTGAACCCAACCTATGAAGAGGTTTGTTCTGAAACGACAGGACATGTTGAAGCTGTACAAATTACGTTTAACCCAGATATTTTCCCTTATAGCAAGTTACTTGAGCTGTTCTGGCAGCAAATTGACCCTACCGATGCAGGTGGACAATTCCATGATCGCGGGACTTCTTACGGTACAGCAATCTTTACCCATTCGGAGGAACAAAAAGAACAAGCAGAAGCTTCCAAGGCAGCTCTTCAAGCAAGCGGTCGGTTCTCAAGTCCTATCGTAACCCCGATTCTCCCGGCATCCACCTTCTATCCAGCCGAAGAATATCATCAAGGCTACCATCATAAGAATCCAGGCCACTACAAACGTTATCGCAAAGGTTCTGGACGAGAGGATTTTATAGAAACCCACTGGACACATAAAGAGGACAAACAAAGTTTGAAAGAACGGTTAACGCCTCTTCAATATGAAGTCACTCAGAACAGTGCTACAGAATCTCCTTTCCGGAATGATTTTTGGGATCACCATGGAGATGGTATTTATGTAGACATCGTATCTGGCGAACCGTTATTCAGCTCGCAGGATAAATACGATTCCGGTTGCGGCTGGCCAAGCTTTACTCGTCCCATCCGGGACTATGCTGTGAAGGAAAAGACGGATCTCAGTCATTTGATGGTCCGCACTGAAGTTCGCAGCAAAGTAGCGGATTCCCATCTAGGCCACGTCTTCGACGATGGTCCCGGAGAAAACGGTTTGCGCTACTGCATAAATTCGGCGGCGCTAAGATTTGTCCCGAAAGAGGATTTGGAGAAGGAAGGATACGGGGAGTACCGCGTACTCTTCCAGCCTGCCTAAACATCAATCCTCAGTACACAAAGAAACGGTTGTCGTCCTTTTAGGATGACAACCGTTTTTTCTCTTAAAATATAAGAAAGTATAAGTTTCACGTTATACATTATCCTTATATTTCTCGCTTAAACGCTTACCGTCTTTATAAGGACGCCGAGGTCGTTTATGCTTAGAGGGGCTATTCTTTCTTTGAGTCCTCTGAGTCCTTATTAGCCTTCGGCTCATCCTCTGAAACTGCCTCCTTAGGTTCTGTTGCCGCAGGGATGATTTGCTCTCTCTTCAGCTCCTTATTGCGCTGACGGATCCTCTCGGTCTGCTGCTCCCGACGCTCGCGGATATTTTTACGGGAAACTAATACAATAGCTAATATAATGGCAGCCCCGATAAGTATCGGTAACGCTCCTGCAAGGATAACTACAAGCCACTGAAACATCACAGATAGCGCATTTAAGCTGCCATTTAGAGCATCTGAAGCGCGTTCCAGTAACGGCCCTTGCTCCTTCTTCTCTTTGACAGCAATGCTTTCATCCGTCTGATACACTCTCAATTCTACCGTAGAGAAGGATACATTCTGATTGATATAACGCATTCTACCTTTAATCTGTTCAATGCTTTCTTGAATCGAGCCAAGCTCGTTCGCGAAGGCGACCAGATCCGTGGATTTCGTCGCTTTTTTCATAAACTCTGTATATTGTGCTTCCATTAGCTGCTTTGCCTTCAAACGTGACTCCAGATCAACGTACTCTTCAGAGACATCCTGACCTTGAATGCTGCGCTGTAGAGATTCGTGTTTTACTTGTTCTAATTTATTCAGAAAAGGTGAGAATCCGGAGGCAGGTACCTTAAGGATAAACGTCCCACCTTGCTCGTACTGTGACATATTTTCATTAAACTCAATAATATATCCATTGGCCATGGTTACTAAATTACGTATTTCAGTCTGTGCTTTTCCATAGTCTTCTACTTCCATGTTAAGATTCGCTTTATAGATCAGCTTCTTGTTCAAGCCCGCTACTACATCGCTACCAGTAAACCCTGCACTTGCTTGAACTGTATTTTCTGATGTGGAGCCCTTTACAGCCAAGTTCTCGCTGCCTGTTGCTTCTGCCTCAGGGGCTGCCGAAGTGCTTTTATCCGCTGTTGAGGCCAGCGAGCTCTGCGATTGTACCTCTACTGCTGCGTTGTTACTCGTACTACCATTTTCTTTTGCCGAGCTATCTGCCGCTGAATTCCTATCCGCTGAACCACAACCCGCCAAGACTACCGCAAGAATTAATAAACATAAGTAATGCAGACCCCATTTGCGCATTCTCATTCCTCCAAAAATGTAGTAGATACCGCTTGCACGGATCATCATATCGTAACGGAATGTCTTGTTCTAAGCAGATCTCTTCCGTCACTCTTTACTATGACGTTCCAAAACTTGGAAGGTTGCACTTAAAAATGGAATGATGAATAGTTTCTTTTAAATCATGCATATTCAAAAGAAAAAAAGCCGCATTTCTGCGACTTTGGGGTTTCAAACTATCATTTTTTGTGCAAACACTAACCTGGGTTAGAAGAACTTTGTTTAATGACATAAATGCCATCTGGTAGCGAACCGCTTAATAATCTTGCCATGTAAATATCAACATCATAACTAGTGGTGCCTACAAGAACTGAATTCCCTTGAACATTGGCATAAGTCTTCTCTGTGATCACACCAAATGAGTTATTCATAATAGGCGTATATTCCATCCAAGCATAATTGTAAGGATTCACTAATGCAGTTGTCGTGTTACTGCCACCATAAGTATTGGACCACGACGAGCCACCCGTAATGCCAGCACTAACAGCTGTTTGTTTTGCGGTTACACCAAAGCTAGTGTTCGCAATATAACCTTGAGAAACCGAATAGCTGATGTTTAACAACGAATTTCCAGAAGCACTGTTATAAACAGCCTGAGAGATTTTTCTAGTCAAGCCACTTCTAGTAACATAGGAGACATAACCATTTTGTTGGTAAGAGTAGATCGTTGTTTGGAAAGCATCTCTAGGAGCTATAACAGAGGCTTTCTCAAAAGAAGAATCTGTATTAAACAGGGGCACACTTGGCAACAATCCCTCTTTAGCAGCCTCTAAAGCTTGTCCTTGCGCAAGAATATCATTGTACTCTTCTATTGAGATTTCTGACAATCCCGTAGGTGAGGTTTTGTAGACTTTTATGATTTCGGGTTCACTATTTTGAGGGGCTTCGTCATTATGTACACCTTCTGCACCTGCATAAATAGGTAAACACAAGATTAGCATTAAGGCAAAAGGGAATAGTAAGAACTTTTTCATCAATTTCATCCTCCAATATTTCAGATTAGGATCGGCCGTTCCCTATCGAAAATATTACCAGATATTTTTTAAAATTATATAGATAATTAGGATTATTTTGTATTTTTTGGTATGTTAATGAGAAATGTATTTTGTAATTTTTTATATTTATTTGTATAACTTTGTCATATTTCTGTGATTGAATAACCCATTTGCTTACAAACGCTTTATTTGGTACAATAACCTCGTCTAGCTACACAGAAAATACCAAATACCCTCAATTCATAATGAATGAGGGTAGGGCGCGGTTCTGTTCGGACAAGCTCCACCTTGTTGAACAGAGTAGTTCTTTGTTAATAATGCTGTCTATTACTAAGAAGGGGAGGTGAACCCTCATGGCAAAAGACGTAATTTGCGAAGTTAACTCCTGCACCCACTGGGCAGAAGAGAACAAATGCAGTGCTGATTCTATCTTTGTAGCTTTCCACAGCTCCCAAGAACCTACACGTGCAGAAGAAACAGATTGCAAGACTTTCGAAAGCAAATAAGGTGATAATTTGAAGGGACCCTCCACGGTTCCTTCTTTTCTTTTCTCATTCTATCAAGAATGAGAATTATTATCAAGTGGCTGAAATAAAAAGCCAGGGAGAAATTCCCCGGCTATGATTTATTGTATATCTCTAATGCTATTTGGAGGCACTAACTCCTGCCTTTTCTCTTGCAATAGCGGCAGCCTTTACCATGTTACGAAGTGCATCTTCCGTCTCCTGCCAGCCACGTGTCTTAAGACCGCAATCCGGATTAATCCAGAACTGTTCAGGGTCGAGCACCCGCAGCGCACGATCAATAGCAGCTGTCATTTCTTCTACAGCAGGAACCCGTGGACTATGGATGTCATATACACCAAGACCGATTCCCTTATCATATTCCTGTTCTTCAAAGCTAACGATCAATTCCCCATGGCTACGGGAAGTTTCTATAGAGATGACATCTGCATCCATCGCGGAAATGGAGTCGATCATGTCATTGAATTCGCTATAGCACATGTGGGTATGAATTTGTGTTGTAGCCTTCACATGATTCGTTGCGATACGGAACGACTTCACCGCCCAATTCAAGTATGCCTCATGATCTTCAGCCTTCAAAGGAAGCCCTTCACGGATAGCCGGTTCATCTACTTGAATCATCTCTATGCCTGCATCCTCCAAAGCTTTAACTTCATGACGGAGCGCTAAGGCAATTTGATTAGCTACTGCTTCCCGACTAAGGTCATCACGTACGAAAGACCAATTGAGGATTGTAACAGGACCAGTCAACATGCCTTTAACAGGAAGGGCAGTTAACGACTGAGCATAAACGCTCTCTTTCACAGTCATAGGCTGAATAAAAGCTATATCCGCATAAATAACCGGTGGCTTCACGCAGCGAGATCCATAGGATTGAACCCAGCCATTACTAGTAAATAAGTAACCATCTAGCTTCTCCCCGAAAAACTCCACCATATCCGTTCTTTCAAACTCACCGTGCACGAGTACATCCAGACCCAGTTTTTCTTGGAAGGTAATTGCATCCGCGATCTGCTCACGTACGAACCCATCGTAGCGCTCTTGATTCCATACCCCTTTACGCCATTTCAACCTTGCCTGACGTACTTCTACGGTCTGTGGAAAGCTTCCGATCGTTGTCGTTGGCAGAAGTGGCAGCTGCCATTTCTCCTGCT
The DNA here is from genome assembly GCF_052056485.1 of Paenibacillus nitricinens. NCBI lineage: Bacteria > Bacillati > Bacillota > Bacilli > Caryophanales > Paenibacillaceae > Paenibacillus > Paenibacillus nitricinens. Next base: position 4,863,174 of record NZ_CP183948.1, read on the forward strand.
GCGCCTTCAGGCGCTCAGCAAACGGTAGACTGCGTTGGTCCGGTAAATCTGCAAGTCCAAGAACTTGCTCCGCAACATCCTTACGGCCGCGTTCAGGAAGCGAACGGAAGGCAGTAAGGGCTTCGCGACTGGCTGTCAACGCAGCAGCAGCTTCTCCTGTACCCTCTAAGGCTGCAGCAAGCAGGCCAAGCTCACTAAGCTTCTCATCAGCAAAGGCTAATGCAGCCTTGACGGTTGTCTTCAGCTTCGCCTCACCCTGAACAGTAACCGGAACATGCAGCAAACTGCAAGAAGGCTGTAGAATAAGACGATCAAGCGGTACATGTACACTCAGCTTCTCGATTAGCTGCAGCTTAGCATCCAGATCCGAGCGCCAGATGTTGCGTCCGTCAATAATACCCGCTCCCAGCCACTTATCCTCAGGCCAGCCAAGACGTTCAATCGATGCCAGGTTCGTCCCGCCATCATGGACAAAATCAAGACCTAAACCTTGTACCGGAAGTTTGAACAATGCCTCCAGCGGTTCAGCAGCTTCAAAGTAAGTCTGCAGATTAATATTTAAACCAGGCACGGATTCAGCAATTTCTGTGTAAATCGAGTGAAGTAAGGATAATTCTGACTCATTTATTCCTGTAACAATTGCTGGTTCATCCATCTGTACCCAGCTTACTCCTTCTTGCTTCAGTTCCTGCAACAGCTGAATGTAAACCGGAAGAAACCGAGCAGCAATCTTCGCAATATCCGCAGATGCAAAACCTTTTGACAACTTAAGGAATGTATAAAGGCCTAAAACTACAGGTTTACCCTCAATTCCCGCTTGGGACTTGGCAAAACGATAAGCTTCCAGTGGTTTGTTCTCGGTCAGACGCGGCGTTTGTGCACCAATCTCTGGAACGATGTAATGATAGTTCGTATTGAACCATTTAGTCATCTCACAAGCGGTAGCCTCAGCATTTCCTCTAGCCATCGCAAAATAAAGATCAAGTCCAATGTCGCCACCGTCATACGCATAACGTGGAGGTACGATCCCGAACATAACAGCTGTATCCAGCACATGATCGTAGAATGTAAAATCATTTACCGGAATGAAATCAATTCCTGCCTCCTGCTGAGTCTTCAAATGCTGAAGCTGAATGCCTGTCATTTCAGTACGGAATTCTTCCTCATTTATTTTCCCCGCCCAGAAGGCTTCCAACGTTTTCTTCCACTCGCGGTTTTTTCCGATTCTTGGATAGCCAAGATTACTTACTTTTACTTTGTTCGTCACTTTGCAGCTCCCCTTCTCCATTTTCTTATTTTGGACTTGATATCACTTGCATTCCTATAAGCATAAACGCCTTCGGCGCCCTTGTAAGGACGGTAAGCATTTTAGCGAGAAATATAAGACATAAAGTATAGGTGCAAAACTTATACTTTCTTATATTTTAAAAAAGAGCGCCCTTCCCTAAAAAAAGTCAAAGGGAAAGACGCCCATAATATACCTATGGTTAACGTCTAACACCTTCCTATCCTCCGTAGGTGAAGCAGTGCTGTTGAAACAGGCAGGTCTCCTGGCTAGCGGTGTCAGCATCCTTAGCAGTCTTCCCAGCAGTAGTAAATTGCCAGTGACATATGTTGCTACGGACTCTTCCGTTACAGTGGCGGGACCGCATCGGCTTCGAACCGAACTTCCCTTTTAAGCCTACCGAATTACTAATTCCGGCAAGCACCTGTCTCCGTTATTTTCAAGCTAAAACGCCCTTGGTGTCCTTTTAAGGACGGTAAGACGTTTATGCGAGAATAATAAGAAAGTATTGTGTGAAACTTATACTTTCTTATCATTTAATCGCTAAAACGCCCTTGGCGTCCTTTTTAAGGACGGTAAGCGTTTATGCGAGAATGATAAGAATAAAGTGAAACTTTTACTTTATTCTTATCATCAATAAAGTGAGTGTCTTAATCTGATGTCATCATACGTGAAAGCCCCCGTCATCTGCAATAGATGACGGGGGCTTTGGTTATATCGATTCCTTATAACGGATTTAGAAAAACACGAAATATACTACTGCAGCAAGTACTATGCGATATATAGCAAATGGTAAAAGCTTAATCCGGTTGATCAATTTCAAGAAGAAACGCATCGATAATAACGCAAACACAAAGGCACTGATAAAGCCTGCAATGAAGAACGGCAGGGCATCGATGGTGAAATATTGCCAGTTCTTCATCAGTGAGAGTAAACTGGCGCCTGCCATGATTGGAACAGCCATAATAAACGTGAAATCAGCAGCAGCACGATGACTCATACCCAGAAGAACACCACCAGAAATCGTCGAACCGGAACGTGAAAATCCCGGCCACAAGGAGAAGCACTGGACCAGACCAACACCTAGCGCCTGCTTATATGTAATCTGATCGACACTCTCCGTTTGAATCTTCTTAGGTCCGAATAGATCCGCAATAATCATTAATACAGCACCGACTACTAGACCGATTAACACGGTAGATGTAGAGAATAAATGTTCGTCAATATAATCATTAAACAGAACCCCCAGCACGCCTGCTGGCACTAAGCCTACAAGCACCTGTGTAAGCTTAAGGTGGCCGCCTTTTTCAAGCTGTGGTTGTTGCTCGGTTACAGGATCCAACTGCTTGCGGCTGAAGCGCTTTAAGCCCAACAATTCAATGAACCTATTTCTAAAAATAACTACAACTGCTAATATTGACCCCAGCTGTATAACCACTTTGAACGTATTGGCCGTATATTGCCCAAATAACTCTGTCGATTTTAACCACATATCATCAACAATGATCATATGACCCGTGGAGGATACCGGAGCAAATTCAGTCAATCCTTCAACAATTCCCAAAATAATAGCTTTAATAATCGTTAATAGCTCCATTTGTTCTCCTCCTTTTAATCATAACTTTTATCTATAAGTCCTTCTCGGCTCAACCTTCGGTGTTCATTTTCCGGCTGCGCTTGCGGAAGAACAAATACCCCAGGATCACTACTCCACCTGCAAGAAGCACGTACACTACGTTAGAGTACATATCCATATACATGGCGATGTCTTCCCAGGACTCACCCAATGCCGCCCCAATAAGCACCAGCAATAGATTCCATCCCAGCGTACCAATCGTTGTGAAGATCATAAACACTCCAAATTTCATGCCCGACATCCCTGCTGGGATCGAGATCAAACTACGCACTAATGGAACCATCCGACAAAATAATACGGTCCAATAGCCATATTTGTCAAACCAAGCGTCAGCCTTGTGGATGTCCTTTTTGCTAATCCGGAGTAGGCCGCCCCAGCGTTCAACGATCTTTTCCAATCGATTTACATCCAACAAACGACCGATATAATAAAGAATCACTGCACCCAGCAGTGAGCCAAGCGTAGCAGCAATGATTACCCCAGGAATGGTCAAATTCGTTGTGGTTGTCATGAATCCGCCAAAAGGAAGGATCACTTCGGAAGGAATTGGTGGAAATATATTTTCAAAAGCGAGCATCAGGAAAATACCAAAGTAACCAAACTGCTCCATAAAATCTGTAATCCATGCTTGCATTTCGTAACCCCCATTATTCAGATCAAGTTCTTCTTCAAGTTACGTAAATAACGGCTGCGAATAAAAAAGAAGTAAAGTCCCTGGACAGCCAAATATCCCAATAACACCGCCCCGGTCTCCACAGCAATAGATAAGTAGAACAACCGCTGAAGCGCAATAAAGGCAAACACACTATGCAAAATGGCAATCCCAACCGGAACAAAAAACAACAACGACAATTGTATCGTTACAATTCGGTTTAGCTCATGATCTGTAAGTCCCATTTTGGACAATGTAGAATATTGATGACGATCATGATCTAGATCTGTATACAGCCGGAAGTAAAGGAAGCTGCCTGCCGCTATGAAAAATACAGTACCCACCAGTAAAGAAGCGAATAGCATCGTGTTGTACAATGTTCTCTGTATTTCAAACAGCGTGCCGCTAACAACAATCGCGTATGGCGAGTTACTTTCATAGGATCGTTTCCCTTTATGAGCAAGATCCGCCGCTATACCTACTGTTCGCGGGAAGTCATCCATGTAAAATCCTGTATACAAATCGGTCTGTACGGGATGAATAGCCTTGTAAAGCTCATCGCTAATCACAACACCGCTGAAATCTCCCCCATCCCTTCCATCCAGCTCCGGCAATAGATATTCGGCAATGGGAACATGCTGGGTATAACCCATTTCTCGAATGGAAAGACCTTGCTTCAAAGTGTATATCGGCTTTACTCTACCCGCTTGCAGACTCCGGTCTCGTTGCGAACCGATCATCACCAGTCCTTCATCTCCACTTAGAGGTTGCTCATCCGTCGTAAACCCTGCACGAAGCAGAGCAAGCTTATAATCACTGTAAGCAATCAAGGGAAGCCTTAACGTGCGATCTGGCCCGGTCTGAGATTCCACCTCTGCGTATTTAATCGGAATATTAAGTGTCTCATAGGGTAACCCGAGCGTTGTAAGCTCTTCCTTAATTTCGTCCAAATGCTGGTCCAAAGGATCCTGCGATTGATGGCCTTTGGCTACATAACCGACTGCTGCGGGATAGTCCAATTTCAACTCTCTGGAAAGCGTATGGATCGATGCAAATACTCCCACTGAAGTAAAAGATACTGCGGATACAATCGTCACCATAAAGAACATTCGGGCATTCTCTTTCCAGCGGTAAGACAAGCCCGATAAAGTAATGATATTCGTGCGGTTCCAATACAGGCGCCGGATCGTCTTAAGCAGTTTAACAGTGTAAATACTGAGCTGAGTATAAAAGAGATAGGTACCCGCAACCGTAATTATAACGACGGGGAACATCACCTTTTCAACCGAAGCCGCTTGTGCAGTAGCTGCCATAAAATAGCCCGTTAACAGCAATAAAGCAGACAGGATTGATAACACCAAGGAAACTTTAGGTTCCTCTTCTGCTTTTCGTTCTCCCTGAAACAGCCGCATCAGTGATTCATTCCCAATAAAGAAGAACGTGCTTAGCGAGATTAGAATAAATAACAGCGCAAAGCTACTTATCGTTAGTACAAGCGCCTGCCATGGAAGATGAAACGTTAAAAGAGGTATACCCAGAAAAGTAGATCCGATCATTAAAAACAACTTGCCCAGAATTAACCCAAGTAATGTACCTGTCAGAATGGCTGAGGTGCCGATCATCATATTTTCCAAAAATACCATCATGTTGAGCTGTTGCTTCGTCATTCCATGCATCAATAAAATCCCAAACTCCATCTTACGTGACTGTAGAAACGATCCAACCGATACGAGAACGAACAAGGAGCAAAACACATAAATAATGGCTTCTGCCGCCATCATTGTATGAGCTGCTGTACTATAAACCAAACTTTTAGAAATATCCGGATGGTAAATAAACAAAGCGCACACGAAAAAGATCATCACTGAAAAAGCACTGACGACAAAATAAGCCGCATATTTACGCTTGTTACGTGTAACATTCCTATAAGCGAATTGCCGAAAGGTCATGGCTAGTTCCCCCAAGCAGAGACAACATATCAATGATACTTTGGAAGAAAGCGCCTCTGCTGCTCCCCCTGTACATTTCACTATAGAAACGTCCGTCTTTAATAAAGATGACTCGGTTACAAAAACTCGCGGCCACTGCGTCATGTGTGACCATCAGCACAGTTGCCCCTTCTTCCTGATTTACCTCTGTCAGCATATTCATGACTTCACCTGAAGCCTTGGAATCCAGATTCCCTGTAGGCTCATCTGCTAAAATCAGTGCAGGACGATGAATCATCGCCCGGGCGATGGCGGTCCGCTGCATCTGTCCACCTGAAATCTCGTATGTCCTTTTTTGCAGCAGATGCTTGATGTCCAGCATACTTGCTACTTCTTTCAATCTGCTCTCCATTTCCGTTACACGGACACCAGCAAGCGTGAGAGGCAGCACAATGTTCTCCTCAACAGTGAGCGTATCCAGCAGATTGAAATGCTGAAAGACGAAACCAAGCTCATGGCGGCGAAAGAGTGCCTTGTCTTGTCTGCTAAGCAGATTGGGATCTCGGCCGTTGATCAGAATCTGACCGGAGGTCGGCTGGTCAATGGTGGCGATCGTGTTGAGCAGTGTTGTTTTTCCACTCCCCGAAGGTCCCATAATGCCAACAAACTCCCCTTTTTCAACAGAAAAGCGGATATGATTCAATGCCTGAGTGGACACTTTGCCCTCATATATTTTTGATAAATTATGAACATCTAGAATGGGCAAGTGTTACCTCTCCTTCTTTCGACTGGATTGCCTTCATTATACAAAGTGTATACACAGGCTGCCATTTCTCTAACTTACAATGACCTTACATATTTGTAAGGTAGGACTCCTTAAACACTATCCGTACGGTCGTGCCCTTGCCTTCTTCTGAGCAAATGCTCACCTCTTGGCCAAGTTTTCCGCAGATCTGTTTTACAAGATATAAACCCATTCCCGTGGATTCTTGAAAGGTTCGTCCATTGACACCTGTAAAATAAGGATCAAACACACGCGGCAGATCACCTGCTGGGATGCCCACGCCTTCATCTCGTATCTCCAGTACTGCTCTCTTGTCTTCTTGTATGTACCCATGAAAATATACATGTTTGCCGACTTCCGTCGTATAACGTATTGCATTCGTAATAATCTGCGTAAGTACAAAACTTAGCCATTTCTCATCTGTAGTTACGGCGATTCGCTCATCTATTTTAATAGTGGGAAATATACGGTTACGTATGAACAGACGCTTCTGCTCTGAGGTCACGCTACGTACGAGGGTTTCCAAATCCAAACGTTCCACGTAAAAATCATGCTCAAAGGTATCTAGCCGAGCCGTATAAAGTACAGTGTCCAGTCCTTTTTTCAGACGATCCAGTTCATCACCTATCGCCGTAAAAGGCGGTCCGTCTTTATCTTGAATCATCAAATGGATCACAGACAGCGGTGTCTTCATTCCATGCACCCACTGATTAATAAAGTGAATATGTTCTTCCAGCTTGTGGCGGTAGCTGTGTAAATCATTTTTGTAGAGGCGGAATTGTGACCCTAGTAGTCCTCGTAAACTCACGGCAAGCGGAGAATCCTGTGATGGACCGCCAGCTTCATCTAGAGAGGTAGGTACAGTCTCCAATCGTTCATAGAACGTACGATTGCTGATATACCGGTAAGCGAGGTAGCCAAGCAGCAGACAAGTGCTGAGAAGAGCAGCGTACAGACTAACACTCACACCACTGCCCCCATCCAGCCGATAGACTAGTGTGATCAAGATGAGCTGTGCTAGATAGACCACAATTAATGGGATCTGCTCCCTTAAAAATAGCTTCAACCCTCATCCCCCCAATTCGGAATCAAGCGGTAGCCTTGACCTCGAACGGTTTGTAGACCGTCCGTAATCTCAAGAGCGGCAAGCTTTTTACGTACACGGGTGACATAGACATTAAGCGTATTCTCATCCACAAAGGCTTGATCATCCCAGATTTTTTCGAGCAGTCTGTCGCGGGTAACGATAGTTCCCGACTTTTGCATCAGCTCATCTAGTATCTTGGCTTCCGTGTGACTTAAATCCACCTTGGCTTCTCCCCGAGTAAGGACTAGTCGCTCCACATCCAGTGCCAATCCGGCAACGGTTAGGGTACGCTCATTGTTGCTTCCCGCATAGGTGCCGTAAGCGCGTCGTAACTGGCTTTTAATTTTGGCCATCGCAATTTCGTAATCAAAGGGCTTCGTAATATAATCGTCGGCTCCGTTCTCCAGCGCCATCACCTGATCCATTTTGCCGTCGCGGGCAGATATAAAAAGGATAGGGCAGGTGGAAATCCCACGAATCTGGCGGCACCAGTAATAACCATCGTATTTTGGCAAATTAACATCTAATAGAACCAGGTGCGGAGCGAACGTCTCAAACTGAGTGCGAACCCGCTCGAAATCATTCACAGCCTGTGTTTCATATCCAAACTTATGTAAATAATCCTGTAGCAGAGCTACCAGTCCACGGTCATCTTCTATAATAAATATTTTGAACATATCATGCCTCCGGTCACAGCCTTAACAATATAGGGGTTTGCCAAATAATATATACATCGTGGACAGGGTTAGTCAAATTTGTTAGGGGGATTATGCGACAGATCGTCAGCGTAAAGCTAGGCAGATCGTCATGCTTAACGTGAGGCAGATATTTAAGGGTAGAATTAAACTATCCCAACCTCTAAAAAAAGACCCGTGAATGAGCATAATCATTCACGGGTCTCACTATATAGTTAGTTGCAGATACAGTAGCGGTAGACATCACAGAGTCGATAAAAAAAACGTCAACCGGCGATATCATCTCGAACATAAGTAACCAATGTCTTGCTGAAGCAATTAGAACTGGATCCGGCCATTTCTACGGGATTTATACCGTTCTTTTGGCTGGATTTGCTCAATCTGGCCCATTCTACGGGATTTATACCGTTCTTTTGGCTGGATTTGCTCAATCTGGCCCATTCTACGGGATTTATACCGTTCATTTGGCTGGATTCACGCGATCCGGCCCATTCTACGGGATTTATACCGTTCTTTTGGCTGGATTTGCTCAATCTGGCCCATTCTACGGGATTTATACCGTTCATTTGGCTGGATTCACGCGATCCGGCCCATTCTACGGGATTTATACCGTTCTTTTGGCTGGATTCACGCGATCCAGCCATTTCTACGGGATTTATACCGTTCATTTGGCTGGATTCACGCGATCCGGCCCATTCTACGGGATTTATACCGTTCTTTTGGCTGGATTTGCTCAATCCGTGCAAATCGAGGGCATTTTTGCCCCTATTTCGCTCCATTTGGGCCATTTCCCAGAAATCTAGGGCATTTTTGCCCTTCTTTCGCCCCATTTGGGTCATTTCACTCAAATCGAGAGCATTTTTGCCCTTCTTTCGCTCCATTTGGGCCATTTCCCAGAAATCTAGAGCATTTATGCCCCTCTTTCGCCTCAGCAAGGCCATTTCACTCAAATCCGGGGCATTTCTGTACTCTACTATCACTCACAACCTTATCTGCCATCCAGCAGATTGCCCAGTCCACCAAGTACACTGCCTTCTTCTTTGCGTCCGCTGTTACCGGCAGCAGACAAAATACGGTCAGCCATACGGCTGAACGGCAGTGACTGCACCCACACTTTGCCGGGTCCGCGCAGTGTGGCGAAGAACAGGCCCTTACCGCCGAATAGCGCGGTTTTGACACCTTTTACAAACTCAATATTATAATCCACTGATGACGTCATAGCGACAAGACAGCCAGTGTCCAGCTTGAGCGTCTCTCCCCGTTGAAGTGTGCGTTCCATAACGTAGCCGCCAGAGTGTACGAATGCAAGACCGTCGCCTTCCAGCTTTTGCATAATAAAGCCTTCACCACCAAAAAAACCAGTGCCCAGCTTGCGCTGAAATTCAATACCGATCGAGACGCCCTTCGCCGCACAGAGGAATGAGTCCTTTTGACAGATCACTTTTCCGGCATATTGCTGAAGATCAAGCGGGATGATTTTTGCCTGGATATGGAGCAGCAAAGGTGACACTTTTTCGTCCATAAGAACCACTGTGTGTAAAGACGGTCATGAACAGGCTTTCCCCAGTCAGCAGACGCTTACCGGCACCCATCAGCTTACCCATCAGTCCGCTTCCGCGCGCCCCCCGCTACCATCACCAAAAATCGTCTCCATCGTAATTTCCTGATCCATCATCATGAAGCTTCCAGCTTCGGCAATTACACTCTCTCCGGGGTCAAGCTGCACCTCCACACACTGAATTTCCTAGCCCATAATGACAAAATCAATCTCGTGAGCACTCATCCCGCAGTCCCTCCTTATTATTAATGTCACCAAGTGACTCTTCGAATGAAAATTAATACACGCGTTGTGATTCACGGTTTCGCCAATCATAACAACCCATGTTATTCGCCTATATCCAGCAAAATGTAAACCAAAATTCTGGCTGACCTTAATCGTAGCATCCCCGAAAAATACAATTTACACCATCTGCCATCACCGCATAAATTGTTTCTTTAACAGGAATATAAAAGAGTGATCACACCAAAACGACTGCATCCAACATGATGAATACAGTACCTTCTTTGACTCCCACATCCACTGATCAGCAGCGACAAAATATCGTCTCCTCCACTCGCGCCGCCATTTCGCAGAATAGTCTCCATATGCATGATGATTCTGACATATTCATTGCGCTGTTTTTCTTATTAATATCCAAGTTTTAACCATTACTGAATCAAGAGTTTCTCTTGTCAATGCTTGATAATATGTTACAATACTTTTTATACTTAAACGTTTATTTAGTAGTCTAATTCTAATGATAAAGGTGAAAAGAATGAAACCACAATCGGAATATGCAATTCTGCTATACTATAAATTTGTAAAAGTGCCGGATGCAGAACAATTCGCTCAGGAGCATTTGGCTTACTGCAAAGAGCTTGACGTAAAGGGACGAATTCTCATCTCAGATGAAGGCATTAACGGGACACTGTCTGGTACGATTGCCCAAACCGAGCAATACATGAAGGATTTGCGCGCAAATCCGATGTTCAGCGATATCGTCTTCAAGATCGATGAGGCAGATGGTCATGCCTTCAAAAAGATCTTCGTTCGTTATAAAAAGGAACTCGTGACGTTCCGGGTCGAGGATGAACTGGACCCCAACGTGATCACCGGAGAGCATCTGGCGCCTAAAGATTTCTATGAAATGATGCAGCGAGATGATGTGGTAATTCTGGATGGCCGTACCGGCTATGAATTCGATCTGGGTCATTTCCGCGGTTCCATCCGCCCTGAAGTTGACAGCTTCAAAGAATTCCCGGACTGGATTCGCGAGAATATGAGCGAGCTAAAAGATAAACCAATCCTGACCTACTGTACAGGCGGAATCCGCTGCGAGAAATTAAGCGGGTTTATGATGAAAGAAGGCTTCCAGCAGGTGTACCAGCTGGATGGTGGGATTGTGACTTACGGTAAAGACCCTGAGGTACAGGGACAACTGTTCGATGGAAAATGTTATGTCTTCGATGAGCGGATCTCCGTACAGATTAATCATACCGATGATGATATCGTTGTTGGTCGTTGCCATCACTGCGGTCAGCCCGCTGACAAATTCATCAACTGCGCCAACGATGCTTGCCATCTACAGCATATTTGCTGTGAGGACTGTGAAAATGAGCATAGTGGACATTGCTCGGACGAATGCGAAGCTATCACGAATGCAGTGGGCTAAATAAGAGGGACAAGTGGTCGCAAATGTCTCTTCACGATTTAAAGACAAGCATAAGAGATTCTTAAGTTAACAAAAAGGTGGCGCACAGGATTAATCCCGTGCGCCACCTTTGTTATGAGCGAAACGTCCAAGCAACGCCCCTGAGATCACTTATTCAACAAAAAAAAGTCAACCAGAAATTCTGGCTGACCTTATATATAGTATATCCCCGAAATAAGCTGTTTATACAGTCTTATTCACATTACCGTACCATCATGCGGTTTACGCAGCGTAGACTGAATCTTTGGCGCCTTCACTAACTTTGGTTTACCTAAAGAGGTTGTAAAGGTGATCACATAACCTGCGACGACTACCGCCATCACCGTATACATCGTTTCTCTAACAGGCATATAAAAGAGTGATAATGCCAGAACGATTACATCCAACATGATGAATACTGTACCTACTTTAATTCCCTTCCATTCACTGATCAGCAGCGACAAAATATCATCTCCACCACTTGCGCCGCCGCTTCGCAGAATAATTCCCGCGCCTAAACCTGTCAGTACGCCAGATAAAAGGGCTGCTAATGCCAAGTTGCCCTGCAAGTTGATGACCAAACCGGAATAACGTTCCATGAGTCCGTAAAAGATTGTAAAAGCTCCTACAGAAACAAAGGTGTTGCATACGAACGTTTTCCCTTTGAACATCCATGCAATCAAGAGTACTGGAACGTCTAGAAGCAGAGTTGAAATTGAAGGTGATATTCCTAATACGTATTTGCCGAGAAGCGATAATCCTACGAATCCGCCCTCAGACAAATGGTTCTGAAAATTGATGTGATAATAAGCAAATGCAAGCAAAAATGTTCCAAACAAAATGACTGTCAACCGGAGCAGTACATTCACTCCGTAATTGTGGTTCCTCATACAGGTCTCCCCTTATCGTATATGGCGGCTAAACGTCCCACCAACCTCTACGACGGGTAAAACCGGAGGTATTGCTCCTTCGCATATATATACTCCTTCCCCTCGCAGAGGCGGTTCGTCGAGTAACAACGGTTCACGCACCTTCTACAGGGAAGCTAAGTATAAGACAGATCATAACGTTTCCAAATCGTCCTTTGGGGAATCGTCCTTCGGGGACACATGGTATCCTGATCCTTTCTGTAATTTAATAAGTTCTGAATACATTATACCACGGAGATCCACTACTCTAAACACTTCACTATAAAAATAGGCAGGAATCACTCCACGGTACGCAACAAACGATTGACTGTTTCGCGTCTCACACCGATCAATTGCCCAATTTCCTCCTGTGTCAAAAGCTCTGTTAGTGCTGCGCCATGAGAGTAGTCATTGAACCAGCGGGTTAACAGTTCCATACGTTCTGCGGGTGTTCCAACCGTAAGGTGATCTAGCCGAGTCTGCATAAAACGCACCTTCTCTTGAAGCAACATAGCGATTTCCATCGCTCGACCTGGCTCATCCCGTACCTGTTGATACCATTCCGCTGAAGGAACTGCCTCCACCTCGCTCTTCATCATCGCAACCGCTGTTCCATGCGCCTCCTTTGGCGAAATGAGTGAATGATGGGGAACCATCTCACCAGGATACAAGATGTTGAACAACACCATGTTCCCATTTTCATGAAGCCTTGTTACCTTGAACAGCCCACTTTTCACCTTATATAAGAATTCGCAGCTGTCCCCTTGACGGAACAAGACTTCCCCCTTGTGCAGTATCATCTCGCTCGCTCCTTTGCCCTCTTGTTATATATATATTTTCAATTATACAAAAATAAACCTCAATGAAGGAGATTATTCTCGCAAGGGCTGAGGGCATCGTGGTCAACGTTTAGGTAAGAAGAATCGCCTTCGGCTTCTTCTTAGGGACGATGATCGTTTCTGCAAAAATAGAAGAATAGTTTTTAGCGTATGCATAAAAATTCTTATATTTCAAAAAACTGCCGAGTACCAGAAGAAGCGTCTGGCACCCAGCAGTTCAAATTATTTATTTTATTACTTTGCCTCAAGAGGTTTCTTCCATAATCCGAGCATTAATCCGGAAATAACAGATCCGATCAGAACGGCCAGTAGGAACAACAACGCATGACTCGAAAGCGCGGCTACAAAGATCCCACCATGCGGTGCTGGAACGTTGATATTCCAAAACTGAGTGAGACCACCAGCTACGGCTGAACCTAAGATACAAGAAGTCAGAACACGCAGTGGATCGGCAGCGGCGAATGGAATCGCCCCTTCTGTAATGAACGATAAGCCCAATACATAGTTTGTTAACCCTGATTTACGTTCTGATTCTGTAAATTTATTCTTGAAGAAGGTAGTAGCAAGGGCTATTGCAAGTGGAGGAACCATACCGCCTGCCATTACAGCCGCCATCATAAATCCGTTAGTATTTCCACTGGTAGTGAATACCCCGATGGCAAAAGTGTAGGCCGCTTTATTGAAAGGACCTCCCATATCAATAGCCATCATTCCACCAAGAACCAGACCCAGAATTACTGCATTAACCGTTCCAAGATCGTTAAGCCAATTAATGAGCCCTACGTTCATCCAGCTAAAGATCGGATCGAACAGGTAATACATCAATCCACCGGTAATTAATAGACCAAATACCGGATATAACAGAATCGGCTTTAATCCGTCGAGCGTTTTTGGCAGACCCGCAAACACTTTGCGCAGACCGATAACAACGTAACCAGCCAAGAAACCTGCAGCCAGACCGCCGAGGAATCCAGCATTGGAATTCAAGGCCATATAACCGCCAACCATACCTGGCATCAGAGCTGGACGGTCACCGATACTAATCGCAATAAATCCAGCAAGAACCGGAATTAGGAAATGGAAGGCACCATCACCGCCACCAATCGTCTGCAGCAGCTGGAATAGAGGGTGATTCTCTCCACCAACTTGTTCAATCAGGAAGGAGATCGCCAGCAGAATACCACCGCCGACTACAAACGGCAGCATGTGGGAGATACCATTCATCAAGTCCTTGTATATTTTACTGCCGATACTGCCTGATTTCTCTTTGGACTCTCCTTCATTACCACTACGACCTTCATTATGGTAAATCGGTGCATCGCCGTTCATTGCTTTGCGAATGAGCTCTTCCGATTTGCGAATACCGTCACTAACCGGTCTTTGCAGTACTGGCTTGCCATCAAAACGAGCCATTTCCACTTGTTTATCTGCTGCCACAATTACACCACTTGCACGCCGAATCTCATCGGGTGTTAAGATGTTTTTGGCACCTTCTGAACCATTTGTCTCTACACGGATATTAACTCCCATTTCCAGAGCCTTCTTCTTGAGCGCATCTTCAGCCATAAAGGTATGCGCAATTCCAGTAGGACAAGCAGTAACAGCTACGACGAATGCTTGGGAATCTGGGTTGCCGACGATTAGCTTTTCAGGTTCTGACTTCTTGGCAGCTTCAGCAGCTTCGCTCTCTTTCTCCTTGGCTTCCCCTTCGGCCTGCTTCGCATCGAACAAGGCGGATACCTCATCTGGAGTTCGGGTATTCATCAGCTGTTCAATGAACTCACTATCGATCAACAGCCTGGACAGCGAGGCCAATGTACGAAGATGCATGTTGCCCGCTCCTTCTGGGGCGGCAATCATAAAGAAGATCCGAGCCGGTTCATCATCAAGTGATTCGAATTCCACGCCCGTCGCACTTTTGGCAAACACAACTGTCGCTTCATTCACCGCTTTAGTCTTGGCATGTGGCATTGCGATACCGCCACCAATCCCAGTACTGGACTGCTCTTCACGCTTCAGGATCATCTCTTTAAATAGAACAGGATCATTGATACGACCACTTGCGGCAAGACTGGCAATCAATTCATCAATTGCTCCTTCTTTAGTGGTTGCTTTTAAATCCATAATCATTGTTTCTTTTATCATCAAATCCGTAATTCTCATTTCTTCCAACTCCCTTGAGTACTTTGAATGCTGTTAGCTTACACTTCTGAGATGTTGATCAGCGGTCTCAGTTGCTCAATGAATTCTCTATCTGCCAGGTCATCAGAGAAAGCTGTTGCGCTGCCTGAGGCAACACCTGCACGGAAAGCTTCCATTAAATCTCCAGTCAAAGAAAATGTGCCAACGAATCCAGCGATCATAGAATCGCCTGCGCCTACAGAATTTTTTACTGCTCCTTTTGGAGCATTGGCGTGGTATACCCCCTGTTCCGTAATGAACAAGGCACCTTCACCAGCCATTGAAACTAACACATGCTTCGCGCCAGCTTCGAGCAGCTTACGACCATAAGTAATAATTTCTTCCTTAGTCTCTATCGTAACGCCGAATAGCTCTGCAAGCTCATGATGATTAGGCTTAACGAGCAACGGCTGATGAGGAAGTGCCTTTTTTAGCGCTGAACCTGTAGTATCAATGACAAATTCGGCCTCTCTTTGCTTGCATACAGATATCAACCTGTCATAGAAATCAGCACCCAGTGAAGGAGGAACACTTCCGGACAATATCACAACATCACCTGCATTCAGAACAGCCATCTTCTGTAATAATGCCTCTGCCTCCGTATCTCGGATGACAGGCCCTGCACCATTAATCTCCGTTTCCTCTCCATGCTTAAGCTTGATATTAATTCGGGTATCATCAGAAACAAATACAAAATCACTTGAAATCGACTCTTTCCGCAACCATTCCTCAATATATCGTCCAGTGAATCCACCAAGGAAGCCTATAGCTTTATTCTGAACCTCAAGCTGATTTAACACGCGTGATACGTTGATCCCTTTACCTCCAGGAAGCTTCAAATCACGTTTCATCCGGTTCAAGCCACCTAGTCTCAAATCTTCAACTTCCACGATGTAATCGATGGAAGGATTAAGCGTTACTGTATAGATCATAATTATCCCTCAATTATTTTGGTTTTCTAAGCCATAGATTACCGGCTAAACATGCGGCAAATGTAATTTCTCCAAACGATCTTACAATGATTCCATACCACTCAAATTAAAACATTTTCTAACCGTAGAACAGCCTCCACCTAGGGTCATACCAGCGAGAAATCCACACCCATTTGCGTAATCTCACGGATGAACTTGTCAGATGCACCAGAATCAATAATGCAGTGATCCATTTCCGTCACGTCGGCAACCTTACAGAAGGATACTTGACCGAGCTTGCTATGATCAGCCAGAAGAATTACTTGCTTTGCAACCGAGATCATCTTACGCTTGGTCGCTGCTTCAAGCATATTAGGTGTAGTGATTCCTTCTCTTAAGTCTAATCCGTTGGTTGCAAGAAATGTTTTATCCACTCTTACCATCTCTAAAGAGCGCTCAGTCATCGGTCCTACAAAAGCCAATGTATCCGGTCGCAACATTCCGCCTGTAATTGAGACTTCTATATTGCGACAATCCCGCAGTTCATTAAGCGCCATAATTGAATTCGTAATGACTTTTATATTAGAAAAAGCCCTCAGCTCTTTAGCAATCTGAAGCGTTGTGGTTCCAGCATCCAGCAGAATAGCATCGCCTTCCTGAATCATCTCTACAGCCTTGCGTGCTATCCTCTGCTTCTCATCCAACAATCGATCTTCCTTATCTGGATAAGCCGCCTCAAAGTTAACGCTCTGCAGGGATACTGCACCCCCGTGCGTTCGTTTCAGCAACTTGGCTTCTTCAAGCTCTTTCAGGTCACGGCGCACAGTAGACTCCGATACGCCCAGTTCCTGACTTAGCTCCTGTACCGAAGCTCTTGAATTCTTTTCCACAAATAGCACGATTCTTTGTTTTCTTTCTTCCTCAAACAACATCGTGGTTCGCTCCTTTTATTTACAGTGCTGTCCCATTTATTAAATGCGCTTATCTTTGGAATTTCATGACCATTATTTGATTATATATGACTGTTATTGATCATTTGTGCTCGTTTATGATTTTAACAGCGTTTTCATCATCTGTAAAGCGCTTTAACATTAAAAATGATGCTTCGGGAAAATGTAATAAATGGAATGATTTCATCCTACGTCCAAGGTGAAACAGGCCCATTAGAAAATTACATACCAATTGCCTATCTCATCACTGGAGTTTAAAACATATTAATACTACATATAGGAAAAAGCGGGTGATCAGAAATGGCCAACGGAAGAAACAACAAAAAAATGGGCGGTAACAGCAACACTAAGCGTAATGGAAATAGTAGTGGAAATAACAACGGGAACGGCACTAGTGAGGAAAATGCAGAATTAAGCGCTGAAGATTATGAAATCATTGCTGCCGCACTGGCCACTTTAGGGGAATTTTTTGCTTTTTTATCTCTCGTCAAGGCGAGACAAGTTACGAAGGAAACCGGAGGCGAAATTGAAGTGCCAGAAATATTCACCCTATCCACAAAGAAACCTTCTAGACGGAAGTTAAGATAATCTACGAAGCCCCCAAGAATCGAAATGATGATGTTATGGTTATGAGTTGTGACCTCTTACTTGGCGTAGCCTTAGCCATATGAACACCCTCCACGGATATGCCAAGAACTACCTAAAGGGGAGTAAAGCACATTTTTGAATCAAGACATGTGAATTAGGGTTATTAAACTACATAGATTATTATTTTAAACTTGGGGGATGTTCCTATTGCAACAACAGAAATATTTTCGGACAAGTCTTGCTATTATCGCTTTTTTACTTATTTTGTACTTGGGCTCCAAAGTAATGTTTCTATTCGCACCACTGGCTGCCATTATCAGATTATTACTCGTTCCTATGGTACTATCAGGTTTCATGTACTACTTGTTACGACCTTTAGTAAGGCTTCTTGAGAAAAGAAAATTAAACAGGGCCTTCTCCATCCTGCTCATTTATTTCCTGTTTGCCGGATTGTTTATCCTCTTCTGGATTTTAGTCTGGCCGACGCTGCAAGAACAAATTCAGAACTTTATTGATAACACTCCTTATCTCGTTGAGGGACTACAGGATCAGTTCAATGCATTAAAGGATAATCCGACATTGTCACGGTTTTTCCAAGGGGACTCCGACATAGCTGCCCGTATATCAGAATATCTTAGCGAGGCTATTACTTGGGTGACCAATTCGATGTCTAATTTGATCGGCGTAGTTTCCAGCATTGTTATTCTAATCGCTACCTTGCCCATCATTCTGTATTACATGCTAAAAGATGACTATAAGCTATCACCAAAACTACAAGGCTTAATCCCTAGAAAATACCGTAAGGAAGGTAAAGAGATGTTCGGGGATATCGACAGCGCACTGAGCAGTTTCATTGTCACACGCGTGGTGCTAAACGTCGTACTCGGTATTATGTTGTATATCGGTTTCCTTATCATAGGTCTCCCTTATTCGCTATTGCTGGCAATCATTTCAATACCGCTCAATTTCATTCCTTATGTGGGTTCTTTCCTTGCGGGAGTACCCGTAGTTATTGTTGGATTCATTGAATCACCCACGATGGCGATATGGTCGCTGGTCGTCATATTCATTGCACAGCAAATCCAAGATAATGTACTCTCACCGATCATTTACGGCAAATCATTAGATGTGCATCCACTGACCACGGTCCTTCTTGTTCTTATAGGTGGGGATTTTTACGGTATTATTGGTGTGCTTATTGCGCTGCCCGTTTATATGATTGCCAAAATAATTTTTTTACGAGTGTATGAGATTATTGTTGCAGATCGAGAGGAAGAGGCTGAGCCTCTCAAGCATGAGAATCTATAGCACTTACGACGGAATGAAGTTCCATTAATAAAAAAAGGTACGTCTCCGATTAGAGATGTACCTTTTTGTGCTTCTTTATAGGATTACTGAAATTAACCTCGTAAGGAACGAACTACAAATATGTGATTGCCTTTCATAAGGTTCTGTCCATCTTGAAGTGTAACTGAACCTTTGGTATGCGAAATGATGGTCGTATTCAGAGCAATCAGCCGATCTTCTTTCCAGACACTTACAGCCGATTTAAAATATACTGCATTATCAAATTGCTGCCGTTCCCTCATCACATAACCCACAGAATGCAAGACTGGAGGCAGTGCTCTTTCTCTAGGAGCCAAAGCTTTGATGACCACAATATCCCGAAATGGCACAGCAATTTCCTGATGACCGATGACCGCTACAGAAGCGGAAAGATCCCATTTGCGCAGAATGCCTTTCATGATCGTGTAAGGTTCGTCGCCGCAGTACATGATAACCGGTTTACCAACCCAATGCTTCATAGCTCCCTCCCCCTTCCCAACATCCCATTAGCTATAAGTCCGAAATGAACCAATCGATCCCTTTCATTCCCTTCGACTCCCAAAACTGATTAACCTTCGAAAAAGGTCGACTACCGAAAAATCCACGATACGACGAAAGCGGGCTCGGATGTGGAGATTGAATCACCTCATGACGACTTTGGTCTATGAAGGCGCCTTTTTTTTGCGAATGACTTCCCCATAAAATAAAAACTATCGGCGTAGTTCTTTCATTTAACTTCTTCATTATGGTGTCTGTGAATGTCTCCCAGCCTAGACCTTTATGAGAATTCGGCTCTCCCTCACGTACCGTTAATACCGAGTTGAGCATAAGCACTCCCTGTTCTGCCCATCCCATTAAAGAACCATGATTTGGAATCGGAACACCGATATCCTCATTTAGCTCCGTATAAATATTACGCAGAGAAGGGGGTATACGCACCCCCGGATTTACTGAGAAGCTTAAACCGTGAGCTTGTCCCGCTCCATGGTAAGGATCCTGTCCCAGAATAACGACCCGTGTCGCGCTATAAGGCGTAAGCTTTAACGCCGTAAACAATAATTCTTTTGGCGGATAGACTGTGTGTTCCTTATATTCACTATCTAGCTTAGCCATTAGCTCCAGAAAATAGGGCTTTTGCATTTCATTCTGTAATACCTCATCCCAATCGTTTCCAAACATCCCCAATTCTCCTCCTCTAGCCGAAACCCAGAGCCTTACTGCAACTATTTCCGACCATAATCTGCTTTGATTTCGCCCCACTCTTTGGTCTGCCACTTTAGCACTTTATTGTCATATGTATTGGTTTGCAACCAACGTTCTGCCCGATCAATAAGCACCCATATTTCCTCTGTTGAAGCATCGCGTGGCAAGGTTGTAGCCACCTTCTTCTGCTTTACCCATTTCATTGCATTCACAGAGTCACTGTAGACCGTTCTATTACTTCCCTCTTTCTTCAGGAGCGCCAAGGCATGCACAATCGCTAAAAATTCACCTAAATTATTAGTGCCCTTTTTAATCGGCCCACAAGAGAAAATAATATCTCCAGTTTGTGTATCCACGCCTTTGTATTCGACAGGACCCGGATTGCCACGCGTACCTACATCCACAGAAATACTGTCGTAATCGATTTCCGCTGAAGTCTCCACTGTAGCGCTTCGTTTAAAAGAATTTTTCCCCTTAGATTTAGCCGCACTGGTTGCCGATGCCCCAGTTCCCCAATTGCCTTTCCAACCTGCTTTGTAAGCCGCATCTGCTGCCGCTTTAGATTCATAAGATTTATATTTAGCTCCGGTATAATGATCCGTCTGCGCCTGACATTCTGCCCAAGTGCTATAGACTCCCGGTTGCTTGCCTTCCCATACTACATAATATTTCTGTTTAGCCATTGGTATAGCTCCTTTTCCGCCTTAACTTATTGTAATCTAAAATGCTTCTTCACCAAAAGCAGAATGTTATTTTTCGTGAATTTCTTCGAATAATTCATATTTTCCAGGTCATACTATACGCCAGAGATGTCCAGGCCTATATTACCATTTGTAGAATGATCGGTAAATATTATTGTGTCCACAAGCAGAAATACCTTCAGCGTCCCTCAAGGACGGTAAGCGTTTGTGCTTACACCACATTAATACTAACTAATCAGTCTATATTAAGCTCGTAGGATATCAGTACAATTACTCAGGGAGGTTATACAGATGAGAAAGATAGCAAGCGTAGCCGCAGTATTTGCAATTGTGCTGTTGGTCGGATGCGGAAACTCAACCAATAACAATGCCAACGTTACCCCTACCGCCACTACTACACCTGGTAACACCAATAACGCTGGCAACACTAATAACACCACTGATGCTGTAACCTCAGCGTCGGTAGTAGATAATGAAGAGGCCTTTAAAAAGGCTATCAGTGCGGACGGTACTTGGATTGCTGCTACGCTGAAAGACTTAACCTTCACCGAGGATCTCGTGCTGGACGGACAATTCACGAATAAAGATGAACCTGCTCGAAAAATCGCTCTCTACACACAAGATGCAAATCACAATATCACTAACTCTTATAAACTAACAGCACCAAAACTTACGATCAAAAGTAAAAATGCCCGTATTCAAGGCGGCACATTTATTGGTGATGTGTACGTAGAAGCGGAAGGCTTCAGCTTAGTAAATGCAACGGTTGAAGGGAATGTTTACTTCACAGATGCTAAGTATCAATCCACCTTCGACACCTCGGATCAAGGAAAAGTTACGGGTGTTACAGAAGTGAAACAATAAGGTTGTCGCTCAAGCGGAAGCAGCTACACCTCTTATATTTCAAAAAAATGCTCTCCAGTTCAATCAGACTGGAGAGCATTTTTTTATTATTCCTGATAAAATCCATTTTTAAAAAAGTGATACCATCCATCAACTTTTTCTAATGGCATTACCTTTAACTTCTTCAAGATTTCCCTTGTAAATTCCAATGCCGCCGTACCATTTGCAGTAATGATATCGTCACTGGAAACGGTCTGTTTTTCTAAAAAATTTGCCTGTCCTTTATAATTAGGAGCGAACTCTTTTAAGTAATCTAATGAATTTCCAGTGTGAGGAATGTTATCTAAATATCCATGTTCTGCCAAAAAGGTTGATGCATCGCATATAGCAGCTATAGGAGTTCTATTCTGTATACAACTTTCAATCACTGGAGTAATCGCTGAATTATCTTTCCAGCCCGTACCCCCAATTAAAATTAACATTTCAAACTGGGAGGGGATATTGTCTAGATGATAATCTGGAATAACAGTAAATCCGCCCATAGATTGTACATTGTCGCTATTTAAAGAAACTGTCTTCACTTTGTATTCACTTTCTGGCTTGTTTAGTTCGGCACTTATATAGCCAGCTTCCCAATCCGCATATCCATTAGAAATAAAAATCAATACTTCTTTTTTCATTTACTGCCCCCCCTCAAGTTTCAACAACGTATCTGCAACTTCCCGCCCGTTAACCAACAATACAATCCGATGTTCCCCGGGATAATGACGACGAGTGGTTAAATTCGCCCAACGATGCGTCCGTTTACCTGACAGAATTGTACCCCCAGGTACTGTTTTATCCGAAAGTAAGAAAGATTTACGAGAGGTTCGACCTGTAGCCTTCACGAAATAGATGCCATATTCTATTCGAACACGGGCAGGAGTTCCTTCACAAACTTGAAGTTTGTATTGTAATTCAGAGTCTTCTCCAATTCGCAATAGGGTAGGATCAATCGTGATAGAAGCACTCGTTATTAGGGGTGTTGCTTCATCTGTTTGCTCTGCATATCCGAATAAAGCCATAATCTCCGGATTCGCTTTACGGATTAAAGAACGACAACCATGCCGCACAATCCAGTCCGTGAGGGCATTTGTCCCTATCCAGCGTCGAGCGGTTTCAAGCACCACCTCGGGGTGATCCTTCGCAATGTCGTTCAAATTGTTGGCTACACTCTTGCGCACATATAGGGAAGAATCCGCCTTAAGCTGCTCAAGTACAGGCAGCACCGGGGCTGGATCAAGCTTAAACATCGGGAGCGCCTGTCCCCATGGCAGACGAGGGCGACAACCCTCACTTGCTAACCGGCGCACATGCTCATCGGGATGTTTGGACCATACTAGCATTTGCGCCATCATCCGCTCCGGTTCACGCAAGAGAAAGGGTCTAACTGCAAACTCTGCTGACGACTTTGGTGTGAACCTTTCCAGCGCCTGCATAGATAGCTCCCAATGCTCAGCCCCTTGACCAAATACCTCTACAAAATCCGGAAAGATCAAGTATGGAAATCCCACACAATCCTCAGTAATAGCGGTCAAAATCGCCAGCGCATCCTCATAAGGAAGCTGTAAATGATTTCCCAATGTCTCTGTAATCCGCCGCATCCTTGCCTTCAGTTCGAGTGTTTCCCAAGGTTCCGTCATAGCCGACATCACAAACGCATCTGTGTCAAATACACTATGTACACTGCGAATCTTTTCGCCGAAATGATGCAGAAATTGTTCATTGTACATTGCTTTTAAAGGTTCAGCCATGGTGTATCCCTCTTTTTCTTCTATAGATCATCAGATTTAATCTGTAATGGAATCGTAGCACACCCAATTTGACAACTGTATGTCAACTTCAGCCGCTCCCTAAATTAAGAATATCAACCTGCCTTGTCTTGAGATTAATAATGCGACTTCTCGTATCATTGCTCGAAATATAAATAGGTTCTCCGGTAGCGTCAATCCAATAAGAGATGGGAATCGAGATGCCACAATTTCGGTAAGATCCGTCCGCATGGCTTGTCCCCATAATCATCGTGTTATATTTCACGGCAATTCTAGTGGCTTCCTCGATCCATAATGCAAACTGTTCTTCACTGAACATGCCTACCCCAATCGGATGCGCGATGAAATCCAACGACTCTGCTTGCCCCTCCAAACCAACGTATCCTTGCAGCAGTTCCACACATAGCAAATAACCAAACCTGAGACCTTCCGTTTCCACTATAGACGGGCGATACAGCTGTTTATCCATCGGAGATTTGGCTCGTTCCAAAATGATGTCCCCGGAAGGATGAATGATTAGCGCTCTATCCTTATTATTACTGTTCCTATATCCTGTAATAATTAGCTTGTTATACGTTTTGGCTAGTTCACATAAGGTCCTCACACTGGCTTCATCTGCAACATAACCTTCCGGATACAACACCGCGTCAAAAGAATCCGGTTCTTTTAGTTCCTTCAAAAGCTGCTCCAAATGGGGCTCATGATTGGGTTGAGCTACAAGTAATCTCATATTTCCCCTCCAACGGTTAATTAATTAGCACCTTCACCTGTTCTAAGCTTTGCTCTGCACGACTGTTCAAAGCTCTCTTATCTTTAAGGCCAAGCTCCTTAAGCTCATGTCCAGGGTCAATGACCATCGGCTGTGAAATTACATTTTCGAGGATTTGTACAGCAACTTTGCAGGCCCCAAATAACAGCTCCTTTGAGATCACTTGTTTATGGGAGCCAATAATTCCAACCAGTTTCTCTGTGTAGATCAATCTAACCAGGCTATCCGCACTCATCATATTCCTCGAGGCAAAAGAAGATACCCTCTCCACAATCCAGCTGTCTTGATAGTTTCTCGATAAAGCGTCAAGTGCATTAATTGCATCCCAATCTCGGATCGACAACTGCCCGGCGTACGCCAAGGCCATTTCATTGAGCCATTCTATCTCTTGTTCTCTAGGAATTTCAAAACTCTTATATTCCTTAAGGAAACCTGCCTTATGCATATCCAAAAAATGACCCAGAAATTGTGTGTATAACTCCTTGGCTCTTTGTAGCTGTTCTGTCATTTGGCGATCATCCTTTCACTACATAAATCATATCCGTCCGCAGGTTTCTTTTCAAACCAGACCAAATTTCGCATATTTTTGACCCAAATCAAGTAATTCCTCCTCAAAATCATCCGCAAATCGTGGTAAAATAGTTCCTTAGGATTATTTATATTCATAATGTTGAAGATATCACCGGAGGGAATACCATGCCACATACACTTAATAAAAACATTGATTTTTTTATAGCCGCTTTATCCCAAACTTATATCACTGCCCTGCAGCTTGATCCTGATGGTATGTATTCTGAGGTAGCCTCAGGAATTGTTGAACAGTTCTCCGATAAACAAGTACGGCTAAGAAGATATGACGGCTCTGTATCACACTATGCTAGGGACAATACAAAATTCCAGCGCAATAAAGGTTAGGCGAGAATGCATGCCAAAAAGACGTGACTGGAGAAATCATCTACAATGATCTTTCCTTCAGTCACGCCTATGCTTACTCTATATCCTGCTAGTTAAGTATAATCCATTCCCCTTCGGCATTCGCTGACTGTACTTCCGCCTCTATGATTTCCAAAGATTCGGCTGCACTTTCCGGCGTACAAATGACAATAGGCTTATCTTGAATAATCGCATTCAGGAAATAGACCAGCTCTCTATAGTAACCCGCATCCGGCGAAAGCTCCACCATAAAGCCTGCTCCATTATTAGGATTCACCTTGACTTCACTACCATCAAATACAACATTTCCTCGCTCGAAGTTAACCCTGTACCCCATGTAGAAACCAAAGTCGCCCTCCAGCGTCCAGTCCACCTGAGCATTGATCACTTTTGCGTCCTTATAAAAATAGTGTGTAGACGCTATGTCATAGCCACTTCCCGGCAGAACGTTCCGTCCTAAGGTCGATACTTTGTCCGGTCTGCCGAACAGATAGTTAATCATATCCGTATCGTGAATATGCATATCCACAATGCATCCACCGCTTAGCTTCTCATCCAGAAACCAATCTTTAGGAGCTCCTGAACCACGATAGAAATACCCTTCCGTCACTTTACCAAATTGCTCAGTTTCCACAACTTCTTTCAAATACTCATACCCTGGCCAAAAACGAAGGCACTGTCCGATCATCAATTTCTTTCCACTGCGCTCCGCTGCTTCTACCATTTTCTGCGCTTCTACTGAAGTTCTAGCCATCGGCTTCTCACAAAAGACATGATATCCTCGTTCCAGCAGCGAACAAGCCATTTCAGCATGCAGGTAAGTAGGAACTGCAATATCGATCATATCCAGTTCCTCATTCGATATCATTTTCTCCAGATCATCATAGAGACTGTAAGCTGTTAAATCATACACTTCCCGAGCGGTACTCATATTGCCGTCCGCCTTACCGTCTTTTAATTCCTCAATTCGCAAATCACAGATAGCTTTCAGGGCGATGGGATGTCCCTCTTCCGTTAAGCGAACATAATTATCAAAATGCATCCGGCCCATAAATCCAAAACCAATCAAACCTATTCTTAACATAGTGAAGCCTCCCCCGCTAAAGCTTTGAAAGTGGTACGTCCGAGAATGGCATCCATAGCTGCAGAAGTATTGAAAATAATTTGCTCCGTATAATGTGTGTATGACGGTATCATTTCACCGGTAACATAATTGTTGTATCCAATATCTTCAAGCGCTTTCATAACTGCTGGATAATCCACATCCCCGGCGAGCAGATCAACAAATCCGTGAAGCCCACCAGCCGTCCGACGGTAATCCTTGAAATGCACCTTCTTGATTCTATGGCCTAGAATCCGTATCCATTGCTCTGGATAACCGGAATGCACGATATTCCCAACATCAAGATAGGAACCTACATAACTGGAACCGACCGTATCAATAAAAGTACGTAATTCAAGCGGAGACAGCAAGAATTTATTCCACACATTTTCGAGACCAATAGAAACGCCCGCTTGCTCAGCATCCTTGGCTAAATGACTAATCGCTTCCAGTGCTCTATCATAAGCTTTTTCATAATCAACAACCTCACAGCCCTCGATGAAATCCACACCAACAGCGCCAGGGATGACAAGAATCGTATCTACACCAAGCGCAGCCGCCAGCTCCAGTTGCTTTTTGCATACGTCGATTGCCTTGGTTCGATTCGCTTCAGATTCACTAGTCATCGCATAAGACCAATATAGCCCTGTTGCCAACCCCGCGATCTCTAGACCTGTTTCATCAATGGAATCACGAAGAATACGCGCCTCCTTCTCAGTGGTTTGCAGACCAAGCTCACCTGACTCGTTCAAGGACAGCTCGATCCCTTCAAATCCAGCAGCTTTGGCTAGACGTACACATTCTTTAATTTCTGTTCCTTCGCGAAACGACCAGATGTTTATTCCCTTTTTCATTTGAGCCCTCCTCAAATTTGTTGTTTTCCGTTTTCGACTCCCTAGACTTAGATGTACTTCTATCCTTTATTTATTTATATTATAATAGATTCAAAGTTCGATTTATTTAGGAAAAAAAGAGACTTTTTGCATTATTCCGATATGTTCTATTAAACATCAAGGAGGCAGTGCCATGTCTGACAAAGATCCCTCTTATCCACTTAGAAAACAGGTGCCCTCTCGTGATTGGTCACCCGGAATTCACTATGCACAATTGCAGACCCTTCCTCCTTGCACCTTTCCAAGAAGAAGGCTATATGACTACGAGTTACTCTATGTTCGCCAGGGCAAATTATTAACAAAGATGGATACGGTGGAATATGTACTGAACGCTGGGCAGCTAATCTTTCTCTCAGCTGGGGTATATCATCAGAATGCGATCCTGTCGGATTCTGACACCAAGCTTATTGGTATCCATTTTGATTTCTTTGGGGAATCCATTATTACACATGAGGAAGATATGGTAGTTAATGAGGAAGAAGTAATGGACGATAAATTCGCCTTTGAAGCCGTGACCGCTCCTTTCATGCCATTGTCACAAGAACCGATCTACTCTCCGCCTCCCGAATGTGTTCA
This sequence comes from Paenibacillus nitricinens, assembly GCF_052056485.1. Lineage (NCBI taxonomy): Bacteria > Bacillati > Bacillota > Bacilli > Caryophanales > Paenibacillaceae > Paenibacillus > Paenibacillus nitricinens. The sequence continues at coordinate 4,891,005 of NZ_CP183948.1, forward strand.
TGCCATGGAACAACTCGTTCATGAATTCACCATGCGGCCTGCTGGCTATGAGTGGGTCTGTAGAGGGCTACTACTCGGCATTCTGACTTCGCTGCTTCGAACGCAAAACTCCCGGGATGCTGCTAAATCTTCGGTTCACACCGAGCGGCTCAGAGCATTAATCGATGAGATAGAAGAGCGGTTAGCAGAACGCTGGACCAATAAATCCATGGCCACATCCATGAATATGCATGAGGACCACTTTGCCAAGCTCTTTCGTGAGGTCGCAGGTATGCCCCCCGGGGAATACCTCCGCTCGATCCGGCATAGGGAAGCGCGTAAGCTGCTGCGGGAAACGGATTGGCCGATTGAACGGGTGGGCGATCAGGTCGGTTATCCCGATATCCATTATTTCAGCAGGGTATTCACGGCGAATGAGGGGATTTCTCCGCGGGCGTATCGTAAGTTGTCCCGGATTCTCTAGATACGGAAACCCCAGAACATCTCAATCCAAGTAAGAAGAACTCGCCAAAAACATTGCGGTTGATGGATTCATGCTTATGCTTAAAAAGCAAAAGCCCCCTTCCCTGAAAAATTGAAGAAGGGGGCGGCTCTAAACTAATTAGGGAAAAACTCCCTAATAATAAGGGGGATCCCTTTAATTGCTATCGAATCAGCTAAACTTTAGGGAGGTTTTCCCTGATTAGTAGTCTAATGACCAAAAATCCCGGAATTTCAGGGAGAAATTCCTCAATTACTCTATCGAAGCGGTACAATTCAGGAAATTTGGAGACAACAGCGGCCGGAAGTCCAAATATTCTCCGTAGCTACGACGGACTCCTTAAATGTATGCCCTCATAGAATTCATATCCAGCCACACACTTTCCATTCCGTTCAATTCCAGCTCCAGTCTCATATCATTCTCCATCAGGATCGTCGTCTTCTGGGTCTCCGCTGTGTTATTCACTGCACAAAAGCGCCCAGTCTCAGGGTAGGCATGACACTCTACATTCGGATTCACTGAGAACCAAGAATACAATTGATCCTCTTGATGTGCAGCCCAAAAGATCGCCCGGCTCAATAATCTAGTATTCTGGATACTATACGGCAGCCCTGCAATATAAACGCCTCGACCGTCCCCAACTGAATTCACAGCAAGATTGCAGCTTTTGTCCTGCACATCCAATATTTCAGCGCCAGTCTCTGCTTGATAGATCATGGTCATCCCTTCACCATAATCGATGTCGCCTTCCAAATCTTCCGTAATGAAATGCTCCTTTACTGGCGTTACCTTAGGCTTATTAACGCTTGCTGTAAAACCCATTTCCTTTTGAACACCTAAAATATCTGCCAGTTGAAAGAGAACCCCTTGATGCTCATAAGCCGTTGGATCACCAATTCCAATAAAGCCGCCGCCTTGATGCACCCATTCGCGAAGCGTTGCCACCACTTTCGGGTCGCTCCAGTGATCGTCACCGCTCCAAGAAGTATGAACATCACCTGCATTAATAATCACACCGATACTAGGATCAATCCCGTGTTGCCGAATATCATCAAAGCTTATAAATTCAATGTCGAAAGGCAGTCCTGCGAGCGATTCCAGTGCCCCTATGTAGGAATAACATCTTTGATTCCATAAAGAGTGAGCCACCTGATGTGTCTGCCAAGAACGGATGTAGCCCCAAGTATTAAGAATCGCCACTTTAAACGAAGCTTTATATGGCTGAGTCCCTTCAGCATTTGCATGAATGCCTTTAAACTGAGCCGCGATCTCCGTCACATGATCAATGAAATTAGGGAATTGGTACGCCAGACTTAGATATCCGCCATACCCCATTCTTCCAACCGATTTACGCATAAGTGCCCGGCGACATTTTATCCAGATCGGCATGGACTCCCCAACAGGATCTCCACCTTCAAAGAATACATCTGGGAAAAAGTAAGGATAGAAACGGGCTTCAGTATCCTTAATCGGAATATCCGCGATCATACGGGTCGTAACCCCATCTCCGGCAGCCCCAACCACCGCATCTAGCCCAATCTGGGAAAAATATTTACCATAAGGCTCTGTGCCTGCCCAGTGATCCCCAAAGAACATAATCGCTTTCTTACCAAAATCATGCACCATATCAACACATTGTTTGGCATAACCTGCAATGAATTTCTGATTAAATTCCATCCAGTCCAAATACCTTGACGTCGGATTCTTAAACGGTGTGTTATATCGTCCCTGATCCACAAAATCTTCCGCAGTCAGACGATATCCATAGGCTTGTTCAAACTGATCTAATGCTAATGGACTTACGCAGCTTAGATAGCCAAACCAATTAACTTGCTTCTCCTTACCTTCCTTATTAAAAATCAAGTCAAAATTATAAAAGAAGGTAGTAAAACGAACGATATCAGTCTTCGGATGCTTTGCTAGCCAATCTTTCAGCACCTTCAATACCTGCTCTTGAGCCTCGGGATAACGAACATCCAGTGGTAAGCGATGCTCTTCCGTCCAGTTATTCGTGATGTGATTGTACATAGAGACCGGTTCCCAAATCTGATAGGCCAAGAAACTGACGGTATATTTGTGAAACTGTTCCGCCTGCTCAAGCGTGACGATCCCCTCTGCGTAACTCCAATGTGCCGAAGGTACTATTTCTCCTGTGGTCCGGTTTACAACCTGCCAATACTTTTTAATATCTACATCTATGTTAGGAACAAATTGATCTGCAAAAAAATCTGCCATAATATCGATGGTGTTTACCTTCGATGTCACAATCAATGGTGCAGACATCAGATAAATCTGCTGTCTATACTGTGGATGCTGCTTTGCCCACTCGTTGTCCTCACGCACCAGACATAGCGTTGAATAGATTTGCAGACCCATATCAAGAATGTCCTGCGATAGACTCGTGCCATCACTGTCACGTACAGCATCTACGCCCCATCTCTCTACAAGATCAGCTATGACCTCTTCCATTCCTGTTTCACCAGGTAGTGTAAATCTTCCTTTATCCACACAAATTCCCTCCATGACTTTGTTGTTCAGCCCTTAATTCCGCCAGCGCTTATGCCTTGGAGCAATTGTTTTTGTCCTACCACATATAGGAGAATCGTTGGAATGAGTACCAAGATCAATGCGGCAAATAGTGCGCTCCAATCTGTAGCATACCTTTGAACCTCAAACAGATTGGCTAAGCCCACCGGTAATGTTTTTTTGCTATCCGTCTGAATTAGAACTAATGCCAGTGGATACTCATTCCAAAAGCCCATCGCTGCCAGCATACAGACCGTTACAATTCCTGGCTTAGCCAGTGGCGCAATGATTCTGACGAGTACCCCTGTATTCCCGCAACCGTCAATCTTAGCGGCTTCTTCATAATCTCTAGGGACAGATCGTAGAAATCCGCTCAACACAAAGATCGCAAAGGGAAACTGAAGGACAGCATAGATCAAACCGAGCATCCCGCGATTGTCCAGCATCCCGAAAGAATTCACTTGAATAAATAAAGGGACCATAATATAAGAAGCTTGAAGAAAGATACAGGCCATATAAATATTAAGAATCATTTTGGAACCCCAAAACTTAAATCTTGTTAATACATAAGCTATAGGGACCACAAAAATAACTAGAATCGCAGTTGAAAGCACCACTAGAAAGATAGAATTCAGGAAATAACTTCCCATCTTGGATTTCTGAAAAGCACGTACATAATTATCCAAGTGTAAGGCTTGTGGAAAGGCAAAAGGATCGGTTAAAAATTCCGTGTTGCTCTTAAATGAGGCTAAAAGATTCCATACAAACGGATATAACAAAACAATGGTAGCCACAATCAGAAACAGCCGAGTGATCCAATTGATAATGTTCATTTTTATAAGACTCTGTTGATTACTGTTCACCCTTCTCCCCTACCCTTCTGCTCGATTTGTAAGTAGTCTGGACAGAAAAGAAAGGGCAAAGGCAAAAGCAAGCGTAAAGATTGCGATCGCCATGGCATATCCAAAGTTCGCATTTTGGAAACCTTGCGTGTACATGTAATGGAGTAACACAGTAGTACCACCTGCCGGCCCACCGCCAGTCATGATAGTTACAACTATAAAGCTTAAATTGATCGTACCCGCCAGGGACAGCACGAAGGTTATACCAATGATTTCTTTTAACAGTGGGATCGTAATGCTGATAAGCTTCCGGAAATACCCCGCACCATCAATGGTCGCCGATTCGAACACATCCGCAGAAATCCCATCAATAGCAGCGATATACATCACCATATAGTAACCAACCGCCTGCCAGATCAGAGTGACCGCTACGCACCATAATGCAGTTCGGCTATCCCCAAGCCAAGTCATAGTCAGTTGATCCAGCCCAATACTTGAGAGAATATTGTTCAAGATCCCCATGTTCGGATGAAATACAAAGGACCATATGATCCCGACTACCGTCAAAGAGATAATGCTGGGGAAAAAGAATACTGTCCGGTAAAAGCCGCGCTCTTTCAGCTTCGTCTGCGTCAATAGAAAAGCAAGCACTAAGCCAAAGGCTAAGGTAACCACCGGCACGACCAGCATCAGCTTGAACGTATTACTAAGCGCTTTGAGGAACATCTCATCTTGGAACATATATTTATAGTTATCCAGAAAGATAAACTTGTTCTCATCACTCATCCCGGTTGCATCCGTAAAAGACATAACGAATGCCCGAAAGGTTGGAATGATCATAAATACGAGAGTCAACAGTAGCGCAGGAATGGTACATACGGCTATGAATAGCTTCGGATTTTTAGTTTTCGTTGACTTAGTCTTTATTTTTCTGTTTCTAGGAGCTACTTCCGTTAGTTGCATCTCAGACATCTTTCTCACTCCTCTTCATGCAAAATGCATCCTGTTCATAAATGTCCTTATCCATTCTTAACAGGATGCATTGGCATGAGATGCTATAAATTATTTACTAGCTGCTTTCTCTTTACGAATCTGTGCAAAAGCTTTTTCAACATTATCCATCCATTGGTCAGTGGTCATTTGACCTGTCATGACTGGCGTCATCGTATTTTTGAACATTTCAGTGACTACACTAACCTTGGAGCCCTTCGGTAAGGATTGCCAGCCTTGCAGAATTGAAATGGAACCATTATAAGCCTCAAACATGTCATATACACCTTTGGTCAAGTATGGCTTCGACAGCTCCTTCGCACCGTTAAGTGCATACGCACCATTAGCTTTTTCCGCGAATAATTTAACGGACTCATCCGTATACAGGAACTTCAAGAATTCTTTAGCCAGCTCTGGATTTTTAGCTTTTGCTGGAATGGAGAATTGCTCATAGCTGGAAAGCACGTACTTCTGATCCCCTTTATTAAATACAGGCACAGTGGTCATCCCAAATTCAAAGCCATTCTCTCTAGGCGAATCCTTCATTTCATTTTCCATCCAGTTGCCGTTTACGATAAACAACGCTTTCCCCATCATCATATCGGTCTGCGATTGGGTATGATTCAGGGCAACCGTACCATCCATCAGATATCCGTCTTTAGATATTTTGTAGAATATATCCAATACTTTTTTGATCGTGTCGTTCTTAAATGATCCTTCCTCATAAGCAAAGACTTTATCTAACGTTTCTTTACCACCCGCACTAGCAATGGCAGGATACAGGATTTCTTCCAAATAGTCCGGATAGATGCCTTGGTAAGTGAACAAAGCTCTTTTCGTTTTCGTTCCATCTGCATTGACCAAGAAGTTCTCTTCTTTTTTCAGCTCATCGCCTAAAGCAAAGAACTCATCCCAAGTCTCAGGAACACTCCAGCCTTTTTCCGCGAACAATGTTTTGTTGTAAATCAAGCCCATCGGTCCAGCGTTAAAAGGTGCCAGATAGATCTTCCCGTCTTGATACGGCTGAAATCTTGTGCTGTCCAGCATTCCTGGAAGAATCATATCCTTTAGCGTCTCATCTTTATCTAATGCTTTGCTTTCGAATACATCACTGATATCTAGGAGTCCTTTTTCTTTAATGAGGGACAACATAATCCCACTTTGCTCTGTGTCCGTAACAGATAGGAAGTCAGGAGGATTGCCGGCCACAATCTGTGGTCTGATCACTTCACCAACCTTAGGGTTGATCGTCATATTCACTTTTACCCCTGGATAAGTACTCTCGAATTTGCTGACAATTTCATTCCAATAATCGGCGCCATATCCTCCTTGGAATACAGCAATACTCAGTTCCTTGTTATCAAATTCCTTCTTAGCATCCTCTTTAGAAGTATTCTCAGCGTTCGTTGTACTTGTGGCTTGCGCGGTACTTGTAGCTTTTGTTGCATTCGAATCATTTGAAGCCGCAGGTTTATTCGTGCTATTCCCACAGCCAACCAACCCTACACCTAGCAGCGTAACCGCTAATAACGTACTCATCGTCTTTCTCATAAACGCCCTCCTTAAGATGTTCTTGCTATCAATCCAATCACAGATTCAATATTGAAAACGCTTTATCTGATAACTTAAGTATAGAAGTGTTTACGTTTAATTTACATTTACAATACAAACGTACCTATGTATTATTTTATCCATCTATCATTCAGGTTTCAGATATACTTATTCATCAGACTCACATGACTTGTAAACTTAGCAGTTAAAGGAATGGATAATACTAACGATTCCATAGATTATTCTTGCTTTTCGCCCATGCATATATATTCCATTCTTCTTTTTATGTTAACTTGTAAGTAAAGGATATCGAATGGGAGGTCATCCACCTGAGTCATAACAAAGGGAAGCGGTATTTTCCTAGTCCCCCACAAATCATAAGAAAAATTAAAATTCAAAATCGCTTAACCGTTATCTTCTTAATCGTTTCCGTGATTCCCATCATCTTTATAGGTTTCTATTCCTATACTATCTACTCCAAATCCATTAACAATAAATTAAGTAAATCTACCTTTCAGGCTTTGACACTGCTCAATCGAACGATGTTAAGCGAGCTTAATAACTATCAATATCTTGCCGGATCTGTTTCTACCAATCCTATTATTCAGGAGCGTTTAACGGCAGCACCTAATGAACCCGCTCCTAGCAATGCTACCATTAACCACGCTATGGATAATGTGTACAGAACCATTTATCCGGGATATGTTCAGAACGTTCGGATCATAGATTCCAAGAACGAACCTATTTATGAATTAGGCTATGATGGCATTCCCAATCCAAAGTATGGGGAAATCATGAAACAGGTAGATCTGAATGCCCCTTATGACAGTCTTAATTATGTAAAAAGCTATCGTGCTTCCCATACGATTGTCCTGGGGCGTAAAATTTTTGATCAAGAAGACATTGGCGTTCCATTAGGTTATGTGTTTGTTTTTATCGGCGGGGAGTTATTCTCAAAAGTCATTCTTTCCAGTGTGGACTTAGGAACTGGTTCTAATCTGCTTATCATGAATAGAGAAGGAATAGTGATGTCCTCCAACCTAAAGGGTACAACACTTGGAGCAGCCTATGATAAAGGTCAACTTTTCAACCAAATCAAAGAACAAGAGTCACAGAAGAACCATTCCTTTCAAGGCTTAGTCAATGGCAAAATGCATCAGATCTCCTATATCAATAATAATCAATTAGGCTGGTACATGATTTCTACGGTTCCCTTCTCTTATATTAATTCTGAGACAAGTAAAATCACCACGGGACTCCTTATCGTTGTCAGCATCATTGTAGTCCTTTGTATCCTAATTATCATCGTCTTGTATAAAAGTATCCTGAAGCCTATCAAACAAATTATTGTCTTCTGTAATCAAATTTTTTATGGAAATTTATCCAATCGTATAGAAGATCACAGTAACGATGAGATGGGTGTTCTGGCAAATAGGATTAATAGTATGGTCAGCCGGATTGAGCAACTGATAGAGGATCAACAGAAAGATCAAAAGAGGCAGCGTTCGCTTGAATTACAAATGCTACAATCACAGATTAACCCTCATTTTTTATTCAACACTCTAAATTCCTTGCGATGGCTCGCAATGATTAACCAGGTTCCCGTGCTAAGTGATGGTATCTCCTCTCTCGCAGAATTACTGCGAAGTACCATCATCGATCAAGATGAGGAAATAACCATCAAACAGGAGCTTAATAATCTGGACAATTACTTTGCCATTCAAAAAATACGTTATGCTGATCGATTTGACGTTGAATATGATCTAGATGAATCGGTCTTAGATAGTCTGATCCCTAAACTTATTCTGCAGCCGATCGCTGAGAACGCTATCATCCATGGGGTTACGGATATTGGAGGAAAGGTTCTTATTCGCATTAAGGTTTACGCAAAAAATGAATACACACTTGTTATAGAAATCATTGATAACGGAAAAGGCTTTGACACGAAAAAATCGGAAAAGGCTGATACGCTGTCCGGTATCGGAATTTCTAATGTAGCCGATCGCATTAAGCTTCAATATGGTGAGAGCTACGGACTATTCATCACAAGCTTAGTGGGTCAAGGCACCTGTTGCCGCCTGATTATCCCCAAACAAACCTACGAAGAAGATAAGGGGTGATACTAGTGTATCCAATGTATAATGTAATGCTGGTGGATGATGAACCTATTGTAAAAGTCGCGCTCAGAACCATGATTCCGTGGGAAGAGCTTGGATATATGATCTGTGCTACAGCCTCTGACGGAATTGAAGCTTTAACCCTTGTCGAGAAATTTAATCCCCATATCATCATTACAGATCTCAAAATGCCTAATATGGATGGTTTGCAGCTGATAAAAGAACTGAATAACAGAGGGTTTGCAGGAAAAATCCTGGTGGCAAGTAACCACGGGGAGTATGAGTTGGTTCGCGAAGCATTAGTTCTTGGCGCTGTAGATTACATGCTTAAGATTAGTATGAAGACTGCGGACCTCATCCAGTTGCTGGAGAAATCCACGCACCTAATTCAAGAACAGCTTCAGTCCAAGCAGCAGCTAGAGACACAATCTCAGCTATTGCAACACAATTTAAAGAGTGTAAAAAATGCGATTTTAAAAGATTATTTTACCGACCCCTATTATGATATGAACCAGCTTGAACAGCAAGATTCTATAACACTCGCTTTTAGTGAAAATAGCTGCTATTTGTTCTACATTACCTTTGAGCAAAATAGCGCCAGCCCTAGCGAACGGAAAAATCAACTTTCGGTATCCTTCATTGAAAACATCATCTTAGATATCCTGGAAACCGTAGATCAATTCGAAATTATTCAGCTTGAATCGAATGCATTGTTGCTGCTAATCTCCACTGATACCTTAGATAATCAGCAAATTATCCGTACCGACTTTATCCATAGAGTCATCCAGTTGATCAAAATGTATATTTCCATTACCCCTACCATTGTTTATTCCCAGCCCATTAGAGGATACGCTGAGGCGAAAGTAATGCTAGAGCGATGTAAAGAATCCTTGGAAATCCAATTTTACAACGATATAACGATTATTGATCCCGAGATTGTCCATTTAAATGATACGCTCGATTTCGAAAACGTTCATGAGTTCTCTACAAATTTAATACAGGCCTGGAAACGCTCCGGCGTTGAAGCCGTTAATCAAGCCATTCATAATTTCCTTGAGACCTGCAGATCGAAACAAATAAAGCCGGCTGAAGCCAAAACATTCATCGTCAATTGTCTGCACTATCTTCCATTATGCGATGCTCACATTATCGTTGAAGATCCAAAGCTTTTGAAAACAACTATTGAGAATATTGCAAATAGTAAGCGAAGTGCTGAGATTCTAACGCAGATGGAGCTTTTATTTCAATTATTCACCCATCAAAAACAACAGATTGTGACTACCCATAATAGGGATGTTAAACAAACCATTGATTACATCAATGCAAATTATCAGAAAAAGCTGACCTTATCTCTGATTGCCAAGCAGGTCAACTTAAGTGAGAACTATCTATCCCGAATCTTTAAAGAAGAAGTCGGCCAAAGTATCATTCATTACATTAATACCGTAAAAATGGAGAAGGCCGCAGAGTTAATTCTAAAGGGCAACACTTATGTCAAAGAGATTTCCACGCAAATCGGTATACATGATCAATTTTATTTCACCAGACTTTTCAAGAAGCATTTTGGTGTTAATCCGAGTGAATATAAAGATTATGTTCAAGCGACGCTTGGCTCAGGAAATTAAAGATCATTTCTTTTACGACGAAAGGCCATTGCTGTAGATCAGCAATGGCCTCTTTTTTTGGTTTACATCACTTTCCGAAACAATTCCTTGTTTAATCGCTCCAGCTGCAGAAGATGATGACGATAGTGCATTTCAATAAGCAGGAACCATTCCTCCGCGCATAGTCCACCGAATCGCGGATGAGATACGGTATTAAGTTTGGACGCTTTTTCAAGAGACGGTTCGACCTCTCTCATTCTTTGGATGACTGATTGTAACCCTTGAATTAATTGTTCTTTGCTCTCCGGCTGCTCCGGTGTATATTGGGCAGAAGGCGGAACCTGAATACGAATGGGTGGAAAGCTTCCTTGTGCAAATATAGCCGCACCATCCTCGGTTTTCCCTACATGAGATATTAAGGGATCTTGGCTTGGCGCCAGACATTGATCAATATTACGAAGCTGCATATACAGTGCCGAGTTAATGAGATGTTGAACCATCTGTCCGATGGACCACTCGTTTTCACTTGGCTTTTGCTTCAGCTGTTCCAGATTGAATCGCTCTAATTCATGAATATAGTATGTCGCAGTTTCTTCAAAACGTTGTAAGGCTTCTTTAGTTGTAATCATCATATTTCAGCTCCTCTAGTCATTAATTATCCAAGTATACAAAAACGCTACTGACAGCGTTATGTCAGTAGCGTTTTAACATTATTTCCAGCTCGTTTCTAACTTGATGGCGAAAAGATTCCGGCTCTAGCACAACCATGCCGCCTCCCCAGCCCAGCACCCATTGCAGCAATTCCGCTGGCTCTCGAACTCGAAAAGTAACCAGTAAGCCTTCCGCATGCTCCTCTATAGTTTCAATATAGAAATTGTTCGATTCCCTCACCCTATCGGCTATGTCCGAATGGACTAAGATAAGCACATGAACGTTGCGATCATCAGGAGGTTGGTATACCTCCAATTGGAAATCCGCTGGCAGTATGAATTTATCTTCCAGATCTATAAGCTCCCTCATTCGGGATAACCGGAAATGACGGATGCCTTGACGCAATTCACACCAAGCGACGAGTACCCATGATCCTTGATGAAGCACAAGTCCGTAAGGAGCAACCGTACGAATACTTTGACGGTTCCCATCGGCTTCGGCGATTCTTTTGGAATAACGAAATCTTATTTTCCTCTCCTCCAATATCGCTCGACGAATGGCTTCCAGACATGCCTTTTCTTGTATTGGTGCTATATCTGCTGCGGATGCAAATAAACGAAAACTTTTGCGGATCTGTGACGCTTTACTGCGGATGGCTTCTGGAAGGATAGCTTCTATCTTTGCTTTAGAGCTTCTAGCCTTATTGCTATAGTGGGCATCAAACCACTGCTCGATAAAGTCAGTCCCGATAAGCAATGTCACTGCTTCGTCCAGCGTGAAACTAACGGGTGGCAGGAAATACCCCTCGATTAAGGAGTAGCCCTGCCCTGGCGCTCCTATTATGGATACGCCCGCTTCACTCAGTGCCTGAATATCCCGATAGATAGTTCTCACACTCGTTTCAAACGTAGCCGCCAAATCCTCCGCCCGTAACATTTTATTTCGCTGCAGTTCAAGCACTATAGCTAACAATCGATCCATTTTGTTCATACGGCGCTCCCTCTATAAATCCTTTTTATATTAGATATCACAAACATTAATTTCACTTATATCGCTTAAAAGGGTATAGTAATATAGGATAAAAACCATTACTTATATAGAGAGTATACCCTTATAAGAGGAGAGATTGTATTGGAAAGAGTAGTTGGAACAGTGGTGCGCGGACTTCGCGGACCCATCATTAACAATGGGGATAACATAGAAGAAATCGTAGTTCAGACCGTATTGAATGCTGCAACAATCGAGGGTTTTAAGATAGAGGATCGCGACATTGTAACCGTAACAGAATCCATTGTGGCTCGGGCACAAGGAAACTATGCGACCATTGATAATATTGCTGCTGATATTAAAGCAAAATTCGGTGAAGAGACTGTGGGTGTTATTTTCCCTATTCTTAGCCGTAACCGGTTTGCTAACTGCTTGCGTGGAATTGCCAAAGGGGCACAAAAAGTAGTCTTAATGTTAAGCTATCCATCGGATGAAGTAGGCAACCATCTTGTAGACATCGACGAATTAGATGCTAAGGGTGTCAATCCATGGACGGATGTATTAACTGAGGCTCAGTTCCGTGAACATTTCGGCTATATTAAGCACCCATTCACAGGTGTTGACTATATCGAATATTATAAAAGCTTAATTGAAGCTGAAGGTGTGGCTTGTGAAGTCATCTTCTCCAACAATCCGAAAACCATTTTAAACTACACAAAAAATGTATTAACTTGTGATATTCACACACGGTTCAGAACCAAACGAATTCTCATGAGCAATGGTGCTGAAAAAGTATTTGGTCTGGATGATGTTCTTACACAATCCATCGATGGCAGCGGCTTTAACGAAGCTTATGGTCTGCTTGGCTCTAATAAAGCAACAGAAGAAAGCGTAAAGCTATTCCCTAATAACTGCCAACCTATCGTAGATGGTATCCAAGCAAAAATTAAAGAAATTACAGGTAAAACTGTAGAAGTAATGGTCTATGGCGATGGTGCATTCAAAGATCCGGTCGGTAAAATATGGGAACTGGCAGATCCAGTTGTATCCCCTGCCTATACTGCAGGACTTGATGGAACGCCAAATGAGGTGAAATTGAAATATTTGGCCGATAACAACTTCTCTCATCTTCGTGGTGAAGAGCTGAAACAAGCCATTTCTAAATATATCCAGAATAAAAATGAGGATCTGGTTGGTGCGATGGAAGCCCAAGGGACTACACCTCGTAGATTAACGGACCTGATTGGTTCATTATCTGATTTGACTTCTGGTAGTGGAGACAAAGGAACACCAATGATTTATATTCAAGGTTACTTCGATAACTATACAAAATAATATAAGTACAAAAAAGGGAGCCTCTTAACGAGAGCTCCCTTTTTTGTACTTTGCGTTTTATAGATTAGTTATGATGAACGAAAAGCAGCCCCTGTTTCGCACACCGTAGGTTAAAATGGAAGTTAAAAGGACAACCATTTCAGAGCTACATACGAAAGGAGCTGTTACTATGAAGAATACCATAAAATACGTTGGTTTGGATGTATCTAAAGAAAAAATTGCGGTGGCCATTGCAGATGAGGGTCGAGAACCCGCGCGATATTATGGAGCCATTCCCCATACCCCTGATGCAGTCGCTAAAATAATTCGGAAACTCAAAGGTTCAGGGATTACGCTAGAGGTCTGCTATGAAGCTGGACCTACCGGATATGACTTGTACCGCTGGTTGACGAAGATGGGGATTTCCTGCGTGGTGATCGCACCTTCGCGTATGCCACAGCGCCCTGGCGATGCCATAAAAACAGATCGACGGGATGCTGAAAAACTGGCTCAGCTCCACCGTGCAGGAGAATTGACTGCGATTTATGTACCGACTCCAGAACTCGAAGCCTTACGAGATCTTATTCGTGCGCGAGAAGATGCTAGGCAAGACCTACATCGGGCTCGGCAACGACTCATTCATTTTTTGTTGCGCCATCAAATTCACAAGCCAGAGGGCATGAAAAAACGCTGGACCAAAAGGTACCGGGAATGGTTGTCCATGCTGAGGTTTGATCATGCAGCTCAAGAACGAGTTTTCACCGAATCCCTGCAACAGCTCCGGGAAGTGGAGGAGCGAATCAAGCGCCTTGAAGCCGCAATGCGAGAAGAAGCGCAGATCTGTCCCTACGCACCTGTCATTCAAGCATTGCAAGGTCTGCGGGGAATCGCTCTGCTGACAGCTATGACTTTAGTGGTTGAGATTGGGAATTTCGAGCGTTTTCGTTCACCGGCTCAGCTCATGAGTTATCTGGGACTCGTCCCACGGGAGTATTCATCGGGAGCAAGCACCAAAAGAGGTAGTCTTACAAAAGTCGGAAATTCTGGAGTAAGGCGCGCACTGGTAGAGTCTGCATGGAGTTACCGTCACCGTCCAGCGATTAAAGGAGATTTAACCGTGCGATTGGAGGGGCAAAGTGCTCATGTGCATGAAACGTCGTGGAAGGCCCAAGAACGGTTACACAGCAAGTATCTGAAGTTAGTCAGACGCGGGAAGCACCGAAATTTAACCATGGCTGCAGTAGGTCGTGAGTTAGTTGGATTCATCTGGTCGATTGCGGTAGACGCAGAACGAAGAATGGCATAATTCGAATAAGAAAGAATAAAAAATATCCCAAGAGATTTGAATCCTTGGGGCATGGAGACAAAGAGAAAGGTACGAGGAGAATCCGTGAATTCCCTATGCACAGGATCCCTGATCTGACGTGCGAAATTAGTTTGCGGAAGCTCTTTCGACGTAGGCATAACATGTGGTAACCAACCCACGGATAGCAGATTGCCAGCCGACGACTTGCATTTTGTCTCTGTGCCCAAGGGATTGAAAACCCTTTGGTTTAAAGGGGAAAACAGGGGAATTGACGAATTCGTTCATAGCAGGGAATTTCTCCCTAAAATTCAGAGATATTTGATCATTAGGCTGACAATTAGGGAATTCCTCCCTATAATTCAACTGATTTGGTCGTGAATTTAGTTATCCCCCGATTTTTAGGGAGGAATTCCCTGATTCGATTCATTTAGAGGAATGATCGGCTTTTATTAGGGAGATTTTCCCTAATCTAGTCACTGGTATAGATAGAACTAGCCAAGTATATCGATGCACTCGCTTTAAATCAAAATAAACCTTAAGCCGAGTCGGATGAATATCCGTGCGGTTTAAGGTGTTTTTTTAACTTTTTACTTATCCTTAATTCCAGATCTCTTCCGCAATCTCTTTAATATACGCAAGCTTGCGCCATTGCTGCTCCTCTGTCAGGTGGTTACCTTCTTCCGTAGAAGCGAATCCGCATTGCGGGCTCAGGCAAATCCGGTCCAGATCAACATATTGCTTTGCTTCTTCAATACGCTTCAGGATATCTTCCTTGCTCTCCAGCTCACCAAATTTGGAAGAGAACAGACCAAGCACGACCTGTTGATTGTCTTTTAGGAAGCGCAAAGGTTTGAAATCGCCCGCCCGTTCCGTATCAAACTCCAGATAGTAACCTGAGTAGTTATTGATGTTCAGAAGTGTTTGCGCGATAGGTTCATAACCTCCGCCTACTCCAGCATAAGTAGAAACATAATTGCCTCGGCATACATGTGTCGTTACAACCAGATCTTCCGGCAGACCGGATACTACTTCTTCGTTCAACTTCGCAAGCTCGTTCGCATATTCAGCTACATTCACACCAACCTGATTCATAAATGCTATAAACTGTTCGTCGCACAGAGCTCCCCACGTGCAATCGTCGATTTGAATGCTGCGGCAGCCCGCTGCATAAAAGGCAAGAATTGACGCTTTGTATGCTTTGGCAATATCCGAAATTAGCTCTTCACGATTCGGGTATAATTCATTCGTGCTTTCCTTATTTTCTGCCCGATCCAGCTCAAACAGGAATTGCGCAGCTGCAGGAATCGATTGACGCGCAACAACGCCCTCGCCTGCAGCGCCTTTTAAGAATTCATAATGCGCTACAAAAGGGTGGCTGCTGTAGCTTATTTTCCCGGTCAATCGGGCTGTTTCTGGTCTCGACTGCGCGCCGTTAAACTGGTAGCCTTGATCAATAATAGTCCGCTCTACACCATCAAATCCCCAGAAGAAATCGAGGTGCCACCAAGAACGGCGGAATTCGCCGTCAGTTACAGCTTGAAGGCCTACCTCTTTTTGCTTCTGCACTAGCTTAACGATTTCTTTATTTTCAATTTCCTTCAGCTGCTCAGCGGTAATTTCGCCGTTTTTGAATTTTGATCTAGCCTCTTTCAACGCTTGAGGGCGCAGGAAGCTGCCAACAATATCATATCGAAATGGAGTAACGGTTCGTTGTTTAGGTTCGGTTTGAGTGCTCATATATTAATCTCCTCGTAAAAAATTATTAAAATTAATATAGCATATCCGATGGCCTATACCGTTACACCAATGAGTTATGGCAGGTTATAAGTATTAGCTATACCTAAAGAATAAACGTTTGTGTAGGCTAATATTGCCCGAGAAGACCTTTCTTCATGGCTATTTTCTCGCACCGATCAAACACAAAGAGCCCTAAAATCAAATACACTAGCGAATTTAATAGTAATACGCCATAATCTGATAAGGGCAACTCCGTTAGCGTAAGATTCTCTATCATCACTGTTCTTACCATATTCACGCCTTTGACGAATGGAGCAAACGCCAGAAATGGTGCGACAGATATCGGAACAAATACAAGTCCCATCAAAACGAATTGGAAAATCTGTAAAAATGCTTGAATTTGTTTCACGATAACAGCCAAACCAGCAATCATAAAGCTGACCCCCACCATACTTATCATCGTAACTATAATGATTGGGATCGTAGTCATAGGATTTAAGCTCAACCACTGCCCGGAGGTCAGCATCGCACCAAAGAGTAAAAGGATCATAATAACAGACTGTAAGCCCAATTGACTGATGATCCGCGTGAGCATGATTTTCCACACGCCCAAGGGAGACATATATAACTGTTCTAACGTTCCACGCGTCGCTTCTGTGATTACCGAATAACCAATAAAATTCATCGTCATCATCGTTAAGCTCCAAAAGACCACACTTACAATGGAGTATTGAACATTCGTATCAAAGCTGGCCGGATCTCCTATGAACATAATTCCAAAAAATGCAGCCAGAAATATAATATAAAAAGTGGCTACTAACGCAATCGTGTTCGGTAGATAACGTTTCATCTCAATATATTCCTTACGAAAATTCGCATTAAATAAATGGAGCCATTTCATGAGTTCTACCTCCTTTCACAATCTGAATAAACACTTGTTCAAAATCAATCGTAATACGATCAATACTTTCCACCATGGTTCCTTCCTCTTTCAGGAGATCAAACAACTCGTAGATATCCTGCCCATGCTCTAAGTTCACTTCCACAATCGTTTCATGAGAGCTTGCTTTATAAGTACTTAAAGGGAATATACTCAACAGTTTATTCTCCTGTTCTAGGCTTAATTGCTCACCCAGCTTAATGGAATATGCCCTTGTTTCAAATAACTTAAGTAAATTCTCCACCCTGTCATCAATCACAACTTCACCTTTATTAATGATAATGGCACGGTCACACAGCTCCTGAACGACGGGCATATCATGTGAGCTAATAATGATCGTACGTCTTTCTTCCCTTACTATCGTTTTTAGAATATTACGTAATTCATAACTAACCTCAACATCCAAACCGAGCGTTGGCTCATCCAGCAAGATGACATCCGTATTAGCTAATAACGCCACAGCGATTGCCAGCTTTTGCTGCATCCCCCGGGATAATCCATTAACCAGCTCATTCTCCTTTTCTTTAAGATTGAATTGCCCTAATAATTTCTCTGTTTGATCGACTATTTGCTTCCGAGAGTACCCCCGGTTACCTGCAAAATATTCTAAATTTTCCCGTACGGTAAGACGCCAATATAAATTCCGGTTTCCCTCTAATACAGCACTAATATGCTCTAGCGCTTTCAGTCTCTTCTTGCATATATCTAAACCATTAATGGAAATAGAACCCCCATCCGATTCTAACAAACCACAAAGCATCTTTATTGTTGATGTTTTCCCAGCCCCATTGGGGCCCAATAAACCGAGAACCTCACCACGATTTACATGAAAAGAAACATTACGAACGGCATGTATTTTCTCTTTCGTCTTTCTTTTCGCATAGACCTTGCTAATCCCCTGTACCTCTATAATTTTCTCCACCTTATAACCATCCTCTCCCGTACGATTTTTAAAGAGTGATTCCATTGTTAAATTCATTTTATTTTAGAATCTAAATTTAGATAACTGGCTCCAGATGGATACTTTCTCCGTCTGGGGGATGAGATTTGGGAAAGCGCTTGTTTATACAAGTACGACAAAGAGACACAGCTCTTTGAAGTGCTCCCTGTCAAGTGGACAGTGTAAAAAACAAAAATAGTTAGTTTAGATACCTCAGCTCGTATTACTAGAGCTGAGGTATTTTCGTTATGCAGCTCGTCGGTATTCGTTAGGTGACAAGCCATCCAAACATTCTGTATAGCGGTAATTATTGTAGTAGTGAATATATTTGCTAACCTCCGTGAGGACTTCTTCATAGGTATCAAATTTTGTAAGATAATAGCTTTCTGCCTTGTAAGTACCCCAAAAACGCTCAATAGGTTGGTTATCCAAACATCGGCTCACACGAGACATGCTTTTCTTAAATCCGTATTTCACATGAAGTCGGTTATACTCATGTGACGTGTACTGGAAACCTCTGTCGCTTTGTAGAAGAGGAGATACGCCAGGATTCTTCGCGTAAGCCCTTTTCAACGTATCCATCACGAGTTTATTGTTGTTGGAATGGCTTAATACCCATGAAACAATGGAATTATCATATACATCAATAATGGCACTCAAATAGGCTTTGCGCCCATTCCCGTACTTCAGTTCTGTCACATCTGTACACCATTTTGAATTAGGGGAATTGGCATCAAAGTTACGGTTCATTACATTTTCAGCTACATGGATCTCCGTAGCTTTCACATAACTTGCTCGTTTTCTGCGAATGACTGCTTTAAGCCCAAGAGCACACATAATTCGGTAATAACGCTTTTTGTTGTACTGCTTTTTGAGCTTTCGGTTTAATTGCGTGCGCATTTGACGGTAGCCAAGAATCCCTTTTCGCTTGTCATATCGTAGCTTTACTTCTTTCGCTAACGCACGAGTTTCAAGTTCTATGCAAGAGGGTTTCCATTTTAACCACTTGTAATAGGCAGATCGAGCAACCCCAGCTAACGCACACAACTTCGTAATTGCGTGACCTTTTTCTTTGTTCAGTTCTTGAATCGCTTGATACAAGTTTACTTGTCGAACGAGGGTTAGCGTGTATTTCGTCGCTTGATCTCTGCCAACTTTTTTGCGAAGTCATTCTCCATCTCTAGGTATTCATTTCGCGCTTCTAGCTCTTTAATCCGTAGCTTAAGACGTTCATGCTCCTCTAGTTCTTCTACAGGCTTTTTACGACCTCGATTGTCCTGAAGAGCTTCCTCACGGCCAGCTTGATATTTCCGAACCCATGCGTAAACTTGCTGATAAGATACACCGTATTTTTCAATCGCTTTCTGATAATCCAATTCATTAGCGATGGTATATTGTGCAATTTCAATACGTTCTTCGAAAGTTGTTTTACGTCCTTTGTTCATATGAGATAGTCCTTTTCCTTTATGTGTAGGTTTTAATTCTATCTCATTAGTATACTTGGTAATCCATTTGATCAAAACACTTCTACTTGAAATATGATGCTTGTTTGTCGCCTCTTCAACGGAGAAACGACCAGACAACACTTCGTTAACAGCAGCCAGTTTGAATTCCTTAGAGTATGTTTTCCATGTTCTCGATTCCTTTAACCCGTCCAAACCATCTGCTTTATATTTCCTAATCCATTCTCTAACCGTGTGCGAACTAAGACCTCGCTGTTTTGCCTCATAGTTTGGATTCGACTTGTGCTCAAGGCACAGCCGTACGACATGTAATTTTACTTCTAAAGATGCTGGACTTCTTTTAGACATTAGAAAAACTCCCGTCATTGTAGCAGTAGAAGTTTTTGTTTTTTCTACTGTCTACTATGACGGGAGCATATCACTTGAGATGTGTCTGGAGTCTTATTTTCTTCATGAAAAAAACTAAACCTAGGGCTTGCTGAACATTCAAATTTCTCTGTAAAAACAAGGGTTTGTAGCTTCCAGACGAATTCCCCTGCCTACTGTATAACATCAGAATGACATACTAAAAAAGCTGTGTATTAATAATAAGAAAGTGGTGAAATTTTAATAAAAATCGCCCTCTTTCATCTTGCTGATTAGACAAGATAAGGAGAGCGATCTTTTATATTACCATGCACGTTATTATCCGAAAATGCGCTTAATTCCTCTAGCAATTTCATTCATACAATCCTCTGCTTGTGGGTAAACGCCGATTTTATCCATGAACGCGTGGTCCATTCCATTATATCGGATATACTGTGTATTAACGCCTGCACGTTGTAGTTTTCTAGCGTAGGCTTCACACTCAAGTGTCAAATAATCATACTGTGCAGTAATAATTAACGTGTCAGGCATACCGCTTAAATCCTCTACTAATAAGGGAGAAGTATAGGCGCTTGTTGCAGGAATTTTGCCTTGTAAATAAATATTGTCCAGCATAGTCGTCATATCCCCCATACCCATTAGTAGTCCCTTGATCAGCTCATGATGATTGTTAATCGTGTACTCTTCGATATTCCATTCGAAATCATCCGTTGCTGCCCCAGCCATGTTCACCGTCGGATAAAGCAAAGCCTGGAATTTAATCATACCTGTTCCTAGATCTCTATCCTTCATCGCGCATACCGTTGATAAGTTCCCACCTGCGCTATCGCCACATACTGCGATTTGATTCGGATTTATATTCAGTTCTGCCGCATGCTCATATACCCAGCGAACAGCATCAAAGCAATCGTTTAATCCTGCAGGAAACGGATGCTCAGGTGCAAGGCGGTAATCCACCGAAACAACAACTGCATTTGCTTTCTCAGCAATTGCTTTACACGGATTCTCCACTACATCCAAAGTACCTCCCAGGAAACCACCACCGTGGAAGAAGACTACCGCCGGGACCTTCGAGCCTTCAGCTGGAGAATAGATCCGAACTGGGATAGAACCCTCTGAACCTTCTATATCTTTCGATTCTGTAAGAATATCCGTTGTTGTTACATCTGTATTCGGCGAGCCCATCATTGCACGCATCCCCTGAACCATTGCCATTAAATCAAACTCTCCCTCAGGTGGCTTGCCCATCGCAGCCATCTTTTCAGCACTTTCGATGGTTGTCTGCAAAACACGAGCGTCCATTTCTCCCTCAGCATCTGAATCTGGAAGCTTTTTAATCATCATGTCTAGACCTTTGACATTCTTAACCTCTGTCCGTCTCTCTAGTTCTGCCAACAGATTTTCATATAGATATTTTTCCATGATGTCCTTCATCTCCCAAGTTAAATTCTTAGTTTTAATTATATAATTCTTATTTAGGCTCCAATTCCGGGGCCTCTACGAGCTTTCAAGTCACTAATCATTTGGGGCTCATCTTTATCTAACTTATAAAACAGGAATAATAGAATAACAATGACATTCGCAATTAAGGGTAACCATACAAAATTGAATTCAATTGCTAGCAAAGCCGATGGCGCTTGCGCTTGATTCGGTACATATTTCCCTAACGCTAGAACCCAAGCTGCAATCGCACCCCCAAGCCCCATTCCGAACTTAGCACCAAAACTGCTTGCGGCAGATAGTAAGCCTGGTGCCCTTACTCCTGATTTCCATTCTCCATAATCAATCGTGTCAGCAATCATCGCGAACAGTAGACCAAATGCAAAGCCCCCACCAAAATTACTGATTATGACACCCGTTAATGCAAGCGGAACAGACATCATCTGTGCACCTAGATAAACAATGATTTGCCCCACAATACCAATGATCATCCCCGTAAAGACCACATTCCGTTTACCTAATTTCTTACTAAAATAAGGAACTAGTATAATCGCAAGTAACATTAGAACGTTAAGGCCATTAACAAGCGGAATTAAGTCTTCTCTACCTAGGTTATATTTAAAGTAATAAATAGTAGCAGGACCCTTTGCTGTAACTCCGATAAATACGAACAGGCCAGTAGCCAAAAGGATCCACCAAGGTGTGTTCCCTTTAATTGCCTTTACTCCTTCTTTAAAAGGGACGGGACGATTGCCTTCAACTTGAACACGTTCCCTTACATTTTTAAATGTAATCAAGAAAAATACGACTGCTACACCAGCATAGATCATCATCGTTAACATAAAACCCTGTTTTTGATCGCCTTTTCCTAACACATCAACAAGAGGTAGTGTCGCAATACTGACAAATATAGCTCCTACTTGCGCCAGAATCATACGAACCGATGAGACCACCGTTCTTTCCTGTGAATCACTTGACATGCTTGGCAAAATCGAAGTGAGGGGCAAGTTAATACCTGCGTATAAGACATTCAGTAGAATATAGGTAATATACGCGTAAGCCAATTTTCCTGTATCCCCGAAATCCGGAGACAGGAACGCAAGAATTGCAATTGCCGCGAACGGAATCGATAACCAAAGAAACCAGGGTCTGGATTTCCCATATTTCGAAGTCGTGCGGTCAATTAAGACTCCAAATACCGGTCCGTCGAACGCATCAATAATTCTCGCTAAAAGGAATAAGGTTCCTACAGCTGCGACATTCAACCCATATACATCCGTGTAGTAAAACATTAAATATAAGGTAACCGTCTGGAAAATAAGATTAGAAGCCGTATCTCCTAGACCATAACTGATTCTTTCTTTCCATGAAACTTGTTTATTCATACACGTACCCCCTGTAAATTTCATAGTAAGGAAGCTTCGACTAACCGTAATGTAACCCCTTACATTTGTGATTATAGACAATTTTCATCCATTCCACTTTCCGTTTCTTAATCAAAAATAGACCAAATTTCATGATTTTTATCATTAGTAAATTAAGCGCTTTCAATAAAATCATAAAAAAGGGCTGATCCAAATCCATGAAATGGATTTGGATCAGCCCTTTTTGAGTGTATTGATTTATATAGTTTTTTAAACCTATTAAGATTTCATTTAAAAGCACTATACATCATACACAGGCCATAGTTCATATAATCGAACTTCATGAGGGTTTAATTTACATTTAATATCGAGCGAACTTTGGATATCAATCGTCTTCCTCACTTGATTGGGTACAGCCTTACGATTCAAATAGGCCACTTCCTCTGCATCAAGTGTACTTGGTGCACCCATCTCAAGCCATGTATCATAGGCGCTGCCGTGATCCCGATTTATCGTAGTTTGACGAAGCTTGTATACACCACTTGGTATTCCTTGGATCACAAAACTCATCTCTAAATTATTCGTGTCTCTGAAGACGTGATATCGATTCAAAGCGTCAATTCCTAGTGAATCAGACGTACCATACAATCGATCAAAATGACAATAATGGTAAACCATCAATTGATAGCCTTGCGACGATTTTGTGAGACAATATCCAGCGCCAAGCTCCATTAGGCGATCACCAAGCTTGCCTAACAGCTCATAAGCATAATAACCTGGCTTTAGAATTCCATTGCTCGTTACTAAGCCCAATCCACCATGAAAGGGTTCCTCTGCTGGCGGCAGCTCCTCCAGTAAGTCCGTCAAGGACCAGTAAGCTAAGCTCTGCAGTTCATCTAAATTCTCTAGTACATTCTTCACAATATAGGCTGCTTTATAACAGGTATCGTTCGTCAAATCGCGGTGAAATGGTGTTGAATTCCATTCCGTTACTTGAACATCAGGCACTTGTGAGAGCTTTGCTTTCAGTTTATCTTTTAACAAATGAATCGTTTCATTCAAATAATTATCGTTACTTAAATGTATCCAAGATATTGGTTTATCTACTACTCGCTGCTCTCGTACTGGATAACTGTGGAACGATATAACATCGGGAATACAATGATTTGTGATACAGAAATCTAAATAATGATCTAACCAAGACTCTTGATATACCGTTTCTGAAAAAAGATCTGGGCCCCCCATTTGGAATTTAGGGCAGCTAGCTTTAACAGCTTGATAAGTCTGAATATACATTTCGCCATAATCTTCGAACGCATCTGGCCAAAAAACTTGCAAATCAGGTTCATTCCAGCAAGCAAAATACCAATGCTTCATCTCTTCTTCGCCATAACGGTTTTTGCAGAACAAAAGTAATTGCTCCACGAGCTTTCTCCACTTCCCTATGTCCTTGGGTTTACTCAGATTACTCTTCTTATAGAAGAAAGAAGACTCACTACTCGCTAAATCTTTAGGCATGAAGCCAAGCTCAATATAAGGGCGAAGTCCAATGCTTCGTATAAAATCTATTAATTGTCCGACATAGAAGAAATTAAAAATCGGACTGCCTTGTACATCCTCACGATAAACCATCATCTCATCATCAAATATCCCATGAAACCTAATATGACTAAACTGGACCTTTACCTGAATCAACTTTAAATGTGTTTGCACTTCACTCATTAAAATTTCCTTCGCCTTGCTTATCGTACATATTTTTCGCCAATAAGGTTTAATCACCGTACTCTTACCGGAGAGATGCACCCTAATTTCTTTTGAGACTACACCTTTATCAAGCGTCTTATCGGCTGTTTGCTGATCAGGTGAAGGCAAATACTTGAATAAAGCCTCATACGCATTCTCACGATCAAAATCCAAGTAAGTTGCATAATCATTTGAAGACAGGTTCTCATGCTCCTCATACCTTTGCAAATCCTTACGGTATTGAATCGGTGTTATTTTATAAACCTCCTTAAACACCTTGTGAAAAGATTTCAAACTCGGAAATCCATGGTCCATAGCAATTTGAGTAATGGAATGATCCGTGTAAGTAATATCTCTGACAGCATGCTTCAATCGAAGCTGATTGACATATTGACTAAAGGACTTCCCCATACTTTTCTGAAAAAAACTAGACAAATATGGAACCGATAAGTGTTCCTGCTCCGCAATATCGAACAAACTAAGTGATTTCATATAGTTGCCTTGGATGTAGTTCACGATACTTAACATACGCTCTGTGTACTTGGAACCAATTCGACTACTATTATCTTCGCGACTCTCTCTGAATTTCCAAAGCAGTACGTAAATTAGCTGGAATAGTAACGACTTTATTTTGAGCTCATAGCTATAATTTTCTTTGTTATATACCCACATCATTTCGGCTAATAAAGAGCGGATTTCATTAAATTTCTCTTGCTCTTCCTCTCCATATAGAAAGGATTTGCATAGGAACCTAACTTGATCGATATCGGCAAATTCAGTTTTAATGAATGAAATGGGAATCTGCAAGGCAAGCACCAAATTATTCTCATGGGATTGAATGGAATGAATTTCATTGCTGTTGATGATCAAGACATCCTCTTCTTGTAGGGTAAATCTTTTCTTTTCAATATAGACATCGACTTTCCCTTTGAGAACGAACAGTAACTCAATGCTGTCATGCCAGTGGTCCTCCACAAATTGCGCATTATGAAGAAATATATTAATTGGCAAATCATTGTTCATTTGAATGCTTTCATAAATGTAATCCAAAGCCACCGTTCACCTCTCTTCATCCTTTATTTGGTCAAAACGCTAAATAGCATTATACTCCGCAAATTCATTTTTATATAATAGCTTTTTTTAATTTGGATATATAAGAACATCTCACATTCAAACGAAACATGAAAAAATAAGCCTTAATTTTGCTTAAAAAATGGATATTTTGAATTTAAGACCCTCGATATAATTACAATGTTAACGCTTTCAAAATAGATAGTAAAGGGGATATGTATATGAACAAGAGTTTATCTAAGTTATTTACTGTCATGATGGCTTTCTTCGTTTTAAGTTCATTTAGTGTAGGCAATGTTGGTGCAAGTGCAGATAATACTGCTAATAAGGAAGATCAAGATCAAGGGATTACTTTCTATCTGGTACGGCATGGAGAAACGATATTCAATGTACAAGAACGTATGCAAGGGTTCTCCGACTCTCCTCTAACAGAGAAAGGAATTGAAGTAGCCGAGAATCTAGGCAGAGGCTTGAAGAACATTCCGTTCGTTGCTGCGTACAGCAGTACGAGCGAACGGGCAAGCGACACGGCCGATATCGTTCTTGAAGGCCGCAATCTCAAGCTGATCAAAGACAAGCGGTTGAGAGAAATCAATTTCGGTGACTTGGAAGGTGCTTATCAAGCAGATGTTATGAAGCATACAAATGTTGCTTCGTTCCAGAAACTCGATTATACCTCGGTGAACGGCGAGAATATGCAAGGCGTGTTCGAGCGGGCTAAAGCATCGCTGGATCAAATTATTGAAGCAAATAAAACAAAAGGCGGGAATGTGCTTGTTGTTTCGCATGGCATCACCATTCTCGATTTGGTCATGGGTCTCGACCCGAAAGCCTGGGATATGAGCAAGGGCGGCTTGCCGAATTCCAGCGTAACGAAGATTCAGTGGAAAGACGGCAAATACACGGTGCAAAAAGTCGGCGATCAGAGCTATGCGGAAAACGGCCAAAACAAGCTCACGTTCTACTTCGTTCGTCACGGCGAAACGCTGTTTAACGTACAAAAACGGATGCAGGGCTTCTCGGATGCTCCGCTTACGGAAGAAGGTATCGAGGTTGCCGAGGACCTGGCACGAGGCTTGCATGACATTCCGTTCAGCGCAGCATACAGCAGCTCGAGCGGACGTGCGGTAGATACGGCCGATACCATTTTGGAAGGCCGAAACATGATTCTGAAAACGGATAAGCGGTTGAGAGAAATGAACTTCGGTGACTTGGAAGGCGCTTATCAAGCAGATATTATGAAGCATACAAACGTTGCTTCGTTCCAGAAACTTGATTACACCTCGGTGAACGGAGAAAACATGGCTCAGGTTTTCGCCCGGACGAAAGCGGCAGTAGACCAGATCATTGCCGATAATCAAGGGTCGAAAAAGAATATCCTTGTCGTTTCCCACGGCATCACCATCTTGGATTTGGTCATGGGGCTTGACCCTAAAGCTTGGGATATGAGCAAAGGTGGTTTGCCGAATTCCAGCGTGACGATCGTCGAATGGGAGAACGGCAAGTTTACGGTAGGAAAAGTTGGCGACACCAGCTATTTGGAAAAGGGGACACCTAATTAAGGAGCAATCCGATGACTTCTGTATTCATCAGGAGTCATCTTTTTAATGTCCATGGGTATTTACAGGTTCGGAAAAAGTCATCGATGGAGGATACTCCACTCAATAATGATAAGGACAGCCCTCAAGTTGAATGAGGGCTGTCCTTTTTTCATTACAACACCATTAAAAGATCCATATGAGTAAGAATATAACTGCAATGATTGCCACCACAATTAAAAGATTGGTCACTTCACTCCAAAATCCGGGAACGCCTTGTGTATGATATTTCTGCGCATTGACATCATGGTTTGCTTTATGACCACCAGGGTCCGTCGTATTCGAACTAGGTCCTGGATTAAAAAAGTCTGACATAGAAATCAACCCCTTCCCATGATTACCAACCATATTATACCAGTATATTTCCTTTTTTATTAATAAATCACTTAGCTCCATTCATTTGAGAATAAAAATAAGGTAAGTGTTTCTTTGATAGAGCTTTTTCGATTAGTTCTTGATCGTAGCCATATTTTTGCAGTGCAGTAATAATCGCTTGTGTCCTGTCGGACCGTTGTCGTCTTAAATTAGATTCCAGTTGTATTTCTAGAGGAACCGTAGGAATAGTGTACCGTCCGATAGTTACATTCTTACAATGGTTCCAAATGAATCGCCCACCTTCCCATATCCCATCACCATCCATAGAATCAGGAATTCCCGCTGAGTTGGAGATATGAACGACTTCCACTTTGAATCCATTGATAATCCAACTTCCCTTTGTCCACGAAAAGCCCGAAGAAAAGGTCTGAGTGTATGCAGGTTCTTCTAAAGAGGATAACCAGTTCTCCCCATGAGGAAGTTCACATTTGTCTATCAGGGAATATTCCTTCAGAAGTTCTGCAAATTGTGCAATCCCTTCTTTATTTTTAGTATAAATATCAACGTCTCCCGGAGTCATTTCACAGCCCTGTAAAACCGAACCCACCGAGCCAACCAAGATCCATTCTAATTTCGAATTCACTTCCGATGAAAAATAAAGCTCACATACCTTTGACAAAGCTGTTTCCCAGCTGTTCATAATTTCACCCCAAATTGACTAGTAAGTTCGAGTACATGAAACCTTAATAACCTCAGATGCGTTAAAGAACTATACAAATTCACAGGAGGTTTTAAAAATGAGATACAGTGCTGCTGGCGCGCGAATAACCTGTCCTTGTTGTCAAAACGATACCTTTGATCTGGATTATAAACTGCTTAATACAAGCGGAGCATCATTTCTAGGATTTGACTGGGCAAACAAAAACGCTGCAATCCTTATTTGTAAGAGATGCACCCATATCTCATGGTTTATGGAAGAACCAACATCAGATAACTAAACACTACCAGATTCTTCTACATCCTCATTATAAAATATATCTTTAGAACATGTGTCCTTGAGCTGGATGCAATTGTTCTTATGTATCCAGTTCAATACCTCTCGATACCCATCCTCAATTATCTTAATGCTCTTTAGATATCGCTCCGAAATATTCTACAACTACCTCACGAAATTCCAGAGCAGCTTGCGAAATATACCGGCTCTTGTGCCAAATCAAAGCAATCTCTCTTTCCAATTCATGATTCTCAACTTGGAGATATTTGATATCTTCCCGTGAATTCCTTGCCGTACTTGGAATGAAGGCTAAGCCAATTTCAGCTTCCACAAGCGCACTAAGCCTTGCAGGTTCATCCCCCTCATATACATATTTAGGCACAAATCCAACCGATTGGCACACAGAGTCTATTAAATCCCGAGTTCCATAACCACTCTTAACCCCGACGAACCATTCATCTCTCAGCTCTATCAAGGATATGCTACTTCGATTAGCCAACCGATGCCCCTTTGGAACGGCTACAAGGATTGGATCGATAAATACGATTTGGCATTCGATATCGTCCCCTTCTATAGGTGGTGAGGACAAACAGAAATCCACCTCTCCTCTATCCAAAAGTGTGATCATTTCCTGCGTGGTCAGCATCTGCACATGAAATTGAATATCAGGTCTCTTTTTTCGAAACTCGCGAAGGATATTGGGTAATGTGCTCGCGGTGGTCACCGCTAATTCAAGCGTGTTATGTTCCGGGTGAGATAAATCACTAAGCTCCTGCTTTCCCTGCTCCAATTCAAATAAAGCTCTTTCAGCACGGCGAAGGAATCGTCTGCCGAACTCATTCAATCGCAGCTTTCTCCCTACCCGATCGAACAAAGGGACCCCAAGATCCTCCTCCAAACGTTGAATCGTTCTACTTAGGGATGATTGAGTAACATGTAGATTTCGTGCAGCTTCAGTCATATGCTCCAAACGAGCTACTGCGAGAAAATATTGCAATTGCAGAAGTTCCATTTCATGCCTCCATTCATTCCTTCAAATCAATGAGATCATAACATGAAATGCGTTGGAATGAATAAACGAATTCAAGTACGATGAAATTAATAAGTAATGGGAGGCTTCATAATGAGTGTTCGCAGCAGGTGGTTAATGATTTCAGTGGGTTTGGGGATATTATTGAATCCTTTAAATTCTTCAATGGTTTCTGTTGCTATTCCAAGGCTGCAAAATGTATTCCAGCTTGACTATACAGGTGTTTCCTGGATCATTTTTTCTTTCTACATTGCAAGTAGTGTCGCTCAACCTGTCATGGGAAAAGCCAGCGATTTATTCGGCCGGAGGAAGATATTTCTTACTGGCCTTGTCGTATCCTTCATTGCAGGCTTATTAGCTCCAATATCCCCGAATTTCGGGTGGCTCATCGTGTTCCGGATTGTGCAAGCCATTGGAACAAGCATGATGGTAGCCGTTGGAATGGCCATTGTACGTATTCATATTACGGAGAAACAAGCGACAGCGCTGTCTGTTTTGTCCATATTCCTGTCCGGAGCGGCAGCCATTGGACCCTTTATTGGCGGGGTCATCATTCACTGGTGGGACTGGACCGCTATCTTTTTCGTCAATATTCCATTCGTCGTGGCGAGCTTTCTTTTATCTTGGAGAAATATCCCTAAGGACGAACCGTCAACAACCGTTACCCGCGGGATATCCTTTCGAAATTGGTTTAATTTGATGGATGTGACAGGAATCCTGCTCTTCACGATGGGACTGATCGCCTTACTTGTTGGATTGCTCTCAGCCAAATCATCCGGGCATGTCGCATTAGTAAATGTTATTGCCCTACTAACAGGAATCGCTTTGTTAGGAGTATTCGTCCGGCATGAGTTAAAAGCGGAGTCACCCTTTATTCCTTTGCGTACCTTTGCCAAATATCCGGCGATGACTTTGGTTAATATTGAATTTATGCTCGTTAACGTACTTTTTTACTCCCTCTTTTTCGGGATTCCATCTTATTTGCAAATGGTACGGCATGTCAGTGAGTTCCAAACCGGGATTCTCATGCTAACGCTAGGATTATGCTCGTTGATTACTGCTCCAATAGCAGGACGCTGGATCGATAGATCTGGCCCCCGGCCAGCATTGCTGGTATCCGCAATACTAATGACATTGGGATCGGTGTGGCTTGTCACATTAAATCAGACTTCACCGGTTATCAGTGTATGTGTGGCATTGGCTGCCTTCGGGATTAGCAATGGGTTGAACAATGTAGGTCTGCAAGCCGCTTTGTTCCAAAGTTCTCCAAAAGAAATCATCGGTGTAGCATCGGGCTTATTTAACACATCAAGATATCTGGGAACCATCCTATCTTCCTTGTTGATAGGGATAATTATGGGAGAAAAATTCAACTTTGAGGGATTTCAAGTCCTTGGGATTATGCTCACGATCATTGCATTATCTTTGGTATTCATGAGTTGGCAGCACCGGAAGTCGGGGGAGTTCAGTAGAAGTTAAATTGATTAATTACTAATAAGTTCGCTGATTTCTTCATAAGTCATTTCAGTTGTCACTTTCGTTAACTAAAGTTTTCATTCAAACACCTCCAAATTGTGGGGCTTGCCTAGCACTAGTATATGCTAAAACAACCCTTAAACAAAGAAAGTCTCTATGACCATTCACATCATAGAGACTTTCTATTTGCAGACTTTTTACTTGTTCCACACTTATTTAATCACAACAACGTTAATCATGATGTCCGTGTTCATGATCCTCTTTCACCTGCTGCACTTGTTTACCTGTCAGGTCAATAGACTCTGTCGTAGTCGCATTGAATGCAGAGAGTTGAACATCCAGACTAGCAGCCAACGTATGGGAAGCTCCTTGCTCATCCTGACCCACAAACGTAAGATCTAACTGTTGGTGCTGAAGCGCATTGGCTGGAGTGATATCCGCATTCAGACGGATGCTTTGAATCTGTACGCCGTTCGTCATATCAATGGCTTGAAAATCAAACAGGTTCTGCTGAATAAGATCTTCTGGATCTTTCGAATCTACAGCAGTGTCTTTACTGGACTCATGATCCTTCTCTTCTGAAAGATTCTTGAACAGAACTGGGGCTAAAGCCTGCATCACTGCCGGAATTTGCGCATTATCAAGCTGCAGCGAGATATGCTTGGCACCGTCTTTATCGGTGGTAGATGTGAACTCATTCTTCAAATTACCGATCAAAGCATCCATGATTGTCTCTTCTTGGCTACTTAACCAAACGGCTTCCTTGAGTTCTGTTCCTGATTCCTGATCCTTCTTATCCTTTATATCCTGCTTTACGTAATAGATATCGGAAGCATCACTCTTCCAGACCTGTCCGTCAGGCTGACTATAGAGGCTAAGTACATGGGAACCTTGTGACCCGCTAATCTTTACAGCCCCACTAACGGCTTCATTCGCCAAGTTTGCTTTTAAGCTTCCTTGTGCCTGACTAAGAACACTGCCGTTATCTTTAAGTATCGCATCAGCTTGTACGGTAATACTCTGCATGTTCTCTGCAGTATTCTTAAGTGCCGCTTTATAATCCTCATACCCAGAGGTTCCCGCAAACGCCGTCAGTCCGGTAGCCAGCATGATAACCCCGCTAATCCCTGCTGCCCCTCCTGTGAGTAACCATTTCTTCTTCATTCTTTTTCCTTCCCTTCATTACTTATTTAGTCTTGCATATTAAGCTTAGGTGCAATTCCTAAATTCGTTGTGAAGAGTCTATTAAATAAATCTTAACTACGATACATTTGGAAGCTTCTCGATTACTCTGTTTCTGTGAATAAATAATCGGGCAGGGGATAGTAAGTAGACAACACTAATCAATCCAAACAAACAGGCACTGACTTGAAATGGCAGCAATTGATTCCCTGAGCTTCCCAGCCAGCCTCCAATTAGCGGACCAATAACCACCCCCAAACCTTCTATAGAAAACAATAAGCCCCAGCTGATCCCTACGGAATCTTCGGGAATGTAACTGGCCATTAAAGCATTCCAAGAGGGAAGTAAAGCAGCATAAGCACATCCCAGCAGAAGCGAGAGCCCAATGGCGGCGGAGAAGGAATTAATAGAAGTTAAGCCGAACAAGGCAACCGCAAATACGCCGAACCCAATCACAAGGAACCATTTACCTCCAACTTGATCAAACCATTTTCCCATGGGCACAAGAAATAGAACTACACCTGCTCCTCCCATAAATAACACGATCGACAGCTGAGAATGGGACAGACCTAAATGAGAAATAGCAAAGCTGGTTAGAAAAGGGACCAGTATCCCGCCCGCTGTAGTCTGCAGCAGCATGCCAGGGACGAGAAATCCCCCTTTCTTCACTTTGTTCCATAGAGATACAAACTGCTCGCCTACGGATATATTCACACGCTGCACCGAGACCTTGTTCATCTTCACAAGACCTACCATGATCCAGCCCGCTACAAAAAATAATCCAATGACAGCAAGGGACAGTGACAGTCCACCACCCATTAATAAATTCATCATGACGGGACCCAGACCTAGACCTGCCATCCAGTATACGTACAACGTACCCATCTGTTGTGCTCGTTTTTCCTCTGATACCTGGCTCATACATAGGATCCAGATCGGTGAGAATCCAGCACCCAAGCAAGCAGAGGCTACAATAAGCATCCACGGACTATGCGTTGTCACCATCATTAACAGACCTACGAATCCTAGAAAGAACCCTCCATGAAGCACGGTGCGCCCAGGATATCTATCCAAGAGATAGCCAATGAAGCTTTTGATCAAGCTGTCCGTTAAATAGTGTACGGAGACCGCAATGCCAACTACTGACGTTGTAAGCCCCCAGCTCGTCAATATATAAGTGGGTAAGAACGTGATTAGGACAGCACCTCTTATCCATTCTATAAAAAAGAGAATTATTGCAAGGCGGGTAAACGTCTGCTGTTGCCTTTCTTTCTTCCTAATAATATCCATGAATCGTCTTCGCCTGCCCTTCAACAAGCATGGATTTTACTGCGGGAACAGAGGACTGACGCAATTTAATAGCCTCTAAGGCTTCGGTAACAATAGCATCCGAGGCTGATTTCCGCGAAAAGACCCTCATATGCTGTTCCCTTTCCTCTCTGTACGCCATATGCTCCAATCGCTGAAGCTGCTCTATTAACTGCTCCTCATTTCGTGCGATCTCTATCAAATGGTGCCCAGATAACCATTCTGCATTGCCTGCCTCCTGACCGGGGAGTGGTCGATAGACGATAACTGGAAGTGCTAGAGCCATCGCCTCAGTCAAGGTAATCCCGCCTGCTTTGGTCAATAGACAGGAAGCTATGCACATCAGCTCCTGCATTTCTTCCGTATAGCCCAAAATGTGAACACGAGGGTTCTCTTGAAAAAGCTCCACCGTAGCTGTTCGAAGCTTATGATTATTCCCGCATAATACAATGACATCGAAGCTTGATTGAAGCAGTACTCTTTTTATTAAACTGCTAATATCACTTAATACGCCGTAAGCCCCTGCCGCTAGTAATAGATATTGGCGATCTCCATGTAACCCATGTTTGCGTAAAAGTGCTCCACGATCCTGAGTCTGTTCAAAAGCCTCGCGAATAGGGATCCCACTGACCACAAGCTTCTCTTCAGCAATCCCTGCTGCCATCAGAGTCGCCTTCATGCTTTCTGAAGCGATAAAATATTTCGTCGTTTGTGGGTGAAGCCACCTGCCATGAACTACATAATCCGTCATAACCGTGAATAGAGGCATCCGACTTCCTATTGTTGATGCCAGCTCAGCTGCAGCCAAATAAGGAAAGGTATGAATAATAATATCCGGCTGTATCACGTCGATGATCCTTTGCACTTTTCGTTTGCCCATAGAATGGATGAGTCTACCCATGAACTGCTCTGGCCTCATCTTACTCGTCATTGTGTACAAGAATCCATAAAATTCTTGGGTATACCCTGTGTTGTTCAAATAGAATCTTCGGGATAGCTCATTCAAGGTAGGATGGACTGCAGCGAATAGATCCAAGGTGGTAATCCGGCTAATGCCCTGACGTCGAAATGAATGTTCGATGGCCTCGGCTACTTTCATATGCCCGTCTCCAAATGCCGAAGTAACAATAAGTACTTTAGGATCTGTGTTCATGACAAAGCTCCTTTTCTCATGGCCTCCTTTAACTCTAACTCTGAATCGTAAACGGATAGTGATGGGAGTCTTAACTGAGTATTAATTTCAATATTTTCTAAAGAGAGACCTCGTCGTAGCCAGTTTTTGCCCACAAAAAAACGATGACCTATGGCAAATAGCCAACAGTCATCGTTCTTGTACGCTTACTATGATTCAATACTACCTCTCGCGCATAATAACCCCTTTAGAAACACGCAGTTTTGGATATTCGCCCATGATTTCCGGTATATCTTTCAGCGAAAACTGATGGCTAATCAACGACTCAATCTGAACGATCCCCTTTTCAATTAACGCAATCGATTCCTCATGGGTATATGGATTAATGAACGAGCCCATGATGTTCAACTCTTTTGTAAAAATTTCGAATGGTGAGACTTGAATCAACGTGTCCGGGGAAGCAACACCAAACATTAATACTTGTCCACCCTTACGTGATGCCTTAACCGCCAGCTCCATGGAATCCGCCCGGCCGACACATTCGATGACAATGTCAAATTGATGATGGAGAGCTTCCATCACACCTTCTGCTGTAGGAGATACGGCTTCATCCGCGCCTAATTCGACTAATCGGTCATGTTTGAACACCTCTGGCTCACTGACAATAATCCCTTTAACACCCGCAGCTTTGACGAGCTGCAAGAACAATTGACCAATAAAACCTCCGCCGATAATCAGGACTTGATGTGACGGACGAATATCCAGCTTCTTATAACCGTGAAGCACACAACCTAGAGGTTCAATCATTGCTCCTTCGATCCAGCTCATTTCATCAGGTAGCAAGTAACAGTTCGCTACAGGAACAACACAATACTCGCCCATGCCACCGTCACGAGTCACCCCAACAGCCTGCAAGTTATCGCATAAATGTACCTTTCCATTCCGGCAAAAATAACAGTTTCCACAATAGATGTTCGGATCAACCGATACACGGTCCCCCACTTGCAAGGTCGTAACCTCATCACCCACAGCCACTATTTCGCCCGCAAGCTCATGTCCTAACACAATCGGAGCTGTCACTTCAGCAGACCCTGGGTATCCATGATAAATATGCTGATCTGTACCACAGATCCCGCAGCATTTCACACGAAGTTTAACTTCTTTGGAGCCCACAGCCGGGGCTTCCCAGTCCGTAAATTCAATATGCTTCTTCCCTTGAAATACAGCCGCCTTCATATTAGCTCATCTCCTTAAATCCAAGTTTTTGTTAACCCGCATCATTCATTGCCGTTACACGTAAGGTTTCCCAAGGCAGTTCCCCGACATCAACATGATGCACACGAACAATCTTCTCTTCACCCGGCATCAGATCAAAGAAATTATCGTCCATGATCACCCAAGGTGCATCTAGTTCGATCATCACCATCCGGGCAACGCGATCTGAGATCAAGTGGATATGTCCTTTCGCTTCATCCACGGAGATCTGAACATGTGCGGGTTGATAATCCATATCCTTATAGTCTCTTAAATAGAGTACATAATCTTCTGTTACCCGTTTCTTCGAACGAAGTACGACCACAACCTCGCCAGCGCTATGTTGCTGCAGTACCTCAGCTTCAGTCAACTTGGCAAAATTAACTTTACTGTTCGAATCAACGGTAACATCGAATGTACGCTGATATACAATTGTACCATCCATCCGATAGATCGTTAATTCCGCCTCATCCTGATAAGTTTCGCGGCGATCATTGAGAGCCCATAACTGCAGCAGTCCATTCGGATCATGATCCACACATAAGAGTACCGGTGCAAAGAATTTACGCGCATAATGGTAGCTCGCCTTTGGTAAACCATAATAATCGATAACAGACCAGCTTGTTCCCGGCCAGCAATCATTGAACTGCCAGAATAAAGCCCCGCTTGTATCCGGCTTATTACGGCGGTAATGCTCAATCCCATACCTCAATCCCTCTGCCTGGGTCAGCATGGAGAACTGAATATATTCATTGATATCCTTCGGAACGCCTGTATAACCTTCCATGAGCATAATACCCTTTGGGTAATGGACATCTTTATTACGATATTTCATTTCATCGCTATCCCAATAGAACTGATTGTCCGGCATGTTCTTTGCTAAGGTGTAACGATTGGAAGCGGCATGTAGCCCGAATTCACTGGCAAATTTCGTGAAGTCTGACTTGAATCGTTTGAACGATATCCCTTCAACACTATAATCCTGTGTCTGCGGTTCACCAAACTGACGCGGCTCATTATTCCCATGCCAGACTTGCCAGTTATGAGTATCACCCACATCACGTGAATTGTGATCATTGCCGCCAAAAGGCGAGCTAGGCCAAAACGTTCGCGATGGATCAAGTTGCTCTAGTACTGCGGGCATGAGCTCATGATAAATTTTTCCTCCATAAAAGGGATTTGTGATCTCGCCGTTAGAGGACAGTGCCTCATACAACCAATCATTCTCGTTATTCCCACACCATAGAGCAAGACTCGTACGACTGCGAAGACGTTTTACGACCTGCTCAATTTCGCGGTGAACATTATTCATAAAATTACGATTGTAATCTGGATACAACGCACAAGCGAACATGAAGTCCTGCCAGATTAAAATTCCTAACCGATCACATTCATCAAAGAAGATATCCCGCTCATAAATGCCTCCACCCCAAGCGCGAATCATATTCATATTGGCATCCTTGGCCATCTGAAGCAGATGTGTATAGCGGCTGTCTGGCACGGTCGCAATAAAGCTATCAATAGGGATCCAATTTGCACCTTTAGCAAAAACCTTTACGCCGTTCAATACAAAAGTGAAAGCATGGCGCCCTTCTTCATCCAGCTGCATCAACTCGATCTTTCGAATCCCAAATGGCTGCTCATAGGTATCTATTTGCTCCCCATCAGCAAATAACGTAACGCGTAGATGATATAAGAAAGGCGTTCCTAGATCATGGGTCCACCATAAGTTCGGATCCGTCACTTGCAAGGTAACTGAATGATGAAGCGTACGCGCTGTAATCGCACCGTCAACTGTAATCCCTCCAATCTTATCCAAAGAGACATGTTCTTCCGCAACACGCTCTGTACCTTCTAAAAGTTCCACACGCGCCGTATACGAACATCCGCGATCAAAGGCATGTGCGCATAAATCCAC
The DNA here is from genome assembly GCF_052056485.1 of Paenibacillus nitricinens. Lineage (NCBI taxonomy): Bacteria > Bacillati > Bacillota > Bacilli > Caryophanales > Paenibacillaceae > Paenibacillus > Paenibacillus nitricinens. The sequence goes on from NZ_CP183948.1 coordinate 4,928,645, forward strand.
ATCAACAACACCCACTTGACCCTCTACCGAAGTTGTTCGAGCAAACACATGATCTAAATGTGCATGACGGTGTTTAATCAAATGCACCTCTTTCCAAATGCCTGCACAGACCAGACGTGGACCCCAGTCCCATCCAAAATGACTCTGCGCTTTACGTGTCCAGATCCGTTTCTTACTAAAGCCTGACCAATAATATTGGACCTTATCACCTGCATGTACATGAATAGGATTAAATTTTACGGCAAGCGTATTTTTCCCTTTATTTAATTCACGGGTTACATCAAATGAATGGCTAATGAACATATTATCTGTTGATCCAAGCTCCACACCGTTGAGATATACGGTTGCATAGGTATCTAACCCTTCGAATAATAGCTCCATCTTCTCACCAGGTTTAGGATCAGAATCGTATGAAAAGACCGTACGATACCACCATACCTTTTCTTCAATCCAACGACATTTCTGATCTTGGTGGCCAAAGAAAGGATCATCTATAATGCCTTTCTCCCGAAGCGTCGTATGGATGTCACCGGGCACTGAGGTGGTCATCCAGAAATAATCAATAAACTCTGGCGATGCAACTTCAAGATCCCGGGCTTCCCCTACATGAAAATCACGAAGTTTCCAGTTTTCAGTTAATTTAATGTTCATTCTCTTCATCCTCTCTCCCAAATTAAAACGCCAAAACCACTTCGGTTTTGACGTTTTATTGTTATACGTATATCAAGCTATCTAAAATTTCTTGTACACTAAGTTCTGCGCAAGCCATTGATGTATCCGCGACTCCGTAATACATTTTTACAACATCGTCTTCCACGAGTGCACCGCAAGAGAATACAACATCGCCGAAGAATCCGTTCTTCTCATAATCCGCTTCCGGCTCCATGATAGGAGCATTGGAACGTGCAATCACCTTCGAGGGATCATTGAGATCTAATAGGACTGCCCCCATGCAATAACGGTGTTCCAGCGTGGCCCCATGATACAGCTCCAACCAGCCTTTATCAGTCTTGAATGGAACCGCACCGCCGCCAATCCGGCCGCTATCCCACATCCCCTCACGCAAACCGATCAGATGCTTATGGTTACCCCAATATAATAAGTTGTCCGATTCTGCGATCCATATTTCCGGATCTCCCGTGCTTTTCGTTGTTGGACGGTGCAATGCATAATATTTGCCGTTAATTTTCTCCGGGAAAATCAATACGTCTTTATTATCCGGCCCAAAGATCATGCCGTGGTGAGTTACATTCACGAAATCTCTAGTGGATACCAGCGATTCTCCAACGCCCACAGGGGAGACTGCCGAGAAATAAATATAATAGGTATCCCCAATTTGGGTTACCCGAGGATCTTCTACCCCGAAGGTCTCCAGTGAATTGGAAGGGTACACAAATGGCTTCTCATCCACCGTAAAATGATGTCCATCCTTACTTCGAGCGATTCGGATATAAGATAATGAAGTCAAGTACTGAAATGTAGCACTAGCGGATTTATTTTTGATCACACGCGGATCAGAGAAGTCGAAGCGCTCATCATCTGTATCCAGATCCAAAATATCCAATTCATTGGTCTCCGGATTATAAATCGGAGCTTTTACAATTTTTGGATCCTTGCTAATTGGGCGTTCTGCTACACGGAGAAACATTAATATTTCACCATTATAGCTAGCAATACCGGCATTAAATGCACCAATCACTTCAAAGTCATCGTGATACGGCTTAACGTCCGCCGGTGTAATAAGTGGATTTTGTTCATAACGATAGATTTTCATGTTGTAATAACTCCCTTAACCAAATGGATTTCATGTTTACAAAATTTCAAATTGAGAAAATGGATCAGGGATTGTCGCACGTTGTGCTTCCGCATCGCTGATTCCTGCATATATGTTAGCTGTACCGTCTTCATGACGTACGAGCCCGCCGCTGAATACAACATCCTCCAAATCAGGCCGTTTCGTGGCACCTGGCAAGAACTGATTGCGTACAGCGATTAATTGAATATCTGAATATTCACTCGTTGCCGGATCGATAGCGAATACCATCGGGTAATAGTGACGATCGCCCGCATCATCAAAAGAAGCGATATGCCCAAGAACACCGAGCAGTCCGTTCTTTAGCAAGTGTGCTTCATTCGCACCGCCCCACTCTTCATCAACAAACTGTCCATCCAATAACGGTGTTTCTTCGATCAATGGAATGGATAACGCTTCTAACGATGCAATGCGGGTAAAGCCGATTTTACCGCGTCCTCCTTTATCTCCTTGAGGGCGGGTCAGTACTCCGATGCTATCTTTCAGATCCACTAGGCGCAGATCTTTCATGCCATCCGGTCCTTTAAAGAATGGTTCTAAGCTCGCGATGTTCTTCCCGCGGTAGAATACTGTACGCCACATTAAGGCATCAGCCTTTACCGGATGTGGATAAATTTGAACGCCGCCAACTATCAATTCGCCATTAATTTTCGTAAAAAAAGGATCTTGAAGTTCAAGGGTGGGCGCTCCTTCACGGGGTATCCATTGTCCATCACGTTCGACAAAAAAGACGACATCGGAATGCTCGCTGTCACGGGATTCAACCCGACCCGCGATCACCCACTCACCCTCATCTTGGAATGGAGCTGTAATATTGTAGACATCTTTATGATCTACACCTGTGAATGTTAACTTCTGTGTATTGGTTACGGATACGTCCTTCATCGCGTATTCCATAAGCAGTTGTTCACATGTCTTCACAGCATTCTTGAGCAGTTTCATAATAATAAAATTCCTCTCTAGTCAAATAATAGCGGCGTACGCATCCATATTGCGGCTTCATTCGGCAACAGCGTTACCAAGTCTGTGCCGCTCACTATCTCTCGGCGGCTCGATAATATATTAATTGCTTGCCCATCCAGCAGCTCACTAGGATCAATCTGTATGCTCTGATTATCGTAATTCAAGGCTACGAGCGCTCTGGTATTGGTTTCTTTCAATGTTCTTACATATAAAATAAGATTGCCTCTGCGTTCCAGCACGTCATAATCCCCGAATTGAAATACATCCTGTGTATTGCGCAAGTGGAGAAGCTTTTTATAATAATGTAATAATGAATTCGGTTGATTGCTTTCGGACTCCACGTTTAATTGCTGATAATTTGGGCCCAGGCCAATCCATGGTGTTCCTGACGTAAACCCGCCATGTGGACTTGCGTTCCATTGCATTGGGGAGCGAGATGCATCTCTTCCCTTTGCATTCGCAATTTCCAGGGCTTCCATTGGAGTTGTCCCCCGCTGTAGTGCGATTTCATATGCCTTCAATCCTTGGATGTCCCGCATATCTTCCAGCTTATGGGCTACGAAATTCCGCATCCCAATCTCTTCACCGAAATATAAGAAAGGTACCCCTTTTGCGGTCAAGGCCAACGTTGCCATAAGGCGGGCCCGTTCTTCCTCAATCTCCGCGTCCCCTTCACCAAAACGCGAAATTACGCGGTCCATATCATGACTACCGAAGAATAACGTTGGAATCTGATCTGCACGGTGCATCTTCTCCATCGTCTTAAGCTCGGCGAACAAATTCTCTGGACTAAATTCCTTCTGGCTTCCCAGATTGAAATTAAAGACCACATCAAACTTACCCGTTCCGCTGTAACGCTTCAGCATGTCCATATCTTCAGAGCCGACTTCACCTACCATGAACATTCCGCTATGCGCATGAACAAACCTGCTAATTTCCTCGATGGCATCCATAATTCCATCTTGATTCTGATCATGTACATGCTTCTGCTCACCCGTTACTTCATCCATCGGGTTATCCGGGAATTGATCGGACACCGATAAGAAGTTGATAACATCTAACCGGAAGCCACTTATGCCTTTGCCCAGCCAATAAGCCATAACATCCTTCATCGCTTCTTTAACTTCGGGATTTGCCCAGTTCAAATCGACCTGTTCTTTCGCAAACCCATGATAGTAATACTGTTCTGTTGCAGCATCCCATTCCCACGCGGTTCCACCAAAAAACGATTCCCAGTTATTAGGTACGCCGCCGTTCACAGCGTCCTTCCAAATGTACCAATCCCGCTTCGGGTTCGTCCTTGAAGATCGCGATTCCTTGAACCATGCATGCTCTGAAGACGTATGATTCAGGACAAGATCGGCAATCACTCTGATCCCGCGAGCCTTCGCTTCCTGAATAAACCGTTCGAAATCTTCCATCGTTCCAAAGTCTGGATCCATCTGACAATAATCTGCAATGTCATACCCGTTATCTACTTTAGGAGACTTATAGAACGGCGTTAGCCAAATCCCCCCGATGCCAAGTTCCCGCAAATAATCCAGCTTGGAAGTAAGACCTTCGAAATCACCAATCCCATCCCCATTGCTATCACAGAAGCTTGGCATATACACTTCATAGAATACCGTCCCTTTCCACCACGGCTGTTCCAACCGATACCCCTCCTGTGCAGACCTATTTCAAGTTAAATTGCATGCCTTCCTGGAACTTCTTGCCGAAAATAATGAACAAAATAATGATTGGCAAGGTGAGCATCACTGCACCGGCATACATCGGACCCGGATACGATTGATACGGACCAAACATCTGAGATAATAAAACGTTCAATGTTAGCATGCCGTCACTTCGGACGACGATCATATCCCATAGGAGCTCTGTCCAACGTTCCATTAGCAGGAATAGGAATACAACGGTCGTAATGGACTTCGACATCGGCATCATAATCTTATATAGGATTTTGAAATCGGATGCCCCATCCAGCTTGGCGGCTTCAATGAAGGCGTCGGGCACCGCCTTAAAGAAGTTGGTGTACATGAAGATCCCCCATAAACTCATCGCCTTGGGAATAATGAGCGCCCAATACGTATCGAACAGTCCTACTTTTTGAATAATCAAAAAGTTAGGGATGATCAGAATGATTGCCGGGAAGAACATATGAAACAACACAAAGTTGTTAATAGAGTCTCTCCCGCGGAATTTCAGCTTCGCCAACGCATAAGCTACCATAATCGCGAACATCATCATTAAGGCTGTAGATACCAAAGAAACGAACACACTGTTAAAGAAGGCGTGAATCCATGGTCTTGTAATCCCGGTCTCACCACCTGTAAAGAGCCATTGATACGAGCGCAGCGTAAATTTCGTCGGTATCAGCTTCCGGTCTACCTGTGACCAATCTGCAAGTGAATTCAATACCATATATAAATAGGGGAATACCATAATCACAAGCAGTACGATCGCAATCAGATAGCGGATCGACAGCCGGAGCTTGATGTTTGAATTAGACCCAACCATTGCGCTTACCCCACATTTCCAGAATTTTTCGGATTACGAATATAGATATAAATGTCGCAACCGCAGCCATAATCGCGATAGCTGACGCGTAACCTGCCTGCAGGTTCTTAAATGCTTGACTGTATATTTCCATTTGCCATGTATTCGTTGCGTAGTTTGGTCCGCCGCCTGTTAATTGGTAGACCTCAGTAAAGATACCGAATGTTGCACCGAAGGATAAAATTAAGGTTGTATAAATCGCAGGGTAAAGCAAAGGCAACGTAATCTTCCAGAACCTTTGGCTGTCCTTCACGCCATCAATTGCCGCTGCTTCATATACTTCCTGATCAATGCTTTCTAAACCTGAAGTAAGAATTAACGCATAGTAACCGGTAAATTTCCAAGCCATAATCATCGCAACGACGAACAATGCCGAGAAAGATCCGCCGAGCCAGTCAATATCAAGACCTAACCGTTCCCTTAGAAACGTCTGAACAGGACTTGTATGTGACAAAAAGCCTTTAACAATAAGGGATGCAACAACCCCTGAGGATAGGTAAGGCAAGAAGAATCCAATAAGAAATACCGTTTTTAATTTAGGTAAGCCTTTTACAATTACCGCTACAAAAAGCGACATGGCTGTGACAATCGGTACAAATACGATCATAAATTTGTACGTTACCCAAAATGCCGATCTTACCCCTGGTGTGCCTAATGCTTTGGTAAAGTTTTTGAATCCAACAAAATCATAAGTTGGTGAAATCAAGTCCCAGTTAGTAAAAGACAAATATAAAGACCAGATAAGCGGGCCCAAGAAAAACACAGTCGAAAAAATAAGGTAAGGGCTGGCAAAAAGCCAGCCTAACCGATTATTATTTTTTTCAATCATTATTGAAGTTCCCCTTCAATCGCCTTCTTCATATTGTCCCAACCCGTTTTTGGATCAATCTCACCACGAACGATTTTGTTAAAGGCCTCTTGACCAATAAAGGTTTGCAATTCGTTGAATTTCGGATTGTCCATGGATGGAACAGCATTCGGGATTGCTTTTGCATACTCTTGCAATACAGGCGTTTTTTCAAATACTGGTTTAAATACTTCATTTGTACCTACATCATCACGTGCTGGAGGCAAGTTAGTTTCTTGGAAAAAGGCAACATCATTTTTGTCATCCGAGTAAACCCACTTGATAAATTCTATTGCAGCAGCTTGTTGCTCTGGACTTGCCGAAGCATAGATAACAATTCCTTTAGCATCCGCAAATGTTTTTGCATTCGCTGGATCCATACCGTCAGGAACAGGAGGCAATGTTACTTCAAAGTTTTCCTTGTACTGAAGCTCTGGATATTTCTCAGCCCATGTGCTGAATGTCCAAGGTCCTACATCCGTAAATACGCCCACTCCATTTTCAAAAGGTTCTGTTACATTCTGAGACAACAGCCCTTTCTCCTTACGAAGATTGTCCACGAAAGTAAGAACGTCTACACCAGCTTTTTCATCGCCAACAAATTGGCTGCCTTCAATGAATTTGTTGCCATCTGAAGCTGCATTGTACAGCATAAAGAAGTCGAACCATCTTTTCCAAGAGGTAGGGTCTGCTAAGTCAGGTTTCGCCCAAAGATATTTATCCGGGTATTTGGCTTTTAATTTTTTCGTTGCCTCAATCACTTCGCTGTATGTTCTCGGAACTTCGTTCACACCAGCTTCTTTCAAAATATCCGTTCTCCATCCGAACAACATTGCATTGGAGTAGATTGGAAGAACATATTGATGGCCATCGGCAAATTCCCAAGGCTCAATCGTTTTGGTCATATTACGTTTTGTCACAATATCATTGAAGCCAGCAATCGTATCCAATGGAACTAACGCTTTGCTGTTCGCAAGTTGTGCTGCAAAACCACGGCTAATATTCTCAGTCATCGTCGGAGCGCTTCCACCCGCGATTGCAGCTTGGATACTTGCCTCAGAAGTAGGGGACTCCTTGATCGCACTTACGTTAATTTTCACCTTAGGGTTGACAGTCTCATACTCTTTGGCGATTTTCTGCCAATATGCTTGTTGAGTCGGGTTAGGTGCAGCCCAGAACTCAATAGTTGTTACTCCATCAGCTGAAGTGCCTGAATTACCGCTCTTTGATCCACAACCGGCAAGAATCGTGAATACAAGCGTAAGTGCAAGCATTACTGAAAGCTTCTTCTTCATAAAATAAACCCTCCCTGAGTATCGATGCACATCAGTGCAGCATTTTGTAATTCCTAGATATAATTTTGTAACGTTACAAAATTAAATAAATATATACCTGTAAGCAGCTTTGTAAGCGTTACAATTGCTATTATTATAGTTTTTAGCGAAAATGTCAACCTGTTATTCGAGTGTTAATGAAAAAGACACAATTAATTACATTACAAATTACCTTTACTTATATAGTTTGTAATGTTAAAATAATTTATAGTTGTAATGTAGTTTTACAGCATAATCTTTAGTATTATGAGAGACAGTATGGAAGAATATTCATTACACTTCTAATTAGAAAGGACGTATCTTCGCATGAAGGTGAAGGTGACAATGCAAGATATCGCCGATCGATTGAATATATCGAAGAACTCTGTTTCTCAGGCTCTTTCCGGTAAAGACGGTGTGAGTGAGGAAACGAGACAATTAATTATCGATACTGCGAATGAAATGGGTTACACCTATTCGCGAGGGCGCAAAAGCACAGAAGAAGAAGCTGGAACCTTTGTCATTTTGGCATCAGAATTTGCATTTTCCAAACGTAATTTTTTTGGAGAAATTTATTTGAGTATTGAGAAGGAAGCAGCGAAGCGGAATAAGCGTATGGTTATTCAATCTATTGATCATCACGCTTCCGAACAATTGATTCTGCCTCCTATATTATTTGATCCTTCTGTAGAAGGAATCTTGATTTTGTCCCATATTACGACCCCGTATATTCAAGCAGTGACGGGCACAGGGATTCCCACCGTGTTAATTGATCATCATCACCCTGATCTTAAGGCCGATAGTATTCTCACCAATAATCGTTATGCCGCTTATACAGCGGTGCAGCATTTAATTGGATTGGGACATACCCGTATTGGATTCATCGGCAATATTCAATTCTCACCAAGCTATTACGAGCGTTTAGAAGGTTATCGCCTGGCTCTATACCAATCTGCCATTGAATACAACCCATTATGGGTGTTCGATCATGCCATTGAAGAAATGGATGATGTGTTCAACGCTGTACAAAAGTTGGATGAGCAGCCTACGGCTTGGTTCTGTGTCAATGACGGCTTGGGGTTCTTGATCAATTCCGTGATGTACAAGCTTGGGTATCAGATCCCCCAAGATGTATCTATTGTGAGCTTTGATAATGGACAGTTATCACGGATAACAACTCCTTTGACTACAACGATGGATGTAGATTTGTCTTACTTTGGACGAAAAGCTATAGAACAGCTCTTCTGGCGCATCGATCATCCCGAGGAGCCTTTCATAGAAATTCTCCTTCCTACCCATCTGATCATTAGGGAATCCACACAACATCCAAATACATAATCAGTTCTTATAGACAGGAATGTTGTATGGAGAATAATATACGCACATCACAAAAAGGGAGAGTCCCACAAGCCATGAAACGGCTGTGGAACTCTCCCTTTATTTTCAGATTAGGATGTATGTTGACGCTCGTTGTGGTCACTACGTGAATGAACCGTTGTTCCATTCATCTACTACCAAGACCCGCGGATTCCGGTCTGCATACGGATCAGTGCTTCCAAATAATAATAGTCTCCCCAAATCATGTGACCATCCGGCACACGTCCACCTCTGACATGATAAGAACCATGCTTTAGAAGCCCCTCCGCCTCCGGATTTCCAGAGGTCGCATAATGTTCCACCAAGGATTTCATGCTGCGGAGTAAGGCATCTTCATAAATAGCGCGGTCCGGGTCATCTGCATCTAGAAGATCCAACAGCTCTATTAGACCGGAAGCCGCAATGGCCGAAGCCGAGCTGTCGCGAGGCGTACCCGCTTCCACTGGCACATCAAAATCCCAATACGCCACATTATCCTCTGGAAGATGGCTGATAAAGTAATGGGCCAGACTTTTAGAGGTATTAAGAAAGTCTTCCTCTCGTGTATAACGATAAGCTAGAGCAAATCCATATATTCCCCAGGCTTGCCCCCGTGTCCAAGTCGACCCATCCTCATAGCCTTGATGTGTTCCTCCACGAATTGCATTTCCAGTGACCGGATCAAAATAAAACGTATGGTAAGAGGAAGCATCGCCGCGCACAAGAAATTTCTGACTCTTTAGCGCATGCTGGAGAGCTATATCATAATAGCGATTGTCCCCCGTTTCCTCTGTCGCCCAGAACAGCAGCGGCAAATTCATCAAGCAATCAATAATAATGCGTCCCGCATTTTCCGGGTCATTCTCCAAGCCCCATGCCTGAAGAATCCCGGCTGGTTCACGCCAGCGCTTGCATAGCGTATCCGCAGCTTGTAGACCGACAGCCCGTGCCGCTTCGCTGCCTGTTATTTTCCACTCCGCTACAGCAGTAAGTGAATATAAGAAACCTATATCATGATGATCCAGCGCAATATGATGATCCAAACGATGCTTGAAGTCACCTAACCAAGAGGCTGCCGCCTCCTTATAGCTTGGATCTTTGCTATATTCATAAGCAAGCCACATCATCCCTACATAAAATCCTTCTATCCAATCATCATTGTCTCCCCATTCGTACTGTTGTCCCTCTGCTATATGAGGCAGTTTGCCCGGATGGTTAGCAATATTTCTCTTAATTTTGTGAATCGCATCCTCAATCGCCTTATTCCACATCTTTGTTTCTCCTTTCCGATAAGTCAGCAGTATAGAGCAGTTCACCGTTACAGGAATCGTATACAGAAATCCTTCCATCCGAATGCTGCTTAATAATTGGTGGCAAAGCTAGTGCTGACTGGTTCTCTGGCGTATTCGTTGCTCCGAAGACAGCAGACATCAATACCTGATCTCCGGGCTCCAATCGAGTACACAAGCTAGGAAGAAGTGTCCGCGGCTTCAGCAGGTTGGTATTGGGTTCAGGATACACGCACTCTGCCCGGTCAAAGCCGTTTAGCATATGTATAGCACTTATTCCCCAAGGCATTTGCACGGAAACGGCCGTGTTAGTTACATTAATGATTTCCCGTTCACTACGTGAGAAGCCAGCAGACTGGCCAATAGCAAATCCACCTTCTGCTAGATCTAGATGCCGGGCACTATGAATGCTGTGAATACGGACATGCCATAAACCTGCCGGAATAATCCATGTCTCCACTTGTACATCACTCCAGGGATGCCAGCGGGAATATACATAACGCTCTCCAATTTCCCACATTTCACAAAATCTGCGTACCCGGTAATGTTCATCGCATTCGCACAGTGCCAGCGTAGAGTCGTAAGCGCCTTGAACCAACCCGTAACCCGCCTTCGGTACACTAAAGCCGAACAGCGTGGAGTAAGCAAACTTGGAATATTTAGCTGCGCTATGGGCCATATCAAAGTTCGCCATCTGACCAGAGGTATAGGCAATAACATGCTTATTTCCTTCCGGACGACTCACCAGCATACGCGCCTCTTGGAGAGCCCGTAGCTCTTTCAATTCAGGTAGCGGCTCTTCCTCTGCCTGCCAGAAAGGATGATCGTCCGGCAAGGCTAGAATGAGATTAGCTTTAAAGGCCCAATACGGTGATCCGGGGGCATTGTAGTTCTCCGTCATTACCAGATTCGGGTAAGCATATCCGATACTTAGTAATCCGTCTATTCCCACAATAGGCTTCTCAAACCACCAACGAAAATGGCGCATTATAATTCCTTTGAGAACGCCATATGAGAAAGGAAGCACCTCGGCATACACCAGCGCACTCCAGAAAGAGACCTGTGCAAAACGATAGGTCAGACTACGTCCGAAAGGAATCGCACTTCCGTCCTCAGCAAACCAATACATAAAATCCTTGGCAAATTGCGCGGATCTTTCCCGGTAAACTGCAGCCCTCTGAGGATCATCCTCCGCCATCAATTTAGCATATATCAGCGTATAATAATGCATAGCAAAAGCAATATAATAGTCTCTCTGATCGGTCAGCCCATCGGAATACCATCCATCACTCAAGTAGTAGGTGTCAATCTTCTCCAGATAATCATCCATGATCTCTTGATCGTAGGGCAATCCGACTTTCTTAAAGCCCACATTGACAAGAACCGTGAACATCAGCCAGTTATTCGGATTCGAGCGATCCACATGATTGATCTGGTTCAACCAGTTATATACCTGCATTTTCTGAACATCACTCAATGGTTCCCACAGCTTATGCGGCGCAAGAGCAAGCCCCAGTCCCAGGACGGCTTGTTCCACCATACGCTGGTCTTTGGTCGAGAATTCACCCCAATATTCTTCATGCTCCGGGTCAGTCCCGTTAATGATCCCCTCTAGAAACATCGGCCAGAGCGCACTTTCTCCTCCACCGCTGGCATGGGGAACAAGCCCCCATAAAGGACGGGCAAAGGCTTCCATAAGCGCAGTCGCTTCATTATATATAGATCCTGTAGCTCCCATCTCGATTCCTGCATGACCAGCAGTAAATCGTTGCTCTAGCGGAGCATACAGATCATTTAAGAACAACTGTAATTCATTTTTAGTACCCTTCAGTTCCACAGTAATGGTCCCTCCCAATCCAAACTCAATGCCAAGCCGCATATTCACTAGGCCGCATGCCCATTTCTCGCTTAAACAGCTTGATGAAATAACTTTTGTTCGCATATCCCAGATATTCAGAAATCTCTTCCACAGTCTTTCCAGACTGATTAAGCAGCTCTTTTGCCTTCTGAAGCTTCAGCATATTTACATATTCAATGAAATTCTGGTTCGTTTCCCTTTTGAAGAGGCGACTGAAATAGCTGGCATTCAAGTTCAAGCGTCCTGCCATGTCCTCTAGCGTTATTTTCTCCGTTACATGACTAATCACGAACTGCTGGGCTTTGATGACCTCACTCCGTTTGGACTTGATGGAGAACATACTTATTTTCCGGGCTAATTCCTCCAAGTACTGAACCAGCCAATCTTCCAAATGCTCCAGGGTTTCAATGTCACCCACCACATTAAACAGCTTCTCTTCAGCCATAGGCAATGGAGATTGCAACAGCTGTTTCGTCTTCATTTGCAAGTCCATCAGCAAGCGGAGCACACATTCCTTAACTTCATTGGGATGGAACTTTTGCGAGGCCACCCATTCTCTCCATTCCTTGATATGAACACGAAGCTCTATTTCCCTGTTCAAGGCAATATCATCATTGATAACAGCGTAAATGCTTCCATATTGGGCATAAATATCTTCCTTTGAAAAGCAAATCTCTTCAAAACGGTGAATTCCTGCTGTTGGCAGATAAAAGCGTTGGGTCTTCTCCCTTAGCATCCGCTGTAATGTCCCACGAATTTCTTCAGGACTGCGCGCCTCAGCGCCAAATAGGCAGGAGACAGACAGCTTAAGATATTTTTGCACGGCTGCAGCTGCATTTTGCATTGAATGATAGATCACTTGGTGGTCTTTAGAAGGCTTGTCACTGCAAAAAAGAATGACAATTTCCTTATGACTATATCTCGAAATAAACAGACTGTGATCAGCCTCAAGCACTTCCTGCATGATATTCTCAACTGCAAAAGAAATCGTATATTCACTCATTCGGCGTACCCTCGAAACTTCCTCAGGGCGGTTAATCACAATAAGCACCGGAATATAGTTCTTAGCATGGATCATAATTCCGTTTGACCGGGCTTGCTCGATCCAAGCCTCCTTGTCCCAGGACTGGTACAAGGTATCTTTTAGAAACTTTTCCTTCAGCGCGGCGCGGTTTTGAGACTGTTTTTGCTTATATACCAGCATCTCCGTATGCCGCTGCCTGTTCAGGCCCACTTCCGTTACAAGGGTTCTAAGGGCATGCTGCAGCTGATCGATATCCAGAGATTCCTTTAAAATATATTCCCCCACGTTAAGCTTAAGTGCCTGCTGAGCGTACTTGAATTCGTTGTGGCAGGAGAGAATGATCGCACGGATTCCAGGGTTCACCGCTCTGAATTTCTCAAGCATCTCTAGTCCGTTCATCTTGGGCATTCCAATATCGGTAATAATCAGATCCGGTGGATTCTGCTGTGCTTTTTCCCAAGCCTCGAGACCGCTATAATAACACCCGATGAGTTCAATCCCGAGCTCACTCCAAGGCACAGCCTGCGACAAATAACGGATCACCGGATAGTCATCATCCACCAAAATTGCCGTCAGCATACACCACACCCACCTTTCCATCATCCAGAGGAAACTCCAAACAAATCTCCGTCCCCACATCAGGTTCGCTTTGAATATTCAGCTTGAAAGCAGCGCCGTAAATCATACTGAGGCGTTGGGCCACATTGCGTAAGCCTATGCCGGAGAACCCTCTTCTGTCCTCATCTGCAATTTGCTCGCTGCTGTATGCGGTTTCACGAAGTCTTGTTAAATTCTCCGCCGACATGCCGATGCCATTATCCTTAATCGTGATAACCAGCATTCCCGAAGTTGCCACAATATGAGCTTCAATAAAGATCTCACCACCAAATTGCTCGAAACCATGGATGATCGCATTCTCGATCATAGGCTGAATCATAAACCGAGGCACCAGTGCTTCAGCAGTTCCATCTGCTAAATCCATTTCCAGCCTGACCTGATTGGCATGGCGAAAATTCATCAAAGTCACATAATGAGATATCGTATCTGTCTCCTCACGAAGCGGGATAAACTCATTGTCTCTGTTAAAGGTCATACGGAGCAAAGACGACAACGAACCAATCAACTCGGCGTTCTCCTTGTCTCCTTGCATCAGAATATTTAACCGGATCGAATTCAACAGATTAAACATAAAGTGCGGATTGATCTGTGCCTGCAGCATTTCCAGTTCAGCTTTTCTTTTTCCTGTTTGCTCATAGGTGATCTGTTCAATCATGGACTCGATTCGATCTAGCATTTGGTCAATGGTACGGGCCAGCTGTGCCGCCTCATTATTCCCACGGATTAGTGAACGTTCATCCAATTGACCACGGCCTATTCGCTTTACAAAAGCACTTAATTTCACGATGGGCTGAGTCAGCTTAGAGATTAGAACAGTTAAGAGAACGGAAAACAAGGTAAAGAATAGAATTTGCACGGCTAAGCTGATAAATAAAATCTGCTTATTCTTCGATAAGGCATCCTTCAATGGAATAATGCTTACCATCCGCCATTTGTTACTGCTCAGTTCCTGGTCTACATATAAGAATTTCTCCCCGTTAATTTCGACAGTATCAAGCTCGCCATCCTTTTTCCGCCACGTCATCGTTTCACCTATTCGGGCCTTGTCAGCATGCGAGACTACAGTTCCCTTGTCATCCAAAAGCATCATCTCTTTGCCATTGTCATTGTTCAGGTAAGGGCGGAGTTTGCGCTCATTGATGTTGATAATCATATATCCGATCGTGCTGCTGGAGGTTGATTGAATGGGTCTTGCAATGGTTACCCAATCCACTGAACTCTTATCCGAGTAATTATAGTAAGTATCGTGTTCCGCTTTCCAATAGGTCGAGATAGGTTGAATTTTTTTCAGAAGCGACATCCACTGCTCGTTATAAAAGGTTGAAGGATTAAAGTCACTATAAGGATAGCTGGTATAAATAAATCCATTCTTTCCGATTAGCGTTACTTTCAAATATTCTGTCAGAACGAACATATCATCCAGCATCCGTGACATACGGTTATACTGGATGATATGCTTCGCTGAACGGAGTGTCTCTGGATCAGCAGACATCATCTGCCTAATTTCGCTGTTCTGAAGCACAAAATTGGACTGCTCCAGCGTTTGTTCAAAAATGGCATTCATATTGGCACTGGACGCATTGAGAGACTCTCTTGCGCTGCCAACGGCCTTCTCCAGAATCAGATCCCGGGTTAAGTAATCTGTAACCATGTAAATGCAGACTAGCGGGATCAGTACGCAGATCATTGAAGACCAGACAAGTTTCATTCGAAGTGATTGATGCTTTCTAAACACGGATGACAGGCCCCATATCTGTTTTAAATTTGGAGCAGGAGGCAGAAATGCTTTCCTGCCCCCACATTATAAGCCCCCTTGGGGAAGCGTACAATCAGTCTCCGCCTACTTTCCGCTGTTGTTCTGAACGACCTCCGAAATTTTCTTATCGATATTGGTAACAGTGACATCCAGATCCTGTTGGCCAAGGAGATACATCTCCGCTTCTGGAATAACGTTGTTCTTAGCTTCATCCGCATATTTAGCCGGAACTTGCGTCGCACCAGGATTCGAGTTCTCCATTGTAAATTTCAATGAATCAACATCTATCTTAGATGGATCCTTAGAACCACTTACAATCGTATCGACCAATTTGTTCGTGTCCGATTTCGCCCAGCCAGAGAAGACACGTCCGCCGATTTCCAGCCCTTCTGAGGTATACCAGCGTACAAAGGTGTAAGCAGCTTCCTTATGCTTGGATTTAGCAGCTATCCCCATATAGGTTGGCTGAACAGGTGAGTAATGTTTGCTCTCACTATCCAGTCGAGGGATCGGCGCAAACGCGGTAACGAAGGTTGCTGGAATGGCATCCGTTCCACCCGATTCCGCAACCATCCAGTCACCCATCGGAAGCATCGCTGCTAAACCGTTAAAATACTGATTCCGGTAGGCAAGCTTCTGCGAAATAATATCCTCGTAAGGAGTAGCACTCTTATCTTCGTACATCATTTTCTTCATCATCTGCAGATTAGCCTTAAATTGCGGGTCCAGGGCATTGGAGGTTCCGTCAGATTTCAGGAAAGTATTATCCTCTGGTTTACTCATTAGCTGGAGCTGGAAATAATCCGGCCAATTATGCAGATATGCGCCAAAACGCTTCGTTGCACCCTCACCCTTAGTCAATTTCTTGGCATACTCTTCGAACTCCGCCCAAGTCCAGTCGGTCGGAACCGGCAGACCCGCCTCATCTAGCATTTCTTTGTTAAGAAGCACGAACCAGCGCTGCATAGATGACGGTAACGCATAGACTTTGCCATTGACCGTAGTATCCACTAGATATTCATCGGAGAGCTTATACCCTTCTTTCTGAATATATTCGTCCATCGGCGCTAACACACCGATATCTGCACGCTGCGAATAGTTGGTATACGGCAATTCGACAATATCCAGCGGGTCACTTGCAGCGGCCATCAAATCCAGCTTCTGCATGGAGGCAACAGAGTCGCCTTTTTCATTTAGCAGATCCACTTCTACATGAATGTCGGGATGCGCCTTCTCAAACTCCGCAATAATCGTGCTCCACTTCGCTTTAGCTTCTGTCTGCCAGGTGCTCAGCTTCAGCGTAACCTTCTCTGCTGCAGGCTCCTTATTTCCACCAGTGTCAGGCGCATTTGTCGCTCCTGCATTATTTGTTTTCGCATTTCCACCGCATGCGGTGAGTGACAACGCCATTGATGAGATCATAAGCACGGATAATAATTTCTTTTTCATATAGACCCTCCTATAAATGTGTTGGGCATACCTCGTCTTACAGCTAGTGCTATGTAACTGCTTACAAGAACATCCTAACATGCAGGATAGATGAGGAAAGTTCTCATATTCTACCGAAGAGAAACTATTTTGACTTTTATTATCCTTTCACACCGCCGAGGGCAATCCCCTCAATAACCTGCTTCTGACCAAGAGCAAAAATAATCAGCAGCGGCAGTATTGCGGACACCGCACCAGCCATCATAAGGGAATAGACATCCCCGTATTGGTCCCCAAACAACCGGATACCTAACTGAATAGTAAACAGTTCTTTAGACTTCAAAAAAATGAGTGGATACTGATAGTCGTTCCAGGTCCAGATAAAACGTAGAATAGCATAAGTAGCAACAGCAGGACGGATCAGCGGAAAGGCAATTTGTAGAAACGAACGAAAATGACCTGCTCCATCTATCCGCGCAGATTCAAGATACTCGTTATTTACCCCCATAAAAAATTGCTTGAGCATAAACGCACCAATAATACTAAAACTGTTAATTAAGATCAACCCTAGATGTGTATCAATCAGATTCAACCAGTTAAACAGCAGAAACTGCGGAACCAGCGAAGCCTGTGGAGGAACCATGTAAAGGGCCAATACAACTATAAACATTGCATCTCTACCCGGAAAACGCAGCTTGGAGAACCCGTAAGCCGCCAATGCGCATATCAGCACATTAATTATAGTCGTAGCCAATGTAATATAAATGGAATTTCCGTAATAACGAGCGAAATCACCGGACCAAACCTGTTTGTAATTTTCAATAAGATTCCACTGCTGAGGCAACCATTCTATTGGAAAATTAAACACATCTTTCTCCAGTTTAAAGGAAGTGGATAACATCCATAGAAAGGGTAAAAGAAATGCGATACCTAGCAGTCCCATTGCGATTGTCCAGATGGTTCTGGATAGAAGCTCTTTTCTCACTGTAATTTCTCCTTTCCGCCTTTAATAATTGACCCATTTTTTTTGCGCTAACATCTGCAGGGCTGTAATGATCAGGCAGATGAGGAACAGGACAAGTGCCATGCTAGAAGCATAACCCGTCTTCAATTGATTGAAGGCAGTGTCATAAAGCTCATAGACAATAACGGTCGTGGAGTTAGCCGGTCCGCCCTGTGTCAGTACTTGTATGAGATCAAAGATTTTAAAGGAGCCGATGACCCCTGTAACCAGCAGGAAAAAGGTAGTTGGCGAAATGCAGGGAACCGTGATATTGCGGAATTTCCGCCAGACATTGGCACCGTCAATATCAGCCGCTTCATAAAGATCCTTCGGAATACTCTGTAAACCCGCGATAAAAATAATAATGTTGTACCCGAGCTGAATCCAAATCTGGATCATCATCAGCGACGGCAGCGCATAATGGATATCAGCCAGCCATTTGGGTGGAGAATCCCATCCCAGCGACATCAGAAATTGATTGACAGGCCCTAGGGAAGGATGAAACATAACCTGCCAAACCATAGCGATGGCAACTACACTGGAAATGTAGGGAAGGAAGTAAATCACTTTAAATAAATCCTTCAGGAAAACCTGTTTATCAATCAGGATAGCTAACAGCAGAGCAACGATGATCGTAACCGGTACTGTAATAATAAAGAGCAAATTGTTCAGCAAGCTTTTCATAAAGGCATCATCATGAAACAGCCTTATGAAATTATCGAAGCCCGCGAACTTAATCCCCCCTAGACCAGCTACAAAGTTCCAGTTCGTGAAGCTTAATAATAGTGAACCCAGGACCGGGATCAAGGTCAAGATGATCAGCCCCAACATCAGTGGAGTGACGAATAAATACCCAGCGATCGCTTCGCGCGTATCCATTTTAAGATGAAATTTACGTATCATAGTTCTCCTCCTTTACTTATCCCTAATTGTAGAAAAAGTAAGCATTGATCATAAGAACTATAATTGTTCATTTTGGAACTAATTTTACCGATCCTTCGGTCATGAAACCTTCTAGATAACCAAGTATAAACACCTTTAGCGTCCTTATAAGGACGCCAAAGGTGTTTATACGAGAAATATAAGACATAAAGTATATTGTAAAACTTATACTTTCTTATATTTGCAAAAAAGCGCGAGCCACGCTCCCGCCATCCACTATATTTCTATGCTTTTACGTAAAGCAAAGCTTTTGTTACACCGACGCAACCTCTACAATATCTTTTCCATCCCCACCCGTGCTTTTAAGCTTTTTACTAAAAATGATAAACAAGATGACACCCATCAAGCTCGTTATAACTTCTGTTATGGTCATTGACCAGATCACGCCATGAAGTCCAAAGACAGAATGTAACACGATAATCATAGGGATAAACAATACGCCTTGTGTGATGGCCATAATGTTAGTTGGTATCCCCTGTCCGGTCGCTTGAAAAACACTCATAAACAAACCTGTAAAACCATTAAATAAAGCAGAGATTAACATGGCTACCAAAATATAAGTTCCCATACTTAACACGGAAGGGTCATTAGAGAAGAAATGCAAGATCGTTCCTCTAAACAAAAACACTAGACCTACAAAGACAAATGCAATGCCTCCGATATAGGCAAAAGCATGTTTAATCGTTGATTTAAGTCTCGCCATATTTTGACTAGCAAAGTTAAATGCAAATAGTGGAATCAAACCTAAGAATAAGCCCATGGATAAAAATTCCGGAACTTGCACAATTCTTAAGGCCACACCAAATCCAGCAACCACATTCTCTCCATATTGAATCGCGAAGTTATTTAACAAAAGCGTGCTCACAATCACAAAACTAAATTGCAATAACTCCGATACTCCTATTTTGTATACTTCTAATTGATCTCGTACAGATATCTTGAAATGCTTCAAAAATCCCCTTAAATGCTCACTTTTCGTTTCTAAAAAATACACATAATAAATCGCGGAACCCACATTCGCTAAAACCATCGCCAACGCAGCACCTGCCACATGCCACTTCAGCACAAGAATAAAGAGTGGATCAAAAATTAAACTTAAAGCCGTACTGATGAAGATCCCGTACATCGATTCTTTGGAGGCACCTTCGGAACGGACTAGCTGTTCCAAGGCAAAATTAAGCACAATGGCGAATCCACCGGCGAAAAGAGTCAAAGCATAAGCCTTAGTAAAGGCTAGAGTAGCAGCATCTGCGCCTAGTAATCGCGTAATTGGATCCATCGCTAACATCGCTAGTAGAGCAATAAGAATACCAACCATAATGCTTCCATAAAAAGTGTATCCGGCAACCTTCTTCCCCTTCTCCGTATCCTTTTGCCCCGCTAGCCTTGTAATAAATGTTCCTCCACCAACGCCAAGCATATTCCCAAAGGCCATTAAGACTGTGAAAATGGGTAGACCCAGCGTAATGGCAGTAAGCATACTAGTATTGTGGAGTAACCCAATGAAATAAGCATTGATTACATTATAGATGGTACCTACAGACATCCCGATCATCATAGGAATGGATAAATGAGCTATTGCCTTCTTGATCGGCGCCGATTCTAAATAATATTGATTGGAGACTTCGGTTTCCATGATTAATCCTCCGAACGTTTATAGACTTGAATTAACTTTTTGTAGTAAAGACTTTAAGGTAGCTGTTTCTTCCGGACGGAGTGTTTTTGTAATGCTTGCTTCTACCTCAGAGAAAATCTCATTGAACTCCTCGACCAAAAGCGCACCCTTTTCCAAAACAAAAATACTCTTCTGCCGTTCATCATTCTCAGGTGTGACACGCTTGATATAGCCTTTCTTTTCTAACCCTTGAAGCATACTGGTGATACTCGCTCCTTTTCGATTAAAGACTTCCGCCAAATCCTTTTGGATCACACCTTTTTCTTGATGCTCAAAAATATAGCCAATCATGCGTCCTTGCTGAGAATTCAGCCCTAGCTCATTCAGCCTGGCATCAGCTGTACTTTTTAGTTTCATCCCGATCTCTCGAATCAAATTAGAAAATGGTGTGTTTTCAACGGGTTTTCTCATTGTTATTTCCTCCGCATTCGCATTAGTTAGAACTCTAAGTAACATCATTATCATAATAGTTAGAACCCTAACTGTCAAGGTTCTAACTAAATGAGTTCACTTTAATTTTTTTCCAACAAGGTGAGTACGTGACTATGGTGAATGTTTGGACTTCCGGCCGCTGTTGTCCCCAGATTTCCGGATTGTATAACGCTCCTACAGTTCCAAAATTCCCCTACGCCACTATTCCTTGTAAAAATGTTTTTTAGTCCAACATAAAAAAACTCCTCTCCAGCCCTTGTCGAGTAGACAGGTTCTGAAGAGGAGTCATTAGAGAGCGTTACTTCACAAGCTCCTCTAAACTTCCGAATAATGCTTTTGACGATTTCAGCTTTGAAGCATTGCCGACCACCGTGAAATAATTTTGTTCCGTCACAGCCTTAAGTAAATCGGTGTACTGTCTGATATCTTCCGGTGTTGTCGACAAGATTTCATCCCGTTCTTGCTGCATCTCGGCCTCCATCACCTGTTCAAAATAATGTCTGTCCGCCCGCCGTCCCTGTGCACTGGGACTCAGCGGCTGATCCAGCATGGACAAGGTGCCGATAATTGCTTTGGTCATCTCGTCGGAATCTGCTTCATATCCCTCAACAAAGCGGTACGCCTGATCATAAACCTCCAGCGTCTCCTGCAAATTCGGATCACGGTAGGAAGTGAACATCATCATCCCATCTCTGCGCAGAACCAGGTTCCCGCCATACGCACCACCCTTCACACGCACGGCATTCCACAGATAGGTAAGACTCATGATTTTCTTGAGCACCTGCATTTTCCCTGAATATGTGAATCCTAGTTTAGTAAAGTCGTATCCCTTAACCACATATTGCACCTGGCTGGAAGACATGAATCCTTCATTGTCCGCATGTCCCTGCGCCGTAATCTTAGGCCTATTTACTACTGGCCGATCCTGGATACCCAGCTTCGCTGCATTAGCGACGAATTCTTCATACAAGTCAGGTGTTCCCGTCACGCTGATAATCAGATTGTTTTTATTGAACAAATCCCCACAAATGTCCTTCAGTATGTCTGCTACTTGAGCTCCCTGCTGATCGAATGTCTCGGCAAGCTCCCGTATAAAGCGGTAATAAGTAACGCCGCCCTGTTGTTCCTGATACGCACCCATATCCGAGAAATAGGACATCAGACGGCTAGCCGCAATCTCATTCCCTCTTTGATTCAGAATGGATTCCATCTGCGAGGCTTCCCGGCGGACAATTTCCTGTAGCTTGGTCAGATTATCGAGCGCACTTGTATAGAGTATCTCTCGCAGTAGGTCCAGTGATTCACCGATATGCCCCGCCATCACTTTCACCAGCGCAGAGAATTTAGGCTGATAACCCGCCCCCGCAGCTTTTGCAGCGCCAAACAGCTCATTTCTGAAAGTTATGCCTCCGGTTTTGATCCCGATTTCACTGGTGAGCTCTTTAATGGCGTAAGAGGCAGTCTCCATTTGGCCCAATACCTCTGCCAGTAGCACCATATAAGGAATTCGTTCAGGAGCTACAACATCCGTATTCCAATAAAGTTTGCAGTAAGCAATCTTATGGGTAGCTACCTCATGGTGGATCACCTTAATGCCCTCATGGATTTGTTCATGGGTCGGCACCTGTGGTTCTACGCTGCGGTTAATATCCTGTAAAGACAAGCTCGGTAGCTTCTGCAAGTCTTCAGCTGCATCCGAATGACTCTGCCGCGCCAGAAGATGCTGTGTACTCAGAACAAGCTGCTCCAGCTGATCGGGTTTCAGTGACGCTTTGTATTCATTCAATTGATGCTGAGTAGCTGCTTCCTTTTCCGCTGCGATCGTCTTGGACGGGTTCAGTACCACCACACTGCAATGATCACTGTTCAGTAAATAGTCCTCAATCAGCTTCTCAAAATAACGGTCCGCAAGCTTTTCCCGAATGGCCGTGAGCACCTCTTCATAGCGCATGTGAGTAGTCGGCTGACCGTCATAGAGCCAGGACTTCATCACTTCGATATTGTAAGTAAGACCCTTCGGATACTGGTTAAAGTCCGCTTCCCGCAGTTCAAATTCCTTACTGTTGACCGCTGCCAGCACCAGCTTCTCATCTAGTCCGTCCTCCGCCAAACGCTTTAATGTAGTCTTCACCAGCTCCACGAAGGCATCTTTGGAGGAAGCATTGGAATGCGTCAGCGTAATACCAAGCAGCGGTTGAACCATACTGTCGGAATAAAAAGCAAACGCGTCTTTGCCCAGTCCGCTTTCGAGCAAGGCTTGCTTGAGCGGAGCTGCGTTGCTGTCCATCAGCATGCTTTTTAAAATATCAAAGGAGAGGTTCAGCTCCCGATCTGTAGACTCTCCAATCACATAATTTAGACTCAAATAAGTTTTGTCTGTGGCTGCTTCTGCTTCCAGAATCGGATAATCCGCTACCAGCTCCGTCATTCCAATGGGCTGTTGTCGGGGAATGGAAGTATCGAAGCTGTTATGTTCATAATGACTGAGATATTCCTGGTCTATAAATTGCAGCTTTTCTTCAATATTAACATCTCCGTAGAGATAAAAATAACTGTTGGACGGATGATAATAATTGCTGTGCGCTCTAAGAAACTGCTCATACGTTAGCGCAGGAATCTCCTGTGGATCTCCACCTGAGGAATGGCGGTAAATCGTGTCCGGATATAATGACTTTTTGATTCGGTCCATCAAAACCGTAGTCGGCGAGGAATATGAACCCTTCATCTCGTTATAAACCACGCCTTTATAGATTAACTCATCTTCGGGATGCTGAAGCTCGTAATGCCAGCCCTCTTGCTCAAAAATTTCTTGTTGCTTATAAATATTCGGTTGAAAAACACTATCCAGATAAACCTCCACCAAATTGGAGAAGTCCTGATCGTTCCGGCTCGCTACTGGATACATCGTCTTATCCCCAAACGTAAATGCGTTCAGGAACGTCTGCATTGAACCTTTCAGTAGTTCTACAAAAGGTTCCTTGACCGGATATTTCTCTGAACCACATAATACGGAATGCTCCAAAATATGAAAGACCCCCGTACTATCTTCAGGCGGGGTCCTGAAGCTTACGCTAAATACCTTGTTGTCATCCTGATTCTGCACGAACAGCAGCCTGGCGCCGCTCTTCAGATGCTCCAGCGTGAATACGTTGGATTCGTTCTCCCGGATAAATTCCTCATTAACGACCTGAAATCCATAATAAGTGTTCCCTGTGATCAAACGGCTCATAGATTTCCCTCCTCTGTTTAGGGATATGATAACTCTACATGAGCTTATCATATCCCTGGGCGATTATTCCATCAGAAGAAGATTTCCGGGATTAATTTCTGGTTCACATAAAACAAGACCACGCCAGTAATAATCCCTGACAAAGCCTTGTTTTATTTCAAGTGATCTTTTAATATTGCTCCTAGTTCAGCAGTGTATTTCGTCAACCTTAAGCTTATCTCTGTACGCATAACATCTCGGGTTAATCCAAAGCGTTCCTGATATCCCCGGCAAAAGATTTTGTAATACACCAAGAATTCCTCCTGTTCATCTGCCAGCACCCTGATATTCCGCTGTTTCAGCTCTTTTTGCAGCCGATAAGTATCCTGCATGATCCGGCGTTGAATGGCTTGCCCAGCCATCAAATAGGCGCGTTTAAGAATGTTGCTGGAGGGCTCGATTTCTTTCAAGCTCTTGCTAACCATGGTATCTATATAGGGAAGCAAAATGAGATCTCGAACCATCGTACGCTCCTCCATAGTTATCTTTTTATCTGGGTTCACACGCTGCTGTTCCTCGTACTGCTCAACATGTTCGGTCATGATCATTTTCGTTTTCCAGCGCTCATTACCCTCAAGTTTACTCATTTATAGTGACCTCCAATCTGTTCAGCTCTTTCTAGGGCAACACCGGATTCCAGCATAGATGAAGCTCTGATTAGAGCTTTACTGCCATAACGGGCTTTTATTTGATCGATTGCACGTTCTTTGTTGTAAGCCCGAACCCTGTCATCAAAGAGTGTAAGTTGGATGACGCTATCATCTGATAGGTTAGACAAGGAAATCGCTAATCGACCTACGGGAAGGCCAGACCAGTTGTCTGCAAATAATTTTTGCGCAGCAGCAGCTACTTCGTGTGTTAGTGATGTCGGTTCGGGCAATGTCATCTGACGCTCGTAAGCGTTTGAATGCTCTCCGTCCGTCTCTAAAACTGAAATAGAAACTACCGATCCCATATAACCATACCGCCGGGCTCGCTGGCATACTTCAATGACGAGTTCAAGCAGCACAACCTCAATATCTGTATGCCGGGTGTATAAATTCCAGCGAAGAGCCTTGCCGTGTCCCACAGATTTGATCTGATGGCGCATTCCTGTGACCACTGGACTAGGATCCAGCCCGCGCGCAGTTTGCCAATAATATTCCGCTTGAATATCACTTTGCTTACCCATGGTGGTTCGCATTCGTTGCTTAAACTCTGACAGTTCCATTCGCGCAATGTCTCCAATTGTGGATATACCCATACGCCAAAAATTCTTGGTCATTCTAGCCGCTACCATAAACATATCCTGCACCGGAAGTTTCCAAAGGGTCGTCTCTAATTGGTCAAAAGAAAGTTCATATATCCCATCCTTCATCTTCTTGGCGTAGTTATCTGTCGCCATCTTTGCCATAACCTTAGTAGATCCAATACCTACCCGTGTCCAGACTCCCGTCGAAAGTAATACATGGTGCTGAATTTTATGAATCATGTCCTGCAGCGATCCTCCGAAATACGCAAGAGATCCTGTGACATCCAGAAACTGCTCATCGATACTGTAGGGTTCTACCAGATCGGTATATGTTCGGTAAATCTCTGATATCAAGAGTGATACTTTAATGTAAGTCCCCATGCGGGGCCTTATTACGATTAGCTCCGGGCATTTTGCTAAAGCTTCACCTACACGCGAGGCCGTTGTTACCCCCTTCGCTTTTGCAAGCGGGCAGGCTGCCAGCACAATCCCGTTCATTCTTGTTGGATCCCCTACTGCAACAGGTTTATCTCGATATTCAGGGTGGGCAGCTTTCTCCACAGAGGCGTAAAACGCCTGGCAATCAGACAGTAGAATGACGCGATTCTTAGGCATGATGTTGTTCCTGCGCGGGTTGCCATGAAAGAATATTTGCTGCCAAGAACATGCGGGGCGTCCCTGTAGTCAGACAGCTTGCTCGTATGCGGCCGTCACGGATACTGTGTATTTCAATTTTTCGCTGGCTGATATTTCTCGCTTTATCCAGATATATAATTTCAATTATTTGGCCGATGCTGATTTGCATGCGATCGCCTCCATAAAAATAAGAACACTTGTTTGTATTATATGCGTAATCGGGAATTTTAAGCAACAAAAAAGGTGAGGTAATTTCCCCCACCACACCAGCTCTTATTTTTTAGAGCTGAGGCTTGCGTATTCAACAGAGATTGAACAGAGAACGAAAAAAGCTTACACTTTGATAGAGTAAACAACAGTAGTAAATTATTGATCTGTTCTCAAAAGCTTTTTTTAGAAAGGAAAGTTGCTAATGTACCGTTCCTCCTACACCTTTCGCTCGGAAGAAGAAGCTTCCATGCTTCTGTTTGATTCTATCGGCTGGGAACTACTCGATTCACCTGCCTATTCATTCAACGGCCAGAACCGGACGGAGAGAAGTTGTGTTATTTTTCAGTACACATTATCGGGAGAAGGTAGAATTGAAATAGATGGGGTTGTTCATCGGTTAACGAAGGGCAAAGCTTTTTTAGTGACTGTCCCCAGCATACACAGGTACTATTATCCGGAAGAAGGCACCGAGCCTTGGGAAGTTTTATGGCTCAATCTACGGGGGCCTTTAGCGATTTCACTTTGGAACCAGCTCGCTGCTCATTGCGGTCCCATTGTAGAACTCCCTCAGGAATCGGTTTCAATAGATTTATTGTGGAATACATTCAAGGACATTCAGGTTCATGAAGAAAGAGATTTGCATCTTTTAACGGGAAAAGTCTTTCAGTGGATCTTGTCCATGGAGAAATACCTCAGGAAACCAAATTTGTTAACTACCTATATAAAAAATGACAAGCTTCACGCCGCAATTCAATTCATGAAGGATAATTTGCATAATAATAATCTAAGCTTAGACGATGTTGCCGCTCATATTGGCGTTTCCAAGCATCATCTTTGCAGACTGTTTCAAAAAAACATCAATCTTTCACCCTTTGAGTATTTAAAAAGACGGCGGATTGAGTTAGCAGCTTCTAAACTTAAAACAACAGATTTGAGTATCAACCAGATTGCGACGGAAACCGGATTTGATAATGCCAGCTATTTCGGAAAGGTTTTCCGGTCCTATTTTGGGGTCAACCCTTCGACTTACCGCGAACAGGATCTAGCGTTCCTCACCAAACATGTATTTTTCGAAAATTAATTCATATAAAAAGGAGCAAACCCGTGGCTTGCTCCTCTTTTTATTAAACCTCTTTGAGTACAAATAGCAAACTTTTGAAATCGCCCTCAAGCTGTGGAAGAGTGAGTCCGAAGTGCATCAGCTCATCCCCTCTATACACTTCACCATTAAGCTCAAGTTTGTAATTCTTAGCGGGGTCGAGTCCTTTCAACCGCAATCTGCGGAGAGGAGCATTAGGCTCAGCCAGAACTCTGAAATATGTGGCAAAAGCTTCTTTTTTATCCTCCGAAACAAACATCCACGCCGTCTGATTGCCTTCAAATGGGCTAAGCAGTCGATAGAAATCTCCGAATTGAATCAGCATTCTCAGTTCTTTGTACTCAGAAACCTGCTTACGGATATCTTCGCGTTCAGCTTCAGTGAGCTTGGTCATATCTAGTTCGTAGCCGAAGTTACCAGACATCGCAACATGACCTCGTGTTTCCAATGGGGTGATACGGTGCACCTGATGGTTAGGAACAGCCGATACGTGAGCACACATAGAGCTTGCAGGGTACACCATGCTTGTTCCATATTGGATCTTCAATCTTTCAATCGCATCCGAGTCATCACTGGTCCAGGTCTGTGGCATATAGTACAGCATTCCTGGATCATATCGTCCGCCACCGCCAGAGCAGCTTTCGAACAGAATATGAGGGAAACGGGTGACGATACGTTCCAGCACATCATAAAGTCCAAGAATATAACGGTGAGCTGTTTCGCGTTGACGTTCTGCAGGAAGAAGAGCAGATCCAATCTCCGTCATATTCCGGTTCATATCCCATTTCACATAAGTAATCGGAGCCGATGACAGCACAGAGCTAACCGAATCCACAATATAATCACATACATCCTTACGGGATAAATCCAGTACAAGCTGCTGGCGGGCTAACGTTCTTGTGTGACCTGGTACATGAAGACACCAGTCCGGATGCTCACGATAAAGATCGCTTTCTGGCGATACCATTTCCGGTTCGAACCATAATCCGAATTCCATGCCCATTGCCGTAATGTCTTCCCCGAGTTTTCCGAGACCTTCCGGAAGCTTGTTGCGATCCTCTACCCAATCTCCGAGGGAGCTATCATCATTGTCTCGCTTCCCAAACCACCCGTCATCTAAGACAAACAGTTCAAGGCCAAGGTCTTTGCCTGCTTGAGCAATTTCTTTGATTTTATCTGCGTTGAAATTAAAATAGGTCGCTTCCCAGTTGTTGATGAGAATAGGGCGCTTCCGATCACGGAATTCACCTCTGCATAACCGGGTCCGATACAGACGGTGGTATGTTCTTGATAATCCACCAAGTCCTTGACTGGATCTTACCAGCACTGCCTCAGGAGTCTGGAAAGATTCTCCCGGTTCAAGCAACCATTGAAAATTAAACGGTTGAATGCCGATGCCCACTCTGGAAATCCCGTATGGATCCACTTCCGCTTGCGCAAGAAAGCTTCCACTGTACACAAGGCTGAACCCGTATACTTCACCATGATCCTCTGTTGCATCTTTTGCAAGCAAGGCCATAAACGGATTCTGCGTGGAACTACTGGCACCGCGTTTACTGTCAATTCGGTGGATACCAGGTACAAGTGGTCTTTTATAGATATGGCGTTCTCTCGTCCAAGTCCCAGATAATTGCAACATGTCATATTCCGAATCATGGAAATCAACATTTGCGCTTAATACACGTTTCAGTACTACATTATCCTTACCCTGATTCTCAATTCGCACGGAACGTGTGATTACATCCTGATCATTAAATACAGTGTAGCTTAATACAGCAATCAATCCCGTTTTGTCATCCTGAAGATACAGTTCCAGTGTCTCTGCTTCTGCTTCGCTTTCAACATAGGTGGATGGCAAACCCTTTAATGCAGGTTTTCCTTTATTAATCTTATGGCTCTTATACAGGAAATTTGTAACGCTCGTACCATCTACTAAATGAACCTCAAGCGCGGGTTCACGGAAATCGCCGTTTCCATAAGACGGAAATTCACTTGGAAGGGTGTCGAGGGAGATTTTTTTATCCTCCATCGTGTAGGTCGGGCTAAAGGAGCAACGTTCCACCAAATTCAGCGCTTGCACTATTCCCTCTAATTTAGGACCCCAATAAACATGCGCTGGAAGCTCACCTCTGACGAGTTCAATAATGTAGCTGGATTGCTCAGACTGTAAATGAAATACCTTGCGGCTGTCATCATAATAAATACTCATAATATCCTCCTACTCTTCTTTTCAGATCTTGCTGTTTGAAGTCTATTTTAAAGATAATTGGAAGGGGATACAATCTGAATATCTATACCTTCATTAGTAAAATATTGATCTATAAAAAATTCAATTTCATGTTATTAAGCTTTGCAAAACAATAAATGATTATTAGCGGCTATAGTAAAAAAAATACATAAAAAAAGAGGCCCAAGTTAAGGGCCTACTTCCTGTGAATCCTCCTATTTAAATATCAAATACGGAGTGTACAGTAAGCTGTGCACGAAGTTCCTCCACCGTAGCTGGCTTGTCGAGATCTTTTTTAGCGATGGTAATACTCCTAGTTGTACCACCCGACATATCAAAATAGTTGTCGCTGAAGATGGCATCTCTTTCCTTGAAGTCTAAGCCGACGAAACGAGCATAGGTCTTGGCCTTCACAGTAATTATGAATTGTTCTTCTTCCTCGGTAAGCACCGCATCAAGCTCAGGGTCAACGAAGCTAAAATGCTTCGGCTTAACAAACAGGACCGTTCCGCCGCTCTTCCTCTCCCCGTCTACCTCAAAAGCGTATTCCAGATAAGTCTCACGTTTCTTCCCTTTCGTATCCAATATGTGACCGAAATCAAGCTGTTCGAACTCAGCAGTACTTAATGCGGCAATCTCCACTGGCTTTGTGCCTTCCAGTAAGACCTCAGATGCCCGAGTGAGCAGTCTCCAACTCAGTTCACCAATAACTTGTTCTCTGCTTTCGTTAGAGACATGAAGGGAGACCTTCGTTCCTTCCTCATGGGCAGAAACAAGGATCGGCGCGAAGAAGTGTTTAGCCGCATAATGCATAGCCTTCCACCGGCCATAATAGTCGATACTGGACCAAGAAGCTACCGGCCAGCAGTCGTTCAACTGCCAATACAATGCCCCCATACAGCGACCTCTATGTCTGCGCCAGTGCTCAACGCCGCAGCGCATCCCTTCTGCTTGTATCAGCTGCGAGGCATATAGCACAGACTCAAAATCTTTCGGATATTTGTAGGTCTCCCCGATATAATAGAGAATTTTCTCATTCCCGGTATTGTTCTTCTGATGGGACTCCATGACATAAGAGAAGATATTACGATCCTCCGGCAGTGTGAACGATTCGATGGTCTTCAGGCCTGGGAAGGACTGTAGCCCAAATTCAGACATATAGCGCGGATATAGCTTCCGGTAATCGGTAAAGGGTTCTTTTCCATGCCAGACTCCCCAGTAATGCATATCTCCATAATTCTCGTCATTTGGCTTGTCAAAGCTGCCTTTGGAGGATGGTGAAGCCCGCCAGTAGAAGGTGTTCGGATCAATTTCTTTTGCGATTGCCGGTAGAAGCACCTCATAATGCTTAATATAATCTGCCTTTAGCTGCAGAGAATAATGCTTCTCCCAGTCCCATTCATCCCAGGCCAGTTCCTGCTCGTTGTTGCCACACCATAAGCCTAGCGATGCATGATGGCGAAGACGTTTCATGTTATCGATGGTCTCGTGCGTGATATTCTCCTCGAAAGCCTCGGTCAAGGCATAGATGCCGCACGCATAGAGATGATCCTGCCAGACGATAAGACCATATTCATCGCAGAGATCATAGAAATAATCATCCGGGTAATATCCGCCACCCCATACACGAATCGTATTGAAATTGGCAGCCACACAGCTTTGAAGCAAGCGATCTGTACGCTCCCTAGTCACACGCGGCAGAAGATTGTCCTCCAGAATATAGTCAGCACCTGTAGAGAAAATAAGCACACCGTTAACTTCAAATGCAAATGATTCTCCCCACTGGTCTTCTTCCTGCTTCACCGTAATGGTTCTGAGTCCAATCCGCAGTTCTCTGCGATCTAACTCCTGCGCCTTTTCCTCAAGTACAACCTCTACATTGTACAGCGGCTGAGCACCGAGATTATTCGGCCACCACAGCTCTGGCTCGATAATTTCCAGTGTAATATGGTGATCTGTTCCAATAATCTCAATTACACGTTGCTCCAGAATTTGACCCGCTGGTGAATGAACTTTAACCACAATCTCCCGATCAGCCTCCAGCCAGCTCGCTGTCCTAACTCGAACATCCAGCGTGACCTTATCCTTCTCATGAAATTGTGTAATATAAACATCATCAAGGCGGGCGCTGTTATAACCCTGAATAGAGAGACTCCGCCAGATTCCTAGATCGGGCAGCTTCGGACCCCAATCCCAGCCGAACATGGAGTGCGCTTTGCGCAGATGCGATATCCCCTCTACCGCATCCGCACATCCACTAAGCGGAAGCTCTGCTTGCTTCCGTAGAGTAAATTCTACAGGGGAGCGAAAAATGGCATGAATGATATTCTTACCGGGTATCAATACAGACTTAATATCCACTTCATAGGTCCGGTGCATGTTGTCACTGTTCAGAATATTCGTTCCATTCAGGTAAAGCCCACAAAGCGTATCGAGCCCTTCACACAGCAGAAATATGCGGTCATGCTCTAGAACTTCAGCCTCTAGTTGAAAGCTACGTTGATATTCGTAATCATAATTGGACAGTTCCAGAACCTCATGCTCCTGCTCGCGGTAGAACGGATCTGGCATTGCTCCGGCGTTCAACATATCATGGTAGACAGAGCCTGGTACACTGGCTTCCAGCCAATTTGGTTCATCAAGCCGTTTCATTTTCCATTTTCCATTTAGATCGATAAGTTGCATATTTTCGCCTCCACAGATGTGCTATTTTGACTTCTTGTATTAAAATCTTAACAGTAATATGTATACATTTCTTCTATTGTGTTCGCAAAAATAGTGTGCTATTTTAACATCATCAAACGCTGGAGGAAGAGCATGATCAAATACACCGAGGCAAGCCATATCAATCCCGAATTGCTAGCTGATCCCTTCTGGGTAGAATCTCTGAGCCAGGTATCCCCAGAACATACGCATGATTTTTATGAGTTTTTTATACTCACTGAAGGCCGATGCCGGCATATTGTCAACGGGGCTACCCAGCTTCTTCAATCTGGCTGCCTCGTCTTCATCCGGCCCGATGATACTCATCACTATGAAGCTGACGGGGATAACGATTGCCGCTTTCTCAATATTCCCTGCCGAAAAAGCCTCATTAATGATGCCTTTAGTTATCTGAATGAAGAAGAATTCCTGCACGGGCTATTAAATACTCCGCTTCCTAGAATCGCCATGCTATCTCAACTGGAGATGGATGATTTCATTCGTTCTTTTGAACGCATCCGAATGCTCTCTACCTTAGACAAAGTAAAGTCCAGGATTTATCTGAAAGGAATACTCGTAGATACACTTACCCAGCATTTTTTCTCTCCAGAAACCATCGAGCAGCCAGAATTCCCATTGTGGCTCGAACATGCCGTTTCCAAGATGCATCTAAAAGAAAACCTGAACAAAGGTCTTCATACCCTGTACGAGTTGTCGGGCAGAAGTGCCGGTCATGTCAACCGGGCCTTCCGCCAGTATTTGAACCAGACACCAACAGAATATATCAATCAACTTAGGCTCAACGTGGCACGTAATCTATTACTTACTACTGAACTGCGTGTGGTCGAAATCGCCCTGGAATCCGGTTTTGAGAATGTCAGCCATTTCTATCATCAATTCAAAAAATACTATCATCAGGCCCCGCTAGATTTCCGCAAAAATACGCATGCCATAACAAAAGGCTCCCCCTCTGCCTGAATGCAGAGAGGAAGCCCTTACATTAATTATTTTGAATTCCACAATTCCATACGTTCTGCGTACTTCTGGTTAATAATTTCTTCTACTTTCTCATCCCCAGCCTTTTTCATATCCGCAAGCATCTTGTCAAATACGGAATTAGCTTCGGCTTCCGATGGAGCAATGATCACTCTCGTAATGCTTTGATCCATAATATCTTTTACCTTCTGTGCAGTCAGGGCTTCAGGTGTTCCCCCGTCAGGGGTCAGGTTGTCATATTCCGCTGTATCCCATACGGAGTCCCCAAGGCTCTTGATCGCCAACTGATCTACTTCACTGCGTTGATATTTAACCGCCATATCGTAAGGCTGTTCATTGGCATCCAGACCATTTTTAATAAACCATAACCATTTGCGGACACCGCTTTTCTTCACTGTGTCATCCCAATTTTCCTTGAAGCTATCCAAGATTGCAGGGTCTGGTTGTCTCTTGCCATCCACCATGGTGTATTGAACACCTTCTTGACCCCACAGCAGTAAATGCTGCCCTTCATCACTCGCCAAGAAATTGAACAGCTTCATTGTTTCTTCAGGGTGCTTGTTATTCTTAGTGATAGCGATGGCATCCCATCCCAGTGAGCTTCTTGGTCCAGATGTCGTTTGGGTAGGGTCTGTGCCTGGTGCCACAACCTTATAAGGGAAGAATTGATTATCTTCGCCGCCATCCTTCTTCAAAGTACCATTCGCGTTACCTGGGTCCCAATATGCGCCTGGAGTAGAGAATACTGCGCCGGTAGCCAGCTTTTGAATCCAGGTTTGTGTTTTACTGATGGCAAATTCCTTTTCGATCAGACCTTCTCTGTATAATTTGTTCACATAGAGCAGCATTTCACGATACTTAGGATCCTTAACATCATATTGCAATTTCCCATTATTATCGTAGTAGGTTTTCAGCCCCCACATGCCCTTGAACGTTCCAAGGTTGGCGCCCATATTCTCACCGTTCATGGTCATTGGAACAGATTCTTTTCCATCAATCGTCTTGTTTTTTGCTTTAAAATCCTTCAAAATTGCTTCTAATTCATCTGTTGTAAGCGGTGCTCTGCCATCTGCTTTGTCTGGAGCCAGACCTGCAAGCAGATTTTTTCTCATCAGCATCCCAAAGACTGGGTCACTATCTAATCCATACCAGTTAGCCAAGTAATAGTTCTTTCCGTCTTTATAACGCGTCTTGGTCAGTGTGTCGCCATACATTTCCTTGATATCAGGACCATTCTTCTCAATTAACTCATCGAGTGGAATGAAGGCACCGCTTGTGATGTATTTATCAAGTGAAGCATCCCCGCGGCTCATCACGACCACATCTGGATAGTCGCCGCTGGCAAGCATCAAGCTTAGCTTCTCTGTCGGATTTCCTGTTGGCTGCTGAATGGAGATCTCAATGCCAGTCTTTTTAGTGATTTCTTGGGCGACAGCATCAGTAAAAGGCTCTCCCTTAGTATTTGAATCAAACCATGTAAGTGTAATCGGCTCTTGTTTTGTATTGTCTCCAGCCGCTTTGTTTGTATTGTCTGTTCCATCATTAGAGCCACAGCCCGCTAATAGACCTACAGATAATGCAGCAGTCATACTTACGCTCAACAATTTGTTTTTCTTTATCATAGACACCCTAATTCCTCCCATTAATTAAGTTACGTCACAAGTCTATCAAGCAACCAAGCAAGTCTGTCCGCTCACCCCCCTTCAGGGCCGCCAGCTGGACAATTCCTCTCCGGCTGGCGTTCGGTTATTAATCATATTAACTCTTAACAGCTCCCAAAGTCATACCCTTAACAAAATACTTTTGCAGGAACGGATACACTAGAACGATAGGCAATGTTGCAACCATCGTCGCTGCCATCCGGATCGTATCGCTTGAAACCGCATTTCGTTTGGCAGAGTTAGCCAGCATTTGCGATTGCGATACCATACCTCCGGTCTGGAATTGACTCAGTATTTTGACGAGTACAGCTTGCAAGGTCTTCAGGTCTGAGCTGTAAGTAAAGGCATAAGAGTCAAACCACGAGTTCCAATGTGATATTGCCTGAAAGAGGCCCACTGTCGCGAGTACTGGTGTTGTTAACGGCAGCACAATCCGGAAGAAAATCATTAAGTCGTTCGCTCCATCTACTTTCGCTGATTCCTCAATCTCACCAGGCAATCCCTCCATAAAAGTACGGACAATAATCATATAGAAGACATTCATCAAGCCTGGCAGAATAAAAACGGAGAAAGTGTCGATCATATTCAGGGCTTTAAGCACCATGTAATAAGGAATCAAACCGCCTCCGAAATACATCGTAAAGATGAAGTAAAGGTTCCAGCCCTTGCGTCCCATCAAATTCCGCCGGCTTAGCGGATAAGCAAGCATCGTAATCACAAGAACCGACAGTGGTGCACCAATTACGGTCCGTTTAACCGTTACCCATATCCCATTCATAATTTCGGTATCTTTCAAAATTTGGTTATAGCTATCAAAGGTGATATCTCTTGGCCAAAAGTAGACGCCACCACGAACAGTATCCTCAGCAGCATTTAATGAAAGCACGAGAATATTCCAAAAAGGTAAGAAGGTAACTAGCAATACAAGAATAAGAATCAAATATACAAAACACTTAAAGATATGATCTCCGTATCTGTTCAAAAACATCTCAAGCGCTCCTCTCCATTTTGTTATTTAGAACAACGCTTGGTCGTTCACTTTTCTAGAAATTCGATTCACGATTACAACAAGAATGAAGGCAATAACGGATTTGAATACCCCCACGGCAGCCCCGTATGAGAACATGCTGTTTTGCAGCCCGTATTTGTATGCATAAATATCGATAACTTCCGAGTACTCAAGCACAGTGTTATTTTGCAACAGATATTGTTGTTCAAAGCCGGCATTCAAAATACCTCCGACTGCAAGAATCGCCAATATCACGATAGTTGGACGTAAAGCAGGGAGCGTAATATTCCACATTTGCTTGAATCGGCTAGCTCCATCTACTCTTGCGGCTTCGTAAAGCTCCGGATTAATAGCGGATATTGCAGCAAGGTACATAATGGCGCTAAAACCCATTTCTTTCCACATATTAGATAAGGCGATAATCCACCAGAATAAAGGTCCGTTTTGTAGAAAAGCTACGGGTTCGTCCACAATCCCGAGCGTTACTAGAAGATTGTTGAACATCCCATCGGAAGCTAGCAGTGTAATTACAATGTTAGCGGCGATAACCCATGAGATAAAATGCGGCAGATAAGAAACCGTCTGCGTAAAGCGTTTGAAAAATCCCTGTTTTGCTTCATTCAGCACAAGCGCGAGTATGATCGGCGCCGGAAACCCGAATAACAAGGTCAAGAGGCTTGTCGCAAGCGTATTACGCATTACACGGTAGAAGTCTCCTGTGGTAAAGAAATATTCAAACCACTTAAAGCCAACAAAGTCGGCATGGAAAAATTGTTGAAAAAATGTTCCTCCACCCGGTTGATAGTTTGTAAATGCCATATACATACCAAACATAGGTCCATAGGAAAATAGCAATGTCGCAATTATGGCAGGGAGCATTAGCAAAAATAACCATTTCTGCTCTTTTAATCTGTACCAAAAATTATTGCCCCTGACTGTTTTGATAGCGCTTGCTTTATACATCAAATACCCTCCCTTTTTATTTCGTGCAGCATCCCCTGCAACATCTCGATTCAACTTCTCTCCTATTTATCTTAAGTCCGTATAGGACTCCTTTCTATACTTCAATCCTCCGAATGATAGCGCTTTTTAAAGGAGTTTCTTAACATTCGAGCATTGGATTTCGATATTCAGTCTGATATGATAAACTTGGCTTTCCGTGAATTCACAGTAAAGAAGGGACTTCTACGATGCGTCATTTCTACAAAAAGTATATTTATATGCCTTTTATTGACCTTAGCTTTCGCTCCAAGCTGTTCCTTGTGTTCGTTCTGGTCACCATTATTCCAATGATGTTATTAGCCTACCTTTCCTACGAGTTAACAAAATCAAAATTAACAGATCAGATTTACAGCAATATGATGAATTCGACGGCGCAGATCAATAAGAACCTGGAGAACAAACTGGACAGTTATGAGCATATTTCCGCTTCCATTTACTTGGATAACAGACTGGCCACTTATCTCACAAGCGAATACCAGGATGATCCATCCTATCTAGACGTCTATCAATATATTGGCAATCGTATAGACACGGTACTGGCCGCTTATCCCGATTTTGGTAGCGTTTTCATTTATTCGGAAAATGAATCACTTCCCAAAGATGATTATTATATCAAGCCGGTGACACCTGAGGTTAAAAATACAGCGCTGTACAAGCAGCTGATGCAATCTCACGGGAATATTATTCATCTATCCTCACCGCAGTCACAAGATAATCCCGCGATGTTTACACTAGCCAGGTTACTGAACAATAATCGCAATCAATATCCCTACGGTATTCTGGTTTTCGAAATATCCGAATCGGTGATCTATTCTTTAATGGAGGAAGAAACGGGTGGCAAAGATATTTTTATTGTTAATGACAAGGGCCTTATATTATCAGCTGCTGACAAGCACTTATTAAATACAAGTCTGCCGGAAATGCTTGATCAGAGCTTTGATGAATCGCCTTCTGGCCGATTTGATACTACATATAATGGGGTAAAAGCATTCGCCGTCTACAATACGCTAAAAAACGGATGGAAAACCGTATCTATCTTTCCTTATGACAGTATCATTCAGGATGCCAAATCACTGTCCGAGCTCATCATCAAAATTTCTTTAGCTTTTATAGTCGTAGCATTAATACTGATATATATTACGGCATCGCTGTTCAGCAAACGTATTCGCACGTTAATCCGAATGATCCGGCGGCTTGAACGTGGTGACTTCAACCCTACGAATGATGAGTATTTAGGTAATGATGAGATTGGCCAGCTTCATTTTGCCTTCAAGCAAATGACTACACGCTTAAAGAGCCTAATCACCGAAGTGTATCAGAAGGAGCTACAGAATAAGGAGGCAGAGCTTGACCTGCTTCAGGCCCAGATCAACCCCCATTTTCTGTACAATACACTGGGCTCCATTTCGTCTCTTGCCCTAAAACATAAAGATACCCGTATTCAGGATTTGGTGCTTCATCTCGCCAAGTTTTATCGCATTTCCCTGAATAAAGGGAAGAGCATCTTAACTATTAATGAAGAATTGAAGCTGACGCAAAGCTACAATGCCATTCAGCTGATCCGATTCAAAGGACAATTGAACATCACCTACAATATTGATGAAGTGATCTTACCTTACTCTACAGTCAAGCTAGCCTTGCAGCCTTTTGTAGAAAATGCGGTGCTTCATGCTGTGTGGAATCAGGAAAGCCCGCTAAATATTCATATCAAAGGACTAATAAAAGATAATGATATTCTTCTATCCGTGATTGATGATGGTATGGGGATGAGCCGTGAGACACTTCAAGCTTTACTTGAGGATAAGCCCGGACGAGGTTATGGGATTTCAAACGTAGATCGACGGATAAAACTGAGATTTGGGGAGCATTACGGCGTTACAGTGTTTAGCAGACTCGGAATAGGTACCACTGTGCAAATTCGCTTGCCGCAAAAGGAACTGTAAGGAATGACGCATCTGAATAATCGCAAAGCTTATTGAGAAATCAGAAATATTGATTAACAATTAGGGAAATTCGCCCGATTATTAGGGAGGATTTCCCTAATTACATTGCATCCAGGAATTTTCCGGCTATTTTTAGGGAGATTTTCCCTAATCGCTCTCACCTAGCCTAGTTGCCACGAGCCCCTCGATATAACCATTATCATTAGGACGCTAGCTACTTAATAAAGCTTCAGTGAACACCAAAAACGAAGGAGCTAAGCATCTAGAGATCGCTTAACTCCTTCGTTCATTTCTATATTTGCAATGTTTTACTTCATAATCAAGTTATAGATCACTTGGGTCGCTTCTGCACGGGAAGCGATCCCTTTTGGTGCAAACAGACCTTCACTTTGGCCTTGAACCAGTCCTAGGCTGGCTGCTCCCTTTACAGAAGATGCTGCCCAAGAGGAGACTTGCTTCATATCGGTGAATGCCACGTCAGCTGAAGCAACAGTTACTTTGCCATTCTTCAGCTCATAGGCTTTCATTAACATGACCGTGATTTCTTCACGGGTAATCTGTGCAGCCGGCTCGAACTTGGTTGCATTTCTGCCGCTCACGATGCCCGCCTTGTAAGCGATAGAAATGGACTCCGCGTACCAAGCAGACGGTGCAACATCACCAAAGCTAACATCTCCTCTTGTGGTCAGCCCAAGGGAATGAACGAGCATAGAGGTGAACTCAGCACGTGTAATCGCACGGTTTGGTTCAAACTTGTCTTTGCTAGTCCCTTGAACATACAGCTTGGCCGCCAGTTCTTGGATTGCAGGACTAGCCCAGTGATGGGCTGGCACATCGACAAAGCTCCGTTTAAGCTCCAGCACAGCATATTTACTAAAGTGATTAACTTGTGCTGTCAATACACCATCAGCATAATTCGCAGAGATATATTCCAGCTTACCGTTATCCGCAATATAGTAAATGCCTCCACGCCTCAAATCAAAACCTTCTCCCACTGACAAGCTTAGCGTAATGGGTTGATCGAACGCAGAAAGCTTTTCTGTTGTGCCAGTTTTCGGGGTCACCGACAGACTGAACTCATAGATATCACCCATGAGTCTAACCTGTGCATGAGTAGTTCCCTCCGCTGCAGCAATGATCTCATTAGCCTTGCTGCTGAGTGGTGCTAATTTCAGGGTTATCGTGCTATCTTCCCGCTGACCTTCCGGTAGCTTGCTCTGCAACTGGCGGAGCAGATCCGCAGGCACCTTCATGGAGAACTTACCGGACTTCAGAACCAGCGTGTGATTCGCCAACTGGCGAACAACATCAGAGGATAATTGTATCTGCTGTGTATCTCCCTTAATCTCCACGATGACATTACCAGATGCACTATCCACCTTCAGCATCTCTCGTGTAAGGATTAGAGTGCCCGCGCCATTCTCTTGGTCTACAATGCTACCAGGAGTACCGTTGTGGTTACCCGGATTCGCAGGCACTTCAGGATTTCCCGGTTCTACAGTAGAGGCTGCTTTGACTGTAACTTCTGCCGTAGCTTTGAAGCCGCCGTCTACTGTTTCCACCGTAATTGTGGTTTTCCCAGCATTTACAGCCGTTACTGTTCCATACACTACGGTAGCTACAGACGTATCGCCTGAAGTCCAGTGTACTGCTTTATTCGCCGCCTCTTCTGGAGATAGCGTAGCCGTCAGCTTTCCGGTTGCACCAGCAGTTAATGTTAGCTCTGTCTTATCCAGCGATACACCTGTAACTTTCTTAAGTGCAGCTGTTAATTTTACCAGTTTCGATTCAGCCGGCTGCATGGACAATGCAAGTGTTCCTGAAATCGTCGAAACCTCTCCCGTCCATAGGTCTTGCATCGTGTACGAATCCGCTGCGTCCAATCCGGCTCTACCAAGATTCACCGTTTTGTCTGCAGAAGCATTGGCGCTGTAGTTGAATACAGCCAGATAATAATCGTTGCCGTCTTTCATCACAAAAGTATCCGCTGCATTTGCATTCGTATTCCCTTCCAGCGGCTTGAACACTTTTCCTTTTAACGCTAATTCGAGAACCTCCTTGTTGTTAAATAAGGCAGTCATGTACTCCTGTGCCTTTGGATCGTTAACATCATCAGAGCCGAGAAGTACGGTACCGGCGATGACGCCAGAGTTCATTCGACTGCGAGCTTCAGTTAAGCTGGAAGCACGGGCCAACGCCAAATGATCGGGATCCGTATAGGTGTAGATCGTGCCATTTTGCCAGAAGCCATAAGTCAACGAATTCAGCATGTACTCCGTTTCATTGATCTTACCGTAGGTAT
The DNA here is from genome assembly GCF_052056485.1 of Paenibacillus nitricinens. NCBI lineage: Bacteria > Bacillati > Bacillota > Bacilli > Caryophanales > Paenibacillaceae > Paenibacillus > Paenibacillus nitricinens. The sequence goes on from NZ_CP183948.1 coordinate 4,969,802, forward strand.
CGCAGGAAATACGTCTGCTGTGTGCATATTGACTTGGAAAGATTGGCGCAATAGATGCGCTAATGAACATTTTTCCATCCAAACGATCTTTCACATAACGCATTCCTTCATTATAAGCTTGAATCCCTGTCGTTACGGTTGAATCGAAATGTTGTCCCTCAAGCGAACCGTGCGTCAAGAAATCCAATTTGATGAAGGTAAAGCCCAGAGCCTTAAATTTGTCCAAAAAATAATTCATGCGCAGCTTAGCACCTGGATGTGTCACATCCAGAGGAAAAGCCCCGTCCAGCGTCGGCAGCGGTTTACCCTCAGCATCTTTGAGGACAATATCGCCATACGTATACTTATTGTCGGTACCCTCTACCGGCTGGCTCATATTGTTGCCCCAATATACAAATGGTGCCCAATAAATACCTGCATGCTGACCATTACCCTTAATGACTGATACAGCGTCAGCAAGCTGCTTATCATTCAAATTGTCCCAATAGGAATCCATATTAATAAATACATTACCGTTATTATTGAAATCATTTAGGTGCTCCTTATAATAATTGGAGACATCCACAACGTCTTGGTATGAAAGTGTACCTTCGTAAGCTCCCCAGCTGTTAAAGCCAACCGGCACGCCTTGCGGCAACTCAGGATTCAGCAACAGTGGAGGTGTGATGATCGCATTAGCTTTTCCGTATTCCTCAAGTCCTGTGCGGTAATCACTGAATGCCCCCACCATAATCAGCGGCGAGGACAATTCTGCGCCTGTAAGGATGCCATGAGGCTGGGTATCCCGTGTAACGTCGCTGGCTGCTCCGCCATAAACCGCCAGCTCATTCAGCCGATTAGAAGATCCTTTCCAGTCGATCCCGGTCTTCCACGTATCATGAGTGACCGACCCGAGCACAAGGCCGCTGCGTGTCGAGTTATTAAAGATAGTCGTCATTTCATAGCTGGTATCCGCTCGGTTCATAGATTGAGATTTATAACGAATCCAAGCATCATTGTCAAAAGGAACGGTCAGTACCCGGTTATCTGCACTGGCACCGATATCCACTCCACCTGAACGTTTTACGGTAATAGGTGACATATAATTCGTCTGTAACGCCGTGTCGCTAATGGCATCCAGACGAGTTAAGAAATACTTCTGATCGTCATAAAACTTGTAAACCTGTTTGAGCGTTGGCTGTCCAGCTGAGGTGTGAACAAAAGTAAGCTCCACTCCTTTGCCGAAGCCATCCTGAATTTCTGCTGGAGCACCAGCACTTGCATGATTCTCATAGCTTGCAGTCTCAACGAGCGTATCACCGAGTTTGATGCTGCTATAGATTCCTTGCAGCTTCTGACCATCCGTCCACTTGTAGCTTGCGTATCCAGACTTAGTATGAAAGGAAACCTCATATTGCCCATTCGATACGAGCGTTCCATAAGTATATTCGGTAACGGTGATGGCCCCGTAGTTATCCGAAGCCCCTGGTGTCCCCAGATCCCCATCCTCTTCAACTGGAGGATTAGGATCTGTACCCAATGCCGGTTCTACAATAATTCGATCCAGATCTGGCGCATACCAGTTGCCGTCTGAGAATTTGATTGTATTTTCGCCTTCGTTCAGGGGCAGGGTAAGCTCATATGTGAGAGCCGTATCCCAGTCTGGTGTCTTTGGCAGTTCATAATACTGCTCTGCTCCACCATTAGCGCTGACGTATAAGCTGCGCGGGTCACCTGAGAAATAAGCTACCGTGATCCGATAATCCCCTGTCATCGGAGCCGTAATCTTATTGAAAGTTAAGGAACTGCCGCCATTCAGATACCCTACCTTCTGTCCACCGGAAGCATTCGGGCTATCACCAACTCGTGCTTCTCCAGTTAAATCATTGACCGGAGACTCCGCTTCATAACTGATCGTATACGGAATGACTTCAATCCGGTCGAAATCTGGAGAGTACCAGTCATGATCCGAGAAAATGATCGTGTTCAACCCTTCCTGCAGGGAGGCTTCTACATCATAAGTCCCTACCGTATCCCAGCTTGCTGTCTTTGGCAGATCAACCAATTCATCCTGTCCATCATTCACCTGTATATAGACAGGCCGCTGGTCACCGGAAATATAGGAAATACGGATCAAATACGTTCCCGCTGCCGGCACAGTGACATTTGTGAACTGTAAAGTACTGTTTTTATTCATATCCTTTACAATTTTGCCACCGGAACCAACGCTGCTGTCCGCTATTTTGGCGTTGCCTGTAATTATATTTTCAGGCGCTTCGGCTTCTATCATTGCACCATGCAGCTTCTCCTTCCAGTCGCCTCCAGATCCTTCACCTGGGTCGCTGTCGTCCAGTCCACGAATTACGATCTTGTCGATGTCTGGAGAATACCAGTTGTTGTCATCAATCAGGATACTGTTCTCTCCAGCATTCAGCGGAAGTGTCACATCATAAGCTCCCACCGTATCCCAATCCACTGTCTTGGGTGGTTCTTCAAACTGCTTATCGCCGCCATTGGCACTGATATTGAATGGCCGCGAATCGCCAGAAAAATAGTATACTGTAATTTTATAATTCCCACTCTCACTTACAGTCACATGATTGAACTGCAAAGTGCTTCCTTGATACATGCCTCCGACTTTATGCCCCCCGGAAGCCGCTGGGTGTTCAGAAATAGAAGCATTGCCAGTCATAGCATTTCCATCAGCTTCAGCTTCATAGGTAGTATTCTCCGTATCATCGGCATAAACCGTACTGACAAACTGACCGCCACTGCCTATTACCAAGCAGATGATAACAAAGAACAAAAATCCTCTTTTCATTGCTTTCCCAAACATTTAATCCCTCCGTTTGTAGGTCTCCTTGCACTTTTGTGATATTCGGGCTATATCTGTCCATCAAGTCATCAAAGGAGTTGGTTAAGAAGCATCTTGAAAGCGCTACCGATTTTCGATGAACTAAAACTCCTTTGATTGCCTTGATGAATGAAGCCCCTCACATGTGCTAGTTATAATACATGCTTAATTGTAAAAAGCAGAGGGATTAATATCCATATCGCAAGTTTACTATTCGTAAGGGAAAGTAACTTTATTTCCTATTTGCCGAACTGAAGCGCTACACAATCATAGACTCTTCCTGTACTCGTTAGGTGTAACGCCTTGGTTCTTCAGAAATAGGGAGATAAAATAAGACGTGCTTTCGTAACCGACTCTTTGGGCGATATCCTGAATTTTGAGCGAGCCGTCAGCCAGCAACTCTGTAGCCTTACCGAGCCGGATACGTGTTAAATAATCATGAATCGTGATACCTGTCTTATCTTTGAAAATGGAGCGTAAATAGTTGGGCGACAAATAAACCTGATCAGATAAGCTATTGATCGTAATCGGCTGATCAAAATTCTGGTCGATCATACTGCGGACCTTGTGAACTAATTTCGTGTTTTTGTCCATAAGACGCTCACCCAGCAAGCTCATGGCATTGCCGGCAGTGCCCAGGATCAAATCCTCAATCTCATTTAAAGTCAATGCATTATAGATGGAATGATATAACTCCGCCCGTTTAACCCCTTCAGGAACAGGTTGATGCAGTTGCTCCAGCAGCTCATCGACAAGATCAATCGCCCATTCGCAGATATTTTTTTTCTTGATTCTTAGTTGGGCTAGTCCCTCGAAATACTGATGCAACTTCTGTGCAGCTTGCTCGAAATCTAGCTGATTGATAGCTTCAAACCACTCTTTTCTATTAAAAGGTGGTACATGCTCACTATCGAACTGGTTTGAAATCGCCAAGGCATGAATAATTGAACCCGTCCCTTTATAGAAACGCTCATTCAGAATTTCACGCGTCTGCTTATACAGACAATGTACCTCTGTTAATTCAGTTTCCTGCGCACCGACTGCCGCCGTCACTGTGAAATCCAGTCCGCTTCGGATAGCCGTTGCCAAATCCTCCCACGCATAATACCCAGGCTGTTGGCGTGCTTCCATAAATACACCTACCTCCCCATCTTTGTAGGGCACAAATACCGTCTCTATATTCTTTGACTTGAAGAAATGATCCAGAAAAGCTACCAACCGGTTCTTACAATCCTCCAGACTCTGCTGTTCTCCCTCTGCCTCAATCGGATCGATACTGAACAGCGCCATTGTGTAGCGATTCCTCTCAGACTCACGGGTAAGCTTGCAATAGCTGGTCGCCAGATCAGCGGCATGTTCCGCATTTTTTTCATAGGAAAGCTCCTTAAGAAGGTTCGTTTTAGCCGCCTCCATGGAACGCTTCTTCATTTGAACTTCCTCACAGCGCTGCTTCACCTTTGCGATAACGCTTCCAATTTCATTCAAGTCGAGGGGCTTCAGTAAATATCCAACAGCACCTACATTTAGTGCCGATTTTACATAGTCGAATTCGTCATGCCCAGTCAGGAACATTAACTGCATCCAGTCATAGCTTTCATGTATTTTTTTAGCCATTTCAATACCGTTCATAATCGGCATCTGGACATCTGTAAGAATAATATCAGGTCTAATGGCCTCTATCTTCTCTAGAGCCTCTCTACCATTACTCGCAGTTCCGACCACATAAATACCCATTTCTTCCCAGCGGATATAATCTCTCATCATCTCAAGGCCTATTTCTTCATCATCAACTAGAAAAATACTATACACGGATGTCCCCTCCTCTTTGTTGTCTGCTTTTTGTTTCTTCTATTATATTCTTTTCCCCTTAGGCTACTATGGTCCAAATAAATGAAAGTTATTTTCAGGCATGAATCGTTAATTTGCAGATATCGGCAAAAGGGCTATCCGGTCCATAACAGACCGGATAGCCCTTTAATCATGCGCTAATCACCCAGCATAATTAAAGCGGGGGTTCATATCCCCCCCGCTGAATCATTATACCAACTCTAACTGACTGTTAAAATAGTAGCTTCCTCCTATTTCGCCTTGAACAGTAGCTCTTCTATCTCCCAGCCGAAGTGTCACGGTTCCTGGCGAGTAGGTACGGACCCTTGCTTCCACCAATTGACCAGTGTCCCAAGCTACATCAACCTCAGCATTTCCTTTGGCCCGCAGTCCTGATACCGATCCTGTACCCCATGCCTTTGGAAGCGCAGGCAGCAGATGAATCTCACCCTCATGGCTTTGCAGCAGCATCTCGGCAATAACAGCCGCCCCCCCGAAATTCCCATCGATCACAAAAATATTGCATTCCGCTCCTCCAATGCCCGATTTGGAAAAGCTGAATAAATTATCGAAACTGAGTCCACCAATCAAATGAGAAATATGATTAAAGGCCTTTTCCCCGTCATACAATCTGGCAAAGCCGAGACCGAACAATGCGGCGGTAAATTCCACATCCTCCAGTTCTTCCTGAACCATACGGTTCTCAAGTGTTACTCTCACCGCAGCGCTAAGTTCAGGTGTCTTACCTGGTGTAATCTGATTACTTGGATATACCGCGAACAAATGGGCCAAATGCCGATGCTCCGGCTGCGCTTCCTCGTAGTCCTCAAGCCACTCTTGCAGCTGCCCTCTCTTGCCGATCTGAAACGGTGGCAGCTTGGATATCGCTTGCTCCAGCTGCTCCTGTAGTTCCTCGTCCGTATTCAGTAGTTTCGCAGACTTCAAACAGAACTCAAAAAGGTCTTTCACCAGCATCTGATCCATAGTGGTACCCATAGATAGCTGCTGTGCCCCCTCGCTGCTATCCGCAGGATAGAAATGATTCTCCGGCGAGTTCGAAGGTCCGGTCACCAGCCAGCCGTATTTTGGATGAATGGTCATATAATCCAGGAAGAATGCTGCGGCTTCTTTTAGCACTGGATAGGCCTGTTGCTCCAGAAATACACGGTCCTGACTGTATTCATAATGCTCCATCAGATGCGTCGCAATCCATAGTCCACCTGTAACGTTCAGCCCCCAAGATGTCTCCCAGCCCGGAGCCGTGAAGCCCCAGACATTCGAGAACACATGTGCTACCCAGCCTTTGCTGCCATAGAAATCGCGAGCGCTTGACTTTCCAGCCTGAGACAAATCCTCAATATAGCGCATTAATGGTAAATGACTATCCCCAAGATTTACGACTTCTGTCGGAAAGTAATTCATTTGCGTATTGATGTCCAAATGATAGTCACAGCTCCACCCCATACGGCAAGCCTCGCCATCATTCCATATTCCCTGTAAATTCAGCGGTAACGGGGAGTCTGCCCGAGCTCCAGCAATAGTCAGGTAACGTCCGTACTGCAGGAACAACGCGAACAACTGCGAATCCTCCTCCTGACCCTGTGCCAGTAATCGAATACGTTGGTCAGTCGGCAGATTCACCTTCCCAGTGGTACCTAATTGGATATCCACCTTCCCATATTCTTGCTCATAATCTTTGATATGATCTTCTTTTAACTGCGCATATCCTTTAATCAAAGCCTGCTGTAATGTGCTGCTGCTCTCCATTTCCCACTCCGAGTTACTACGGTTGTAATCGGTGCTGACGGCAAAATAAATTCGCGCCTCATTGGCTCCGGCAATTCTCAATTGACCTTCCCCTCTGTACATCGTACCACCGGAAATGCTTACCTTAATTTGTCCCTTTGCCCATACCCCGCAAGTGCCGTCACTATGCACATTCTCTGTGGCTTGTCCTCTAAATTCAATAATGTCGTCATTCACGACTTGAGTCGTAAACGACTCTGAACCACCCTCCAGACCAATCGTAAAGGATACACCTCCCGGTTCATCGCTCCAAATTCTTGAGACCACCAGATCATCAGCATGAGAGGCAAAAATCTCACGATGCAGCGTTGTCCCTCTACTGTGAACCACTGTCTGAGCCACAGCACAGGTCAAATTCAGCTCTCGCTCGATAGCCGCTGCTGACCCGGAATCCGTGTCCTGTTCTGCAAAGTCAATGACAACCTCGCATAAACCAAGGTTCGTACCGAAATTTCGTTTCTTCGGCTGCAGATGTTGTTTGGCTAGACGGTCACCTTCGTTATAATCGCCAGCAAAGAAGTACTTCTGCATCTCTTCCAGCGCAGCTTTGCCTCCGAAAGGAGCAGGCTCTGACTCCGCTTGACCCGACCAGTAGGTAACCTCGGTCATGTTCCATACCTCACGATACGGAGCAGCTATCACTACTGCACCTATTCTTCCGTTTCCCAGTGGCAATCCTTGTGACCAATCCGTTGCAGGGGTAGAATACCATAATCTAAAATCGCTCATTTTATTTTCTCCTGTCCATAGTAGAATCTGTGCAATCGCGTTAACCCTCTAAAAACGTTGTTAAATAATCCGCTAAATAGTGTAAACCTATTCATAATTCCATCTCTTTCATGATGAATCATTCTTTCTAAAACCTATCCAATATGTTGCGGATTCATTGTATTTATCGTACCATTTGGATGAACCACTGTCTTTGTTGACCCGTTCGATTATTTGACGATTTGTACGGTAAGATAAGAAAAGAGGGACCACATGAATAAACTATCTGAAATAACTCCGTATGTCGGCGCAATCATGCCTTATGTGTACGACGGCAGCAGCAATGAGCATCTGAGAGTCGGTAATGCATACGCGTTCCACTTGTTTACTGATGGCCCTGGTGAGATGGAGATCGACGGAATACGTTATCCGATTGAACGGAGGACGCTTGTCTTTCTCCGTCCCGGTCAACCCCATGCTTTTCATATCATGCCTTCTCATCCACTGTCGTCCTACAACATCTATTTTGATTTATGGGACAACCGCACTCCAGTATCTAATAACCTTTCATTTATCCACGCCCCTGAAGGCTTACATTTTGAAAAAAAAGCCACCGAAGCACCCTGTGCCGAGCTGAACGAGCTACCTTGCGTATTTCCACTAGCTAAATATCCCCTGCTATATGATAGTCTTGTGATGATTGCCAAGTCTTACAATGACGCGCTGTTCTATCGTAATGAGACGGCCAATAGCTATCTGTACGGCTGGATCTTGAGCTGGTATAACGCCCTCCATCAGCATCAGCCAAGTGATTATCGTATTGTCCGCCTGCTGGAATATTTGAACACCCACTCCGAGCGTGGTAAATCTATCGAAGATTGGGCACAGTTCTGCGGGCTCAAGCGGACATATTTCCATGAGCTATTTCTACGGGAGACCGGAATGACGCCACGCGTCTATCATCATCATTTAGTCATGAGGCGGGCGGCAGGGCTGCTTCTGGAAAGTGAGCTTAGTGTGACTGCGATTGCTGAGAAGCTGGGCTATCCTTCCATCCACCCCTTCTCCAGACATTTCAGTACCTGCTACGGCATTAATCCCACACAGTACCGCCTTCATCCACAAAGCCGAATACGAATGTAAGACTTCAATAAAAAGAATACGCGCTACCCGCGAGAAGCGGTTGCGCGTATTCTTTTTTCAATGTGTATAATCAGTTCTACTTTGCCGTTAATTTGAAGATTTTGGACTCTGCCGGTTCGAGCGTAACCGCAAGCTCTCCCGCTGCTTCCCCTTGTGTGCCTTCCCATAGATCAAGCAGTTGGTAAGCTACTTGACTATTCAGTCCTGCACGCTCTAAAGAGATCGATTTATGAGCGGAATTCGCAGCATCATAGTTGAAGACCGCAAGATAGAATACATTGTCTTCCGCATCTTCAAGTACGAAAGCATTGGAAGCTTGCTTGCCAAGATCCCCTTCGACAGGGCGGAAGGTCTTCCCTAGGCGGGCGATATTCATAATCTCTTTATTGCCCAGCCACGCTTTGGCCCGGGTGGCTGCTTCTTCTTTTCGGAAATCATCTCCTAACAGCAGCACCGTTCCAGCGATGACTGAAGCGGTCAGCCGACTCCGACCTTCATGCCAGCCCGTGGCATCTTGGTTATGGCTCTTGTACAGCACGGAATGATCCGGGTCATTGTAACGATATAAGGTATGGCTCATCCACCAGCCATGTGTCAACGAATTCAGCAAATATTCTGTATCGTGCAGTGTACCGAAGACGTCACAGGATACCCGGCGGCTATGCGCAAAGGCATAAGGGAACAATGGCGCGATGGATAGATTGATAAAGAACGGCCGACCGATCACCTCTGGTGAGAGCTTGTTCTGCAAGTAAGTCATCCCATAGTGATATGCCGCAATTCCCGTCGTAATCTCCGGATTGTAATGTTGCCCTTCCAGTGCACCATGCGCCAAGAAGTCTAGCTTGACATACTCGAAGCCTTCCGAGATGAATTTATTCGTGTACCAATCTATTCTTTGCAGGTTGCCTGGATGTGTCGGGTCAATGGCCAGCCCTCCATCAACATCCGGCAAAATTTCTCCTTCGCTGTCTCGCAGCAAGATATCACCATAAGTGTATTTGCCGTTTGTACCTTCCACGAGATCCCCAAACTGAACCGGACTTCCCCAGAAGGCAAAAGGCGTCCAGTAAGTTCCCGGTCTATGACCGTTCTCCCGAACCAGGTCCAGTGCATTCTTCATTTCTTCTGGTGTGAAATTGTCCCAGAAAGCATCAAAGTTGATGTACAGTGTGTCCTCATTCTGGAATCCTAGCGGCTGCACTTCATTTTTCAGAAAATTACTGGTGGACGTATACAGATCGTAATCAAGCTCAGCCATTGCCGCAGACCAGCTATTCCAGCCGATAGGAACCCCGCCATCCCATGACAGAGGAGCCTCTATCCAGGTATTAGCCTGACCGTATGCTTCAAGCCCTTTTCTATAATCATCATAGAACCCTACGAAAACGAGCGGTGACTCTACTCGTGTTCCTTTCACATAACCATGTGGCTGGGAATCACGGGTCATTTCACTTACAGCGCCGCCGTAAAGATCCAGCTCCTCGATCCCTCCGCTCCGTTCGCTTTTGATACGAATCCCTGTCTTCCACACCTTGTGCGTAATAGAACCCATAATAATCCCCTGCCGGCTTTCCGGCGCGAACAATGCAGTTACTTCATAGCTTTCCGTATCCATCGGCGGCTTCACTACTGTATATCTGACCCACTTGTCGTTGTCGTACGGCACACGCAGAATGCTTGGTTCTTCGGGTTGCCCTGACTCCCCGCCAAGTGACACCGATTGGGTCTGAAGGACTGCCATCCGGTTTGCCTTGATCTCCTTGTCGCTTGCGCTTGTGATTACGATTTGCATCAACACAAATGATGAAGATTCATAAATATAGAAATGCTGCTCCAGCTGTGGCAGCAGGGACGTTTCGTGCAAAATGACTACGTGAACACCTTTTCCAAAGCCCTCACGAACTACTACTTCCTGAGACTTCACTGTGTGGCTCTGATAATGTTCTGTATTGTATTCCCGGCCCTGCCAGCGGAATGCGCTGCGAATCCCTTTTATATGAGAAGTGTTTCCGCGGGCAACGGATGCTTCACCCGTCCCGAGATCAATCTCTAGATTTACCTCATCATTGGTTACACGGATAAGAGATGCTGTGTCCGTATTCACTTTTACCGTTGTAGCACTATCAGTTAGCATGATTTGCCTCCTTGTTACTGCATTTTGGACCTTGAAGGCGGCAGGCTCTGTACCTGTGTCCCCCAAGTATGCCCTCATTATAAAGATCAGATAAAGCGTTTTCTATACAACGATCTTCCGATCCATACCGCGATCTAACACATCTCAAGCATAAACGCCTTCGGTATCCTTATAAGGACGGTAAGCATTTACTCAAGAAATATTCAGGCTGAACAAGAAGAAGCGCCTATGCTAAAAATACTGCTTACGCTTAACCATTTCGCATCTTTCGTATCCACACTCCGTTTCCCTCTTACTCACTCTGCGATAATAGTGTTTTTCAGTTGCCACACGGGTCCACATATTTCCATTGCCGCTATAGATCATTTTGTGAATTCTTATATTCGTACAAAAAAACAGCAGCAGGGCCTGTATTTCAGGTCCCTGCTGCTGTCCATATTCGTATGAAACTAACTATTATTGCTTACCAGTTATAAGCTTGTAGGTTTGGCCTGCGGTCGTTGGAAAGCTCACCATTCCATCTGCGGAACGGTCACACTTCATTTCATTACCGCCATTACTCACCATAAGCGAAGCATCTGTGCGGATCACACATTCATTGCCTTGAAGGGAGGTAATCTGTGCTTCCACGAGATGGCCTCTATCCCACTGAATGCTAACTTCAAAGCCACCGCGGGCACGTAGCCCTGCTACACTTCCCCCCTGCCATTCATCTGGCAGTGCAGGCAGCAGATCGAGATAGCCGAGGTGAGATTGCAGTAGCATCTCAGCAATTCCGGCAGAAGCGGCGAAGTTACCATCAATTTGGAACGGTGGATGTGCGCCAAGCAGATTGGCATAAACCCCGCCGTGACTATACTGTTCGGACTCCCCGTCCTTCACCAGCCGCAGCATGTTTGAGAGCAGGCGTAGTGAGCGGTTGCCGTCCCGGAAGCGGCTCCAGAGCGCAACTCTCCAGCCCAGACTCCAGCCCGTGCTCTCGTCCCCACGCCGTTCAAGCGAAGTTTTGGCGGCCGCGAACAGCTCAGGGGTCTCATCTTCTGACAACTGCCGGCCCGGATAGATACCGACCAAATGTGAAGTATGTCTGTGATACATATCCTCATCCTCAAAGTCTAAGGACCATTCCTGCAATTGTCCGTACTTACCCACCTGCAGCGGCAATAAACGTTCACGTGCGCTTACCCATTCTGCATGCAAATCCTCATCCGTTCCAAGCGTTTCCGAGGCCTCGATACAATTCGTAAACAGCTCCCAGATGAGCGAAATATCCATAGTAGCACCTGCACTGACTGCAGCCAAGCCCTCCGCAGTCCGGAATTTATGCTCTGGTGAAGTGGATGGAGAGGTCACAAGCCTTCCGTTACCATCGTCAATAAGCCAGTCCAGTGCAAACAGAGCCGCCTCCTTCATCACAGGATAAGCGGAAGTCCGCAAATATTCCTCGTCGCCGCCAAAAGCATAATGCTCCCAGAGATGTTGTGTCAGCCAAACGCCGCTCATCGACCAGTAAGCCCAGCTTGGATCTCCGTCACCATAATCCCCCACCGGTGCTGTCTGTGCCCAAAGATCCGTATTATGATGAGCCACCCAGCCTCGGGTACCATAGTTGACTTGAGCAGTCTCCACACCCATCTTCGCCAAGTTTCCGATCATATCCAGCAGCGGCTCATGACATTCCGCCAGATTACAAATTTCAGCTGGCCAATAATTCATCTCTGTATTGATGTTCAGCGTATAGTTGCTGCTCCACGGCGGACGGGTAACCGCATTCCATATTCCCTGCAGATTAGTAGCCTGCGTTCCAGGGCGCGAGCTTGCGATCATCAAATAGCGCCCGTAATGAAACAGCAACTCGACAAGTCCAGGGTCTTGTGCCGCGTATGTCGTAATCCGTTGCTCCGTGGACATCGAATCCGGGGCTAGTGTCTTACCTAATTGGAGCTTCACTCGGTCAAAAAGCGATCGGTAATCCTCGGCATGCGCTTGAAGCAAGCTGTCGTAAGACTTTCCATTCACATCTGCCAAGTAAGAAGCTGCAATAGCAGAAGCATCTTTCCCCTCAGCTCCCGGGATTTTGTCAAAACCATTAAAGCCTGTAGCCGCGCTGAAATAGAAGGTTGCAGCCGTTCCTCCCAACAGATGAATTCCACTACCGTCAACGGTAACTTCCCCATCCTCTGCTACTACGGAGAGTTGTCCTTCAAAGGCCATGCCCTTGCTTTTGCCAGGTTCTCCGTATTGGATCGGATTGTCACTCCAAAAATAGCTTGGATCAACATGCTCCGGTGCAGTTCCCGAGAGTACAAAGTTATCACCCAGAGCGTGAAGGCTATGCCGAAGCGAACTATCTAGCGTAGCATGCACATTCAGCGCTCCCGGTGCACTTGCAGTCAGACGCAGCACAAGCAACTGATCAGGATGTGAAGCGAACATCTCACGGGTATAAGTAACATTACCAATCTTGTATTCAATGCGGTGAACCGCATGTTCAATATCTAATGTCCGCCGATAAGATTGATAAACACCACCATGCTCAAAACGAAGTAGTAAATCTCCAAAAGGCAGATACGATTGGGTGTACGGACCTAGCATCTCTCTAGTCAGGGTGTCCGCTTCTGAATACCGGCCCTCCTGAATCAGCTTTCGAACCTTTGGCAGAGCTTCCTTAGCACCGGGATTGTTCCCATCCTTCGGGAACCCTGACCATAATGTATCCTCGTTTAGACTGACTTTCTCCTGTTCCACACCGCCGAAGATCATACCACCCAGACGGCCATTCCCAATCGGAAGCCCTTCGGTCCATACATTTGCTGGCTTGTCATATTGAAGTTTCATTGGTTCTCTCCCTCACGATCTGTCATGAATCAAATAATGTATTCCCCCAAGTCTGCCCTCATTATAAAGATCAGATAAAGCGTTTTCTATACATCGATCTACCGATCCATATCGCGATCTAACACAACCTACCCTAACTCATTGAACAAATTATCCTGAATGCCGACCTCGCTACAAGCGGTTAAACATATCGCAGCCTCAACACTGGAAAGACAGTTCATACTTTCCCCACCCATGACAATTTCGTTAGCACTGAAGGCCAGTCTGCGGGTACTCTTGGCACTAAGGACTAACGTTTTACCAGTCTCGAACCTGTTGTTCTTAATAACTATGCCCTGATGAACAGGAGTGCTCTCACCAACCTCTGTGTTCTCTGGCGAAATGAAAATAACCGGATGCTCGATGCCCCCGCATTCAATAAAATGATTCTCGGCGATGGTTACATCCTCCACCTTGCCAGACTCATACCAAGACTCCGCATCCAGTGCAACCAGAATTGCACTCATTTGCATCCGATCAAAAACATTCCCCTTAATCTCTACTTTACGCCGGGTTGTCACAAGGATACCGCGGGTCGGTACCCGCGCGAGGTGATTATTTACGACTTCAACCTCCGGTGTCCAGGTTACATTCTCGATCACATCATGGCTGCCAATCCCCTCAGGAATCGGATGTGCTAAAGTCAGTATTAGCTCGCGTGGATTGAGACGCGTAACCTCTATCACTTCATTAGCCGCATAGGTAGTCAGAGAGCCAGAACGAACAAATTCAATTTCGTCTCCCGGATGAAAGGCCAGGAATCCGTAGGTCTGCGGATGCATGAAGCGAACCTTCACCCTATTCGCAGACAGCTGCTCAACGATCCGTAGATAGGTACCATGGACATTGACGACGTCATCATGAGAACCGGCAAAACGGCTGTCTGCAACAGTTATTTTACCTCGGCAGCTGGACATGTGGATGAAATCCGCAAAGCCAGCAACCGTTCGGCCTGTCTCCAGGCGCGGCGAAATATCCATGCGTTGAAAGGTGAGATTGTCGCTGAACTGCCCTACAACACCAAGTCCGTGTAAAAAATGCAGCCCCACATCGCCGAAGGTGATGTTAGAGCCTTCCACAAGGAAGACACCTACCTGATCGCGAATACCATCACGGCTTTGCAGAACATGCCCGGGGACAACCTCAGGCTGATGATCAAAATGCAAGCGGAGCTTCATCGGCTCCAGCTCTTCAACCGAATCAGCCAGCTCCGACCAGTTGTCCATCCGCCAAGTCGTATTGCTGAGTGGATCATAGGTCTGCATCGGTCCTTCCGAGAAGCTCCAGCCCTCACCGATCCAGACCAGCTTGCCGTCCCTGATCTCATAATGCGAATCGGGGTGAACCTGGACATCGAAATAATGAGTACCGCTTTCAATAATCGTCATCTCTGACACAGTCGGCCGGGCGTAGTCGGTATGCAAATTACGAATCTCTACATTTTTGCAGCCATCCAGCAAGAACATCGTCTGCTTGCCATGGAAGATAAATAGAGAGCCATTTCCCTCAAATATTAAATTGTGCAGCCCTTTTAAGAGAATTCCTATAGTCTTGGTGACATCAGGATTCTCTTCTTCACTGGTAGTGTTGGAGATGTAGTAGGGTTTCCGGATGGCCTCTTCCGGATAGAAATGATAACAGCCTTTTGGACAATCCAGCAGGACCGGCCCAGTTATTTCGGCAGCTGCCTCAATAGCTCTTGTCATGGCTGGCTGAGCATCCAACCCGGAATCCGGCAGAACACCATAATCAGTCAGGCGGATTACGATAGGAGAAGAATCGACGCTGTGTTCTGTAAAAGAAATGATCAACACCAACTTTCTTAGTATTGTAAACGCTTAATAAGAGGCAGTATAATCCTTTCGGTTAAAATAATTAATTGTACATTAGCTTCAAAATACGCAGACTGGTGCCTTTACTCTGTTCATCCTTTTCCCCTGTAATTCGCACGGTTACTTGCAATTCCTGACGTTGTTCCTCGATTCCGAACATAGCAATAATAGGCCGAAACGCAAGCGGACACCATTCATCGAATAAGTGAACCGCATGAAAGGGACCGTCATTGAGTGAATATTCGAATATTCCACTATCCGGGCCGTAAAGCAGCAGCATCCCCACACTCTGTCCGGTTACTGTGTAAGAAAAAGATGCCTCTTTGCTGTCTGTATATAAATGCTCCGTTCCAAATCGCCAGTTCATCAGTGGATCATCAGGGGTAAGCTCGCGTAGCTCGAACCCATCTGCATGATCAGCGCCTCTGAAATCCAGTAAGTTACCATATTCATAATTCCGCTCCTCCAGAGGAGCAATACTTAACGCGCTTCCGGTATTTGAATATGTGTTGTCAAGCACAAGAGCTGCATCCAAATATTCCTGTAAGAAAGAAGCATACAGCGCATGTCCGTCATCATTGGGATGATATCCATCCGGAGCCATCTTGGTCCACTCCATTTGTCCGGCCTGGGTCTGTGCATAGACTCTAGCTGCAAAATTAACTGATGGAAGATCGTAATGCTCAGCTACTTCTTCGTGGACGGCAATGTTAAAGGGGTTGCTCCCCGACAGATTCTTCTCTGCTGCCGTATACAAGAAGCAAATGTCAGTGCCGGGCGACAACCGTCTGCACTGGCGTACAATGCCTTCCATACCTCTAATGGATTCTTCCCGGTCGTTGCCGTCATTGACGCTAAATTCAACGAATAGTAGATCAATCTTGCCGTATTGCAGGACATGTGACTGTAATCGGTGAGCGCCCAGCGTGGAATTCGTTCCACCCACTCCCGCATTGATGAAGCGGAATTCATGATTCGCAAATCGCTCCTGCAGATACTTACCAGTCAGCACTCTCCAGCTAAATATGTCCGCATCGGAAGCACCCGCCCCCTCCGTAATGGAACCACCCAAAAAGGCGACCGTCACCCGCTCCTTTCCTGCAAGTCTTACACTTGTATTCGGTAGTCCTCGTCTTGGAGCTACAAATTGATGATTGCAATGTTTCTCTTCTGTCATGACTGATCCTCCGTAAATAAAAATGTATATTTTCCTTGAAATCAAGAAATCAGGTGCTGGGGTATATCTTACAGCACCTGATTCTGATTTCAATATTTTATTTTTTAGAAGTTTCATAAGCCTTTTGCAAGATTTCGAGATAACGATCTAGCTTCAAGTCTTTCAGACCTTTTATATAAGCATCCCAATCTTTAGTAAGATCCTTGTTGCCCGTGATGAATTGAAGCTGATTTTGCTCAATGTAATTCTTAATATTGGTTTGCAGTAAGCTCGCTTCATCGATTTCGCTTGGATCAATCCAAATCGACCAGATTGGGAATAATTCTTTAGGCTCATGTCCTTCATACAGCAGAGTCGCATCATACAATCTGCGTTCATAACCGCTGGAAGCGTAGATGTCAGTAGCTTGAACGAAAGTATCACGGTACTCTTTTGGCATATAGAAGTGACCCATGCCGCTCCAGCCCGCATTGCGCGGCGCTTCGCCCTCCGCCATAGGAATGGTCTTGATCACTGGTTTAACATCTTTGTCCAGTGCTACATCGCCTTCTTCTGGATCCGTCCAATCTATGCCCTTCATACCGCTGCCACCATTGGTCTGTCCTTCAGAAGTAAACATATAGTCTACCATTTTAATTAAAGCGATCTGTGCTTCCTCGCTAGCTTTGTTGGTGATGACAAATTTCGCTCCCGGGGATACGCCACCTGCATCATGAGTCGCATAGGAGATACCTTCCGGTCCGCTAATCGGTGGTACAGGATTGTAGTGTGCCGAGCTTCTATTGCCCGGATCAATATTGACGAAAATCGCAGGGTGCATGCCCGCACCGGCGCCCAGAATTTCCGCATCGGCATTTTCACCGATTTTCTTGAAGGCTTCCGCATTCTGTGTGAATGCCCCTGGATCAATCAAACCTGCGTCAAACAGAGATTTGATATAAGTCAGGCCTTCCTTCCACTCCGGTGTGACAGCCGCCGATTGAACTTTTCCATCCAGCATATTCAGATAATTGCGGTCATCATCATATACAAATGCATTCATTAGGAATGGTACAATGCGTACACCAAACTCCTCAATGGAGCCACTCAGCGGCACTTCATCTGCTTTTCCATTCCCGTTCGGATCTTGTGTTTTGAAAGCTTCCAGCACTTGTTTGAATTCTTCGGTTGTCTTCGGCATTTCCAGATTCAGCTTCTTCAGCCACTCGGTATTAAGCCACATTTTGCTCGGATAGGAGCAGTGAAAGCACTCGGTGTAAGCGACAAGCCCGTAGATATTACCATCAGGTGCTGTGTTAAGCGTTCTCAAATTATCGTTCTTTTCCATAGCCGCTTTAATATTTGGAGCATATTTATCAATTAGATCGTTCAGAGGAATCAGTACGCCCTGTTTGCCATACTTCAGAAGATCTGCCTGTGAGAACTGATCGATATAGTGAGTGAGCAGGTAAGCATCAGGGTAATCGCCACTAGCAAGTGAGATTTGGCGCTTTTCCTTGGCTCCGTCTGAAGGGTTGATTTCCCATTTGAATTTAATATTGAATTTGTCTTCCACAAATTTCGAAAATTTATTGGTAGGAACATCGATCCCGGATTCCTGAACCGAGAACACGCTGATTTCCACCGGTTTGCTTGCTGATTCCGAGTTACCTGAGTCAGCAGGTGCGGAGGATGTGTTATCTGTATTTTTATTAGCACATCCGCTTAACACCACCGTAAGAATTAATACCAGCACCAATGACAAGGTCACCATACTTTTCTTCAAATCCGATCACTCCCTTTTATAATTTAGGCAGGTACGATATCTTTCTGTCATTTCACTGCGTGCCTCTCCCCCTCTCCAGATTCTGAAAGCTGTGAATTAGCCTTTAACTGAACCGACCAGCATTCCTTGGACAAAATAACGCTGAACAAACGGATAGATAACAAGTACAGGCAGCGTAGCGATAACTATAAGTGCATATTTGAGTAGCTCAGCAAGCTGCTGCCGCTCCACCATTTTCATTGCATCCATAGTACCTGCGCTGTTGTTCTGGATAATGATGCTTCGTAAGACAAGCTGAAGTGGAAACAAATTCGCTGATTTCAAATAAATCAAAGCGTCAAAGTAGGCATTCCACTGTCCTACCGCGTACATAAGGACTAACACCGCAATAATAGGCTTCGATAACGGAATAACAACGCTCCAGACAAACCGCATATCACTGCAACCGTCGATTTCGCTGGCTTCCAGCAGCTCCTCCGGAATGGAGGATTGAAAGAATGACCGGGCAATAATGACCTGCCATACCCAAATCGCGTTTGGTATCAGCAGTGCCCAGCGGGTATCAATCAAATGGAGTTCCTTCACGACCATATAGGTCGGAATCAGCCCGCCGCTGAAAATCATCGTAAAGGTGATGATCATCATCAAAGTGTTGCGTCCGAAGAAACCTCTGCGTGATAAAGGGTACGCGATCATGATCGTAAGCACAACACTGATGAGCGTCCCTGCGGCTGTATAAAAAATGGAGTTGCCGTAGCCTGTAATGATCTCAGGTGTATTTAGCAGAACCTTGAAACCTTTGAAGGAAATATCTACAGGCCATAACCAGACTCGGCCGGAGGTAACGGCTGCCGGACTGCTAATCGAGCTACTGATGATAAAAATTAGCGGATAAATCACCGCGATGACCACGAGGCTGAGTAGGATATAAATAGTGGTCAGAAATAGCTTATCGCCAGTTGATTCTTTAATTTTTTGTTGAACTGCTGCCATGTGGTTGCTCCTTTCCTACCAGATGCTGTTGTTTGTGATGCGTTTAGCCAAGCCATTCACCGTAAGCAACAAAATAAGGTTGATTACCGAGTTGAATAGACCAACCGCAGTTGCAAAGCTATAATTGGCGTTCAGCAAACCGACCCGGTAGACATAAGTGGCAATGATCTCGGAATTCGCCAGATTGAGCGGGTTCTGCAGAAGATAAACCTTCTCAAAGCCAATAGCCATGACATTCCCAACATTCAAAATCAGGATGATGACGATTGTAGGCACAATACCTGGCAGATCAATATAACGAATTTTTTGAAAGCGTGAAGCGCCATCGACTTTGGCTGCCTCATAAAGCGTAGGATCTATACCGGCAAGCGCTGCTAAATAGATAACGGCACTGTAGCCCGCAGTCTGCCAAATATCAGACCAGACATAAATCGAACGAAACATTCCCGGTTCTCCAAGGAAATTGATCGACTCCAAACCGAAGAAGTTGAGAGCGATGTTCGCAAATCCAAGACGAGGTGCCATAAATAGCATAATAATGGACACCATGACAACCGTCGAGATGAAATAAGGCGCAAAAGAGACCAGCTGGACGAACTTTTTGAACCTTCCCCCGCGCAATTCATTAATCATGAGCGCAAGGATAATCGGAATTGGAAATCCCGCCAGCAGCAGGTAACCACTAAGCATGATGGTGTTCTTGAGCAGCGTCCAAAACTGCGGATTATCAAAAAATAATCGAAAATTATGAAATCCAACCCATGGACTTCCCCATATTCCTTTAATCACGTTGTAGTCCTTGAAGGCTAGAACCGCATTCAGCATTGGATAATACTTAAAAATGAGGAAAAATAACAGAGGTGGAATCACGAGCAAATGTAGCTGCCAGTGCTTTTTCATACTTCTGCGAGCATTTTGTAAAAATACAGAGCCCCTACGCTTCGGTAACGACTTGTGGTGTAATACTATTTCTTTCTCCAGAACAATCCCCCCTAAGCAACCGCCATTAGTTTATGATAGCGCTTTCTACGAGTTGATCATAATTGACTTTTATCCCCAAAGAAAAGGTACACTTGGGCATTTCAGCGTACAAATAACCCTGTTCAGGGAGAACAAAATAGCTGTAGAACGGCCATTTTTCCGGAAACAGGGTTCGGACTCCGAAAAAAGTATTAGACTGACGATGCTTCATTAAGCTATACCAGCTAATAGTTTGTCAAGATTACCAGTAAAGTAGTTTCTTCGGATGATCAAAACGGTCAACTTCTCCATAGACGTTTAACTCGCACACAGATTTAATTCCCTTCTCTGTAGTACAACTCTCCAATAGATAGGCATCAGCAGCAGCCGTTTTCACCTTTCGAGGACCCTCTCTGGAGATTTCCAATCTGGACAATTCTACCGGCAGTTGAATAAAGCCCATGAGACAATTCAACCAACTCTTGATAGGATTGCGTTTGCAGAAATGCTATGCTGTTTTTGACAGTGCGCACTGTACATTTTGTTTTATTGGAGGTATACAATGCTCGACTTGCGTAAAATTGGAGCTTATATTTCGAAGCTTCGCAAAGACCAGGATCTTACCCAATTGGAACTTGCCGATCAACTGAATGTAAGTCATCAAGCGGTATCGAAATGGGAACGGGGCGAATCGCTACCGGATATCGGAACGCTTCCGCAGTTTGCAAGGTTATTCGGCAAAACGGTAGACGACATTTTAAATGCAGGAGACAATACAGAAAATCGGGAGCACCCGCACCTAGGAACGATCGTTGAGGAGATCGCAGAGAACAGGCCGGAACAAGTTGCAGAGATGGTCAATACCGGAGAGGCGGAGGTGGAGGAGCTTGTAGAAGTAGCGCCGTTTGTAAAAGCAAGCGCTCTGCATAAGGTTACAGAACGATTAGACAGCAGCGTCCTTAAGTTAGACGTGATCATGCGGCTGGCTCCGTTCCTTGGAACAGGCACATTGGATGAACTGGTTCGTCAGGCAGAAGAGGGCGAAATTGTGTGGAATACCATTACTGGACTCGCTCCGTTCGTCAGCAGCGACACATTAAGCCGACTGGTAGATAAATCGATTGACGGTTCCTTAGAAGTGCACAATCTTGTTGGGATTGCCCCGTTTCTTGGAAGAGAACATGTAGATCGGTTAGTACAACAAGCAGAAGAGGGCAGCTTGAGCTGGCATTCCATTCAAGGGCTGGCACCCTTTATTAGCAGAGAAACATTAAACCGTTTGGTAGACCGGGTTGAAGACGGCACTATCGATGCGGATCAGATCATAGGCCTTGCACCTTTTCTGGACAGTAAAAATCTCGAGAAGTTGATTAGTGGAGTCGAAGCTGAACATCTTAGCCCAGATCTGCTGGCAAGTCTTGCTCCTTTCGTCGATCAAGGGACATTGAGCAGAATGGTGACAAACTTATTAAATAAAGTAAAGTAGGATGCATAGACCGTCGGTGACAAGCTAACGGGAACGTTATTTGAACGACAACAGCGGCAGTCTAAGACTTTATTTATCAAGTCTTGGTCCGCCGCTGCTTCTTTTACTGGATCAGTCTAATACTTAATTTTTGCCAAACAACTGTTTACTCATCAATAGACTGTCTATAAGCGCTCGGTGAAACGCCGATTAACCGCTTGAAGGCCCGTCTGAAAGAATGTGAACTATTGTAGCCCACCCGAATAGCAATCTCATCAACCGTATACCGACTATCTTTGAGCAAAATCACAGCCTGATCCATTCTCACTTTTATCAGATGATCGGAGAAATTGACACCTGTAACCTCTTTAAACAATTGAGAAATATATTTTTCAGGCCGTTCGACCTGTTCGGCTACCCGGTACAGACTCAGCTCTGTATCCGAATAATTCTCTGCTGTATATTCCTTGATCTGCTTAATAATCTGAATATGAACATCCTTCTTTTTATTTGCAATAAGTCCGCACAGTTCTTCCATAATAACAAAAAATTCGGTCTGAATCATTTCGAGTCGTTCCGATGAACCAATGTCTATGACCCTCCGCTTCACACTCTCGATGTCCGGGTATTCTGTAAAAGCCTTTTGATCCAGAAGCTTAAGAAACGTCCCTTTTATTTCTCCAACAAGCTGTTGCTTCATTTCCATGGATAATTCACGCTGTTCCATGTTCTGGGCAACAATCGCACGGACAATCCGTTTAGCCTCTTCTAACTCTCCAGCCCGGATGGTACTGATCAGACGTTGCTCTGTATCCAGCGGATAATAGTAGGTCGTATTCTCATTTTGGGCTTCGCTACTCCATACAATTCCTTTTTTATTCATGTAGACGGCATATTCCAGAGCTTGCTTGGCTTGGTCAAAGGAAAGGCCGATTTCCGTTATTTCTGTAAAAAGATCTCCGAAGCCCGCCTGAGTAGTAATACGATACTCATTAAAAACGTACTGCGCCAAATTCTCCAGAATGCTGGTGATATTCTCTGCCTCATACGCTTTGTCATTCTCTTCTTCCTTGGAGAAAAACAGAGTTACCACTTTGTCGGAGCCCATATCCGTCATTAGTACTTCCACTCCGAGATCCGATAGGGACTGCTTCAGCAGCAACCGGGAAGCATTCAGCTCATTGAGAATCTCAACGCTGTCCATACCGGCATAGCCGTTAATCTGAACAATTCCTACATACCCAGTGTTCTGTTTCAAATTAATCCCCACCTGCTCAGCCGCTGTGAGAATCTCATCATGCGTTTTGAATTCACCTGCTAATAGCCGCTTCAGAAATGCATCCCTGACCAACGGAAGCTGACGATTAAGTTCGGTTTCCAGCAACTTGTTCTTAGTGATCATATTGGCAATATTTCCGCTTAAAAAGTCAAATTCATTCTTGGCGGAGGCCTCTTCCTTGCCAAATTGCTCCTTCATGACGCTAAGCATACGGTTGATTGGAGCGCTGTTACGGTAAGCTAATATTAGTCCGACTATCAAGCCGATGAGTAATGTTCCTCCCGTAATTTGTATGGACATTTGCTTGATCTTGTTAGCATTATCCATCAAAATAGGCCGGGGAATCCCTGTCTGGTATACCCATCCGTTCGAATCAGAACGAGTCGTGATCACTAGATCGTCTTCATAGAACTGACTAACCTTGGTTTTATCAAAATCCGAATCAGCGGTCATATGGGCCATTTTCTGCTCATCACTTCCCTGCAGGACAATCGTATTTCCTTCAGCATCGCTGATATGAACCCAGCCTCCGTATCGCTCAGTTAAACCAGATAACAGACTAGAAATGATTTTCTCGTCTATGATCACTACCGCGACAGCTGGTGAGGAATCGTTGAAACTATCCAGAGGGAGTGACTGCATATAGGTAATAACGGAGGTTTGCATGCCCCTGCTAACATAGTCACTGAGTGGCTTGATTTCACTGCGATGGGTTTTCTCAAGCACTTCTTTGGTCCAATCCTGTAGCGGAAGATCCTTATAGTTGAAATTAGAGTAGTAATGTTCCGGTCGGTAAGAAGAACCTGGGGTTAGAATAAGATTATAATTGGCGAGGTAAATATAATAGTTTTGCAAAAAATCATTCGTCTGACCGAAAGTCAGGACATTCCGCATCGTTCTCCAAATGCCATACACGTTCGTCTCATTGTCTCTTTCATTCATCAGAACATTTAGCTCCTGGTTGACTGCCAATTGCCTGGTAAACCCTTCTACTTCCGCCATGCGGCGCTCCAATATTTCCTGACTTTTCTGGAGCTGGGTGACCCCGTTCTCAATAGAGATAGACTCTGTCACAGAAATCGAAGTCAGATAGGACATATATCCGCCAATGCTGGGAATGACCAAAATGACTACATA
Organism: Paenibacillus nitricinens; assembly: GCF_052056485.1. NCBI lineage: Bacteria > Bacillati > Bacillota > Bacilli > Caryophanales > Paenibacillaceae > Paenibacillus > Paenibacillus nitricinens. Next base: position 4,993,741 of record NZ_CP183948.1, read on the forward strand.
GGAGATTAAGAATTTACGAAAGATATTGGAATATTTAAGCGTAGTGACCCCTCCCCTAATATCATTTCGATAGCGCTATCATTACCATAGATTAAAACATTTTACTTAATAGTCAAGTGTGCAAAACCAATTTTGCAGATGTTAAACCTAAAAAGCAGCGATATACGCCGTTATCACTGCTTTTTATTCACCATCCGAATTTTTTTATCTTTCCAGCATGTAAACCCTTCTACGCTTTACCCCTCGTATGGCGGGTAGAATGTGAAGGCACAAAACCGAATTCCTCTTTGAAACGATCCATGGCATATAAAGGCATATATTCTTGACCCGAAAAATGATAATAATCCAAATTATAATCATTCCCCACCAACGGGGTAAGGAGCTCAGCCACTGGCAAGTTGCTGCTAGCATCCGGCCCAACCAGATTAAGAGTTCTTACCCCCGGCTTGAGTGGAGATTCCAGTGCCGCAGTAATACCCTTCACTACATCCTCTGCGTGGACATGCCCCAGTGTGATGAACGGGAGCGTCGGCTTGGATCCAGTTTCCAAGACAGGAGAAATCCAGCCCTGGGAGGCTACAGCTCCAAAGCGAAGATTGATAAAGTCGGTATCTTTATGATTGCGATGAAAATACCGGGTCAACTCCTCGACCATAGCCTTGCTTAGCCCATAGGCATCCGCCGCCAAGCAGGGATGATCATCTGGGATAGGCAGCTCAAGCGGTATAAAATCCTCAGTGAGTCCACCCACCACGGCAATGGAGCTCGCTGTGATGAACTTTTGGCAACCGCGGTCCAGCAGATAACGGTACAATCTCCTTGTTCCCAATACATTAACAGCAAGGCTGTCCTCCTCAGTAGAGCCGCCAGTAACAGCAGCAAGATGAATCACCGCCTGAATATCATACGAGTCCAGCCTGCTCAAATCCTCCGCTGAATCAAAAGAACCCTGAACATAGGCAAAAGCCCCTTCCGGAGCTTGGCGTGACAGACAAATCACTGTATGTTTATCCGCCAAATGCTTGACTAGAGCCGTTCCGATAAATCCACTTGCTCCGGTAATTAGAAGATTCATGCTCTTCTCCCCTTCTTTTTCTCATCTCATATCATTCAGAAAAAAGGGGCCAAAGAAGGCCCCTCCGTTCATTCATCGCTCAACTTATTCTGTCCACTGTTCTCCGCCTTGCGTACTAGGCTTCGAGATATGGTCGGTCGAAGCCTCCTCAATATCACCGAATGCCCAGTGGGAGACTGGAACATCGTTCCACCCTGGCTGTGTGACACCCATAAGTGGGCCTCTGCCCAAAACTCTGTTGATAGCTGTAACGGCTTCCGCACGAGTAAGCTTGGAATTCGGGCGGAAAGTTCCGTCACTGTAGCCCTTCATTATGCCTATATCTTGGGCTTTCTTTATCGCCGCCTGTGCCCAGTGGCCGGTAATGTCAGAGAAGCCACGGCCCGATGTTGCAGAATCCGGGCTCAGCATGGCTGTTAAACTAGCCATTTCTGCACGCGTCAATGGTTGATTAGGTTTAAAAGTACCATCGATGTAACCGTTCATTAGTCCCATCTTAGCTACTTTGGTAATGGCATCTGCCCCCCAATAGCTGGAGGATACATCACTGAATATTACGCCTGATCCAGTGGCCTCTTTCTCAGCAACCTTCGCTAGGATGGTTGCCATCTCAGCACGGGTAATGGGAGCATCGGGTTTAAAGAAGCCGCCCGGATATCCGTTGATATACGCCGAATGTCGCATTGTCTCGGCATCCTCCTTCCCATCAGTTCCAGATGCCGGAGTTGGCGTTGGCGTCAGGGTAGGTGCGGATGAAGGCTGAGCGGGTATAGACGGCCCCCCTGCATCAGTCGGTGTGGGTGTTGCTGTCGGTGTTGGAGGTTCTGTAGGGTTCGTTGTTCCGCCATCACTGGTTGGGACTGTGAATTTCAATTGATCTGTCAGCATGAGATTACCTGATTTCTTCACAGCTTTAAGTGTGTGTAAGCCGCTTACCAATCCAGAAATACTATAAATCTCCTGTTGTGTCAGTCGGCTCTGACTATAAGTATTCACGGTCTGAATCCTTTGGCCGTCCACATAAATATCTACTTCACCTTGATCTGGACCCGTAGGTGTAATCAGACGGATTCCAGTGCCCTTGAAGGTATATTCAAAGGAATCGCCATCTACTGTCGTTGAATGCACATCATTAAGATAATCGCCACCAATAATAAAGCTGAGGGTCAACTTTCCGACTGGCTGTGATGCGAGATAAGATTTGTTCAATGTAACATGCTCACCAGCTACCGTATAATCGGTCCCTGGAACCAGATGATTTGATCCGTTCGTAATGCCAATGAAGCTTTCCGGCTGTTGTAGAAGTGTAATCTCAATGTCCTGCTGAGCAGAAGATGATTTATCAAAGCTCGCTGCGATCGGATTGATCATATTCGGAATCTCTACCTTGAGCATGTCAAGCAGCATGAATCTGCCCGATTTTTTCACAGCCTTAAGTGTGTGCTGGCCATCTGTAAGCCCAGAGATACTGTACAAAATCTGCTGTGACAATCGCCCGTTTCGATAAGCGCTTACCGTTCCCTTGAATTGATCGTCTATATAGATATCCATATCCCCTTGCGATTCGTCTACCTCAGTGAACAGTTGAATCCCTGTTCCTCTGAAGGTGTATTCGAAAGAATCACCGTTCTGCTCCGCATACTGCACATCGTCATTGTAGTCGCCCATTCCTCTTCCACTACTGCGGGACCAAGTACCGTTATATTTGATTCCCGGATCGTCGTTATTAACCATCACATAACGGATGCCTGTGGAATCGCTAATGTGTACCGCTAGTGTCTGTGGATCACCGGTGTTAAAGATGATGTTTAGACTTGCCAGGCCAGCAGGTTGCTGCGCAAGATATTCCTTCTTGATGGTCAATTTATCATTAGTCACCGTATAATCTTCTTCGCGCAGTGCCACTCCATTATTTTCAATAGCACTCAGCGTATTACCCTGCAGATTAAGCGTGACGGTGACATCCTTCTGTTGTTCCGTTGCTTTATCAAACCCAGCGGAAGTCGGAGTGATAGAACTGTTCTGACCCCCAGCCGGACTTTCTGTTGTCACTTTCAGCGCGTCGAGCAGCATATAATTTCCCGATCCCTTGCTCACCTTAAGCGTGTGAGGACCGTTAGAAAGCCCTGATACACTATAAAGAGATTGTTGTACCTCTCTCGGTCCACTTGTATACGCATTTACAGTCTGTGCTGTCTCATCATCCAATGTAACAACCATTTCTCCTTGCGATTCATGCCTTTCCGTCAGCAGCTCAATGCCCGTTCCCGTAAAGGTGTACTCGAAAGAATCACCATCTTTCTCGGTATAATGCACATCGCCATTATAATCTCCATGTTCTCGGGCAGAGCTTACCTGCCATGTGCCGTTGTATTTAATGCCGTTGTCATTATCATTAATGTAAACCACATCCGTAACGGTGGTATAGCTTGCCGAAGCCGAAGCTGAAGCTGAATCCGTAGCAGGGTCAGCCACAGAGTTGAGAGCATCCTCTTGAGGAGCACTGGTAGCAGTAGCCGAGGAATCCTTTATCGTAATGCTTAGATCCTGCTTCCCTTCAAGCAGCTCCTTGCCTCCATTTCGCTTCCAATCGCCGCTGTAGCGCATCCCTGAATCATCGTTATTGACAGCTGATGTGCCGCTTAATGCGGTTACTTTAAGCATACGAGAGGCATGGGGTTCAAGGATGCCACCGCTGAATTCCTTCTCAAAGGTTCCCAGCTCGGAATGGCTCCATAGGTCGCGCACTGAAGCCGGACCCTCAAGGCCAAGATCACTCCATTTGACTTTAACCTCCGCACCCCGACTACCCAGATTGAACAAAGCAACGCTGTAAGTCCCATCTCCATTATTGGCGTACCAGACCTGCTGTTGGGTATCCATCGACACTGGATGTCCAGGACGTCCGGCCTGATTGACGGCAATTACCTCATCATTGGTAAGCAGCTCTAGTCCATAACTATCCAGCCGTGTCATGTCATTCCCTGTATAGAGCGGTACGGAAGAAATGGACCAAAACGTCATCGCAGTCTTCCGCTCATCCTTGGTCAGACCATCCATGGAGCCGTTACCAACATTCAGGGAATCGAAGTCATTCCAACCGCCAGGGCCTGCATCCCGCCACCAAAGTGCTGCTTTGGGGAATAATCGGGAAATACTCGGCCATGCTGTCAACCCACTGCCGTCATAAGATTCAACATCCCAGTCAATTCGCCAACCGTTAGCATATTTTTTCCAGAACTCTACGTAATTGTGGTCGAGTGCCCAGGACAGCTCAAACCAGATGTTATTTCTATCCAAGGCTTTGGACCAAGCTTCTACGTCACCGCGTGCATCCCGGCTCAAGTTGTCAATCCCCGACCCAGGGGTTACGCTGTCGAATTTGACGAAATCGATTCCCCACTCGCCAAGCATGTCTGCAATGGAATCCACATACTTCTGGGCACAGGGATTCGTGAAATCAATTTTATAGGTGTAGGAATTCCAATAATCCATAATGGTAAGCGGCTTGGCTGTAATATCCTGAATACGACATTCGCCGCCTGTCCCATACACCTCAAGATTTCGGTTATATGCATCGATAGATACCCCCGGGATCAGATAGATCCCAATCTTTTGCCCATTATGATGAACATAGTCAATGACCTCCTGAAATCCGTTCGGATAAAGGACTTCACTAGGAATAGGCCTACCGTATTCATCCATATCGCCATTCCAGCCTGCATCAATATTAATGTATTCATATCCATGGGCCTGCAGCTTCTCATGCATCGCGTCCGATTGCTTCTTAACGCTCTCCGCCGATGTCCAGTTTCCTGCCCCATCATACACCTGCATACTGTAACTGCTCCAGCCCATATACGGCTTCTGAGCCATACTCTTCTCCGCCGCTTGCGCCACGTTACCTTTCATTCCTGTAAATCCGAACTGTGCTGCTGCAATAATGAATACTAGCAGACTCATACCCAATCTTTTTCCCATTCGCTTCAAATCATCCTTACCCCCCTCATGAAATGTGGTCAAAATTACTTTGATAGCGCTTTCTTTCGGGAAGATCATAATTGAATATGGATTTCCAAGATAGGTACATTTCGGAATTTTACGTACAAATAACCCCAAAATAGAGGGGCAAATAAACAGCATAACAGACATAATTCCTGCGATTCGAAGGAACTTAGTAAAAACACTGTAACTGTACCCTGGTTATATTTGGACAATCCTAAAACAAACTCTTGTTTCCTTGTTCCAGTGATGAAAATCACTTACTATATTGGTAAAATAAAGAATAATTTAAAGATACAAACGTCACAGTAATAACCGATGAATGATATGCTGAAGAAAGGAAGATCGCATTGAAGTTGGATTTGGATGGATTAAATGCCGATTCCTTAACGTGTATGCTTAAGGCATCTTTTTCATTGGAAAATTGGGATGCTATGATTGAAGTTGCGGACAAGCTGATCACACAGATTGCAATTATATATGAGACAAGCAGTGACACAATGAGAGAACAAAACCTGAAGCGGAGTGTTCCTTATTATTTTGGATTTAGCTTATGTTCAAAAGGAATCGCACTGCAAAAGCTCGGTAAGTATTCTGAAGCTAGAATGTGTATCTTAGAATATTCTAAATTAGACTGGATCAAAGGGTTAGATGAAGAAGGACATAATGAAGTCAACTATTACCGTAATATCGCAAAAGCCAATGCCTACGTGCTAGATCTTCTGGAAGGCGAGACTGGAATCCTAGAGGAGTATGTTGAATTTATTAGAAACAGTGCTGAGGAAGAATTACTACCGGGACTAATTACCATCTTGGAATCCTCCATAAAATATAACTATTCCGTAGATTGGATTCTGAGAGAATTCGAAATAAACGCTAATGACATAGGAGCACGAGGAACTCAAGAGAGCATTAGATATTTTGTGGATTACAAATTCTTGCTGGCGATGTACCATTACAAACAGAAGAATATGTGTAAGGCGATAAACACAATTCTGGAAACCTTACTATTAAGTATTACGCTGAAAGATGACACAGGCTTTAAGAAAGCAGCGGCATTATTTGAGATCCTTAGAGACAAGGCTAATCAATCACAGCTTCAAGTGCATCACAACATAATGAAAACTATAATAGAGAGGGAGTTTACTAATGAAAATGAAAATGTTCTTCCTGACAGTCGTAGTCTTGATTAGTTCCAGCTTAATGATTGCCTCTGCAAGTGCTTCTGCTGTCGATTCGGGTTCCACCATTTACACCGTTAACAATCACGGAATGGGTCATTGATTGAATTTTTATAAGTGGATTATACAAAGGAGCGATCATCCAATAACCGGATGGTCGCTCCTTTGTTTGTAAATGAACATGATAGATTAGCTAAAATTCAAAGTCCTCAGAATCATGCAGGATTATCTCGCTATAAATCCTCTTTATAAACTGTTCTTATACTCTTGCGGCGTCTTCCCGTATTGGGATTTAAACAACTTAATAAAATACTGCGGTTTCTGATAGCCGATTTCATGCGCAATTTGACTGATTCTCAAATCCTTGTACTTCAACAATTGAACCGCCTTCTCCATTCGCAAGCGGAGCACATAGTTCGAAAAGTTCTCTCCGGTTTCCTGTTTAAACAGGTTAGATACGTATACGGGATGAAGATTAACATTATCGGCTACCGCTTGAAGAGTTATATCTTTTATATTTCCTTGGATGAACCGGCGGATTCGCTCCATCAGATCAGAGCGTATATTGTCCGAACGTCTGTCACTGTAGGCTTTGATTTGGACATAGCTGCTGAAGGCCCATTCTTTTAACGGTTCATCACTCCAACTGGCATCCATTTTCAGCATCTTTTCGATATCTCTTCCAAACACCTCAAAGATTCGTTTACCTTTCTTATGCAAATAATAAGCGTATGCTTGCAGCAGGGTAACGTATATTTCAATCCCGTATTCACGGGCTCCACTTCCCGCCCCTTCAAGTTCACTGAATATCAGTTTCAGCTTACTCTCAAATGCCGTCCATTGCTCGATATCGATTAATTCCATTAAAGTCTGGGGGCGATAAAGCTCTGCCAGCGGCTGGATTTCAAACATTTCTTTCTTTTGCGTCACATGAAAAAAGCTTTCCGTTTGATAGCCAATATAATCGGTATATATCGATAAAGCAGAATGGTACATGGATAGAATATCTTTTGGGAAACCTCCCCAATCGCTTATGACCAGGGAAACCTTCGATTTTAAATACAATTTGATCTGATGTTGGGAGAGTCTGGCCAAGTCTTCTATGATCGCAGAGTCCGCTTTGTCTGGTTGCTCTATATTGGTTTGAACCAGAAAAATCAAATAATCATGTGAATCTTTACAGTGCATGATATTAAATTTCTCCGAAAAAACTTCTTCTACGATGTTATACATAGCATATTCAATCAATGAGAGGCTATAAAGATCCGTATTTGAGTAATCCTCCTCCACCCTCATACATAAGAGAATGGTCTCTCTCTCAACAGAAAAGGGAAGTCCGTATAGTTGAATCTTGTCCTTCAAAACAGATAAGGGATAATTTTTACCGGAGATCAAATCAAACAATAACATTTCTCTTAATTTGGGCAAACTCTCCCGGAAACGGTAAACAAATTTTTGCTGATTTAACAATTCATTTCCTTCTTCTGTAATTTTAACGATAATATTGCGAAGAGTTTGCTCCAGTTCCTCGTTCGAGACTGGTTTGAGCAGATATTCAGCTACTTGCTGTTGGATAGCTTCCTTCGCATATTGAAATTCATCATAGCCGGTTATAATAACGGCCTTCGTATTTTTCCATTTCTGATTTATTCGGGCGATCAATTCGAGCCCTGTCATTCCGTTCATATGAATATCCGTGACCACAATATCAACGGAATGGTAATTCAGCAGCTCCAGGGCCTCCTCGCCGGAATATGCCTTATAGACATTGGTGATCCCCATTTGCTCCCACGGAAGTCCTATCGCCAGGCTGTCAACCAAATGGGTATGATCGTCTACGATTAATATTTGGTACATCCCTTCCCCCTCCTTAGGTTAAGACTCACCTTCCCTACTGCTCCAACATAATTCTACGCAAAGTCCACCTAGCTTCGATTGACTGAGCAGCACGCCTGAGTCACCGCCATACATCAAACGCAGGCGTTGATGGACATTTTTGAGTCCGGATTCTATTTCTTCGTTAGTGGACTGAATCTTCATTCTGATAGATTCGATCACTAAATAATCAATTCCTGTGCCCGTATCCTCAACGGATACATGATTCATGCCTTCCTCTCTCCACACGCGGATATGAATCATTCCATAGTCGGAATGATTATTGAACGAATGAAGGATTACATTTTCGACAAGCGGCTGAACAATTAACCGCGGAACTTCCAAGTCTTCCATCTGCGGCTCAACCTCAATATGAAATTCAAAATCATCTCTTAACATACAATGTATTTCCAGATAAAAATGAATCAAATCCAGCTCTTCTTTCAGCCGTACCATCTTATTCCCCGTTTTAGTCGTGTAACGATAGTACTTGCTCAAATTCATAGTCATCGAAACCGCTGCCTTGTCTTCATTTAACTCAATCATACTTTTGATATAAGCAAGGGTATTGTATAGAAAGTGCGGATTGATCTGCGATTGCAGCTGCTTAAGCGTCGCATCCTTTGACCGGAGTTGCTCTTTGTACACATCCTCGATCAGCTCCTCTATTTTTGACGCCATGGAGTTGAATTTTTCATACAACAACCGATATTCCCCTTCAGGTTTGTCCGACATTCTTACGGAATAGATGCCCTTCTCGATCAAGTTCATGTTCTTGAACAGTTTTCGGAATGGAATTTGAATATTCCGGTACATCACAAAGGCAAGATATGCCCCCATAAACAGAAGCATACCGCTTATCACATAAAACATAGTCTGGTTCCGGCTGATAGGTGCCATAATATCACTGATAGGTACATAATCAACAAGATACCACCCTAATGATTCCAGTTTTTGATAATGAACCTGAAACCTCGTCTTATCGGATTTTAGCAGCATGTATCCACTTTCCAACGAGTGGTCGATCTCTCCAAGCCGGGGAAGAAATTCATCAATTTGATTAACATTTACGGAATAATTATAAATAGGATCCATTCCTGGATGGTACAGAAACGGATCTCCCGAACCATTCGTTTTAAATTCAGATAGAGCTCTCCGCAATTCTGCTACACCAAATTTAAGCACGACTCTCATATGCGCCTCGCCTGACTCCGCTGATTTTTCGGGATAAGACAATATCCCTAGGAAATAATCCTCATTAGAATCGGAATAGTATTGCCAAAATGTATCCTGCGCAGGAAGTACTTTTGGGAGTGCATTCAAGCTGGAGTTACTTTTGATGACAATTCCGGTACGAGGATAGAGGACTGCGATCACTGCTTTCCAGTCTCCATAACCGGCAAGACGGTTTATCTCTTCAGAGACAGTTCGGTTGGTTCTGTATTTATCCAGAACATCATCAAGCAAATCAGGATAGGCCAAATTTCGTACATCTGTACTTTCATACAGCATTTTCTTATAGGTATCCAGCCGGAAAAACAACTGATCCAACTGATTAGCGAACGTTTCAATCTGATATTGCTTTACCTTAATAATCTCCTCCGTCAGTACATCCTTGCTTGTTCGATTCGACACTGCAAACAGGAGCAGGATCGGGATAAGTAAAATCAACAAAGTGGCAATTAGTTTTGTGAATATGCTGAATCTACTCATGATCAATCGTCCTCTCAAATCCGGGTTCAGCATCTGGATGCCCACGCTCAAATTCCGAGAACTGCTTCTTTAATTCGGTAAAGACAATGTCAAAACCTGCCTTCTTAAGATCTGTAATTGCATCTTGATAATATTCTTCATAATTGGCTAATCCAAAATTGATTGGCTCGAATTTTTCCTTATAGACAGCCATTACCTGCGCTATCTCATTCTTGACAGACGCCTCATTGAAATGAAATCCGAATAGTTTGGAAATGCGGGAGTTCTCGTCATTTTTGAGCAGGTCATGAATAATATCGTCCTCTACACTGGCAGGTGCGATAAAATAGTCCTTATTTCGCCACATCCATTCGTACATCAGCTGGTCATTGGTTAATTGCTTAATTTTACCTTTTTCCAATTCATAATCCTTACCCTCTACTCCATAAATAATAAAATTATAATTCTCTTGGGTTTGCAGAATCCAATTCATAAACATCATTGCGCGTTCAGGATTTTCCGCTGCGGCCGTAATCATAAAGGCTTCGTTACTTGGGGTAGTGATAAACTTTGGTTTCTCCTTAGCAAGATAATACTCGCGGAGCCTCGCATTTGGATCGGCATTCCGTACCGTTTGCAGGTTCTCCATCGCCCTCGAGACTGCACCTACCCGGAAAAGAAGCTTACCAGCATTCTCCTGATCGATCTTCGCTGCCGGATTACCCACCAAATTCTTATCGATGATCCCCATCTTCACCCATGATTCTCGTAAATGAACTACTTTTTTGTATAAATCAGACTCTACATAACTCAAAATTTCTCCAGAATCCTCATCAACCATAAATAACAGCCGCTCATCCAATGAAGAGTAGTTTCGATCTGTCAATTCACGCCACAACATTTCATGTCCTCGGTCTGTTTCCAGATAGCCATAATAGCTTGGATCTATCAGCTGCATTCTTTCATAAAACAGTTCTAAATCAGCGATTGTCTTAATTTCTGACATGCCGACCTTCTCCAGTAAATCCTGGCGGACCATGACTGAAGAGAATTTCCCCGCAGAGGTAAATGCCTGAGACGGTATCGCCCAAAGCTTGCCATCGATCACGTTCTGCTTGAAGTTTTCTTCGGGAATATGTTCAATAAGATCCTGTCCATATCGATCCAGAAGCTCATCTAAAGGTTGAATATAACCTTTATAGACAGTGACGAAGGGTGCGCCATACCAGAACAGATCATATTTTTCTCCAGTAGATAAGGCCAGCTCCAGTTTTTGCTGATAATTAGACCATGGAATATAAGTCAACTCAAGCTTCATATTTAAATCTTTTTTAAGCCTCTCATTCAATTCATTTTCAACGAAATCACCCATACGTGCCGACAAATCGCCAGGCATAATCACCTTTAAGGTGACGAAGGGTGCCGGTGCATCTGACGTCAGCTCATTTACTGCAATAGCATTCTGTAAACCTTGCGGACCGGATACGTCCGGGCGGAAGTATTCGCTGTACAACATATAGATTATGGATAGAAAAAAGATCGCAATTATAATAGTGACAGCGGGCTTCTTCATGAACCGCTACCTCCTTCACCATAGAGCCTCATTGCTAGTCTACACTAAATATATGAAAGCGGATACAATATGTATATACCTCTGAGTTGGAACAGGAGCACATGAATTTCATATCATGTGCTCCTGTATTTCACTCAACTATTCAGTTTATAAATTGGACATACTGCAGCAGCCGTTTAATCATGACAGCAGCTTCTGCCCGGCTTGCATGGGCAGCTGGATCGATTATTGTTGCAGATTTCCCCTGGATGATTTGAGCAGTGAGCAGGGCGGCTACCGGATGTTTTGCCCAAGAACTGACTGAACCGTTATCTGTATATTTCCTGAGAATAGTGTCAATCCCATCACTTGCCGGGACGGATTTGTTCACATAATCCAGCGCTCTGGACAGCATGACAGCCATTTGTTCACGGGTGATTTCTTCACCCGGTCTAAATGAACCATCACTGAAGCCTTCAATGATTCCTGCCTCAGCCGAGGCTGCAAGTGCCCCCGCGTACCAGTCTCCTGTAGATACGTCCTTAAAGCCGGCTACCTTACCTAAAGAATTAAGTCCCAAGGAACGGACGAGAATAGCCGCGAACTCTGCGCGGGTTACCGGATTATCTGGTGAAAAGCTGTTAGCTCCAACACCGTTTATAATCCGCTTGGAGGCCATTAGTTCGATGTCTGCTTTTGCCCAGTGGCCTTGAAGATCAGCGAACGTCTTAGTGCCCGAAGCTACCGTATAAATACTATTCCCGTTCCGTTTGATTACAGCTTCGGTAATCCCGCCATTATCCAGCAGTAGGGCTGGAACAAAGCTGAATGCCGTTGTATCCGGACTGAACAGGAGTGCAGTGGTTTTCTTCGCATCAATTGATCCCGGAAGAGTAAGGGTGCGTTCGACATAGGTGCTGCCGAAGCTGTCCAGCTCAGTCGACAGACCGTTTACTTGCGCAATGATTTTGTAATCGAATGCTGGAGTGAGCAAGGTCAGACCTTCTTTGCCGGCCTGCTCAGACAATAGCTCTGCCGTGCTGCCTGAAACCCGGTCTATAACTATACTTATGGTCATATCTGCCGGGCTAACGCCAAGCTTCGCCGCTAATGCCGCTACTCCCAGAACTTTGACCGGAACCTTGTAGCTTCCGAAATCCGTCTGAATCACAACGGATGCTTCCGGCAATTCATCCACCACACCTGCAAACGCAGAGGATGGAATGTTAACCTTCACACTTCCGCCGTCACTCTTCAGTTTAATGATTACTGATCCTGATTTGGCTGCAGCCGGATTGTTCTGAAGGGCTAGGAAGGCATCCTGTAGCTTCTTCACATCAATGGCTGCTATTGTTTCGCTTACACCATCCTTATTCGTTGTCCGTTTAAACGTTGCCCCATCCAGCTCCAGAATGATTCCATTATTCTGGATTACGGGTGCTGGTGTTGCAGGAACTGGCGTCGCAGATACAGGTACTGCTGATGTCTCTGCTGGCGGCGGTGTTGATGTGGCTGGTGTCGAAGTCGGTTCAGGTGTCGGCGTCGGTTCGCCTCCAGCAGGCGGGTTCGTATCCGCTGTAACCGTCAGCTTAAATTGCTTTTCTAAATTGCCGTCGGAAGACTTCGCCGTAATAACGGTTTGGCCGACACCTACTGCTGTGACCAGGCCTGCGGCGGATACATAAGCAACTTTAGGATCTGCCGATGACCATACGACCCTTGAATTACTAGCTTCTGCCGGAACTACACTGAGCTCAAGCTTCTTGCTTGCACCTGGAGCCAATTGCAACTGCTCCGGCGTATTCGCCGTTAAGCCTGTAACCCTTACTGGGGTTTGGGCAGAACTATTCGCTACATCTACGCTGCCCAAGCTCAGCCAGCCGCTTTCACCCATCTCAGCATTTGCGAAGCGGAATGTTTTGGCATCAGCATTAATTTCCTCAAGTGGATTCACATAGCGTAACAATATTTCATAGCTTCCATTACCTAATTGCGGATTATCAGCCGATACAAACAGCTTGTTGTTATCAAATCCATTCGTATTCGGAAGAATGTCTTTCAGATCCCAATCCGGATTCCAGATTTTAATGATGTCATTTCCTGATTTGGCTGCAAGCTCTACCTTCCAGTTGTAGTAGAACGGCGCTATTCCTTTGTTCTCAAGCTCTACTCCCACTTTCAGCTTTCCATCTGAAGCGTCCAGATAAGCGGTGGGCACATAATATTCATATCCCATCCTGCGTGAACCTTCAGTGGCTCTCGCCAAAGATGCAGCATCCAACGGAGTCTGGAATATCCCCTGGGCAATCAGCCAGGATGCATGGGTCAAGCCCAGGCTGGTGTAATAATCCTCTCCCTGCGCCCCTTCGATCGGAGTTGACGGTTCATTGTATTTTGGCGGATCATTATTCCACATCTTCACCTGAATTTCCGGTCTCATCTCGCCACCCATAACGTTGTTCTTCCAGAACTCAGTCACTCCTGCGTCATTCACTCTGCCCCAGAAATGCCAGCCCTGTCCGCCCAGGCTTGGCGGGAGTGTCTGGAAGGCAAAAGAATCATCATGATAACCGACATCGAAATTTCTGGTCTTAAGTGTGCTGTTGTCCATCGGATATCTTAGGACGAGCTGTGTTTGGTCGAAGGCATTGTCCATAGCGGTAAGAACACGCTTCAGGTTAGCATCGGTTGGCATCAGGTTAGGCGATTTCAGATTCCCGTCATACGGATACGTATGCCATTCGCCCCAGAAGCCAATTAATCCGATCATCACCGATCCGATCCGCGGGTCGCCGTCATAACGATTTCCAAGCGCGTTAATGAAATTATCCAAAGCGCCCAGTAAATGCTCATCATTATAGTCAGGCGCTAAGCTCGCGGCATCTTTGCCATTGTCGAATTCATCATAAGCATAAGTCTTCAGCCCTTCGTCCAGCAGGAATTTCGGTATACCTGAAGGTTTGTTCGGGTAGTCCAAATACACCCTGAACACGGATTGATTACCTCTGGAGGCTACCGCTGCTAGCCGTTTATCCAGCTCAGACCAATCAAAGTCATTCAGATTGTTCATCAGCTTGCTAAGCGGCAAATAGAAGAACTCCAAGCTGTAAGGCAGCTGTGTAGGACGATCTCTCCAATCATCACCTACTTTGAAATAAGCCTCCTCCGAAGCATCGTAGAATGGCAGAAACCCCTTGAGCGGATTATCAACCGGTGCCTGCGCATACTTTAAGATATGAGTTCCGGCCGATGTTACCCAATCTGGCTGACTTGGATGATCAACTGGAGGGTTCTCCGGCCCTTCTCCAGATCCGCCTGTTCTGCCCGCTAATGCATATAATCCAATCTGGTCGATGCTGAGGACATTATCAGCCTGATTGCCAGGACCGAAACCAAACTGAATTTGCAGCACCTTGCTTGCGTCGAACGATGCATCGCAGGCAACGCAGCCTTGCCACTCGGACTGGGCAAACGCGCTCCATGGGATTCTCACCATTCCTGTGTAGCCTGGGGCAATCGACAGGGAACCTCCACCAAGAGTGGATGCCTTCCAGCCTTCTGCTGCATTGTAGAGTTTGACGACGCCTCCTGCTTTTAACGAGAACTCACCTTTCGGCGCATCTGTTACAAGCGAGATATTCAAATCCATATTTTTATTGCTTGATGATGTATGGTTGATCCAGAAGGTAAGTCCATCAAAGGCCGACCAATCCGAATCCGTTCCGGTAAACGCTGCGCGTTTGATATTGACCCAATCGGAGGCAGCTTTGCCCGGTGGAGGCGTAACAGAGAATTTCATCGCCTGACTGCCATTCGAATAATGAACCTTATCAAGCGTGCGAAGTGTAGAAGGTTCACCGGATTCCCAGTCTATTCTCCAAACGTTCTGCAGAGCGGCATCATCTGTGTACGATTCGAAATCCTCCAATACTTTATCAGCGCGATAGAGTCTGATGTCATCAATTGTGATCACGTTATGAACATATCCTGCTGGCGGATATCCGAACTGAAGCCCGGTTACTTCACTAGGATCCAGCACAGCAGCGCAGTCGGCCTGAACACCATCGCACTGCCAAGCAGATTGTACGAATTGATCCCACGGGATTCTTACAACGCCTTTGAATCCGGCCGGAACATTAAGCGAGCCTCCATTAAATGCCGCTGAATGCCAGCTTCCATCCGCAGCCATCTTCAAGGCAGCCCCGCCATCTTTCAGCCCGAACTCTCCATTCGCTACAGGCGTCTGCAGCGCAACGTTTAAGCTGAAATTCTTGTTATCCGTTGTTGTATTGTCCACCCAGAGGCTTAATCCGTCATAAGCGGACCAATCTCTTAGCTCCGCAGGGATGGCATGAATGATATTCGACCAATCCGAATCCGGGATTGCGACCGAAAGCTTGAGGCCTTTGCTTCCGCTCGCTTGGCCCAGCGCCCGTGTAACCGAGCCTGGCATATCGCTCCACGCTTCTGTCCAAGCTTGCCCAAGAGCAGCATTATCCCCATAAGATTCGAAATTCTCAATCAGTCCTGGTGTTTCTGTACCATTACCCGGATTAGTACCAGGGTCAGTTCCAGGTCCAGTACCGGGATCATCATCTGAGTCATACTTATCAGTGAAGTAGATTTCATCAATATATATGGTACCTGTAGTATCCCAAGTAGCTTGTGCTATCGCCACACTCCAGATCGTCTGCGATAAATCCACTCCATGGGCAGCCAAGTCGATAACGATATCTTTATAGCTGGTTGTTATCGTATCTCCACTGAATTGGCTGAGTGTCTTTGTTACGCCGCCGATACTGATACTAACCTGATTCTCCTCGCCGCCAGCAGCTCCCTTCACGCGGATGACCAGTTTCCCCGTATCTGAAAGATTCCGGCCGATGTTGGTTTCTAGCCGTGACATATTCTTATACTGCAGGACCAGTGCGCCATCTTCGATAACACCAGCGCCGTTCCCGTTGGCGAAACCGCTCGAACCTGTCCATTGATTCAGATCATTTTGGGTGCTTCCGGACCACGTCCGGGTACCATCATAATCATCCACAAGCAGACGTTTTGGCGGCAGCGGTGGTGAAGTCGGAGGTGTTGTTGAATGACTCTCCCCGATTAATACGGGACCCAAATTGAGCCAGCCTTCTGTGTCTTGGTCCGTATTCGCAAATCTCACCTTTTTAGCCTTATTGCTAATGGCCTCTAACGGATTAACGACCTTCATCACTAAATAATAATAGCCATCATTCAAATCCGGAGCAGAAATAGAAGTATCGAAATAATAGGGTTCACCAAATGGGGTGTACTGCGGATCACCAGGAAGATTCCATTCAGGATATGTCCTGATTTGCAATGGCATGACCTTTGTCATATCCCATGAGGTATCCCACTCTTTAATAAGCTTCCCGGATAAATTCTTTACTCCCAGTTCTACTTTCCAAGGATATGCGAAGGGAGCAACGCCATTATTCTGAATGGCTACTCCGACCTTAAGCGGAGCACCTTGGGCAACATTATTATAGTAGGCACTCGTCACATTTAGATCGTAGCCCATCTTTCTCACGCCTGCGGCTACGGCCGGATCATTGGCATTATAGTTGCTGATACCGCCTTGGTTAATCATCCACGTTGCATGAGTCAGTTCAATATCATCCATTGCATTATCCACATTAGTGCCGCCGCTGAAGAAGTTGTTCTGAATTTCCGGCCGTACTTCTCCGCCAACAGATTGCGTGATCCATTTATTCTCCGAACCAGCTCCCAGCATTTTGGTCAAAAACGAGTAATAGGTTCCGCCCATACTCTCCGGCTGGGTTACACTCTGCAGCGGATCACCTTCCTTATACCCGAAAGAGTCATCATGGTATCCGATATTGAACTCCGATGCGCCCGGCAAGCCGGGATACCGGACCTCAAGCTTGGTTTGATTGAAAGCAGAATCATAGGCATTGAAGATTGTTCCGATGGTTTCAGCATTAGGCATATAGTTCGGCAAACCATCCGTTTCATCCTCATCATAAGGGTAAGTATGCCACTCTCCCCATAGCCCAACGAGGCCCATATGAATAAATCCGATACGCGGATCTCCGTCATATTTTGCACCGAAAGCCCGGATAAAGTTCGTCAAATAAGTTACCATAGCAGGGTCATCGTAATCAGGCTCGATCTGGTTAAAGGTATCGTTATGACGCATTGTCACTCCACTGTCATGAATGAAATCCGGTATTGCATCCTCTTTGCCCGGATATTCAAGATATACCCTGATCGCTGCCTGATTCCCTCTTGCTGCAATCGCATTCAGCGCTGGCTCTATACCGGTATCAAATGTGTATGAATCAGGGCCGTTCATCACTGCTTTCAGAGGGACATAATACCATTCCAGGCTGTGGGGGAATGAGGTCTCCGTTTCCCAAGGATAGAAAGGTGCGAACCCTTTCAACGGATTGTCGAGCGGACTTGGGGCATACATCAAGTCATGCTTGGTTAGTGTACTATCCACTGCAGGGCTGGGATATGGATTAGAGGGTACACGCGCCTGCTCCGGGTCCGCATTGACTGTGCCGGCAGCATTCCCAAAGAACGTACTCAGTAACAAGCATACGATGAGCAATACTTTAAATGATGCCTTCCTAGTATATTGAACAGATAATAGATTCATAGAACCTCCTCGTTAACGCTGTTATCAATCAGTGTGAACGATTTCAGAATGCCAAATGGAAACAGTCGGTTTATCCTTTGTGCGCACTAAATGCAATTCCTTCGATAAACTGCTTTTGAAATATAAAAAAGAGGACGATCATCGGAACCACTGCCATGAAGGCGCCTGCCATCAATACCGGGTAATCCGTTCCGAACATGGAGACTAACGTCGCAATACCCGATGACAAAGTCATCTTCTCAGGTGAGCTGTTAATGATAAGGGGCCATTGCAGTTCATTCCATGCCCACTGCAATTGAATAATAACAATCGCAACTAAAGCCGACTTGACTAAAGGAAGCATGATATGCCAATAAATTTGAAATGGATTGCAACCGTCCAATACTGCCGCTTCTTCCAATTCCTTAGAAATAGTTAGGAAAAATTGCCTTAAAAGAAAAGTTGCGAAAGGACTGATCAGCGAGGTAATCCAAAGAGCAGTCACCGTATTGACTAAGCCCAAGTCACTCATCATCATGTATTGCGGCGTATAGAAAACAGGATTAGGTACCATCATGACCGATATAATCAATGCAAAAAGAAATGAACTTCCTGGAAATCTAATCCGTGCAAAGGCATACGCCGCCATCGAACTAAATATAACTGGAAACACGGTTTTCATTAATGCCGTAAAAATTGTATTTAAGTAATAATGCGGAAATGCCGATTGCTTGATCGCCTCTATATATCCTCTTAAGTTGGGGGCCTCTGGAAAATAACGGATCGGAATTTGCGTGGCTTCCGTCGTTGACTTTAGCGAAGTTAGCACCATCCATATAAATGGAACGAGCATAGCAATAGCGCTAATCATTAGAATGACATGAACAATCGAGTTAATCTTCCGCGCTGATGTGATCTGCACTTCTGTCTTCCCCCCTTCTTAGTCGTAGACGACCCATTTTTTTTGAAGAGCAAATTGGATCCCTGTCAGTATGACGTTAATAAACAACAATACATTGATAATTGCTGCGCCATAATTAGGATTAAAATAAACGAAAGTGTTTTGGTAATAGGCATAAACAAGTGAACGAACGGATGGAAGTGCTACATTCGTCTTCCCGATAATCAGATAGATGGAGTCGAAAATTTGCGTTGCTCCAATCAAAAGGATGATGCTCGTGAAAAAAAGTGTTGGTGTCAGCATGGGAAGTGTAATATAGCGAAACTTCCCCATTCTCTTGGCACCATCAATCTCGGCAGCTTCATAGAGTGATTTAGGTATCCCTTGCAAACCTGCAAGAATCAACAGCATATTCAAGCCAATTGCCCCCCACACGCCAACGATAACCAACACAAACATGGCATAATTGGGATTAGACAACCAGGCTACACGAGTTCCCAATATATGGTTGATGAGCCCGAAGTCCTGAGCGAACAAGACGACCCAAACCATCGCTGCCGCTGCAGGCATTGTGACTTGAGGCAAGAAAAAAACGACCCGGTAAACGGATAATCCTTTAATCTTCGTATTTAGCAATACAGCAAAAAAAGTAGAAAGGGCAAGTGTTATTGGTACAAACAGAACTACATAGTATAAAGTGTTGCGCAGATTCTGCCAAAACTCTCCATCACTAAATAACTTCACATAGTTATCAAATCCAACCCAATGATTAACGAGTCCGAAATTCTCCGACTGCTGGAATCCCAGCAGAATCGATTGAAGAACCGGCCAGCCCCAGAAAACCAATGTGCCTAGAAGAGTCGGCGCGATCATGAAATAAGCCCATACATATCTGCTTCTGGAATTCAATCTGACCACTCCCTATTCATCAGGGAACGTTCCTGATCTCCAAGAACGTCCCCTGAATCACTTTATTTTAAATAAATGGCTTATTTCGTTTCTTCTATCGCTTGATTCATCATCTCAGCGACCTTCTTCGCAGCTTCCTCAACCGAAATTGCTCCGCCCCACGCTTGCGACATAATCTCAGGCTCTTTCGCGAACCATACCGGGTAAGCTAACGAACCGCTCGGATACGGAGTCGCATCAGCCACCTGTTCCGTGAATATTTTCAGATTCAAGTGAGGTCTCGAAGTTAGCCACGCATCCTGAGTGCCATTGAATGCCGGTATAGCCGCACCCATTTCCGCCGTAATTTGCGCTGCTCTTTCAGATCCAAGGAACTTGAGGAATAACCAAGCCTCATCTTTGTTTTTACCACTTGCGGACATGACATTGCCCAGACCATTAATGATATTAGCTCGTTTCACTTTACCCTTTGGCAATTTAGCCCAATCCCATTTGCCCTTAATAATTTCGCTGCTGTCAATGTCGCTGATCCGCCAGGATCCGTCGAAAATCATCGCTAATCTGCCGGACTTGAACATTTCGGTGGCTTCCGTATCTGTCATTTGCTGATGAGTTGGAGAAGCGCCGTCGAGAGTCATTTGATAACGGGCCTGTAAAGCTTCAATGGAAGCCGGATCATCGTAGCCTGACTTACTCATATCAGCCGATAAAATACTCCCGCCATTAGCCAACATATCGTTCCAATACCCGGTCTGAGTGTCCATTTTCGCCCCAAAGCCATAGATGCCTTTATCAGGCTGACTTAATTGCTTGGCAACCTCGGCAAGCTTGGCATAATCCCAAGCATCGTCTGGATAGGGAATCTTAGCTTGGTCGAAGAGCTCTTTGTTGTACGCCAAACCGATCGTATCAAAATCCTTCGGTATGCCGTAATTTTCACCCTTCAGTGTATATATGGAAGCAAGGTCTGCCGCATAATTATTTAGATCAATTTCTCCAGCCTGTATCTTGCTTGTGATCGGTTCAATGAATTTACCTGTTGCATATTTGACAAATTGACCACCATGCATCCAGAAAACATCAGGCAGTGTACCGGCAGGAGCGGCAGCGGACATCTTTGTCCAATAATCACCCCACGGAATAACTTCGACCTTGATCTTGATATTTGGATTTTCTGCCGTAAACTCCTTTGCAATGGCTTCCATTGCCGGTTGCTGAATTTTATCCCATATGGAATAGGTAAGCGTTACGTTTTTTTGAGGCTTATCAGTCGCTTTCTCAGCATTACCAGCATTGCTTTTCGGACTATTATCTGCTGTATTGTTAGTATTGCTGCTGCAGGCAGCTGTGACCAGAGCAAAAACAGTTAAGACAGTTAGAAACAGAAATGAAAACTTGTTTCTTTTCTTCATAATGACATCCCCCTAATTAGTTATTTAGGCAAATATTTGCGTAAATTCTCACTACGAATCACTTTGCCTCCCTACATATTGATTTTAATTCAATCTTACCTCCCCTTTAAATGCCTCATTTTAAAGATTTGATGCCTAAATATTAAGATAAAAAAGGTTTGCATTGAAATATAGATTAATCCATAATGTTAGTAAATAATTGCGCAAATTATTTCATAACTTAGATTGGAGTGTCTGCGATGACAATTACTGTATTACCTCAAAAAAGCGGAGAGTTCTGGTGGGGAGGTGTTATAAACGAAGGGCATTTAATGCCATTTGGCGACCAGCCACATACACGTGACTTACGTTTGACGGATGATAATCAAGCTTCTCCCTTATTAATTTCTAATCTTGGAAGGTATATTTGGTGCGAAGAGCCGTTTGCCTTTTCGTTTAATGAGAGCAGTCTTACCATCGATCACAAACAGAAGCTATGCCTTGAAGATGGACACGAAACCCTTCAAGGTGCGTACCAGCATGCATCTAAAAACCATTTTCCCCCTTCCGGCGTTACACCTGACAAACTAGCCTTCACGGCACCGCAATATTGTACCTGGGTGGAAATGTTTTACGAACCGACACAGGAAAAGCTCCTCAATTACGCAAAATCCATTATTCAAAATGGCATGCCCCCTGGTGTGTTAATCATTGACGATAATTGGATGCAAGACTATGGAACATGGGACTTTGATAAACACCGATTCCCCGATCCTGCTAGAATGATCAAATCCTTACACGAATTAGGGTTTAAGATCATGCTTTGGGTGTGCCCGTATGTAAGTCCCGATAGCCTTAAATTCCGTCAATTACTGGAACTCGGCATCTTGATGAAGCATGCTGATGGTGCCCCTGTCCTGAGGAGATGGTGGAACGGGTACAGCGCAATCGTTGACTATACAAGCACAGAAGGCTCGGCATGGTTCAGGCAGCAGTTAGACAGGCTGATTGAAGATTATGGAGTTGACGGATTCAAACTCGATGCAGGAGAACCTCTATTACCTGACCTAATGGATGACATTACAAAAGAGATCGCTTGGTCACGTCCTGTTCGCCCAATGGAAGATTGTGAGTCATATGCCAGATTAGGAATCGGATACGCGCTTAGTGAACTGCGCATGTGCTGGAAACTCGGGGGACAGGCGCTCATTCAGCGGCAACGCGATAAAACGCACACATGGAATGCTACGACCGGGCTGGGCGGACTTATCCCTAATGCTATTGCCCAGGGCCTGATGGGATATGCCTACAACTGCCCTGATATGGTAGGCGGAGGAATGGATGGGGACATTAATTCACCCGATTTCCGTTTTGATGCTGAACTTTTTATCCGTTTTGTTCAATGCTCCGCTTTATTTCCCGTGATGCAGTTTTCTATGGCGCCCTGGCGGGTTTTGAATGGTGCTGAATTGTCCTGGTGTATGGACGCCGTACGGATACGATCAGAGTTAGGGCCTCTGCTATCCGGACTTGCCAGCCAAGCTGCAGAGGATGGGCTTCCAATTCTGCGTAGTCTGGAATTCGTCTTTCCGCATCAAGGCTTCCATACGATTCAAGATCAATTCATGGTTGGCGAGACCATTCTGGTAGCCCCAGTTATGAATAAAGGTCAAACAGCTAGAAGGATACAATTCCCGGACGGCCAATGGCTGGGTGATGACGGAAGCATCGTTGAAGGCCCGGCTCAGGTCGAAGTGAATGCCCCGCTTTCCCGATTGCCATGGTATCGAAAAATCTAAATACTTACATTCAGGAGATAATTCTATGAAAAAAATCAAATTAGCTGTAATAGGGGCAGGAGCAAGAGGTTTTTTATCCTACATGCCTTATGTCCAGAGGTTTCCCCACGAGGCGGAGGTAGTCGCAGTTGCCGAACCAAACGACGAGAGAAGAACGCGATTTGCCGAAGCATTCAACCTAATCCCGGAGCAAATTTATTCAACATGGGAAGATCTATTGAACGGGCCTAAGCTTTGTGATGCGCTCCTTATCTGCACACAGGATCAGAATCATTACCTGCCCACAGTTGCCGCTCTCAGGAAGGGATATCATGTTCTTCTGGAAAAACCTATGTCCAACAACCCGATTGAGTGCATTGAAATGGAGAGGATCGCACGTGAAGAAAGGCGGTTGCTTTCAATCTGTCATGTCTCGAGGTATATCCCTTTTTGGAAAAAAATAAAGCAACTCATTCATGAAGGTTTCATCGGAAACCTAATGTCCATTCAACATAACGAAAACGTGGGGTACCTCCATTATGCCCATAGCTTTGTCAGAGGTAATTGGAGGAATGATGTACACTCAAGTCCAATGATACTGGCCAAGTCTTGTCACGACATGGATCTAATCCGTTGGATTGCCGATGCAGATTGCAAGAGAGTTAGTTCCTTTGGTTCTTTAGGCCACTTTCGTGTCGAAAATGCACCTGCTGGATCAACCAACCGATGTACGGATGGGTGCGAGGTGGAATCCACTTGTCCTTATTCAGCATTACGCTTTTATATGAAAGACCCTACATTAAATCACTTTGCAGCACTCATAACAGATCCGCCTACCGAAACGAATAGAATGAACGCGATATTGAATGGTCCCTATGGAAAATGTGTCTATCGGACGGATAATAATGTAGTGGATCATCAAACGGTAAATATGGAATTCGAGAATGGAGTTACCGTGATTTTCAGCATGTGCGGGTTTACGCGCGATATAAATCGCACCATTCAAATCATGGGGACCAAAGGGGAAATTCGCGGTGATTTACTAAGCGGCTGTATCGATCTATTCGAATTTTCATCAGGGACACAGTCTATCATTCATACCCCAACCAGTGACGGTGGTCATCAAGGAGGCGACGATGGGATCATGCAACAATTCCTTTCCGACCTCCGAAATGAAAGATATATGAATACCTTGACTTCTGCGGAAGCCTCTCTGGAAAGTCATCTCATGGCCTTCGCCGCTGAGGAATCGAGACGAAGGGAGGGCGCCGTTATAGACATGAAGCTCTTCCGCCAATCTCTTACAACAACCTCCCCAAACGGCACACAACATGTTCAAACATCCTAGTAAGTAATATTATGAAGACCGGCTCGCAGAAC
Source organism: Paenibacillus nitricinens (assembly GCF_052056485.1). Taxonomy (NCBI): domain Bacteria; kingdom Bacillati; phylum Bacillota; class Bacilli; order Caryophanales; family Paenibacillaceae; genus Paenibacillus; species Paenibacillus nitricinens. Next base: position 5,018,108 of record NZ_CP183948.1, read on the forward strand.
TGCAGGCCGGTCTTCTTTCACGTCGCCAACTTTGTTCCCCTCCGTTCGGATAAAAATTTAAGGCAATTTTTCGCGCAACAACTTCGCAACTTTCGTGTGCTCTAGACACGCCAAATAGCCGTCCTCAAATTGTAGTCATTTAAAGAACGGCTAGTTCAGATCGAGCGTAGAGTGCCTGCCTCTACCCCCTATTTGCCACTTTTGCGCATGATTCCCGCTCAATTAGTTCTGTCTTCAGGCTGATTTGGACTTCCGCTATATTCTTGTTCATAATCAGCTCGGTCAGCACTTTTACAATGATAGAGCTAATATCGTATCTAAACCGTCGGACAGTAGTTAATGGCGGAACCATAAACTCCGATAGCTTTAAATCATCAAAACCAACTAACGAGACATCCTTTGGAATACGGATGTTCATCTCAGCCAATCCTTTCATCGCACCAAAAGCAATGATGTCGTTAAACGTAAATATTGCGGTTATGGACGGATCCTCACTCATCAATTGCTTCACCGCCTCATATCCATGTGCAGGATCAAATGCACCCATTAGGACATTAGTGTCGGACCATGGCATTTTAAAATCGCGAAATGCATCTTTGCATCCGTCCAGCCGGTTTAAATTCACCAGATGTTGCTTAGGCCCGGCAATGATTCCAATTTTCTGATGCCCCAATTCATGCAGATATCGAATCACATTATAAGCGCCTTTACGGTTATCATAGTCAATATAGTTATGACCGATCTTATAGGTTCTTCCATTCGTAAGCAAATACGGAATGCCGAGTTTCTCAAACTCTTCAAACACCTTGTCATTAACAAATGGATCAAAAATGATGGCTGCATCCACTTTTTCCTCACTTAACAGCTTATACGCTGGCGAGGACTGCAAGTCCGTATTATGCTTCACAATATGAATCTGATGACCATAATCCTCAAATTCTTCCTTTAAATGATTTAAGTCGGCAGAGGTAGACGGATCATTGTCGAAGAAGTCATTATTCCCTGGAACGATGACGACTATATTATAAGATATGTTTGCCAGTTTGGAGGGAGCGACACCTGGTTTTAGGTGTTCATTAACAATTTCCAGTACTTTCCTGCGTGTCTCTTCGCTGAAATTCCCCTGATTGTTCATGATCCTGGACACCGTGCTAATTGACACGTTTGCCTTTTTCGCAATTTCTTTTAGTTTAATTTGCTCTCCCTCCTATCTTCAGGAAATTTTTTGCGCATTAAAGAAATTATAGCTTTTATTATTGTATCTCGTCAATTTCTCCTCAATCTATACTTGAGAGTAATATTTTTTTACAGGATTTCAACTTCTACATGCTCCATATAAAACAAAAAAACTTGATTTCTCAAGGTTTTCACTGTGCTGCCAAGCAATTATTTCAAACATCAGCGACCATCGTCTGGTTTCTTCCCCTGCTCTTTGCCAGGTATAACGCCTGATCGGCCTTCTCCAGCAGCCCCTCCCGCTCCAATGCATGAAAAGGATAATGGGCGATTCCCTGGGAGATCGTAACCTGTGTCGGGATTGGACCCCCGCTTTGTTCCAGTGCCCGCCGGACTCTTTCAGCTACGTTGAAAGCTTCCTCAGGTCTAGTGTGGGCCAGTAGGATGACGAACTCTTCGCCGCCGTAGCGGTAGCAAACATCGTCTGGGCGAAACGAGGCAACGATAACTTTGGCTACATGTTTCAGCACTTCGTCGCCAATGAGATGGCCGTAGGTATCGTTCACCAGTTTAAATTTGTCTACATCCAGCACAATGAGCGAAAACGGTTGACCTGCGGCAATCCACTGGTTCATCGTATACTCTAACGATCTACGGTTCAATAAACCGGTCAGAGCATCGGTCACTGCTTCTTGGGTCAGTTGATCCGTCTGCTTCTGAATATCCGTCACGGCAAGCAACACAGCCTTGGTCAGCAGATCTGCCTCTCGGCTCCATTGCGGCTTTGCTTCTGGTAATACAATTTTTTCCTTGCCCATCCTGCTAACCAGGTTTGCCAGGTAGACAAAAGGCCGGGCCAACTTGCGCGCTACGAGAATGACGCCCATCAGGAGTATAATGAAGGGAAATAACGAATACCCGAGAATTGTCCGAAGGTGGCCCATCAGTTGATGATGGATGACACTAATCGGCGAAACGACTACAATCCCCCATCCGTTGGCCGGAACGCTGGAGTACCCGGCAAGCATTTCAATGCTGCGGGTGTTGCGCGCTTGCTGTTCTCCGCTTTCCCCTTTCATAAGTTTCTGCACAACGTTATTACTGCTGACATCCTTCCCAATAAGCTGTTTATCCGGGTGGTACAACAGATGCCCGCTTGCATCCACAATATAATAATAAGAACCAGAATCGTCCACGTTGTTGTCGCCAAAAATCATAGACAAAATATTGTTCTCCTGCAAATAAAATGTGCCGCTCAAAATACCGCGATATGTACCCTTGTTGCTGAAAATCGGCTGACTCATAAAAACGATTAGTCTCTTGGTGGTTTGGGTCATATAGGGGGAGGATATGTAAGGTTTTTTGAACGCCAGAGCTTCCAAACCGACTTTAGAAGTAATATGGTCGCCTGTTGTCCCCAAACTAGTCGGTACTACGTTGCGGACCAGCCCGTCGGCATCGACCACGGCGATAGAATTGAAGTAATTGCTACTATTGCGCATCAGTTCCAAATTATCATCTACTTGCTTCGGCGTTGAGCCACCGTCTTCGGAAAGTGTGGCAGCGCTGTATTCCAAACTGCTGCGCATGGACTGAAATAAGGAATCCATTGTCTTGGTCATTCGGTCAGCATTGTAGTAATTCAAATGGAGCGTAGTCTCCATCAATGATTGTTTCTTGGACTCGTAAGAACCGATCAGAAGAATGCTTGAGGTTAGTAGAACCACCAGCGTAACCAAGCCCGTAAGCAGCGATGTGAGACTGAGCTTTTTACTTTGACGCGGCTCGGCTCTTCTCAGTGTAAGCAAACTATAACCCTCCTTGAATCTTGAAAACTAGCTTAATCAATAATACAACAAATTAAGATGTTATTCGACAGTGATCTCCAATCTCTCACACCACTGTACGTCCCATTCGATATACGATGATTCATGAAATATTACATATTAAAAAAACTCTTCTCCAGAACTTGAGAATTGACAAGCACTGAAAAAGAGTATTTTCATACGTGATTATTGAAGATCTTAAAAAGTTTGGCTCAATATAAATATGAGTAAATTCACTTCGAGAAATAGTTTTTTCCATATTGGAATCCTTCATTTCGCTTAATGTAAAAGAGACTTTAAGTTGTGCAATAATTCATCAGGTAGTGGCTCTTTCATTAGTTTGTTAAGTATTTCATTCCTCGCTCCGTTGTTTTTCAAAAATGAGAATAGCAGGTTTGCCTTATCCGTACGATTCATTAGAGCATAGGCAACAAACCATACTTCAGGAGCAGACACTTGAACACTATTCCAACTCAAAGTCGGAACTGTTGGCATTTTACAAAGCCCTTTAGTAGAATGAATCGAGAAGTTTCCTAATATTTCAACCGGAGGGTTTCTTTTGTGAATTAATAGTTTATACTCACTTCCGAAAGGATAATCCCCACTCTTTAGTTCATCAACTTTGAAGTTTCGTAGAGCATCTATGACAGTTTCTTTAGGTGCGTCAGTCATAATATCCCAGTCATGAACGGAATTGATTAGACCCAAACTTAGTAATAAACCACTCCCACCCAAGGAATAGTTAATGCCGAATTGCTCTAATTTTTCTGTTACGATAACCAAATTGTTAATATCTGAATTCATTATTCGAGAACCTTCCTTTAGTTATTTTTTCATTTAATTCAATATACCATATACTGAAAAAACAAATAAAAGAATGGAAACCTAAAGATACTGAATCGAGACTAAGAAGGCACGGAGCCATTCACCAACTATTAATTCGCCAAAATTAGATTCAGACTCTTCTCCAGCACTTTCAGTCCTGCTTCCGGCTCGATCCGGTTCCGGACAATATTCTGAAGCTCCTCAGACATTGCCGTGAACAGCGTCGCGTATTTATCGGTTTTGGGGGCAAACTTCACCTGATCCCTAGATTGAATAAACCGATCCCGATAAGGCAGCTCCCGGTAAGCCCGGCTCTCTGCGATATCAAGATTCGCCGGAACATGACCTGCTTCCCCCCAGATTTTACCGCCAACCTCCGAGAAGTACTTCACGAAGTCCATGGCGCCTTCCTGCTCTTCTTCGCTGACGTAAGCCGGAATAACCAGTGTATGTGAGCTTCCCCAGTGGGCTGAGCTGCCGAAGATCGGCGGGATAGGTATAATTCCTATGTCAAGCGCATTATTGCTCAGATGATGCCCGGCTTCCCATACCCCGCCAAACCACAAACCAGCCTGGCCGTTATAAAAGGAATCCCATGGCGTATTGTCATTCAGATCGCTTAATCCCTCTTCGAACAGCTGTTGGTAGAAGGTCAGGACTCGCACCGACTTCTCATTATAAATCACCGCTTGTTTCATGTCGGGACTGAACAGCTCCCCGCCTGACTCATAATACAGATCCAGGAAAGATTCCTGAAAATAAGGGGTATTGACCGCCATAGGCTGTACTCCCGGAACCCGCGCAGCAATCTGCCGCAGCAAGCGAATGAACTCTTCGGGGGTGTTCATTTCGAGCTTCGGCGTTCCTTCGGGAGTTAGCAATCCGGCCTTGGCCAGTATATCCTTGTTGTAATAGAGCATATGAAAATGGGTATCCAGCGGTACCGCATAATATTGTCCGCCGTAACTGACGCTCTGAAGGTTCTGTTCACCGATTTTATTGAATTGGAACCTGCCCTGTTCCGCCAGAGCATTCAGTGGTACGATTTGCTTGGCTTTAATAAACGGCGACAACCGGTCCGCATGGACTACGGCTACATCCGGCCCTTTGCCGAAGGACAGAGCAGTACTGAGCCTGGCATAATATTCGTTAGATTCCAGTCTAAGCTGCTTCACAAATACTTCTTCCTGGGAAGAATTATAATCCTTGATGATTTTCTCTACGAATTCACCTTCTCCGCCTCCAAAAGGATTCCAGAAGGACACTTCAACAGGTACCGGACTTTCCCGCAGGCTTTGATTCCCGGGAGAGAGATCCGCACAGCCCGGCAGCAGGATCAGACACAGTAGCAGAACCGGTACCATCCGACCCATATTTTTCATCCCACTTCACCCCCTTTAGTTCAAATCCAGTTCGGCTAATATACGTAAGCGTTTACAGAAGCTTCCACGAAGTTCATTTGCTGATCTTCCGAACCAGCCCACGATATTCCGACGGGGACACGCCAGTGATTTTTTTGAACACTTTGGAGAAATATTTTGGGTCCTGAATCCCGACTAAGGTTCCAACATCCCCTGCCTTCAGTTCTCCAGTAAGCAAGTTCTTGGCTTTCTCAATCCGAATCCGGGTCAGGTACTCCAGAAAGCTCTCCCCTACCTCCTTCCTGAACAGATTGGCGAAATAGTTCTTGCTCAGATGTACAAGCCGGCTGATCGACTGCAGCGTGATTTCCTGATAGTAATACTGCTGGATATACTGGGTTGCCTTAATAATGCTGTTCCGGTCGCTATGATACATATCTTTCATATGCTGTACCAGCGCTTCGAACGCCTGCATGAACCATAACCGGCTCTGTTCAAGCGTTTCCAGCATCGCCAGCTCGTCAAAATACTGCTTCTTGAGCTCCAGAACCTGCTCAGCATCCCTGGATACATCGGGCCATAGGGTCGTTAATATCATCAGCAACTCAAGTGAAATAATCTGCACAAGATCTGCATCCCTGCGCACGGCAAGCTGTCCGAACAGCTGCTCCAGATATTCCGTCAGCTCTCTGGACTGGAAAGCGTACACCATGGATTGAATCTGGTGGCTGCTGATCTGGAGCGCATGAGGCGGCGCCACCTGCGCCAGCAGCTCATCGCTCCCGTGAATCAGGACACGCCCGTTTCCCATAAACAGCTTTTGCTTGGCTGCATCCACGGCCTGAGCATAGGCATTCTTCACCTCTGTCCACTGCCTGGTTACACCACTAATGCCTATAGTCGCCGTCCAGCCGCATCGTCTGGATAAGCATTGAATAAGCTCTTCACTGCGGCTGCGCAAGAGGTCTATCCGATCAGCAACTGCAGGCTTTGCCGTGAGGTCTGTGGTAACTATAATATTGAGTTCACCCTGCCTGTCAGGGAAAATTTCGTAGCCGAGGGTATTTTCATTCCAAATCTGCTCCAGCATACTGCGGATCACGGTCTGTCCTTGCCCATACCTTGGCTCAACGCCGCTGCTCAGGCTGATATGTAGCAAATACAGCGGCCGTGAATCAGTGAGTCCCGCCTGCGTGAGTTTATGTCTGTCTATCTGACCCTGAACCGGCCCCCGATCAATCAGATCCATCAGGAAACTTTCCTTATGTACCGGCTCCGGGTGAACACCCTGAGAATGGACTGCCGTGTTCTTCTGCACTGCCTCCAGACTTTCCTTCAGCTTAAGCAATACTAACTCAAAGTCACGGGGCATCATATCCGATTTGATCATATATTCGGATACACTGTGTTTAATTGCTTCCTTCGCATACTGGAAATCTTCGAGGTTGCTGAGGATGATGATCTTAATATCCGCTGAGAGCCTCCGCACCTCGGCTATCAGCTCAATGCCGTCCATCACCGGCATTTTAATATCGGTAATCAGGATATCAGGCAGTCCGGTTGCCATCAACGCCAGCGCTTCCTGGCCATTCGACGCTTCACCGGTGACCTCCATCCCGATGGTCTCCCAATTAATCATCGACCGGATACCATATCTCACGATAAATTCATCTTCTACGATAATGACCCGGTGCATCTCAGCGATTCCCCCTTATGTCATTTGTCATCAAAGGCAGCTTGATCCGTATTGACGTTCCTGTGCCGGGCTCACTTTGGATCTCGATACCGTACATTTTTCCGCAAATGAGCTTAATTCGTTCATCCACATTCGCCAATCCTATGCCTCCCGATTTATCCTCATCCGGCGCTTGCTCGGTCAGCAGACTGCGGGCAAATGCGGGGTCCATCCCCTTACCGTTATCTGCCACCTCGAACCATACAAGGTTTCCCGGCGCTTTGCGGCAGGATATGCGGATGCTGCCGCCGGACCCCATATCCCCAAAAGCATGGATAATCGCGTTCTCGACAATCGGCTGCAAGATCAGCTTGGGCGTCCGCAGGTGGCGGACTTCATCGTCCATTTCAACGAATGTCTCAATATTGAAATTGAAGCGGAATCTCTGAATGCCCAGATAACACTGCACATGCTCAATTTCCTCTTCCAGCGTAACGGTTTCTTCACCCTTGCCCAGACTGATCCGCAGCAGCCGTGACAATAAGCTGACCATCTCTGCCGCGTTGTTGGCTTTCTGAATCAGGGCCGTCCATTTAATAATATCCAGCGTGTTGTAGAGAAAATGCGGGTTAATCTGCGCCTGCAGTGCCTTGAGCTCGGCCATCCGTTTCTGGTCCTGCTCTAGATATACCGCTTTCAATAGTTCATCTATCCGCGCAACCATATAGTTGAAATTATCACCAAGGATATCGAATTCGTCATGCCGGCTTTTGGCTTTGTAGCGGACGCTGAGTTCGCCGGACATCACCTGCCGCATCAAACGGATCATCTTCAGAATCGGATTGGTGATGGAATTCGCCAGCACAAGCGCGGCAATAACCGAGAAGAATATACAAAGCAGCCCGACGAAGATAAAGATCTGCAGCAGACGGTTCGAATCCTGGTACAGCGCAGCCTTAGAAATGACATTCACAACTACCCAATCATTGGTGTGAAGCTTCTTGGCATTCACGATCAGGCTGTCGCCGTTGTAAGTGAGCGGGAATCTCGTTTCCTCCGGTCCAGAATGAATGAGCCTCTCGTAACCCGCCTGACCCAGCACCTCAGTCACACTTTTGCCGATCAGCCGGCTGTCCGGATACGAGACCAGCATACCGCGCCCGTCCATTACAAAGCTTTGCAGATCCCGGTTGTTGCTCACCGCCTTCGAGATCAGCTCCTTTATGACATCTTCACGAATATCCAGGACAGCAACAATTCCCAGTGGGCTGTCATCGGATATTTTATACAATTGCTTGGCTACCGAGAAGACGTGTGTACTCTGGGAATTCAAACTGTCCACATAGGTCCCGTAACGGGTCGGATACCAGCGGAAATTACTGCCGCCCTCAAGGGTCTGCAGGAACGGCTCCACCTCGGCAGGGATTCGCTTGTTCCAGCGGTAGATTCCCTTGATATAATGTTTCCCGGATACAAAAGAAATGGACTGCACATCCTGATTAATCGCTACAATCGTGGACAGCTTTGTCGTCAGCGACAGACTATCCACATCATAGCTGGCCGCGTCTGTCCGATCAAGAGTCCGCAGCATACCCACAATCTCGTTGTTGTTCAGCACCTGCATCATCATGTCCTTGTAGACACCCAGCCGCGTATCCAGATTGTCGGCGGTTTGATACAGCAGATGCTCGGAATACTCCGTTACTTTGTGATTAATCGTTGATTTGGAGATCGAAAATGAAATAATCCCCATGACCACCAGCGGTGTCAAGGAGAAGAGAACGAGAAGCAGCATCCACTTATAGCGCATGCTGCTCTTCATTATTTTGATCCAGGATATCAAGCGGAAGCGCAAGGGCCTGGCAGTACTCTCTGGAGATTTAAGCATGCCCTATATCCTTTCTCGTTGTAGAGTCTTGAGACTGGAAATCTTAAAGATTAACCCTTGACGCCGGACATCGCCACGCCCTGGACAATATGCCGCTGCAGCAGAATAAAGACAATGATTGTCGGAACCGCCGCGATTGTACTTGCCGTCATAATCAGATTGAGCGACATGTTATTATTCGACAAAAAGGTGGGCAGCCCTGCCGAAAGAATCATATTTTCCTCAGAAGTAATGGCCAGATAAGGCCACAGGAAATTATTCCAGGAGAGGATAAAGAAGAAGATTCCCACAGAAACCATGGCTGAGCGTGTAAGCGGCAGACAGATGCTCCACCATAACCGGAAGCTGCGGCTACCGTCGATTTGCGCGGCTTCAATGTAATCCTTGGGTACCCCGTCCATGAATTGCTTCAGCAGCAGAATGCCGATAGGGTTGGTCAGTCCAGGCAGGACAATCGCCCAGATGTTATCAATCAGCTGCAGATGCAGCGCAGTTTCATAAAGCGGAATGAGTATTGCTTCCGTCGGAATCAGCAGACCTGAAACGATCAGCACATAGAATATTCCCCGTGTCCGGAATGGCAGCTTGGAGAACGAGAATGCAGCCAGCGAGCTAAGCAGAAGGGAGATTACGGTCGTGAGGACACCAATGACCAGACTGTTCCATGTCCAGTGCAGAATTTGCGAGTCCCGGATGACTTTGACATAGTTATCGGTATTCAGATCTGACCATTTCACCCAATCAGCCAGCGTATATACGTTCACACCATCAGGCTTCAGGGAGGTGAGGAACATCCAGATTAGCGGGAAAATAAACAGCAGCGCAAGTAGAACAGCAGCGATATTTAAAGCGAGCATTTTCATGAATGTCTCCCTCCTATCCGTCTTTCCGGTCTGTGATTTTAAATTGAACCACGGCGATCAACAGCATGATGAAGCAGAAGATCATCGACTGCGCTGCGGCCAGGCCGAACATGTCTTTCTTGAACCCTGTAACGTAAATATACCGGATCATGGTATTGGTGGAATCTCCCGGCCCGCCGCCGGTCATAATTTGCACCTGTCCGAACAGCTTAAGGCAGTTGATAATCTGATAAAAGATCTGGATCTTCATTACGCTCGACAGCCCCGGCAGTGTAATGCTCCAGAATCGCTGCCAGGCATTGGCGCCGTCAATCTTCGCCGCTTCGTAATGATCGGTGGGGATTTCCTGCAGTCCGGCAAGGAACAGCACCATCACAAATCCCACGCTCCACCAGTCTGTCGCAATCGTAATCGCCCACCACACAAATCTGTGATCGGTGAGCCAGTTGATATCTGCATGGATGCCCAGTACATCCAGAGCTGCGTTCACTGGACCGTTCTTCGCGTCGAACAGTTTCAGCCAGATGAAGCTGACCACGGAGACCGACAGGACATACGGCAGGAAGAACACGGAGCGTATCAGGGTCCGCAGCCAAATTCTCTGATTGATAATCAGTGCCAGTATGAGTCCCAGTACGAGTACGGTAGGTGCGCATAGCAATACAAAGTAGAAAGAGTTCCACAAATACGAATAGAAATCCGAATTCCCCAGAATTTTCTTATAGTTAGCCAAACCGGCGTACTTCTGCATCCCTTGAATGCCCCAAACATGCAGGCTCATCCAGGCTCCGCGGATTACCGGCCACAGATAGAACACCGCAAATGGTACCAGGAACGGAATCAGGTACAAAATGGCTTTCAGTTCCTTCAGTAGGTGTATAGGCTCTGCCCTGCGAAGAGGCGCAGCAGCCTTATTCTCTCTTAAAGTCCGCTCCATCGGTCATACTCTCCTTCAATCAAAATGGCGCTTATGCCTGGAGGCAGCCCCCGCCTTACGGGCAGGGACCTCCCCTTTCCGGCAGAATGAGTTAGTTCTCCAGCACTTCGTTAATCTGTTTCTCCAGTTTTGCCAACCCGTCTTCGGGAGTCTCGCTGCCGAAAATAATGTTCTGCAGTTCTTCGGAAATAGTAGTAATGATTGTTGTGTATTTATCTGTCGGCGGAGCAAATTTCACGGTCTTCTGCGCTTCGATGAATTCACTGCGGTAAGGCAGGCTCTTATAAGCATCGCCGGTGGTTACTTTACTATTCGCAGGCACATGTCCTGCCTGTCCCCAGATCTCTCCACCAACTTCAGAGAAATACTTCATGAACTTGGCTGCGGCCTCCTGCTTCTCAGCAGTTACATAAGACGGGATTACAAGCGTATGGGAGCTGGCCCAATGCGTCTGGCTGCCGAAGATCGGAGGAAGCGGCATAGCGCCGATATGCAGTGACTCATCTCCTAGTAACAGTCCCGCTTCCCATACCCCTCCGAACCAGAAGGCAGCTTTGCCGTTATGGAAGGTATCCCAAGGCGTTTTATCATTAAGATCGGAGTATTTGTTGTTATAGATGTCCAGGTAGAATTTGAGGACATCCAGTGCCTGCGGATTGTTGATGCTTGCTTTGGTCATATCCGAATTTAGGATATCCCCGCCGGCTTCATAGTACATATTCAGGAACGGCTCTTGAAAATAAGGAGTGTTAATCGCCATCGCCTGAACATCCGGCACTTTGGCCTGAATATCCGCCAGCGTCTGCTCGAAGCCCGCCGGTGTCATTTCGCCCAGCTTAGGGGTGCCGTCTTCGTTCAGCAGATCCGCCTTCTGCAGAATATCCTTGTTGTAGTAGAACATATGGAAGTGAGTATCCAGCGGGACAGCGTAAGGTTTACCATCGTAGGTCACACTCTTAATATTGGATTCAGAGATCTCCTTCAGGTCAAAGCCGACCTTGGAAGCCAGCTCATCTACAGACACAATCTGCTGTGCCTTCACGAACGGGGAGATCCGATCCACGTGGGCAATGGCAACATCAGGGCCTTTGGAGGAAGACAGCGCCGTACTTAGCTTCGCATAATACTCGTTGGATTCCAGACGGAGCTGCTTGACCGTTACTTCCTGCTGGGAGTCATTGAAGCCCTTGATGATCTGGTCTACGAAATCCCCTTCCCCGCCCCCGAACATGTTCCAGAAAGATATCTCTACCGGACTGCCGCCTGCATTCTCTGTTTTTGCCGGTTCATTTACCGCCTTGGCCTGCTCACCGTTCTCTTTGTTACCGGATGAGCATCCCGGCAGGATCAGGGCCAGCGTCAGCCCGGCCGACAGCAAACTTGTGAACTTCTTATTCATCCTCATTTGAACAACCCTCTCGTCAAAAAAGTTTGTATGCGAGAGCCCCTCTGCGTTTATGTAAGGGCTTTCTTGACTCTTACTCTACAGGGAATACCGCATGTGTTGAACCGACAAACCGCCGCTCATTGGTGAACAAACGAAAGATATTAATAACGAGGGGAACCCCAGAAGGTAGACGATCGTATGGCAGGTGGAGAATCGTACGGTGCAGAGATAGACTTGCGTTATCAAAAAAAAGAAGCCCTTAAGGGCTCCAAAATTTTCAGATTAGTTCACTGTAATATTGTCGAAGCTGACGCTGTTGTTGAAGCCGCCCCGCACCCCGATGGTACCAGAGGTATATACTGCATCGTTCATGTTGATCTTAGGCGTGGTCATATCTCCGACGTATAACTTAATGTTCCCGCTGTTCACAACCACCTTCATATGATACCAGGTGTTTACTGCAATAGGTGTTGCTACCGTCTGCAGCGGTGTCCAGCCGTTGTTGAAGCGTCCCAGCCAGACCTGGCCTGCGGAATCAATACCTGCGGCGTAGCCTTTCTGCAAATCGGCTCCAGTGCCCGGATTGGTCAGATTGAAGATCAGACTGCCCTGGCCCGCATTATTCAGCCTGATGTCGCCCTCCAACGTGTAGTTCATTTTGGAAGGGTATGGGGTAAGGACCGATTTATCCGCATTGACCGAGCTCAGGTTGTAGGTTCCGCCGCTCACAGCCCACGTTCCCCCATAACGAACCCATCCGCTGTCATTCGCAGAAAAATCATTGCTGTACGCACCGCTGAGTGTACCGAAACGGACCTGGACATTATGCCCGCCGACACTCCGCTCCACAGAATCAACCATCGCAATTTCATTTGCACCCGTCTGGTACATTGCAGTCCACCACGAATTCCCGAATGCCGGTACATCGTTATCCACCCATGTATTGCCGTAATCGTTGCTTAAAGACAGCACATTGGAGTTGGAGCTGAGCAGCAGACGGCCATCAGTTAAGGAGAGGAGATAAGGCCCGCCCTGCTGATTGGTCGATACCTGGGTGCCGATGCCGCTGGACCAGGTCTTGCCGTCCGTACTTTTCTTAGTGAAAATTTTGCAGTTCTGCGTTCCGCAGACTTCAAAAGCGACAATATACTGTCCGTTTGTCATCTTGCTCCAAACCGGCATACCTGGACGCGCTCCGGCGTTAGATGGGTCCCAGGCTACATAAATCTCATTCCCCCAGCTGGCTCCGCCATTGGTGGAAATTTTCTCGGAGAGGATCTGGCTGTAGGAAGGATTCTCAGTTACATGCTTCTCACTCGCATACATGACAGCTACCGAGCCGTCATTTAGTAGCTGCATATGCGGCTCATATACACCCTTATCCGGGTTTCCAAGAGAACCTGCGGTGCCGTTATTCTCGTCGATTGTACTCAAGAAGCTCCAATTCGCGCCTCCATTCACACTCTTATACACTCTGAGCTTATACGATTCCTGCCAGCGGACAGAACGCATCGCCAGCAGAAGGTCGCCATTTGCCAACTGTACAAACTGCCCGTTGTCCAGGTCACGCCCGTCCTCCCATAGAGTGGACATCAGCGACCAGGTGCGGCAGTTGTCTGTACTACGGAAGACCTGTAGCCGGGTGCCGCCCCAGGAGACTTTGGTGTAGCCGTTGTTGTCGTAAATGGCGGCCACCGCCAGCCAATCCCCGTTCGCCAGCTTGATCATCCGAGCATATTCAGCCCCAAAGGTTCCGGGTCTGAGCCCGCGGGCATCGGTGCCCGCATCCGTGAAGGTGTTAATATCGGTAATCGTGGATGATGTGCCCCACACTACCGGGCCATTCGCTGCAAAAGCCGGGATGGCTGTAAGGACCAGAAGCAGACACAGGGAAGCAGACAGCGAGGTGAATAATTTTTTCAACAAATAAGCCCCTCCTCTTGATCTTCAATTATGAAACCTGTTGAACGCACTCACATGTAAGTGCTTTCAAACAAGATTCTAATCTGCTTCACCTTGTCATTGAACCGATAATTGACCGTTTTTTAGGCAACAAAGTTATGATTATTCTGCTGCTGACAAATTGATCTTCCGGATCACTTCCAGAGGAATTTTCGGCGTCCGGTCCGCTGTTAGCAGTCCGTTCACTTCCTGCTGTACATCCGTAATCTGCGTGTAGCAGTATCCGCAAATATAAGGCGTGTCCTTGATTGCCTGCGTAATCTTGCTGAACCGCCCGATGAACGCCTCCTCATTACTTACCTGCTCTCCGTAGCCCCAGCCTTCGTCGGAATTAAAAGCAATGCCCCCGAATTCACTGACCATCACCGGCTGGCTGCGGTATTCATAGCCTTTTGCCATCACATATTTCCAGTTGTTGAAAGATAATCCTCCGCCTAGTACGCTGCCGGAGTCAGCATAACGCTCTAGCAAGGCATCTCCGCTCTGCTCATAATCATGCAGGGTGATGATGTCACTGATTGTATGCTCCCAGCCGTCATTCACAATGACCGGACGATTAGGATCAATAGCTTTGGTCAGATGATAAATGGCTTCCGTAAATTTCTGCTGCTGCTTATTCGTGTAGACTTGCGGAATACCCCAGGATTCGTTAAAAGGCACCCAGGTGATAATTGAAGGATGGTTATACTGCTGGCGCACAATCTCTGTCCATTCATTCGTAAAGCTCTCCACTGCCTCATCATTGAACTCGAAAGTCGCCGCCATCTCCGACCAAACCAACAGGCCTTTCACATCACACCAGTAGAGGAACCGGGCATCCTCGATCTTCATATGCTTACGCACGCCGTTATAACCCATAGCCAGAATTGCGTCGATATCGGCAATCAGCGCCTCTTCTGACGGCGGGGTCAAGTGGCTTTCCGGCCAATAGCCCTGATCCAGAATCAGCCGCTGATACATAGGCGTATTGTTAAGCAGCACCTTGCCTTGTTCGATGGAAATTTTGCGGAGGCCGAAGTAGGAATATACCCGGTCAATGACCAGATCATCTTTATATAAAACAAACTCTACTTCGTACAGCGCCGGTGCCGCAGGTGACCATGACTGCAGCTTCCACGGGCCATTCGCTTCATGGGTCAGCTCCACATCCAGCTGCAGCCAGGCCCGGTCTACATGCAGCGAGACCTGCTTAAATGTCTTCTGCTGCGTGCTGATCCGGGTCTCCAGGCGGAGATTATCCTCCGCTGCCTGTGTCTGATATTCAAAACGTACCGAGCGGTTATCAAGATCCGGCGTGATTTTGACAGCCTTGAGATAGGAGGGCGATACATACTCTACCCACGCACTTTGCCAGATTCCCGTTGTCTGCACATAGAAGCACTCGAAGTTCTCATCCACCCAGCGCTGCTTGCCCCGCGGCTGTGTACAGCTCTGGCTGTCTTCCGCTTTGACTATCAGCCGGTTGTACACTCCTGCACCAGTGTTCACATAATCGGTAATATCCAGCGAAAAGGCCGCATAACCGCCTTGATGCCCACCGGCGAAGCAGCCATTAACCCATACCTTAGCGGTATAATCGACTGCCTGGAAATTGAGTATCACTCGCTTACCGTTCAAATCAGCAGGAAGCTTCAGTTCCCGCTCATACCATACATAAGGATGGAAGGCGGTCTCGCCGATTCCGCTGGCCTGCGTCTCATAAGTGAAAGGAACCTGTATCTTCAAATCCCCGTGCAGATGCGCATTCCATTTGTCCCGCTCGCCAATGTTGTCATCATCAAACCGGAAATCCCATTCCCCGTTAAGGCTCTGCCAGTCGTTACGGACGAACTGCGGCCGCGGATAATCCTTGATATAGTGCTGGGTTGCCATTAAACTGCACACGCTCCTTATGAACAATATTTTTGTTTTATTACAATAATTATGTATTAATTATTACAGAATCTTCTGAAATGTCAATCGTAGAATGCATAGAAAAAAGAACCTTTGCCTATGGCATCAGGTTCTTCGCATGTTCATCACTTTGCTGTCAGAATCAATTACTCCTGATTACTGTACGGTATAAAAAATCTTCATCACCAGATCCTGTTCATAATCGCCGAACTTTTTGCCGAACAGATTCATTCCGCCCTTGAATACCGCATTCTCCTTCACACCCACCCGCAGATCCACATGGTTCTGCTTAGTAAGCCTCAGTTGGCTTAGATTGACGGTTGATATCTCTTGGTGGTCAATGGTGCTGCGGGTGTTGTCTACACTCCAGGTCTTGAGCGAGCCGAATTGCGTTCCCGTATCGAGCCACCAGGAAGGATTCAGCTTCCCGCGTCTGCCGCCGAAATCACCGGGCGACGTCCAGGTACCAACCTCCACATTATTGATCCACAGCGTAATATCCGAAGGCCAGTCATTCTCATAATTCGGCGCCTCGGAACAGATTTCCATCGAGAACTGAATCAGGCGGATGGCAGCCCCTTGCGGAATTTCCAGCGGATAGCGGTACTCGAGATAGCCCTTGCGCAGCCAGAGTAGCTGGGCATGAACCTTGTCAGGATGGAAAAAGCCCGCCGGCGAGTCCTCCACAATAATCGGCCCTGTCTCACTAACCATGCCGCAGGTTGGCGCTGCTTCACAAGCTGTGAAGTTACCGATCGGCATCTCAATTTCATAGCAATAATCGCCTTGATCCGCCTGCGCACGACGTTCCGGTACATTTATGACGATCTTGATATCATCATAGATGCGGCTACAGACCTTCATGGCTCCGCGCGAAGCAGGCAGCAGCTCGGTCTCAATCAGCTTGGCTTGTTCCAGCACCTTCACATTCGAAGCGGCGGTGGATACCGGTATCTCCAGCGCTTCAGCCAGCTCCACTACATTCATTCTTCGGATGTTCAACAACTCCAGCATTCTCAATCTAAGCTCCGTAGACAGCGCATGTGTCACTTTCACCAGCTCATCAAGATGTTCCATGGATAATTCCAGAATATCGATCACTCCGCTTTGCTATCTATTTGAACTATAACATTGAACTTTTGAACTCTTATTTCCCCTTTTTGGCAATGATGTAACTGCGATGGAACGGGAAGAAAGCAAATTCACTATTTCGATTTAAATTCCTGCACAAAATACAACATTCCCCTCATTAAATCGGCTTTAATCAGAAAATATCTGGTTTGAGCAGTGTAATCATAACACAGCGGTCACAATAACTGTCACCTGCAGCAGCGTACCGCCTAATAATAAACGCCGGCCGAGCCATTGCTTTTCCCTTACCGATTCGACAAACACTGGCGTATTTCCTTTCGCTGCAGGGCAGGTTCGTAACTTGACGATTGTTATAGGTACATGGCTTAATGCCTTCTTGTCCAAGATATTCAAACAGATTGTTTTTTAGATGTTCTACAGTCTCGAATGAGTTGCTGTACCTCTTGAAGAAAATCCGCACATGTTATTCATAATCCTTGTTTGTTCGCTGGCTTCCTGTTCTTTCTTCCAGAACAAAAATTGCGACAACACTTCTGTCTATACCACTGCTTTGTTGTTCTTAATTTGTTTAATACTAACCATAATAAAAACCCCCTTCTAGAACTTGTTATTATACAAGCACTGAAAAGGAGTATTATGACCTTGAGTCCTGTATACTCGAATGTTATTTCCAGACACACAGAACCCTAGCTTATTATAGAAGCTTTCCTTTAAGAAAAACAAAAAAACCTTGATTTCTCAAGGTTTTCACTGTGATGCCGAGGACGGGGGTCGAACCCGTACGGTACTCACGTACCGCAGGATTTTAAGTCCTGTGCGTCTGCCTGTTCCGCCACCCCGGCATATTATGTGTTGTTGCTCCATACGTTGTTTATGTATTAAGCGACAAGAAATATAATATCACGAATTTCGATAACGTGCAATACTTTTTCGAAAAAATATTTATGCCATAAAAATAACCCGTTCCAGCATATGCCGACACGGGTTATTAAGCATGTCGTTTATCTGCGTTCGTCACTTCTGCTTCTCATTCCGACAAGACCCAAGAGTCCAAACAATCCGAGCCAGCCCCAGTTAGATCCTCTGCTGGTAGTTCCAGTATTCGTAGTTGTGCTGGTTGCCCGATATTTACCGTCTGTTGTAGTGTTGGATAGTGGAGTTACCGTATTTCTGTTGTAGTTATCCCGGGTGTAGTTGTCATTGTAGTTAGTGGTGTTTGGTCTATAATTTTCCCCTGTGCGAATCTTATCTCTCATAATGCTCTCATGCTGATTCATCGTTCCCGTAGTACCGTTCATTAGATTGCCTTCCGTATTCATCATCCGAGTGTTATTCATGGTACCATCCATGCCCGTATTCGCGTTCGGGATACCGCCTAATGCGGCTGACCCGATTGGATTAGCGTAACTAGCTCCCATTATACTCAATGACAGTACAGTGCAGCATGCAAGGCTTGTTATTAGCTTATTCACAACGTTATGCCTCCCTTTATGGTTAGTTATCATTGATAACTTCCCCTTGGGTGGCACTGTCTATACATGATTAGCTTTACTCTTTTACTACGTTCACTGTCTTACTCGCTGCGTCATACGTAACCTTTGCTCCAAGCGCCTCAGCTAGAGCACGTACGGGTACATAGGTTATGCCGGTATCAAGAACACCATCCGTAAGTTTAGCACCGTTTAAGGTTATTGTTACTTTAACGTCTTTGTTCACCTGCTCATCCTCCCCAGTAATCCTTTTTAAAGCTTCATTGACCTGATCCGTCGTAGGACGTTTACCTGCCCGAAGTTGAGTCGTGGTTAAGCCGAAGGCCATTTGCAGATGTGAATAATCTTTAAAAGACGTCCAGTCTCCTCCCCACTCAAGCCCTAGCTGTTTTCCCACCTGTACAACCTCTTGCCAGTCCGCAATTTTATCTTTATCACCATCACGATTCATATCCCAGGAAAGACTTTTTCCATCCGGCAGCAAAAGCGCAAAGTCAAACGCAAGGCCATAATTATGATAGCTGGTTCCACCCTTGGCGTTGGTAACTATAGGTCCAGGCTTACTTCTCCCCTGCGCATACAAGGCATTTTGTTCAGCAATCGACCGTAACCCCTGAGTAATAACGATGGGCACTCCTCTGGCATAGCTTTGCTGAATCAAAGCCTTCGCCCCTGCTGCCAAAACAGGATGAAGCCCAACAAGCCTCGCCGCCGATTTGTCCCTCACTTGATCTAAAGTCAGCATAGAATCACCCCTTGGTATAATCAATGATCCCGCTCCCCCATTCGCTTGTACTAATACCCCTGCTTGCATCAGCAAAAAAAAGACCCCGGTATCCCCGAGATCTCCCCTGAAAAGCACCTATTCATAGCTTCTCCACCTTGGATCAATTCCACAAAAAAGGGCAAAATATTAGCGAAAGGTGGGAACACATATGGACATTCATAGCGATAGCTATAAAGTTGCTGCCCTGAGCGAGCAGGAAGAAGCGCTCGAAATTATTCGAAATGCCGAAGCTTCCATTGCACATCTGACCGGCAACCCAACGGTGACCCTAATTGCTTATGAAAAAAGTGAAGTCAGCGGTTCTCAGCATTAGACGATGTAAACCTCCACGAGGTCATCTACATTGATCCACTTCCATTCCTCCGCCCACTGCAGCTTAAACTCACGCGAGTGGGTGTGAATGGAAGTCACAAAACCACTTATTGTCTTATTCTCAAAAGGATCAAACAGCACAGCAGTGACGCGCACATGACTCCGTAACGATAAGGCCAGTGTACATTCGATCTCCTCCAGCTTCTGCTCATCAAGAATAGGCTTGATGCGGCGCAGCGTCTCCCGTTCATCCCTAATAATTCTTACCTTGTGCTCCGGCAGCATCATGCGACTGCTTTCCCAAAGTCCGTTTTTCTCCAGCTTTTTGCCCATGGTATCCCCTCCCTAATTTCTATACTTATTCCGCTATGCACGAACGTATGTTTGTATTATATCCACACCTTCGCTGAATAATCAATAATCAGGAAAAAGATACCTTTTATAAATCCTCCTCTTCATTTAAAAGTTGTATAATAATGTATATCTAATTGAGAGGAGCTTTCCACTTGAAAAAAAACAATGCCCTGCTCATCCTAATCCCTGTATTATTCCTGTGTCTATACCCCCTCGTATATCGAAGCAGTACCCTCTCAGACCTCACAAAAGGAATCGTAGCTGGTTTATTTATAGGATTATCAGTGTTACCTCTACTCAAGCTCAACATCGCATCAAAAAGACGCTGACAGTTGAACTGTTCAGCGTCTAACTTCCGATCTATTCTTGAACTTTCTCTGATTCAGCGGTGGATTGACCATCAGCATCGATGAGTCCTGTTGCTTCTCTTGCTTCATTAAGCTTGGAAATGCCGTATAGCATCGCGACGTCAGCGTTCTGATTCAATTCCTCGAACTTCTCAGCAGTGACCTCTGCGGAATCAGCACCTTGAGAGGCCTGTTCTTTTAGAGAATAAGCACTTTGAAAAGCAATCTTAGACTCATCAAGCAGCTTACGAATGTCTTCGGGCAAGCTAGAGGAAATTTTCACTTTTTCAGCCTGATTGGATAGGTCTGTTGCGGTCTTCTGGAATTCGTTAATCTTCTTCTCCAGCTGCCTGTCCGAAAGGTCTCCTGCTGAATAAGCAGCAATAGCTTCGTTGAACTCCGCTAAAGATAATTTTCCTAATTCATCAAGTTTAGACATATCATTGTAGAAGTTTTGCACGGTTTCCTGCACTTCTTCTTCCGAGGCAGGTGCCGATGAAGTTGAATTATTATTGCTGCAGGCGCTAAGGATGACAGTCAGCATTAGCGTTCCTATTAGTAACACTTTTTTCATTATTTATCCCTCCACTTAACAGAATAATGTCGGTTTGTGTAAAGCGCAAATGAAATTTATGTAAAACGACTATTATGTTATAATTATTTTAATTGTAATCAGGGAAGGAGAGGTATTTATGCCTTATTGCACAACCTGCGGATCAGAATATAAGCAGGGCGCTAAATTTTGTGGAGAATGCGGAACTAGCATGGACGGCACCGCTCCAGTGACCGCCCGCCGTCCATCAGCAAATCCAAATGCTACTCAAGAAGTCGTTCTCTGGAAAGGCAAACCAGCCAGTATCTCTGATCGCCTCAAAGGAATCGTACGCCTAAACACTACTACGTACACCATTACAAGCCAGCGCATTATGGTAAAGACCGGACTTATCGGTAAAAATGTCGAAGAGATCGAATTACTGCGTGTACGCGATTTATCCGTAGCACAATCTATCATGGACCGGATGCTCGGCATCGGTACATTAACTGTATTTTCAGATGATGCCTCAGCACCTCAGCTTCTTTTCCGAAAAATTCATGATGCTCAAACCGTCAAAGATGTTCTGCGCAAAGCTGTTCGTGACGAGAAGATCGCCAACAACATTAGCTACCGTGAACAAATCTGAGATTTTTTCACATTAAAAAAAGCCCCGGAATCCGGGGCTTTTTTGCTAATATTCGGATGCTCGAATCCGTTCGGATATCGCCTTAAGGAAGATAAAATGCTCCAGCTGGAATAACCCCTTTGGGTTGGCTAGGACTTTCCCACTGCAATACAATCCGCGCGTCTCCCACATTCTCATAGTACTCCACTTTTATTTCATGCAGCTTGCCTGCAATCAGATTCACACTGCCTTTTCGCTCTTGCCCACTCTGATTCACCCAACTGTCAATGATCAGCCCACCATCAATCCACACCCGCACCCCGTCATCAGAGGAGGTGTAAAGGGTATAGGTTTCACTATAGGCTGCAGTAAGCTTACCACTCCACCGTATTGAAAAAGCGTCGATGCGAATGGCTGGATCAGGCGAACCCTGTTTCCACGAAAATTGGATGTTAGCATCCGTTCGCGTCAGCGCAGGAGCGCCGCTAAGGGTCATATTATTGTAATATTGTCCCCATAGTCCACTCTGCAGCACACTATCTCCCATAGCTTCCACAATTGCCGCCTCAGCAGCATACTCTTCCCGTGTGAATACAAAGCTGTCGTTCATAAAGGCTCTAATTACCGCATCGGTATTCTTCTCATAAAGAAGCTTGCCCCAGGTCATCTGATAAGACCATTTGGGCTGTGATTTAGATAGTAGTGCAGGGGACGGTAGCTCTCCATTTTCTCCAATCGCGATCACTTTTCCACGACCCAGATCCCATAGACTATCATAGTGACTTCCCTTAAAATCCCCATCATAGATATCTAGTGCCAGCACATCTACTTTATCACCGCTTGGGTAGTATTCGGCAGGGTCATCACTCCACTGATTTTTGGCGTTTGGGCTCCAGACCCACAATAAATTATGCAGCTTATGATAGCTGGTGAAACGGTCAAACATAAGGTTCCACAATCCCACGTAGTTGCTCTTCTTCCCCCACCAGAACCATCCGCCATTCATTTCATGATACGGCCGCCAGAGCACAGGAACACCTGCATCATTTAGTTTTTTTAAAGAAAGAGCTATCTTATCCAGATCAGCGATCAGTGCATTATACTGAGTGGTACCCGGGGTTATATATTTGTCAAAATCAGCGTTGCTTATGCTCGTAGAAACATTAGTCCAAGCAGGAGCTGTCCCTGGCAACTGAGCGTGATAGCTTATCGTTACGATTCCACCGGAATTATACCAGCGAATAGCACTGCTAACGACCCAATCCCGCTGATTGTCTATTAGTGCTGCCGTCTGATTATTGATTGCGCCCAGCTCATAGCCGTGAAGGGCCGCATATTGCCCGCTAGTATTTTTCAGCTCCCCATTGAACTCATCCGCGCTTTCCAAATAATCATGTTGTCCACTAATCCATCCTTTTCCTTGCAGAAAATAAAGGGTATTCAACAATTTCTGAGCAGAAGGCACCGTTTCCGAATCCGCCGGAGCCATTTGCAAATTACGATACGCCATTTGCCACTGAACATCGCTCACAAACCTCGATGCCGAATCAACCATATTTCGAAGATTGCGCTGTTCCATCCACTCTCACATCCTTTTAACTTTTTTAAGTTATAGTATGGGGATACTAGTGACATGAACTCAGCGAATGGACATGAAGTTGTAAATTAATTTAGGACAGTGTAAGGAACTGCAGAATAAATTCACGGCTCCATAAAAAAAGGAGCCTAGTGGCTCCCGAGCAAACTCTCCAATTTACCTCGTATATCTCAGCGGTAGTAATTCAGAAATATCATATTTAGCTAACCGGCCGTCCTCGGATACAATAACTTTGCAGTCCTTCCCGTAATCAGCAATTAACTCACGGCACATCCCGCAGGGAGAAACTACTTTAATTTCTCTTTCCGCGCTGTCCGGATCAGAATGCCTTACCGCAACAATCGCATCAAATTCCTTGTAGCCTTCGGATATCGCTTTTCCAATCACCATCGCTTCTGCACAGACTGTAATTCGTCCCATGCTAGCTTCTACATGTACCGCTGTAAAGATTTCCCCCGCCTTAGTACGGAGCGCCGCCCCTACATGGTGCCTTTCCCATTCATAGCGTCTAGTTATAATATCTTCAGCAGAGGCTATAAGCGTCTGATCTTCAATCGTAATCAAATACTCCATATCCAATACCGTCCTCCTCTTATTTTTCCTAAGTATATTAAATCGCACTGCATTATGATATAAGATATACTATTTTAAGTTCCAAAAAAGGAGGAGCAGATTTGAAAATACAGAAACTACTCACCAGTCTCATCATTGTTGTGTTACTTGCTTTGGGCGGTTATTGGTATGAACAGAACGGAGATCCGGCAGCCCCCTCGTCCACATCCGATTCAGAAGTTGTTCAGCTGATCTTCCCATCAGATCGTTATCCTGAAACCGCTAAGCACATTCAGGACGCGATTGCCAAAGGGGAGTCCGCGACGTGCACGATTAACCGTGAGCAGGCTGAAGACAACCGCAAAGAATCCTTAAAAGGGATCCCCACCAAAAAAGGCTACGACCGCGATGAATGGCCCATGGCCATGTGTAATGAAGGCGGAAAAGGGGCCGATATTGAATACATAACCCCAAAAGATAACCGCGGCGCAGGTAGCTGGGTTGGCAATCAGTTAGAAGATTATGCGGATGGAACCCGCGTAGAATTTATGTTTAAATAATGAGCTAACGAGAACAGCGCTTCAAAAAAAGTAGCCCCATCCGGTATACCGGATGGGGCTACAATGTGCATCAGCTAGCTTAGAATAAGCAAGCTTTAGTGATGATAACCAGCAAGATGAAGAGTACCAGAATAGCTCCTGTTGAAGTCCAAGGGCTACACACCGGACCTACTGCTGCTGGGCTTACTACCGGACCTACGTTACATCCACAACCATGTTCAAATCCCATTTTCAATTCCTCCTAATGATTAATGACTACAGCACAAGATATGTAAAAAGGAGATAAGCCGTTTGGGCGAATTGGCAAACAAATGCTATTCACCTAATGAATTAGGTAGGTGCAGTCGATAAACAGGATATACACAAAGGAGGTGCAATATGGATATAGCCGCGTTATCAGTAGCAATGAGCCAGGCATCCTTAGCTCAAAATGTAGGAATACAAGTCATGAATATTGCCAAAAATCAGGCTGAAACCCAGAGTCAGACGATGGTGGAAATGCTGGGCAAAAGCGTTGCTCCGAATTTAGGAAAAACACTTGATATTAGTGTTTAATTGCATTATGCTAAGGACACACAAGAACACTCGTTCTTATGTGTCCTTATATTTTTACCCTACATAGCCCCTTGGGCTTTTCTTTTGTCTTATTATACGAACATACGATCCTATAATCGATTCTGAATGAGGTGAATGATGTGAATAACATGAAATCCTATTATCAAATGACTGCGCTGGAGAAGTGGACGGAAGATTTATACAAGCGTCTGAACCTTACTCAGCCTTCGCAAATTTCGATTGCTTATATTGCAGAACGGCTTAATATTTGGGTTCATTATTTGGATGTAAGAAGCAAGAGCATCGAAGCATCAGCGGGGATGTACACCATGTTTATTGACAACCGGCTTCCAGCCAGTCTGCAGCGGCTAGAGTTTCTCCATGAGCTCTGTCACCTGCTCCGCCATGGTACGGATCAAATATTGATGCCAGAACATTTCACGCGGGCACAGGAGGATGAATCTGAGCGATTTATTCTTTATGCAGCTATGCCCTACTCCATGATCTCCCGCATGACGTTGCCTGAGCAACGGGAAGATGCAATCAGCTATCTTGCAGCAGAATTTCAAGTACCAAACGAGCTGGCTTTACAGCGGATTGATCAAATTCAAAGACGTGTTTTTCAGGGGCAATTATTGGCCGTGATGGGAAGAAACGAAGAACGATTAACACATATTCAATAATGACTGCGGAGATAATAAGGGAGTCGCAATGAAGGACCATTATTATGGTGGAATTTCTCGCAAGGGGGATCGATATGGAAGCCATTAAAGTAATTGAATTATTGATGACTCATCCAGATTATAACGTAGATGCAGTGCACCCCGAAATTCCGGATTTTGTTGGGATCGAGTCGATTGAAGTGGATCATGAAACGGGAACCTTCTCCATTTTATTGCAAGAACCCAAAGACGACTGAAGCTGATTTGTGTAAGTTCATAATAAAAAGGCAGCAAGTATAGTATACCCAGGCAATTCTTTACCTACGCGGGTTTAACTATCGGCGGGAAATTTGCTGCCTTATTTGTAATAAAACTCTGTTAGGCGGATACAAACTGAATCACACCAATAAGAGTTAGAATGAGGAACATACCCACAACTCCCCAAATAATAAACCATAAAATTCGGAGACCTGGTAGCTTGGGACTAGCATGATTCTCTTTTCTTCTTGTTGCATCATTTTCTTCCCCCCTTCTAATGTGTAAATTACAAGATACAATAGATATGACATACCAGTCACAATATATTATCTTATAATATATACATTTTAGCTAAATGGAGGGAATTAATGAAGAAAAGAACAACAATAATTCTTATTACCTTCGTTATTGTAAATGGAGTCGCTTCTTTAGCGCTTCAGGCCTTCCGAAATCATATGGACAATGAAGTGATTCATTATTTGGTAGCCACGAGAGATTATAAGAATGAAGATCTTTATAAAGTACACACCCAGATTAGTAAGGCTCCCGTCGTAAGTACAACGGTGATTTTTGCAGATGAACCTAACGCAAGATACTTTTATCGAAAAGAGAAGGATCGGATTTATCAATATAGCATGGCTCTTGTAAAAGGGTTTGATCTAAAATATACATATAAACATAGTGAGGAGACCCTCCCGTAAAGGGGAACTTCTATTATAAAGGTGCGATAGCCCCAGCAGTCATGATATGGCTGCTGGGCTATCGCGCCTTTTTTTGATTCTAACCCTTGATCTAGACGCTAACAAATTTTCTCAGGAACATAATGTGACCAAATGCCGTCCTAAATGGTGTTAAAGGTAAAGGGGGCATAGAATCATGCAACGATCCATGACCCGGCCGGGAAATCATGTGATAAAGAGTTACGAAATCTACGCAGATATGCTGTTCCGGATTGCTTTGGTCCATTTAGGCAGCCGCCAAGATGCCGAAGAAGCCACTCAGGATACCTTCATCAAACTGATAGAAAAAGCACCAAAGTTCAAAGACGCTGAACATCAGAAAGCATGGCTGATCCGGGTAATCACCAATCATTGTAAAACATTACTAGGCAGAGGCTGGCGCAAGCGCGAGGTCAAACTGGAAAATGCTGAGCCGATTTCATTAGACACCCCCGAGGATTTGTCTCTGCTGCAGTTAGTTATGGGGATGCCTATGAAGTATAAAACCGTAATCCATCTTTATTATTACGAGGACTATCCCATCCAGGAAATCAGCAAAATTCTGCAGATTAGTCAGTCTGCCGTAAAGATGAGACTTCAGCGGGGACGGCAACTGTTAAAACTGGAGCTGGAAGGAGTGGAATCACAATGAAAGAAGATCAGTTTCGAACATTATACAAGAAAGCGGTGGATTCTATGAAACCAAGTGAAGAGATGAAAAAAGAATTGATCGACAAACTGGAGCAACAGCAGGAGCGGAAGCGTCCGCGCAAGACGGTTTATATCGCGGCAAGTATCATCCTCGCCGCCGGGATCGGCTTAGCTGCACCTAATATATGGCAGCAGTTAAATAACCAGAGTACTCAGGGGCAAATCGCTCAGGTAACTCCAGGTCCAAAGCAACCAGACAATTCTGGCACAAATGCGTCCGGAGGCATTGTCATTCCCAAGCTGGAACTTCCGGATACCAAATCTGGCGTTATGGCAGATATGATCGCTCTAGTCGTATATAAAGATAACATTTATACACAGTCTGCGACTCGAATCAACGCAGCTGATGCTGCCGCTCTGCGCGGTGACAAGCTTGGTCGTACTACAGGTGGCATCGATGAATGGAGCGGTAAAGACAAATATATTGAGTTAGCTTCTAACATCGGAGAAACGGATATCTATTCCGTAAAGGGCTATGATTCCGATTTCTTGATTATGTCCTATTCGGAAATCAACGGCGAGGTATTCGCCGAACTGTATGAGCATACAAACGGGATCACTGTAAACAGCGGCGCTGATCTATTTGGCAAGCTAAATATTGAAGGCCGAATTACTTCCGTACAATGGGAAAGCTTCGACAGTTGGAACAACGGACAGCAGCAGTACACACCGCTCGCTGACGACGAGGCGCTTAATGGCTTCTTGAAGGCACTCCAAGCAGCCAAACCGCTGGCAGCAGAGCCTCTTATCGCGCAAGGCATCTACGACAGCGAAGACCGCAAGGTTCTCTATCTCCAGCTGGAAGACAACGCCCGGGTAGAGCTGACGCTGTTTGGTCAAGGGCTAGTACATTACGGCCAGGCACCTGTATTCTTCGAAGTTGAGTCCGGGGCATTCCAGCAGCTATGGGATAGTATGAAACCATAAGGATGATGGTCGAAAACCGAGAGTACAGCGATTGAGACAACGATTTGTGACAACTTTTCGGACGCTATACCCATTAGAGAAGTCTAGCTGGATACAAAAAAAGAGACGCTGTTGCAAAACCATTTCATGGCTTTGCAGCAGCGCCTTTTTGTGTTAGCTGTATGGTTTGCATTGGTAGGATGATTTTGTCGATTAATATATAGTTAGACTAACATTTTATAAACAGATAGTCTTAGAAATAATTACAAGGAGGATAAACAGTACCAAGATTGCACCGGTAGATGTAAAGGCTCCTCCGATACCACCGCCATATCCTCCAACAAATTCACCCATCATAATTCCTCCTTTGTAAATGAATGCTACTTAAAATATACAGGCCTTAGTAATGATAACCAGCAGGATAAAGAGCACCAAGATTGCACCTGTGGATGTAAAGGCTCCACCAACAAAACGTTCAGGTTCACGTTCACGTTCTCCAATACCGCATCCACCAACAAATTCGCCCATTCGTGAATTCCTCCTTTGTAATTGAATACAAATGTAGGATATGCCAGTTTTCTGATCGTGCTTGGGTATTGAGAGATGAAATTAACCCCGCTAACCAATTAAGGTAGATGGGGTATTTAATGTACACATTTATGCTAAAACCATCCTAAATTGAAATTCATTTCTCATGTAATAAACATCAGCAACCTTAACGCTCCAATTTCTGTACTGGACCCTCACAATTAATTACGCAGTCGGCCAGTTCGCCACGCCGTTCAAGCATATCCACGTGAGATTGCTTTAAGGCAGCAGATAGAATTCAAAGTCAGTTTTTAGGACTTGTAAATATTGCTCAATTTGATCACTCCTAAAAAGATAAGGTACAAAGCGCTAATCCTAATACAATAACTCCTACAATCATCACAACAACACCTTTTCTGTTTACCAAATAGTTATATCCACCAATAGATATGAGGGCTCCACACATCATTACAACCATCAAAGATTGTTGTTTCTCATTCGCAACATCATAATTATTGAACAATAATGAAATACCGAGAAGAATAGTTGCCGCACAAAAATGGACACCAAATTCTTTGAAGATTTTCTTCATTACAGTACTCCTATGTATTAAAATACCTGATCTCATTTTCTCCGCTTCATGTATTTCTTAATCAAATAAAACAAAACTAATCCTAACAATACCAAGCCAAGTATGGTGATCCATAGAATCATTGGATTCCCTACGAAAAAATATGTATTTCTGTATTGAAAATCTTCATTGTTCATCATTATAAAAACTCCTTGTACTCAGAACTATCTATTTCTTCGCAACCCATCGTTTTTCAACTTTGAAGTCCTTCTTAATTACTTTATTGCTATTCATGTAATTATCCCATGACTCCAGTATAATCCTGGGCTCTGACTCAAGGATATCCTTCGCTTTATCAATCTGCCCTGACTTGAAAAAGTTTATAATTTCTATAAGGTCACTTCTACTATGTAATCTTACGGCGTTATAACTAGCAAGCTCTTCACACGCAGAGGTATATTGATTTGAGGATATTACCATGGACTTCTTTGCCTTGTAATATCTCATGGAACTATAGACCTCTTGAACAGCTCCTAACCCTACTGGATAGGAATAACGCTTTGCCTGAACGACATTTCGAACCCCCTCCCCGTCTGTAAACACTAAGTCAGATCCAAAATCTCTGCCTCTTCTCGTTTTATATGTATCACTATAACCCATGGCCAAAAATAAACGATACAGATATTCTATAAAGCCAGTTCCGTCTTCCATTTGGTCTATGTCCTGGATCGTAATCTTAAGTGGATCAATTACTATACTTTGGGAAGGACAGCTCTTCTTCCTTGATAAAACTTTGAATACAAAAACAGCAGTAATGATAGCAAGAATAACCAACAAAATTATCATTTTTGTCAACCAGCAACCCCCATTAATATAAGAACCTCGCCAATGCCGGCGAGGTTCTTCCAAATTGCAATGCCATTACTTCCAAACCCTATAACCTTAATATAAATTATTTGGAACATTATGTATATATTACCGGTAAGAAAAAGTCCTAGACTACTGTTGGTTTATTGAACTAACATTTCCCGTTAGTTGAACGATCCGAACACCAAATGAATTTGAGCTTTTGTTGTTAACCAACTACAACATTGCCTGAAATTCCTGTAACCTACTAGAAATTGAGATACTATCAGGAAATATTGCAGAGGCACAATTCAGAATTCGGAAGGCGTCTTCCTTATGGCCACTCCACGTTAATGCTTCAGTGATTCGTATAAATTCAAATTCCATTAAATAGTGTTTATCTTGTTCCATCCTCATGATGCGGTGATATTCTTCCATCGCATTGTCTACTCCATTAGATACAGCTAAAGCTGCAACTTTTTGAGCAATAGATCGCTTGATGTGGGTAATGTTCGAACCAAGCAATAGATCAAGAATTGGATAGAGAGCGCTCCCCAGCCAAACATAGTCGCAATTGGTCATAATAGAAACCGCAATATTTTCATCGGGAAGAAGGAACAGATTGCTCAAAAAACCGGTATCCCATCCTGAATGCGAGATGATACGCAAACCCTTATATTCTCCCAGAAACCAGCCTAATCCAATCTGTGCATTTTCTTGACCGTAACTAGTTGTTGTATGTGGCTTCCACATTTCATCATAGCTGCCGGATTGTAATAATTGATAGCCATTTCCTGCAGTTCCGCGGTTTTGATGCATTAGCAGATATCGGCACATATCTCCAGCATTAGTATATAAGGTTGAACTGGGGCCATGTGCCCTGTTGTACGGAAACACATCACTAACATAGCCACCATAACCATTGGAAGTACCCAAAATATGAGGTGCAGCTAGATGAGTTTCAATTTCCAGTTTCAGAAATGAACTGGACCGCATTCCAATTGGTGTAAGAATGTTGTTTTTCATATATTCCTCAAAGCTCATTCCGCTAACTTTTGCGATCATGTCTCCCAAAATTTCATATCCGATATTACTATAGGCAAAGTTATCGCCAGGCTCGCTCAGTAACTTGTGACGATAAACACCTTTTACATATCTTTCAAGACTTTGCTCATCATATTCAGGACGGTCCCATCCGTAATCTTCTTCATCCGGCATCCCCGAGGTATGGCTCATAAGCTGCCTTATTGAAAGATTGCGAAATCGCTCGTCCTCCATCTTAAAATACGGTAGATAATGGGTGATCGGTGAATCTAGATCTACTTTGCCACGCTCAACTAATTGCATGATGGCTGTAGCAACGAAGGTTTTAGAAACTGAGGCTTGGTGAAATAAGGTACTCCTGATAAGGGGATCACCTGTCGATACATTTGCTGTTCCATATTCACCAGTAAATAAAATCTGGTTGTCCCTCACTATTCCGACTGCTAAACCTGGAAACTGTTCATTTTCTACGAAATCTGCTAGCATTTCATGTAACAAACTCCCTATATTCAGATTATTAATCAATTTAACCCCCCAAAAATATTCGGCATCAAACTGTTAAATTCCCTTTAGTAATAGGTTTATTTTACCATAATGCCAATGCTTTTTTTGGTAGAGAATGATTATACTTATTTATGTATCCTGCCCCTTAGCTTAGTGCCCTCGACAGTCTAGTATCTTTTTCCCGTGTTTATCAAGACCTAGATTTTAGGAAAGTCAGATATAATAAAGGGTTCCACATATTATACATGACTAATATGTGGAACCCTTTATGCTTAATTATTATACTCCGTTAGAATTCCTGTGGAACGAATATTTTAAGTCACATTGTTACTCATGTGGCATCTTGTCCATATCCATATCCATATACAACACACTGTTCTAAATGGTGTAATAGATGTAAAGTCTTTGGGTGTTCCATTCTAGTATATTTACCTGACACTCCCATATCTTTTATGTTTTCAGTCATTTTTACTCCTCCTTAAATGCTGATACCTTCATTCTGTTGAATTCATCAACTCATAGTAATATTTAGAATCATTAGTCTTATTAAGGCTATACCAGGCGTCTAATGTTTTTGGAGAAAACACATCCAAAGCTTTCAAGATGTGTGCAGAAAATTCCAACGGAGCTATTCCAGATGCTGTGATCAGTTTTCCATCAGTTACAGCAGACTCCATTTTGTAATACTTTTCTCCTGTATAAGTGGGACAGATCATTTTAAGGTATTCCAGATCATTGCTTGTATGCCCACGTGAATTCAGCAATCCTGTCTGGGCAAGTCCCATTGTAGCACCACAAATCGCTGCAACCCATATACCTTCCCTTAAACACCTCTCAGCAATTTTTAAGAGGGGGTGGTGAATGGTTTCTGTCCATGTATCTCCACCGGGTAAAATCAATAGATCTGATCTTTCAATGCTGCACTCATCCAATTTGATGTCAGGCAGTATTGTAAGTCCGCCCATTGTAGTTACTGGAGTCTTATCAATTCCCACGGTAACTATTTTTGATGGGGCCAGCCCCTTTTTATAATATCTTCCCGAGTTCAGTTCGGCAGTTAAGTAGCCTATTTCCCAGTCTGCCATTGTGTCAAACACATAAAGATATACCGTATTATTCATTTGCAAGTTCTCCTTATTTTACAATTCATCAAGTGATACCAACCATCCATCGGTAATCAATGATTATCATCATTATAAAATAGCTTCACTGACATCCCCTGTCAGTGAAGCTATTAAAGTTGATAATATTCCATTAACTCCGACACAAGAACAACAAGTTTTTCCTTCAAACTCTGTGGTTCGATTACTTGAATGGATTTCCCGTAGGATAAGAGAAATGAAGGAACATAGGTATGAATTGATGTTTCCTCAAGTAAAAAGATTGCTTGATTTGATGTACGCTCTTTCAGATGATGCCCCAAAAACCAATGCAGGCATAAGTCATCCAACGCCTCTGACCTACCTTCGATAATTAAAGCAATTAACCCGTCCTTGCCGACTAAATCAGGTAATAGATTTTGCAAAAAAAATTCCCGAGCCAAAAAAGCTTCGGAACGCTTAAATATGTTTTGAGTACGCTTGATTTGTAAAATCCGTTCTACCCGAAAGCAGCGGATCTCATTTCTCAGGTGGCAGAATGCAACAATATACCATTTATTGTTCCAGTAAACCATTCCATAGGGATCTATCACCCTAGTCTTGGGTTGATCATCACGGCGTGTGCGATAATCAATTTCTACAGAGAATTCGTTTGCTACAGCTTGCTCCAATTCCACCAATACTGGCTGAATAGAAGGGTCTCCCATACGGTTTATAACTTCAAATCCGGCTAAATGACGGCTGAGAACACTTTCCTGTTCCTGATTCGAATACATTTTCAATTTGGATGTCGCATTACCTAATGCCTCACTCAAAGGGTATCCGGCTTCTTTTGCAAAAACAGCAGCATGAAGAAGTGCTTTTTTTTCTTCAATATCAAATAGCAGAGGTGCTCTGATAAAATTATTCAGCAAGCTATACCCGCCATTATGACCAGTGTCGGATATTATAGGCACTCCACTGGCACCTAGCGCATCAATATACCGATAGACTGTCCTTATATTTATTTCTAGCTTTTCGGATATTTGTTTTGCGGTCATTTTAACGCCCGAATTCAGCATCCATAGGATTGCCAGCATATTATCGTTTTTTGGCATCACATATACCTCATCTTTTATTAGGATCTCTCTAAATTATTAGCTTTGCGAATCGCTTGCATCCCTTTATTCATCAATCTTTCAGTCTTTCAATCCTCACGTAGCATTTAATGTGTGTCGACTCCCGTAACTTAAACAACAATCTGCAATTTTTAACATTGCTGCTTTTACTCTCAACTCAACTTTCTGCTTACCACAACTTGTGATACAGTTCACCGAGTATGATCTTAAACTATGCTGCCCGTTAGCCAAAAAGTGAGACTGCTTGCTTGTTCGGCTAGATGTTTCCGGTTCATTACGACCACATAGATGATTTGCTTCACCGCATCCTTCCCTTTCAACTCCTTGCCTCGCAGCTGCAGCAGTCCACCTATCGAACACTCACGGTTGCAGTAACCATTATCCTAGAAAATATACTGCCAAACTCTCTCATGAGTTCCACGCGATTTCGAAAACTACCACGCCCGATCCATATCCTCTCACCCCTTAATAGATTGGTATTGTGGTGTTTCTTCGTACTGTGCAACAATCACTATGGCTCTCCATGAAAAGCTCCACCAAGCGAACGGACAGATTAGCGCAACTTCTCTAAAATCCTTTCGTCTTATAGTAAAGGGAATTATTGATAAAATTGGAGGTGGTACATTGCTAAATAGAATTATTTTACTCATCCTCTCGTCTATTTCATTATTCTTAACTGTCTCTTGTAGTCAGGAAGCAAGCATAGACATAGGTGATGCAGTCGATAAATCCGAGAAGTATTTTAGGCAACTTGATGAGATAGGTACTACAGCATCTTCATACGATGGTAAAAAAGATCTTAAATTCAGGTTGATGGTTGAAGGGAATCCTACTGAGACTGAAGCAACTAATTTTTTCAATCGCATATTGGACGTTATTGCTAAGTATTCGAATCATTCAGATGTTTGGGATTTTTACAATGGATATTTTGATATCACGAATTATGACCAGGGAGTTATTTATGAAGGTACGAAGCTAATTGGTGAAGAATTAAAAGTCCAGACCAAGTGAAGTTTTCATCCCACTAAGGGAGAACGTCAGTTCAAAAACACAGCGGCAGTCTTTTCTTTATTTTCTCGTTCAGACTGCCGCAAAAGGCTGGGTTTTCTCACTGTGCTATCCCTCCCTTACTGCGCCGTTTGCGTCGACGGCGTAGCAACTCAGTTTTAACCTCCTGCTAGTGAACCGACTGTACTTGTGCGAAAAGCAAGAGTCAAAAAAATTAGATTCCACCATCAGCGACAGCGACATACACATCCATCATTCTAGTTGGCGATCGGAATAAATCCAAAAGTAGCTGCGGAACGACTGGCGACTGGGTATGACTCCAGCGATGTTCAACGAACGATATTCACACCCACTCCCGATCATGCAAGAAGAAGCCGCTGACAAATAGAAGCGGAACTGCAAAAATACGCTGAAAAACAACTCGAACCTGTGGATAAATCATTCCCGTTAGCAAATCCGTTAGCAAACTTAAAATCCCGGCCTTTCCCCATCCTATTTTCTTTATATCACTAATCCTACAGACAGCAAAAAACCCTTACAAAGTAAGGGTTTTTGATAAGTGGGCCCTGAGGGACTCGAACCCCCGACCAATCGGTTATGAGCCGACCGCTCTAACCAACTGATATAGAGGAAAGGCATAAATGCCTTAAACTCTATTCAAAAACTCTTGTTTTTATTGGGATTAGCTAATATCGATTAAACTTAATTAAAATGAGTTTGTGACCAAATTTGTGACCAATGTGCCCTTCTATATCCTCATTTTTTCAGACTATATAATAGAAGAACAAATTAATTTTTCGTACGAACACAACCAAGATAAATTAAATAGTTACGAAATCAAGTAGAAAATATTACCTTATTCTGATAGACTACTCCCAGAATCATACATTGGGGGTATTTATTTTTTTATGAAAAGAATTATTGTACCAATCTTCATGTCACTTGTTTTATTGTTGATGCCTGTACTTGCTGAGGCACATCCAGGACGCACAGATGCAAATGGCGGTCATTATTGTCGCACAAATTGCGCAAAGTGGGGACTGAAAGATGGAGAATACCATTACCACAATGGTGGAAGTTCAGATTCAAAACCAGCTGCCACTGCTAAACCAGCTGTTAAACCTACTCCGAAACCAACAGTAAAGCCTACTGCTACGCCAGCTCCAACTTTGCTTTTACCAAAGAAACAGAACATTGGTACTCTTCAGGTCTACTTTTTCGATGTCGGACAAGGTGACTCTACTCTAATTCGGACTCCGAATAATCAATATGTCCTCATTGACGGAGGTAATAACGATCAGGGTAAGAATGTAGTAAAGTACCTAGATGCTCTTGGTGTAAAGACACTTGATGCCCTGGTTGCGACACATCCTGACGCAGATCATATTGGTGGGTTAGATGATGTTCTCAAAGCGCTGGATGTTAAATCGGTCTACGCACCAAAGGTATCACATACCACTGAAACATACAAAGATTTTTTAACCGCTGTGAAGAATGAAGGACGTACCATCAAAGCAGTGACTAAAGGTGTTACTATTCCTTTAACTGGTGTTGAGGCAAAGTTTCTGGCTCCTATTAGATCGTATGGGGATAATCTTAACGACTGGAGTGCTGTCTTAAAGGTCACCTATAAGAACAAGTCCTTCCTCTTTACTGGTGATGCTGAAAAGGCTTCTGAGAACGATATGTTAGCCGATGGCATGAATTTAAAAGCTGATGTATTAAAAGTCGGCCATCACGGTTCCAATAGTTCAACTAGCAAAGCATTCATCGACGCCGTTAAACCACAGTATGCGGTAATAAGTGTCGGTAAAAACAACTACGGGCATCCAGATTCCGGGATTCTTACAAGGTTAAAAAATGCGAATACTTCAGTGTTACGAACTGATCAAAAAGGTACAATTACTGCAATAAGTGATGGAAATAAAATCACCTTTACATCGACTAAGGGGGGCAAGTAAATGCAGAAAGGAATCATTGATCGTTTCGAGGGTGAGTATGCCGTCATTGAATTTGATGGTAGAACCGAAGATGTCCTTAGATCAGAACTACCTGCGGAGGTTAAGCCTGGAGACACGCTTATTTTCGAAGAAGGCAAGGTCATAGTTGATACTGAGGCTACAGCCTCGCGGAAAGAAGAAATCGATAGTTTAATGGATGAGTTATTTGAGGAATAATAGTTATGCCCCGGTGAAAGCATCCGGGGCATTTTTTTATGTTGTCACCTGAATCACATCGTCAATATTAATCAAGTCATAATCATTTTCCATTTGCAGCTTACTCCGTCGTAGCTGCCTGTCTATGGCCATCCCAACTCCCCGGATCTTAATATCTTGAACGGGTTCAAACTGAGTGATTGTTATCTGCTTCCGATGCCGTTTCGAGTAAGCAAGCGCTCGATCAATCAATTCCCACTCCTGTGCGTCAAGCACCGGCTTTTTACAGTCCCTCCACTGCTACCCCCGCTCATCACTGATAATTCGAAGCTTATGCTCCGGTAGCATTATTCTGCTGCAATCCCAAATATTCTCCAGTTTCTTAACCATGATGTCTGCACTCCTAGTAATTTGTCCAGTAATCTATATGACCACCGTCCAAGCCCCATGAAACTGATGTTGATCGATCCTCTGTTCGCTCCCATCCCTCAACGAAAACTGCACTCTCTGATGGTTTCTTAATCTCCCACAGAATGTAGTTATTTTCTGTAAATTCCTGCAGCCCAGATCGGATCTTCTATGGTGTCCGCCCACTCTTTGTCTCCAGTACCTCTAGCGTAGGCATGTACCCATGATGCAACGAGCAATGCCGCATAATCATCAGCAACTTTCGGCCCGTATCACTAAGCATAGCGCTTCTCTTACATTGGCTAAGCAAGGATATTTGCTACCAAGAATACGCGCTGTGCTCCAGTGGATAAGCATGTTGCTCGGATACGATCTCCTAGAATCCCCATTACTTCAATTTTACGTTGAGATATCTTCCCTGATTTATCTTGATACACTATTTCATTCAACGATCCGCTCTATACATCTTTTTTGATCCTTAACTAATGTAATAAAATCACTTTCAATCAGATTGCTAGAAAGCAATTTTAGTAATGGATATGAAATATAAAAATATCAAATATGTATATATTATGATATTTTTATATTATTTTTTATTTATTTTCCAAATTTGTATTTACTAAAACATTTTTGCATAATACAATAAATTGGAAATCCGAAGAAATTTACCTAAATTTAAGAGGAGAGGATTATATTAGAAAATAAACATAAAATTTCAATTGCGGTATTGATAATCTTTACAGTTTGGCTCTGTTTAGCATTTTCATCTTTCAAACATTCTAGTGATATCCATTATCAAATAGTTAGCCCTAAAGAAGCCAGTGTCATCAATTTTGATAAGAAACAGCAAGTACCTTGGGGAGTTCTCTATCAAAATCAAAAGATCTCGTACACCTTGACTAACAAAATCTCTAAAGTGATTAAAGTAGCTATTATGGATAGTGGGATTGATGAGCAACATGAAGATTTAAAGAACACATCCATAATTCAATACAATGCTGTTGATTTGGAAGAGCCAGTTTTTGATAAATTAGGTCATGGAACTGCAATAGCAGGTATCATTGCTGCAAATGACAATGAATTCGGATTAGTAGGGGTTTCCCCTCATGTTAAGATTTTATCTATTAAAGTATTAAATGATGAAGGTAAAGGTGAAATTGAGAGTTTTGTGAGAGGTATTGAATGGGCTATCGATCACGATGCGGATATTATTAATATGAGTTTTGGAATCATGAGAGATGATCCACAATTAAAGACAGCCGTTGAGAAAGCACTCAAACATGGAGTTATTGTTGTTGCTGCGGTGGGTAATAAGATGGGTTCAGAGGTTGAGTTTCCAGCAGCATATAAGGAGGTTGTTTCCGTTACAGGGATAGACAGCACAGAAAATATTTTTAGCCTAGCGTCTAGAGGAAAAGTTGACTTTAGTGCACCTGGCAAAGATATTCTTAGCTTGGCTCCAAATGACCAATATGCTGTTTATAACGGGACTTCTTTTGCTACTGCTCATATCACTGGAACTATTGCAAATCTACTCCTGATTAACGACTATTCTAAGAACGAAAATATTAATACTTTTATTAAAAATGATTTAACGAGCCTTTCAAAAGATCTGGGCAACAAAGGATACGACAATGTTTATGGAAACGGTTCCTTATCAAACTAACTTAATGAAAGAGGGATAAAATTGAACAAAAAAAGATCTATTATTAAGCCTATTATTTCAACACTACTCTCCTTTGCTATTATGTTTTGTTTCGTAATCCAACCACAAGCATATGCTAAGAGTGAGCGGTCAGACGAAATATCTCCTAATTTTCATGTTATAACTAAAGATGAGAATAAAGTGGAAGTTGAAGCAAGATATTCTACTGGCAATTCCGATATGTTCCGCAGTTTTGGAAAAACTGAACAAAATGACTCAGATATAGTCGGTGTTATGACTGTAGATAAAAAAGAAGCAGAGATGACACTAGTAACAAACGAAAAATCAGAAGATGGATCCTCAAACGAAACAGTCTATGAAGTATTGATACATAGTATTAATGACGATGGAGAAATGAATGCTACATTCACAAATTTAGAAACTAATGAGAGTTTTTTGGTTGAACAGGATAAATTACAAGCTTCCTTTGTAATACCAATCGGTGTTATTATTGGAGAAGCCTTGCTTGGGTATTTGCTTAGTATAGGAGCAGCCTTAGTTGTAGCGTACGAAACTATTAGTGTGATTACCGAAGTAAGAGATATCTTAAAGAAAGATCAAAGATACCATCACTATACCGCTCGAATTTTAGGTGGAAATCTTTATGTGGGCAATGCAATAGACTTGTCAGAAGCAGCTGCAAGGATAGTGAATCCTATATTTACTGTAAATACCAAAAATGTCTGGTCTACAAGCGCACCATTAGCAGATGCGGTTGCGAGATTGGCGGGTGGTGGGAATACACCTAAAGGTCCAGAGGTAACTTGCGATCAGCTTCCAGGTAATTTTTACTACGCCCATTATCATACGTATAATAGAGATGGAGGACATTCTTTCTTTTAAGGAGATATAATGCTAAAACAATTAGATGAAAATTTCAAAGCATCTGGTCTACCATCAAATTACACCTTAGACCAAGCAGAACAGTTACTTCAAAAAAATTACAATGCTATTGAACTAAGTAAAGAAGATTTTAAAAGTCTACAAAAAGATCCAGATGCTAAGTACGATCACATTGCAAAGTGCTATAAAATAGTGGACACAAAGTTACTTTATTCAATTTATACTCAGGATGAGAAACAGGATTTATCTGAAATGATCTTATATCTTAATAGTTTGGTTAACGATAATAGAGGATCGTCAGAAAATTCTGAAAGTGAACTTATGTGGAAAGATATACAAGAAGGAAGACGAATCAATATTGTACTAGAAAGTGTAGATAACAACTCTATATCTTCATTTACTATGCAAGGTTTGTCTCAAAAAATTCTGAATGATCTAATTATATTGAAGGGTATTCCAAATGAATATTGTGTACTAGGCAATCCTCATTATGAATATTACCTGAATGTACTGCATAATGCAGGAAAAATATAATGAACATTTCACTGAACTTAATTTCATTACTAAATTAATTAAATAAAAAAATCCCCCGTCGACCACTTAAGGTTGACGGGGTGTTTGTTATACATACTTATGCCAAAACCATCCTAAACTCAAATTCACTTCTCATGTAATAAGCATCATTAACCTTAACGCTAACGGGGCTCCATTTCTGGACTGGACCCTCACAATCAATTATGCAGCCAGCCAGATCACCACGCCGTTCAAGTATATCCACTTGAGACTGTGACAAAGCAGCCGTTAGAAATTCAGAGTCTGTCTTTAGGACTTTGTATATATTGCTCAATACGGTCACTCCTATGTATTAAATTGAAGTGTTACTTTATGTACGCTCTAAATTCAAATCGTTCCCGTTCGAACTGTCTCCAGTAATTTTGATGAACTCTAGAGTACCCTTCTACTTCTGCCGTAGTCCATGAGGTGACAAATCGAATCCGGATGTTTCCTCCTGACATCATACTGACACTACGCATTGCGAGATAAATGCCGTAAGAAAGTCAGCCTCTCTCTCCAAATCTTTTTATGTAGTTCTCATGTATCACCATCAAACTATATGTTAAATTCTATTGTACTTTCGGGAATTTTAGGTACTTTTAACAAATAGATTTTCTCTTCTAAGACTTTTTTGCGCTCCAATGTTCTATATATTGTTGCATTATCAGTTACTTCTTTATTTCCTAAGAGAATATAATCATTATCTATCGGGTAATATATGAACCATTTTATAGAAGTTTCTTTTTCTGTAATATAAAAATATTCATCCAAAAAACGATTGAATTTATCAAATAATAGTTTTGCAGTGTGTCGAGTGAATGTTACCAGAACACCACTAATAAACATTAAAAAAAGTATTAACCCAAGAATAAGCAACCATAAGTCTCCTGTTAGATTTATATTGGTTGCGTCTGATTCGTTCAACAAAACAACTGCCAAATATCCTGGTATTATCATAAATAAACACAATATATGTACGAACAGAATACTAACGGAAATCAAAGCTGTAGTTCCTCTTTTCAACTTCCTGTCCAAAAAATTTTCATTAGTTAAAGATATGTACATCAACACAATATAACTTACAACAGCAACAGATATGAACACCAATACAGCTGAATGAGTAATACCATATTCATAGAAAAAAGGTGTTAAAAAACAAAATGCCAATACTGCGAATAGGGTTTGCATTAAATATTGTATTAAGTTAACAAATAGTCTCTTTTCCTTTGTAAAGAGTAATCTCTCAACCTTTGTGGATGTTAATGAAGTTACAACCTGTATTTTTCTAAGATATGTAACTATTGAACCAATAATTAATACAAAACTTCCCCATCCTAGTGCCTTTATCAAAGGAATTTCAGCTAACTGACTCCACAACTACAATCCACCCCATTTATAAACTTTTGAGTTATTATATTTCATTTGGAATATTATGTATATGTACTCTATATCATCAAAAACAAAATTTTTCCAGAAACAAAAACCCCCCACCTAATACAAGGTAGGGAGACTATTTTATTCTAATGGCCGGAAAGCAATGAATCTTCTCATTTCACCTCTTCTATTTCTTAAATCAATAAGAAGATGATCAATGGCAGTAATAGGTTGTGTATGGCGATCTATCCCTTGAACTCTTAATTTTCTTAAATCGGTACGGGACATGCTTCCAGCTCCATCTTCATCACTCCAGTAATTAAGTTCCAAAATTTCTTTTACCGGTAGATTGATTAGGCTATTGGCTATAGGAGATCTTCTAAGATCTCCAGCTCCTCCCCTACCCGGTGCTTTCAGAACCATTTCATGAGTTTCGCTTTCATCAGCGTTCCAACCATCAATCCAGATTCTATTGATTTCTTCGTCTTCAAAAATTTCAGCGGTATCACGAAGAAGTCTTCCTTGTGGATATAGTTTCACTCGCATAAGGGTGATTCTGTTTTGTTCAAACACTTCAAGAAATTCATCATCAGTTACCTCGCGATTTGTATTGACATAATCGAATTCAACTCCATATGCCAATTCAAATCCGCCTTTAATGATTGTCGCTAAGCGAACAAGCGCCTGCTGCCTACTTAAGTTATTCGCAGGGTATTCGCGATGCTGAATCAAAAGACGTTGCTCTTGTAAATCAATCGCGAAGTACGTGTTAAGATATGGAGCGACATCTGGAACATAAACATTTCTATCGTCGTCCACGGAATTAATATTAGGTGGATATTCCTCACTAAGACAACCGCAAATAAGGTCATTCTCATAATCGATCTCACTCGTAACACAATACTCAAAGCCGTGTTCTCCTGGAATCTTCGCTAGCCCTCGAAGGTATTCAAATAAAACTTGACCGTTGAGCGTTAAATCCCCTGCATAAATCACTTGATACAATCTAAAATCCATATGCATAAATGGACCTATCCTCCTTTTTTGGTAGATAGGTCCATTTTACTGTTAATCTATTACTTTAGCTAGAACTATTTGTCACATTTTATCTTTTTTAGTAGATCACTGCATCTTCTGCATCAATCCATATATCCAAACCATTCTCCGCTTTTATTCTCAACTCTGTCCCTATATCATCATTTTTGATATCAATTACAGTAGCCACCATTCCATAAATCTCAGGGTTACTTGAGGATATTATCTCTACTTTATCATTAACTGCCACTTTAACTCCTCCTTTGTAGTTATACTCCTTTGCTCTATTCTCCATATATTTACCCATCTCCTTCTTGATACATTCCTTTTCTTCAAATATTTTCTAATATCGTATCCATATAATTACCAACATATCCTTAAACAAGGATATTTCTGCAAAAGTCCACCAGTCAAAGCTCGTAGGACAAAAAAGTGACCCCACCAACATTCGGCAGCGTCTAAGTCTATATTATAAGGGGGTTATGTGATTACTATAATCCACTTAGCTTAAATAAGTATGAAGCCAGTCTAAAGATTTGCTGAATTTTATTATTGAAACCACTCAATCAAAATAACGTATAAACTTTAATTTCCAAATTACTACATATACAAAATGGAGGTGGTATAAAGATGAAATTTTTCAGTCTATTACTTGTAGCATTGTCTGCGATTGGAGTAGTTGCCACATTCGGATTCTCAACATTCAGCATAATCATAGGAATTATAGGAGGGATTATTGCAGCATTTGCAATTTCAGGCTACTTGCAGTCTGTCAAACGTGATTACCCTAATGAGAGCTATGAGAACAAACAAGTTAAGTATCAATCGAACTATAATACGTGGTAAGCAAAAGCCCCATCGTAAACTGGTGGGGCTTTTCATATCCACCAAACGCTTTGTAATTTACTACTTAGTAATGATTGTAGCTGTTTTAGTTTCGTTATCAAAAGACACTATGGCACCCAACGCTTTACCGATTGCCGCTAGTGGTACGTAGGTTCTACCCTCAATCAGCACACTATCTTCTTTCAGTTTTTCTCCATTTACTATTGTGTTCGCTTTATCTACCTTCACGTCTTCACACTCCTTCATGTACCTTTCGATTTTTGCCTTTACAATAGCCATAGGCGTTTCAGCAGGCTTCTGACCTGCCCGTAACTGCGAGATTGTGAGCCCAAACGTCATTTGGAAGTGTGGTGCGTCCTTAATAGAGACAAAATCACCACCCCACTTGAAGCCAAGAGCTTTAGCCTCCTGAACTACCTCTGTCCAATCAGCTACCTTGTCACCATCACCATCACGATTAAAATCCCAAGACACCTGTTTCCCGTCCGGTAGTAACAGCGCAAAATCTATAGCTAGTCCATAGTTATGGTAACTGGTGCCTCCCTTGGCATTAGTTACGATTTTGCCTGGCTTTG
Source organism: Paenibacillus nitricinens (assembly GCF_052056485.1). Classification (NCBI taxonomy): domain Bacteria; kingdom Bacillati; phylum Bacillota; class Bacilli; order Caryophanales; family Paenibacillaceae; genus Paenibacillus; species Paenibacillus nitricinens. The sequence continues at coordinate 5,062,179 of NZ_CP183948.1, forward strand.
TCCGCCCCTGCGCATATAGCGCATTTTGTTCAGCTATGGTCCGTAGCCCCTGAGTAATGACTATATTTACTCCTCGGACGTAACAGCGCTCAATCAGGGCTATGGTAGCAGCTTTAACGACTGGCTGCAGCTCGGAGATCCGCGCAGCGGACTTGGCCTTTACTTGGTCTAATGTCAGAGACATTACTTATCACCACTTTTCTTTGCTTGCTTGACCAGTTGATTACCATACACAGCAACTGCACTACATAAAATCGCCTGTAGAACACTGTCTACGTTTAATCCAGTAGTCAGTACAACTAGGATGATTGCGGCTAAAGTAACTGCGTAAATGATTGTCCAATCAGGTACCTTTGGCGTTTGTTTAAGGATATACCCAATCACCCAGCACACGGCGACAACCATCAGCAATTCCGGCTTAATAAAATTTGCAACTGCATTCCATTCCATTACAAATCACCTCTTCTATTTTCTTCGAATCGATCAAGCCGCTTATGGTATTGCTTGGCTGATTCTTCAATACGCGTCACACGCTCTGAAAGTAAATCAAATCTCTGACCTTGTGCTCGCTGCTCTAACCGCATATCATCCACACCTCGCTTGATGTACTCAACGTCAGTACGTAGTGACGCGCCATTACCAGCCTCTTGTGCAACATCCTTTTTAAATGCAGATGTTCTGGTTACCCACCCTAATACAACACCGCTTACTGCTGCTACTAATGCTGTGATCGTTGTAATCTCCACTACCTTCCCCCCTTGTATAAATAGCCCCCGTAACTGCTACGAGGGCAAAATAAAAACGCCTACTATGGGCGTAATAGATTGGAATATTTTTTTGTCGTTGCCTACCCGTATATTTTTTAAAGTTCACTCTTCCTTATACCCTCGATAGTGTGAAGTAGAAGGTTTGAGCGTTAGCTGTGAACTTCATATTCACCAAGTCCACATTACCTAGAAATCCAGTTGTCGGACTCATTAACAATTTAGAATCTGTGAACGCTCCTGCAATACCACTGTTGCGACCATAGAAACCCATATATACGTTCGTGTAATCCTGTCCTGTCTGTGGCGAGATTGTCAGGACGTAAGCTACCTTTTTAGAAGTGATCGGGTCTAGGTTATTTAGTTTTGCTTTTATCGCCGCTGGGAAGTCTACAGCAGTGTCTTTAACACCTGATGCAGAAGCCGATACTGTATCGGAAATTTGAGCGGTACCCGTTTTACCGAAAATGCTAACTCCTGACTTGATATTCTCAGGCACGAAATCAGGGTCACTTACTGTAAAATCTGTTAACTCATTGTATACGCCAAGACTGCTTGGTTGTGCCAACAAAATACTTGTACCTGAATAATTGTACCCATTGAAGTTTACGGACTTACCGCGCACATCTGGAATCGTACCAACCAGTTTTTGACCTTTGCTGTATGCTATTTTACTGGACACGATATCTGCCGCTGTTGCATTCGCGTCTGAGGTAGCGGTACCGTCTAGCCCCAACATTTCAATGCCCATCATGATGTTCCTAGCAGAAACATGTAACGCATCACGATATACAAATTCTGTCCCGCTATCAATGGCGTTCCATGTTCCGGCTGGAATATCACTTGGGCTTATTGATAGATAACCCTCTTGCATGTATACGCTAGGTACTGATACTTCCTGACCGCCCCTGTCTTTCATAGTTCCTACGCCGTTATAAATCGCTCCCGCGCTGAATCTCGCACCTTCAAGCACGTGCGGTGTTAAAGCGTTCCCCGGCAAACATAACTGTGTCATTTCCCCTTACTCCTTTCCGATAGATGCTGTTATATAGGCTGGATAGGCATCATCACTATGAACCACCATGAGCCTAACTTCACTGCCCGCCTTTGCTCTTATAAAAGCTGGAATGAATACGTAAGCTTCACTCTCTAACCGTTTTAGTGGACAAATCTCGTAGTTTTTTAAACCTAGTCGTGGGTCGGTGTATGAAATGTACATTGAAAAGTTTGAGGCACTCATCAAGGACAAGTAAGCCGACACCGCGAGTGTCTGATCCGTTCCGGTGACATTATAATTAAGCGCCATAATTCCGGAAGAGGAATTAGTTATCGGTGTATCGTCCACTTTTACTAATGTGCTAGATACTCCTTCCAGCTCACCTTTAGCATTCCGAAGGGCTATAGTATTAGGTGCCGCCGCCACAGAAGGAGCATAACCGTTTAGCGTGTTTGCATTACCATAGGACATTGGGACACTTACGATATTGGTAATCCCGGTCTCCACAGCAATCGGGGCTACTGACCATACACCGCCTAGTCCTGAAGCTCCTGTGTGCCCCGCTAGTACTTCCGATACCTCTATCTGAGGAAAGTTCCAAGCAGTGCCAACTCCTCCTAGGAGGATACAGCATTTTGAACCATCATATGCGAATCGCACTGAATTAAATGGCGGGTTTCCTATGATATTCGCTGTAGTTTGCGCCCATCCCGTGGTGAAGTTATACCCCCCAAGAAGTAGCTCCCAAGCGCCCTTGCCTGTAACGTACTCGTATCCGCTAATCTTGATTCGCATCATTGCTTGTGTCCAACCCACAGGGAGGGTGATCTTCATCGTACCTGTTGTAGCACCACCAAGACCATAGGATGCTAAGTTCGAGTACCTATAAGATGTTCCTGTATACATCCTAGTAGACAAGGTTTCTGTGTTAACTATGTCTTTAAACGTTGTAGGCTTTACAAAAGTTCTAACTGGAAGTGCTGGTGCCGACGAGTCTGATGTGATAACTGTCCCTAATGATGCTTTATCAAAGTTGTCCGCATATGATGCGTTAGAAGCTAGACCCTCAATATACACTTGAATAGTATTTCCACTAATCACTAGTAGCTTGGATATACGCATACGATAGGTTTTGGAAGCCGCATCATAAAACAAGTCAGAGATTGCGTGGGATATACTTACAGGTCCTATCGTCTCTTCGTATCTTGTTTCTTGATTGTAGATGGTACCTATGGATTCACCAGTATCAGGTGAAGCAGTGTAGACACTTAGCCGTTTACGTAGCTCTCCGAATGACTGTTGATATCCATAGGCACCCGTTATAACCACGTCCATGTAACCAGATAGTGTGACAGGAAAGATAATATCTATCTTCTCGTTAGCAACATTTTGTGTAGTCGTAAACGATCCTAGATGCTTTCTAAAGAAGCTCCCCGTTCTAACTTTAGGGGCTATGACTTTGTCTACGTTAATTGCTCCTGCTGAGTCTAATCCTGCATACCCGTTAGATACGTTCTTTCTGTTTGAATTCTCGTCCTCTACCCACGCGTTCCAAGTACCTGCATTAAGCCGCCGCTTCCACGAACGCATAGACGGTGTTTCTGTGAAGCGTTGCATATATCCTACTACCTCTAACATTCCGGTAGTGCCCGTTAAAGGAAGACCATTCACGGATGTACTCTGTACTGTGTACCATCCTGATGTTACTAGAGTGTCTACACTACCAGTTATTACAGTAGTTGCAGAACCGTCGTTTTCCGTGAGTTTGTGCTTCTGAATTAAATAACCGGATTGAGTTATTGTGTCGTCTGGTATAGCCTGAACCGCTACAGGAAGAGTGGTTTCAGCCGTACCTGTGTAAACAGCACTTAACGTTGGGGCAGTGGCTGCTCCTCCCCCACTCAAAACCCTTACGATTACAGTAAATGGATTTGGTGCGGTTGTCCGCGATTCTAAAGGAACTCGCCATTTCAAGTCTGAGTCAAAAAAAGGTTCGCCAATAGATATATGGCTTTTCACTACTCCAGTCACTTCTGTGTACTGCGATCCTGTTGGGTACGATGCGGGGTTAGAATAAGTACCATTAAACCTTTTAACTAATTTACCAGCTGTGTTTATGGTGTTGAATGACCCTATAACCTCAATCTCATAAACGCCCCCGTTAACTGGAAGAATAACATCAATCTTTTGATTGGCGACTCCGTTGGCAAACGAGAAGTTAAATACCCTTTCAACAACCCTACTAGCTAATATAATACCGTCAGATAGTATGAGCTTCGTGGCGTCTAAAGCAGCCACGCCACCGGCTACGCCCTTCTCTGTCTTGGGAATGAAAGCATTCTTAGCGTTAGTCTCAGCAGCATTCCAAGCAGTACGCTCTGCAGCTGTGATGTGGACTGTAGTGTTGTCTACATGCGTCTTAGTTGCAGCTAGTGTAATGTCTGGTGTATCAAATGGGTTCGCCTTACCTGTAATGGCTTTAAGATATTTAGTAAGCCAAGAGAACCACTGCGTGATAGTACCCGTTAAGCTATAGGGAGTAGCAATCGAAGGATCCGCAGTACGATTACCTATCGTAGCATCTGTAGCCGATCCTGCCCCCCCAGCCCCAGGAGTAAGCCCCGCCAACTTCGCCTTCTCAGAAGATGAATAATCCTCTGTTGAAAGTTGTTTTCCTGCGACCTTATCCACTTTGCCTGAGAGTTGATTGGTAACTGTGGCCGCAAAGTTAGGATCATTATTCAGTGCGTCCCCAATTTCTTTAAGTGTATCGAGAGCGTCCGGTGCAGCACCGACTACAGCTTGAATACGCTGGTCAGTCTCCGTTTTGCTGTAAGTAGATGACTTATCTGCCTTTGCGAGCAGCGCGGTATCTGCATAAGTTTTGGCAGCTGATAGAGCAGCATCTGCTTTAGTCTGAGCACCTGCAGGTGTCTCCTTGGCTTTCCATTCCGCTCTTTCAGCAGCCGTTATGTGCTTAACTATATCTTTTTTATGTGTATCAATATCCGTAGCGTTTTGATCTGCCAGTTCATTGACGTTCTCAATACCATCTTCTATGTGATTCAAACGCTGAGATGTAAGACGTGTACCTTCTTGGACCAGTTCGTACAAAGGCCGTCCGGTTTGTGGGTCAGTCTTTTGCTTTCCCGAGGAATCCCTTATCGGCTTGGTCAAGTCGGGAATCTCGTCCTTCCACTGCTGCTTGTTATACGCCACCAGCATTCGCCTCCAATCTCAAAACAAATTCAAAGGCAATCAAAAACCCCTTATCGTTTTTAGTTACGAGAAGAGGTTGATCAGCCAGTATGTTGCCTTCAGCATCCAGCAAGGAAGCGCCTAAAAGTTGTTTGCCGACGGCTTGCGTCTCCGTTATATAAATGTACTTTCGAACAGACATGCCAGACACAATTGTGTTGTAAATAGGATACGTCGTCTGAACGCCTCCTATATTCACCCGCGCGCTGACGATGTGACCATTCAAATTCGAAATCAACTTCTCCAGAAACAACTGCTTAATAACGTCTGCCATTACTCCCCTCCCCCAAACGGCACTTCAAACCCACAAATCGGGAAGTCTACTCCATGCGAGTACCCAGTACCTTTTATATTAATGATTTGAGTCGGAACTGCTGAACTAAATACTGCTCGACGAATATGAACCGGACGCACGTACTCAAAATCAGCCTGCAGACCTGCCATGTTAAACGGTTGAACTAAGGAATATTCAAAATGGATCTCTTTTGCTAAAAAATCCTCTGAAACACTTATCAACTTGCCATGCTGATTCCCCAGTTCCCGCAGCAGAGGAAGCTTAAAAGGACGATCGCCCCAGCGCTTCCGGCGTATCGCCTCTCTACGTTCATCGTCACTTCCCTCTTGAGTCTTCCGGAAGTACATCCACTCCCAAATCCACAATGACCAGGTAGATCTCCTAAGGATAAACTGATTGCTCAGATCATCTATCGTCTGCAGGCGTTCATCCATTTCTTTCTCAAAAACCGAAAAATGCCGGTCTGCCATATCAATCTCGTACCAATAAGGTGGCAGCATTTCTCGATATCTCATCGGGATCATAACAAGATCACTTCCACTCTTAAAACAGACGACAAGGGGAGATCTATATCCTCTACATCCCCATTGAGGGTTAAACTCTCATAATCATCCACGCCAGGCAGCAGTAGCAGGGCAGCCACATAATTGTATATTAGTTTGGACCGTCCGCTTGCATAATCCAATACACGTTGCTGAATGGTTGCTGCCAGTACAGTCAGATCTGTACCGCTAGACGTTAGCAATCGTGTCTCTAAACGCACATTAAAGACCGGAGCCGGATGTACCAATAAATCATGCCCAGCGATTCGCCGCTCCTCCCACATCCATGCTTTGACCGTCTCAGCGAACTCCTCTGTAATTGGCTGTCCATCCAGGTTGGTCAAGTAAAGATCAATGGAATTGTCATGCCGTTCTTTTTCACGGGCAATAGCTCCACCCACACCTGCCATCTCCGTGGCCCAGGTTTCATAGTCTTTGCGACGTCCGCTCCCGATTTCGGTAGCAGCACGTTCAAGCATACGCAAGCGAAATGTATCGTCACTTTCTCCTTCCTTGCGAGTAAGGCCGGCAGCCCATCCGTGACCATCAAGATACTCAGAATCTGCCCAGATGGGAAAGCCCTGAAGGAATCCATACGTCCATAGCATTTGCTGTTCGGCAAGCTCCAACGCAAGAGGGTACCACAAATCATAAAAGTACTCCCCTTCTCCAGTTGGCGGCGGTGGTAACCCTCGTTCAAGCGCCAGGGCTATGGCACGGTTCACCCAACGTTGATAGATTTCCTCTGGCTCTTCTTCTAGGATAGGCATGTAGGGGAGTGACGGTAAATCACTCAGTTTAATGGTCATACACTAATCGCCTCCTCCAGTTCCACTTGACCCGCTAAGCCAGTTATCAATATTCTAAGATGCATCTCTTGTCCTTCTCGCATCATCGATCGCACCTCAGCACGCACAATCTCGGTATGAGCAGTCAGAGCTTCCTCCATATCTCGTTTGATCTCTATATCTTCCCAAGTAGACCACTCCGATCTCTCCACGCCGACTTCTTCCCCATACAAGACATAACGAAAGCGTTCTGTATTAAGGATTTTGAGCGCTGTCTGAACCAAGTACTCAGCATAAGAACCTGTCTTCTTCGGGTGGCCATCTTCAGTAAGAACGGCACACCGGTTACGATAATCGATAACATATGTCCATTTGTTGGCCGATACAACCGATTCTGTAAGCTCGACTTCTCCGATGTCTGATATGTCCAATTCAGGAAACAAGCTATCCGCCACTACTGCCCACATCCTTTCCGAGCACATAATACCGCTGGCCAGTCATGCGAGAAACAATAAGCTGATCTCCAACCTTCAGGGGGCTGGGAATCGTTAGGACACCGGTTAACTTTGATACCTCAAGTTGCTCAACCTCAAAGACTGCATCGATACGGCGTTCCTGCAGATATTCTGCAAAGATTAGTTTATCTGTAGGATAAGGTTCCGGGTCACCTTCTACCTTAATTTTCGGATTACCTGGCCAACTCAATAATGTCGCTCGTTCGGTATCTCGGGCGTCAATATGACCTTTCGTCTTTTCCTTCAACAAATTTAATGCGTCATTTAGCAACGTTATTCCCTCCTCTCCAGTTCAAGCTTCACAGTGTACAACCCATTCTTAAAACTACTCTCAGCAGACTCTACAATCCACTTGGAGGTATGGTCCGTTTTAATCAACACCATCCATCCAGCCCGAAGCCCTGTCAGTGTATGGTCCTCATGCTTTACAGTAATTTTTTTAATCTGCTTCGCCTGCGACAATGCCTTCAGGCGTTGCGTAGCGATCGTGGCCGGGTCCTCATCTTCCTCCACTTCGATGATTTCTTCCATTCGACCCATGGCTTGAACTGCACCAGCTGCCGTCTTAGTTACTGATGAAGCAAGCTTATCGTCCTTATACTTCTGTGCGGTGACGACTGTATAAGTCTCCTCAATGCTATAGCCGGCGGCACTGGCTTCCATCTGTTCTGGAATGAAGACCGGAACAAGTGTGTTCGTCCCTTCCCGAACCACCTGTAGGTAGAAACTCGAATCCGACCGGACTACATCTACATGATAACGGTAGCCGCTACGCTCATATGCCTTTTGCAGCACATCCAAGATGACTTCTGAATGGAACATCGTGCCATAGCGTTCATCTAGGTTAAACCCTAACGAAGGACATCGAAAATCGATTCCGGTAGTCTTGATATAACGCTGAAGCTCTGCACCGGCCTCGCCCTTCAGGTATGGTCGTGTGCCTTTGTTCTTCGCTAAATACCAGCTCATCTCCCGAGCTTCAACCTCCCATTCGTCTGTGAACTCATTTTGTTCATACTTGATGATGGGTCCATGGAAGAACTGATTCTTGTGATGAAGCACTCCCATGCCTTTCAACCGTGATGAAAAGCACATCAGCATGCCGGCTACCTTCAGATCAGCAGCGTTTCGAAGTCGAACAGTTGCGCTACGTGCGATTTCATCTCGTGCTGAAGACCAGGATAATTCAACTGCCGCATCCGTCAACAGCTGCCGATTACTCTCCTTTCCGTAAAGGATCGCAAAGTTGTCCATTTTAATCCCACCCTTTATTTAACACTAGAGTTCTTGTCCAGAATTCGTTCCTTTTGAGCCAAATAATCAAAGTTTCCCTTTTTATTGTCGGCAGCTGTTTTTGCTTCGGCTTTCTTCTGCTTATCACTCTTCTTAGTTTTATTTTTACTATCCGTTTTCCCTGTTGTATTAGGTCGGCTTTTGGATGATTTGGTTATGATTACACCAGGCTTTAAGAGTTGCTTGGTGTTGGAGTACGACACGATTTTAACTGGGTTAAACTCTACAAAATTAAAACTGACATGCAGATTCGCTTGGCCATCTTTGTACGTAGCCTCAAAACTCTCAAACCACATAGTCTGGGAGAACAGCGATTCGAAGTTAATTACAACTGGCTTAAGCTTCCATTCCTCCATCAACTTCCAAGCCTGTTCTGGAGACTGGTAAGCCACCGTCTCTTTGCCGGTTTCCCAAAGTTCCTCCCAGGCTCGTGGGAAGATCACAGAAAAAGAGACCCGCTTCAGCTTTGAAGTGAGTCTCTTACTTGTCTTCTCTTCACCTGTGATTACTACAAAGGAATCTATCTCATTGCTGCTAGTGATTTGGATCTCTGCTGGTGTAATTGGAAAGGTGAAGCGATTCTTATCGCGTATCATGGTCAGCATGATTTATCCCCCACTCTCCAGAGCATTGTACAACTCTTCGCCGAAAACCTTACGGAACAACCCTCTACCCTGAGGACTGGTCAGCATCTTCGCAAATTCTGCAAAGTTGGTAATTCCCTTGGCCAGTTCGCCAAAGTCTATATTGATGTTCTCAATTACGATATCGCGGATCACTGCAGGTGCCTGCGCCAATGTCTTCGCTACCGGGATACTGGACAATGATCTCATTCCCACCGCTCCACCATCTGCGTAGGGACGAACACCAAGCAGGTTACCCGCCTGTTCCCACAATGCTCTTCCTCGTTTACTCCGCTGCCTAGAAAGTGGGATGATCATCTCCGGACCGGCTTCACCGACCAGTCCCATATGTGGAGCACTGATCAAGCCACCATCGGCATACTTCTTCTTGCGCTTTTTTCGACGGCCAAAGAATCCAGAAATACCATCATACATTTTTGTGGCCAGTTTCTCACCGCCAATAGTCCCCAGCAAACCACCAATAGCTCCACCAACAGCAGTACCGACACCAGGCATGAGGAAGGTTCCAAGCATTGCACCTGTTGCCGCGCCACCTAAGATCCCGCCTCCAATTCCACCAGCTACTTTAGCAGTTTGTCGCCCGCGGTTTCCTTTGCCAGCAAAGAGAATATCCCAAGCGTCCATGGCGTAGCCAACAGGTCGAACCACTTTGCCAAGCAGTTTCGTACTTCTGGCAAAGGTCTTCATCTTGGCAGCCTGCCTACGCAATTGATGACCCGTTGAGCGTATCTTATAAGCATCAGTGAGGCTGCTCGCTTTACTCATCGCCTTGCTGTAACGCTTCAGACCTTGCCTTTTCACCATTTCAAGTGAGCCATGGATGCCTTCAGCATAGCCGGCTCCATAACCTATTCTGTCGTTATTATCATCGATGTAGGCTTTAGCCTTATAAGCTTGAGTTCGCAAAGGTTGTGCACCAACAATGCCTCCATTTGCATAAGCCCGTACACCCAACATTGCTCCCGCGCGTTCCCACAGTTCCACCCCGCGTTGCCGGCGCCCTGCAGAGAGAGGAATAATGGCCTCCGGCCCCGCCTCACCGACCAACCCGATATGAGGTCGAGTAATAATATCGCCGTTTGCATAAGCGGCACCACCACTGGAATTGGGAAGACTCGAGGTAACAAAAGATTTCGCCGCACCTGCTCCAGTCAGGGTGTTCAGAATACCCATAGCACCGATTGCTGTCGACTTAAGTTCAGGGAATTTACTCTGCATCCCCTTGGAAATCCTCGTAATAATGGTACTGCCCCAGCTTTCACTCTGACTCGTAACTGTTTGTATCGATAGCAGCTGCTGCTTCGTTTCATCTGTGGCCGTCTTTACAGCAGTCCCTATTCCGAGCATACTCGCTCCCGCTGCACCAGCCCCCTGAACAATTCCAGCTGTGCTGGTCTTCGTTGTTACACCCAACCGCTGAGTCTGTCCAGCTGTTTTCTGTGCAGCTGCTCCAACAGCCTGCACATTATGCTGAGCCTTGCCCGATTCTGTGCTTTTCCACGCGCCAACAAATGTATTCTTAATCTTGTCGACCGTTTCTTTTACACCGCTCTCGTTAACAGCACTGGTCAACGCGGTCTTTAATCCATCCTTGGCGACATTGGCCCGGAAAGCGTTGAAGGTCTCCTGTAATTGTTTTTCTCGTTCCGGTGTCAGGTTACCAAAGGTGACCTTAGCTTCAGGCACTACTTTAGCGGTGACTGCAGGCTCTTCCTTCTTCTTTCCTTTACCTGTAATCCAATCTCCGATCGAATAGATGCCATCTACAGCCTTTTTCGTCCATCCAGCATTATCAGCCATTGATCCGAGCTTTTCACCAATCAATCCGCCTGCTGCTGCTCCTACTGCAGTGCCTATTGGTCCAGCTAACGAACCAACAACACCGCCTAGGATTCCCCCTGCTGTACCGCCAACCAATGATCCACCTGTAGACGATACTCCGGCTTTAAGCCCATCATCTTTTGATGCTTGATACAGGTCATAGCCAGTCATGCCGATACCCGCTACAGTACCTGCAATTCCTAATGCTTTTACAGCCTTGGTCCCACCTTTAGTGAGTCCCTTTAACAGCCCTCTTCTCGCAGGTATATCCGAGACATCCGAGATGATTTCCGGAACAGCAGATGTCCCCCGAAGCCGAGCGGTATTACGATAGGTAACTCGTCCTCTTCTTGCAGCAACGTCTGGAATTGAATCGATATCAGGAATATTAGTAGTTCGAGTACCCCGACGCGCTCTGATCGAGCCACCTGTACCATTGCCTCCTGTCGTTGTTCGGGTGCTAGAACCAGCAGCACCGGTGCGCCCGCGCCGGGATAACCTACCTCCCGAGCGACTACCTTGCCCACCAAGAGAGCCACCCAAACCACCAGCTTCATTAAGGTAGACCACACTGGCATTTACAGTCATAGAGGAAATCGATTTTAGACCACCGCCAAGGCCACCATTTGATCCAGCAGTGGTGCCACGTCGGAGAGTAAATCTACGACGGGTAGGAGTGCCTAATTCTTCTATAGGTGACTGATTACCACTAGATGACCTTCTTCTGAAAAGTCCACCTAAGTCAGAAGCTACATTTTTACTCTTTTGATAACCCTTATAAACTTTACTCGCAGCAAAGCCTCCAACCAACAGTCCAGCTCCGACGTTAATTTCGTCAAAAAACTTCCCATACAATTCGGTTGCGGTTGTTACCACTTTTACAATTCCTGAACCAAAGGCCTGAATTTTTTCCTTGTTTTCCGTGATCAGAGTATTGAACTCTTTAAGCGCTGGAAGAACTGCTGTTGATAAATTTGCTCCCAACTCCTGCATTTGCTGATCGATCTGCGCACGAGTCTGAATAATATCCTGCATCGGATTCGCGGCCTGTTGAGTTTGGACCATTCTTTCCGTCGTCCCTGCAATACCAGAAGGTGCAGGTTGAAAAGGTACTTGAAAGGTCTTAAGTACAGCATTTCCGTTATCTTCAGCTGTTGCCGACCCAAGAGATACTAGAGAAGCCTTCAACTCACTCTGTGACTGACTGGCTAAATCAGCAACTAGGGCCATTAGCGCTCCCTTTGCACGTTGCTCCTCACCGGAGTTAATGTCACCAGTAAATGAGGCAGCTTGCTTTGCTGCGTCGTTCTTACCAGCTCCGCGCAGAGTGAAATACTTCTCCATGTCCCCCGCATCGAGAGCCTTCACGCCGAATGTCTCTTTGATAAAATCGGCAGGCTTATCGAAATTGAAGGCTCCCCCCTTCACGCTCTGTGTCAAGAAGTTGGCCATTTGACCAGAGTTTGCACCGGTGTTTTTGAAATAACCGCTGTATTCCCAAAATGTGTCGAACAGATCTTTCTGTCGATCTCCGACTTTTTCATAGGCATATATCATGCTGTCAGTTACAGAAGCATAAGTTTCACCGAACGTGTCAGCTGACTGTGCCAGTGCGCGATTGATCTCTTCGAACCCTGCATCTGGCAGGAGATATTTCATCATTGCAGATGCTCTCAGAAACTCGCTAGTTTGTGATTTATCCCGAACCAGCGGAGCTAGATCTGCTAATTGTCTTGCCCCTTCCGTCTGTGAAGGAATAATGCCCTGAGCATTTAGATCTTTCACAGTCTGAAGACCTTGATCACGTGCAGCTGTAGGCAATAAGGCCGCGCTTCGGGAAGCTTCAGAATAGTAATCCATGACATTCCCGAATAATGCGTCCTTGATTCCGCCACCTAGCACTAGAGCACCTGCAGTTGCCGCAATCGTTGTAATCTTGGAAGATATACCATCAAGAACTGGACTAACCTCATCTTGTGCTCTTAAGTGCACCCGGGAATCACTCATTCCGCGAATCTCCGAATCTGCACGAGATGCTGATCTGCGCAAATCGTCAGCACCGGAGCGAGCTCGCCTGAAAATATCATCAATGTTCGCTCGTCCAAGTCTCCGAGTTTCGTCTGCAGCATCACCGATCCGACTTCCTAAATCATCCGCTGCGCTCCGAGATCGTCGAAGATCAGATACAAGGTTCTCCCCCATCTGTCCAGAAGCTCGACGAAAATCCAGTAAATCATTAGTCGCCCCAAGAATGACCTTCCGCATATTCTGGACAGCACCTGAAATAAGATCCCGTGCTTCGAACGGGACCGTCACTTTTGTTGTTGCTGCTATAATTGTTCACCCCCTTCCTGACTATTTCTTGTTAGCCAGGCGTTTGGCTTCCTCCTCAGCAATCATCCCCGCGGCAAGACAGAAAAAATACTGCCGCTGCTTATCCACCTCATAAGGCAGGATCTCAGCCGGCAGCCGCTTCTGGTTAATCCAAAAGGATGCTACCCAGCTTGCTTCTCCGTCTTGCTTGATGAGTTTTTTGCTTCTTTCATAAGTTCATCCTTTGTTTCTTGGAAATTACGCACAGCTTTGCTAAGCTCCGAATAATCAGCAGGATTGTCTAGGATACGCGGTGGCAACTCATACTTACTGATGCAGTTGAACGCCAGAAGCAAATCCTTGTTGTTCCAATCGAAATCGTGTTCAGTTGCCTTAACGATCATGACATCAATCTCGTTATAGGATTCTTTCGGATCTCCGTTGTCTTCATAGGCCAGCTCATAAGCTCTGCGCACCTCAATAGTAGTAAGGCGGCGTACTGACCAATTTTCTCCGTCTGCTGGCACCGTGACGGTGTCATCGTTCCGACCTGCTTTGCCCTTGGATAGATATTTTTCTAATTTATCGCTCATGTATACTACCTCCATTAAGATATTTTCGAATAGAAAAAGACCGTCAAAGTTACGACGGTCTGATTGAGTATTTAGATACTTAAAGCATTAAGAATTTATAAAAAATATAAGAAAATATGACGGCAAATATAAGAGAGACAATCGCTAAATTTCTTTCACCTTTCCAAGCTCGTAAAGCGTTAGCTATATATAAAACTATCATTCCACCAAATAACACTACTAGATTAACACCGGTTAAGTATACAATAATAAATGCTACTACCACACAACTCCAGATAATTTTGAACCATAAAGGATATTTCATGAGGTACCTTTTAAGCATAACCTGCCTCTATTCTCTTCGAATTTGTATAAATTGTATTCTCCAAACCTTATTACAATTCCTTCCTATTCGAAGTACTAATATAACTACAGGCTGCTTGTAAGAATTCATGCCATATAATCCGGAAACTGTTCAATGAAATCAAAATCATTCGCGGTACCGGAAAGTGTGATATCGATGCCATTGTTGTCGTCAATCTTGGCAACCAGCAAATCCATTTCGTCATGAATATGCACACCGCTGATCATCACCCGTTCTACATTACCAGTCTGCATGTCCTCAAGAGAGCCGGTGATCCGGTCCAGGAACATCGTCTTACCTGCCTTGAAATCAGCCAAGAGCCTGTAACGAAGAGAGGACTCCAGTTTTGACATAACCAGCTTTACGGTGATCTCATACCCGACAATCTGTTTCGTCTTAGACATCTTCCGCGCACGGATAATATCCAATGTCTCTGGCTTCAGAATAACCTCTACTTCTTTAATGGTCTGAATCGAGTCGCCATTGTCATCCTGCACGGATAAATTACGGCCAATAAGTTCGCGTTCCATCTATTACGCCACCTCCCAATCAATATTGAAGATTTCAATCGCGTCCAACGGTTTTGCCGACAGGGAGAAGTAAGCATAATCCATGTCACTGATCTTCGTTGGATGCTCGGTAAATGTAAATTCTGAGCCAATCGCCTTTTGTTCAGCACGTGTCTTCAGATAACTCACGACTGCTGCGATAAACATTCCTCGACCATCCTTGTCATTGTCCAGCTTAGCCTTGTTTGCTTTGCCAGCAGCGTAGATGTCATTCAAAATTTGGTCAATCGTCATGGAAACTCGAATCTTACCGAAGTCCTCCCGTTCCCCTGCCCCAAGCGTGGTCAATGTGTTCACTGCTGACTCAATAATATAATCGTAGCCGTCTCGGGTAGCCATCAGGGTACCTTCGGCTAGGCCTTTAAGTACCTCGCTGTGACTCCAGTCCACCTTTGCCTCCGTCATTGGCACCTTAACACCCGTAAATGATTTATTCGCTGGTGTTCCAGCTGCAAGACCAGCTACCCATGCTGCCCACTGCAGAGAAGTATAAGTCTTTCCGTTAGAATGTTCGCCAGCCAAGGAGCAATTGATGATAAAACGAGCATTAGCAGCGCGACTGCGGGTGTTGTGAGCTTCAATATCATCATCCGTAGATGTTGCGCCTGCAATCACTAGCTGCGCCAGCTTACGAGCCTTGGTGCGTCGATCTAGCAGCCATTGCTTAGCAGCAGCTTGTACCGCTGTGTCCGAGGAAGGTAGATAAACGACATCAAACACTAGACCATCAATGCGATTAAAGATGCTGCTCCAATTGGCTGCCGTGATCGCTGCAGTACCGGTAACTCCGCCGGCCAACTTTGTATAGGCTACATCAGCCAACGCCGTTGCACCTGTGTCCTTGAATCGAACCATATTGGACTTTTTCAGAACACTGATAGCTTCAGTTTTATCAGCGACCAAGAAATTCTCAGTATCATAGATACCTTTCGTATCCCGAATGACAATTTCTTTCTTTGTTGCATCCACCAAACTCGCCCGAATTAGGTACTCGAAATCATTTCCGCGAGTACCTGGATAACGAGCTTCTATAGTGTAGCTACTAGCTACTGCAACCGAAGCAGCTACCTCATTCCCATTGGTAACCCTATACCCCACTACCGTTGCACCATTCTCTGCAGCCAGTTCCAACTCATCTACAAGTAGACCAGATTCCTTAAAGCGCTCGGACTGATCCGCCATATCCACTGCTTTATTTGGCAATCCCCACTCCGCTTGATACGGTATCAAAACGCGGCCAGATACCGATAGGACACGAGACTTCGCAACCGCCTGCAACTCCACATACGCGCCTGGTCTATTCCGTTGTATCGACATTCACTGTTTCCTCCTTTTTTGTCAGTCCAAAATAGGCCTGCACTTTTTGAATAACTTCCTGCTGAGACAGCAGAGTATCTTCTTCACAATCAAAAAGAGCGCCTGCAATTTCAAAGCGTTCCCGCTTCAAAACCACTGCGCTCTCAATCCATTCCTGCTTAGTTCTCTTGTTCAGGGTATCCGGAACAGCATTAGTAGGCTGGCGAATCTGTTTTTTTATGCTCATGTTTAAGTTCCCCTCCCTTTTTTATGAACACAAGAAATAACCGCCCTCTCCCTAGGCGGCACATTCCGTACTATCGTTTCCCGTTAGAGTTCAATGGCTTTTCAGGCGCCTTTGTTGAAATTAAGTGGGGAATTCATCAATTATTTCTACAACTTCGATTTTTCCGTTAATCAACAGCTCAGGAAGTTCGTTATTTATATTACCCTTCCAATATTCTCTTGCTTGTTCGATTTTTCGGGAGAAAGGAATTCCATCTTCCTTTGGTAAAAGATTACCGTCACCTTCAAAGATATTCCCAATAACCCGAAGTTTAACGATCTGCAAGACTTTTCGATAATAAGAATCGAAAATCCCTTTCCATTTCAGAGCTTCTTCATAGCTCTTCGCAGCGTATAAGCAAGACAATCGAGAAGGATATTCAGGATATTCTTGCAATCTAACCATTTCAACTATTACTTCTCTAGTGGCTCTGATTGTTTGCTCCATATATCTAATAGCTACATCTGCATTCTCTTTATCCATCTTAAAGCCGTCATTTGTATAATGACCGTGCAATATTTGAATAAAGTCTTCACCTTTGGAATTTATACATTCCTTCTCAAAAAAGAAGTGATACAAGGTATTTTTTTGGTTTTTGTCAAAGCTAATTATCTGCCCAATGTCCATTTTTCTTCTGGTGACAATGTGATAAACATACAATTCGCTTCCTTCCATGGACTGCCCCCTATTAACCATTGATAACATAGGTGAATTCGGCGTTTACCAGCATTATCCTGCCCGTTAGCTTAAAAAAGAATCGAACAGTAAGTTCAGCTTTGCTCAATATAAAAGTCTTTGATCTTTTCAACTGGACTTCCATCATCGTTCACAAGCAACTTCGGCACATGTAAAAGGTATGAATACCTGAAGGTAACTTCCATCCGATCATTCTGCGGCCGCGTGCGTGGAGCCTCAATAACCATCATGATTCCAAAGCGCTGCGAAACCACACAGAACCGCCGCTGGCGGAGGTAAAGGAAGAAGGTTGATAAGTCTAGGGGAATGGGCTCTCCGTCTTCCTCTACCACACTTCGGTCGATGTCGTAATGAAAGACTAACCCTACATCCTCAATGATTCGGTCTGCCCGTGGCGTGTGTACTTTATCGGATACCAGATCCGTCTCGATAAATACACTAGGGCGATCAAACTGCCCCGCTAACCAGCGAGATCTATCCCGGAGAATTGGTAGCTCCGGATATACCCGCTGTACGAGTTCTGCCCAGACTTTCAACCCTACATCTATCATGACAGCATCCTCCCTAATTCCTTCTCTAGCCGACTCATTATCAAAGCATTCATCCCGCCCTCCAATTGCTGAACAGCGATGTCAAAGAATTGCCGACCAATGAACGATCGTGGCTTAGCCATAAATCCGGTCTTCGCCCTGGGATCGTAGACAAATGTTCCATTCGTTGCCCAATAGCCGGGGACAAAGTGAGCCTTGTGGATGGTGTAACCATCATTGAGATGGCGTGCGTAAGGAAGGTTAGAACCCACTTCGATAGAAATAGAGTTACGGTCTACATCCCATTCCCAAATGTTGTTATCCTCTCCACGAGTAAAGGAGTTCCACATCAATCCAGTGTCAATCAGATCCTGTTTATCAATCTCATCGATGACCAGGTTCAAAAGTGTTTCGCCCACAGCCTCAACAATGTTCTTAAGGATCTGACTAACCCCTTCGTCGCTCAGCTTCTTGAATTTCTTCGCTAAACCATCAAAATCATGCATGTTCACTGCCTTTCACCTCGCAAGTCACCAATAACTCACGCCAGTAACGGCGTGGGTTAGAGTCAATTACCAGATACCTGCGTCCGAACAGTAACACTTCGTCACTGATTCGGACGTCTGCATTCTTCGGCACACCTATTGTCTTTTTGACAATGTATATGACAGGAATGGATTCTGCCTTGACATCGGTCTGGGTCTTAACAACGAAACAGTTCAGATCTGCGACCTTACCCGCCTTCCGATCGCTGAATAGATTGTCCGCATCCTGCTGGCGGCCGACCCGGTACACTGCCAACGGGGTATTCATGCGGTGATTCATAGCAAATAGGCCGTGATGTTCCCATCATTCGGCCCGGACTGCTGCTTCTTGACCCACAGGAAGAGGATAGAGTCCACATCAGCATTGCCTGTGGTCTTCCCTTCAACTGCCTGCCGGGTATATGTCCAAGCGCCGTCACTTTCCGCTGAATAACCGCGGGCAACGGAAGCCAGGTATTCTTCGCTATCCTGTAGAGCCAGCGACTCCGCCAGCTTGACCCAGGCCAGCATGAGCTGCTTATCTGCCACCTCCGGAAAAGAAACAGGCAAATACAGCTCGATCCGGGTCTGTGCGTCATCAATGTACTGCTCAAGCTGATCGTCAGTAGCCTCCTTCACGGCGCTGACACGGCTACGGCCCTTAAGGAGTGTCGTTGTTAGCATCAGGCACACCGCCGCCTTCTAGTGCCTTTAGTTCATTGATAAGCTCGGGCTTCTTCATATCCGCAAAACCTTCAATACCGGCTTTCTTCGCCTTGTCCTTCAGTTGGGGAACTGTCAGATCTTCCAGTGGGATGATCTTCTCCTCATTGACCTCAAAATCAGGATCATCCCGTAAGTGCTCCAGCACAGTCTCGTTTTCCACTAGCACTGGCTTAGCCGGCTCAAATCGAATACTATGCAACCGCAGAGAAGCGTTATTACCTCGGTAAGTTACGTAAGGCATTAAAATTCCACCCCTTCCACGTAGGCCAGAGCTTGCGGCTCTTCGAAGATAGCGTCGAAGTCGGAATGAATTGCATAGAAGCGTTTATCCGTCCAAATCGCCTCTTTGCCCTCAGTCGTCTTACGAATCTGCATATCGTAGGTGTGGACCATTGCAAAGTTCGGCTGATAAGTAAAGAGAATGGCTCCTTCCGGCATACTCCAGACCTCTTCAACATCGTAAGCGTTGACTTTCTTCGTGCCCCCCAAGATCTGCAACTGAATAGATGCGCTGGTGTCCTTCTCAGCCAGCATCTGAAGTCGCTCACTGAAGGTATTTGGATGCATGAAATATTTAAACACCCCACCAGCTCGGTACCGGGTTGGTATCGCACGCTCAACCTCAAACAAAATCCCTGTTTTCTCTTTAGCCGAAAGTGTTTTCCAATCTAAATAATGACCAGTTGTTCTGGCCAGTTTCAACCAACCGTCATTGATTTTCAAAAAGTCATAGTCAGGGTCGGTGTTCGGGGTTGCAGTATCACCATTAAAGCCGATGTCCTGCATATTCTCACCGTAGTTGTTTGCCATAGCCCGCATGATGATGTCCTCTGCGTTTTGGCCACGTACCCGCTGAGTCTGACGGATGAATTCTTCGGTAATATCAAAAGGAACAATTACTGGTTCCACTGAATATGGAATTTGTGGAAAGGTCAGCCCTGGTGTGTTGGAAGCCATAATATCCTCTTTTTTACTACGCATGTTCCGGCCCCGTACACCTACCTTATCAATTGTCCCTTTTGAACTCTTCCGGTTCTCATGACGAATACCTTTAAGGAAGCCATTAGCTTCATACGCCATATCCGTGAAAGCTTCAACTTCCTCATAGTTCAAGGCATTTTGGTCCATTGGTGTAACGATGGTTGATTTACGAATGCTCGTACTAGCGATGTTACCGTTTGTTCTCATGATTTGCATTCCTCCTTCGAATTACAGGAAGCGTCCGAAACTAACGGCGCCTTCTGATTTGCTGATTTCTTCTTCATCACCTTGCGCGGAAGCACCACGGCTGTTCTTTACCAGTTGCACATCTGCTGCCAGCGTCTGCATCTGCTCACTTAGTGGTGCCAGAGCTTTTGCTATGGCTTCTGTAACTGCATTCTCTTCTGCGGTCGTAGTCGAAGCAGCACTGCCTGCAGGTTGGTCACCTTCGACACCTTCTTCTTTCTTAAGCTCCGCAATCTCGGACGTCAGGCCTTCCACCTGCTTTGCGATCGGGGCCAGTGCGGCCGTTACAGCCTTTGCAATATCTTCAGCTTTCAAATCGTCTTCCTCCTCAGGCTCTTCCTCTTCAGGAGCCGTTTTATTTTTCAGTTCGGTCAGAGCTGCAATAGCATCATCGACATGTTTCAGGTTGCCGGCAGAAATCTTCTTGCCAGCTTTTGCAATGGTTTCAGGCGGCGCGCCGATAGCTTTCACGATATCCTCCTTGGTCAACACGTCCTCGGCGATGTCCACAAAGTCCTGTAGTGCCTCCCGAATGGTCTCCGCATCGGTTTCCATCCCGCTGTTATAACTGTCCCAATTAAAAAGAACCGAGTTAAGGGCATCTTGTGCAGCCCAAAATTCTCGGTTCTTCCGGTTCTTATGGTATTTATCAGCGACCGCGCCCTTCTCGATCAGGCCCAGCGCTTTGGCTATTCGACTTAAAATTCCCTTGGATACCTCCTCTTCCTCCTCAATCTCTTCCCGCTTACCTACACCCCACATTGAAAATCCGGTTATCTCTTCTTTCTTGATAGCCTCCCAAGTGTCGTCGTCCGTTACTTTCACAGCTGCCACCCAGGAGCCCTTGATGATCTGCTGCTCACCAAGCGTCATGTCGCAAGGAGCAATGTACGACTCAATGACAAAGCCCTTGTCGGCCTCGAGATCGTGCTGCTTGTCGATGTTGTAAGTATGCTGCTTCTCCATGAAGAGATGGGCTGCCTTCTCAATCTCTATTTCATCCATTTGATCGTCATGTGCATCTGCCACATCCGGCTGATACACCACGCCTTTGACAATCCGCTTATCATCGTCGATTTTGGCGATCTGGACTTGCTTCTGGATGGCGTTCTTCCCAGCGTCTTTGATAATGGCAAACGGCACGCCGTTGGCGCCCTTGTCAACCAGGGAGATGTGCGTGATTTTAGCATCTTTCAGTTTATAGCTCATATTCTGTTCTCACCTCCTTTCAATACAAAAAGCCGCTATTCGCGACTTTTTGTAGAATTAGTTATAAATTCATGCACATCTATAATGTCTTTACACAACTCATAAGGACCATCTTCTTCATACCACTTATAATACAGTCCACCATTCAATTGACGCTTTCTACAAATATCTCTTATTACAGCTGTATAGCGATGTCTTTCTCTGAAAGGAACGTTAAATAAAGCATTTACTTTCATCTGTGCTTCAGAAATTAGAACGTGTTCTTCATCGGTATTAAATTCTCTTTTTAAATTTCCAATTCCCGTTCCTGTGAAATTGTGTATTTTAGCAATTGAAATAGTTTCATCATTGTAAGTTCTCACAGGACCGTAAATATGGCTTATCTCTCTTCTTGAAAGCTTCAATACCTTCCCATTAGGAAAGAGAACATTATATTTTCTCATACCAATTAATTGTTCGTGAATCACCGATAAATAATTTTCAACCACCAGTTCATTCCCATCAAAATAATAGAAGTAACATGGAAATACTATTTGTCGAATATACCCACTAAAATTCATTTTTTTCTTACCTAAATCAATTATTCTGTCTCTAATTCTGATTTGAAAGGCTTGTCCTGAATTCTGTATCTTGCTAACCAATTCTTTATCCATAAAAATCCTCCTTCATTCAATAAACTAAATCTACCAAAGAAGGTCTCTTTATGAAACTACTTTTCTTATTGCATAATAGACTGCATCGTACACCTGCAGCGGATAATCTCCTCGGCACGTCCAGAAGGATCTCCCGGAAACATCAATTTGCTTTTTCCAACAGTAAACGGTTTATCCAATTGTTGAATCTGTCCGTTAGCCTTCTTATGTGTCTTTCGGGTCCTGTCACCTTTAGAAGAACGCCATTTCTTGCCGGTGACCACCTCGGATTGCTTCCAGCCTTCAAACTTACCGCCATTGGCCGCTGCCGTGCTCATGGTTCGCGAAACGGTAATAGCCCGCTCCATGTTGAATGGACCAACATCACCTTTGGCGGCCGCCGCGCTGATCTCACGTACGAGCAGCGCCCGTTCAGAAGGAGTCTTTCCCTCCTTAATAGCTTTCTGAAATGCTCGGGTCATGACATCCTTACTGGTCCCGTTCATATCTGGAACAAGCTTCTGCAGATTCTTTGCGAACCGGGATGCTGCCTTATTCTTCGTGGACCAGGTCTTGTCGGTGTTCAGCACCATCAGCTCAGATTCACCGGCTAAGTGATACAGCGGAGTGAAGGAATCATATACCGCCTGCTCGAACTGTACCGTAAAGAGATCCCCGCTTTGAACAGACAGCAGAACCTTCCCAAGCTCACCAATATCAATCAGCAACTCCTCACTGAGTTCCAGAATCGCATCATGCAACGCCTTCCCTTGCAGCTCAAGGATTTCAACTATCCGGTTTTCACCATGCTTGTACAGCTCCTCTAGCACCGCCCGCTCCGCATGGTTCAGCTCTAAGCTATCCAGAAACTCTGTATCGTCCGCTTTGGCGATAAGCTCCCAGCAATCCTTACACATGGCCGACTACCTCATCATGACTCTGACGCAGCAGACGCTTGGCAATGGTGGATACCTGCTCTTGCAGATTGTCTACATCCGAGTTAGGTTCTGGCACAGTTAATGCAGGCTGACTATTAATCAGTTGAGCAATCGGTGTATCCAAATATTCATCAGTGTATTTTGACTCATCGACCGTTGTATCAAGTACCTCTTCAGCGATCGGGATTAAATCTCTGATCAACATAATGCCTCGGTCTGCGATAAAGTCCAGCAGCGCCTTGCGGTCTTCCGGATCAATAATACGCGGTCCACGCAAAGTTGCCCGTACGCGGAAGATGCCCATGGCCGGGAATAAACGCTTATTAAAGATTTCGTCCATGATCCACTTGCGGTACGGTTCAAAGACCTGCTCCTCTGCAAACCGCAGTGCGGCCTGCGCCGTAGCGCGGTTGTAATCGGAGCTCTGGCCTACCAAGATCGGCGGCAGCCGGAACGCGGAGAGAATATCGGCTTTCTTGTCCTTCCCGTATTCCAGGAACAAGGCATCCTGCTGGAGCAAATCATTCAGCTTGTCCAGCTTAATAGACACCTTCTCAACCTTTTCATCCAACGGTCCGCCAGTCTCCTCCCCGATCGCTTCCAAGTAGAGTATGCCGCCCTGGGATTGCGACCCCTTTACATTTCGCAACAGCTCCATCGATTGCTTAGTCAGTCGGCCATTGGTCACAGTCAGCAGCATGGAAAGCATGCGGCCATTGGAGAAATAGGAAACGTTCAGCTCCTCCGCCTCCCGGCTGCCGACTACGCCTGGGGCATTACCGAACCAGCGCGGCTCCCCATATGGTCCATCGTTACCTAGCTTCAGCGGGATGATCTGATTGCCTTGACCCTCGGTTCCAAACGGCCGAAACCACACCACGGACTGCCCTCTCTTCATGGCATACTTCCGGGCATAGATATCTTGGGAGAATTCCTCTACCTTCTTCGATGACCGGATCAGCCGCTTACGCTTGATCGTCACCTTATCCGTCTCCCGGGTACAACGAACGAATTTCGGATTGATTCGGTAGAGTGTCGGGAACTCACTGCCGGCAGGCCAGGCGACCTCCACATTTGCATTCCCGCTGCTCTCGATGTCCTCAATCAAGGAGCCGATAATCTCATCCGGCGTATCCTCCAGGTTACAGGTCTCCAAGAACTTATCAGCCTTGTTCCACTCCTCCTGCGCGGTCTGATCACTCTCACCAGGGAGGTACTCCAAAGCAATACCATATCCAGCAATGTTTCGCTTGTACGCCTCGATGCACTGCGGAATGATGTTACTGTTTTTCACCAGTAGTTTGCAGGAGGCAGGGTCATTACCTGGTGGAAACGGAAGCAGCCCGTGCTGATCGTATAGGTTTTCAAAGCTATCCGGTAGCTGTGCACTCGAGGGAATATGCCTGTCCTCTGCTTTTGATATTTGGAACCACTGTGCCTCGCCACTCATGCCTTACACCCACCCCACGTCATTATCAGATCGCTCCTCTCTCTTTTTTACGCTGCTTCACACGCTGCAACAGATAATCCGTATGGATACCGTACCTGCGCGCGTCACAGGTATGATCATTTTGTTTAATGGGCTTATCCTCACCGCGCTCGGCGGCTTTTTCATCCCATACGTAAGACACCAACTCCTGAAGGGAATTGGTGTTATCAGCACAGATATAAAGTTCATTATTCTGAAATCGGTTAGATACCGTCTGAATACCATCTAGTACAGTATTCACCGCAGCACGGATATTGTTGATCCCCCGCTTCTTCAGTTCAATAATAAAAGCCTTTGCTGATGGGTCGATGAAGATCGAATACTCATCGCCATCAAGAAAAGCTTCCAGGTCATCCGCATACTCACCATTCGTTTTCTCACCCTTATGGCGGATATTGTGATAATACTCATCCAGCTCATAATAGACGTTCCCTCGAACTCCGTATTTCAGAAATGCCGTGGGGTTGTTGGCCCCGTAGTCAATACAAATAAACTTTCGATCAAACTTGGCCGGAAACCAGTCCCGCGGCTTTTTGTGAATCGCATCATTGAACTTGGAGAAGATTACCCCTTCAGCCATGACCCAAAGCCCTAAGATGTAACGCTGATAGAAGATCCCGCTGTACATTCGACGGTACCGCTCACGCACCCGCTCGGAGAGAGACAGGTTATCCTCCATTGTAAAGTGTAGGTGCAGTGCGTGCTTCTTCTGCAACTGGTCCAGCCATTCTTTTTTGAACCAGTGATACGGTCCTGCGGGGTTGCAGTTGAACCAGAGCTTGGCGCCATCTACGGAACAACGAGCAGTCGCTTGGTCGACGAAGGACTTCGGCATCAAGGCAACCTCGTCGAAGAACATACCAGCCAGTGTGATCCCGGCGATTAAATCCTGTGAGCTTTCGTCTCGTCCACCAAATAAAAAGAACCGGTTGCTTATTAAGCCCCGGGTCACAGTCAAAACATTTTCAGATCGATTGTCATGAACATGATACCCACGGCTGGCCAGCATGCGCTTTAGAGGCCCGACCACATTACGCCGTAGCGCACCAATGGTCTTCCCTGACATGCCGAACTGTTCTCCTCGGAAGGTGTCCATCCCCCAGGCTATATAGGAGAATGACATACAGACCGTCTTGCCTGCCCGGACGGAACCATCACAGATGATTGCATCTTTATCGTGGTGTGGGCTTTCAGGTGTCCACCATGTCAGCACTTTAAGCTGCTTGTTAGAGAATGGAGCCCATTTGAACGCTGGCGGCTTGAGTTTAAGTTTCCCCATCGTTCCACACCTCCGCCGCTCGACCCTTCAATGCATCCATAAAGCCATCGTCTTCAAAATCATCTTTGCCACCGCCACGAAGCATATGCAACTCATACTCCATAGTCTCGATGCGAATACGCTTCTCGTCATCAGTTAGGCGGTTCTTGAGCTCGATAGCACGGATCTTCTTATCTTGGATGCGAGTCAGAGCTTCTTCCAGCTTCACGATATCATCTAACTTTCGAAAGCCTTTCTCTTCAATCTTCGATTCCATCATTTCATTTCGACTGTGCGGTATCTTCTTCGTAATGCCGGTCTTCTCATCATGGATCTCCGCGACTTCCTTGATGGCCTTCATCTCGTAGAGCACACTGCGCTCGGTCTCGGATAACCCATCCATCAGGGATTTGATCCGGTGCATCATGCGGCGCTCACGGATCGTTAGAAGGTAAAGGGATTCATTCGCCTGGATGATCGGGTCAGTATCTACCTGATCGATGAGCTGCTGCTCGGTTTCGGTTAACGCATCCAACCAAATGGTTTCATGCTCGCCTGTGGTGACTGCCTTCTTGTTGCCAGGCGGCCCACCGCCACCACCGCTGTTTCCCTTTGCATTCTGATTGCCTGGGGGAGCACCGCCTCGATTACCGACTGCATTTTTGTTCCCTTTGGGAGCGCCGCGATGTGGAACGTTCTCTTTCATTTCAATTGGAACGCTCCCTTTGGATTCAGGTGGAACGTTCCCATTGAGCTCCTCTTCCCAGCGGTCAACTGACTTCCATTTACGGACCTTATTTTCACCAACAAAAAGAGCAGCTGCGATGTCCTTAAGCTTCATCGTCCCGCTGCTCTCCAGCCATATCTGCCTTGCCTTGTCCCGCTCGGGACTGCGTTCTCTGGCCATGCTACATTTCACCACCTCCTAAGTTAAAACCTCTCTCAATATTTTCCGATATAAGAAAAAGGAGGATGATACTGATGTCTATATTAAACCTGATCGCTACTGCATTTTTATTATTTTTAACTATTTTATTGATTTGGGTGGAAAGAAGTAAATATGTCAAGCTAAGAAAACAAGTTGAGAATCTAATAGAAAGGGCAATCTGCACTCAAAGTCTAAACTGTTATGATGAGGTAACAAAACTTATTAAAGCATATACTCACATAAACAGCGACCCAGATATTAATATGAAGCGGATTATTCTAGAGTTAAAGTTTTTGAAAGAATCAAAAGGTAAGGATCAAGGATTTGAGGATCTTTTTAAAATGATCTCATCAATTATCCCCTTAACAGCAGTAATAGTGACAATAAGCATTGCCTTATTCAAAGAAGATTTTGAAACTTTATTTAGTTTTGGAGACCTAGCTTTTAATTTAGTCTCATTACTCTTAATGTTGATAATTTTCGTCAATTTGTATTCTTTCATAAATAATTTTGCTACAGCAAGATCAAATATATTTATAAATAAGCACTTGTTAATTGCGGAGGAAATTCATAAAGAAGTACCAACCGTCGATTCTACTAATGAGGCTACCGATAATAAAAAAACTGACAAATTAAAATCAGACTAAAATTCATCCTTCTGCAATTCGATATCGATCTCAATCAGCTTCTTCAGGTCATCAACTGTCTTAATCTCAATCCGGCCGTCCTGGAAGTCCTTGACCCACTTGGCTATGCCGGCCTTGACAATCTTGCGATACTGCGCCTTACTCTCCAGGATACCAGCCATGATTTCAAGCTCATGCTGCATTAAAATTTCATCTTGTGTTCCCATTTACGTACCCCTCGACTTTCCGTTATGATGGAATGCGAGACAGCGGATGACTGTGAATGCCACGCGTGGCGCGCCGCTGTCTCAGCCGGGGGATACCCTGGGTGATGGAGAGGACGTTAGCGCGTCCTCTTTTTAATTTTGCGCGGTTTTCTTGGATAGGGATTTATAGGCATAAGAAAACCACCTAATCAATAGGTGGCTGATACTGAACTATCGTTTCCCGTTAGTGTAATATGCAATTATTTTAACCAACACCTATTGCTAAAAATCCAACTCGAAAGACTGGTTATTTACCGAAGTGAGAAACGGATTACGTCTCCTTTAAAAATACATTAACCCAACAAGATGTAACAAACCCAATAAGCCCATTGGATATATAATTAATCTTGAGTATAAGTTCTTAAAATTATTATTTGGATGCTTCTCAAAGAAAAAATGAGCGATCGAGTGAAAAATTAAGAATAGATCTATTATTACGAAAGATAAAAGATGTTGACTTATAAATGAAAACAGTAAAAAAGTATATAGCGGTAGATGCAAAATTGTAAATACTTTGAATGCACGTTTATCTTCCATATCTTTTAGGATTATAAACATTCTCCATTCTTTGGCTCTTATTGCATCCATTTCGTGCAAAAGTAGGAGAGCAAAATTAATTGAAAAAATCATTAGTAAAATTGATGACAAAGTTACACCTCACTTATTGAATATACTCAGAGTTAATCACATCATAAAATAATTACGTTTCGAAACATGGAGGGTTCCATTAAACTGCCCGTCAGCTTAAAAAGAGTATCCTTAACTCATTTAACATGACGTCCATTATACTGCAGCATCGGTTCGCTTAACCAAAACAGGCTCTATGCCGGTCGCCGCCTGGTACCGCAATTTGATCACATCACAAAATACTGGATCAAGCTCCATAGTCCTGCTGGAGCGATCAAGCTGATCACAGGTCATTATTGTAGAGCCACTACCGCCAAAGAAATCAGCGACCGTATCCCCACGCCGGCTGCTGTTCCGGATCGGAATGGCCAGGAGCTCCAACGGCTTCTGCGTAGGATGCACATATTTAGTCACATCCCCCTTCGAAACCTCCCAAACTGTCTCCGGAAGTGGGTCTTCCGTCGGCAATCCTGCCCGCCATACCGTTGTCTGTCTGCGATCGCCGTACCAAGCCGGGACTTTGCCTTTCTTATAGGCATAGAACACCGGTTCATGTTTCCAGCGGTACTGTGCCCAGCCAAAGGTGGCTACGTTCTTGACCCAAACGCACTGGCACCGAACCGTAATCCCTGCTGCATTCATAGCATCTTCAAACTCCCGTTGATAAGACGATGGATGGAAGACATAGATTGCTGCAGTAGGTTCCATAGCCACTGCATATTGTTCAAAGACAGCACGCAAAAAGCCCGCAAACTCCTCTGCAGGCATATCGTCGTTCATTATTGAGCTGGTACCTGCTTCAACAAGGCGAGCCGAATCGCTCTGCACCGCTACATTGTACGGCGGGTCCGTCACAACCAGTGATGCCTTCACCCCGTCCATCAGCCTGGCAACATCTTCAGCATCCGTAGAGTCACCACACATAAGAATATGCCGCCCAAGCCGCCAAATATCCCCGCGACGCGTTTCAGCCTCTTTGATCTGATCAAGTGCTCCCTGGACGTCGAAGTCATCTTCTAAAACCGGTTGATCGATCTCGGTATCAGGAATAACAGCAAACTCAGCTATCAACTCCCCAATCTCCTCTGAATCAAAACCAGACAGCGCCAGATCCGCCCCGCCTTCCTGCAGCTCATTCAGCAGCTGCGCCAGCGCTTCATCATCCCAGCGACCAGATACCTTGTTTAGTGCCAGATTCAGGAGTCGTTCCTGCTCCTGGTTCAAGTTGACTACCGAAACTGCCAGCTCCGTGCAGCCCTGCTCATTGACCAACACCTTGTAACGCTGATGGCCACCGACCATGTTGCCGGTCTGCTCATTCCATACGATCGGGTCAACATATCCGAATTCATCCAGGCTGCGGCGAAGCTTCTCATAATCCGGATCTCCGGGCTGAAGGTCTAAGCGGGGGTTATAAACAGCCGCATTGAGCTGGTCAATTGGTATGATTCTGATGTCCATGGTGATGCCCCTTTCCAAAAGAAAAGCACCCTATAACGGGTGCTAAATTAACTTAAGCTCTTACTAAATCAAAGATCATAGCCTCGCCAGCTGTATCGAACACCATGTCTTTAATCTCGTATCTCTCACCGTGCACTGTTACGAGACCAGCAATTTTCATTGCTTGTACTTCTTCTACTGTAAAAGTCCATGCCGGGAAATTCAGGTCTTTATCTCCTGCTCTAAACCATGTTCTTATTTTATTTACTTCATCGCTCATCAATATCACCTCCCAGCATCATATTTCGACACGTGGCAATATTCCCCTTTGTTGCGAAAGCAGATTCTGGAGGATGTGCCTCCTTTTGAGTTGAGTTGGTTCTTCTATTTCAGGGTATACGCAAACTCGAAGGGAGACGAAGAGAGCCTGCCTGCCCTGCTCTTTCTTACGCTTCACCACACAAACGCATGTTCATGCATTTAACGCCTTAGAACGGCTTACAGAAGGTCATTTTTAGGCATGAAAAAGCACCCGTAATGGGTGCTAATTGCTAATCAATCGGCTTTACTACTGCTAAATATATTTTCTTAAATGTTTCTGTTACGGCATCATTGCCGAGGTGTTCTTCGATCATTTGTTTTTTTGTATCAATTTGACTTGCTGTTGCAATAATTGAAGCTTTAGCTTTGATAATCTCTTGTAGTATTTCAGAAGCAATTTCGTCATTTCCCTTTGCCATAATAATCACCCCTTCTTTATTACATACCGCTAGGTTTCTGTCTCACCTTAACTTTGGGCACAGCTTTTACTATTCCGGCATACTTGATATGAGATCGGTTAAGGATAATGTCTTCAATCCTTACCCAACCGGTATCTTTAGAATAAATATCATCAAGAAGAGCTTGCGGATCATCAACAGCGATTTTTAAAAACTGATCTTTTTCAAATACAATACTGACTTCTTTTTTTTCTGACAACTTGATCACCTCCCTCGACACCATATTTCGACGTCTAGGAAGTTTTTTCCTTCTGGCATTTAATCCTGGAACAAAACTGTGCATTTCCTTCCCAACGGCCCCATATGCAGCCCTTACACTTAGACGGCTGCTTAGGCGGATCTTTTAAGCACCGTTGCTGTTTTTTCTTCTTCTTCAAAACAATTCCTCCAATAAAAAAAAGCCACCCAATTAATGAGCGACTTCGGAATATGTATTATTGTGTGCTAACTTGCTGTATTTTCGCTCCAAAATCATCTACTCCATATCGGAAGAAGAGATACAGCCCTACCAAACCAACTATTCCAACTAAAAACTTGTGTGCTTCACCTTTTACTCGCAGAATCCGTAACAGTATCGCAGCTGCCAGCATGGGAAGAACCATATACAAGCCCAATCCTTCCGCTATCGCCAAGGCCATCGCGTTAAATGTTTTACCCGCCGAATCTCCAAAATCAATCATATAACACCTCCTGCCACTGAATTTCGACAGTAGGAATTTAATTCCTGCAATGCAAAAGAAAAGAACGGCGTCCGCTAAGCATCCGCAGCAAATGCGCTGCGCTCTTTGCTTAAGGTCTTTACGGACTTTGTAACAATGGAGGACAAGACCATTTTACTGAGTTGTTATAAATAATGTCAAAATCCCTAAACTTAATAAGGAGTAATCCATGCTACAATTGCCTGACCACTCTCCACCTAGCTCGCTTTTTTAACAAACTGCTTTAGCACTTAGGTTAAGGAGTTGGGGGGGTATACGTAACGTACAGGTATAAAGTTTTCATATTTCTAATTGAAATAAAAATGGAGTGTAGGGTTACTGACATCCATAGAACACCGCAAATCCACCCCCATAAAGGTACAGGCATTTTAAGATCATCAGAAACAAAAGAACCTACGTAAAATAATACGATACTAGTAAGAACAACCATTAGCTGTACTATAACTGCCCAAGTGAAAAATATAATTAGTATTTCGTAAACCGAAGGCCCTGTGGGTGAACTCCGTCTGTTCCTAAGCCTATCGGACACACCACCAGCGGTAGCAATTATAGTAATGCTTGCAATATTGAATCCAGCGAGAATCGAAATCGCTGCTATAACCTGACCACTAAGCTGTTGGAAAACTGTTATCAATCCTTTAAAGTCATCAACATATCTGTTAGTTAGTAGTATCATTAGAATTGATATAATGAAGGGTAGGAAAATGTCCACAATAAGCTCTGACTTACTGGAATTACGCAAATACTTCGCTAGCGTTGTCCATGGGAAGCTATTCGCCTTGATGAACTTTTTCAAACCACTTATCATAATAGATCAGCCCCTTAGGCGTCTTCTTTGTCCTGCTATATCACGTAAAACTAATTCTGCCGATGTTAACATGGGCTGATTGTTTCGATCAACTTCGACCCTGCGCTTGTATTTTTCCTGAGAGTCATCTAATTTTATAACTTTTTCAGCCCCAGCCAGTTTACCACGAACGACTATTTTCGTAACCCCTTGTTGATCCTTATACTTTCGTACCAAAGGTAGGACACCTTGCATTCCAGCACGCTGATATTTCGCTTCAAATTCCAACTTAACATCTGTTGCGCTAATTTCCTCTACGTCATTTTGAAGAGCTCTGACAGCTTCATTTTCATCGGCAACTACATCTGAACGCGATACTTCAATTTCAACCTTATGAATTGTGTTTAGCTCTCGAATTCCTTCAAAAAAATTATTTTCAACAAGAGTGCATACTTGAATATACGTTAGTGTATTCGCGGCGATGACTCCTTGACCTAACTGCTCTACATATTCTTCAAACCTTGGACGATTTAAGCGAATGTTACTCTGGAGTAATAGTAAGCCATCAACCTTCTTTATTATAAAATAGGTCGATTCCGTTTCCCCCTCCCTAATTAATTTAGGGTTCGGACGAAGGGTTAGATTATCTGCATGTAATAATTCGCCTACAGTTCCATACTCAGCTGATAAAAAACGGCCAAAAATATAATCTTGATCCTCTTCCATATGATCAAGATACATAAGCCATGAATCTCTAAACCGAATAGTCCTATCTTCATTCGTCAAAGCAAATATTGAATTAAAGAGCTCTGCTATTATACCAGGTTCCCATTTAATTGCATCTACTTCATGTCTAGCTCTATTGTCCAGATAGTGCATATCAATTTGGTAAGCATTGAAGCTTTTTGATTTTTGTGACATTTCCATCCCCCTTTTATTATGAGGGATATCTTCAACAATAATTCCTCAAATTCCTCCTTTTTACCTAATAATAACCATAATTCTACAAACTAATCGATAAGAAGGACTATCACTACTAAAAAACAAGGTAATATTTTTTCCTCAAAGAAAAAGCGAGAGGAGGTACGCCCCGGTTAATGCTGCATTATTGCAGCCGTGCGTGTCACTCTCGCCTGATTTCCACATCACCAATATATCATGTCCAAAGCCTAATGAACGGCCATTGTGCGGTCAAATATCGGCCAAAAATCGGTCAATAATAATTTATGTCTAGTAACAGTTAAGATCTTTAAACAATACTTCCTTCTCTATGGGCATTGCTCTTTCAAACATAACTCGGAAATACAATTTTAAATTTTCTTCTTCAATTAACTCCCATGATTCTCTGTCAATCATATAGTTTATATCTACAGGTAGTTCACAACCTACAAGTTCTAACTCTTCACCAGGATAAATTGAATCCTTTACGTCTAAAGAGTATTCAATATACTCATTCCCATCCAGTTGGACAAATCTTCTTAGTGTTAAGCCATTTTGATAGTTGATACGTATCCTTTTTGGCCAAAGAATCACTAATCTAAATTGATTTAACACAGGAGGAGATAAGAGTTTCACTGTAATTGTTAGACTATTTGTGTGAACATCCGCTGTACTTTGATTTGCATGATAATTATATGCCGCTCTAATGAAAAGATACGACTCATCCTCTTGATCTAACGTTGCATTCTGAAAATCCCCTTTGACAACTTGGGCAATTTCTTTAGCAACTGTTAATATTCCTCTATTCGTATTAGTTCCTAATTTATCTGAAAGGATAAGTGAAAACTCAGCCACCTCTCTCGGTGTAACATTGTGCCAAACAGGAAGAATTACTTTCTCTCTCTTAAATACTATTTCCTTTTGAATTAAACCGTTTAGTTCTGTTACAGTCCATTGTTTAGCAAAAAATGCAGGACTCAATACAACAATCCCGTACTTTGAATGCTTTAGACCCTCATCTATCTTTTTTCTCAAACTATCTCCAAGTTGTAAAGACCATTTATCATACCACACAGATAATCCAAGTTTGATTAATTCTGAAGCGAGAGGTTCTACCACTTCTAATTTGTCTTCACTGGCATGACTAATAAATACATCATAAATTTCTTGAGCTGCCTCCCCTCCAGAATCAGCTGTAGCTTCTTTACTCAAACCCTCTATCCTTTGAATTCCATCAGGTCTAATATAAATCTCTCCATTCTCGATGTTCCTGACTCCAATATAGTTATTTTCAAGAAAAATGGAAATGCAAAACAATAGATAGTTCTTATCGATTTCTAGAAGACTTGCTAATCCATCTAGATTCAGCACGTATGACTGGTAACCAAGAGGATTTTCTTTTCTAACGTTATACAAAATTTGTAATAGTGCTCGTTCAACTTCCCCTTTATCTTTTTCGATTCTTTCCTTTTCAATATTACTAGAATTCAAGAATTCCTCATACATTTTCTCTTTCTCATAATAGAGAAAGAGCCTGGATTCCGCTCGTGAAAAAGCTAGATCCCTAATATAATCAAGAGAGTTTTGACGATCCCCAAGAAAATGAGTCCCTATAACTGTTCCAGATAAACCAACCTTTTCAGCAAATAAATTTCCCCCTGCTGAGTTGTAACAAAAAACAATATAATCTAATCGATCGGCAGTCCGTGGCTCAGCTCTACCGAACAGATCATAACTCAGAACTTTTTTCTCATCCAACTTACAATCCCCCTAATCTATTTTCCTAAATGCTATGTTAATTCTCTAATCAAATCCATAATCCTCCATATAAAAAAAGAACTGGCCCTCGCCAGCTCTAATAACATTCCAAATCATTTATATCTATTAATACTTCTAGGCTCAAAGCACAGGCCAATATATAAATAGCTCTCGATTTAACCCGCCGATATTTTCGATCACTCATACCCAACTCACCGCACAGAATGGAATCATACTCATCCTCATGGTCCAGGTAACGCCGCTGAATGATTTCCCGCTCAGCCTTCTTAAGCCGCCCCATTGCCAGATCCAGCAGTTTCGATTGCCGTTCCAGCTCGACTTCCCTATCCGTATTCCATACTGCTATATTTTCCGTAGTCCGGCTGATTACATTAGTCGATCCATGATACCGTGGATCTGGGCTGGCCGTGAGCGCAGCTTGGCGTCGAACAAAGCCGATTTGTCGATATACGCGGACTGTCTCCAAATATTCTTCGACCCGACGACGGGTTTCCTTTTCGTCCATCGGGAGGATGTCAAAAGCCAGTTGGATTGCTAATTTGTCGCTTTTCCCCATGATAATCCCCTCACTCGTGGTATAATTCGAATGAAGGTAAGAGATTGGACCCCCTCCCGACCAAGGATATGGGGGGTCTTTGTATGTCTTAGTATTTTTCAAGCTGCTTAAGCTTCTTCCGTAACTCCACATTCTCCAGCAGTAACCTCCAATTTTGCTCACGCAAGGCTTCTAGTGACTGTAATGGGTCGCTTTCCTTCTGCCCAACCACTCGTAACGTCCGAACTTCATAATCAGTCTTCACTAAGTAACCTTTGTCTACTAATTGCTTTACTAATGAATGCGCCGTAGAGCGTGACTTTATCTTCAGAAGATCCGCTACCTCAGTAACTGAAGGTGCATAGCCCTTATGATCGATGAAGGACTTTATAAGTTCTAGCGTCTCGCTTTGGCGATTCGTTAAAGGCTTATTTGCCATAACTAACACCCTCTCTTCCTTAAATAATCTTCGTTTTTCCAAAATCTCCTTATTACTCACTTTCTGTCGGAAGGAATCGAACGATGGAATGTCCAATACTATATGAACTACTTATAAGCAGGTGAACTGAATGACCGAACCCGTAAACTTAGAAATTGCTAGACGCTCTTCCATGTGGGAGGCGCTTCTTAGCGTATCAAATCCCAATAGTGTTGATCCCCAAGTCCTCCGTCAGTTGAATTTCTTCGCTGGTCAAGCCGGCATCTACCGTGATGCGAAAGAAACTAAAAAGTACACCTCCAATGAAGCTGGGATAGCTGTCTCTTTGCTTCATACAGGTAGTCATTACGATGACGACTTGTCTGAGACTGAAATTATCTATCACTATCCTCAAACATCTCGTATAGGCGTAACCGACTTTAATGAGATACTGTCTGCTAAAAATGCAGCAGAGTTAGGTGTTCCAATCTTCGTAATCTCTTACATAGGAACAAAACGAAAAGTACAACTTGGTAAAATCGTTTCCTGGGATGATCTAACCAAAACATTTTTGGTCTTATTTAATCCACAAGATTTATTTGAAACTAACGTTGATAGAAACATCGATGAGGAACCTTTCATTGCTATAGATTCAGAGCCTGAATCAAAGGTTACCAATGTTAAGAGCCGCCCCGGACAACCTAGATTCAAGTTCCACGTGTTTAAGCGCTATGGTCCATACTGTGCCGTGTGTGATAACAATGTACCGGAGCTTCTGCAGGCGGCACACATTATTCCTAAAAAAAACAATGGTTCAGATGATCCTAGAAACGGATTAGTACTTTGTGGAAATCACCACTTGGCTTATGACTCGGGACTATTTGAATTTAACCCAGAGACAACGGCTATAGAGATGAGCTCGAAATACACTGCTACAGCTCTAAGCATCACCCGCAACAGTCTGAATCATTTGGAAAATCCCCCACACACCGATGCGCTTAAATGGCGTGCTACAGACTGGGAGAAATAACAGAAACTATCTAATTATTTTCGCAATGGATTTGAGGTGATGAATAGATGTTCAAAAGAACATGGCATTTTTTAAAAATCCTTTATGCATTGATATATATTGCTTCAATACTGATAATTGGATTGGTTCTGGCATATCTCATTTTTGCTACAATGGGTAATAGAGCATGGCTTGAAGACACATTTACAATTAACTTTATTGCACTAGCACTTGGATTCATATCGCTACCAGGATTAATTGTTCAGTTAATGTCCCTGATTAATATCAACAAAAAGAAAACTTTCACTTTGGAGAAAAAATGCCCTCATTGTAACCATCTCATTGAATTAAAACTTACTGAAGACTGAACGGATGGGATTTACTCCATCCGTTCTTTAATTACTCCCATAGGGGCAGTTTCTTTACCCTTACCCGTAGCCCTTCCATCGATAGTTTCGGATTACTAACAATGAAATAATCTCCATTATGCTCCACATGAGAGTACACCCAGCGACTCTCTCCTGTGGAATCTTCGGACAAGTATTCAATATAAGCACCAGATGTGTAGTAGGCATGTTTTCCAGTTGTGTACCTACCATCTTTCCCTTTGTAAAGGGTACCTTCTTCAATCACAGGTGCCGTCACTTGGCGTATATAACGCCTAACCTCGTCCAATTTACTGCTAATCTGATAAAACATCCCCCGAAGATACATCTCTTGAGGATCTCCCTCGTTGTAACCCCCCTCATTTTCAGCTTCATTGATCATATTCGTAACCCACTTAATTTGCGGTTCCAGCTTCTCTAGCTCCACCTGTACTAGGTTTTTCATTTCTTCACTCCCCCTTTCTTAATGCATTTAACTCCGTCGAATACCGGTAAAAAGCCTCTTCGTCTCGCTCATTTAGCGCTTGGTCGATCAGTGTCCGTAACTGCGCAATCCGATGTTTCCGCACTGCCGTTTCCCAAACCACTTCGATATATTTATCAATTGCCAGTGCGTAAACCGTAAAGATCAAGGTGGCACCTCCTTAGGTAAGAGAAAAGCAGCTTACGCTGCTCCTCCTCCATCCTTCATTTTCTTTGCCGCCAGCTTGCGATATGCTGTCCATCTGGTTGACAGCTGCCCACTGGTCATACCGTTTTCATTTGCAATTTCACGCCAGGTTTTATCTTCATTAATGCGTTTCTCCAAAAGAACAGGGAACGGGATTGGCTGTCCATCATATTCGACTTCTGGAAAGATAGGACGTTCAGCAAGGATAAAAGCGTCCAGTTCTTCCTTACTTGTCTCATCTGTAGAAGCTTCACCAAGATCAGAACCTCCACCATTCTCGACATTTTCTTGTTCTCCTGATTCATCAGGATCACCCTCGTTATCTTGGCCGTCAGTTCCAGCTCCATCATTCAGCCAATCCGGTTCAATATCAGCACCGTTTGTCTGCAGATCAGAGCCGTCTTCATGCTGGCCATCATCTGTTTGCGTACCAACAGTATCTTCGCCGACTTCCGACTCAATAATCTCAATATCATCAGTCTTCTGCTCGCCGCTCGATGCACCATCTTGCTGCTCGAAGAGATTACCTTGATCGGGATCTTCTCCACCGATCTTATCTGTGCTCATAACGACACCAGAAGCATCAGTGGTGACACGGCGGCCAGTGACTTCACGGTATATATCTCCGTCCTCTTCATCGAAATCGAAAGCAGCCTGAGGATCGCCCAGGAAGACATTGATCTTTTCCCCTTGATTGCTACTGAGGAATAAGAAGTTCTCCTGCATGACTTTCAGCGGAAGCAACAGTTTAATTTCAACCTCCGTGTCGCCAACCTTGATCCCC
Source organism: Paenibacillus nitricinens (assembly GCF_052056485.1). Taxonomy (NCBI): domain Bacteria; kingdom Bacillati; phylum Bacillota; class Bacilli; order Caryophanales; family Paenibacillaceae; genus Paenibacillus; species Paenibacillus nitricinens. Next base: position 5,100,417 of record NZ_CP183948.1, read on the forward strand.
TTTGCTACCGTCGCACTAAATTTCGCATAATCCTTTATCATATCGATCTTCCCCTCAAGTTTTTTATTGGAGTTGCTTGATCTTCACTTCAATGCGCGGTCTAGCGCTGTACCGCTTACGAACAAAAGCGTCCACTACCTGGCTATCATCCTTCCAGATGATGCCCTTCAGCGCATCCTTAACACCCTTCAGATAGTTGTCCGCATCAGGCTTTGTCACTGGGAGAATATCACCACGCTCTGCAGCCGCTGCTTTTTTCTGACTAAAGCTCTTAGGTGTAGAGCGGAAGGCAGTAACCGCAATTCCGAGAGGTCCTTCCAGCAGTGCTGCTGGCGCATGCTTACTCGCAGCCAAACGGACGTAATCCTTATAATCCCGAGATTTGGCGGGATCATAAGCTCTCGGAAATCCACCGGCAGTACTAAATTTAGGCCGGCCCTGGGCGACCGGTTCTCCGTAAACCGTAAACTGAATCATTACGTTTTCCCCCTCGATGTTTAGCTGGCATCATCGCTGTATCAAGCACGTACACCTTACCTGCCATCGCTCCAGCCTCATCCATAACAACGAAATAATTTTGCTGCTGGAAGAACGGATCAATTGGCTTGCGCTTCTTTGCAACCATTAAGATCTACTCCTCTCATTCGTATACCGATTGCTAATTCAAACTCAGCAATACCCTCGTCCACTTCCGCTGGCTCCATATCCGAAAACTCAGCTAGTAAATCCGTACGTCCCTGGGCAACTCCGGTATCTAGGTAATGACGGCGCATCTGGTTATAAACGTACCAGTAATTACGCTTACTCATCAGGCACCCTTGCGGATCGTCCGCTTCTTCGTCTTTCCTTCGACGCTGATCTTAGGGATCAATACCAATTCCGCAGGCGTCTCCCGCTCAACCAACCAATTATCCGGATTAAGCCGACTGGCCCGGATCGTTTCCTTCTGCCGTCGTGTCGGCCGTTTTCCCTGCTTCATTTTCTCCATCCCCCTTATTCAGCTGCTTCCACTCTTCAGGCCATACATACTGGCCGTCAATCATCTGTACAACGATAGAATCACCGCTATCTGTCACCCGTACTTCGCGAAATATTCCAGTCTTACCATGGAGCTGCGTATAGCGATAAACTTCCTCCGGAGTGTTCAGTGTCACCGAAGGTGTATGCCAACCGCCCGGTTCCGGGAAGCAAAACCCATAAAATTGCTCTTCCATATTGGCTCCTTTACTGCGCCCATTGGCGCTTTTTAATATCTTTCCGTGGTGCTGGCTCACTCTGCGCTCTTTCGTAATTTACAAATTTGTTGTAATTCTTCATGAATACCAGTTCCACAGTGCCTACGGGACCGTTCCGTTGTTTGGCAATTATGATTTCAATGATGTTCTTTTTCTCAGTTTCTTTGTCGTAATAATCGTCGCGGTAAAGGAACGCTACAATGTCTGCATCCTGTTCAATTGCTCCCGATTCGCGAAGGTCACTCATCATTGGACGCTTATCCTGTCGCTGCTCAACACCTCGGCTGAGTTGGGATAACGCGATAACTGGCACTTCAAGTTCCCGGGCTATTTGCTTCAAGGTTCGGCTAATCTGTGATACCTCTTCCTGCCGGTTCGCACCACTGCGCCCTCTACCCTGGATAAGCTGCAGATAATCAATCACGATCATTCCCAGCTTGCCTTCTTTCTTCAACCGCCGGCACTTGGCACGAATCTCATTCACCGTAATACCAGGGGTATCGTCAATGTGAATATCCGCCTCCGACAATAATCCAACGGCCATCGCCATACGTTCCCAATCATCACCTTCAAACTTCCCTGTTCGCATACGACTAGCATCGATCTGAGCTTCAGCACAGATCATTCTTTGTACAAGCTGCGCGGCACTCATCTCCAAACTGAAGATAGCGACGGTCTCCTTCGCTCGTACTCCGACATTTTGAGCAATGTTCAGTGCAAAAGCCGTTTTACCGACCGATGGCCGTGCCGCTACGATAATTAAATCGTTTTTCTGGAATCCGGCAGTCATCTTATCGAGATCAGTAAACCCAGACTCAATCCCTGTGATTCCCCGGTTTATATCACGGACGTTATACCGCTGCTCTGCCTCTTCCCAGACCTGCATTAATGCATCTTTGATCCCAATAAACTCGCGTACTGGAACCGTCTGATCTGAGAGTTTGGATACAGCAGTCTCAGCCATTGCAACGAACCCTTTAACATCCTGCTCCTCCCCAGCATTGCGAAGCAGATCTAGGGCCGTATCAATCGCTTGACGACGAAGGAACATCTCCTGTACTCGCTCAACATAGTAGGCTGCGTTCGCTGTTGTCGGCACTGCATGAGCCAACTTCGACAGATAACTAACCCCACCAACCTTGTCGATTTCCTCGCTGTCCTGCAATTGTGAAGTCAGGCTGATCAAATCAATAGGCTGTTCCGCATTGCTGAGACGACGCATCGCTCTGTATATCCGTGCATGTCCTTCGTCGCTAAATTCCCCGCCTTGCAATATATCTGCTGAAGCTTCATAAGCCGACTGATCTATCAAGGCCGCACCTAGTACCGCTTGCTCAGCTTGAAGGTCAACTGGCATTTCAATTCCCGTCGCCTCTAAAAAACCATCACGATCAAGCATTCGTTTCACCTCGAAGCTTCCGCATTACTGTTTCCCAGTAACCTTCAGGTGGTGGTTTATGACTAGACACCCATTCATCGAGATTGGCAAAATGTTCTGCAGCAGCTTCCTTGCTGCGCTGGCTATCTTGCAAATCTCCCAACCGGCCACGAATATTTGCAATCTTTGGCTCTACCGTTTCAGTCAGAATATAGCGATCAATATTCTCCTGGGCTGTTTCCACCGGAAAATCCTTGAGATATTTATAATCTGCTTTTACCTTTTCGACGGAAGCATCAAAAAACGGGAAATGCTTCTTAATCTCTCGGTAAAGCTGAGCAACTTCAACCACTTCCACGCTTTTTCTCCTCCTCGATGAACTGTTCGAGCTCGTCGATTTCCTGTTGCCGTTGGCTTTTCCGACGCTCTCTTGAGGCTCCCAGGGCGACTGTTCCCTGCTTTGAAGCCGCAGGGGGAGTTAGGTACCGCTCAAGAAATGAGGACAATTCATCCCAGCAGCCATAAATCACGGTTTTGCAATACGAGAATGTCCGGATCTTGTCCGAAGGTCTCCTCCGTTTGGCTTTCTTTCGGGCTATTGCCAGGTCGATAAAAAAGTATACGAGATCCAGCGGCATGGCCTCGTTCGCAATCTCACGAACATGTTCCCAATCGGTAATAACGGGACTGAGTAGCCCGTTATGTTGCATGTAATACTGCTCGATTTGAAGGACACGCTGTTCGACTGTCGGTTTATCAAGATCTATTTGGCCTGTGGAGACGGCACCCACAGCGGCGGTCAGCACCCCGGATCTTGAACTCAACTCTTTTTGATCATCTTCTTCCAAGCCATTAATCCATCTATCAATCAAAATCTTTATAATATCTTTATTAGATCGGAAGTTTTCTTCCGGGTGATCGGAAGTTTTCTTCCTATCTCCATCCTCCAGATCGGAAGTTTTTTTCCTATCTCCATCGTCAGAGTGGAAATTTACTTCCTGTCTGTTTTGATACTTTTTTGAGTTCCGAACACTGAAAATGAGTCCATATGGAGCGCGGGTCACTCGTATGTAACCATGCTCCTCTAATCTTTTAATCCAATCGCGGATTGTTCTTCCGGTCACTCCGAAAGTTTCCTCCAACTCACTGCTGCGGATCGGCTTGTTCCCGAGGACAATACCCCAGACAGTTCCCTCTCTTTCCTTCTCCGATGTCGTGGAGCTGATACACCACAGGAAAAGCCATATCGCGCTGCCTATTTGTTTGTAATGTTGTGGCTGCAAAAGCCCTGAGTATGTCGGAAACGGGTAACTGCCTTCGGGCATTCAATCATCCCCTATAAATCATTCATATCAATCTCTATCATCTTGGAGGTAAACGATCGGATACTTCACTCGCTTGACTGTCCAACCAGGGTAACCTCGGGCGAAGTATTCTCGTGTTTCGCGTTTAAACTCCTCTTGATCTACTTTCATCAACTTCCAGATTCGCTCCCCCATCATGCTCTGCATCATAGGTTTATCGTTGATCATCGATCAGCCACTCTTACCAACGCTCCGGTAGTCTCCTGAATCTCCCTCTTAAAGCACTCAGCGTCACTATTACCGTCAGATAGATGCAGTAACCAAATCTCCTCAACATTACGGGTATCATTGGCTTTCAAAAATTCTTTCACATGTTCCAATCCGAAGTGAGAACGAAGCAGCCGTTTCTTTTGGGCAGGATGCAAGTGACCGGCAACCACCCGCTTGTTAACGATATCTAAGGAATAATTGCACTCCACCATGATGTGAGTAAGGTCTTTGAATCGATGCCGGCAATAGTAGGTATCAGTCAGGAAGACTAGTTTATCTCCCACTGTATTGGCAAGCAGGAAGCCTAGCGGCTCCTCCACATCATGCTGAATATCAAACGGTAGAATTGTCCAAGTACCAATCGTGAACTGTTCCAACGCCTTTATGATCTTCAGGCGATGTCCTGTTAGCCCTCTAGCAGTTGCCGTGCCTGCGCTGGTGTAAATGTTAATGCCTGTGCGCATAATGTCAGGAGCAGCCTTGCTATGATCTAGGTGCTCGTGAGTGACGAGGCAACCTGCAATGTCCGACATTCTAAAATTAAGTGCACGTTGTATGGACTTATAAGGAAAACCGGCTTCCAGCAGAAGCACGGTATACCCGTCAGATATGCGATAGGCGTTACCGGCGCTGCTGGAGCCGAGGCATTGGATCTCGATCATTAGAATTCCATCTCTTGTTCCACAGGAGGTACATCACCAGAGAAATTATCAGGGTCACTTTCACCTGTGGATTTATCATTTGCTGGCGGGTTTTTAGTAGCATCCGCCGGTGGACCATTCGGAGTAATATCAATAATCGGTCCGTTCGCATTCGCCCGAATTTCTTCGTCGACTTCCGCTTCTGCAAAATCACTTTCCATCTGCTTCAGACGTAGATAATCATCATCGATCTTTTGGGAGTCGATAGTTATGTCGCCATAGGCTGCACGGTAAATCGTCTTCCAGGCCATTTTGTCATACCAGCCCTCAACTGTTTCCGTACCAACTTTTTTGTTATTTTCCCATTTGTCCTTTTCCCCTCCCCAGAATTCCGGAGAAGCATGATCTGGCTTTCTCTTTTCGATATCCTTTTTTGTCATGACGACAAGCTTGTTCTTTTCTGGAGCCTTTGAATAACTGTGATAATAAAAGCCTCCGATAATGTCCCCGCGGTCAAAGGCATTGACGATCTCGAACTCATAGCCTTCATACTGATTCTTTGAATCTTTCTTGACCGGTCTGAACTTATCGGTTGAGTAGACCAGTTCAACGGTCACATGATCCGGAACGTCTAGACCATATTTAGTAGCTTTCAGTTCAATGCCTCGGTACCCTTCGATGAAGGTGATATCGTATTTTCCGGTATGTTTGTTCTTATAAGGAATTGGGTTGATGTGGTTAGGCTGCGAAGGGTCAAATCCAACCCTTGCCATAGCCACCACATCACGAGCAAGCTTCTCCATGTTTACGTGTTGCCAAGTTACCGGTACAGCATCACGGAACTTCTCAGACTTCTTCAACCGCTTTTCTTCAGTTGTCTTAAGAATGGCATCCAGAGCGATGAAGTAATTCTGAGCCAGACGTTTCTGAAACTTGGTAAGAGCTACCTCACCCACGCCGGAACCAAACTCGGAAATTACCTTGGTCATGAAGCGTTCCGATTGAGTAGGTTCCTTTTTAGGAATCTCTGCCGGAGCTGTTTGTTGCTTTGTTTGATCTGTAGTACTCAATTAAATCGCCTCCTGTATGGCTGCCGTTTCTATGCGAAGCTTCTTATCTGCTTCACTTACTATCAGTCGAATCACCTGAGCGTCCGTTCCGATCAGTTTCGTTACTGCCTCAGCATTGTCTACGAAGATCGGAGCTAAGAAACCGTAATGAGCACCCAACGTGTTAATGATGTCCAAGCCAACATTGATCCGGGCTGCATTGTTCAGCCCACCCTCATAAGGAACTCCTTTATAAAGCGTGTCGCAGACTTCCTTGATCCCGCCGTTGATTTGATCCTCAAAGAGTCGAAACCGTGCGAGCTTGAATTTGCTGTTGATCTTGGCATCCAGCATGCTGACCTTGGTCTTAGTGAATTCCTCGCAGAGGAACAGTTCATGCTGCAGGCGCTCGTACTCCGCTGCAAGTTCCCGCTCTTGTTTCTCTAGCTCCATCACCCGCATCTGCGCCCGGCGGACACCATCGAATTTAGCGAGATTGCGTTCCATTTCTTCGATCTCAACACGTTGCCGGCGAATTTCGGAACGGGCTGTCGCAGCAGCATCTTCACCTGAAGTTCTCAATACTTCAATCTGCTGTTTAACTTGAGTAGCTTCAGCCTGCTTGCTCGCATATTCCGGATTTGAGGCAGGATCTTTGACACCTGCTCGAAGAACAGTTAGTTGATCATCAGCGGATGCAACCTCAACCTGCAGAGTTTTCAGGGTACTAGCCAAACCTTCGATCTCATCCCGTAGCCGAACGATTTCCTGCTCGAATTTCTGAGCTTCGGCCACCGCCGCTTTACCGGAATTATTGATACGCTCCTTACGCTCCGCTAATCGACGATTAAATTCAGCCTCTGCTTTGTCGTGAGCTGCCTTAATTTGATCTTCTGGAAGTGACTGACCGCAGGCTGGACAATTGGCATCATGACCTTCAGGATGTTCGAAGGTAAGACTCTTAAGCTCAGCAAATTCTGTTCTCAAGCGATCTGCTTCTTGCCGACGATCAGCAACTAAGCGCTCATTCTGCTTGATACGTTGCTCCTTGTCCTCTACTGTACGGCGGTACTTATCCAGCTTGTTATGCATCCGGTTCACTTCATCACGTTTGAGAGCCAACTTATCTAGCACATTGGATTGCATCCGACTCGTGATATCGATCAGCTCGCCTTCAATTTCACGAAGCCGTTTTTCCTTAACCGCTACCTCACCACCTGAAAGAATCCGGGAAAGCTCGGCCTCCCCTGATTCCACCCGATTACGGAGGATAGCGATGTCTTCCTTAAGAAGTTCCTCATCCAACTCCGACACATCCGGCATTTGACGCTGTACTTCACTAATTCGCACCGGAAGCTCCTTGATCTCCTTGTTAATCACAGTGCATCGGGAAGAGATAACCTTTTTATGTGACTCAAGGTCGCGATCTCCCAGGATACCTGGTAATAAAGCAAGTTCCTTGTTACCGTGAATGACCTCGGCGTCCGTAAGATCACCGCATACTTCTAGCAACGTCTTCCTGCGCTCTTCCTTCTTTAGCTGTTCATTGAAGTAAGAAGGTGAAGTCAATAGTTTGAATAAATCCTCTTTGATGATGGAATCAACTTCGGTGGTGTACTCTCCTTTTTTCACAGGAACACCATCAATGAAGTAATTCGTTTCATGTCCTTCGAACGCATCCGTCGCGGAACCACGTTTCTTAGTCCACTTCTCGGAGAAGACACGACGGAAAGTGCGTCGACGTCCATCGATCAGGAAAACTCCCTCGACCTCATGCTCCAACTTGTGCTGAAGAACCTTCCCTGCTCCATCCAAACCCTTAATCTCGAAGTCAGCCTTGTTCTGGCTGTCCTTACCGAACAAGAGCCAGACAAAGCCGTCGAACATAGTGGTCTTCCCAGTAGCATTGTCACCATAGACATCAGCGTCCCCGCGATTAGCGGCGAGGACAAGTTCTTTAATACCTTTGAAATTACGGAGCGTCAGGCGCTCCAAAACGATACGTTTCAAGCGATTCCCTCCTCGATGGCTTCATTGCATTCAGCATGTAAGATCATTTGTTGATCAGGTGTTTCTGGATAGCGGATACCATCCAAATAAGTCCGGATTTTGTATTCCAGCTCAGCCAATTGCTCATTGCTAAAATGATGCTGAATGGATTCCCCGCCTTGCTGGATATTTAGAACCGGAGGATTAAAGTAGGTCTCCGCATCGATGATGAAGTCAACGGTTTCCTCATGTAAGAGAAATGTGTGCGTTCCACGCATGGATGAACTCCCCCTCTTGTGTAGTCCGCCCCCAGCATGATATAGTGGGGGCAAGAAAATTTGATTTTCAAAGAACTGAGATAGCCCATGCCAGTGGGCTATTTTTCGTTGTCGTGTTCAGCAATTTGCTTGTAATCCACGATTACAGGAGCGTTCTCGACACTGGCTATCATGTGGCCATCTTCGTCCAGAACGACATACTCAGAATGAACATGGTCCTCATACTCAGAACCAACCTGCTTAATCTCAATTACTTCATGGCTATCAATCTCGGTTCCAACTTCAAATACTCGTGTAGGATTACTAACCACTGTTAACTTTTGAATGATTTGCATAAGCTGCCTCCTTTCTATGTATTTGCAAGGTGGGCGAGGGAGTAACTACACCAATAAAGACGGCCTTTTCAGCTCCCTTGACCTATGTGATCCGCCACCACCCTGGATGCTTCAGCCGCATCTCCAAACGCCAACCCGGAGGAAAGGTTATTTCTAAGGGTCGACGCTTGGAGACAGGGGCCGAAGCCCTTGCCTTTCCTGTTTAAACCCCTGCTGCTGCTGCCATTTTTTGAATAACTGAACGGCTGTACAGTTTCCCTTCAAACGGAACCAAATCTTCCTGGCTACCAGTGATCGCACAGCCGGGCGCATACTTGCGAAAGATGATCTTGTCGTCGTCAACAAAAATCTCTACAGGGTCTTTGATCTCCAAATTCATAGTTCGACGCAATTCAATAGGGATAACGATCCGTCCAAGCTCGTCCAATTTACGTACAATTCCAGTTGATTTCATATTATTAGCCTCCATAGGATTATTTTTTAGAGTTTATAAATGCATTTGAATCTCAAAGGGTAACCTTGTGCTTTTCACGCTTCGGGTTTAGAATGGACATCAAGAGATTCTCTAACCGAGATTTCAAACCAAGTGACTGCCCTGCCAGGCGGTCATTTTTCATTTCTACTTCAGCGATGCGGATCATATTATTCAGATAGTCTTCAGCATCCTCAATCCTTCCTGGTAGAATCACATCCGGATTCTTCCGGATCATCTGCAGGTTATGAGCTGCATGCTTACCCGCTTCTCTTGCCTCAGCAACCAATTGTTCCCTTTCCAAAGCACTCCCTCATTTCAGATATTTTTTTGATTTCAATTCCGCTCGATGCTCTTTCCATGTCCCTAACCAACTGAATGAATATTCTTTGCAGATAGCCGCCGCCAAGTGTGTCAACGCCGTGATAGCCTCCACCGTCTCCATAAGCAGTCTTTTTATCTGCTGCCGTTCAGTTTCATTAATTTGTTCATTTGTCTTACTGATCGGAGCATGCCCAGAGGCTTCAAGCACTTCTTGCATTTCTTCAATTGTTTTAAATAAAACGTTCGCTCTATGTAGGTCTACGTTGTCCAACCATGGGGCGAATGCCCCACCAGTTATATCTGCAGCTGCTGCTAGAGAAAGCTGTCCATCATCGTAATGTTCAATTGCTGCCCTCATGACTGGTTTGGATGCCTTTCGACTTCCCTTGACGATTTTTCCAATCTGTGAGCCATCAACATGAGTAACTCGTCCAGCTTTTGCTAATGTGTCTCCTTTGCGTTGCATGACATTTTTCAACGCTTCAGGAAAATGTCCAATTGCCAATCTGGTCTCACCTCCTTTGTCCAAATTAGTATGGTGCTATCGGACAGAGGCCTGATGTATGATGTTGTTAAGCAATTCCCCTTGCCGAATCCCCCACCCGCCGTTGCCGGTACAGCTCGGCGGGTTTCCTCATTCATAACGCTCTGTTTTTAACCAGTGGTAGAGATCCGATTTGAGAACAGTTACTGCATCACCCTTCTTCCTGTTCCGATTCAAATGTGGAAAGGTAGGATGATTGGTAAGCTCTTGAACTTTTGGAGCACTCATTCTCAGAAGCTTCATAATATGAGCTGGTCGGAGCACTTCCGGATATTCTCCATTCAACCGTAGTTCCGCAAGCTGCATTTCCAATTTTTCATTCCGCTCGGCAAGATCAGCCGCCAGGCGGAGGGCCTCCGCGAAGGTCGCTGGTGTTTTTACAGCCTTAGCCATGACGGTACCTCCTTACTTGACTTTGACTAGCACATAGCGAGAGTAGCCTTGGCCATGCTCTCGGTAATCGAGAAGCCAACCTTCATTTATCAGCCGGTTAACTTCTTCGGACTTCCTTGTTTCCTTCACTTCACGGATATCTTGAATTTCCAATCAAATCACCTCCCCCTCAAATTGTTCTTTAAAGGAACACTCCTCATTAAAAAAATTTTCCCAAGGGAAATTTAATGATTTACCAATAGCTTTTGCAGCTGGAACTGCTGGAGTTTTAATTCCAGCTTCGATATTTGTATAGTAGCTTCGAGAAATCCCAGCTTCATCAGCCACTTGTTCCTGTGTTTTTCCTAATAATTCTCGAAGTTCCTTCAACCAGAGTCGCAAGATTAACACCCCCCATTGTTCCTAAAAGTAACTTTATGAGTTGATTATATGTTACTTTAAGAAACATGTCAACTTAATTTGATTCTTATAGGAACATTTATTTATTGTTCCTGTAAGGAACGTTATAATAGTTTTATTCTTATGGATGGTGTGGTGTTTATGGAAATAGTCGCTAAACGATTAAAGGGTGAGAGAGAAAACCTTAAGAAGTCGGATTCTAAATGGACACAAGAATATGTGGCCGATCTTGTCGGTGTAGCGAGACCTACATATACTGCCTATGAAAACGCAACTAAACTCCCGCCAATAGATACGCTGAGTAGACTTGCTGACGTATTCGATGTCGATACTGATTATTTAAGTGGTCGATCAGACATACGTAAAAGACCTGATACAAATATGTCTTTTTTCGGTGGTCCAGAGAATTATACTGAAGACGAGATCGAAGAAATGGAAGCCGCTCTCTTGCGTTACCGAGAAATGAAAAAACGAGCGGCCGAACAAACTCAAAAGAAATAATAAAGTCCTCCATCCGATGGAGAATTATAAGGTTGGTAATACATGTGGTACTCATAATTATTCTGATATTAGCGGTACTTTATAGTAGAAGTTTGAAAAATATAATTTCTTTCCTCTTCCTTGGATTTGTAGCTTTGTTTTTGTGGGAATTTGCTTGGTGGGGAAAGGTCATTGACGTCCTTTTTATTTCTAGCATGTTACTAGTTTTAATATTAGGTTTCATAAGAGGATTTAAGGTTAACGAGAATAAACCCAATAAGCACTGAATTATCTAAGCCAGCAATGGCTTTTCTTTTCAAAATAAAATAGAACATATGTACGTAAAATGGGGGCTATCATATGAATTATTCCAACTATTTCAAAACTCCTCTGGAACAATGGATTGAAGAACAATACCGGTCAAACGGTATTTTCACTCCAACCGATCTTGATATAGACAAGCTTGCCCTGAGCTTCGGGGTAGATATTGTTTATTATGAAAAAACCACATTTAGTGAAAATGAGGAAAGAGTCATTTTCATAGATAAACGCAATGATCGTACAGAACAGCGTAAGGTCTTTTTTCATGAGCTTTGTCATGTAATTCGTCACTCTGGTGATCAACGCTGGATGCCAGAATTGTTTCGTGAAGCTCAAGAGATTGATGCTGGCCGTTTTGCGTTATACGCCACGATCCCATTCTTTATGCTTGAGCAGATAACACTTCCCATTCACAGGAGCGAAGCCATTAGCTTACTTGCTTTAGAATTCCACGCCTATCCAGAATTAGTAGAATTGCGTCTCAAACAAGTGGAAGATCGAATAAACGATTCGGAGTTCATGTCAACCTTTACATACACCAACCAGATTCCGTCCAGTCTTGAAACTATAATCCACGAATCCCCTGTTTCAGGCCTCGACTACCTTCAGCAGCCCCGTATTCATTCATTGTATGGTCTAGAAGACTTCTCTCGCCCCCAAGCCTTAGTCATTGAACAGCGTCAGGGTTTCAACTGGAACAAGCCACTGGACCTTAATGTGGAGAGAAATTATAAACTACATAGTTCGTCATTCCACCATTCTCGACATGATGCTACCGTTCTGCCTGGAGACCTCTCCCTACTTCCGAATCGTAAAGGATATGTGACCATCAACTTATCTCGAGTGGCCTGGCGTCATGGCCAGAGCGTAACACGGTTGATCCTCCCTATGGATGCTATTGATGATGCGATTAACTTCTGAAGTAAGGATTTGAAGGGAGTGATGTAATACAGGATGGAATAATAAATCTCATGTAGGAGGACATCATGAAAGGGAAAGTTTTTAAAAGAGGAAAGACCTGGACTTATGTTGTTGATCTCCCGCCAGATCCAGCAACAGGCCAAAGAAACCAAAAAAAGAAGGGAGGATTCCCTTCACAAAAAGAAGCAGATCGTGCATTGGTTGCACTTCTCGCCAGCGTGCACAAAGGCGACTACGTTCCAGAAAACAATCTGACTATCACAGCCTTTTTCGAGATATGGCTAAAAGAATACGCCCTGCAGAAGTATAAAGCCACGGTTTTCGATGTTGAAGAATCAATTATTAATAGCCGAATTATTCCAGTTATCGGAAGGCAAAAGCTGCAGCAAATCAAACCTCTGACCATTAACAGGTTTTATAATGGACTACTTGAAAAGTATTCCCCTGATTATGTCCGACATATCCATGCTATCCTGCGTAAAGCATTCAGACAGGCTGTAAAGTGGGAGATGATTGCTTCGAACCCCATGGAAAAGGTAGAGGCTCCTAAGCTGCGGCGAAAGGAGATGAAGACCTGGAGTATGGAACAGTGCCTCCACTTTCTTGATACCGCTAAAGGTCATGTTCATTATATTGTTTTTTCCCTGGCCATCCATACTGGCATGCGTAAAGGAGAAGTTCTTGGACTCCGATGGGGAGACATCGATTGGGAAGGCAAGAGCTTGAAGATTCAGCAAACTGTAAACTGGACACCATCTAAAGGAATTATCTTTCAAGATACCAAAACATCAAGCTCAGCACGAAGAATACCGATAGGTGATATGCTGATTAGTGATCTAAAGGAGCGACTGCAAATTATAAAAAATGAAAAGGAAGAAATCGGAGTTGAGAATTACAAAGACCATGACCTGGTTTGCTGCTATGGTAACGGAGAGCCGATCAAACCACGGAGGGTCACGGAGACCTTTGCTTTTTTGACAGAAAAATCGGAACTACCAAAAATCAGGTTTCACGATCTCAGACATTCACACGCATCAATGCTACTGAATAACGGTATCAATGCGAAAATCGGAGCAGAACGTCTCGGACATAGCAGTGTTCAGATCTATCTTGATCGTTATTCCCATCTACTCCCCGATATGCAAAGAGATGCTGCAGACCTGATAGATACGAAGATGAAAATGAGCAAGAAACCAGAGGATCAAACAGCGCCGTGACCAAAATGTGACCATTTCCAATTTCTTCGCTTTTCCAACTCTTCCACTTCTACTTACAAGGGAACCTATAGACAGCAAAAAACCCTTACAAAGTAAGGGTTTTTGATAAGTGGGCCCTGAGGGACTCGAACCCCCGACCAATCGGTTATGAGCCGACCGCTCTAACCAACTGAGCTAAGGGCCCGGATCTAAAAATATCCGAATGTACAATTGCTGTTGTAAATAAATTGGTTGCGGGGGCAGGATTTGAACCTGCGGCCTTCGGGTTATGAGCCCGACGAGCTACCGGGCTGCTCCACCCCGCGTCAGAAAAAATATTCAAACAGCGACAATAAATAATATACAGTACAAATTGGGTCTACGTCAAGGAAGAATTTATAAAAGTTCTCAAGGCAGAAATCTAACTCCGTATCTTCCCTTACGGGAACGATAAATTTCTACAAAACGTGGGTCATGATAACCGTAAATCCAGCCATCTTGTTCCAATCTTTTAGCCAAACAACCTGCTTGAAATCTGGTCCTGAACAGTTTCGCGAAGTATATCCAATTCATGATGCCCTCTTCTCCTTTTCGCAAATTTATGATACACCGCTCTGAACTTATCATGCCCAAGTTCCACAAAATAAGCCACCAGAAAACTGGTGGCTAAGGGCATATTCAGAGTCATTCACCGATTGAGTCGAAATAGACCGTAGGATCTTTTCCAAGTGTATCCAGCATGGTATTCCCCTGCTTCTCCCAAGCTTTGAGTGCATTCTCGACGGTTTTCTTCCCCTGATAAACTTCAATGAATAATTGACGTCCAACATCGCTAATCCGGCTAATCCCAGGCTTCTGCATCTGTAAACTGATCAATAAAGGATCCGTTGCAGGTAAAGGCTTAAGCGTATAAAAAGCTTCCAAATTTACAGAAGGGGTTTGAGTGGTAATATAATCCTTACGGGAAGTCAGTTCACTCTTGTTATGGGCTTTAATTTTCGCAACCTCATTACTGTTGACGAACTTAATCAAATCCCAAGCATCTTCCTTATTAGTTGCCATAGAATTAATAGCCATCATATTGCCAAGCCATGTTCCAATAGCAACATCCGGTTTTTCCTGAAAGGTAGGTACAGTAACCACGCCCCAATTGATGGGACTGTAATTTTTGATCTTAGCAGCATTACGGGCCACTCCCGCCAGTTCATTGAGATAACCATATTCTCCCACGACCATTGCTGCTTTTCCTTTGAGGAACAGATCGCCTTGGATTGGACTGTAGGCATTCCCTTCTGTTCCTGCAAAATCCAACCCATTGAACTCAGGTAAAATTTGTTTCTTAACCAACTGGCTGTAAGTAGTCCAAGCCTGATTCCACTGTGTAGTATTTACAGTCATGTGCTGACCCTTATTATCGTACATCGTAAGTTCCAACGGTGCGACATAGCTCTGCATATCCCAAAATGGATCACTTAAGTAACGGTTCATCGAGAACCCGTATATCCGAGTTTCTTTATTAGATGACTTCTTCGTAACCTTATCTGCCAGCGTAAACAGTTCATTCCAAGTCATCTTGTCCGTTGGATAGCCCACACCAGCAGCATCAAAGATTCCCTTGTTATAAAAAAGTGCACTAGACGAGAAGATCGGCGCCAACGCAAAAAGACTTCCTCTACCCAGCTCACGAACTCCATTCAGCATTGTAGGCGCCATATTGCTTAAATCATACTGATCACGCGCTATAAGCGGCTCCAGCGATTGGACAAGATTATGATCCACCAAACTCTTCACTAATGCGCTATCACCGACGATCACATCAACAGGCTTATCCCCGCCCATAATCGCTCGGATATTTTCCAAATTGTCAGAGCTTACGTCTGAGGAGCTGTTATTGTATCGAAGGTCATTCGTATCTATAGCCGGAATAATCTCCAATTTGATTTCTGGATGCTGCAACTCATACATATCCGTAAACTGCTGACGAAAAAACGTATCGTCCTCCCCAGACCATAGACTCCCAATACGCAATACACGCTGCTCCACTGAAGACTTAGAAGGCTCAGCCCAAGCCGTATTCCACCCATCAGAGATTAGTGGTAGTATCAGCGCAGCGCATACCCCAAAGCATAACCAGCGGCGCCACAGCCGTTTATTGTTGTTTATATGATTCATTATTATTTCCTCCCATAAAATACTTGATTCTTCTACATCGAATGGATAAATAATCCATAATTCTAGTAACAGTATAATGCTTTAATCAAGAAGGGAAGTTACAGGACGTTTAAAGTTATACTACGATTTCTTCATATTATTCTCATAAAAATGTTACTAGGAGCTTTTGCAGATACTTATCTCAACTTTACCACTCCTTACTACCTTTCCTATGAGCGAACATTCCTACCCTTTACGACTGGATAATTGCACAAAGTGCAACTATAGTGCCAATTCCTCTAAGAAAAGTTAGTTTAAATGTACGAAATACAACTATTCGTGTCTTGGATGGCAGTTGAGTATGTTGTTTCTCTCTTTTTAATCCCACTCTATGCAATTAAATAATAAAAGCCCCTCACTGAAAAGTGAGAGGCTCGCCCAAACAAGGCTCATTTATTTAAGCTTAAACACCAAATGATGACGGATCTTTTCTCCAAGACTTCAGTGCTTCTACGTCCGTCAATTCAATTTTGCCTTGCGCAAGAGCCACATCAATCAATGTGCTGTAGTTGGACAAGCTTTGTAATGGCATTTCAGCTGCAGCAAAAGCATCCACTGCACGGTCCAGCTCATAGCTGAAGATTGCGAGTACAGCCAGCACTTCTGCGCCAGCTTCTTGCACGGCCTGAGCCGCTTTGATGGAGCTTCCACCTGTGGAGATCAAATCTTCAATAACAACAACCTTTTGTCCCGGCTTAATCAGACCTTCGATCTGATTCTGCTTGCCGTGGCCTTTAGCTTTATCACGGATATAAGCCATAGGCAGATTGAGCTTATCTGCTACCCAAGCCGCGTGTGGAATACCCGCGGTTGCTGTACCTGCAATCACTTCAGCGTCCGGATACTCGCTCTTAATAAGCTGGGCGAAGGCATCTGCGATATAGTTACGAACTTCCGGGTAAGCCATAGTCAGACGGTTGTCGCAATAGATCGGCGATTTGATACCAGAGGTCCATGTAAAAGGCTCCTGGGGACGCAGTGCTACTGCTCCAATCTCCAGCAGATAACTTGCTACTTGTTCACTTCTATTTAATGAGCTCATGCTAGGGTCATCTCCTCAATAATGTTTAGTGCTGCTTGACGTGGATCTGGTGAAGCTGTAATCGGCCGTCCTACTACAAGGTAGTGACTACCCTGACGAATGGCTTTTCCAGGTGTCATAACCCGGGACTGATCGTCCAAGGAAGCACCTGCTGGCCGGATACCCGGTGTAACCGTGCAAAATGCCGGGCCGCAAGCTTCTGCGATAGCTGCAGACTCTTGTGGCGATGCTACTACACCATCTAGACCCGCATCGGCAGCCAGCTTGGCGTATCTTACCACAGTAGCTGCTACCTCTCCAGCGATCCCAATTTCGTTATTCATCACTTCTTGACTCGTACTGGTTAGCTGGGTAACTGCAATAATCAAAGGCATCTTCAGGGCTGCATTAGTACTAACTGCTGAAGCCGCTCCTTCGCGCGCTGCCGCCATCATAGCTGTTCCCCCTGCCGCATGTACGTTAAACATATCAGCGCCAAGATTCGTAAGACTTTGAGCGCCACCTTTTACCGTGTTAGGGATATCATGCATCTTCACGTCAACGAACACAGAGTAGCCACGAGATTTCAGCTCTTGAATAAAGTCTGGTCCTGCCGCATAGAACAGCTGCATACCTACCTTCATGTAGCAAGGAATTCCTTCCAGCTTATCGATTAAGGCTCTTGCTCCAGTCACATCAGGATAATCCAAAGCGATCATCAGACGATTCGCCATTGCTTTCCACTCTACTTCTTCAACTCCCATAACCATGCTCCTATCCAGTGCAAACTACATCCACACTGTTTATTTATTTGACCCTAGGCATAGCGGAACGGTCTGCGTAAACGCAAACCGCCCTATGCATCTTTATGAGATTAGTTCAATTGTCCTACAAAAGCAGGCATGGACTGTGACGAGAAGTTAATCGTCTGCAGCATTCTGAGAAGTGCCGCCACTGTATCCAGTGAAGTCATACATACGACGCCATTCTCAACCGCTTCGCGGCGGATACGGAATCCGTCACGTTCTGGCGTTTTACCTTTAGTCAGGGTATTAAAGACGAAGTTAGCTTGCCCACCACGAATCAAGTCGAGAATGTTTGGCGCACCTTCATCCAGCTTATTCACATTCATTACGTTAAGGCCTGCATCTTCAAGTGCTTGTGCCGTGCCTCCAGTAGCAATGATTTTGTAACCCATGGAATGGAAGCCCTTCATAAGTTCTACAGCTTCTGCTTTATCTTTATCTGCCACCGTAACAATGATAGCGCCTGTAGCTGGAATTTTCATTCCTGCTCCTACCAGACCTTTGTATAAAGCTTTTGCGTACAATTTATCACGGCCCATAACTTCACCGGTTGATTTCATTTCAGGTCCAAGCGTAGGTTCTACTCTGCGCAGTTTGGCAAAAGAGAACACTGGCACTTTAACCGATACATAATCGCTTTCCGGCCACAAACCTTCTGTATAACCGTCATCCTTCAGCTTGCTGCCGAGAATGATTTTGGTTGCCAAATGCGCCATTGGAATTCCAGTCACTTTACTCAGGAAAGGAACTGTACGCGAGGAGCGTGGATTTACTTCGATTACGTATACTTCGTTCTGATAGATAACAAACTGGATGTTGACCAGTCCAATCGTCTTCAGTTCCTTAGCGATCTTGATAGTGATTTCAGCTATTTTTGCTTTTAGACCTTCATCCAGATATTGCGGAGGATATACAGCGATAGAGTCACCGGAGTGAACACCTGCGCGCTCAACATGCTCCATGATGCCCGGAATAACTACCGTCTCACCGTCACAAATCGCATCTACCTCAACCTCTTTACCTAACATGTAACGGTCAATCAATACCGGATGCTCTGGATTCACTTTAACCGCTTCTACCATGTAGCTAAGCAGTTCAGTATCGTTATATACAATTTCCATTGCGCGTCCGCCTAGTACATAGGAAGGACGAACCAGTACCGGATATCCAAGGGATTGTGCAGTTTCTACGGCTTGATCCACATCGGTAACTGTCTTACCTTTTGGTTGCGCGATATCAAGACGACCCAGCAAAGCTTCGAATTTCTTACGGTTCTCAGCTTCATCAATGCTATCGAGGCTAGTTCCGAGAATCTTCACACCAGCAGCACTTAGGGGTGCCGCAAGGTTAATCGCGGTCTGACCACCGAATTGAACGATAACCCCAATCGGATTCTCTTGTGCGATTACGTTCATAACATCTTCAAAGAATAGAGGTTCAAAATACAACCGGTCCGAAGTATTGAAGTCTGTAGATACAGTCTCAGGGTTATTATTGATGATAACCGCTTCGTACCCAGCCTTTTGAATCGCCCATACCGCATGCACTGTGGAATAATCGAACTCAATCCCTTGACCGATCCGAATTGGACCAGATCCCAGCACGATAACTTTTTGCTTATCAGAATGAATGACCTCATTCTCAGTCTCATAAGTCGAGTAATAGTAAGGTGTAGAAGCTTCAAACTCAGCCGCACAGGTATCTACCATCTTGAACACAGGTGTTAATCCTTGCTCCAAACGTAGCGCGCGCACATCTGCTTCTTTAGTATACTTGCCGTCCGCTTGTCCTTCTGCACGAATCTCAGCAATCGCACGGTCTGTAAAGCCTTTGCGTTTCGCTTGGTATAGCGTTTCCGCTGACAAGGTTTCTTCTCCGCGAATCACATCTTCAAAGTTAATCAAACCTTCAATTTTGGAGAGGAACCACCAGTCCACGTTCGTAATATCCTGAATTTCTTGCAGCTCATAGCCACGACGGAAAGCTTCAGCAACCAGGAACAGACGCTCGTCATCAGGCTTCGCAAGACGTTCACGCAGCACATTCTCTTCCAATGCTTCTGCACCTGGCAGACGGAAACGATGAACACCAATCTCCAAGGAACGAATTGCTTTATGAATGGACTCTTCAAAAGTACGGCCGATTGCCATTACTTCACCAGTTGCCTTCATCTGCGTACCAAGCTTACGGTTCGCATGAATGAACTTGTCGAAAGGCCAACGTGGAATTTTACTTACGATATAGTCAAGTGTAGGTTCGAAGCATGCATAAGTCTGTCCGGTAACCGGATTGACGATTTCATCCAGCGTGTAACCCATCGCGATTTTGGCAGCCATTTTGGCAATTGGATATCCAGTTGCTTTGGAAGCCAAAGCCGAGGAACGGCTGACACGCGGGTTTACTTCGATTACATAGTACTGATAACTTTGTGGATCAAGTGCGAATTGTACGTTACATCCACCCTCAATATTCAGGGCGCGAATGATTTTGAGCGAAGCTGTACGCAGCATTTGGTATTCGCGATCTGACAGCGTTTGGCTAGGTGCCACAACAATACTGTCACCTGTATGTACGCCTACAGGATCAAAGTTTTCCATGTTGCAGACAACGATACAGTTGTCATTAGCATCCCGCATAACCTCGTATTCAACTTCCTTCATGCCGGCAATACTTTTCTCCACTAGACATTGTCCGATCGGGCTATAACGAATACCTGCTTTGACGGTTTCACGCAGTTCTTCTGCGTTATCGCAGATCCCGCCGCCTGTGCCGCCAAGTGTATAAGCTGGACGTACAATCAGAGGGAAACCAATCTCTTCAGCGAAATTCATTGCTTCATCTACAGTAGTGATGATGGTGCTATCCGGTACAGGTTGTTCCAATTCACGCATTAGGTCACGGAACAAATCGCGATCCTCTGCTTTCTCAATGGAATCAAGCTGTGTACCGAGAAGCTTAACATTCTCTTGCTCAAGTACACCTGCACGAGCCAATTCTACAGCCATATTTAGGCCGGTTTGACCACCTAGCGTTGGAAGCAATCCATCGGGACGCTCTTGGCGAATAATCGCAGTTACGAATTCAAGCGTAATAGGCTCGATGTACACTTTATCAGCAATATTTGTATCAGTCATAATTGTTGCTGGATTGCTGTTAATCAGTACGACTTCCACGCCTTCTTCTTTAAGGGCTTGGCAAGCCTGAGTTCCTGCGTAGTCAAACTCCGCTGCTTGACCGATGACGATCGGTCCGGAACCGATCACTAGTATTTTTTTAAGCTTATCGTTCTTTGGCATGTTATAGAGCTCCTTTCACGGCTTCAAGCTGTAAGTTAGTTTTTGGCGCCGTGATTCTGGCGTTTGCCGCAAGTTGTGCCTGACGTGAAATAACAGGTGTCTTTGCTTTATGATCTGCAATCAATTGAAGGAAGCGATCGAATAAGTAGCTGCTGTCATGTGGTCCTGGCGCTGCTTCTGGATGATATTGCACCGAAAATGCTGGGTAACGAGTATGTTTAATTCCTTCAACCGTCTTATCATTATTATTAATGTGAGTAACTTCTAGTTCAGTGTTCTTCACAGATTCCTCATTTACGGTATAACCATGGTTCTGAGAAGTGATGAAGCAGCGTCCACTTTCCAGTTCCTTCACAGGGTGATTGCCACCGCGGTGACCGAATTTCAGCTTCTCTGTGTCCGCTCCACAAGCCAGTGCAAACAACTGATGACCTAAGCAGATGCCGAAGATCGGATATTCGCCAAGCAATTCAGAAATGGTCTTAACAGCGTGAGGCACATCTTTCGGGTCCCCAGGGCCATTGGACAGCAGGATACCATCCGGGTTCAGACGGCGAACTTCTTCCGCTTTTACATCATGTGGCACTACAACAACATCACAACCACGTTCGTTAAGCTCACGCAGGATACCAGCCTTCGCACCGTAATCCACAAGTACAATTCTTTCTTTGTTGCCTGGGCTGCTGTACGAACTTGCAGTTGATGTACGAGCTACCTGATTGCGCAATTCCTCAATCGTAGTATTTCCCATCATTTCCATCAGTTCCTCTACACGTTTGTTAGAGGTGGTTAGGATGGCTTTCATTGTTCCGTAGTGGCGAATAATCCGAGTCAACATCCGAGTATCAATCTCGCTGATCCCTGGAATATCGTATTCCTTTAGCAGATCGTCCACACTATATTCAGCACGCCAGTTACTAGGTACTTCTTCATGACGACGCACTACAAAGCCGTGTACGAAAGGTCGAACAGATTCAAAATCATCCCGAGTAATCCCGTAGTTCCCGATCAATGGGTAAGTCATTGTAACGATTTGTCCGCAATATGAAGGGTCAGACAGCACCTCTTGATATCCTGTAATTCCTGTATTAAAAACAACCTCGCCTGTCTTTTCGCCCTCAGCGCCAAATGCGGTACCTGTAAATAAAGTTCCGTCTTGCAGCAGCAATCTCGCCTGCATTCCATTCCACTCCTTCTTGTTTCTGTAGTCTAATGCTTATGCCTTACAAGCCTTCCGGAGTGAACGTGTACACAATCACTGCTCCGTAAAGATCAGCAACTCCGCCCCACCAGTCCGCTAGTTTTTCTCAGTCCATACGGCTTTGCCGTCTACCCATGTCATTACTGGCCAGCCCTTAAGCTTCCAGCCACCAAAAGGAGTATTCCGTCCTTTACTTGCGAAAGATCCTGGGTCTACTTCTTTCTCCTGCTCCAAATCAATCAGTGTCAAATCTGCAGGAGCTCCGATATCCATCACACCGGTGTTCAGTCTGAATACCCGTGCAGGATCAGCTGTCATTCTTTGTACCAGTAAGGATAAATCCCATTTCCCCGTTGCTACAAACGCTGTGTATAGTAGTGGGAAGGCTGTTTCGAATCCAACGATACCAAAAGGTGCAAGCTGCATGCCTTTAGCCTTCTCTTCTTCACTATGCGGCGCATGGTCAGTAACAATCATATCTAGTGTGCCGTCTAGCAAACCTTCGATACATGCCTCAACATCGCGGCGGGAGCGAAGCGGCGGGTTCATTTTCCAATTGGCATCAAGGCCTGGAATATCTTCTTCAGACAGCAGCAAGTGATGCGGACACACCTCAGCAGTCACTTTAATGCCGATTTCTTTCGCTTGGCGTATCAGGCGTACCGATTGTTCAGTACTTACATGGCATACATGGTAATGAACGCCTGTTGCTTCAGCCAGCAAAATATCGCGTCCAACATGGATCGCTTCCGACTCATTTGGAATTCCTTTCAGGCCATGCTTTCTTGCGAACTCACCCTCGGCTACACAGCAGCCTTCAACCAGTGAATTATCCTCACAGTGAGCTATGACTGGCATATCCAATGCTGCGGCGATGTTCATAGCATCTTTCATCATTTGAGCACTTTGCACGCCCACGCCGTCGTCGGTATAACCAATCGCTCCAGCTTCTTTAAGCGCTGCAAAATCAGTCAGCTCACGTCCAAGCTCATTTTTCGTAATGGCTGCATAAGGAAGTACTTTTACGAGTCCTGCTTCACGCGCTTTGTCTTTCACAAATTGTACGGTTTCCGGGGTATCTGTTACTGGACGGGTATTAGGCATACAAGCGATGGTTGTAAATCCGCCTTTGGCAGCCGAACGACTTCCGGTTTCCACGGTTTCCTTGTGTTCAAATCCCGGTTCGCGTAAGTGCACATGCATATCAATGAGTCCTGGAATGAGCAGTTTGCCTTCAGCATCAATGATCTCTCCAGCTTCTGGAGCAGCTTCATTTCCATCGATGAAGGCCGAGATAACACCTTCTTCAAGTACAATATGTTTCCGCTCTAACAAGCCTTCCTTATTCAATACGCTGGCGTTTCTAATAATCACTGTCATGATTCTACCTTTACCCACAGTTCCCGGCTGTGAGCCCTCTCATTATTATATAATAAAAATTCATGTTTGTGTATATTTATTAGTCCTTATTCATCATCATTCTTTGATCTTTATAGTAAAGCTCTTTCGAGAACCGCCATCCGAACCGGAACTCCATTAGACATTTGCGGGAAAATCCTTGATTGACTGCACTCTACAACTGCATCATCAATCTCGACATTCCGGTTAACCGGAGCTGGGTGCATAATGATTGTATCTTTTGCGAGCTTAGCTGCGCGTTCTTCCGTTAAACCGTACTGTCTGCGGTAATCTTCCGCGGAAAGTATGATGCCAGAAGAATGGCGTTCCAGCTGCACACGAAGCATCATGACCACGTCTGCTTTAAGAGCTTCCTCTATGGTTACATAAGGTGCGTATTCCATAAGCTCAGGAGCCTTCATATTCTCCGGTGCGCAGAATTGCACTTTAGCTCCTAGCTTTGTAAGTCCCCATAGATTGGAACGTGCTACCCGGCTATGCATGATGTCCCCGATAATTGAAACCGTGAGGCCCTTTAAATCTCCAAACGTTTTGGTCATGGTGTAAAGATCAAGCAGCGCTTGTGTTGGATGTTCATTGTTGCCGTCACCCGCGTTAATAAGCGGTATGGACACCTTCTCAGCTAACTGCTGCAGCACACCTGCAGGCTTCAAACGCACAACTCCGGCATCGATCCCCATCGATTCCAGTGTGCGTACTGTATCGTAGATCGACTCCCCTTTTTCTACACTAGAAGCTGCAGCCGTAAAATTCAGTACTTGTGCACCCAGTCGTTTCTCTGCCATTTCAAAGGAGAAACGTGTGCGTGTGCTGTTCTCAAAGAACATGTTAGAAATAAAATGCGAGTTCAAAATGGGGGTTAGCTTTGCACTTTGATTGTCCCAATAAGCTGTTCTGTCCAGCAGCCCAGTAATTTCCGAACGGTCAAGCTCTTTAATTCCCAGCAGACTACGTTCCTTTACCTTGGTAAGTGTCATGATGTTATCGTTCCTCCCGGTTTGAAATAATGTAGACCTCGTCTTTGCCGTCGTATTCCTTCAGCGCCACTTCAATCTGCTCATGCTTTGAGGTAGGTACATTCTTACCGATGTAGTCTGGTCTGATCGGTAGCTCGCGGTGTCCACGGTCGGCAAGTACTGCCAGTTGAATCATTCGTGGGCGTCCACAATCCATCAAAGCGTCCATCGCTGCGCGGATGGTGCGTCCGGTGTAAAGCACATCGTCGAACAAAATGACCTTCTTATCATGGATGCCATCACTGCCGGAAGTAATAATGACGTTACTCTTCACTACCGCTTCACTGCCTCCTACTTCGCGGTCATCCCGATAATGCGTGATGTCGAGCTCGCCGTAAGGAATCTCAACGCCCTCAATTTCCTTGATCCGCTCAGCGATGCGCTTTGCCAGGTATACGCCTCGTGTCCGGATACCGACCAGCAGACAATTCTCAATCCCTTTGTTCTTCTCCAAAATCTCATGAGCAATACGCGATAATGCCCGGCGGATCGCCGTTTCGTCCATAATTACATTTTTCTCAGTAACCATAATCTTGTCACCCTCCACTTGTTTCGCCTGTTCAAGTTCCTGGAAATCAAAAAACTCCTTGCCTATAACAGGCAAGGAGTGAAATCCGCAGATGAAGAAGATGGTGGCCGCGCGCATAAAAAGACAGTCCGGTGTATACACACGGGTACCTTTCTAAGAGTCGCGAACCTCGATTCACGTTACCTTGCCAGCCTCACAGGACTGAATTAAAGGCGCTATTCATTTAATGAGAATTATGACAGAACAAACACGGCATGTCAACTTTATCTGCCTAAACTACAACACTTTCCAAGCCTGCTTCTATTAACAACAAAAGGAAGGCGGTATTATAGGGAAAACCTCCCTATAATTAGGCAACAATAGTCATTATGATCAGGTTATGCGGAATTCCTCCCTATAAATTGAAAGATTTCCTTGAATACAACCAAATATGCTGAAATAGAGGGGGAAATTCCCAATAATCTAGCGGATTGAAGCTAAAACACAAAATTAGAGGGAAGAATTCCCTATCTTACAGTAGCTCTATTCTACAGTAGTCTAATCCACAGTAGACTAGCCACTACATAAAGAAAAGCCACCCAAGGTTTCCCCTAGGCAGCTTCAATGTCTAACTAATGATTAAAATTCAAAATCCACATCGCTTAAGCGTCTTTGGATCTCAGAGATGACACGTCTTTCTTCCTCTTCCCCTTTAGCAATGAAGGTAACAGAGAAACGTACAAATGGACCTGCATCATCCCAAGGCACGGTAGAGATTAGCTTCTCACGGATCAGGAATTGCGAGAAATCCTCACCGGATTCGAAACGGCGGCCACCCTTGACACCCTTCGGTGCAGCCACATAAAGGAAGAAGGAACCCTTTGGTTTCTCAGCTTGGAAGCCGAGGCTGTTCAGTGCATCCACCAACAGGTTGTGACGACGAGAATACTTGGCAGCAATTGCTTCTGTAATCTCTGGATGCGCAAGACCGTAAGCAGCAGCTTTTTGAATCGCGATAAATTGACCAGAATCGTTATTGTCCTTCACATCACTGAAGGCTTTTACCACTAAAGGATTTCCGGCAACAAAGCCGATTCTCCAGCCCGTCATATTGTAGGACTTGGACAAGGAATGCAGTTCCACCCCTACGTCCTTGGCACCTGGCACAGAGAGGAAGCTAAGTGGCTTCAAACCGTCATAGGTCAAAGCAGCATATGGTGCGTCATGAATTACGACTACATCATATTTTTTAGCCCATGCAACGACCTCAGCAAAAAACTCAGGCGTCGCACTAGCGCCCGTCGGATTGTTTGGATAGTTCAAGTAAAGAAGCTTAGCTTTATGAGCAACCTCTTCCGGAATTTCGTTCAAATCTGGAAGGAATTTATTCTCCTTCTTCAGCTCTACCGTAAACACTTGTCCACCCAAGTATTTAGTATGTGTACCCAGCACTGGATAACCCGGCACCGTCATGATCGTAATATCCCCAGGATTGATGAAGCAAGAAGGCAACATCGCCAGCGCAGGCTTAGATCCGATAGAATGAACTACCTCCGTAACGGGATCAATGCCTTCAACACGGAATACTTCCCGCAAATAATCAGCTGCAGCTGTCTTAAACTCAGCAATTCCATTGTCCGCATAACCACGATTTTCTTCCTTAGCTGCTTCTTCCGCCAGCTTAGCCACGATACCTGCATCAGCCATCTCGTCTGGCTCTCCTACGCCCATATCGATCAATTCAATATCAGGAAAATCCTGTTTTGCGGATGCTTTCGCACGTTTGATCTTCTCAAATTTATAAATCGAAGTGTCCTTGCCGTAGTTCGCACCGCCGATGCGGTCTGCAAAATTAGTCTGAATGAAGCTGTCTTGGTATTGTTCAATACTCATACTTTCATCTCATCTCCTGGCTATCTATTCTCATTTTAGAAGAAACGGCTTCGCCGTCCCTTGGATGGCTTATGTTTCTAGAGATCCGTTTCAGTTATAAAAATAAGGATAAAGAATAAGGCATAACCTTCTCTTTATCCTTATGTTATTAAATATGATGGAAAGCAGAGTTCAATTCCATAGACTAATTATCACTTCATTTGTACTTATCTGCTGCGCAATGTGAACAGAACCTCTTCCATGTCTTCCGGAATAGGTCTGCTGAATTCTTTATATTCACCTGATGTAGGATGAATAAATCCAAGCACCGCTGCATGTAACGCCTGTCCATTCATAGCTGTTCCTTTGCTGCGTCCATAAACCGGATCACCTACAAGCGGATGACCAATGAATTTCATATGCACCCTGATCTGATGCGTGCGGCCAGTCTCCAGTTGCAGCTCCAGTAGAGTACATTCACCAAAGCGCTCCATCACCGTAAAATGGGTCACAGATTTCTTACTGTTCTTTTCCGTGACAGTGTATAGTTTGCGATCATTTGGATCTCTACCGATCGGAGCATCAACCGTACCTTTGTCATGCGACAAGTTGCCGTGTACAACAGCTATATAGCGGCGTGTTACACTGTGCTCTTTAAGCTGTGCTGCGAGCGACGCGTGACTGGCATCATTTTTAGCCACCATAATAAGACCAGAGGTATCCTTATCAATACGATGTACAATACCTGGACGAATCTCACCATTAATACCGGATAGATCCTTACAATGATACATCAGTGCATTTACCAAGGTGCCAGACGGATGCCCGGCAGCCGGATGCACAACCATACCACGCGGTTTATTAATCACAATGACATCGCTGTCCTCGTAGACAACATCAAGGGGGATATTCTCCGGAATCAAATCGGTCACTTCTGCTTCAGGAACGATGATGGAAACTACATCGCCTTCTGAGAGCTTATAATTAGCTTTCACGGGTGCTCCATTAACCGTAACATGGCCACCACTGATCCACAGCTGCACCTGAGAACGTGAAACATCCTCTTCCCAAGATTCCGTAATATATTTATCGATACGCTCCTTCGCGTTCTCCGCCGAAACAGTCCACTCCGTGACGTCCCTCTCTTCTTCGCTCGTAGTTGCCGCTTGGTGATTGACGTCTTTATTCAAATCATTCATTCCCTTCCCTTACTTCCTTTGCTTCTTTTACTTCTTTAATTTCCGTAATTTCTTCACCGTTCTTAAGATCGCGGAAGGAGTCCAAAAGAATTAAACCAACCCCAATGACGATACACGAATCTGCAACGTTAAAAATCGGGAAGCTATAGCTTCCAAAATTAAACAGAAGGAAATCAACAACCTCACCACTAATCATCCGGTCGAGGAAGTTACCTATCGCTCCACCCAGAACAAGTCCAAGGGCAACCGACAGCATCTTCCGCGAATGTCTAGTCTTGTTCAAGTACCAAACGATACCTGCAACCACTACAACCGTAACTAAAAAGAAGAACCATTGCTGACCTTGTAGGATCCCAAAAGCAGCTCCGCGATTACGATGTGAGGTAATTAGGAAAAAATTCCCGATGACCGGAATCTGTTCCCCGAGCTCCAGACGTGTGGCAATGAGATACTTCGTTCCCTGATCCACCAAAAATACAATAAGAGCAATCAAATAGTACACCACAGAAGTTGTCACTCCGTTCTTATTTTTCCCGCCAGATGCGGTACGAATACTGTTATAAGACTTGTATATTGTAGCACAGCCCTTAGAAGATCGTCTATTGCGTGACACCTCTCGGGCGCTTAATCTTGGGGACTATTTTCCATCGCTAAAATAACGCCTCTCAGGTCAACCTAACAAAGAACCATCCGGTGCAAATCGGTTAGTCGGAAGGATTCTTAGAAAAAGTACAGAAAGGAGCTTACTCATCATGACGCACCTGACAGTACAGCAGCTCTCAGAGCTGCGCGCCCGATTAGAAAAAGACCGTGATACTATTCAGCACAGGCTTCAGAATAATGAAAATTACGGCCTACAGGAATCCATGCGGGATGGCACCGGAGAACTTTCCGAGAATGACAACCATCCAGGAGATGCAGCCACCGATTTGTATAACCGCTCCATGGATATTTCACTGCTAGAGCGGGACGAGCATGAGCTGGATGATATTGAAGCTGCTCTCAACGCTATGGATGAAGGCACCTATGGGATATGTAAGGCTAGCGGTCAACCGATCCCTTTTGAGCGTCTATCCGCCATTCCCTCCACACTTTATTCTAAAGAGCACGCCCCACGTCAAAATGCACCCTTTACTCGGCCCATTGAAGAAGAATTTTTATCTCCTCCATTTGGGCGGACTAGTCTCGATGAGCGAGAGGATCAAAATGGCTTTGATGGTGAGGATGCCTGGCAGATTGTAGAAAGCTATGGCAGCTCCAATTCCCCCGCTATGGCGGAGGGCAATAATATTGACTCCTATAATGATATGGAAATTGAAGCGGATGAGCTGGAAGGCTGTGTGGAGCCTTGGGAGAACTTTATCGCTACCGATATTACAGGTAATCATTTAATGGTAGTGCCGGGACGTAGCTACGAGCGTTATAAGGATAGCGACGAGGGAAGTTTCATGCTTGATCCACTCGAAGGCGAGGAGTAAAAGCATTGTCGCTACAAGAAAATGAACAGCGCGCGGTTCCAGTATCATGATGGAATGGCCCGCTGTTTTTTTATTTTTTCTGCTCTATGTCATTTTGTTAAGAAAATGTTCAGATTCAGCTGGTAAACTGATCTAACGGATGCTGAAATCGACATACAAGGAGTGTAACGTAAGTGAATCAGGAGTATTTTAAAAATGTACAGAAACTCAGTCATGAAGATGATAGACGATATTTATTATTAATGAGAGGTTTGCGTATCATACACAAGAAAAAAAAGCAGTGCAGCCCTCTCCAAAGATTAAAGAACGAAAGATACGGACTGAGGAGAAACGTAGAAGCCCAAGGCTGGGTAAATCCACCTAAGAAAATAGACCGAACCCTAATCACCCTACAACCGGAGTAAAGACCACTTTAAAAGCTATTTGAATTCCAGCTGACGCTGTACAATTCGTACAATATCCGCAATATAATCTCCGATGATCGGCAGATTCAAGGCTCCAAGCCCCTGAAGGACATAAATGATCGTTGCTGCAAAAAAAGTAAAGCCTAGCGCGATCCCAACGCCACGAGCCGTTCCATATAAGATATTTTTCCAAATTAAAGTCCAAGGTGAATGTAACAGCTCTGTATATTGATAAATTCGTGATTTCTCCAATATATTAGCCCATTCAAAGGTTAATCGATACATCGTATTCATTTTTTCTTCCAGTGGAATATCTTCTGGATTACGATGATCTGCTGTTAAACGCTCAGGGTTTTCCTCAGGAATAACCTTTTTCTCCGCTCCCTTATCTGGGCTGTTCTTGTTGTCGGATGTCTTGACGGAGATTCTGTTCTTCTGATCCTCCACAGCCACAGCTCCTCTCATACGTCTATATTCGCCACAAAGTAAACGAGCCCGGTCAAAGAGAATGAATCTCCTTGAGCACGGGGCTCGTTATTTTTGCGGGCGAAATATAAAGACTATATTTCCCGCATAAACAGAAGTTCTCTGTTTACACTTGTGCCGCTAGTATATGCTGTTTTGGGACAGGTAATGCAGATTTACGCTCCAATATGGATACCGATGGATTTACCACCGACATCTACCGATTCAAAAGCATGTTCTCCGCCAAAATCAACCGTAGTTACAAGTACATTGTCTCGCAATACATTCTCAAAGGCTGTAACTGCTGCTTTAAGCTCATCGTCTACATTCAGCGTGAGTGCGATCCGTTTCTCGATCGGCAGATCCAAACGTTTACGGTAATCTTGAACCGCACGAATGATCTCACGAACCCAGCCTTCTTGTTCAAGCTCAGGTGTGATTTCAGTATTGAGCGCAACCGTAATTCCATATCCGGAAGCTGCAGCGAAACCTGCTTTAGCTTCTTTTTCAACGAGTAGCTCATCAGAAGTGATCACCAGCTCTTCTCCCTCTGGTGTCGCAATCGCGATTGAGCCGTCTTGCACCGCTTTGCGGGTGGAGTCACTATCCAAAGCTTTCAGGAAGCCTTGCAGGAAGCCGACGTTTTTACCGTATTTTTTACCCGCAACTTTAAGATTCAGCTTGAGTGTGAAGTCAACAAATCCACTGTCGCTAGTCTCTAGCACGATGTTCTTGATGTTGATCTCGTCTTTAATGATCTCTTCATACTCAGCCAAATGAAAGTCGCGGTTCATCGAAACGATCAGCTCAGACAGCGGTTGACGATTCTTAATGCCTGTTTCGTTACGCACGTTACGCGCCAGCTCAACAATTTGTCTTGCACTTTCCATATCCTCTTCCAGCTCTTTATCGATCAAGCTTTCATCAGCAACCGGATAATCTGCTAAATGCACACTTTCTCCGCCGCCAAGGTTCGTGAAGATATCTTCAGACAACATCGGTGTAAATGGAGCCATCAAAGACGCTGTCTTTAAAAGCACATGAGTCAGTGTACGGTAAGCATCCAGCTTATCTTCACCTAGACCACTACCCCAGAAACGGTCACGGGAACGACGGATATACCAGTTGCTCAGCTCATCTATAAAGTTCTCAATACCTTTGGATGTGTTCACGAAATCATTTACCGCAAGTCCTTTGTCTACCAAAAGAATCAAGCTGTTCAGACGGGACAAAATCCAGCGGTCCAGCTTATGTTCCGATACTTTAAAAGGATGATCGGCAGGATCATAACCATCGATGCCTGCATAAAGCGTCAAGAACGCATGCGTATTCACCAGTGTATCTACAACTTTGGATTTGGTTTCCCCTACAAGACCACGAGAGAAACGTTTGTTATTCCACGGTGCACTATCGGACAGAATTGCCCAACGGAAAGCATCCGTGCCGTAATCGTTCATGATATCCCAAGGATCAATAACATTGCCTTTTGATTTGGACATTTTTTGACCATTCTCATCAAGGATATGACCGTGAGCAATAACAGCTTTATATGGAGCTTTACCTTTAAACAAGGTAGATACAGCTAGTAAGCTATAGAACCATCCACGTGTCTGGTCGATCCCTTCACAGATCATATCTGCTGGATATTGATCATTCAGCTTATCCTCGTTCTCAAATGGATAATGACTTTGCGCAAATGGCATCGAACCACTATCGAACCAAACATCGATAACCTCCGGTGTGCGAACCATCTCTGCACCTTCGCCGAAAGGACTGCGCAGCTTGATCTTATCTACAAAAGGCTTATGCAGCTCGATATCCTCAGGTACATCGCCAATCGCCATCGCTCTCAGTTCTTCAATGCTGTGTGGAGCGAACTCTTTGCCCGTTTCTTGACATACCCAAACATTAAGCGG
Source organism: Paenibacillus nitricinens (assembly GCF_052056485.1). Taxonomy (NCBI): domain Bacteria; kingdom Bacillati; phylum Bacillota; class Bacilli; order Caryophanales; family Paenibacillaceae; genus Paenibacillus; species Paenibacillus nitricinens. The sequence goes on from NZ_CP183948.1 coordinate 5,132,758, forward strand.
TGTCCCCCAGTAACGATTACGGCTGATATTCCAGTCCACCAGTTCATCCAGGAACTTCCCGAAACGGCCTTCACGTACATGCTCAGGATACCAATCTACGCTGTTGTTGTTAGCAATCAGCTGATCTTTGATCGCTGTAGTGTTGATGAACCAGCTGTCTGTTGCGTAGTACAAGAGTGGTGTATCACAACGCCAGCAGAACGGATAGCTGTGCTCGTATTTTTCTTTGCCGTAAAGCAGTCCTTTTTCAGACAAAGCTTTAACGATATCCAAATCGCAATCCTTCACGAAGCGTCCAGCAAAATCAGACACTACATCCGTATACTTACCGGAGTTATCAACCACGTTCACGAAGCTGATGCCGTTCTCGCGGCAAGTCTTGTAGTCATCTTCGCCATGCGCTGGTGCCATGTGAACAATCCCTGTACCACTGGAATCTGTAACGAAGGAAGCACCTACAATGACATTGCTTTTCTCTGCCTTGATGTATCCGAATGGAGGAGCGTAAGTTTTGCCGATAAACTCGGAACCTTTATGTGTAGAAAGGACTGTGTGCTCGCCTTTCATTACTTCCTCCACCAAATTTTTGGCAACAATGTAGATACCATCTTCTTGTTGTACACGTACATAGTCCATGTCAGGGTTCATGGCTAATGCCATATGCGCTGGCAGCGTCCAAGGTGTAGTCGTCCAAGCTAGTACGTAGTCTCCACTGTCATCCAGTTTGAACTTTGCAGTCGCACTGAGATCCTTGACGGTCTTGTAGCCTTGGGCTACTTCATGGGAGCTTAGGGTAGTCTGGCAGCTAGGGCAGTAAGGACTAACGCGGTGTCCGCGGTAGAGCAATCCTTTGTCATGCACAGTAGCCAAGATGTTCCACACGCTCTCGATATACGTGTTATCCAAAGTTACGTAAGGATTATCCAGATCCGTCCAGTATCCGATACCCTCAGTAAACTCGCGCCATTGCTTCTCATAACCAAAGACGCTGTCTTTACATTCCTGAATGAATTTTTCTACGCCATATTCCTCGATCTCTTGTTTGCCGGAGATACCAAGCTTCTTTTGTACACCTAGTTCTACTGGCAGACCATGTGTATCCCAGCCGGCTTTACGAACCACGCGGTAGCCTTTCATCGTTTGGTAACGACCGATGAAATCCTTGATTACACGGCCCAGCACGTGCCCGATATGCGGAGCACCATTGGCTGTAGGAGGACCTTCGTAAAATACATAGTTCGGACGTCCTTCACGATTCTCCATGGATTTACGGAACGTATTTTCGTCGCTCCATTTCTTCAGTATGCGGACATCTCTTGCCCGCGCTTTTTCTTTGACATCTACTTTTTGCATGTGATGGTCAATCCTTTCATGGTTTAGTCTGTAAAGCCGTAAGCGGCACGCTTTATCTCAGGCATCCGAGCCGCGATCCCGTAGGGCAGCACTGGCTCGGGGTGCCACATGGAGCGGCGAGTGAAACGCCGGTCTGCTCTAGCAGTGAAGGCCCCGCAGGCTAACCCGCCAGGGGAGCCTAAGAAGGGCCGCTCCTTCAGCCACATGAGTCCGTTCGCTTCCACCACCGTACCTATATGCACGAGGCTTTACATTGCCGGTGTCCAGAGGGCGGCAGCCCTTGGGGTCCCCCTTAGAAAGGGGGATTTAGGGGGATGGCCACCCCGGAACAACAAAATAAGCGTCATCCCACCCCCAAAGGGGCGAGACAACGCTCGCGATACCACCCTAATTCTGCGCATGAGCACATCCTTAAGGGGAATGTATTCAGCACAATCTCAGTCCTGTGCGTAAATCTCATGCACAGGTCCGGTGTAACGTCCGGCAGACGGCTAAGCTTACGCACGATCAACGCTTCAGCTTAACTTCTAGGGGAAGATCTTCCGGCAGGGTTCGAACAATCGGCTCTCAGCAATCGCCGACTCTCTGGAGAACGTTACCTTGTCGTACTTGTCCCGTCATCGAATACATATAAACATTATACAGATATGTTCTATTTATAGACTTTTTAAGTCTAAATGTCAACAACCGCTAGCGAAATCCGCAATTAGGAGTATACCAGAGTATGCTGAATACTTTATTATGATCGATTTTAGCGGAAAATAAAAATAGAGGGAATAACTCCCTCTATTTAGCCGATTTTAGCATGAAATTATAAATTAGAGGGAATTCCCTCTAATCTGATCGAAGACCATTAAGCCCCGGATCTGGCCTAATCACACACCAAATCAGCATTCAATCGTCATAATGCATCAGATACGATGTAGAACATCATCCTTAAAAGTTACGCTCTCGCTTGCCTCACGACTCTCCAAGGCATTCCAGTCATCCTGAGACAACAGCTCAAGCTGTGCTTCCACCAATGTGCGAAAACGAGTGCGATAGATCGAAGCTTGCTTGCGCAATTCTTCAGTCTCAATAGCAACCTTACGGGATTTGGATAACGCTTCGTTAATAATCCGATCCGCGTTCTTTTCCGCTTCCTTGATAATGAGCTGCGATTCCTTCTTGGAGTTGTTCTTCACATCATCCGCCGCTTCCTGAGCGACTAAGATCGTTTTCGATAAACTCTCTTCAATATTCACAAAATGATCTAAACGCTCTTGAATGGACAAAAGCTGATTCTGCAGCTCTTTGTTCTCACGGATGACACTTTCGTAATCCTTAATGACTTGATCCAGAAATTCGTTGACCTCGTCCTCATCATAACCGCGAAGTCTCCGAGAGAACTCCTTGTTATGTATATCGAGCGGTGTTAATGGCATGCTGTGCACCTCCTAGAAATTTCGGACCTTCTAAGTCTCTGAACCAACCCTGCGCAGCAGACAAAGAAGCAAGACTGTACTTCAAGTAAAGGCAGAGGATTATATCGACGTTCCAACTGCCATTCATGGTTCGCCTCTTCTATAAAATATCGGCGTCCTGCTTTAAAAATGTTTGATTCCCTCGAAATAATCAATTTCGACAAGTAAAGCCGGATTCCTGCAAGGGATTCACACAAATTTACCAACCTGAACACGGTATCGGCCCTTTTTCGTCAAACTACCGACCTCTAGAACCTTGAATCGACCAAATCCTTGAATAGATACCATGTCACCATCTTTAAGTCCGCAGGAAGGGTCTTCTTCCACTTTCCAATTTACCCGAACGCGTCCAGCCTTGATGGGAGCAAGAATTTTGCTTCGGCTAAGCCGTGTTACATCTGCGGCAATGCCATCCAATCGTAGGGACGCTACAGTCAAATCCATCATTTCCAGCTTCACCTCACTATTACGCAAGGCAGAAAGTGGCAGTACCTCCGTGCTCACCTGTATTCGATGAACTCCAGTTAAATTCATGGCTAAATAATCTGCAATATCAGCAGCTACTACCACATGACAACCATCGTCCAGAACATGAATATCACCGATTTTGCCACGTTTTACTCCAACACCCAGAATAGAGCCCATGTAGTCCCCATGCTCTAGCGCCAGAAACTTTTGCTCCCCAGAGGTTATCGCAAGAACCTTCAGCTCCATGTCCTCATGTTCCAGATCACGATAATCAGGCGCAATGAGTGCTCGCTTCCGCTCTGCCTCAGGGTGGCCGCCTTCCCATCTGACGATAACATCTGGATGCCGATTGACGAGACTTTGCAGAATAAATCCTTGGCGCGGATCTAGAAATTCGGTCAGTTTCGTCTCATGATATTCTCCAGCATGGGTAACCCATTCCCAAGCCTTGTCCACAAATTGTCTTTCATCGGGATGAAAATGCCCGTAAACTTCTGTCTTCATCACTTCTGCCTAAAAAATTAAGTGCAAAATGGATTTGAGTCCACCTGCCGCAAATTCTAAGACAAGCAGTGCTATGATCGGGGAAATATCAAGCGTACCAAAGAGTGGCGGAATAAACCGACGAAATGGTGTCAAATACGGCTCAACAAGCTTGCTCAGCAGTTCTCCGATAAAGTTCTCACGAACATTTGGTAACCACGACATCAGTACGTAGAAAATAATCATGTAAAAATAAATATTAAACAGCATATCAATAATGTAATCAATTTGGAGCAAAGCTCATTCACCTCATTCTGTTATAGTCTGGATCGTCACCTAGGATTTCTGTAATGGCACCTTGAATTTCAACGGTATCTGGCGTGCACATAAATATATTGCCCCCAATTTTAGAGATTCCTCCCCCAAGGGCATAAACGGTTCCGCTAAGAAAATCAATAATTCTCATCGCCTGATCATTACGGACACGCTGAAGATTAATCACTACCGTCCGGTGAGAACGGAGATGGTCCGCAATTTCCTGTGCCTCATCGTACGAACGCGGCTCATAAAGTACAACTTTTACATTCTTCTGCGAATGGATACTGACAACGTTGCCCCTTTGATTTTTGCGGGTTTCGACAGGGGCTGGCTCATATTCATCCTCATCTTGGGAAATACGCTCCCGCTCCACAATTTCCTCTTCCTCCTGCAAGCCCAAAAAACTCATAAATCGGTTCATAACGCTCATCACGATCCCTCCTAATGGCCTACTAACACCGTACCTAGGCGTACCCAGGTGGCTCCTTCCTGTATCGCCACTTCAAAATCATTCGACATTCCCATGGATAACTCCGTAATCGGCTCAGGTGTCAAAGCAAGTTGATTGAGCTCATCGCGCAGCTCACGAAGTCCGCGAAATACAGGGCGGGTAAGCTCCGGATCACCTTCTAAAGGTGCCATCGTCATTAGTCCAATTACTTTTACACGGTCGAGACTAGCAATTTCACGCAAAAATCCAGGTACCGCCTCAGGCGACAGACCAAATTTCGTATCTTCTCCAGAGATGTTTACTTGAAGAAAGACATTCACTTCTTGATCTGCGGCAATCGCCTTTTTGTGTAATTCTTGCGCCAGGGATATCCGGTCTAAAGAGTGTATATATTGAAACTTGCCAATAACGTCTTTAACCTTATTGGTCTGCAAATGCCCGATAAAATGCCATGTCCCTTGGTCCCCTAAAACCTTCCATTTGTGCTCAGCATCCTGCCAGCGACTCTCGGCAATATGCTCTAGGCCTGCCTCCAATACGGAGGACACCATTTCCAGAGAAACATATTTCGTCACTGCAATTACCTTGACGTCATTTCGATCCCGGCCGCTTGCCGCGCAGGCACGTGCTACACGTTCCTCTACTTCAGCAATTCTCTCCTGCAGTGTTAAAGCCAACTTTCAACTCTCCTTTATTCCGATCCAGCTCGTCATCCTGCCTGTAACCCCATTTTCTTTACGATAAGAAAAGAACAAATCTTGATTACAGCTTGTACACCAAGAAGTACATTCGATATGAGTCGGCAATATTCCTGCTTTAATCATAATGCGTCGATTCATTTCTTTCAAGTTTAGCATGTATTTGTTCTCATCTGTGTCAGATGTTCTGTATAGCCCTACAGAATCGGCTGTTTCTGTCGGCTTGCTCAAATCACCCTCCAATTGACGGACATGCTTCATCACATAATCGTCCACCTCATAACAACAGTCCCCAATGGAGGGTCCGATCGCTGCAATGATATCCTGCGGATGGCTGCCGTAAACGGTCTCCATTTTACTCACCATCGCGGCTGCAATCTGGGCCACAGTTCCCTTCCAGCCAGCATGCGCAAGACCGACGACTCGGTGCACTGGATCATAAAAGTAAAGAGGCACGCAATCCGCATAAAAAGAAGTAAGCAATACACCCGGCACATCTGTAAGCAAGCCATCGGTTGTCTGAAATGCCGAGGCTCTATCCTTTTGGCCCCGACCACGATCGGCTTCCCTTACCACTGCTATTTCTGCTCCATGGGTTTGTTCCCCACAAGTCCAAGCTTCCGGCTTGAAATCAAGAGCTTCCGCAAGCGTCCTACGATTCGTTAAGACATCTTCCGGAGCATCCCCAACATGAAATGCACAATTCAGGCTGTCATAAGGCTTTTTGCTAGCCCCTCCCTGTCTACCTGTAAACCCTGCTGTAATTTCTTTATGCTCCACACACCAAGGCTCCAGATGGAGCAGCATAAGTGTTTCCTTCCCCTGCACAAACGGTTCCATATCCTCACCTCCGCCTAAGTGTACCACATGTAAATACCCCCACAAAATGCCGCTTAAGCTTAAAACCTCAAATTAACAGCTTTTTATGCGATGCACTCCAATTCTTTTATAAAAAACAAAAAACGCACCTAATTAATAAGTGCGCCGTTCGCCTCGGTCCCCTCGTTCCAGATACATCGTTTCTCGTTCATCCTGCCCTTGAGGCATTCTTGATTCTTCTATCTTCACAAGCACGACATCAGATCCGATTTTGACAATGTTTCGCCATGGAATAATCAGATCCGTTCCTCCTCCGAACAAACCCATAAACCGTGTGTAGCCGGGAATTACGATGGCATCGATAACACCTCGGCGTAAATCAAGCTCTAAGTCACTGATTTGGCCTAGTCGCTTGCCATCCACAATATTAATAACGTCCTTAGTCTGAAAATCAGAGATTTTCATCTTTTTAGCTGATCCTAAATAATCCTCGTTCATTTCACCACCCCTGTACAATCAGACCTATAGTCCAATATATGTTATGAAAGCTTGGCCACATGCATGAAATATCCCCACAAAGTGAGGCGATGCTTAAACAATAAAAAGAGGAGATCACCCAAAATCCTTAAACGGATTCTAGATGTCTCCTCATTTGAGACGATTTAAGACTTCACATGCTTTTGCATTTGCTGAATCGCAGATTTCTCAAGCCGTGAAACCTGTGCCTGTGAGATACCAATCTCATCTGCGACCTCCATCTGTGTTTTTCCTTCGAAAAACCGCATGGATAAAATTCGTTTCTCCCTTTGACCTAACTTTCGCATCGCTTCACGTAAGGCGATTTCTTCGATCCACGACACATCCTTATTCTTATCATCGCTAATCTGGTCCATTACATAAATAGGATCGCCACCGTCATGATAGATCGGTTCGAATAAGGACACTGGATCCTGAATAGCATCAAGGGCAAAGACTACATCTTCCTTCGGTACACCAAGTGCTTCAGAGATTTCGAATATCGTCGGTTCCCGCGAATTCTGATTGGTCAGACTATCGCGTACCTGAAGCGCCTTGTAAGCAATGTCTCGGAGTGAACGCGATACTCGAATCGGGTTGTTATCACGTAAGTAACGGCGGATCTCACCAATAATCATCGGAACCGCATATGTGGAGAACTTAACGTTTTGTGATAAATCGAAATTATCGATGGCTTTCATCAGACCGATGCAGCCTACCTGGAACAAATCGTCAACAAATTCCCCCCTATTATTGAACCTCTGGATAACACTTAGAACAAGCCTAAGATTACCATTTACCAATTTCTCTCTGGCGGATCGCTCGCCCTGCTGCTGCAGCGAAGTGAACAGTTGCCGCATTTCCACATTCGTTAGAACAGGCAGCTTAGCAGTATCCACACCGCAAATCTCGACTTTATTACGGGTCATGATGATTTACCTCCCAAGGAGAAACATTACTGTACATTATCTCCCGGGTTGGCCATTTTATTCCTTGCTAATTTCACCTTATACCATCTTGTTAAACTCCTTACGCAGCCGCTTAATAATTCGTTTCTCCAGACGAGAAATGTAAGATTGGGAAATTCCGAGTAGATCCGCCACATCTTTTTGCGTCTTTTCTTCGCCCCCACGCAGTCCGAAACGCAGCTCCATAATGAGTCTTTCCCGTTCACTCAGCTTTTCCAGCGCCTTTTGCAGCAGCTTGCGATCGACCTGTTCTTCAATGTTCCGATAAATGGTATCATTTTCCGTTCCTAATACGTCTGAGAGCAGCAACTCATTACCATCCCAATCGATATTAAGAGGCTCATCAAAAGAAACCTCACTTCGTGTCTTGCTATTACGCCGCAGATACATCAAAATTTCATTCTCTATGCAACGTGATGCATAAGTTGCTAGTTTTATTTTTTTCTCGGGATCAAAAGTGTTAACCGCCTTAATTAATCCGATAGCCCCTATCGAAACCAGGTCTTCAATATTGATTCCGGTATTCTCAAATTTACGAGCGATATACACTACGAGGCGCAGGTTACGCTCAATCAGCATCGCACGAACAGCTGCATCGCCGCTGGATAGCCGCTGAAGCAGATACTCTTCTTCTTCCCGTGTCAGCGGTGGAGGTAGAGCCTCGCTCCCGCCGATATAATAGATTTCCTGACTCTTCAACCCCAGTAGAAACAGCATGCGGTAATATTGCAGCTGCAGAGCAATTTTCCATTTGACCATTATTGTTCCTCCTCCAAGAAGTACACGGTTAGCGTATAAAGCTTTTAATTCCCGCTTTCAGCCATCAGAAGTTTGGTTCAGCTAGCTTTAAAGATTAGGAAGGTAGTGCTGCATCAGTGGCGCTCTCTTTTTGAGTTAAATCTGGATGAATGACCGCCCGATAGGCTCCATCTCCTGAGAGTGTCCCGCCATCCAGCCCAATTAAGACTCTTTTACTATAAAAGATATCTTCACCGAGCTTTATCGTCACAAGGTCTGGCTTCAGTGCGAGCATAAATGATGCCCCTCGGTTAATCCCCCTGTAAGGTACTAGTCGCATCCTATCCTGCCAAGCAAACGACTGCCCGTCCGTTTCTAGCAAAAGTTTGTCCGCACCATCCTGAGTGAGTCTCCCTTTCCATGCAGCAGGCAGATGCCCCTCCCAGAGCGTCGATTCCATCACCATCACCGGTATGCGGGTCAAAGGATCACAGAGACGATTACCTGTGTCTAACAGGCCAGGACAGGAAACACTTACACCATCAATTTCAACAACCACCTCACCGATATAGGTTTCAAGCTGCTCCCTTCTGATTCGTGAAGAATGCACTGCCTTGAAGCAGATTAACACCAGGGGGAATACTGCAATGACAAACCAAAAGCCGATCTTTAGGCCGTAGGCATGCCCTCCTGAAGCAGTGAACATAATACCATTCCAAATGTCGCTGGAGCTCTGCAGCAAATAGTGAATACCAACAATTCCACCTGCGGCTGCAAAATTGATAATATAGAAAGCTCCCATAGTGCGAAGATAGCTTTGCAGACTCCCAAAACCAAAGGCAATCCATAACATAACTACCGACAATCCAAACTTGATAAGGAAGGTATACATGAAAGACAGCTCCGGTACAAACATCATCACTACATACAGTGCGCCAACGAGAGCTGAGACGATTAAACGCCACCATGAGATTCTCAGCTTAACCATCCAGCCTGTCAGCCACAAAAGAATTCCGTCGATCACTAGATTGGCGGCGAATATCAAGTCAATATAAACAACCAGTGCATTCACCTGCTTAATGGCGGAATCTATCCTCTAGCCAAATTGGATCAGGCTCTGTTTTTTGGACGATATGATTAGTATAGAAAGTCTCGCTTTCAAAGTCTGTCTAAACTTGGGGGGCATTCTTGCGGTTTTTTTGTCGAGTTATAGCGCGTGAGGATTTATTCCTTCTTCATGGAATTTTTTAGATCTTTTATTTCAAAAAAAAACACCGTACCGCCATAGCTAATTAGCTAAGCGATACGGTGTTCTCGTATTAACTTGATTCTCTTTAATTAATCGTTGTTGCCCCGAGTACGATTACGCAGGAACGTCGGAATATCGAGCTGGTCAGAAGAACTCTGATTGCCGAAAGGACGTAAATTTGCTGCGCTCTTATCCGGTGCTGCCGCAGGCTCGTTATTCGTCGAGACCGGACGACGTCCTGGAGTTTCAGGCGAAGGTTTATGTTCAAAGCCAGTAGCAATTACTGTTACTTTGATATCATCCTTCAGATCCTCATCTATAATCGCACCAAAGATCATATTCACTTCAGGGTCAGAGGCGGATGTAACGATCTCAGCCGCTTCATTCACTTCGTATAGAGAGAGGTTGGATCCTCCCGTAATGTTCATAATTACGCCACGAGCACCTTCAATAGACGTTTCTAAGAGTGGGCTCATGATGGCTTTGCGTGCGGCTTCTGACGCACGGTTCTCACCATTTGCGATACCAATACCCATGAGCGCTGAACCGCGCTCGGTCATGATGGTCTTCACATCCGCAAAGTCAAGGTTAATTAGACCAGGAACCTTAATTAGATCAGAGATACCTTGAACAGCCTGCCGGAGAACATTATCTGCTTCACGGAAAGCTTCTAACATCGGTGTTTTCTTATCAACGATCTCAAGCAAACGGTCATTTGGAATGACGATTAGCGTGTCGACTTTTTCTTTCAAAGCTTCGATACCAAGCATTGCCTGGTTATAACGTTTTCTTCCTTCAAAGGTGAACGGACGAGTAACTACACCCACAGTCAAGGCTCCGCACTCTCTAGCAATTTCAGCTATAACTGGCGCAGCACCTGTACCGGTACCGCCACCCATTCCTGCAGTAACAAACACCATGTCTGCACCTTTAAGGGTATTCGAAATCAGATCACGGGATTCCTCCGCTGCTTTCTTACCGACTTCAGGGTTGGCGCCTGCACCCAAACCGCGGGTTAGCTTGTCCCCAATCTGCAGCTTGTGCTCCGATTTGGCCATATGCAACGCTTGGGCGTCTGTATTAACCGTAATAAACTCTACACCCTGAACGCCGTTTTCAATCATCCGGTTGACAGCATTACTACCTCCGCCGCCTACGCCGATGACTTTTATTTGCGCCAAGCTCTCCATTTCAAAATCAAATTCTAACATATAGTTCCATCTCCCCCTCAATGTGCTTGGATGGCCGGTCCAAGTATATCTGGACTTACACTTATATAAACTCGCTGAACATGTTCTTTAGACGCTCGACAAACCCGGTCTTCTGAGCCGTTTCCTGATTTGGAGTGGCGTTCTGCTTACTCCGGTTGACCGTCTTTTTGTTGCTGCTTCCACCACTGCTTCTTCCACGGAAGCTACGGACAACATTATGCAGGATACCAACACCTCCGGTAAACCCAGGGTCCCGTACACCGATATAATCCGGTACAGCGATGCGTACAGATGCGGCCAATTCAGTCTGGGCCGCCTTTAATACGCCAGGCATCGAAACAGTTCCACCCGTTAGTATATAACCTCCAGGTAGTTCACTGTAACCAAGCCGTTTCACTTCCTGTTTAATCAGATGGAAGATTTCTTGCACCCGTGGTTCGATAATTGCCGCTAAATCCTCTTGGTTAAATTCCTTCTCTACATTACTGCCAATGCGCAGCACCTTGAAGACAACGTCAGAGGCTGCATCGTCAATCCATGCGCAACCATACTTTAGCTTTACTTTCTCCGCTTGATCAGTAAGTGTACGTAGTCCGTATGCAATATCATTTGTTACAAATTCTCCGCCGATCGGAATCGTAGAGGTTGCACAAAGGGAACTTTCTTCGTATATGGCTATCGTTGTCGACCCGGCACCGATATCAACCAGAACAGATCCCATCGATTTCTCGTCCTTGGAAAGCGCCAATCCACCAGCACCAAGAGACATCAGCACAAGATCCTTCACTTTCAGCCCTGATTTCTCAACACAGCGCAGTAGATTATGTATTGGCGTCTTAGCACCCGTAACGATGGTTGCGTCCACTTCTAAACGAACACCAATCATTCCGCGCGGGTCCTGAATACCTTCGAGACCATCGACGATAAATTGTTTAGGAACAACATCAATCACTTCTCGCTCCGGAGGCATAGCGATGACTTCCGCAGCTTTAATAACGCGATCGATATCATCCTCACCGATTTCACGATCCTCATTCTGAACGGCCACGACACCGTGGCTGGATTGCAGGCCAATATGATTACCGGAAATGCCTACATAAACCTCTGATATTTGAATACCCACCATTTGCTCTGCATGATCTATAGCACTTTTGATCGATTGCACAGTTTGGTCGATATCTACAATCGCGCCTTTACGTATTCCTTCCGAATCAGCAGATCCAACGCCAATAATATTAAAGGTTCCATTGGTAACTTCCCCAATTATTGCCCGAACTTTGGATGTACCGATGTCCAAACTAACAATGATGTCATTGTTGCTCAAGTCCTATGGCACCTCCTGTTATAATCAAAATAATTTGCATAACCTTATCCCGGTCCCGGGAAACTTCTCTGTACATATTCAACATACCTAACCCTTTCCCTCTTTTTTCTACAAATTTTTTGAACGGAATAATATTCCAACATCCCTAAATGTGATTAGTTACTCATAATTTTTTATAAGAATGATAATTATCACAAGAAATATAAGCCTTTTTGGTTATTACTAACCATATATAGGATTATATTTCAAAAAAATCGAAGAAAAAAGAGGGATATAGCTTCTTGCCCGTAAATCCGATTGTAGCATTTTTTGAACTCTATTAGTAGGGACTATTGACCTCTACTCTACTCTTGCACATCTTTTTGCTCATCGCCCTTTTGCTCCTCACTTTCGACCTGAAAAGGAACATACGAGTCGGCTTCAAGCATCGTGATAAGTCCAGGCTCCTTTGTCTCTATTACCTGATTCAAGTATGACACTTTGCTCTTTAATAAAGAGATGGATGTGATCACTTCGAAACGGGATCTAGTATAGAGCTTGATACGATCCGGAAATGACAAGGTTGGCGACGGAACAATCTCAGAGATATCACTTGTCAATTCATTAGTAATGCTTGCTAACGCTTGACATAGCTTAGCCTTATTCGGATCGTCCGGATCCCAGTTAGTTAATATGGGCTTCTCAACGGCTATCCCCGTATCATTTACTGGCACTGCAGCTCCACTCGACAGAATCGCCTTCAAGATGCCACCCTGTTCCAGTTCATAGGCCACCGCAGGGAATTCTTCAATCTTCACTGTAATTACCCCGGGAAAATCCTTCTTTACGGCCACGGCCTTAACCGTCTTAAGCTCCAGCAGAGATTGTTCCACAGACTTCGTAGAAACGGCAAAGAATTGTCCACCTATATGAATTCCACTTTGCGAGAGTAATTCTTCACTAGTAGAATACTTGCTTCCCTGAAAATCTATCACTGTAATGTGACTAATAGACGATCTAAAAAAAATCACAGCAAGAAGTGCAGTGAACAGTAGCAGAAGGATCGCCGTAATCTTACGGCTCATTTTTTTCTTAGGCTTGTCCTCTTTAAGAAGAGGTAATCGGGTTGTTGTCATTCTCATATCTCCGTAATAAGGCCCTGTCTCCTTCCTTGGTAGAACTGAAGGAGACAGGGAGCTTTAATTGGCCAAATCAAGTGGATCCGGTACGGGTACCTTGCGGCTTATACGCGCGCCAAGCTTCTGAAACAGCTTCTCTATTCCGTCATACCCGCGGTCAATATGGTGTGCTTGCTCAACGACTGTAGTCCCTTGTGCAGCGAGCCCAGCAATGACCAGAGCCGCACCTGCACGCAAATCAGTAGCTTCCACAGTAGCACCATACAATCTCTGAACGCCGCGAATAAACGCACGATTCATATCAATAGAAATATCAGCGCCCATCCGCGCCATTTCTTCAACATGCTTGAATCGTCCCTCAAACACCGTCTCCTTGATTACACTGAAGCCATCAGCGAGAGACAACAGCACCATGACCTGAGATTGCAGATCGGTTGGAAAAGAAGGATAAGGAGAAGTCACAATTCTCTCAACAGCACGTGGACGCCCCATACAACTGATATTAATTATATCATTGCACACTGTGATTTGAACACCAGCCCGCTTGAGCACATGAATAAGCGAAGTCAGATGCCCCGCGTTGGCATGTGTCAAAGTCACATTTCCTCGTGTAGCTGCCGCAGCAATCATTACGGTTCCAGCCACAATCCGGTCAGGTATCACCTCATACGTACAGGGATATAGGTTTTTCACCCCTTGAATTGTGATGGTGTCCGTACCTGCACCGATAATCTGAGCACCCATACTATTTAGAAATTGCTGTAGGTCCTGTATCTCCGGCTCTCTCGCGGCCCCCGATATCGTTGTTGTTCCCTCTGCCTTTGCGGCAGCCATCATAATATTCTCCGTTGCTCCTACACTTGGATAGTCGAGATGAATATCACTCCCTATAAGCTTAGAACCCCGACAGAATATTCTTCCGTTGCTCTCCTCGATCTCCGCCCCTAACGCCTTAAGTCCTTGTAGATGAAGATCTATTTTACGCTCTCCGATCGCACAGCCCCCGGGCTGATAGATCGTTACCTCTCCAAATCTGGATAACAACGGTCCCATTAGAAAAATAGAAGATCTCATCTGCCGCATTAAATCCTCAGGGATATGAGATGTCCCGACGGCAGACGTATCTATCGTCACCGTATCCTCTTGATGCACGCACCTGCAGCCCAGCCGATCTAGGATGTCTAGCATAGTCTCGATGTCCAGCAGCTTCGGCACATTATGCAGTGAGTGAACTCCTTCGGCCAGCAGGCTTGCCGCTAGAATCGGCAGCGCCGCATTTTTTGCTCCATGGATACGAATGGTGCCTGACAGGGGACTTCCACCCTCAATCACCAATTTGTCCAATGTATCACCTCCGAGATTACCGCTCACCCACCACAAACACTTCCGTTACAAGCTCATATGAAATGTACAAGTATAAACGTCTTCGGCGTCCTTTATAAGGACGATAGGCGTTTAAGCGAGAAATATAAGGATGATGTATAACGTGAAACTTATACTTTCTTATATTTCAAGAATATCCTGCACTACATCTCAGGTTTGGAAGTGTCCTGGGTGATTGTCACGATTATAGGATTATCCTATGTTCGTTCCTCCAAGTGTGTGACAGAGAGCTGCCAATAAGGAAAACCCGTATGCAAAACGATGATATCTTAAGACTTCTTACCTGCAAGTCTTCGGAGCTCGCTTGTGATTACTGCCGCAGAATCTCTTTTACCAAGTCGTTTGGAGGCCTCTGACATCTCCTCACGCACGGCTTCAGTTCCGATGATTTTTTGAACCGCCTCAAATAGAGCCGTGCCGTTTAAATCTTTCTCAAGCAGTACCACAGCAGCACCTTCACGTTCCAACTGTCTTGCATTCGCCTCCTGATGGTTATTCGTCACATTAGGAGATGGAATAAGTACAGAGGGAATACCCAGCGCTGTAATCTCAGCGAGAAAAGATGCTCCCGCCCGATTAACGATCAAGGAGGTACAAGCCAACACCTCTGGCATATTATGAACATAAGGAAGGACATGCAACCAGTTTGGTAAGCTACCCAGCTTTTGACGTAATTCCGCCCGTGTCTCTTCGAAATAGGGTTCACCTGTAACATACACATAATGAACACCATTACCCTTACCCACTTTAGGGGCCATTTCAATCATGGCTCTATTAATAGCCTTAGCCCCCTGACTGCCACCAACCACCAAAACCACTGTACTGCCATCCGAAATCCCCAGCGATGCGAATCCACGTTGTGGGCTTGCTGTAGTAACTGTTGTAGCACGTGGATTACCAGTATAGATCACATTTTTGCTGCCCGGAAAAGAGGACTCTGTTCCTTCAAAGCTTACGGCAACTGTACTCGCATACCGACTCAGAAAGCGATTGGTCAGACCTGGTATGGCATTTTGTTCATGGATCAAAGTAGGGATGCCCAACCGGGATGCAGCATAAACGACTGGACCACACACATAACCGCCTGTTCCAATCACAACATCTGGTTTGAATTCTCTTAGCATTTCTTTGGATGCCTTAACACCCTTCAAGAAACGCATCACGGTCTTGACATTGTCTATGGATAGCTTGCGCCGAAAACCAGTGATGTCAATAGATTTGAAAGGGATATTCTCTTGAGGAACAAGCTTGCTCTCTAAGCCGCGCGTTCCACCAATATACAGGAAGGTAGATTTGCTATCTTCCAACTCCATTTGCCTAGCAACAGCGACCGCAGGATAGATATGTCCACCCGTGCCTCCGCCGCTTAATACGATACGCATCTCTTTCACCTCGCAAAACGGGATAAGTTCAATAGAATGCCAAGGGATGTTAGCATTAATGTAAGTGAAGATCCGCCATAGCTAATCAGAGGAAGCGTGATGCCCGTTACAGGCATTAGACCAATAACAACACCAATATTAATAATGACTTGCACAGCCACCATACAGACGATGCCAACGGCCAGATAGCTTCCAAAACGGTCAGGCAGACTCATCGCCACCTTCATCCCGCGCCAGATTAGAATAAGAAATAGGATCAACACAGCCAAACCACCGATAAACCCCAGCTCCTCGGCCAATATAGAAAAAATAAAATCTGTTTGTGGCTCAGGCACATAACTGTACTTCTGCCGACTCATTCCTAATCCAAGACCACCGAGCCCCCCAGGACCGATCGCATATAGCGACTGAATGATCTGGTAACCTGCACCAAGGGGGTCGGACCATGGATCAAGAAAAGCGGTAATCCGCTGCAACCGGTAAGGCGCTGCTGCAATCAAAGCAACAAACCCTGCCGCACCAGCTACTCCAAGGGAAAGTAAATGCTTCATTCTAGCCCCTGCTGTAAAAACCATCATCAAGGCTGCACCAAACATGACAGTACCTGTACCCAAATCCGGCTGGAGCATGATCAACGCGAAGGCTGACCCAATGAGCGCAAGCGGTGGGAGCAGGCCGCGTGTGAAGGAAGTGATGTCGTATTCCTCTTTTCCTAGCCAATTGGCTAAGAATAGAATCATCCCCATCTTCATGAATTCAGAAGGCTGGATCCCGAAGGAGCTAATTCCTAGCCAGCTGCGCGCTCCCCCGCGTACTACACCAATACCCGGGATAAGCACAATAACAAGTAAGAAAAAGCAGATTAGAAGTGCCGGCTTAGCCAGCTTTTTCAGCACCCTGTAATCGGTATTCGCCGTAACGAACATTGCGACTAGGCCTAGTCCTGCAAACAAAAGCTGTCTTTTTACAAAGTAAAACGAATCTCCATAATTGCGGAAGCCCAGAACGGACCCGGCGCTGTATACCATCACCATGCCGATCACCAGCAAAGATAGAATAGGAATCAGCAACCAAATATCGGGAGCATGACGAGTTTTGTTCATCAGGAGCACACCTCTTGCATCCGTAGTAGGGATGGGGCTTATCCACCCCCCTACTTAAAGGTTATGCACCGCCTCTTTAAAAATACACCCGCGCTCTTCATAGGATGTAAACATATCCCAGCTTGCACAGGCAGGAGACAAAAGAACAACATCTCCTTCTTCCGCCAGAGCGGAAGCTTCCTGAACAGCTTGCTCAAGCACGGCAGCGGCACTCTCCCCATTATCGACGGAGATAATCTGCTTTAATCCTGCCAACTGTGCTACATTTGTTAGCTTGTCCCTAGTCTCCCCTAACGCCACTATCGCTTTGACTCGGCCGCTCAGGACTGGCAGCAGCTCCATATAATCGGAGCCACGATCTAATCCACCAGCGATCAGCACTACGGGACGCTGGAAGGATGTTAGTGCCATAATCGTCGCTTTGGAGTTAGTTGCTTTGGAGTTATTATAATAAGTGACTCCAGCCTTATCAGCTACATACTCCAGCCGGTGCTCCACACCGCGAAATGAAGCAAGCACATCACCCAATAAAGAGGGGTCTGCTCCAGCAGCGATGGCAATTCCACATGCAGCAAGTGCATTCTCCACATTGAAACGCCCCGGAAGGCTAATGGAATCTACATCAGCAATGATTGTTTCTTGGCCTGCAGAATTGCGATAGATAATGCGACGCATCAGATCGTCATCTTGACCTGTAATATAGGACGGGCTAACAAATACGCCGTAGGTCAGCTCCTCAGACCTAGAGAATGGGAGAATCGAAGCCTTCACATATGGTACCAGTTCCCGGCAAAAAGGATCGTCCCAGTTCAGCACAGCCGTATCCGTAGCTACTTGATTGGCGAACAGCTTTGATTTGGAATCGACATAATCCTTCATGCTGCCATGATAATCCAGGTGGGTCTCCGCAATATTCAACAAACAACCTATTTTGGGGCGGAAAGTCTCCGTACCTTTGAGCTGGAAGCTGCTGAGTTCGACCACCATCCAGTTATCCTCTGTAGCTTCTTGCGCCGCCTCACAGAGAGGCGTGCCAATGTTACCTGCAACAATCGGATTCATACCTGCAGCTTCCAGCATTTGACCTACCCAGGTCGTCGTTGTCGTCTTGCCATTGGATCCCGTGATGCCAATTATCGGCGCTGCACAAAGACGGTATGCAACCTCTACCTCTGTAACTACTTCAATGCCAAGCTCAAGAGCCTTTTGTACAGGAGGTGCAGAATAAGGAATGCCTGGATTCTTAATGACCAGACTTACGCCTTCATGAATCAGTCCATCCGGATGCCCACCGCTTATAACACAAATTCCCAAAGATTCCAATTCGGAAGCTTCGGGACTTTGATCTCTTTCCTTTTTATCGTTCACCGTAACTACAGCGCCTCGATCATGCAGCACTTTAGCAACCTGGACACCGCTTTTTGCGAGTCCAAGCACAACAACTTCTTCACCACGGTACATATCTGGATGTTTCATTTGCTACAACCCCTTGCTAATAAATAGTCCAACAGCAGCTAATATCAAGCTTACCGCCCAGAACGAAATTACCACACGCCATTCCGACCAGCCACCAAGTTCAAAATGATGGTGAATCGGGCTCATTCTAAATACACGTTTGCCACGGGTTTTGAAAGAAACCACCTGTATCACGACTGATAACATTTCCACCACAAACACACCGCCAATAATTAAAAACAGCAGTTCGCTCTTTGTGACAATAGCAATCGCACCTATCGCACCGCCAATACCAAATGAACCGGTATCTCCCATGAATACCTTAGCAGGATGGGCATTAAAGACCAGAAATCCAAGAACGGCCCCGATCATAGCCGCTGCACACACTCCAGCTGCAATTGACGTAGCCTGCATCGCTACAACAGCATAAGCTGCCAATGCAATAGCACTTACACCAGACAGCAAACCATCTACTCCATCGGTAAAGTTAACAGCATTCGTTACGGCCATCATCATAATAATAATGAACGGATAGTAGAAAAAGCCGCCCCAATCAAAGCTGAAATCAGTACCCGGAACGCTGATGCTTGTGCTATGTCCTGCAGAAATCAGCAGACCGCACATCACAGCACCTACCAACAGCTGCCCGAACAATTTTTGACGCGCCGTAAGGCCCAAAGAACGCTTGAATACGATTTTGATATAATCATCCAAAAATCCGATCAGTCCAAAACCAAGCGTAGCCACTAGTAGTACGTAGAAATCGTTATTCACCACAGAAAATTTCAGATAAGCCAATGTAAAAGCCACGATGATTACGATACCGCCCATCGTCGGCGTTCCCGCTTTCTTTAAATGGGATTGCGGTCCGTCATCTCGCACCTGCTGTCCGAATTTCATCCTGCGCAGTAGCGGAATGAAGAGCGGAGCGGCAATGACCGCAAGGATAAAGGAAACAGCAATAGTCAATAACAATAGTTGATAATCCATGGGTACACCCCCTCCATTTATTTAGGTCTCTTTAATCTCTTTACTCAGGCTCTGAAGAACTTCCTCAAGCCTCATCCCTCTGGATCCTTTGAATAGTACAATATCCTTGGAGCTGCTTTTCTCGATAAGGACGGCTGTTAATTCTGACTTATCCGTAAAAGCCAGCACACGCTCGTTTCCGAATCTTTCCTTTGCAGCTTCTGCAATATGGACTGACAATGGGCCATAGGTATATACAAAATCAGTCACTGCGGGGTCTAGGTAGTAGCCAATTTCTTTATGAAACTCTATTTCATCCGGCCCAAGTTCCAGCATGTCCCCCAGTACTGCGATTTTTTTGCCACTGCATTTCATAGTTTGAAGCACATCAATGGCCGCCTTCATAGAAGTCGGACTGGCATTATAAGCATCATTCAAAAGGGTAAGCCCGGAAGAAGTTTGAATCACTTCAATCCGCATACCTGTCAACTTTAGCTTACTTAACCCATTCTCTACATTTTGTTCTGTAACTCCAAAATGGCGAGCAACCGCTAGTGCAGCCAACGCGTTGACAACGTTATGCTGGCCTGGCAGCGGTAATGTAAAAGCATGTTCCTTATGAAGGCTTGACGTAAACGTCATACCACCATTATGGGACATCATCCCTGTCGGATAATCATCATTATCTCCGTTCAGGCCGAAACGGAAGGACACCATCCCCTCCGGAGCCTCAAAAGCGGACTCTTGCATTACCTCAGTCAGCAGCGGTTCATCACCGTTATAAATTAGCAATCCCCCTGGCTTTAGCCCTTCGACGATTTCCAGCTTGGCACGGGCGATTTCTTTGCGGGATCCCAGTTGCAGCAGATGCGACTCACCTATATTAGTAATGACTGCAACATCTGGTGCAGCCAAAGAAGCCAGCAGAGCAATTTCTCCCCGCGAGCTCATACCCATTTCAAGCACTGCAATCTCTGTATCCTCAGCCATGGATAGAATCGTGAGCGGAAGACCAATATGATTATTGAAGTTTCCCTCTGTCTTGTGCACCTTGTACTGCATTTCGAGCATGGCCATAATGATATCTTTTGTCGTAGTTTTGCCATTACTCCCCGTAACAGCGACAACCTTCGGAGCGACCTCATTTAAATACGAAGCGGACAGCTTCTGAAGCGCCTGTAGCGTATCTTCAACAATAATGACTCCGCCACCCTCAGGTGCAGGACCTTTATTACGCTGCCATAAGGTCCCAGCAGCACCGTCAGCAATCGCTGTAGCTGCATAATGATGACCGTCGAATTTGTCTCCCGTTAGAGGAACAAACAGGCAACCTGTAGTTATCTTACGGGAGTCAGTAACGACGCCCGTAACAGTTATATTCACAGTTTCAGCAGCAGGAACTTCACCTGCGCACATCACAGCAATTTGTCCTAGTGTTCTTGTAATCAATAGATTCGACCCCTTATAACTTCTTTAGCGACGATGCGGTCATCGAAATCGTGAACCACTCCGCCAATCAGTTGGTAGGTCTCATGACCTTTCCCCGCAATCAATACTACATCGCCAGAGCTTGCCATTTCAATAGCCTTCCCAATGGCTTCTCGGCGATCAACAATCATATGATACTGGTCAGAGGTGACTCCATCCTCTACTAGCCCTGCTTCTATATCCTTCAGAATGAGCTCAGGGTCCTCCGTCCGAGGGTTGTCAGAGGTTATGAATACCATGTCGCTATATTTTGCGGCAATCTTACCCATCAAAGGTCGTTTCGTGCGGTCTCTATCTCCTCCACAGCCAAACACAGTAAGCACTTTACCTGTAGCAAATTCGCAGACTGTTTTTAATACATTTTCCAGCCCGTCTGGTGTATGTGCATAGTCAACGATAACGGCATAGTCTTGCCCCTCATCTACTGACTCCACCCGTCCAGCTACACCATCAATCGCTTCAAGACTAGTCTTGATATCTGACAGTGACACATCTTCCAACAACGCTGCCGTAATCGCCGCAAGTGCATTATAGACATTGAATTTACCAACCATACGAAGTGAAATGTCCGTCTCACCCTTAAACGTATCTACATGAAAAAAAGTTCCTTTTGCAGTGATCGAGATTTGCGAAGCTCGGACATTAGCGTTGTTATCAATGCCATATGTAATCACTTCCGCTGCAGTTTGGGTTGCAAAATAGTGGCTCGCCTCATCATCAGCATTAAGCACCGCATATTTGCGTTCTTCTTTCCAAGGAGAGATCACATTTCCTAGTCTAGAGAAGAATAGACCTTTAACCGCCCGATACTCCTCCATTGTATGATGATAATCCAGATGATCCTGGGTTAAGTTCGTAAATATTGCTGTACGGAAGTCTGCACCCTTCACACGTCCTTGCTGAAGCGCATGGGAGGAGACTTCCATTACGCAACATTCCACACCTTTGGAGGCCATATCATGAAGCGAGCGCTGCAGATCTAGTGATTCTGGAGTGGTCCCTGACATAGGGTAGCTTTTGCCGTCATAGCGCATTTGAATGGTCCCAATCAGACCCGTCTTCATATTCTGGTCTTGCATAATTCGCTCAATAAGATAAGTCGTAGTTGTCTTCCCATTTGTACCCGTAACCCCGATCATTCTCATTCGGCTGCTAGGTGAGCCAAAGAAGGCATTCGACATGACAGACATCGCAAAACGGCAGTCATCCACAACGATCTGTGGAATATCAAGCTCTAGCTTATGCTCACATACGATAGCAGATGCTCCAGAGGCTACGGCTTGCGGCGCAAATTTATGTCCGTCTACGGTGTGACCCGGTAAACAGATAAACAGATCACCCGGACTTACACGGCGGGAATCAATCTGAAGATCAGTAATCTCCACCTCCCCGTCCCCGTATAGACGCGAAGTAGCAAGACAAGCAGATAATTCATTAACTTTCATAGTAATCCCTCACTCTACATTTTCGGATACAAACTGAACCCTTATATCTTTATCATTATTCACTAGAAGCTCCCATATAAATCCTGATGGTTGAGCCCTGTTCTACTCTTGCCCCAGCTTTCGGAGCCTGATTGATGACCGTATTGCCAGAGCCTGAACGCGCCAGATTAAAATTCATATTTAAATCCTCATAGATATCTTGTACGGTTGCACCTGTAAGGTCAGGCACGGTCACAATCGGAGTTTCACCGTATTTATAGGTTTTTGGAAGCTGATCACTGCGCTCAGGAACCTTCATATAGTGCAGCGAGTCTTCCAAAATATTTTGCACGATTGGAGCTGCAACTACACCCCCAAATTGAATCCCTTTCGGGTTATCCACTGCAGTGTAGACAACGATCTGTGGATCATCCGCCGGCGCAAAGCCAATAAAAGAAACAATATGCTCTGTCGGAGAATAACGTCCATTTACAACCTTCTGTGCAGTACCCGTCTTGCCACCTACACGATAGCCGTCGATAAAAGCCGGCCGTCCCGTGCCTTTGGCAACCACGCTCTCAAGTGCTGCCCGCACCTTCTTGGATGTCTCCTCCGAAATCACCTGCCGCACAAGCTCAGGCTTCACCTCTGATACCGTCTCTCCCGTTTCCGGATTAACCCATGACTTTGTTACATGTGGTTTATAGAGATTACCACCATTGATAGCCGCGGACACCGCAGCAATCTGCTGAATAGGTGTAACCGAGACCCCTTGGCCAAAGGCCGTAGTTGAAAGCTCTACCGGACCTACTTGACTAAGCTTGAACAGAATCCCATTAGATTCTCCGTTTAGATCAATTCCCGTTTTGCTGCCGAAACCAAAATCACGAATATATTTGAAGAGTGTTTCTTTGCCCAGCCGTTGCCCAAGAGCAACAAAACCAGGGTTACAGGAGTTCTCAACCACCTGAAGGAAGGTCTGGCTGCCATGGCCGCCTTTTTTCCAACAGCGCAGCTTCGCACCCGCCACTTCGATAAACCCAGGATCATAGAAATGATCGTTTTGCAGGTCTACCTTACCTTCTTGCAATGCTGCAGCAAGTGTGATGATTTTGAACGTCGAACCAGGCTCGTAGGTCATCCAAATGGGCAAATTCCGATTATAGATCTGCGGATCATATTCCTTATATAGACCCGGTTCATAACCCGGTCTACTTGCCATGGCCAGAATTTCACCATTCTTCGGATTCATCGCTATAGCCCAAGCGCCCTGCGCCTGATATTTCACCATAGCTTGATCCAGCTCACGTTCCATAATGGATTGAATCTGTTTATCAATCGTCAATTGCAGATTAAGCCCATCCTGAGGGGCAGAATACTTCTCCGATGATCCAGGCATGAGTCTTCCACCTGCGTCAGACAAATACGAAATATTGCCTGCTATTCCTTTAAGTAAATTATCGTAAATGTTCTCGACGCCGGTAATCCCTTGGTTATCAATACCTGTAAAGCCTAGTATATGCGCGGCAAGATCGCCGTAAGGATAATATCTTTTGCTATCCTCAGCGACAACGATGCCCGGCAACTGCAAATCACGGATGCTCGCGGCAAGTTCCATCGTAATTTTGCGGCCGCCGGGCTGTAGTTTCACCGACATTGATTTTTTAGTCAGCAAGCTCATCAGCTTCTCCTCGGTCATCCCAAGCAGAGGCGCCAATTGCTGCGCTGTCTTTTGCTTCTCCTTCACCTGCACAGGCACCGCATAAACCGTAGGCGTACTGATATTATAGGCCAGCGGTATACCTTCACGATCCAAAATTTCACCACGCTTGGCTGTAAAAGGAATATTCCGGCGCAAGGAATCTTCTACCTTGTCACTTAATTTCTCGCCTTGGGATAATTGCACGTAAGCAAGACGTACGACCAGCGAACCGAATAACACTGCCAGTCCCAGCAGCGTCCATAGCATTCTCCGCCGTGTTACGACCTTCGAAACCTTCATTCCGTTCTCCCCCGCTTTCACCTATAGACATGAGCTCTTATCTTCATGACTATTCGGGACAAACTGGGGTTAGAACAAGCCTATGGCCCACTCTGCGATTCCGTACCCTCATCAGCAGACGAAGTTGCCGGAACATCTTCACTATTATCATTGAATGGTTTCAGCTTTAATGTAAGTAGTGGTTTTCCATTTTTTGTTCCTTCAATCTGCTCGGACACATATCCTTCGCCTTCTACCGCTATCTCCACTTTTAGAAGGGTTAAAACCTCAAGAGCATCGCGCAGCGACTCTCCTTGCAAATTGGGAATAGTAGGCTTGTCCCCTTGCTTGCTTAACAGGTATATACGCTGGCCAGGAGAAAGCTTCGTTCCAGCCTCTGGATATTGGGTTTCCACAGAAGCTTCTTCACCGACAACAGCAAAATCAAAGCCTTGATCCAGAAGCGTTTCTCTTGCTTCCTTCATCGTTTTCCCCGTCAGATCAGGTGTAGTTCGGAGCACAGGTGCATCCGATTTAACTGTTTTTTTACTGTCCTTATCACTAGTTTCAGTTGCTAATTTAGGAACCCCCATGTATTGCAGTGACTGCGATACGATTTCTTTAAATACAGGAGCTGCAGCTTTACCGCCGCCAACCTCAACGTTCGGTTCATCAATAATAACAATAACAGCGATTTTCGGATCATTCACAGGCGCATAACCAATAAAGGAGACCAATACTTTGGACTTCACGTAGTCCTTACCTTCAACCTTAATAGCCGTTCCTGTCTTCCCCGCCACACGGTAACCTTCAATGTGAGCGTTCCGTCCTGTCCCTTTGACTTGGTCGGCAACTACCTGCTCCAAGTATTCACCTGTTTGCTTGGCACTTGCCTCATCAATCACCTGACGCACTACACTAGGCTGAGTAACCTTAGTATTTCCGGTGTTTGGGTCCGTAACCTCTTTTACCACATATGGAGTCATCAGTTTCCCGCCATTGGCGATCGCAGATACAGCAACCAATTGTTGAAGTGGGGTAACTAGCACTTTACCATGCCCATATGCGAGTGTAGCAATTTCGATAGGACGTCCAAGGTTAGGGTTAACGACCCCACTGGCTTCCCCTGGCAAATCGATTCCTGTCTTCCCATTAAAGCCAAAATCATCAATATACTGTAAAAGTCTATCTTGTCCGAGCATTTCATAAAGTTTTACAAAAAGAACGTTACTAGACCGCTTCACACCTTCCAGGAAGCTGATTTGCCCCCAACCGGAACGATTAATATCATGCAATGCCTTACTGTAGCCCTTAATTCTGATAGATCCTGACAGAAATGTTGCTACGGGATCAAAAAGCTTCTCTTCTACAGCTGCTGCAAGTGTAACAATCTTGAAGGTGGAACCAGGTTCATAAGTTGATTTGATAGCATGGTTGTAGAAACCCGCTGCATCAGCACCCGTATCCATATACTTATTAGGATCAAAGGTGGGCATATTCGCCATCCCCAAAATCTCCATCGTATTCGGATCAGCGGCAATGACACTCATACTTTTCGGCTTATATTGCGCATATGCCTTTTCCATGGCCGCTTGTATATATTGCTGGATCGTACTGTCGATGGTAAGCTTGAAATTACTGCCATTTACTACAGGTTTATAGGTATCTTTTGAATCCGGCAGCTTAACCCCTTGACCGTCACTTTGATAAAGCAGCTTGCCATCAGCACCCTTAAGCTGTGCATCCAGGGACTTTTCCAGACCCATAATCGCCTTGCCATCCCGATCTGTGTAGCCTAATATATGTGCAGCAAGCGAACCCTTAGGGTAATATCGTTTCTGCTCTCTAACCAGACCAATCCCGGTTTCTTGAATTTTATGCTCTTTACCCAGGGCTACATAAAACTCTTTCACCTTATCAGCAAGTTCCTGATCAATCTTCCAGCCTTCATTACGAATTTCACGATTCTTGAGGTATTTGCCATCCTCGCCTTTAGCCTCAATCAGCTTCCGCAGCTCATCTTCTGGCTTGCCAAGTAGCTCATGCAATCCCTTGACGACCTCATCACCAATTCCCTTTTCAGCAATGACTGCCGGGTTTACAACTACAGTATAAGCAGGGACATCACTTGCGAGCACACTCCCATTACGGTCAGAAATCGTTCCTCGCTCGGCTTTGATAGTCGAAGTGTGCGCCCAAAGTGTAGCAGCCTTTTCTTGCCATTCTGAACCCTCCATAACTTGAATCCAGAAGACTCTAGCTATCAAAACAAGAAAAAAGAGGGTAATACACCCTCCTATAAACAGCGTGCGAAGTTTTATTCTCTTTACCATAAGCGAACCTCACAATTTTTTTATTGCGATCTTGCCAATCGCTCACTAATTATCGCCTTCTGTCGATATCGGATTCGCCGGAATAAAGATGGTAGCATTTTCATCCGGTGCTACATATCCAAGATCCTTTGCCTTTTGGGCAACCTTCTGCTCCAAATTCTGCTTCTCCATCTCATACGTGGAAATTTGCTTCTTAGCGGTCGCTATATCCTTATCTAATTTCTGAGCCTGCAAGTTCAAATCATAAATGTGAACGTAACGTGAAATCAGGGTGATAGCCACTAAAACGCATACTCCTAGCGTCAGCATATACAAAAGTTTCTCTTGCAGCGGAAGTACTCTTCGTTTGGTAACTACTTTTGTCTTCTCGCGGTAAAGGGGGTTTACTTCTTCTTTTCTTTTGGGCTGAACTGCTAAATTGCCGCGGGTATAGGCCATCTCTGACTCTCCTTTATCGTCAATTACAATTTTTCTGCAATGCGCAGCTTAGCTGAGCGGGCTCGAGTATTAAGCTCAAGCTCTTCCTCAGAAGGCACAAGCGGTTTGCGGTTGATTAACTTAAGCGTGCCTTTCGCGCCGCATACACAAAACGGAAAGTCAGGCGGGCATGTACATCTGCTTAAATAGCTGCTTAGTATTTGCTTGCAAATTCGGTCCTCGAGCGAATGAAAAGTGATAACGGATACTCTACCTTCTGGTGCAAGGCAACGTACTGCGCTATGTAATCCTTCTTCAAAAGCACCCAACTCGTCGTTTACAGCAATCCGTAAACCTTGAAAGCTGCGTTTAGCGGGATGTCCTCCCGTTCTTCGTGCAGCCGCCGGAATACCTTCCTTGATAAGCTCAGCTAATTCTCCTGTGGTCTCCACAGGACTTTCTTCTCTTCTGTCTACAATTTTCTTAGCGATTCTCCGCGAGAACTTCTCTTCTCCATATTGGAAAAGCACACGGGCAATCTCCTGCTCAGACCACGTATTCACAATATCAGCAGCCGTTAATAGCGCTGTCTGATCCATCCGCATGTCCAGCGGAGCATCATGATTGTAACTAAATCCGCGTTCTCCCTCATCAAACTGGGGAGAGGATACGCCAAGATCAAAGAGGACTCCATCCACTTGGGGAATGCCATCTTTTTGTGGTACAAAGGGCACATCCTTAAGTACACTCTCCAGATCACGGAAATTGGTCTTAATGAGTACAACCTTATCTCCGTATTCAGCTAGTCTTTCTTTTGCGTTCTCCAGAGCCCAATCATCTTGATCCAAACAGATTAATCGGCCTTCGCCGCTAAGTTTGGAAGCGATTAGTGCGCTGTGGCCTGCTCCACCGAGAGTGCAATCTACATAGATTCCGTCTTTTTTGATGTGCAGCCCTTCTGTCGCTTCTTCTTTAAGCACCGTGATGTGGTGAAACAAGCTGCATCCCTCCAGGACAGTATTCGATATTGTGTTTTTATAGATCAAAATTGAAATCCACCAATTTTTCGGCAATTTCGTTGAACGATTCCTCGGACTGTTCGAAGTACTGCTCCCATAGCTCTTTGTTCCAGATTTCCACCCGGTTCGAAACGCCCAGAATAACACAGTCTTTGTCCAGTTTGGCATACTGCCTTAAATTGGCCGGCAGATTTACCCTTCCCTGCTTATCCCATACACATTCTGTTGCGCCTGAGAAAAAAAAGCGACTGAATGCACGGGCATCTGATTTCATCAGTGAAAGGCTTTTTAGCTTTTGTTCCATGATTGCCCATTCTTCCATGGGATAAACAAATAGACAGGAGTCTAGACCACGGGTCGTCACAAAGGAGGTTCCAAGCAATTCACGGAGTTTAGCCGGAATAATAATTCGGCCTTTGTCGTCAATGCTGTGTTGATACTCTCCCATGAACATCCTTTTCCCCACCCCTAATCCCCGAATCCCCACTTTACCCCACTTTTCACCACTTAAGCATAATAGATTCGCCATTAAAAATCAAAAACCTTTTTCTGGCGAAAGGAATTTTTTGCTAAATCAAATAGATCATTACCCAATTCACAATTCGCCACATAAAAAAAGCCATGCAATCGGAATCCTGTCCGCTGCATGGCTTTTCAAGCATTAACGCCTTCGTCTTCCTTATAAGGACAACGAAGCGTCTATGCGAGAAATATAAGGATAATGTATAGCGTAAAACTTATACTCTCTTATATTTTACAAAAGTTGCTTCAGTTCAAGGTACTCTTGGTTAATATACTTTATTGTTGTGCATTCCGTAATTAATCGTTCAGATTCCAGCTGTCCAAATAATCCACTTGTGCTGAAGTCAGGCTATCAATGTTAATGCCCAGACTTTGCAGCTTGTAGCGTGCTACCTGCTCATCGAGCTCATAAGGAACATTCTCAACTTTTACGCCTATGCTCTTATAATTATCATTAACATATTTCAACGACAGTGCTTGTAACGCAAAAGTCGTATCCATAATTTCGGCAGGGTGTCCATCCGCAGCACCCAGATTTACAAGTCTGCCTTCTGCAAGCAGATATAGTTTACGTCCGTCGCGAAGCTGGTACTCTTCGATATTTTTCCGAACAGTACGCTGAGATATGGATCTTTCAGACAATTCAGGCTTATTCACTTCAACGTCGAAATGGCCTGCATTGCACATGATTGCGCCATCCTTCATCACATCATAATGTTCACCGCGAATGACATAACGGTTACCCGTTACTGTAACGAAGAAATCACCAACCTTAGCAGCTTCCAGCATAGGCATAACTTCGAAACCATCCATATGTGCTTCAACGGCTTTAATAGCATCCACTTCTGTCACAACCACTTTTGCGCCCAACCCTTTGGCACGCATAGCAACACCTTTACCGCACCAGCCGTATCCGACAACAACTACAGTTTTGCCAGCAACGATCAGGTTGGTCGTCCGAATAATTCCATCCCATGCGGATTGGCCTGTGCCATAGCGGTTATCAAACAAATATTTGCAATAAGCATCATTTACTGCGACCATTGGGAACTTCAACACACCTTGCTTTTGAAGAGCTTTTAGACGAATGATGCCGGTTGTTGTTTCTTCAGCACCCCCACGAATATTCTCCATTAGATCAGGACGCTCCGAATGTAGCAAGGTAGCAAAATCCCCACCATCATCAATAATCAAATCCGGTTTGCTTTCCAGCGCCTTGATATTAAGGGCTTTGAACTCTTCAGGAGAAGGGTTGTATTTAGCAAATACGGTAATTCCGTCCTCTACAAGCGCCGCACATACATCATCCTGTGTAGAAAGTGGATTGGATCCAGTAATGGTTACTTCTGCACCGCCTGCTTTGACTACCTTCGCCAGATAAGCGGTTTTAGCTTCCAAATGAAGCGTAATGGAGACTTTCAGTCCTTTGAACGGCTGTTCAGCTTCGAACTGCTCACGGATACGGTTCAATACCGGCATATGTTGACGAACCCAGTCGATTTTCAAATGACCTTCGGATGCGAGTGACATATCCGCCACGATACTATTTTGTTTTGATGAACTCATAATGAAACCTCCTAAAAGTTTTGTGAGCATTACTTCTTGAATCTACTTCGTACAAAACTTACTTCGTAAGCATACACTTTGTTTTATGGAGCAATACTTCTCTACATATAAATGATGCGATGCGTCCCACTATAATCAGGTTCAATAGCCATCAGCTCATCTAACCATGGAAGTCCGTAGCGGTTCAAGTAATACATGATATTGTACACTCTTTCTTGCAGTTTACCCAGTGGCATTAACGACAGCTCGATTCGCTCCCATTGACGGATTGCAGCTTCATTCTGTTTTGCCATTGCATCTTGAGCTTTCGCTTGTAAAAAAGTAATCTGATCTAAAATCTTATCTTTATTGTTATTCCCTAGTTTTAGCAGACCTGCCTGAATGGTTCCAAGCTGCTCAATCAGTGGTTCGTACATGGCGGAGAAAGTAGCTTTAGTTTCTTCGAAACGTTGTTCAATCCCCAGCTCATCCTGTGCAGCCAACCACTCATGTCTTTTACGATCTAAACCCTGTCTTACATCCTCAAAGCTTAGTTGATATTTATCCATATGCTTATGAAGCGTACCTTCCACCACTGTGAAAGACATTCTCGGGATGATCAGGGGCATTTGTCCTCCAATGGTCTCAAACGCATGATGCGGAATGGCCCAATAAGCAATCTCACCTTGACCTAGCACCGTAGCTAGAACCGGCAACACATAATCCTGCATAAGCGGACGTGTCAGCACGTTGTTACTGAATCGTTCCGGATAAACCTTCACTTCCTCCAGTAGTTCATCACGGGTGAACGATACCTGGCCCTTGCGATCGGAAAAATTGCCATCTTTCTTATGAAGCAATAATCGTACACCTTCATGTATATAAA
Organism: Paenibacillus nitricinens; assembly: GCF_052056485.1. Taxonomy (NCBI): domain Bacteria; kingdom Bacillati; phylum Bacillota; class Bacilli; order Caryophanales; family Paenibacillaceae; genus Paenibacillus; species Paenibacillus nitricinens. Next base: position 5,163,842 of record NZ_CP183948.1, read on the forward strand.
AGAGGTTGGCATTGCCTGCCGTAACGTCAGCTTGAAGCTCATATCCTGCGTTTACGATATCAGAAGCAGAATTCATGTACGCTGTTTCCAGTGCATCATTCTGCATAATTAGCGAAGTGAAGAAAGGCTCTTCTACCTTACGAAGGTTAGGATCAGCAGAATCAAGCAGGATCAGACCGAATTTACCAAATAAAGAACCCATCAGCTTGGCAAAAGCATCCGTCATACTGTCTGATCTAAATGAAGAAGATCGAATAAATTCCATGATTTGCGATTTAAAGTCACTATCTTGAAGTAGCGCATCCAGCTGCTCCACTACTTGCTGCCAGCTTTCCTCTTCTACGTGAATATTACTCACCGAGGAGCGTTTCTCCTCTGATTTTTCTATCTTAATCTTTGTAATCTCTTGCGTACGATTCAATACATACGTATGATTCACTTCGTCCCAGTCATGATCCTCTCCTGCAATCCAGAATAATGGGACTACAGGCCGACCGAGCTGTTCTGCTGCTTCTTTTGCCGCCATAATGGTTGTCATTGCTTTATATACTACAAGCAGTGGTCCTGTAAAAAGTCCGCTTTGCTGCCCACCAGTAACCACTAATGTTCCCGGCTGTTCCAAAAGCGCCAGCGAAGCCATCACTGCATCATGTGAGTTATGCTTTTCATTATATTGTCGCAGACATGCAGCAACTTGTGTCCGGTCCGCACGGAGACCCTCACTACGATCCAGCCATTCTGCCCGAATGCTTCTACTCTCTTTACTTCGGAAATCCCCACCATACAAATGACTAACCTTCTCAAAATTTTCTATATAGTCGCGCGCGAGTGCAGATCCACCCGGGAGCGGTTCCTTAACAATATTCATTTGCTAGTGCCTCCAGTTCTACTGAGCAGTTATATGTAAATCCAAGTTCGTAAACTCTATATGATTGTATCCAAAGTCAGGGGCCGCGTCAAAAGAATTACATACCTGCAAAAAAGCAATGCAAGAGCAGCCGTTTTATTTTCTTTTCCTTTAAAATGATTATTAAATATCCCCACTACATACAAGAGGCGAGAGCATAACGCTCCCGCCTGTCTAATACTCGCTATAGATTTAAGCGAATTTTTTGCTTACCCAGTGTCCTTTGGATACTTCTACTAATTCAAAGTCACTATCATTGCTCTTTTCGTTAGCAGAATAAATAGGACTACCAAGCTCATCATGCAAGTGAATACGTTTCTTGTTCACTTCAATTTCCGGATCCGGAATTGGAATAGCTGACAAGAGAGATTTAGTATAAGGATGGATAGGATTTGCATAAAGCTCTTCACTTTCCGCCAATTCTACCATTTTACCCAAGTACATAACTGCTACGCGATCACTGATATGTTTAACCATGGACAGATCATGCGCTATGAAAAGATAAGTTAGTCCCAGACGATCTTGCAATTCTTTAAGCAAGTTTACGACCTGAGCCTGGATGGATACGTCAAGTGCGGAAATCGGCTCATCACAAACGATGAACTTAGGATTTACCGCTAACGAACGGGCAATCCCAATACGTTGGCGTTGTCCACCAGAGAATTCATGCGGATAACGAGTAGCGTGATCATGGTTAAGACCAACCATATCGAGCAGCTCTTCGATCCGTTTTTTACGTTCTGCACGGCTACCAGCCATTCCGTGAATGTCCAGAGCCTCGCCGATGATATCCGAAACCGTAAAACGCGGGTTAAGTGATGCGTACGGATCTTGGAAAATCATCTGCATGTCACGGCGCATTGCTTTCATTTTGTTAGAAGGCAATTTATAAATGTCTGTACCATTATATTTCACACTTCCGGCAGTTGGCTCATACAAGCGAAGAATTGTACGTCCAGCAGTAGTCTTACCACAACCGGATTCTCCTACCATTCCAAGCGTCTCGCCTTCACGTATGGAGAAGTTAATATTATCAACAGCCTTAAGAACCTTGCCTTGACCTACATTAAAATATTTCTTAAGACCTTCTACCTCTATTAGGTTCTTACTCAAGAGTACTGCACCTCCTTGGCCATCGAATGCAGATTCCAGCAACGCGCCATATGCGTTTCGCTGAATTCTGTGGCGCCGGGATCGATTTGTTCGCAAACATGCATTGCTTCATTGCAACGCGCGGTGAACGGACATCCGATCGGCGGCTTGATCAGATCCGGCGGTGTGCCGATGATCGGAATAAGCGGCTCGCCTTTCTTTTGGTCCAGACGCGGCATTGAGCGCAGCAGACCTTTGGTATATGGATGCTGTGGATTCTTAAAGATTTCCCATCTTGTTCCGGTCTCCACAACTTCACCTGCATACATTACAATAACCCGATCACACATACCGGCAACGACGCCAAGATCATGGGTAATCAAAATGATGGAGGTACCTAGTTTTTGCTGCATCTCTCTCATAACTTCCATGATCTGCGCCTGAATGGTTACGTCAAGAGCCGTTGTAGGCTCGTCCGCTATGAGTAAAGCCGGACGGCAGGCTAGCGCGATTGCAATCATTACACGCTGGCGCATACCGCCTGAAAACTCGTGGGGATATTGGTTAAAGCGAGCCTCAGCATTTGAGATGCCAACTAATTTGAGCATCTCAATACCTTGCTTTTTCGCTTCGGCCGCTGACATTTTCTGATGTTTAATCAAAACTTCAGTGATCTGTTTGCCCACTTTGATGGTTGGGTTCAAAGAAGTCATCGGGTCTTGAAAAATCATGCCAATATCTTTACCGCGAATGGATTCCATTTCTTTCATGCTTTTGTCTAGCAGATTTTGTCCTTGGAAAATAATCTCTCCCTTTTTCACTTTTGAGGGTGGGGAAGGGATCAACCGCATAATCGATTGTGCAGTTACACTCTTACCGCTGCCGGACTCACCGACGATGGCAACCGTTTCACCTTTGCCAATTTCAAAATTCATACCACGGACAGCTTGCACTTCTCCGCCTTTAACAAAAAACGAAACATGCAAATCTTTGACTTGTAAAATAGGTTCCATCCATAACCCTCCTACTTCTTCAGCTTAGGATCAAGCGCGTCACGAAGACCATCACCGAAAATATTGAAAGAAAGCATGGTTAAACTGATCAGAATGGCAGGGAACAGGAAGCGCCATGGATAGTACAACCAACCGGTGAGAGAATCGTTAATCATAGATCCAAGTGAAGCGATAGGAGCTTGTACACCAAGACCCAAGAAGCTTAGGAAAGCCTCAGCAAAAATTGCATTTGGTACAGAAAGTGTAATCGTTACAATAATCGGACCCACTGCGTTTGGCAGAAGGTGTTTGAACAACAGTCTGGCAGAACCGGCACCCATGGAACGGGAAGCCAATACGAACTCGCGATTCTTGAGCTGCATAATTTCACCGCGTACAATCCACGACATCGTAATCCAACCCGTAATGGTTAAGGCTAGGATGATGGTACCAAGACTTGGTTCAAGCACAACCAAGAGCAAAATTACAACAAGCAGATAAGGAATAGAGTACAAAATTTCGGAGAATTTGTTCATGATATTATCTACACGGCCGCCGAAGAAGCCCATAATACCTCCATAGATAACACCGATGAACAAGTCGATGGCTGCCGCAGCTAGACCAACGATCAAGGAGATCCGTGCGCCGTACCAAGTACGAACGAAAATATCACGTCCAAGATCATCCGTTCCAAACCAGTGATCGGAGGAAGGGGGCTTATTGGTATTCATCAAGTCATTGGAATAATAGTTATATTTCGAGAATAAGGGAGCGATAATCGCTGCTAGCACGATCAAGCCTAGAATCCCAAGCGCGGTCATCGCCATTTTGTTCTGACGCAACCGTTGCCAAGAATCTTTCCAGGCAGAGAGACTCTCCCGCTGAATTACCTCGGCTTCTTTTTCATCTACACCGACTTTTTGAAAGTCTTCCGGTTTTAGATTCATGTTCTTTAACAAGTTATTATCAGATGCCACTCTTTAGCCCTCCTTTCCTCCACTTAATTTCATACGTGGGTCAATCAATACATAAGCAATATCAGTAATGAAACGGGCTACCATGAGTAGTACACCATAGAAAATGGTAATCCCCATAATAACGGTATAGTCACGGACACCAATCGCTTCCACGAACTGTTTACCAATACCCCCAACGCCAAAGATCTGCTCGATAACAACCGAACCTGTTACGATGTTAGCTGTCATAGGTCCCATGTAAGTAACAACCGGCAGGATACCGTTACGAAGTACGTGACGGCTTAGAATAGCCATCCAGCTTAATCCCTTAGCCTTAGCCGTTTTGATATAATCCGCATTCAGAACTTCAAGCATACTTGAACGTGTCAAGCGCGCTATAAATGCTATCGGCTGAGCCGAGAGCGCTGCTACAGGAAGGAAATAATAGATTGGCCCTTTAAAACCTGAAACCGGTACCCAACCCAATTTGAAAGCGAACACATACTGTAATAATGACGCGACTACAAAGCTCGGAACCGCAATCCCCAGAACTGCCAACACCATCGCGGCGCTGTCCAGAAACTTTCTGTGATAGAGTGCCGCTAACATGCCGAGAAGAACCCCAACAATAACCGCCACAACAATTGCGACGAGTCCCAGCTTCAGCGACGCTGAAAAGGTTTGGCCAATCAAATGTGATACATCTTGATTCAGGCGTTTCATGGATACACCCAGATCACCTTGGACAATATCACCTAAATACTTAAAATACTGATGAGAGAGCGGCTTGTCCAGACCATATTGCTCCATCAAACGCGCTTTAATTTCTGGCGGTACTTTTTTCTCAGAAGTAAACGGATCCCCTGGAATAGCTTTCATCAAGAAAAAAGTTGCAGAAATCAGTACAAATAATGAAACCAACATATAGAAGAATTTATTTGCGACATAACGAACCATCCCCATCACACCTCCTCCGACAATTTTTTTGAGAGCATTATATTGATTTTATGAAAAAAACGGATTTTTGTCCATTTTCTAAATATGTTATAAATAACAATAAATAACAAATAGACGGAAATACAAAAAAAAGGGATATATATGGAGTTCCACATATATATCCCGAAGTATTGTGTTACTTCAGTCAACTAACTATTCTGTTTAATTTACATGAGCTAAATCTTAGTGCTCAAGCAAGTATCCACGAGTCAAGTCAATTGCACCACTGAAGTCAAGAGTAACACCTTTGAGGTACTCTTTAGTCAGGGAGTTGTTAGTGTAGTAGTACAATGGAATCAAAACTTGATCTTGCTCGATGAGCAATTTCTCAGCTGCTGCAAACTTGTCTTGACGTTCTTTCAAGTCAGTACTTGCTTTAGCTTCGCTGATCAATTTGTCATACTCAGGGTTAGCGTAACCAGTATCATTGTTACCGCCACCTGTTACCCACATATCAAGGAAAGTCATTGGATCATTGTAATCCGCAGTCCAACCAGCACGTGCAACTTGGTAGTTCAGGTTTTGACGGTTTTCAATAAATACAGCCCACTCTTGGTTAACGGTTTGTACGTCAATACCAAGATTGTTTTTCCACATATCAGCAATCGCCAAAGCGATTTTCTTGTGGCCTTCACTTGTGTTGTAAGTCAAAGAGAATGTAGGCAGTTTATCCATACCTTCTTCTTTCAGACCTTCAGCAAGCAAAGTTTTAGCTTGTTCTAGATCTTCAGTGAAGTAACTATCTTTAACTGCTGCACGGTATTCACCATCAGCACCAGCGATACCCGGAGGTACATAACCGAATGCTGGGAATTGTCCACCTTGTACTACATTGTCAATCAAAGCTTGACGGTTAATGGACATTGCAAGAGCTTTACGGATTTTAGCGTTTGTGAATGGTTTTTCAGTGATATTGAATTCGTAGTAGTATACGGAAGCAATACCTTTACGGCTGAATTCTTTAGGAAGTTCTTTTTGCACGATTGGAATTTGTTCTGATGGAATTTCACCAGTTGGTCCACCGGCACGATCGTATTCACCGTTCTTGTAGCTGAGCAGTTCAGTTGCACCGCTGTTTACAAGGGAGAAGTCGATTTTGTTAAGTTTAATGGAATCTTTATCCCAGTATTTATCGTTTTTAGTTACAACAAGTGTTTGACCTGTAGTCCACTCAGTAAGAGTGAAAGCACCGTTAACGATCATAGTATCTTTGCTTGTTGCCCATTTTGGATTACTCTCAATGGATTTGTGTACAGGGTAATAAGTGTAGAAGGAAAGCAATCCAAGGAAGTAAGGAGTTGGGGCTTCAAGAGTAACTTCAAGAGTTTTCTCATCAACCGCTTTGATACCTACTTGACTGAAATCGGTAATTTCCTTGTTGTAGAACTTTTGAGCATTTTTGATGTAGTACAATTGATAAGCGTAAGGTGCAGCGGATGCAGCAGCAGGATCGAGCACGCGTTTCCAAGCGCGAACGAAGTCTTCTGTTGTTACAGGATCGCCATTACTCCATTGTGAATCACGGAGTTTGAAAGTATATACCAGACCGTCAGCGGAAACATCCCAGCTTTCAGCAACACCTGGTTCAGCTTGACCAGATTCAGCATTCATGCGAGTTAGACCTTCGTACATTGTTGTCAGGACAGTGTGAGCTTGGCTATCTTGAGCCAATCCTGGGTCAAATGTTGGAGGCTCAGAGCTTAGGTTAATTCTCAGTGTTTGGTCCGCAGCCAATTTCTCTTCTGTAGCCGCATTACCAGTTCCCGTGTTACCAGTGTTACCAGCGTTACCTTTATTGCCGCTGTTCGCGTTGTTTCCGCCGCAGCCAGCAAGCACTGTGCCGATAACAAGTACTAATGCAAGCATTAGCAATAGACTTTTACTCTTCTTCATCTAGCAGTTCCCCCTAAATAGAATGTGGTATATGGTTTATGATTATACAACCAGTGGTCAAAAAAATCTAGTGGTATGTTTTCAGAAAATTCTTTTTTTATTAAAACTTTAAACTTTTGTGACGTTGCCGCTTCACCGGAGCAGTGGAACATTACATCGCTTGTGATATGTACTTAATTAGCCCTACAAACATAAATAATAAATATCCGGCACTCATAAAAAAGAAGGAAAGTCTCCAAACTGCCCGAAATAACCGCTTCCCATCTACTTTTCCTTTTAGTCGATTCTGAGCGCCGCCAATCAGTCCAGTGGATATTAATACAATAAGTAGTATAAGATAAAACCCAAAACCGTTATTAAACAAGTTGTTAAATAATGCAGAGACCGACAATAATAAAAAAAATGTAGTCACGTCCATAGCGAGCATAAAAGTTTTCTTTTTATCTTTTTTCAAGCCTTTTCCAATGAAATAAACAATTAAAAACGGTATTATTGGAATCAAGCTTAAAGTAACGACCGAATTCATCAGCAATCCCATAGCTTCACCTCTCCTCCGAGATCATACCTATATTCCCTCTACTAATTGGCAGATCAAGCGATGTAAAGGAACCAATGTTCCAGTGCGTTCTGCCATTTCTACAAGACTCCCATTGATCCAATGAATTTCTGTGCTCCTTGAAGCTAGAACATCTGCCAGCATGGATGAAGTATTGCCCGCCGTTGTCCTGCACACTTTAAGAATGTTATCCCACGCATCATGATCATAAGTAACTCCGCAGGCATCATATACCATAGTAGCTTCTCTAAAAAGTTCTCTCATTAACTGCAGGCGCTCTTCTGAAGCAAGCAGTTCACCATTTGGAATACGCCAAATCGCTGTGAGCGGATTAATAACGGCATTGATTAGGAGCTTCCGGTAAATCATGGTATCCACTTCATTCGACAAAAAGGCTGAGAATCCTGCCATAATGAGAACTTCTATTAAATAATTCACTTGTAAATCAGTATGTATACTGTGGGCTTGTCCATTCTTTAAGCTCCATTTCCCTACCCATACCTCACCCGCACCTGCATGAATGACTTCAGTTAAAAACTTTCGCTTCGCAGCTTCTGTTGTTACGGCAGCATATAAATTAGCTTTCGGCAGCAATTTACTGAGCATCTCCATATGTCCAATGCCATTTTGAAAACAAATGAGGTGTACCTGTAGTTCCCTAAGAGGGGACAGAAATTCAGGTAAAACATTATGTAGTATGTCCTGTTTAACCGTTACTATGATCCAATCACTGGGCTCACGAAGATAGGCAGCTGCAAATCCCTCTATTGGTGCGGACACAAATTGATCCCCTGAAATCGAAATCGGATCGCGGCCATCCTCATAGCTCACAGTTAAGCCCTCATCTTTTAATTTCCGGCACTGCTCTACCCCTCGACACCACAATCTCACTTCATTCCCGGACTGGGTCAATCTCCCTGCCAAAAGCAGCCCAAGTGAACCCGCACCGATTATATCGATTTTCATCTGATCCTCCTGTTGATCTCAAACGCAATTTTTCTAAGTATAGCCTTAATATACCAAGAAGAACCACCGTTGTCGTCCTCCATAAATGACAATACAAAACCAAAACGCCCGCAAATGGCGCTAATAAAGCGAACCACTTACGGGTGTTTTAGTTTGCCTATCTTTTATTCAATACGTTCTAAATTTCCATTCCCATCCATTTTGAAACGAGTCTTCATTTCTTCTTCTTCTTCGTTTAAGAAAGCTAGCCTACGCGCACGATCCATAATCTGAATTAAAGCTTTGTAATCATCATTGACTACCCGGTAGTCACTTTGAGCAAGATTAACCTCTTTTGACAACCGCTCATTCTCAGATCTTAATTCAGTTAATTCATCTTCCTTCTCGCGCAAATCTCTCTCCAGCATTTTCAGCTGGCGTCCTGCCTCCTGGATTGTACCTTTCCATTGTCTCAGGAAACGTATAACCGCATCAATGGATAATGTGTTTTCACTTAATCCTTCGCCTCGTCCGAACTCCTCATCGGTATCCCCGAGAATCAGACCCGCTACCTGCGCTCCTCTTACTGACGGTTGCTTTTTCAGGTAACTTCTCTTTTGACGTTGGCCTTTAGCGATTCCAATTGCACCTTCATAGCTTTTTCGAACACAGCTGTTCCAGCGGAATCCGCATGCAGCCGACGTTCTGCCGATTTTCTCACCCACTTCTTCAAAAGCAGCAAGTTGTGTGCTGCCCTCCCGAATGTGGCGCAAGGTTACTTCTGCCAGTATTAGATCATCTTCTGCACTCCAAGCATCCTGTCTAACGGCTGTCATCCAACCAAACCTCCTAACAACATCTTGAAATAACCATCTCCATAACCGACAGCTCTGCCGGGTAGTGAATAGGGATAAAAGCTGCTTACTCCATTTCTATGCTTCTCATAGAGTTCATAGAATCTATTTGATACTAAATTGTATTTCCATTATCTGCCCACATCATACGCTTTAAGTAATAAATTCTCTTTTTTCAAGCACTAAACACTTCAGTCAATTATAAAAATCACATTTTTTCAAGATTAGTGTATTTTTTTCAATGAATTCGTTTACACATTTTTACTGAACGGGTATAATAAGTCGAAGGAATATTCGTGAGATACATACTGGAAGGGGGACTCTCTCTTGGACCGCATGTTTCGGGTATTAGGTTTTTTTACATTGGCTATAGGATTGATGGCTTTCGCCGGAGGTCTGACAGAAATGGCCTTGCTTTTCTTTTTGCAAACCGCTTTTTTCGTAATTCTCGGTTATTTGAAATTTACTGAAAAAACTTATGTTCTACTTTTCTGGGCATACATGATTTTGACTTTCACCGGTTTCAGCTATTGGACGATCTTTCAAATGGGTCTTCCACTATAAATTGCAGTACACTCTTGAAGCGGATGAGGTCCTTATTTAATAAGGATCACTTCCGTTTTTTTGTTTATCAGTTAGTATATATATGAGGCCCCACAAATACCTGAGTACGCATTGAAGGATAGCCTCACTTTGTGGGGATTTTTTGTATGTATGCTATTTTAGAAGGGTTAAACATATTATTAGTACATACATATATCCATTCAAGAAGAAACGGTTTTGCCGTCTTTTAGGGACAGTTTCCATTTCTACGAGAAATAGAAGGATGATCTATGGAGTAAAACAGATAAATTATTATCTTAAATTTCAAAAAAAGGTGGTGGTGTGGTGCGCTCCCGCAATGCCCAAAGCCGCATGATGGCAACCATACTAATTCTCTTCTGCTGTACATTATTTCCGTTACAATCTACGATGTACCTGTCTGCCGATCCTAGCGGTTCTTTTTTCAATTCCTCTATACCAGATAATGAAGAAACCCGTAAACTTCTGGAGCAGACCTTATCTTCCGCAGAAATTGAACGGGAGATCATCAAGATTACAGCCGAACAAAAAGCACTTGAAGAAAAGGTAGATTACCTAGAAGAGCAAGCTATCCAGAAAAAATCCGCCATCGTAAATCAACAAGAGCGTGCAGGTGCGGTCCTTCGTTCTTATTATATGGGGGATAGAGATGGTCTCTTAGCCGCATTTCTATCCGCGAAGAGCATTAGCAGATTCCTGGCACTATTCGATTATTATGAAATAATTATTGGAAATGACCGCAACATTCTCACACAATACGAGGACCAATATAAGGATCTAAAGAAGACCCTCCAGACTGCACAGCGCAGCTCGAAGGATCTTGCACAGCTGCGAACCGCTCTGGAGGAACAGAAAATTCGGGTAGCCGCGCTCAATAAAGAAATTGAAGGTGGGATTAAAGACAGTAGTGATCCTGATAATATGAGCGCTCTGCTTCAAGAATTCACATTATATTGGGAGAATATTGGTTTGCGCGAGGTAAAGACCTACTTCAAAGCATTATCTACCGCAATGAATAAATTACCGCAGTTTGTCCAGAATCGAGAGGGTGTTCTTACTCGTAAGGGGATGACTTATGTTCTGAATCTGAAGGAAGAGGATTTAAACGAATTCCTTCAGTCCCAGAATAAGCTATTTAACGATTTCGCATTTCATTTTAATGACGGAACGATTACTGCTACAGGAAAAAGTGGAGCTTTAGCCCTTTCATTAACCGGCCACTACGTCATACAGGAAGAACCCATCAACGGACTTATATTCCAAGTCGATCATGTTGTATTTAATGGACTCGAATTACCTGACACCACTAGAAGAACACTTGAGGAAGAATTTGATTTAGGCTTTTACCCTGCAAAAATTGTTTCTTTCCTACGTGCCACAGAAGTAGATAGCAAAGAGGGCGTCCTCCAGGTTAAACTATCTATCTCATTCTAAGCCTTCCTTGATGAAATCTTTGTACCCGGCCGCATCAATTTTTCCTGTAAGCAGTAAGGATACTGCTTCAACAATCTTCCTCCAGCCGCCTTGGAATTCGACCTCCGGGGCGGTTTCTTCTGTCAGTAAAAGTTCGACTCCAAAAGGAAGCCTATATTTGAAATCATTTTCCGAACGATATAGGACATCCAGCGCAGGCAAGCTCCCCGTGTTCTCCAGCCAGTCCATCTGAGAAGCTTCAGAGGTGATAAACGTCAGCCAATTCACGGCTTCCTTTGGATTTGGGGATTGAGCTGGAAGTGCAAAGGAACGACTGTAATAGGATTCAAGTCCTCTCCCGTTACTTACGGCCAGCGGTGCTTCAGCAACTAAAGATGAATTCCCATGTTTTTTCCACTCAGAAAGCGGTAGAGCAGCAACAGCAACGCTTCCGCTCTGAATCATATCCCAAACATCTTTGTTATATCGACTGGTAAGGTAAAAATAACTGCGGGCATTTTGAGTCCACTTTATCACTTCTTGGTTATCCGATAGCAAGCTGCTGTTCATACTCTCCATAACGGCGGACAATCCATATGGATTACGTGTATCCATCGCGAGTAAATATTTCCCTTGCTCTTTGAGCACATTCTGAAGTAATGTGTTCCACTGTTCCAGACTTCTTGGTAAGGTAGTGAATCCCAGTTCCGCAAGCCGCTGTGGTGAATAAACAAGTACATAAGGGTCGATATCCAGCGGCACTCCCCAATTATATCCGTTCCATTGCATCCAGGGGATTAACTGAGTTAACGGTGCAGTTCCCGGAATGCTCTGATACACATCCACCGGCAATAAATATCCACGTGTAGCCCAGTCGAGAATACTTCGTCCATCCGCCATAACGATATCCGGGCTATCCCCGATGGTTAGATCACGCTTCAAAACTTCGTCTGCATCCTCGCTATCAATATTTCTTAATATTACCTTTACTCCACTTTCTAAAGTATAACGATTGCTTAGAAGCTCCAGTTCACTGAATTCCTCACTATTTAAGGATACTGTTATGCGCAGGCTATCTATAGATCCCTCTTCCCCTGAAGAGGGGTTTGTCGACTGACTTTGTGGTTTTTTCATAGGATGTGGGTCGTTATTGGTACTCAATTCCATACTGGGTGACAAGCTTGTCAGCGATAGTAGTAAAATTGCAAAAAGCAGCCAATAATTTTTGCGTTTCAGCACATTTCCCCACCTTCCCCATGATTACTCACCCCTATTTTACCAAACCCGCCGCTGCTTGTCTTTAGAATGTGAAAACGTTCTCTTACTATTATATAGGTGAAACGATAGAAAAATTTAAAACGTTCATGATTCTCTGAGTGCGAGGGGCGCTCCGTGTGCGGATTATTCTTCCGATCGCTGTTGTCTCCAGATTTATGGATGATATTCCTAAGCGGTATAAATCCGGAGACAAAGGCGAACGCTAGCGCTTCTACAGAACAATTCCTCCCCCTCCGCTTTCCGCTCTTCATCTCATAACCATAACCTAAAAAATTCCTCCGCCGTTTCTGGGCGGCAGGAAAAAGCCGGGAGGTCTGCTGCTCCCGGCTGAGATTGAAAATAAGTTAGAGAAGATCCGCGGCCAATTGGGCCAGACGGGAACGCTCGCCTTTTTCCAAAGTAATATGTCCGCTAATCCCTTGCTGCTTAAACTTCTCAACAATATAGCTAAGTCCGTTACTCGCAGCATCCAGATACGGATGATCGATTTGCTCCGGATCCCCCATAAGAATGACTTTACTCCCTTCACCCGCTCTGGAGACGATCGTCTTCACTTCATGACGGGAAAGGTTCTGAGCTTCATCAATAATAATGAACTGTGCAGGGATTGAACGGCCACGAATATAAGTTAAGGCTTCTACCTGTATGCTGCCTAAGCCCATTAATATTTTATCGATATCGCCAGCTTTTTTGGTGTCGAACAAGAACTCCAGATTATCATAAATAGGCTGCATCCAAGGTCTGAGCTTCTCATCCTTCTCTCCAGGTAAATATCCAATATCTTTCCCCATTGGAACGACTGGACGGGCAATGAGCAGTTTTTTGTATTTATGCTCATCCTCAACTTTGAATAGTCCGGCAGCAAGTGCCAATAATGTCTTTCCTGTACCTGCCTTGCCTGTAATGGTTACAAGCGGGATTTCATCATTGAGAAGCAGCTCCAATGCCATTCGTTGTTGAGCATTTCGCGCGCTGATCCCCCAAACTGAATCATTGCCCAGATAGAGCGGCTCCAGACGGGTTGCCTCACTATTCACCTTGAGAAGAGCTGATTTGCCCGTGCCTATCTCATCCTTAAGGATCACAAATTCATGAGGGTAGAGCGGGTACGACAGCGCGAGCTGTTTAACCGTTAAAGAACGGTGACTGTAATATTCATCAATCAATGCCGGATGAACCTGCAAAGATTGGTAACCGGTGTAAAGTTCATTTAAATCCCCAGTACGATCTGATAAATAATCCTCTGGTGTAATTCCTAGCACATCCGCTTTTATACGGACCAGCACATCCTTACTCACAAGCACTACGGGACGCGGATCAGGCTTCTCTTTCTCTTCAATTAAATAATTGAGCGCTACAGCCAAAATCCGATTGTCGTTAGACACCTCTCCAAACATTTCCTGTACTTTCACAAAACTGCGATGGTTAAGTTCTACCTTCAGCTTGCCTCCATGCTCCAGCTCCACACCACTATGCAGATGTCCTAGTTCACGAAGTCCATCCAGCAATCGGGAAACCGTGCGGGCATTCCGACCAATTTCGTCAGCGTTGCGCTTTTTGGAGTCGATTTCTTCCAGCACAACTGCTGGAATAACCACCTCATGCTCCTTGAAAGAGAAAATCGAATTGGGGTCGTGCAAAAGCACGTTGGTATCTAGCACAAATATCTTGTTCATATTATCCCCTCCACAGCGCCTGGTTTGATTGATCATACATAACTCTTTCCGCCAAGGGAAAAGATAAGGTACAGAAACGATCTTGGCTGAAAGGAGTAATCACATATGAGAAAATCAATATGTCTGTTGCTGGTACTGCTGCTATTGACAAGCTGCGGTATCGCTAATAAAAAGACATCACCCTCTCCTCAGAATAAACAATCTGCGAATGCTGTAAAGGGTACGGGAAACCATGAGGTCCGGCAATTGGCCAACGATGGTGCAACTAATCCTAAGGCCACCTCAAAAGCTGGTCACACCGTCAGTGTTAAGGGCGAAAGTGAAATTGCACTTAAGGATCATTTTGAACAGTTGGCCAAAAGAGTTCCTGGTGTGAATGGCGCACACTGTGTAGTCATGAACAAAGTAGCCATTGTAGGTCTTGACGTAGAAGGTTCTCTAGACCGATCACGTGTCGGAAGCATTAAATATTCTGTAGCGGAAGCTATCCGCAAAGACCCGAGAAGTGTACGTGCACTTGTCACAGCCGATATGGATCTCTCCAGCCGCTTAGCGGACATGAGCCGCCATATCTCTCAGGGACATCCGATTTCCGGATTCTCATCCGAACTGGCTGATATCATCGGTCGAATCATGCCGCAGCTGCCAGAAGATACTAAACCGATTAAAAATGCACAGTAGAGGTTAAAAAAAAGCCCAGTGATATTCTCACTAGGCTTTTTTCATGGCAGCAAATACTTGTCCGTCCAGCTTCTCAGCGGCACGTCCATCATAAACCTTTGCATATCTTGGGGCGGATTCAAGCTGCGCTCCATAAAAAAGCGCGTTACGCACCGCCATAATTTCAACATCAAAGCAGCACATCTTGAAAGGTACATCCTGAAGTGGATCCTGCTTTACAACGGCACTGCCGTTGATAGCATATACAGTACCCTCACCGAACACAGTGACAGTTACTAACGGATTGACCTTCATGTTATTCACGAGTCTGGAACGATGATCTACAGCCAGACGCACAGTACTAGGACTAACTGCATAAATCCACGAAATGGCCGTGGATGTTGGACCTCCTGATTCCGCATCAACTGTGTTGAGAAGAACAAAAGTTTCCGATTGCAGCATCGATAACAAGGTTTCGTTCAGCTGAGCAACGGCTTCGGACATAAGTACTGGCCCCCTATGCGGCGTAAATTCATTCAATTTATTATATTATAGCACAGGCTGAAACTTGCATTCAATTTTAAGGTGAAGTGTTATTAAGGACTTTAAGGCGCCTCAGTGGATTCTGAAGTGGAACCAGCAGAAACTCCTGCTAATCGATCCTGCAAGCTTTTCTTGGCCGCCTCAAGCTCCTCATCATTAATATATACATACGGACTTCGCCATGTTCCAGTCACGGGTTTGAATTCGATATCATCTTTGGAAATCTTCCAATAAGTCGCAATCATATCTTTAATCTGCGAATTTTCGATATCAGTCTTCATATTACTGTCCACTGCGTCAAGAACCTTGCCTATTTTTAATACTCCACCAAGCGATTGCATCTGATCCACCAGTGAATGTAGGACCTCATTCTGACGTTTGTTCCGATCAAAATCGTCTGAAGCCTTAGTCTTAGGCTTACAATTAGATTTACGATATCGCACATAATCTAGCGCTTTATCTCCATCAAGCTCCGCCGGACCTTTTTTCAGATTGATATTCGTACCATCTACGCTGTCTGTATAACACATATTATCGCTAATGTTGACTTTGACTCCGCCAAGCTCGTCCACCACATCACGGAAGCCTTGAAAATCCAGGATCGTTGTATAATCTACGTCAATATCTAGATATTTCCCCATCATGGTCTTCATCTCATCTTCTGCCAAAATACCAGAGGAATCTTCTTTTCCCTTAAATCGAGCATAGAATTCGTTAATCTTCGTTTGCTTGTATCCATTGAGCTCAACTAAGGTATCGCGTGGAAGAGAGACAATGGTTGCTGATTTTGTCTTAGGATTAAGCGCTGCAACCATAATAACATCTGTTAATCTAGATGGATGTTTTGGTCTATTATCCGTACCCAGGATAAGCATTGTCAGTGGTTTTTCTGTAGCTGAATGCCCTGGAGCAACCGTTCCTTTATTACCTGCATTAAAGACCCCATTTTCAAGCTTCCAATACAGATAGCCCCCGTAGCCCAATACACCAAGAATCGCAATAATGAGTAAGGTTAACAGGATTCTAACTAATCTGCCAAAAAAGCCTCTCTTTTGCGGTTTCTTCTTTTTTTTCTTAGGAGCACCCTTCACAGGCTGTTTTCTATTATTCGGTTGTTGACCACTTGCTCGTGGAGGTAAACTGCTGTTTCGTGTACTCATAGTAGAATAAAGTCCTCTTCATTTCATTTGGAATTAAAAAAATTGCTACACTTAAATAGACGTTCCATAAGCAGTAAAAGTTTCGATTACTGTCTTTTTGCTGCAGCTGCAGCCTTTCTCTTCTGTCGAGCTTCTACGATATAACGTATCCGTACCATCAGCATTAATCCGACAGCGACCAGCAGACACTGAATGATCGGTAGCTTATCATGTTGAAAAATGAGGAGCATGCCGGAACCGATCGCCATCATTATGTACAGCATAATCTCTTTGCCAATCGATAACTTTTGATTCACACGAAATACCTGATTATACACAAATGTAAGCAATATAAAAATAACAATATAAGCGACGATTGGATGCTCAGCAAACCAGACTTGCATAGATACCGCACTCCTCCCAAATTTAAGATACGTTTACATTATATCATCAGTAAGGGAAGTTTTTGTTATAAAAAAAACCGCCGAAAGTTAAACCTCCGACGGCTCTTTACTATGATAAGCTGATCTTACGCGTTTGCTTGTGCCATTTTACGTTGCTTCTCTACACGTTCGCGTTCGCCTTTGTTCAGAATCTTTTTGCGCAAACGAATGGATTTAGGTGTGATTTCACAATATTCATCATCATTCAAATATTCAAGTGCGCCTTCCAAAGAGAAGGTACGTGGTGTCTTCATTTTTACAGTATCATCCTTACCTGAGGTACGCATGTTGGTAAGTGCTTTTTCTCTACAGATGTTAACGATAATATCGTTATCACGGGTATGCTCGCCTACGATCATACCTTCATAAATTTCTGTACCTGCATCCAAGAAGAGAATACCACGATCCTCAACGCCCACAATTCCATATTGTGTTGTTGATCCAGTCTCACTGGCAACAAGCACACCTTGATGACGTCCGCCAACTTGACCAGCAACCAGTGGAGCGTAGCTGTCAAAAGCATGGTTCATAACGCCGTAACCGCGTGTCAAAGTCAAGAAGTAAGTGTTGTAACCAATCAAACCACGTGCAGGAATCAGGAACTCCAGACGTACTTGACCCGTACCGTTGTTAATCATATTGACCATTTCGGCTTTGCGAGTGCCCAGACTTTCCATAACAGAGCCCATGCTTTCTTCTGGAATGTCAATCATAAGACGCTCAAGCGGCTCCGATTTAACACCATCGATTTCTTTAATGATTACTTGTGGTTTAGAAACTTGCATTTCATAACCTTCACGACGCATATTCTCGATCAGAATACCAAGGTGAAGCTCACCGCGTCCAGAAACGATAAATGCATCAGGACTATCTGTTTCATCCACACGCAAACTCACATCTGTCTCAAGTTCTTTAAAGAGACGTTCACGAAGCTTACGGGAAGTTACCCATTTACCTTCTTTACCAGCAAAAGGACTGTTATTCACAAGGAAAGTCATTTGCATTGTTGGCTCGTCGATCTTAAGAACAGGCAATGCTTCTGGATTCGCTGGATCAGCAATGGTCTCACCAATGTTAATGTCCTTGATCCCTGCGATAGCAACGATATCCCCTGCGCCCGCTTCTTCTGTTTCAATACGTTTTAAACCTTGGAACCCGAACAATTTCTCAATACGTGCGGTTTTACTCTTACCGTCACGCATAATTACAGTTACAGATTGACCTTGTTTGATCACACCGCGGTTTACACGGCCAATAGCAATACGACCCAAGTATTCGTTATAATCCATCAACGTTACGAGGAATTGAAGCGGGTCTTCTACACTTTCAGTTGGAGCTGGGATATGCTCAACGATTGTTTCGTAAAGTGAAAGCATTGTCTCATCTTGCTTCTCAGGGACCATGCTTGATGTTCCGTTAAGAGCAGATGCATAAACTACTGGGAATTCCAATTGTTCATCGTTAGCTTCAAGCTCGATGAACAAATCCAGTACTTCATCAATAACTTCCTTCGGACGTGCAGCCGGACGGTCAATCTTGTTCACGACCACGATTGGAGTCAGCTTCTGCTCCAAAGCTTTACGCAATACAAATTTCGTTTGCGGCATGCAGCCTTCATAAGCATCAACAACCAGCAATACACCGTCAACCATTTTCATAATCCGTTCTACTTCGCCACCGAAGTCAGCATGTCCAGGTGTATCCACAATATTGATCAAAAACTCTTTATAAGTAATTGCTGTATTTTTAGCTAGGATTGTAATTCCGCGTTCCCGCTCGATATCGTTAGAGTCCATAGCGCGTTCTTGTACGTGTTCGTGTGCGCTGAAGATCCCCGATTGCTGAAGAAGCTGATCGACGAGTGTTGTTTTGCCATGGTCAACGTGGGCAATGATCGCAATGTTGCGAATATCTTTTCTTGAATGCATGATTTGTATCCAAATCCTCTCATTTATCAAATTAAAACTGTTAAAATTCTTAGCATGTCACGGCAGTCTCACAAAAGAAGCGCCAGGCAGAAAGCCGACGCTTCAACATAACATTAATATTATAGTGAAAGCACTATGAAAAGCAAGTCTTTTTATGAAAAAAACAGTTACCAAATTCCGTTTTTTTTCACAAGATCCAACATTAATTAACTTCGATACCATCTATTTCGGCCACGAGTTCTACCCCGGCCTGTAATCAGCCAAATCCCTGCAGCGATGAATACAATACCAATCAGATAGATTACACCCGTACCCATGAGACTGAAAATACAAAGCGCTATGCTTAGAACGCCTAATATAACAGCAATTGCAGATAATCCCCCTGTCCGTCTTGGAGAATTAATGGAATATTCATACAGACCTACGGCAATGCCAAGCAGAAGCACAGGCCATAAATATTTCATAAGCCCCCATCCCCATATATTGCAAAGACCAAACAGTAAACCATATACCGTTAATATTCCAGCGGGAATCAATACCGTTGCCGAAGCACGGCGGCTAAAAAATAACATATGTAGAACTAATCCTGGAAGTAAAATCACTAACGGCCAAAGGGCACGTCCCAAAAATCCGAAGACGCCCAGCTTACCGAATAAAATCAAGACGCCCGCAGCTACAATGAATATACCTAGTCTCATGTCATTCTTAGAAGACATCCTTCACCCATCCCTTCAAATTCACGTCTACCTCACTACCTTGTCCTCACTTACCCAGAAAACGACAGGTTTCTCATTCATATTATCTGAAATATACACAAAATGCCATCACTGACCTCGCAAAAAAAGGACAATTCCAATTTATGGAGATGTCCTTTTAGTATTGCCTTTTATTGCAATTTATTAACCTAATGATGTTGTTCTTCGTTTAACTGCTCCTGTAACAACTACTAATATCCCTAAAGCGATCGGCAGTATGGAATGTGTGGATGGGAGTAAAAAAGAGAGCATTGTCCCTAATTTTGCATCCTGAAGCATCATATCACCTGCTGTAAAGGCTAAAATATAAGCGCCGATAAATACGAGTATCGGAAATCTATGCAGCCACCCCACAATGAGGCCACTTCCCCATACTACAATCGGAATACTGAGCGCAATCCCGATGACAATTAAAGCCAAATCCCCTTTGGCTAGACCGGCAATCGCCAGAACGTTATCAAGACTCATAATAAAATCAGCCACGAGAATCGTTCGGATGGATTTCCAAACGGAGGACGTTTCCGCGACTCTAAGGTCCTCCTCTTCTTCCAGCAGCAGCTTGAACGCAATCCATAGCAGCAAAATTCCTCCTCCAGCCTGGATATAAGGGATTTTCAACAGTAATACCGCGACAAAAGTAAGCAAGCAGCGCAGAACAACGGCTCCCGCAGCTCCCCACCATACCGCAGTCTTCCGGTGCTTCTCCGGAAGGTCCTTACTGGCCATTGCGATGACCATAGCATTATCTCCACTCAGTACAAGATTGATCATCAATATTTCACCAAGGAGCAATAATGATTCCATTCGCTCTTACCTCCCCGAATCACATGTAACTACATGTATGTCCGGAAGTGACAAGCTATGCTTCCTGTCCAACTTTTTTTTGAGGATAAAAGCATGTATGCTCTTTTTTTTGCGTATACAAAACTAAGCATATCTTCGTGCTCATCTTAACAAATTTTAGGGGTGACTGCGCCTTGAATACATCCATATGGGAGTTTGTATTATCACTGCTCAATATTATTTTCCTAGATCTGATTCTGGCGGGAGACAATGCCATAGTCATCGGGCTTGCTGCACGTAATTTACCGAACAGCACTCAAAAAAAAGCAATTGTGCTTGGAACAGCAGGTGCCGTCATATTACGGATTTTCGCAACGGTTCTGGTCGTATGGTTATTAAAAATCCCTTGGTTACTGCTGGCAGGCGGGATTTTACTTATTCTAATAGCCTATAAGCTGTTAACAGATGAGAACCATTCAGCGAATATCAAGGCGGGTCAAAGCTTAGGGGCTGCTGTGGGTACAATCATTTTAGCCGATGCTGCGATGGGACTGGATAATGTCATCGCCATTGCGGGAGTCGCTAAGCACAATATCTCTCTAGTTGTCATAGGACTATTAATCAGCGTTCCAATTGTGGTCTGGGGGAGTACTCTTTTTATTAAATTAATCAACAAATATCCATGGATTATTTATATTGGCTCAGTAGTCCTAGGGTTTACAGCCTCAAGCATGATTACAGATGAGCAGCAGCTATCCCCATTTTTTGAGCAGCATCCACTATTGAGAGCTCTGTTTATATTCGTGATCATTGTTGGCATCTTAATTGGAGGGCACTGGAGACGCCAATCAAGCCATAATAATTCAAAAAAGCTGCCTCAACCGTAGATGTTGCTACGAACGAGACAGCCTTTTGTTTATAATATTAGAACCATTCTTCCTGTAATCCAGCCTGAGCACTTACTACATCTCTAGGCTTCTCATCTCCATACGGAGTGATCAGTACAGTCTCCGTGGCTTCGATCGCTGCTTCCAGCAATGCAGCATATCCAGGAAGCGTAGCTTCAATCTTATCTACAATCCGTAAATTCGGGTTCGTTGCAGGTGATTTTGGTACAAATAAAGTGCAGCAATCCTCATAAGGAAGGATAGATAAATCATAGGTACCGATATTCTTAGACAGCTCCACAATATCACTTTTGTCCATCATTACCAGCGGACGCAGTAGAGGAAGTTGTGTAGCACGGCCGATCACGTTCATGCTTGATAGCGTCTGGCTAGCGACCTGCCCAAGACTTTCACCGGTTACGATCGCGAGTGCCCCCTCACGTTCAGCAAGCTGTGTAGTAATTCTCAGCATCGCTCGACGCATCAATGTAATAATCAGATTATCCTGACCAATTCCAGTAAAAGACGTCTGCACCTCTGTAAAGGGTACTAAATGTAGCTTGATGACTCCCGCATATCGTGACAATACCCGCGTAAGATCAACCACCTTTTGCCGGGCAAGCTCACTTGTATAAGGATAACTATAGAAGTGAACACACTCCACCTCGAGTCCACGACGCATGGATGACCAGCCGGCTACAGGACTATCAATACCTCCGGACAGCAATAACATCGCTTTTCCATTCGTACCTAGCGGAAATCCACCAACACCTGCAATATTTTCGCAGAATATATAAGTATGGCCTTGACGAATTTCGACCTTCAGCTCCAATTGAGGTGACTTTACATCCACAGTAAGTCCGGAATAGCCTTGCAGCAGGGGTGTCGAGACTAGCTTATTCATCTCCATGGAGCCATATGGGAACTCTTTCCATACCCGGCGTGCATTAACTTTAAATGTAGTTCCCGGTGCAGGCGCGATGATCTCCAAAAAATGACGGCCGACAGCCACAATATCCTCGAGCTCTGACTTGGCCACCTTAACCGGACTGACAGAAGCGATTCCGAATACATTCTTCAGCGCTTCTACCAATGGGGTCGCAGGTTCTCCATTCAGCTCCACGTAAATTCTTCCAAACTCTTTGGTTAGAATCACCTTTGGATAAGGCTTAATCATTTCTTTCACATGACGTAGTACCGTTTTCTCAAATCTGGCACGGTTCTTGCCCTTTAATATAAACTCTCCGAAACGCAAAAGCAGCATATCGGCATAATCAATACTATTGGCACTGCCTTTAGCAGATTCCTGATTTATCACACTCATTAGTTACTTCATACCTCCTTCAGCAATCTTTAAAGCTCGTACCGCAGTAATTAGTGCTTTCTCAAGCGCCGCGACATCTTCTTCAGTATGACTATCACCGAAACTGATGCGGATGCCTCCTGAAGCTACAGAGATATCTTTCCCCATAGACAATAGAACACGACTAGGTTCTGCCAGCCGGGAGGAGCAAGCCGATCGGGTAGAAACAGCCATCCCCAGTTCCTCCAGCTTACGGGCGAACACTTCCCCTTTCATGCCAGGATATGAGAAATGCACAATATGAGGGGCTCCATCCTCTCTGCTGTTTATAACAAATTCAGGAACGCTGTGCAAGAAGCGTAACAGTCGATTTCGAAGTGCCAATACTCGGGCATGGAAGGATTCGCGTTGTTCACCACTCATCCGCACTGCTTTGGAAGAGGCAACAATTGCAGGTACATTCTCAGTTCCGGCACGTAGTCCCTCTTCATGAGAACCACCTGAAAGTAAGGGAAACAGTTGAATTCCTTCTTTAATATAGAGAAGCCCCGCTCCGCGAGGACCTCGGATTTTATGAGGAGACAAGCTGTAAAGATCCGCTTTCCATCCTTTAAGGTCAACAGCAAGCTTACCATATCCCTGAACGCCATCCACATGAAATAAAGTTCGTGGATTTACGGATTTAATTAGCCTGCCAATATCCATTAGCGGCTGTACTGTTCCAATTTCATTATTTACATGCATCACACTTACGAGTACGGTATCACGCCGTACTGCAGCAGCCACTCGCTCTGGATCAATCATTCCAGTGCTGTCAGGCGCTACAAAAGTAATCTCCCAGCCATTTCGCTGCAGCTGCAGACAACTTTCATATACAGAGGGATGTTCTATTTCCGTAGTTATCAGATGACGTCCTCTTGACTGATATTGCAAAGCAGCACCTTTAATGGCCAAATTGTTACTCTCCGTAGCCCCAGATGTAAATAGGATCTCCTTTGGTTGTACAGATAACGCAGCCGCGCATACTTCTCGTGAGCGCCTGATCAGCTTTGCCGCCTCATTACCGGCGCGGTGTAAGGAGGAAGGGTTAGCATAATGCAGCTTCATAATTTGTTCCATCGTCTTCACCACGTCTTCATAGGGTGGTGTGGCGGCGGCATAATCCCAGTAAAGCATATATCGATTGTCTCCTTTACTTCTTTAAAGTACAGAATCATTCTTTTTTAAATTTTGAAAAAGGATCAAACGGTGATCCCAAATACCAGCATGTGGTTTAAGGGAACTACCCGTTTGATCCTTTTTATTATACAGCGTAATCCGCGCGAGCGCGTTCTATTTTAGTGAGATAAGACTGCGTCTCTTTTGGGAGCAGTGTAAGTTTCTCCAATAATTCCTGATCATTGCTTACCCCTAGATTAATTACCCTTCCAGGCCCTGCATTATAAGCTGCTAATGCCATCTTTTCCTGTCCGTCAAATCGCTTCAACTGATAAGACAGATAGCGTACACCACCATCAATATTTTGAGCAGGATCGAATGAATCAGAAACCCCTAAACCACGCGCTGTTCCATCCATTAATTGCATTAATCCTTTAGCACCAGCCGAAGAGACAACATTTGGATTAAAGGAAGATTCTGTATCAATCACAGCTTTTATCAAATCGACTGGCACCCCATACTTAGCACTTGCCGTTTGAATCAGATCATCATAGCTTGTTGGTTTAGTATCCGTTATTTCCCCGGAAATTACACTGTCGATGTTTTCAGCTGTTCCGCCGATCTGTTGCCATAACAGGCTACTTACAGAGGATGCATCCGGAAGTGACGTCAAGAAGTTTGTATCCCCGTCATTAGAGGAGTTAGAAGATAAAGCTTGAAGCATAGCTGCAAATTGAGAGGCCGACGCGCCCGATCTTTCCGTTTCATTCGCTGAGCTACTTTTGTCGGTTGCACTCTTTAAGCTTACCCATTTAAGCTGCCCTAACCCATTGGTTACAGCGGGATTAATCTCCATACCGGCGCACTCCTTTGATCCTGTTGAATCATATCTATTGGTCTAACCTTAGATTTCGATGAATTACGGCTTAATATTACATTTTATCCGAGATTATTGCTATATGCTGGAATGAAAAACAGACTTCAGACCCTGATATTTAGGTCTAAAGCCTGTTATAATTCAAACTTACCAGTTCATTTTTAACGAGCAAAGGGTATCATCACAAAGTAACTAAGTGTGGATACAATCCCTAAGCCCATCGCCCATGCCCCAAGCGTTTTTTGCTCCTTGGCATATGCATAATAACCAATCACAACTGAAATGGGCCCAAGAATGATGGACCAGAGAAACAAGGAGGCAATACCCATAGCAAGCCCAGTATAACCCATCGCTTTGCTTCCACTATATTCCTCTTCATTCTCCTTAGTTTCACTCGCCACACGTGGTGTTGTATCCCGGATCGGCATCGAAACCGGATTCACCTCTGCAGCATATTCCTCTTGATGTTCTCTGTCCCGGCGTGGATAGTCTACTCTGCGCGGACGCAAAATAACTTTTCTCGGACCGGATGGTCCATTTGATGAACTTGATTCATGTTCCTTTTCTCTGTCCATTAGGGCGGCCTCCTAGGAGTTCGGCTTAAATGTTAAACAGCATGTTGCAGACGATGTTGCGACTTGATCGTGGTGACCTTCATTCGTCATTTCTTCAGCATATTCTTCTTTAAATCCACTACCTGCGTGCTTGTCGATCTCAATAATAATTTCTTCTGCCCGGCATAAATTATGCTTGCCCCAATAATGACAATTGCTTACACTGCATTTGACTAATGGCTTTACACTCGACATATTTATCACCTCGGCTTCATTATGTCCGCACGATTTACCCCCTATTCGACAGGACCGTTTCCAGTTGATGTAACGATGCCCACGCAAAATATCCCCACAAAGTGGGGGGGTGCTTCGATGCGTACTCAGGTACTTTGTGGGGGCCCCAAATATATAAATTCTAAATACGTCAAAAAAGGATCAGCCCTCGTCATTATAAATTGACGAAGTGCTGATCCTTTACAGGAATTAGTTAACTGTTAAACCTGATTTTGCATACGTTTCTCAGTCAAATAGTCGTTTTCATAATAAGTAAGGTCATCGCGTAGCTCTTCATAGGTCTTGGTAATTTCTAGAATGATATCACGAGCCGGACGAACTGGCTTTTTACGGAAACGGATAGCATCCTGTCCAGTATAAGCATAACGTCCATCTTCAGAATAGCTTTCGTTCTTTGGATAGAAGAAGTTATTCACGCCATAGTGATATACATTATAAAGCGCTTTCTGCGCAAAAGATTCATCGAATGTAGCACGACGCAGCGCAACTCCCAGCTTCTCATAAGACATTTCCGAGAACACTAACAGATGACGAACATCGGACAGAAATCCTTGATAAAATTGTACAGTTTCTTCATCATCTTCTGTTACAAGCTGAGGCAATGCATGCTCGTTCAGAAAAATCTCCATCTTATCAATTACATCTTTAAGTTTGTCTCTCGTCGATTCACATAATTTCTGCACATTGGCTGCTGACATGGCGGTTGCTCCCCCTTATTATTCCCTGCTCTTGTAGTCAATAAAGTTAATCTTATGAAGAAATAGTCTTTAGACATATCTCTTTATTCTTGCAATATCAGGATGCAAACACAGAGAAGTCTAACCTTCTGAAAATTAAAAGAACATCTATCGACGTATCTCCTGCAATATCAGGATGCGAACTCAAGATGCTTATTCTCTCTGATATTATCATAAAAAACGTTTGGAAGGTATCCTTTTCTAAGATGCATAAAACATACGCTCTCTTCTAAACCTATAGCCATTACAATGCGTAGAGGAGCGGAAATCATGTCACGTAAAAATCTAACGGTTGCAGGTTTGGTAACAGCTGCGTTCACAGTTGTATTGCTTACCTTTGCACTACGTCCTGCCACTAATGGGACGACGACCAGAGAAGTCGCTAATGTTGCTATACCAAATCCTGCTCCAACTTCAGCCCTACATTCAGCACCAAACCCATCACAGGAAAAATCATTAAAGAAAAGCTCCTTATCTCAAGATGTTGATGCGACGGATCATCTGAATAGAGTGGATGTCAGCAGACATTTGACTAAGCTCCTCTCTGAAACGGATGGAATGTCTTCGCTTCATGATAAATCAGTGTATGCGAAACGGTTGCAGCAGAACCACGGATTTATCACTATGCTTATGTGGATTGATTTTCGCAAGCATAAAACGGAAACCTTTAAGTCCTCTTCATTTCCTCAAGGAACCGAACAGGAGAATCAGCAGCTGCAAAAATATCTTAAGACGGCGAAATCAGCGATCCATGGTCATCAATCCTATGAATCTCCAACCTTTACAATCGGTAAAGAGAAATATTACTTTATCGCTCAGCGGAACAAAGAAAAAAATATAGGCATCATTGCACTTATTAACCAAAAGGTGCTTGGTCGTGTGGCAGACCATCAGCTGAAGAACCTTCGGCTCATCCCTTATCCAAAGGAAGGGAAGTACCGTGTAGAATCCGTCCATACCGATAATTTAAAAGATATTACCGTTAAGACCGGTCATGATAACGAAAACGCCAGCCATTTTTATGAGAATGAAATTGTCGTCCGTTTCCGCAATAACTCCCCTACGCCGGGGCAGCTTCAAACAATAACCGCTGATATCAACGGCAAAAAGCCACGTAAGCTTGGGTATGCCTATATTTTCCGTTCAGAGAAGCTGACTTATTATGAGCTCAAAGACTATTTCACCAATAAATGGCACCCCGAATATACGGAGCCTCACTATATGTATTTAACCAATGACACGATATCTAAAAACGCAGAGGGAACCGTTACTCCAAATGACATGTTATTCTCCACCTATCAATGGAATTTGCCGGCGATCGAAACGGAGCTGGGCTGGAATCTCTCTAAGGGAAGTAAAGAAGTGATCGTGGCCGTAGTGGACACCGGAGTCCAGATCAATCATCCTGATTTGAAGGGGAAGCTTTTGACAGGGTATAACGCGATTACCAATGGTTCCACTCCAGAAGATGATGTAGGACATGGCACACATGTATCTGGAATTATAGGCGCCCTGGTCAATAACGGAGAGGGAGTAGCTGGAATCAGCTGGTATAACAAGATCCTTCCGGTAAAAGCACTTGATAATTCAGGAGCAGGTACCACTTATTCTGTTGCAGAAGGAATCATTTGGGCAGCGGACAACGGTGCGAAAGTCATAAACTTAAGTTTAGGGAACTATGCGGATTCCCAGTTTCTTCATGACGCGATCAAATATGCCTACGACCGAGATATCGTCCTCGTATCTGCTGCTGGCAACGATAATACAGAACGACCAGGATTTCCTGCTGCGTATCCCGAAGTGATTGCAGTAGCTGCAACAAATGCTTCAGGGGAAAAAGCTTCCTTCTCCAACTACGGCGATTATATTGATGTCGCAGCGCCCGGAGAAAGTATAGCAAGCACTTACCCAGATAGCCAGTATGCCGCTTTATCCGGTACATCGATGGCCAGTCCTCATGTCGCTGCGCTAGCGGGTCTGGTGCGTTCACTAAATCCGAATCTGACGAATACGGAAGTTATGGATCTTATGACCAAAAATGCTGTTGATTTAGGTACTCCCGGGCATGACAAATATTTTGGCTGGGGTCAGGTCGATATCTACAAAACCCTGCAAGCCGCTAGCGGCGATCAGGTTCCCCTTCAGCTATGGCCACAGCATGTACAAAAGCAAATGAATCATTTGAAACAAAGATTAAGTAACTCTAAGTAACACCTAGCCACCACTCTGCAAAAATCTACCAAGCAAACGGAGAAATAATCGTAAGCCTTCCTCCATATCTGTTTCATTCATTTGTGAATAACATAAACGGATATACCGGGAAGGGGTCTCCGCGGAGTAACAAACATCACCCGGTAAAAAAGAAATGCTCTCCTGTTCGGCCAGCTCATGTAGCCTTCCGATATCAGGGGAAGCCGGCAACTCCAGCCAGAGGTTAAGACCACCCTCTGGGAGAATATATTTTACTCCAGGCGGCGCGTAAAGCTTCAGAAGCTTCGCCGCCTTTTCCATACGTGCACGGAGTGTAACTCGTAACTGAGCAGCATAGGCTTCATACTTGCCCGCTATGAATGGCAATACCGCCCTTTGTGTGAGCAGCGGACTCCCTAAATCACTTGCGGACTTCGCGGCGATAAGCCGTGACAGAATATTCCCACCAGCGGCTACACAGGCAATTCTGCAGCCGGGTGCAATAACTTTACTGAAACTCTTCATATAAACTACATGCCCTTTGGAATCCATCGATTTGATCGTAGGCGGCGGAGGCGCATGGAAATATAAATCACTAAATGGATCATCCTCAACAATAAGACAACGGTAACTGCGGGCTAATTCCAGCAGACGTTGTCTTCTTGCTATACTCATGGTTACTCCGCTAGGATTCTGAAAAGTAGGGATTGTATAAATTAGCTTAGGCGGTCTTTGATCACACATTCTTGTAAGAATATCCACCCGCATCCCTTCACTGTCCGTAGGTACAAAAATCATCTCTGCACCTCGTCCTGCAAAAACATCTATAGCCCCTGTATAACTAGGAGCCTCAAGATACACGGTGTCCCCAGGTCCGACAAAGGTACGAGCCACCAGATCAATGCCTTGCTGAGTTCCGCTTGTGATCATTACATCAGAGGAAGTAAGTGCAATTCCACGTGTTTTTAAATGATCGCTCATAATTCCTCGCAGCTCCAGATCACCTTGGAAGTTCCCATAGGTTGCCATAAGCTCCGGCTGCTGCATAACTAAAGATGCGAAGGAGTCACCAATATTTTTTAGGGGAAGTAACTCACTATGAATTGCAGCTATATGAAAGGGATACTTTACTTCAGAGTAATCAAAATTGCGCCAAAGCTGAGCTCGCGGCAAATAATCATCATATATATCCTGCCAGCGGCCATCTTCCTGACGTCGGGTGTGTTCAGGGTCGGCTACAAAGCAGCCTTTTCCTTGCCTGCAATAAATAAGTCCCCGCTTCTCAAGCACATTGTATGCCTTGCTTACTGTAACCTGGCTTACTCTCAAAGCTGTAGCCAAACTTCTTACGGAGGGCAGCCGGACACCTTGCTGGAGCAATCCTGATGAGATCCGCTGACTTAGGGTTTCACTGATTTGATGAGGCAGAGATTTACTGCTATTGCGAATCAAATCGATGTGCATGAACCCTCCACCTCCACTGTTATATTCAACGCTTTACTGTTATACAGTACTCCTATTATGATAGCACCAAATTGAAAGGTGGAGAACTCATTTATGGATATCAAATACTCGACCGCAGCCAATCATCTAGGATCATCAGCCGTTCGTGAGATTCTAAAAGTTACACAGGGCAATGACATCATTTCACTTGCAGGCGGGCTGCCTGGGGAGGATTTGTTTCCCTTGGAGGCCGTACGAGACGCTTATAACCGTGTACTCTCCAGTGACACCTCAGTGCTTCAATACGGATTAACCGAGGGCTTTACTCCACTACGTGATAAAATCGCCGAAAGACTTACTCGGCAAGGAATCCCTGTTACAGCATCTGAGATGATCTTGACTACAGGTTCCCAGCAAGCCATTGATTTATTATGTAAAATACTACTTGATCCCGGTGATGCTGTACTTGTTGAAGCCCCCACTTATTTAGCAGCTTTACAGGTACTCGGCTCTTACCGGGCTGATATTCATACGATAAATAATGACGAGCAAGGCATACTGCCAGATCACCTGGAAGATCAAATACAAAAATTACGGCCCAAACTCCTATATGCAGTTCCGACCTTCAACAATCCTTCAGGAGCAACCTGGAGTAAGGAACGCCGTGAGAAAGTGGTGGAAATCTGCCGCCGCTACAATGTTCTTATCTTGGAGGATAATCCCTACGGCGAAATAACCTTTGAGGAGAATAAAGATCTTTATCCACCCTCACTAGCATCCATCGACAGAAGCTATGGCGGCGATTATTGTGTCGCTTACACTGGAACTTTTTCCAAAATCGTAGCCCCTGCCCTGCGTACCGGCTGGATTGTCGGCGATTCCAATCTAATCAAGACCATCGCCAAAGCAAAGCAAGCCGCTGATCTGCATTCTAGCACCATTGACCAACGCGCTTTAGATGAACTGCTGCTGCATTTCGATATTGAGCAGCATATCCGCGTCATCTCACGAGAATATTATTCTCGAATGAAGCTCTTATCCGCGGAACTCCGATCGCAGAACTGGGAAGGCGCTCATTTTCTGGAGCCACGAGGCGGTATGTTCCTGTGGCTAACACTTTCCCAAGAGATCAACACGAAGGAATTACTTCCTCTAGCAGTAGAGAACGGTGTTGCTTTTGTTCCCGGTGAAGTGTTCTATTCATCACAGCCCCACAAGAATAAGATGCGTCTGAATTTCACCCATACGCCACCTAAGCTTGTACCCGTTGCTGTTCAGCGTCTGGAGAAGGCGTTGGTACAATGGCGGGAGAGTCAGGCCGGCATTCGTTCATAAGCATGACAAAACCCGGATTCTTCATCCTGTATGGGATTAGGAAGCCGGGTTATTTTTATTTATCAGCCATGCTTAGCGTAATTTACTTCTTAGATACTTCTATGCTATCTTTATTGAGCCTAAAATATCCATTTTCAACGAAAGACATGATTCGACTGACACTTACCCCTGTTTGAAGGGATATATTTAATACCATCGTGTCGGGTGAAGTCTCTACGATACGCCTGATTCTCTGATACATCTCATCACAACTATTGCACATCCTCTTATTGTTTCGTTCATATAAATGTCCGCAGAACCCGCAAATCTGATAATTACCCATGTTATACATTTCCCTCTTTCTACATATCTTCTTGCCACGAGCATAAACACCTTCGGCGTCCTTATAAGGATGGTAAGCGTTGCGAGAAATATAAGGATAATGTATAAAATGAATCTTATACTTTCTTATATTTTAAAAAAGCGACGTGATCCGGTTTCCCGAGATACGCCGCCGCTTGTATGGTTGTTGTTGTTTATCATAACGTTGCAGTTAGGAAAGTTTGTCGTAAGCCGGGTTCTGTGCTCGTCGTGGTTCAATCGGGAACTACCCTCCCACCATAAGCGACAATCATCTATCTAGGCCGTACATTACTGCACAGCTCCAGCGACCAACCTAGACGCGCCTCAGGCTAAGGCTGCCTATTCCAATACAGGAATTTGCTGCGTCTCATTAGGTCTTGCTCCAGATGGGGTTTACCAGGAACGAAGTCACCAGCGTTCCTCGGGGTCTCTTACACCTCGGTTCCATCCTTGCCTGTGCCGCCCTAAGGCGGCCATCGGCGGTCCATTTCTGTGGCACTATCCTTCGACTCGCGCCGACTGGACGTTATCCAGCATCCTGCCTTATGGAGCCCGGACTTTCCTCCCGTGACGTCTACACGTCACCGGCGATTGTCTGTCAAACTTTCCGAACAACATTATATATTATACAGACATCGCATGTCTGGCACAAGCATTATTAAATGGAATTTTTATAGGAACTTAAATGGCTCCGTATTCACCTGCGAAGCATGTACAGCTGTATCATACCTATGCTCCACCAGTTTCCCAGTCATCCACGCTGCTACTTTCTCTTTCATGATCTTCTCCGCATTATGTCCTGGATCAATCAGAGTGATCCCAGCGAGCACGGCATCCTGTGCTGTATGATAATCAAGATCTCCTGTAACCAGCACATCTGCACCGCGGAAAATAGCACTGTTATAATACTTTCCACCCGAACCGCCGAGAACAGCGGCTTTACGAATCGGACGATCCAAATCACCCACAACACGTACATGGTCTACTTTCAGACCTTTTTTTACCGTCTCAACGAATTGCCCAAGTGTTGTAGGTTCTTTGAGCTTTCCAACCCGCCCAAGCCCTAAACTGCGGCCTTTAAGATCCATCGTGTACAAATCATAGGCAACCTCTTCATAAGGATGAGCCTTGAGCATAGCCTGTACCACTTTATTGCGGATACTGTGTGGCACGATCGTCTCAATACGGATCTCCTCAGCACGCTCCATCTTCCCTTTTTCCCCGATATAAGGATCTGTGCCTTCTCCCGGAATAAAAGTCCCGTATCCCTCAATATTGAAGCTGCAATGACTATAGTTGCCGATTGCCCCTGCTCCTGCATTCAAGATGGCATCTAAAACCTTCTGATGATGATCCTTTGGTACAAATACCACCAACTTAGACAATTGCTCTGAATGAATGTCTTTGATGGGTACTCCGTTCTCTATGCCCAGAGCTTCCGCCATCCAATCGTTCATTCCACCTTCGGTAACATCCAGATTAGTGTGACTGATGTAAACCGCGATGTCATTTTTAATCAGTTTTTCATACATTCTACCCATTGGAGTGTCTGTTTGAATCCCTTGCAGCGGACGGAAAATAATCGCATGGTGGGCAATGATTAGATTACAGCCGAGACTTATTGCCTCTTCAACGACTTCATCATTAACATCCAGTGCAACCAGCACATTGGTTATCTCTTTCTGTAAGGAACCTAGTTGAAGACCGACTTTGTCCCACTCTTCGGCTAAATGCTTCGGAGCCAGCTGCTCCATATATTGAATTACTGTTTGTCCTTTGGCAAGCATTGCAGCACCTCCGTAATCTCCTTGATCTGATCTCGAATTAATTTCCGTTTATTCTCCGCAGATTCGAGCTCTGAACGTGACAATGATGTCAAAATGCCTTCCAATTTCTGTATCTCCCCTTGCCACTTGGCAAAAAACACAGCATTCGGTGCTTGTAATAGAAATGGTCCCATCTGTAGCAAGGTATCCTGACCACGAACCATAGCGGAATCACCTAACGTTACCTCTCGATATACATTGGCATTCGTAATTCCGGCACTCGCATCCTCTGGTACAGCCGTTAATACTTCATATAACTTCCCATCTTCTTCGAGAATACTTTCAGCTATAAGAACCCAATTATTAGCTAGTAGCCAGCGACGCAAAATATCCTCGCCCACATTCGGCTGAAGGACCAGTGTTGTAACATCCTTAAGCTTACCTTGGCTCTGACCACGGTCTAAAATCGAGGCAATTAAAGCCCCTCCCATACCAGCGATCGTGATACAATTAACTTCACCAGGTTCCAGTACCTCAAGGCCATCCCCTCGCCGCACCGAGATCACCTTTCCTAATCCGGCCTCTGCAACGCCTTTACAAGCAGCATCAAAAGGACCTGGGTTTACCTCACCTGCTACTGCGAATATCGCCTTACCGCTTTCTACAGCAGCTACAGGAAGCAGCGCATGATCAGAACCGATGTCTGCCAACCTGCTTCCTTGCGGAATTTGCTTCAGCAATTGCTGAAGTCGATCTGATAATTTCACATTGTTCATGTTGCCACCCACGTTATCCATTTTTTTCGAAACAAGAACAGCAGGGCTAAGCCTACCGCAATTTTAAAAATTAGCATAAACGAAATCCACTGCGGGAAATTTTGTCTCAATAAAAGAGCATCGAGCTCAGGCATAACCCATAACGATACGCCCACTGCAAAAAATACATTAGCGGCGCCTTTTACTCTGTGATGTAAAAGCCAGCTTAGCCACACCATCATTACACATAATGGAAGCCATAAGAACTCAAGCTCTAGCATCGAGGCATCAGGCCGTCTTCCACCGAAGAATCCAGCATATAGTAATGCCCAAAAAGCATACCCGCAGTACTGCAGCAAGCCGATCCGGAGCACAAATCCCAGAATACACCATAACAAGCCGCAAGCTCCAATCAGAATCGGTCTCCAGAACTGAGGATCAAGATCATGCAAAGCAATCAGCCATAGCCCAAAACCAAGCGATAACACGCTACCCAGCCCCGCCAGAATAAGACTAATAACATGATTTCGGTTCTTGTAAACCGCTGAGTATCCATAACAAATAATTAATACGGATAGTGCTGTTGCAAGTTGCAAAGGCCAGGGAAAAACGCTAAAATAAAGACTAATCAAGAAAATCAAGGAAATAATTCCAAAACCAAACAGCCAAATTTTGATGTTTCCCTGCTGTAGATTCTTCAGCGAAATCGGATTTTTATCCTTCGCCGCAGCTTCATCATCATACAGATTGGTTAAGAAGTCGCAATATTGCTCTGGTAGCAATCTGTTATTTCTCCAATACTGAATCTCTTTTATAATAATTTCGCGTTTTTCCAAATTCACTGGCTCATCCTTCTTTCCAGATACACAAGGTCAGCACTTTTAGGGTCGTAATTCAAATAAAAGAACCTCCTGCTACTGAGCAGCAGAAGGTCCAGTTCATGAAATACTATTCAAGGAAATCCTTAAGCCGTTTACTGCGGCTAGGGTGACGAAGCTTACGCAATGCTTTAGCTTCAATCTGGCGAATCCGTTCGCGGGTAACGCCGAACACTTTGCCCACTTCTTCAAGTGTTCTCGTCCGGCCATCATCTAGGCCAAAACGCAGACGAAGTACATTCTCTTCACGCTCCGTGAGCGTGTCCAGTACATCCTCCAGCTGTTCCTTCAGCAGTTCATAAGCTGCTGCATCCGCAGGAGCCAAGGCTTCCTGATCCTCAATGAAATCTCCCAGATGTGAATCGTCTTCTTCACCGATCGGTGTTTCTAGCGATACTGGTTCTTGGGCAATCTTCATGATTTCTCTAACTTTCTCAACCGTCAGCTCCATCTCAGCCGCAATTTCCTCTGGCGAAGGTTCACGTCCCAGTTCTTGCAGCAATTGACGAGAGACACGAATCAGCTTGTTGATCGTCTCAACCATGTGTACAGGAATACGAATCGTACGTGCCTGATCCGCAATCGCGCGGGTAATGGCCTGACGA
Organism: Paenibacillus nitricinens; assembly: GCF_052056485.1. Taxonomy (NCBI): domain Bacteria; kingdom Bacillati; phylum Bacillota; class Bacilli; order Caryophanales; family Paenibacillaceae; genus Paenibacillus; species Paenibacillus nitricinens. The sequence continues at coordinate 5,199,357 of NZ_CP183948.1, forward strand.
ATCCACCAAGTTGCATACGTACTAAATTTGAACCCTTTGTTATGGTCAAATTTCTCTACCGCTTTGATCAGACCCATATTACCTTCCTGAATCAAATCAAGGAACAGCATACCGCGTCCAACATAACGTTTAGCAATACTTACTACAAGACGTAGGTTCGCTTCAGCGAGACGACGTTTGGCTTCCTCGTCACCATTCTTAATACGCATAGCAAGCTCTACTTCATCGTCAGCCGACAACAGCGGAACGCGTCCAATTTCTTTTAGATACATACGAACAGGGTCATTAATCTTAATCCCTGGCGGCAGTGACAAATCATCATCAAAGCTGAACTCATCGCCCTCTTTGTCTTCATTGTCCTCATTTGGCCGGAGGCTGTTAACCTCCTCATCGTTCTCGTTTACAACTTCAATCCCCAAATCACTGAGTTGTTCATAGAACTCCTCCATTTGCTCGGGGTCTTGATCAAACGGCGATAATTTCTCCATAATATCTTTGTATAGCAATGATGATCTTTTCTTGCCTTGCTCAATAAGCTGATCCTTAACCTGATCCAAAGTAAATTCTGCTTCCAATTCAGTATGCTGATCGTTCGCCATAATTCGACTCCCTCCTCCCTAGGTACATCCTGTCAACATTTCATTGTCTCTCTAGGGCTATAATCTCACTTGCTATTTGTGCCGCACGCAAAAAGTCACCTGACTTTTCCGCCTGAATCATCTCTTCACGCTTCTGATCCATCTTGCGCTGCAGTGGGTATTTCCGTACTTCACGGATACAATCATCCAGCACCTGCATATTCCAGTCCGGAGGTGTATCCATCATGGAAATTGATGTTGCAGTTTTCTCTAGACGATCGTCCTGAAGCGATGATAGAAACCGACTAATGCCGGGTGGTTTGCCTTGCGCGTAATAGGCATATAGATAAGCGGCAATTGCCGCATGATCATCGATGTTGAAATCTTCTCCGAGGCGTTCGCCCACATACGTGGCGGCTTCCGGGTCCTGAATCATAAAGGACAGTAGACGCCGTTCCGCGACATGATAAGCGGGCAGCAAAGTTGGTGTCTGCACTTGCCCTTTTTTATGCCTACCATTATTCCACCTTTTGTCGTTATTATCCCCTTCAGGGATGTTTTTTTGCATCGATGCCCTAAGTAAATTACAATCCTGCTTCAAACTATCATATGAAAGTTCCAGCTCAGAAGCGATTTCCCTTAGGTAAACCTCTCTCTCAGTCGAGGAATGTAACGAAGCAATGACCTCCAAAGCTTCTTTGACGTAGGCAATTTTGCCATCTTCCTCTAGGAGTATATGGTTTTTTTTCAGATATATAAGCTTAAATTTTATGGATGAAACCGCTGAATCAATAACCTGATCCATAAACCTTTCTCCACCATGCTTGGAGATGAATTCATCTGGATCGAGTCCGCTTGGCAGTAAGGCAACTTTCACACGCAGGCCACTGCCTTCAAGCATTGGAATAGACTTTATAGCAGCTGCTTGTCCTGCCCGGTCACCGTCATAAGACAGTACAATTTCATCCGCCAGGCTCTTCATCAGTGCTACATGACTTTCAGTTAAAGAAGTTCCCATTGTTGCTACGCCGTTATGCACACCTGCTTCCCAGGCCGAAATGACATCTCCGTATCCTTCAAAGAGGACGATTTGCCGCGTTTTGCGGATGGATGCTTTGGACTGGTGCAAATTGTATAAAATCCGGCTTTTGTTAAACAGTCTACTCTCTGGAGAATTTAAATACTTAGGTTGTCCTTCTCCATGAATTCTTCCGGCAAACGCAATCACCTTGCCGGTGCGGTTCGCAATCGGAAAAATTATCCGACCACGGAAACGGTCTATATAGCCTTTACCCTCACCCCGGGCAGACAAGAGTCCGCCTTTCTCCATCTCAGCAAGGTCAAAATTCCGTTTCTCCAAAAATTGTAGCAAAGTATCCCAGCGGTCCGGAGCATATCCGATCTGAAACTGGTCAATCATTTTATCGCTGAAGTTCCGGGCTCTTAAATACTCCATTGCGGCTTTGCCGTGTTCCGTATTCTTCAGCAAGTAATGATAAAACTTTGCAGACCATTCATAAGCTTGAATCAACCGATCGCGTTCCGGATCAGGAGGAGACATTAGGCCTCCCTTACCTTCAGGAACGGGAATATCACTTTCTTCAGCCATTATTTTGACGGCTTCGGGGAAGGTTAATCCTTCGATTTCCATCCTAAATTTGATGGCATTTCCACCCATGCCGCAGCCAAAGCAATGAAACACTCCCCGGTCGGGGGTAACTGTAAAGGAAGGGGTTTTCTCAGAATGGAACGGGCAGAGGCCCCATAAATATTTCCCCTGCTTGGACAAATGGACAACCTTACCGACTGTATCGACAATATCATGACGTGCAAGCACGCTTTCGATAACTTCTTCCGGAATATTCCCGTGTCCGCTAGCCACTTCAACCACCTTCAATTCTTAACAAATAAATATAATTCGCTATTGCTCTACATTCTCCTGCAAAAGTATTAAAAGTTTTGTCATTTTATGTTGAAAATATATTTTTTCTTCTGCCGTTATAGGTTTTGGACCCTTCGAGTATTGTCCCCGTCTTCGTTCCACGGCCCTGGCATGCCTGCCTTCCAACATAAAATCCATTTTGGAATCATCATATTCCTGACCACGAAAAGAAAGCACACTGCAACGTTTTCCGAGCGCAAGTGCCGCGAGACCATAGTCTTGAGTCAACACCACATCTCCAGCAGAAATATGATTGGCAATATATAGATCGGCACTTTGATCTCCCCGGTCCACCTGCACAACCGTAACACCTTCTTCAGCTTTCAGTGCATGGTCATAAGAAGATACCATCAGTACCGGCACGCCAAAAGCGCGGCCTACTTCAGCAATCTCTTTTTTGACCGGACAAGCATCCCCATCCACGACTATAGTTCTAGACCGGGACTTCTTCTCCATGATCATCACCAATTTCCCGTGTAATATATATACGCCCTTACCGCAAGAAATCCTTCTTTCTATGCATAAATACGGAACGGATGTCAAATGACGCATTGGCACCGTTCCGTATATTTATACCCCAAACCAACATTCTATACCATAAGACACAAACTTTTCTTATAGATGTTGTTCAAAAAGCTGATCTTTGATCAAATGTCGAATCTTGAAATTCAGCCGGGAACTCCGGTGCTCAGCCGTTTACCAAACCAGCTTGCCAAAATCAGCAAACGCCTTGGAGTCAGCATCAATACCAGCAAGCAAAGCTAAACGGTTAGCACGTATCTGCTCATCCTCTGCCATAACCATAACGGAATCGAAAAATGCTGTAACAGCATCTTTTAGACCCGAGAGAATTCGGAGTGCTTCTTCGGCATTGTTCGCAGACATCGCTTCAAGATACGGTGTGTGTAACTCCTGCCATGTATTATACAGCTCTAGCTCAGCATCTTCTTTAAGTAAAGAAGGATCAATCCCTTCGCTGGTTGCTTTAGCTGCCAGATTACTAACCCGAGTAAGTGAATCCACGGTGATTTTGAAGTCTGCTTGGTCTAACACAGCACCCATAAGCGCACGGCTTCTACCTACAACATCTACCACGTCGTCAAAGCCAGCTGCTGTAACAGCATCCACAACATCATAGCGTACATTGTCGGATAAAAGTCGTTTAACACGCAGACTGAAGAACTCGTACAGGTTTATACGTAGTTCATCGTCAGAATGTTTCGAATTCCCTGAATTTTTATGAATTTCAATCGCAGCTTCAAAAATTTCGCGTAGCGTAATCGGCAATTTATGCTCAAGCACGATTTGAACAATCCCTGCAGCCTGTCGACGCAGTGCGTAAGGATCCTGAGAACCTGTAGGGATGATACCGATGGAGAAGCAGCCTACAATTGTATCGATCTTATCTGCAATGCTGACAACCGATCCAGCATCCGTCGAAGGTACTGCATCTCCTGCGAACCGTGGCTGATAATGTTCGAAGATTGCTTTTGCCACAGTTTCAGGTTCTCCTGCTTTGCGTGCATAATCTTCGCCCATGGTGCCTTGGAGTTCTGGGAATTCATAAACCATTTGAGTGACAAGGTCGAATTTACAAATATCAGCAGTCCGACTTACTTCAGAAAGGGCCCTATCAGACAATCCCAATGTTACAGCAAGACGATCGGAGATTTGGCGAATACGACGCACTTTATCTCCAACACTGCCAAGTTCTTCATGGTAGACGATATTCTCTAGTTTGGCTAGTGCATCATCAATCTTCATCTTTTGATCTTCTTGATAGAAGAATTTGGCATCTGATAGACGAGCACGGAGTACCTTCTCATTTCCCTTAGCAATTACATCCAAAGATACTGCATTTCCGTTACGCACCGTTACGAAGAAAGGCAGAAGCTTGCCTGCTGCATCAAAAACTGGGAAATAGCGCTGATGCTCACGCATCGAAGTTATCAGCACATCTTGCGGAATGTTCAAGAACGATGGGTCAAAGGTTCCAAATAGCACGGTTGGTGTTTCAACTAGAAACAATACTTCCTCCAAAAGATCCTCTTTGATCGCAATCGTCCAGCTTTTTTCTTCAGCCAATTCATTGATTTGTTTCAGGATCAGCTCTTCCCGTTCCTTCACATCTACAAGCACATGCTGCGCACGCAAGCTCTCCACATATTGTGCAGGCTCCGAAATTACAGTCTCTGTTCCCAGAAAACGATGTCCACGGCTCACATTCCCTGCTTTTACATCTGTAATTTCCAAATCAATAATATCTTTGCCGAAAAGAGCAACTAACCAGCGGATCGGACGCACGAATTTAAAATCGTAAGCTCCCCAACGCATGTTTTTCGGAAAAGTCATCGCATTTACTATCCCTAAAAGTCCTTCTGGGAGCAACGAAGCTGTCTCTACCCCAGCACTATTTCTAGTAGCATAAATATACTCTACTCCTGCTAGCTCTTTGAACGTAAATTGCTCTGGGGATACACCTTGACTCCGGGCAAACCCTAATGCAGCTTTGCTCCAGTCTCCGTTTGCATCCAGTGCGATCTTGCGTGACGGCCCTTTGACCTCTTCGCTAATATCCGCTTGCTTCTCAGCCGCATCCTTAACAAAAACAGCGAGACGACGTGGCGTTGCATAAGCAGTAACTCCAGCATGGGTAATCCGTGCAGAATCCAACCACTTGGACGTTCTATCTTGCAGCTGTTCCATCGCAGCGCGGATAAACCGTGCAGGAATTTCCTCCAGACCGATCTCAAACAGGATATCTTTAGACACGGTCAGCACCTTCTTTCTTCAGCAGCGGGAAGCCAAGCTTCTCGCGTTCCTCAAGATATGTTGCCGCTACAGAGCGGGCAAGATTACGCACACGGGTAATAAATCCAGTCCGTTCTGTAACACTGATGGCTCCACGTGCATCCAGCAGATTAAAGCTATGTGAACATTTCAACACGTAATCGTAGGCTGGGAACACAAGATTTTTTTCCATCGCTCTACGCGCTTCTTCTTCGTACATGTTGAACAGTGAAAATAGCATTTTTACATCAGATACTTCAAAGGTGTAAGTAGAATGCTCGAATTCCGGCTGATGAAAAACATCACCATAAGTCATGCCGCTAACCCATTCAAGATCGAATACATTTTCTTTATCTTGAATGTAGGAGGCTAACCGCTCCATACCGTAAGTAATTTCTACAGCAACTGGATTGGCTTCAATCCCACCGACCTGTTGGAAGTAAGTAAACTGAGTGATTTCCATACCATCCAGCCATACTTCCCATCCTAGACCTGCACAACCGAGTGAAGGGTTCTCCCAGTTATCCTCAACAAAACGGATATCATGCAAGAGCGGATCAATACCGAGTGCCTTTAAGCTATCCAAGTAAATCTCTTGAATGTTATCAGGCGATGGTTTGATAATGACTTGAAATTGATGATGCTGATACAGACGGTTCGGATTCTCGCCATAACGACCATCGGATGGGCGACGTGAAGGCTCTACGTACGCAACTCTCCATGGTTCAGGACCTAGTGAGCGTAAAAAAGTCATAGGGTTCATCGTGCCGGCGCCTTTTTCTGTGTCATAAGGCTGTACGATAATACAGTTCTGTTCAGCCCAGAACTGCTGCAGCGTCAAAATCATCTGCTGAAAGTTCATAATACCGTCTCCTTCGCTTTACAAGTTTTTAACTCCATTTGCTTAAAACTTCTTACCATGGAGGCGGCACTTTTCGCTTCTGACAGCAACAAAAAACCCCCGCCCCCATGCCTGATTAACAGACATAGGGACGAGAGTTTAACTTATTCTCCCGCGGTTCCACCCTACTTGATTTCATACCTTGCTTCAGCGATATTACGGCTAAAGACAAGAACGAAATCCACTTTCATTCGCCATATCCGTACTCCCGGGTGCCATGTTCATGAACGTTGTCCCGCCAGGCTCTCACTACCCCCAGCTCGCTGAATCGCAACAATGTCGCTCACTACTTTCCCGATCAATGCACGCTCTCCCGAAATGGAGCAAAACGGCGATCAGATAATCTTATAAAGAAACTGTTCCTATAGTAACGGAAAAATCAGATTTCGTCAAATCTTGTACTTGTCGAGCTGGTCCAGGAAATTCTGTGATTTCAGCTTTAATCCAAGCTGCATATCCATAAAGGCTCGCATAATTTTTTTCAATTCATCTCGGCTGCTTTCTTTGACATCCACATTCCCTAATCTAGTTAGATCAAGTCTGGCGAATAAGCGTAGCAACTTCAACGCACGAGCGGAGACCTCCATTGCTGGAGGATCATTATGATTACAGCTGCGGCAGAGCGCTCCACCAAGGCGAGGGCTTATCAGCAGTTGTTCATCAGGCTTTTCAGCTCCACATATCACACAGGTGTCGAACTCTGGACCATAACCGGCTGCTTGCAAAATCTTCATTTCATAAACATTTATGATAACTCCAGGTTCCTTATCTTCTTCTAGTGCGTTCAAGCAGGCCGTAAGCTGGCGAAACCAGAAGCTTCCCGTCTCCTCATCATGCAGGACTTTATCAAGCAGTTCACAAGCGTAAGATGCATAAGCAGCTTTGATCAAATCCTCACGTAGAGGGTGGTGAGACTTCGTGATTTCGCCGGAATTCAGCGTCCCAAGTCCTCCGTTATTTCTAAAAAAAACAAATTCACCGACGGTGAACAATTGGATCAGTGCAGCATGGCGGCTTTTGACCTTCTTTGCGCCACGCACCAGAACTCCTACTTTTCCCGCGTTCTCGGTGCAAAGCGTAATGATTGCGTTCCCCTCGCCGTAGTCCATGCTGCGGATGACGATCCCTTCCACCCTGTGTAGCATGCCTCTTCCCCCAACCATTCGGCAAGCAACCAGTCCTTATTGCGCTTCTTCATCACAGACCTTCTCTTCTTCCACTAGCTGTAATCCACTGTCTTCAAGTGGATAGCCAGCTTCCTTGTATAGCAGGTAAGCATCGACGTCTCCTGTCATTGCAAAATACTTCCACGAAAAGTTTCGCATTCGTATTCATCCTTTCTTGGGAAAGACGATGTCTCTTCAAGAATTAGGATGTGCGATGAGCCAGGTTCTATCCTTGCAATTCCTGCCAAACGAGGAAGAACGGATATAGATCTTAAAGGTCTTTATGGAAGCCCAAATCCCGCAAAACGCGATCCTGATTGCGCCAGTCTTTTTTCACTTTTACCCATAGCTCCAGAAAAATCTTCGAACCCAAAAGGTTCTCAATATCTGTCCGAGCACGTCTTCCAACCTCTTTCAGCAGCGCACCTTGCTTACCGATAATAATCCCCTTCTGAGAATCACGTTCAACAAAAATAACGGCAGACACATGGACCACACCATTCGGCTCAACCCTCATATCTTCGATGGCCACGGCAATGGAATGCGGTACTTCTTCGCGCGTCAAATGCAGAATCTTCTCACGGATTAGCTCTGCGCACACAAATTGCTCAGGGTGATCCGTAATTTGATCTTCTGGGTAGTACTGCGGACCTTCCGGCAAGTACTTAGCGACTTGCTCTAACAGCGTGTTAACATTGCTACCCATCTTAGCAGAAATTGGAATGATTTCAGCAAAGTTATGCAGCTTGTTATACTGAGCCATAAGTGGGAGCAAGGCTTCCGGCTCTATTTTATCGATCTTGTTGAGTACAAGAATAACTGGCGTCTTAAGTCCGTTTAATTGCTCAGCAATGTATCGGTCTCCACCGCCCAAACCATCTGCAGCATCCACAAGGAACAGCACAGCCTCAACTTCACCCAGCGTGCTCATTGCAGTTTGGTTCATGTAGTCGCCTAGCTTGGACTGTCTTTTATGAATACCTGGTGTGTCCAGGAACACGATTTGCGAATTATTCGTTGTATAGACCCCATGGATTTTGTTTCTAGTGGTCTGTGGCTTATCCGACATGATTGCAATCTTCTGTCCAATAACCTGGTTCATGAGTGTCGATTTGCCTACGTTCGGTCTGCCGATAATTGCGACAAAGCCTGATTTGAATTTCATATTATCTTCCTTCCATACTTTCCTTCTAAATTTACGTTCAAAAATCTTCCAAGATCTTTTTCGATCCCCTAAATCCCCCTTAGCCAAGGGGGACCCCATGGGCCCCGGCCCTCTGGACACCCGGAAATGGGCATACCTGCAACGTTCGACGGATTAGAGAGACGATCGTGCATGAGCGCTTTCGTCCCTTATTGGGGACACGCTTACTGTCGCTTATGAACACAGTCCGCATTAAGCTTACCATGGATAAAGATTACTAAGATGCAGATTGCAGGCAGGGGTTCAAATTACGATGTGCAAAAAATCTCTGGCGGCTTTTGCCGCGGCGCTTACCTTGTAATGTTACTCTAATAACACATAGTTTGCACCAGATTAGCCTAACTTGGTAGAACTGGAGCATTTTTAATTGTACTTTGTACAACTAATTTGAGTTTGAGTTTATGTTTTTGGTGTTTTAGTTGTATTCTGTGCAAATTGGTCCAGTCTTAAGAGCCAAATACGGACTATATCATAAATTTAATTGCACTATCTGCAACTAAATTCATTGTTGTGCGAAAGAGTAGCAATGTAACTGTACATTGTGCAATTAAAGTAGCAACCTTCGTCATTTTATTCCAGAGCTTGTCCTTGCTTCAGATCTATGGGACCAAAAGCGCCGGGAAGTAATTCTCCCACCGTGGTCTCAACAATATCGCCTTTCATGTTTCCAAGGATAACCTTCATGTCTGGTGAACACAACTCAATCAGAACTTGGCGGCATACACCACAAGGAGATACGGGGCCATCGGAATCGGCAACAACGGCAATTGCCTTGAAAGAACCGATAGCATGACCGTCGGCGATGGCACGGAATAAAGCGGTTCGCTCCGCACAGTTGGTTGGGCCAAAAGCAGCATTTTCTACATTACATCCGTGATGAATATGACCATCCTGATCAAGGAGGGCGGCTCCAACTCCGAATCGGGAGTAAGGAATATATGCCTTAGCACGTGCTTTAATCGCTTCTTGCATAAGAAGAGTGGAATCCATATTGGGGTCCTCCTAAAGTTTTGTTTAGCGTTACATCATGGAATTACTTCGTACAAAACTCACTTCGAGAGCATCCACTTAGTTTTGTTAGCGTCTCAACCTGGAATTACTTCGTACAAAACTCGCTTCCTAAACATCCAGTAACCAAAGAGGCGGAATCGCAAAACGCGGGTCCGCCTCTCCCCTAAATTGAATTGTAACCTGATTATGACATAAGTCCGCTAATCCAGTCCATCACCGGGTGGTAAAAAACATAGACCCCGACTAAGACAGCAAACACCGCCGTAAGAAGCACAGCTCCTGCGGCGGTATCTTTTGCTCTCTTAGCCAGCGGATGAATCTCCGGCGAGATCAGGTCTACCGTCGCCTCGATTGCCGTATTGAGCAGCTCGGCAGTTAAGACAAGCGTAATGGAGAAGAGCAGCAGCATCCAACTGGCCAGAGGAAGTCTGAACACGGCAGCGGCAACAAGTACAACCACAGCCAAACAGCAATGCACCTTCATGTTAAGCTCCGATTTGAATGCCGACACGATGCCTTGCGATGCAAACCGAAAAGAGTGCCAGAACTTCTTGTGTCCTACCGCCGTGTTCTTCACCATTAGCGAGTCAACCCAACCTGAGCTAGTACCTTCTCTTGTTTAGACATCATCTCTGCCTCTGAAGCTTCATCCTGATGATCATATCCTAACAAATGCAGAAATCCGTGCACAAAGAGGAAACCAAGCTCACGCTCCAGCGAATGACCATATTCCTGCGCTTGCTCCTGAGCACGAGTTACGGAAATGATGATATCTCCCAGTACATCCGGAACATCTTCCAGTGCTTCGCCCTCTTCTACTTCGTATATAATGTCCAGCTCGTCCTCTCCGCTTTCATTCATGGCAAAAGAAAGTACGTCCGTCGGACGGTCAATTCCCCGGTACTCCAAGTTCAACTCATGAATACGAGTGTTATCGACAAAAGTAAGCGCAACCTCCCCCTGATCGATCCCTTCCGCTTCACCTGCTTTTTTCAAAATACTCTCCAGCAGTGCGATGAGATCGTCCTTTATCTCGTATTCTTCTTGCTCGTTATCCCAAACGATCTCTAAACTCATGGATTAGCTGCCCCTTCCTCTTTTTTCGGCTTACGCACATCTTCTGGGTATTCGATCCGTGAATGAAAAATCCCCATGACCGTTTCTTTCAGCGTCCGTGCAATAATGTCCAATTCTTTAATCGTTAAATCACATTCGTCAAACTGATGATCATCCAGTCGACTTTTAATAATTTTCTCAATCATCGTTTCCACCTGAAGGACGGTTGGTTTGCGTAAGGATCGTACCGCAGCTTCAACACTGTCGGCGATTCCTACAACAGCCGATTCCTTCGACTGAGCTTTCGGGCCAGGATAACGGAAATCTTCCTCGGTAAAATCAGGCTCAACACCTTTTTCTTCCGCCAGCTTCAGAGCCTTATGGTAAAAATAATGCAGGAACGTAGTGCCATGATGCTGCTCAGCAATATCACGAATCGGTTTGGGCAGCTTATATTCCCGTTGCATTTCCACCCCATCGCGGGCGTGAGCTACAATGATAGATTTACTAAGCTTCGGTTCAATAGAGTCATGCGGGTTTTCCATATTATTCTGATTCTCAATAAAATAAAACGGACGTTTTGTTTTGCCTATATCATGATAATACGACCCCACACGGCACAATAGGCCATCTGCTCCAATCGCTTCTGCGGCCGCTTCTGACAGGTTACCTACCATGACGCTATGGTGATAGGTTCCTGGTGTTTCCGTAAGAAGCTTGCGCAATAAGGGATGGTTCGGATTAGACAACTCTACCAGCTTCAGGGCAGATAGAATACCAAAGGTAGCTTCAAAGAAAGGCATCAGACCAATCACAAGCACTGCGGTCAAAAGTCCGCTCGCAAAAGCAAAACCAACGGCATACAGCGTGCTTACATCTTTCCATTCACCACCAGCTAAGAGGGTCAGCATAAAGACGGTCACACAGCCAAAAAGGGATACCATAATCCCGCCTTTTAATAATGTGGAACGCTGGCCTGCACGATGAGTGGCAAAAATAGCTACATAACAAACAACAATTGAAAAGAAGCCAAAGGTAAAATCAAACACCGAATTCTGCTGAACATTCAAAATGATACTGGCAAGTATACTGATCAGGATAGAACAGAAATATGCTAATGTCATATCCAGAAGCATGGTAATCAGCATAGCACCAATGGCTACTGGAGCCAGATACCCGAGATAGGAATGGACATCCGTCTGCAAAATTGCGGTCAACCGCATGGAAATGATCGTAATAACAAACACAAGCACCAGCATTAATAACTGGGAATTGTTATACTTGAAGCCCGCGGTTCCACCCGAGTAACGGATAAACACCATCAGACCCGCAGATAGCATGGTAGAAAGTAATAGTAATCCAACTTGAGGCCAATAGTTGACCTCATTACTTAGCAGGCCATTCTCATCCAAAAGGGCGTAGAGCTCAGGGGTGATTTTTTGACCTTTAGCGACGAGGACGTCGCCTTGCTCAATAAACACATCAGGTGTGTTCTCACGAGCCTGCACCTTTGCTTCCTTCGTTGCATCTTCGTCATAGAACTTATTGCTTGTAATAACAAGCCGGACTAACTCCTGCACAACCTCACGCGCCGTGCGCTGACTCAGAGAGCTGATACTGACCTGCTCCGCCACTTTGGCGCGCGCAGTCTGGGCATCCGTGATTTGATCGTTCATCAGCCTAGTCACAATATCACGAGCGACAGGCTTCATTTCGATAATGTCCTGAGAGGTCAGTCGCGGAATCTTAATGTAAGTTTCATCTGGAATGACATAGGTCTGCTCTTTTATGACAGATTGCATTTCCTCCAAAAGATGATCGGAATAAGTGCCTCCGCCCCGATTGGAGGCTATGAAATTCAAAATAAAATCATTGGCTCTCTGCGGGATCTCATCACGATAAATCTCAGTCTTATCGCTTTGTGAAATCAAATCATCCTGATTCAGGCGATCAATCCGGTCCAGCAGCGATGTCACAAGATTATCAGCCCTCATCGGGATAATTTTATACTTAGGAGATACACCTTCGGCCGCTTCTTCCGCCGCCTTTAGTGTTGCCTTCTTGTCCAAAATTTGCTTGGGCGCTGTAATCTCCTTCGCGCTTAGCGTATTCTCTTTAATATCGTACCGCTTAGGCAGTAGATCGGGCGACAGACTAAAGTAGAACACAAGTCCGAGTAACAGGAAAAGAGCATAGCGTGTCGCCGCGCTATACTTCCATCCGTTGTTCGTATATACAAATCCGCTTAATTTAGATGGTTGCTTTGAAGCCATGAAGACAATCCCCTTTATTGGAGGTTTTCGGCAGAGCGGTCATAGGCAACGATAATTTTCTGCACCAGGGAATGCCGTACTACATCCTGCTCCGCAAAATAAACAAAACCGAGTTCTTCTATGCCGGATAAAATCGCTTTAGCCTCAATTAAACCGGATTTCTTGCCGCGAGGCAGGTCAATCTGGGTAACGTCACCCGTAATCACCATTTTGGACCCGAAGCCGAGTCGAGTCAAAAACATTTTCATTTGCTCAGGCGTTGTATTCTGGGCTTCATCCAAAATAATAAATGAATCGTCCAACGTACGACCACGCATATAAGCGAGCGGAGCAATTTCAATCAATCCCCGTTCAAGCGCCTTAGCCACCTGATCTGGCCCCATAACGTCGTATAAGGCATCATATAACGGACGGAGGTATGGATCTACCTTTTCTTGCAAATCCCCTGGGAGGAACCCTAGACTCTCTCCTGCTTCTACTGCTGGGCGCGTAAGAATGATACGCTTAACAGAACCTTCTTTTAGTGCCGTAACTGCAAGCACTACCGCCAGGTAGGTCTTACCCGTTCCTGCAGGACCGATTCCGAATACAATATCACGCTTCTTGATCGTTGTCACATAATGTTTCTGGCCAATCGTTTTGACACGGATAGGCTTTCCACGAAAAGTTGTTGTAATTTCTCCCTTGAACAAATCGAGCAATTGATCGACTCGAAAGTCTTTCGCCAGCTCCACAGCGTACTGCACATCACGTTCAGTAAGTATGTAACCGCTCCGAATGAGGGACAGCAACACATTAAACAATTGTCCCAGCATGTCTACTTCCCGCTCCGCACCACGTATCGTTAACTCTGCTTCACGGGAATCAATAATAGCAGGAATTTCACTCTCGATGATTTTTAGGAATCCATCTTGCGGGCCGAACAACGATTGCGCTTCTCCCGCATTTTGCAAAGTAATACGAATGCTTGCAGTCTGTTCTGACAAGTAGCCTCATTCTCCTCAATTGTTTACTATTGGCAGTTCTTCGGAAATTTTCTCTTCTACTTCAAAGATCACTTTCATATAAACTTTACCATTCTCTTTCTTCTCATGCAAAACTTTTTGACTTTTGATGACGCTATCAACGCCATAACGCGCCAAAATATCATTCTTCGCTCGCTCTATTCCCTTTTCAAATCCAGCCTCTGGAGTTAATGTCTCACTTGTTTCACTAATCTCCATTTCTTTCTCAGTCATTAGGCCCAGCGGCAGCTTAAAGGACCGCCAGGATAGCGGATCGTGCTCAATAAGCGTTCGTGATTTCTCAAAAGGAGAATCGCCATAACCCCATAGCTGGATAGCCCATTTGCCAAGCACCAGATAGGTTCGATCCTTACGATCCCCTGTATATGAACTATTTGTTGTTGTAAGAGGCACCTCTATATTGTATTCATGCCACACTAGACCCTTAACTTCACCTTTAGCCACCACGTACTGTACATTCTCTTCGTCGCCTAAAGCACCCGAAATCAGGATATCCCCTTTTTTGACCCGTGAGTTACGCGCTACAACCGGTCTGCCCTGCTCCGCATATATTTCAGTTACCACCGCATCTGTTCTGCTAATCAAATGCCGCTGGCTAAGAAGAGGTTTAATATCCGGCTGTTTAGATTCTACCACCTGAATTTTAATGCTCGTCCCCGTCCGCTGCACCCCTATCCATGAAACGCCGGGTAATTGGGCTAGGAGCCCCTTAGAGAGCTTGTCCGGCTCATCCAGACGCCATATCCATTGAAAAGGATACACCCCCTCCTGACGAGCAGCTGCCAATATATCCTCAGAAGCAATTTTTTCATTCCCCTCGACTCTAATGCTCCATACCATCGTGGATAACATAAAGAGCATAATCCCGAATACCAATATTCCCATGCCAAAAAATTTACGTTTCCAAAGCCGCGCCATCAAAAAAGGCAGTCCGCTTCTTCCTGTAACGTGCATCCGACAGCCTGTCTTCTTTAAAATCGGACGGAGGACATAAAAATCATTCAGAAGCAGCTTAAGGGAAGCGCCGCCCTCAGCGGGCCTCACATCCCAAATCACTATACCTGCTTCAGAAATGACATTAATGAATCTCTCCACCTGAGGCCCCGTCACATGCAGTGTAACGGATCCCCGCAATGATGAAAGAGGTGGTTCCTTCATGATTTCCCCTCGCTTTCTTTATATCTGATCTCTCCGATAATGCCTTCTACCGCCAGCTCCTGGCCAAGAATATTGCGAATGACAAGATCCTCGCCCGTGATTTCAAGCGATCCATTAGCTAACGCGAGCTTAAGCTGGCCTGAGGAAAAATGCAGCACGCCGCGATGATTCTCGATATACAGTTCTTTATTGCCGATCAGGGTGATCCGGGGCATTTCCTGTAGTAAGTCCTGTGGTAAATCGAGCACCCCGTTTGTCCATCCCCGCAGCCTGCGGCCAATACGGGTCATAAGTAGACGTTCCCCCTTCCTGCCTTCTGTACACCTTATGCGGCAACACTTTTGTTTATGAGAAGAAGTAATAAAGGAGCAGCATTCAGGTATAAAAAACATAAAAAAAGCCTCAGCTTTCCTATCGTTAAGATAAGAAAACTAAGGCTTAAAATTGTTACTTTGACCGAAAATTACGATCTTCGGGTGGAATGCGGCTGGCGCGCGCGCGGAGGTCCTAGAATCTCCGCCCAAACCACACCATTGCGCAGCTCACCCCTATTTGCTGTTCTATTTGACTCGACAGCTGTGTCAGAGGATGTGCTCTTCGTCTTCTCCGATTTGGAATCTGCTCCCGCGATTCCATCAAAAGCAGCTTGAATACGCCGCACCTCTTCTTGCATTTTTTGCGTGCGCAATTCAACTCCGTCATCAGCGTGCTCCAAAGACATACCTTCTCCAGTAGAATAATCTGGTGTCGGGATGTACGCAGGCTCTGGAAAGGCAGGTGATGCATCATACTCGCGGGAGGATGTAGTCACAGGAGTTGGAAACCCACTCCTAGACTGTTCAGGGTGGTCTCCGCTCCCATCCACATCCTTATTACGACGTAAAGGATTCTCATCTCCTCCACCAAAAGTGGGCATTCCTCCACGTGTAGCACCTTTAGGTTTGTTCTTCGCAGCCTTGTTCACATTGGATACAATCGCGAAGATAATTACCGCAACGATATAGATCCAGCTCATGGAGATTCACATCCCCTTTTATTTATTATTGTTAGGACGGTTATTGTCGTCCTGATCATTCATTTTGCCGAGGGAGCCTCGCATTTGTGTATCCGCCTCGATATTTTTGATGTTCATGTAGTCCATCACACCGATTTGACCATTTCTGAGCGCCTCTGCCATCGCCATAGGCACCTGAGATTCAGCTTCCACAACAAGCGCCTTCATTTCAACAACGCGTGCCTTCATCTCTTGCTCATGAGCGACAGCCATTGCTCTGCGTTCTTCAGCCTTAGCTTGTGCAATACGTTTATCCGCTTCTGCTTGTTCGGTTTGAAGATAAGCACCGATGTTCTTACCTACATCGATATCCGCAATATCAATGGAGAGGATCTCAAAAGCCGTACCGGAATCCAAACCTTTGGCCAAAACTGTACGTGAGATCGAATCTGGATTCTCCAAAACATCTTTATGCGAATCACTCGAACCTACCGTAGTTACAATACCCTCACCGACCCGGGCAATAATCGTTTCTTCACCAGCACCACCAACGAGACGGTCAATATTAGCACGAACAGTAACCCTTGCTTTTACTTTAACCTCAATACCATTCTTAGCTACAGCCGCTACAATAGGTGTTTCGATCACACGTGGATTTACACTCATCTGAACGGCCAGAAGTACGTCACGTCCTGCGAGGTCAATTGCTGCTGCGCGAGTGAATTCCAAAGGAATGTCTGCACGCTGAGCGGCAATCAGGGCATTAACCACCCGGTCTACATTACCACCAGCGAGATAGTGACTCTCCAGTTGATTAATGTTAAGTCCAAGACCAGCTTTTGTCGCTTTAATCATAGGATTAACAATCCGACTTGGTGTTACACGACGCAGTCTCATCGCTACTAACGTAATAATACTAATTCTAACCCCTGACGCCAATGCAGAAATCCAGAGCATGACCGGGAAGAAGCTTAAAAAGACACTCAACAAAATGACTACGACTACCGCAATCAACAAAAAAGTAATTAAAGATGCTTCCATAACTTTACAACCTCCAGTAAATTATTGTGGAGCTACTATTCGCCATACCTTTTATCTTTTACCTTATTCCTTAATTTCCTTCACCACAATCCGTCCGCCCTCAACTTTTACAACAGAGACCGGTGCATTAACGCTAATAAAGCTGCCTTCAGTAACGACATCTACCCGCTCGCCGCCAATCATAGCCGTTCCGGATGGACGAAGTGGTGTAATACTGTTTCCTATAGCTCCAACTAAGCTTAACTTCTCTTCAACAGGTACAAATCCCTGATCTTTGGAGAGCGTATCCTTCAAAATAAACCTATTCCAAATTCCACGTTCTTTAAATGCGACAGCCACAATCACAATGACTACTGTTGCAGCCGCGAATGCGATACCGAGACTAAACAATGCATGTGTGAAGCTGTATGCTGCGCGTACGACACCTGCCACAAGGCTGACGGAACCTAGTATTCCCAATATCCCAAAGCTCGGCACGAACAGCTCCAGCACAAGCATGACAAGTCCGATGATGAACAAAAGCCAAGTCTCTGATCCGGCAAACCCTGCTACAGAATTTCCGAAAAAATATAAAACAAAGGCTAATGTCCCAATAATCCCAGGTGCACCGAAGCCCGGAACGATCAACTCAATCACAATGCCTGTAATCCCGATGAATAGCAGAATCGTCATAATAATCGGATTTGTCAGAAATTGCGACATTTTCTCGGCACCCGTATGCTCCACACGAAAAATATCATCTGTAGTATAACCTAACCAAGTAATTGCCTCTTCTGGAGTGGTTGTAATTTGATCAGCATAACCAGCTTTTAAAGCTTCGTCACTAGACAAGGCAATAATTTCGCCCTGCGCTTTAGATACGCCTAGATCTGGCTTATCCACAACCAAATTACTATCGACCATTCCCGCAGCAATATCAGGATCACGCTCATTTAAAGCAGCGGCTCCAATCATTTTTGATTTCCAGTAGGACACCATCTTCGCGTCTTCTACTTTCTGGCCGCCACTATCTACTAGAGATGCAGAACCGATCATGCTGCCCGGCTTCATGATGATTGCACCTGCGTTAAGTGCTATGTAACTGCCTGCGGAAGCGGCATCACCTTTAATAAAAGCTGCGGTAGGTATGTCACTATCTCTTACCATCGTCCCAATCTGTTCTGCTGAACTCACCAGTCCCCCCGGTGTATCCACCTCCAGTACAATTAGAACCGCTCCATAATTAGCAGCTTCTGCGAACCCTCTTTCCAAAAAGCTTTGCAGACCTCTTTCAATTTTTTGATCAACCGGAATAATAAACACCGGGCCTTTCTTCATCTCACCATTCGCAGCCTTTGGTGCTTTTGGCACGGTTACATCAGCGCTTACATTCGGGATAAACGGCGTTAAGAGCAGTAGCAGTAAAACAACCGGAATGCTGGCTAACATAATTTTCCGTAATCTTTTCAATGTTTTTACCTCCCTTCTTCAATTTGACCCGGGACACATACACTTTATTACGTTGTAAGCGTAATTACGTTTCAAAACAAAGAAAAGCACCCCTTTTGCAAGGGGTGCTGGCGCTATATTATTGCAGAAATTGCTGAACCGCTTGGTTCACGAGTTTACCATCGGCGCGACCTTTGACCTTAGGCATCAGTGCGCTCATGACCTTACCCATTTCACTTTTCGAAGAAGCACCGGTTTCCTGGATGGTCTGCTGTACAATTGCTTTAATTTCTTCTTCGGAAAGTTGCTCGGGAAGATACTTAATAATAATCTCGATTTCTGCCTTCGTACTCGCGGCAAGCTCATCGCGACCCGCTGATTCAAATTCTTGGAGGGCATCTTTGCGCTGTTTGATTTCACGACTAAGGATATCAAGCACTTCGTTGTCGTCCAATGTTCTCTTCAAATCTATTTCAAGATACTTTATTGTAGAACGAACCATTCGAATCGTGGAGAGCGTGAACTTGTCCTTACTCTTCATCGCTTGCTTCATATCTTCGTTCAATCTCTCGCTAAGATTCATGCGTGGGTAATCCTCCTAAAACTTTCTCTTACGAGCAGCCTCAGACTTCAGCTTTTTCTTAACGCTTGGCTTTTCGTAATGTTTGCGTTTCTTCACCTCAGCCAAGACACCATCTTTTGCGATGGAACGTTTAAAGCGACGAAGTGCAGCATCAATTGTCTCGTTTTTGCGAACTTTCGTTTCAGACACAGTTTCCCCTCCCTCCGACCATACCGTCCAAGAGCATAACACGGTTTATCAAATTCCATTATAGGTCAAACGGAAATAGGGTGTCAACCTTCGTGTTATTCTTTTTTTCTGGCAAGTTCTTCAACATTTAATGATTGTACTATGCGTGAGAAGCTGAGTTTCCTGTGAGAGCTCCCAGCTTGGCCCCACCAAGCAAGTGATAATGAAGATGAGGCACAGCTTGTCCACTATCAGGACCACAATTATTGATCAAACGATAACCAGACTCGGCAATCCCAAGGTCGATAGCGATCTGTTGCGCTACACTGTGAATTTCCGCAATTAACGGAAGATCCTCAGGTGTGACATCATTCATGGAAGCAATGAACTTCTTTGGAATGATCAACACATGTACCGGTGCAGCCGGCTCGATGTCGTAGAATGCAAGAATACGTTCGTTCTCAAATACTTTTTTGGAAGGAATAGTACCCTCAATAATTTTGCTAAACACGGTCTCCATAGAGTGCTTGCCTCCTAAAAATTGGTGAAATTTCACTTCATCATAAGATAATCATACAGGATAATCACCAATTACGAAAGACGCTAGAAGATTCAACATCCGCACGCTAGAGCTGTATCTATTACAGAATGAAATCCATTAACCATTGAAGTGGAGCTATATATACACCCGTAGGGTTAAAAATGGCAAAAAAAAGAGAAACACCCTTCACAGCTTATAAAGCTGATTCGGCGGCGGACGTATGAAAAGGATTAAATTCCCGGTCATACGTCCGCCGAGGTGTTTCTAAAGTAATGTCGGCTTAGCTGTATTATAACAGTGCGTTGATGCTGTATCTGTGATATCGATCACACGGTTTAAAACACTTCACATTTTTTCCAAAAGGATACGAGATCCCCCTCCACCTTGTTCAGCAGGAACTACCACCAGCTTGCGTGGCAACCTTGCACGAAGCTCTGGAACATGGCTGATAATACCGACAGACAGCTGGTCATTATGCAACCTTTCAAGTGAAGTAATCACTGTATCCAGCAGCTCTGGGTCGAGAGTACCAAAGCCTTCATCCAGGAAGAAAAATTGCAACGGATATTGCCCACGCAGCTGGATCTGAGCTGAAAGAGCAAGTGCCAGCGAAAGGGATGTTAGGAAGGTCTCTCCACCAGACAGGGTTGAGACAGGTCTTCTCACCCCGCCGTTCCCGTCATCACGGATCACAAAGCCGCCACCCGAATCAACCTCCAATGCATAACGCTGCTTACTCAGGAATCGAAGCCGCTGAGAAGCGGACTGACACACCTGCATCAATTGTTCCTCAGCAATGTACTCAACAAAGGCGTTCCCGCGTAAGACCGTCTGTAGTTTGGAGAGTTGATCTTGCATAGAAGCGTGCTCAATCCGCTCTGCTTCAAGCTCCATCCAGCGGATATGCCGATGCCGCAGGTCCTCCAGATCACGCTCTGCACGTGCTCTTGCCTGAAGAGATATTTCATCCTCCGCCTTGCTTTCTCTTAAGGTCCTTTGACTTTCTTGCCATTCTTCTTCACTTAAGCTGGCCCCGTCAAGCTTCTCTTCAATGTTACGCAGTTGCAACGAGACCTCAGTTTCTTCGGCACGATGAGCACGTACGCGGGAAGATGCCATTTCCCGTTCTTCAGAAGTGAGCGCTGCTCCTTCAACCTCAGCGGCTGAACTAAACATTGAAGAAGCCAAGCTTTGTTCCCAATGACTGGAAGCTGCTACGTAATGTTCACGCGCAGATTCTGCAGCCTGGCGTGTAATTGCTGCTTCCTTAACCTCATGCTGAGCCTTCTCCGCCGCCGCGAGATGTAACTGCTTGCTTGTCTCCAGAGCAGTTAACAATTCCTGCAGACGTCCTTCACATTCCGCTAGAAGAGGAGCAGCAGCACGGCCATTCGTCCACTCCAGTAAACGCTGATCTTTTTCACGCTGCAATTCTTCCTTGCCTTCGATCTGTGTGATCGATTGAGCCAGCTCTTTATCCAGCCCCGTTATGGTCTCTTGAAGGTTCTGCACTGAAGCATTTTTCTCCTCCAGAAACTTGACGCTGATATCAAGACGAGATCTAATTTCTTCAGCTTGTGCATCCTTCGCTAACAGATCACGATAAGCTTGTTCCACTTCTCCAGGTGCCAGATCCGGGAACTGCTGTGTCCAGTTCTGCCGCATAGCCGTTAGCTGGGCGCTTAGTTCCTCAGCTTTGGCAGCGATTCCTTCTACCCAGCTCCGTTCACCTGTGACACCTGCCGCTTCTTTGAGGCACAACTGCTGGACCTCCTGCATCGATTGCTGCCACTGTACCGCAATTCGGCGTAGCTCGCCTGACTGTCCTTTTAATGCCAAAAGTGCAGCTTCAAGTTCTGCCAAGGCTTTTTCATCTGGAACGGACACATCGGTTGAGGAAACCTCAGTAGTGCTGACTTCTGAACCAGCAGCTGCAGGGTGATTTGCCGCTTCGATGACTTCATTTCCAAATACCTGCTCCAGCCATATTTGATCCTGTTCACGAAGACCGCGGAACAAATGACGAGCTTCCAAAGCCCGTCTGGACAATGTGCGAACTTGCTGAAGCTTCATTTCCAGTTCCTGTTGCTCTAAGCTATCCTGCAATAATGCAGGTGCAGGATGATGCTCGCTGCCGCATACCGGGCAGGGATGTCCTTCTTCCAGCTCCTTAGCTAGCGCTAAAGACAGTCTGTGAAGCTCTTGATCCTTCATAGCTGCTTCCAAAGCACTGACATGTTGCTCCAGGTGCTCCGCTGCGGCACGCGCAGCTTCTTCTGTCGCCAGCAGCTTCTCTTGATGTACCGCCGCCTCGCGGATCAGTTGCCCGCGAGCAGCTTCCTGCAGTTCGCGACGGCCCTCGGCCTCCGCGAGTCGCGCCTGCGCAGCCGCGAGAGCAGCGGCACGCTCGCGGCGCTCCTTCTCCGCCTTATCCCACTGGGATTCGGCGGAGTGCAGCCCTTGCAGTCTCTGCATCGCTTCTTGCAGAGACTGCCGCTCCTGGGAGCGGACACCGAGCGGCTGCAAGCTCTGCTGCAGCTCTTGCTGGCGCTTTTGGCCCTTGGCCAAAAGCTCACGCTCCCGGGCCATGCCCTCCCGCAGCTCCGCCAGCTTGCGGGAGGCCTCTTCGCGGCGCTCGCGCAGAGCCGCGAGTTCGCGCCGTAGCGCGCTGAGCTCGGACTCGAGCTCCAGCGCGCGGCGGTAGGTGCCGGCCCCCTCCCGGAGGGCCGGCTCTTCCGCTGCAAGCGCGGCCTGCGCAGCAGCCGCGGCGGCAGCCGCATGCGCAGCCTCCTGCTCGGCGGCGGCGGCCAGCACCTCTTGGCCCTCCGCGCGGGCCAATCGGCTCTTAAAGGCTTCTTCCGCGCTTCGCCATGCTTTCAGCGCAGGAAGCCTAGCCTCGGCCTCGTCAGCTTGGCCGAGCTTCCGTTCAAGGAGGAGAATCTCCTCCTCCTTGGCGAGCAGTCCCTGCCGCTGTAGCTCGCGGCGGGTCCGTTCCTCTTGGAGCTCGCGTATACGCGCGAAACGCTCCGAGACCTGCAGCGCCGCCTCCAGCTTCTGGCGGCATTCCGCAGCATAAAGGGTGGCCTGCTCGAGGCGCTCCGCCGCTGCCTCTACATCCCCTTTGCCTGCGCTGCCAAGACCCTGCTGCTCAGCAATCAGCGCGCGGAGCGCAGCCTCATTCTCCTTCACCCGGCGGCTAAGCTTGATTGCCAGCTGATCGCCATACTGTTCCAGATGGAACAGGCGCTGCAGCATTTGCCGACGATCTACGCCACGAAGTGATAAGAATTCGGCAAATTTCCCTTGCGGCAATACAACTGCTCTCGTGAAGTCATCCATTTTTAGACCGATATGCTCCTCCACACAGCGCGTAACATCTGCGAGCTTATCCGCCATAACGTTATCTCCGTCAGCTGTAATTTCGATGAAACGGCTAATCGTGTTGCTGACGGTTTGCTCTCCCGTACGTTTGAATTTACGTTCAACCCGATAACGACGTGCCCCCGCGGAAGAAGTGAGCTCAAAGGTAAACGCTACGCTGAGTGAATCTTCAGAGTGGTTCATAATCCCCTGTGTTCCATTAACGGCACGTTCCACTTTCCCGTACATCGCCAAAGTAATAGCATCCAGCAAGCTAGACTTGCCGCTGCCCGTAGGTCCAAAAATCCCAAACAGACCCGTCTCACACAGACTTTCAAAATCTATTTCTTGCATTTCTCTATAACTCTGTAATCCTGCAACTTTTAATAGAATAGGTTTCACCTTAGTTCTCCTCTCCTTCCTCTGGCTGACGCCGTTCTTCTTCAGTTAGCTGTAAGAACAGCTCTATCAAACTATCTTCCGGTTCCGCTCCACCTGTCTGACGCTGATAGAATTTACGGAATAATTCTTGCACCGGCATACGTGAACGGGAAGTCTGTTCAAGCTCCATCTCCATTTGCGGGTAAATGGGACGAATATGAATAATTCCCTCGCGCGACTTGCGCAGGCGCTGTATATCATTCATCGACATGGCTTCACTAAGCCGAATCTCCAAATCTATAAAAGCAGAAGCATCTCTGCCTTCATCCAGCCATTTATATACCTCCTGCAATCCACCTGTGGAGCTCCATCTTACAAGCGGACGCCCACAGCGTAGGTAAATTTCTTCGAAGATTGGCTCACCGCCCGGCGCAACATCAATCAGCGTCACCGATTTGGCCTGTCCAGCTTCAGAAAAACTGTATGCCAACGGGGATCCACTGTAACGGATCATTCCTTCCCCTTTGACACGCTGAGCGCGATGAAGATGTCCTAGTGCAGTATATTGCGCTCCACAAGTCAAAGCAGAAGGATCAACGGTATATGCTCCTCCTACCTGAATCGGACGTTCCGAATCACTTTCCACACCACCAAGCACATAAATATGGCTCATCGCTAAATTTACGGTCTGCGGCGTAAATTCCCGTCCCAACAGCTGCATGAGCTTGCCTACCCGTGCGCTATAAGCCAGTCGAAGCTCCTCTTCTCCGCTATCTCCTGCAAGTAGTTCACCGAGACGCGCTTCGGAGGGATAAGGAAGAGCTGCGATTTTGGCGATCTCACCCGTTCGTGCAGCATGAACAGTCACTGGCTCTGAGGTAGGAAGCCCCACTAATGTAATCCCCTGCCTTAATACAAGCGGTGAAACTGAAGATACGCGCTCCGGTTGATCATGGTTTCCGGCGATCACAACAAGGGGCCTGCCCCCTGCAGTCAGCCTTGCGGCAGCCTCATAGAATAGTTGTTCTGAAGCCGCTGGTGGATTAACGGAATCGTACACATCTCCCGCCATCATTATCAAATCCACCTTATGAAAATCGGCGATTTCCACCAATTCATCTATGAACTGCTCCTGCTCCTTCTGCCGGCTTCTTCCTTCCAGCGTTCGGCCGAGGTGCCAATCTCCCGTATGCAATATCCGCATCTTCGTCCTCTTTCCCCGCTCCTATGCGGTAATGAATAGATTTATAATTTCACAGCATGTCCGCCGTCAAAAAAGTACAGCCAAATCTCGCTGATCGGTTCTCCCAAAATATCATGTAATGCCTTGCTGTATAACTCTAGCTGAAAACGATATTTTTCTTTAAGCGCTTCTAACCCACCCTGATGTTCTAAAACAGAGTCCGTCTTATAGTCTAACAGAATCATCCGGTCCTCTTCGCGGAACAGGCAGTCAATGACCCCTTGGATCAGCACTCCTTCACTAAAGCCTTCATTATTATTTCCATGGCTTAGCTCTGAGACGGCTTTATTCATATAATCGAGCCCTCCATAAGCCTCGCCTGCGGGAAGCATATAACTGAACGGCATTTCTCTAAGCTTCCAAGAAGAATCTATTAATCTACGACCCAGTTCATTCGTATAAAAAGTCTCTATCTGATCGGGGGCAACCGCCTCCACCTGCTCAGCAGTTAGAATAGCCAATCTCTGCAAACGGGCTAATGTTTCTTCCACAACTTTAGAATCAACAGAACCCTCCAGCGGAATATGCTGCATAACCGTATGGTAAGCTGTCCCGCGCTCCGCTGGGGTTAGACTGCGCTTTTCCATAAATTTCGGACGCCGCAAATGCAGACTGTCTGCTCCTGCCACATCTGTACGCTTATTGTTTTCTGTTGAGGTGACAGGATAACCATCTTCCTCTAAGAGATCATAAGAAGGCTGATCCTGCATCGACAACAAAGATTTCAACTCTGTAACAGAGGTTTTGGCAGGAATACCAGAGGCAGCCGCAAACGGATAAGGCCATTCTAGTCTTCTAGCAATTTCATCGCTATCCACAGATCCATAGACACTTACAGATTCACCTTTTTGCAGCGCCTTGAGTACAGATTGACGTTCTTCTGCTTTGTCCTCTGAGTTATCCGAAGGAAGGAACGCCCCGGAATTCAGTTCGGAAGCATGCTGCACACTGATGCTCCAGTTCGAGACGTCGCTGTGCAGCACTGTCGAGACGGTACCTTCAGAGCCGCCTAGCTTACGAAGAACAGCCGCCGCCGGATGCCGGATCAATGCCGGTCCAACCCAGTCCAGATAGCTGCGACCGCGGGCTAGTAAATGATCAGCAAGCAGTAGCTCATCCCGATTCTGTACACTGCTCCAGCCCGCAATTTTCCGTGGTAAATCTCTTACGGTACCGACTAGAATCATCTTATCTCTCGGACGAGTTAAAGCTACATATAATACCCGCATTTCCTCAGCCAATAATTCAAGTCGTGTACGACGATTAATAGCCAAATAAGGAAGCGTCGGGTAGCTGACCCGTGTTTCCCGCTCCACAAAACGTGGCCCGAAGCCAAGCTCTTTGTGCATCAGGAAAGGAGAATGCAAATCCTGTCGATTAAACTGCTTCGCCATACCCGCTATAAAAACAACAGGAAACTCTAAGCCTTTGGATTTATGGATGGTCATAATTCTGACCCCATTGCCCTCTTCGCCGCCACCACCAGCTACACCAAGATCTCCGCCATTCTCACGAAGCCGTGAAATGAACACCAGAAAACGGAACAACCCACGCGCCGCAGTATCATTCTCAAATTGAACAGCCCGATCATACAAAGCTTTAAGATTGTTCTGTCGCTGTGAGCCTCCAGGCAAGCCTCCAACCCATTCCAGATAGCCGCTCTCACCATAAATACGCCAAATCAGCTCACTGAGACTGCCTTGTCTAGCCGCATCTCTCCAGCTTTCAAGCCGTTCCAGAAAATTCTTAAGCTTATGCTTCAGCTTTAGGCTGATTTGCGGTAAAGCTCCACTTTCAGATTCCACCTCATTAATGATTTCATCATTATTATTATCTGAGGTGACTTTCTCTTCCGCTGCACTTGCTGTTTCTATCACATGAGCCGAGAAAAGATCGTATTCTTCCTCAGCTTCCTTTATATCTTGCAAGCTCGCAGCCACTTGTACAGCATGATAGAAAGAACCATGGCTGTACATCCGAACTGTAGCCAGTTCCTCTTCCGTTAAACCAACGACAGGAGAGCGGAGCACGCCGGCGAGTGGAATGTCCTGCTGAGGATTATCGACTACTTTTAAAAGTGAGAGTGCAATTTCTACTTCAGTGGCTTCAAAATATCCTTTATTCAAATCTCCGTAAGCAGGGATTCCCTCCATCCGAAGCTCCTCGATAATCAAAGGGGTCCATATTCTCGCCGAACGAAGCAAAATCACGATGTCCCCATAAATCACTGGGCGCATAATCTTAAGCCCTTTATCATAAATCAACAACGGCGATCCGCCGTTCAGGCCAGTCATCTGTAATATACGCCGGGCAATCGCCCTTGCTTCCAGCTGCGCGGTCTCACTCTCAATAGCTTCGCTTTCCTGAAGTGGCAGCTCACCGTCCTCAGAAGTCTCTTCTACTTTACCCGATGCCGCTCCGCGATCGATCAATAATAGCTCTGGTGCAAAAAAAGTATCTGGCCCCTTCTCTGCTGCACCCGGGAAATTCGCACCATACACAAGCTCAGCGCGTTCGTCATAATTAATCTCAGCCACCGTCTCATTCATAATCTGCCGAAAAATCATATTTACGGCATTTACAACCTCCATACGACTACGGAAATTACGGGCTAGATCGATAACCGAACCGCCGGAAGATTCATTAGACTTCTCAGATAACTCACTTAACTCGGATTCGCCTATTGTATTACTGCCACCTCCGGCATTCTTAGAGCCAAAGCTACGGTATTTATCCAGGAACAGCCCCGGCTCTGCCAAACGGAACCGATAAATACTTTGCTTCATATCTCCGACCATAAATCGGTTACCAGGTGTTTCGCGGGAGATCAGCCGCACAATCTCTTCTTGTACACTATTCGTATCCTGATATTCATCTAGCAGAACCTCATCGAATTGGGCGCGGTACTCCATCGCTGCATCAGAAGGCAGGGAAAGGCCTGGTAGAGAATCAGGATGGCGCAAAATTTGCAGACAATAATGCTCCAAATCACTAAAGTCGACGAGACCCCGTCCTGCTTTTTCCATTCGATAACGTTCACCGAACGCTATCACCGTCTCCGCAAGCTCTGCCATAAGCGGAGCCGCCTCGTTCAGTTCTCTCAAAAAAACATCTGCTGGACGGCCAAACAGCGCCTTCTGAAGATCTAAAATACTTTTCTTCACACTATCGCGCAGTTCTTTAACCATTTCCTGCAGTCCAGGATCTGTCGAATCCTTCTTACAAGCTTTCAATTTTCCAAAGTATACTTCCATGAAAATATCATATAATTCTGCCCATGGCCGTTCATTCACAGCCTCCTGCAATGCACTTACCATCTCAAGGTCAGTCGTCAAATTCTCGGCATAAGGCGCCGGACCACCCGGCTGTAGCGCGATCTCCCTGCCTTGGATAAGCTGACTGGCTGCACCCGCAAGGGTCAGCTTCGCTTCTTCAAGAATACTTAGCACCCAAGGAGTTCGACCTAAGCTATCTGTGTCTGGTAATGAGAAATCAGCTGCGGTATCCCGAAGCCACTGCTCTGGCCAAGGATGGCTGCGGGCATAGTCATGCAGTCGCTGTATGAGCGCATGTACCGCATCATCGCTGCGTTCACCACTGAACCAGTCAGCAAGCTGAACAAATACGCTATCCGCGCCATCTTCACCTGCTTCACCGTATTTTTCCTCCAATAGCTCTTGAAGCAGCTCCTGCCGCATCATCTCTGCTTCATGTTCGTTCAGGATACGGAAGCCGGGGTCTATCGGAATGATCTGATAATAACGCCGGATCACTTCCAGACAGAAGGAGTGTAGTGTTGTAATCGAGGCTTTCCCGAGCAACGACAGCTGACGGCGTAAATGGTCATTCTCTCCATTCTCCTCAAGCTCCCGGTCTAGTGCTTCCCTAATCCGCTGGCGCATCTCGGCAGCAGCAGCTTTGGTAAACGTAGCTACCAGCAATCTATCTACGCTAAAGCCATTCTCTTCCTTGCTGATCTTGCGAATAATACGTTCTACAAGTACCGCTGTCTTACCGGAACCTGCCGCCGCAGCAACGAGGATATCATCACCGCTCTCAGCGATGGCGCGCCACTGGTCATCACTCCATATGCTCCCTTCCGGTTTCGCTTCTATTTCAGGCTTCATACTCACGGTGTAGTTCCTCCTTTGCGGGACAGCAGATCCCAGATAACGTCCTTCCCTGGCTTACTCAGATTATTGTAGCCATTGCCTTCCACGGCTTCATCGAACTGGCAGACGGGTCTAAAGGAACAGAATGTGCAGGCTGTCTCTTGCCCAATCCGGTATGGCTCAATCGCCACATCACCTTCCGTAATGCGTGTCCCGATATCTGAGATCGTTCCCCGAACGGATGATAATAAGTGCCCCCATTGCTCTGGTGTAGCTACAGAAGCACTACTATAAAAACTTCCATCAGCTTTTACTGCTACAGGCACGATAGAAGAATACCCTTTATCTAAAGTCGTATCCATCAGGGATACAACCTCGCGGTCTGCTGTAAGCAGTCCCTTCATCTTGAAGCGTTTCAGCAATTCTTGTTCTGCTTGTTCCTTGTTCATCCCGTTAGATGAGGTTAACAGTGGGTCATGTACATGGAAATACAGTGTCCCTGCTGGAAGCGCCGGTTGCCCGAGCCATTGCTCCGAATACGTTAGCAGTACATCCAGATAGATCAGCATCTGTAGCGATAATCCATAGTACACCTCGTGCAGCTTGAGATCTTTTTGACTCGATTTATAATCAATGACTCGCAGAAGAATTCCATTCTCTCCACGGGCCATGTCTACACGGTCGATCCGTCCTACAACCTCCATCACACAGCCATTCGGCAGCGTAATTCTTAAAGGTGGCAACTCCTTATCCGGTCCAAAATCCAGCTCTAGCCCTACCGGCTCAAAGCTGCCTCGGCGGGCATGCTCGCCCAGAATTACAGAAGCACGTCCAACAATATTTTTTAGCTTGCGTGAGATGTATCCGTAACGTTTAGAGCTCATCAGAATTTCACCCTGCAGCATCGGTGATAAACGTTCTACAGTCTCACTTGCCTCACGCCGACATTCCTCTGGAGACAAGCTTCCCCAGCCGCGGCCCTCTTCTTTCAGTCTTACAGCCATGTCACTTAACGCAGCATGAAACAGTTGTCCAATATCAGGTGCTTGCAGCTTATATAGCTGGCGTTCCTTCAGTCTAAGTCCGTAAGATGCAAAATGGGAGAAGGAGCAAGCAACAAACTTCTCCATCCGGGACACACTGCCTCGCAGTGTCGATCCACCGTACAATTTAAGGCTTGTTCCACGCTTTAGCTTCGTTCCCACGTTACGATAGAACAAGGAACTGAGCAGACGTTTCAATTCGAGACTACGAATATCATCAGCAGCGAACCAGTTATACACATCCCACCATAATTCAGGTATCTCCGTCCCCTGGCGCCACTGGCGAAGCTGCATAATCAATGCACGAAGACTTTGTTCTGGATGACCAATGTAACCGAGGTGAATGGAATTCCTGACTTCTTCTGGTAGTCCTACTGGGGGAAGTGCTGCCAAGCTATGCTCTTGCACCCTTGGGAACATTCTATGCAAATGACGGATTACCTCAGAGGGAAGAAGCGCCTTGCCCTCATCATCAGCAGTGGCGTAGCTAATCCAGAGCTTTCGACTTCCTGTCGTTAGCGCATTATAGATCAAAAACCGCTCGTCCAGCAGTTTACGAGAAGCACCAGGAGCAAGCTCCATACCGGCGTTCTCAAGCACGGAGCGTTCGCCTTCCGAGAGAATTCCATCTTCCTTAAACTGCGCAGGCACAACACCTTCATTAAATCCAAGCAAAAATGCGTATTTAACTCCCGTTGGTCGAGTCCGATCCATGTTACCAACCAGTACTTGATCGAGCGCGGGAGGAACAAGTCCCATCTTCAGCTCAGCAAGTCCTGTCTCTAGGACTCCGGTGAACACATCAAATTCAAGTCTCTCGTTGCCCATCATCTCGACGATCTGATCTAGCAGATCAAGCACTGCACCCCACAGCTGACTATGTTCTCTAGCCTTCTCGGGTTGCCCCTTCTCCATAGAACCGACACTAAGTTTCTCCAGCTTTCGAGCAACATCCGTTTCATCCAGCAACTTGTACACTGCGGTACATAGTTCAAGACCGCTTTTACTCTTCTGTATCCGTTTCTCAAAAGCAAATAGAGGACCCGTTATACTAGCACGGCATCGCTCCATTGTAGCAAGCAGTTCTTCATCCATCTGTCTGCCGCCTTCCAGCGACAAGCTAGGAATCCCTTTCCATGAACGGCCATCCGTCCAGCGATACCCTTGAATCCCACAAGCCAGCACATAATTTTCTAAGGCATCCATATCCTCACGCGTAATACTACCGTCCAGCGGTAGCAAAAGCTCCGTCTTTACACAGCGGAATACATCCTCAAAGCGCCAGCGTCGACGCACCACATCCAATGCGGAACGTACAAACTCTACCAATGGATGGTGCAGCTCATTTACCTTCTGGTCCAGAAAAAAAGGGACTCCGTAATCCTGGAACAACGGTTTAATCAGCTGCTCGTAATCTCCAATATTACGCATCAATACGGCCATATCACCATATTTTGCACCTTCATCTCGCGCCAGTCTAATCATTTCACGCAGTGCTCCCTCAACCTCTGCTCTGTGTGAAACTGCTGCGCCTATAGATATCGCTTCATTTGCCAGTTCATCTGCACCCATCCAGACCTTTCGGCGGTCATATCCTCTTTCGAGATGAGCAAGAACAGGACTTTCTTCAAAACGCGGAAGAACCGCTGGCTCCAGCAGCTCGTCCCACACATCAATGCCCAGCTCTTCAGCTATTCCACGCAGTTTAATGTAAGTGACCGCAGTTGGGTGAAACAATTCAAGCTCATTTAATTGATCTCCATAGGGATACGAACGATCAAGAGTAAGGGACACGGTCAGCTTCGATGCTTGCTGCATTAATTCTCGAAGCACTACGAATTCCTGCGGGGTAAAGCCGTGGAACCCATCTACCCAAATCTGCGCCCCGCGAATGTAAGAGGAATCAGGAATATGCTCAGCTAGTTCCGCTAAACGATCCTCTTCATCGATATAGAGGCGTGACATCTCCTTCTCTAAATCACTGAATACCAGCTGTAAATCATCCAGCTTGCCTTCAAGAATTGGACTTCTTGCAATAGCGCCTCGCATTGCGGATAGCTGCTCCTCTAAATCAGAGGAAGCCAAACAGCAACGCTTCATCTCCGTATGCAGCTGATTGAGCCGTTCCACAAAACCCGGTCTGTCTGCAGAGGCACCGAACAACTTCAGTTCCTCTTTACGGCGACTGATGATTTTGTAAATCAACATCTTTTTACCTTCTTCACTGATCGGCAGACTAGCGCTACCTCCAGTTTCCTGTTTCACTCGATAGGCAAGCCGAGAAAAGCTCAGTGTCTGCGCCCGAATGCTTCCCTTCACATTCCCTACGGTCAGAAGCCCCCGTTCTGCTCCAAAGGAGCCTTGTTCCGGTACAAGAATAATGATTGGCGCACCAAGAGGCTCCTTCTCTAATGAAGTTGAGATAGACTCCCATATTTTCGTTGTCTTGCCACTGCCCGATCGGCCTAGTAAAAAGGTTACCGACATAAATGATAGACTCCTTCCGTAGCGGAGAAAATGTATAAGATACAAGGTGAAATACTCACCGTTTGATAATGTTCAAATGAAAAAGCTCAGTCGTTCCTCGTCCCCTCAGTATAGCATAACTGCACAAATCAGAACATGCGTTTGCTAGTATTTTCTAATGATTTACAATCATAATCTTGTAAATCCCGAATTCAGCTCTTTTGAGAACATAGCAAAAAACCCGTAAAAAGAGGCCTCGATCGAAGACTCCTTTTACGGATTAAAATCCATTACTTATATAAACAGCCAGCTTATTTCTTACTCCGCACTTCAAAAATCGCAAACTTCAGATAGTGTCCTTCGTTAACACCTAGAATCTGCGGATGGTCTTTGCCTGCGGCACGCCATTCCACAAGTCTCAGTACTTTACCAGCATCTTTAGCTGCGTCAGCAATCGTCTCAAGAAATAGATCCGGTTGCATATGGTATGAACAGCTTGCGGTAACCAAATATCCACCTTCGTTCACCAGCTTCATGCCATGCAGATTGATGTCCTTGTAACCACGGCAAGCGCCTGCTACTGCACTTTTAGTTTTCGCAAACGCTGGAGGGTCTAGGATAACTACATCCCAAGTTCTACCTCCACCTGCTGTCATAGGCTTGGAGGTGTCCGTTTTGGCGGCTTTGCCTCCGGATTTAGCATTTGTAGTCGTTACTGTTGATTCCGTTCCGCTGGCAACCGTCGCCCGCTCCGAACGTTCCTCCAGCCCCTTGACCTGATTGCGAAGGTAGGCAAAAGCATCGTCCACTACAAATTCCACTCGATCAGTAAAGCCATTTAGCTCCACATTAACCTTAGCACTCTCTATAGCATGAGCGGAAACGTCAAGGCAGGTTACTTTTTTCGCGCCATACTTGCAAGCATGCAGCGTGAAACTGCCTGTATGCGAAAAGCACTCCAGCACTGTAGCACCATCCCAATAAGGGAAGGTTACGTGTTTACCACTCTTATTTACCGGCAAAGTTTGTAACGAGCCATCTTCTGCTTCTATTTCTTGCAGTGTAATTCCGCTTCGTCCACCCCAGCCTTTCATGAGAGGCGCAATGGATGCTCTATTCTCACGCTGATCAAAGAAATAACCGGTCTTCTGGCCCTCTTCGATATCTACTACCAGCTTCAGATCATTTTCACTTACAGTAACATGTCTTGGGCATTCCCCGTACAGCACACCTGTAGTCTGCTCCAGCCCTTCCAGTTCACGTACACTAACATCACTGCGTTCATAAATACCACGCGGTGCCATAACCTGTACAAGTGCTTCAACAATCTCTGTACGACACTTGTCCATTCCGAGTGTAAGTAGCTGCACAACCAGAATATCGCCGAACCGATCCACAATCAGACCTGGCAAAAAGTCCGCTTCACCATAAACCAAACGATAAGCATCCGCCCCAGGCAGGAAACGTTCTCTATGTTGCAGACAATTCGTAAACCGTTCTGCGAAAAAGGCGGTGTCCATGATAGCCAAAGGTCCCTGCGATACAATTCTTACCCGAATCTGCGACGCTGGATTGTAATATCCTACCGCCAGAAAACGGCCTTGATGATTAAGAACATCAACTAATCCCCCTGCTTCCGGGTTTCCTTCTACTGATGCAACTTCACCTGCATAGACCCATGGATGGCCCTGTTCCAATCTTTTTTTGCGATTGCGTTCTAATCTAACCGATGCCAATGACTTCAACTCCCTGTTTTTCTAAAAATGATTTTATACATGTCCTACTCGTTACTTTCATATATTGGTGTACAACCCTCGTTCAAAGGAGTATGCCCTATGTTCCGTGATCTGCTTTTTCCTATTATA
Organism: Paenibacillus nitricinens; assembly: GCF_052056485.1. NCBI lineage: Bacteria > Bacillati > Bacillota > Bacilli > Caryophanales > Paenibacillaceae > Paenibacillus > Paenibacillus nitricinens. The sequence goes on from NZ_CP183948.1 coordinate 5,233,686, forward strand.
TATGGTTTGGTTATCTTTCTGGCTGGCATGAAGCTAATGGAGACAGCATTGTCCAAGCTTGCAGGCCCTCTGTTAACAACAAGTCTGAATAAGGCAACCTCTACACCTATCAAAGGCTTGATCGCAAGCAGTGTACTGTCAGCCCTGCTTCAGAGCAGCACGGCTGTAACCGTACTAACGATCGGCATGGTAAATGCCGGTCTGCTCACCTATGCTCGTACGCTTGGCATTATCTTAGGTAGCAACATCGGCACCACTCTGACCACCGAACTCATCGGACTTCAGATCAATACTATGGCTACACCATTGCTGGCTGCCTCGCTGAGTTTGTGGGCAGCAGCTGTTATAGCAGGCGAGTTACCTCATACGTCACGGGCAGCAGCACTGTGCCGGAAAATATCAGAGCCGCTGCAATTCATCAGCCTGGCTATATCAGGATTCGCCTTAGTCTTATGGGGAATCGCAGTTATGCAGTCCATCGGCGGGACACTTCAGGAGAGCGGCCTATTCCTTTGGTTCTTGGATCATGCGGCCACAAGTGCCTTGTGGGGAATCGCCGCTGGCGCCTGCTTAACAGCCCTGCTACATAGCAGCGCTGCGGTCATTGCCATGGCTATGAGCATTGCTGCGTCGGGTGCCATGCCCACAGAGCTTGGCATAGCCATCGTGCTCGGCGCCAACGTCGGCACCTGCCTCACGGCAGTCATCGCTTCCATCGGCGGCTCGTCTTCTGGCGTCTTCGTCGCATGGTCGCATGTTGCACTCAATGTTGGCGGTGCACTACTGTTCCTGCCACTTATCGGACCCCTGCAAGCAACCGCTGCTTGGATCGGCGGAGGCCCCTCTTCACAGATCGCCCATGCCCAGACTATTTTTAATATAATCTGCTCGATAATCGCACTGCCATTATGTTACCTGCCTGTATGGTCAAGACTGGAGAAACGTCTTCTATCGTAACGAGTTACTGTAACGCCTGAACCCAAACTTTCCACAACTGTACTATTATACTTCAATCGAAAATATTATAAAACCGCGATCCATCATAAAAAGTGATTATCGTCGTAGTGATTGCAATCAGAGCGAATAAGATCAAAGCAATATAATCATTTCTTGAGAAAGGACGACTGCTGTACCAAGTCCGTTTATTCTGTGTTCCAAAGCCACGTAATTCCATAGCCGTACTAATATTCTCAATGCGTTCAATGCTGGTCAGAATCAAAGGCATAAGAATTGAAATAATATTTTTAAGCCGTTTAGGCAGCTTTTCTTTTCGAGAGATGTCTATTCCCCGTGCCTGAGCGGAGAACGAAATATTCTCATAATCTCTTTGGATATCCGGAATGTACCGCAGCGCAAGCGATACAGAATATGCAATTTTATAATTCACACCAATCCGGTTTAAAGACGCTGCGAATTCACTAGGATTTGTCGTTAGAAGGAACAACAGTGCCATGGGAATGACCACTGCATACTTAAGGGCAATATTTAATTGATAGAATAGCTGCTCATATGTTACGGTATACCGACCTACAAGATGAACAATATCATGCCGTGAACCGTATACCTTTACACCTTCCAATGGAGAAAAAATAAAGATAGCTATATGATTAAGCACAAAGAAGAGTAATATAAAATATAGGACGAAGGCATAATCCTGAAACTGAACTTTAGAGACTCTAAAGGCGATCAAACTAAAGAGCAGCATCACTATTAGACATCTTGTATCGTATGTAATCATGCCTGTCAACGACCACACTATAAATAAAATCAGCTTAGTGGCGCCTGTAAGACGGTGAACAGGTGAATCCTGCTTCGTAAAAGTTAACATTGTGGCCTTCATCCGCCCCGGCTCCTCCTGTCGTATGCAATAAATCTTCTTACAAACTCTTCTGGCTGATCCAATTGGACCTTCATAGCCAATGTAAATAGTGAGGTCTCTTTCAAATTAGCATTCCTCACTACTTCTAAATTGGTTAGCACTCGTTCAGGGCTATCATCAGCAAGCTTAACACCATCAGACAACACTACAGCTCTATCGGCATACTCCAGCATAAGATGCATATCATGCGTAATCATAATGACCGTCATTCCCTGTTCACGAAGCGTCAAAAGAAATTCCATCATTTCGTTATAGTGCCTATAATCCTGTGCTGCAGTCGGCTCATCTAATATGATCACTTCCGGCTCCAGGATCATAATAGAAGCAATAGTCACACGTTTCTTCTGACCGTAGCTGAGCGCAGAGATGGGCCAGCTACGAAAAGCGTATAGACCGCATATTTTTAAAACATGATGCACTCGCTCACGAATAAGCTCCTCAGACACCCCTCGTAATTTAAGGCCTAGCGCAACCTCATCATATAAAAGCGTCTTAGAAATCATATGATTAGGATTCTGCATCACGAAACCGATCCGCTCTGCCCGCTCCTTAATCGTATCCTTGGCAATATCCCTTCCGTTCATCAATATCGAACCGGAAGTGGGCTTATAAAAGCCACAGATAAGCTTAGATACCGTGGATTTCCCAGCCCCATTTCTCCCAGCTATACAGACCATTTCTCCTTTATGAATAAGAAGGTTAAGTTTATGAAGTACTGGTCTGCTCTTCTCATAACCGAATGAAACATCACGTAGCTCAAGGATAGGTAGACTCTCACGTTTATCCTGCTGCGAATTATTGTTATCATACCAGTACTCAAGCTTGCTGGAGCAAGAGTCCAGCTGAATTTCATCTATATGCTGCGGATTCATATCTGATGCAATCGTACATCCTGCATACTTTAAAGCCGTTAAATAGAGAGGTTCCCGAATGCCTGCTTCTGAAAGTAAGCCCGTGCTTAATAGCTCAGCGGCTGGCATATCCGCCGCAAGGCGTCCGTCATGGATCACAATAATGCGGTCCACCGCACGGTGAAGTACTTCCTCGAGCCTGTGCTCGATAATAATAACCGTTTTACCGGTCTCTTTTTGCACTCGGTCAATAAGCTCAATTGCTTTTGTGCCGGTATATGGATCTAAGTTTGCCAAAGGCTCATCAAACAACAGGATGTCCACATCAACAACTAGAACGCCAGCTAAGGTCGTTTTTTGCTTCTGACCACCTGACAATTCCTGAGGTGACGCTCCTAAATATTCGTGGATATCCACGGCTGTTGCTGCAGCCACTACCTTTTCTATCATTTCGGCCTGTTGGACCGCGTGATTCTCCAGACTGAAGGCGATATCCTCTCCAACCGTTAATCCAACAAATTGTCCATCCGGGTCTTGCAGTACAGTCCCTACCTGATCCGACAATGCTGCAATACTAAGTTCTTTCTGCTCCAGACCCATAATTCGCAATGATCCAGACATTTCACCTTTATAAGCAAAAGGGATGAGTCCGTTTATACAATGAGCCAGTGTACTTTTCCCAGAACCAGAGGGTCCCACAATAAGTACCTTCTCCCCTTCGGCAATCGTTAAGTTAATATCTGTGAGTGTAGGCTCCTGCTGTGCTCGATATTGAAAACTAAAATCCTTAAATTCAATCACTGCTTTTTTCATCCTTGACCTTCCTCTTAGCTTCGTTTGAAGAATTTCACTTTCATTATATGTTTTACAGCCATAAAAAAGCCGGTGATCTCCACCGGCTTTTGGTTTGGATTATATGCTACTCAGGCTTCTCTGGTCAAGCTGCCTTGCTTCGTTCTTGTCTTTGCATATGCTATTGCCAGTAGAGAACCAATCACTGCCACAGTGACTATATTGGATGCTCCGGCGATAAGTCCTTGTGTGAATACTTTATTCGCCGGTTCCGCATAGATTAGAATATCCAGTACAGGTGCTACTAAGAACCAGGCGATTGCGTTAGCGACAATCTGGGCCAGATTAAAACGAATCAGTTCCTTTCGTCCGAACTCCCCATCATGAATCCCAATTCTAGCCACAAGCAGCCCAACAACGAGCCCAACAATTCCAGAAGCGATCACCCAACTGAACCAAGGGGAACCATAAAAAATCGCATCCTTCAGTGTATGTCCGATCAGGCCAATGAGTAATCCGGCAAACGGACCGTATAATAGTGCAAACAATGCCAGTAAAGCGTATGTAGTCTCAATGTTAGTGTTTGGAATTCCGGATGGAATCGAACCGAACCTGCCCAAAATAACGAATAAAGCAGAACCGATACCAATCGCAACAATCGTCTTAATCGATAACACCTTTTGTTTTGCCATATTTTCATCTCCCCCAACGCTTCTTTTTATTTTATTTAATTATACATCGGAATAGTCGGAATTAATATAGATTAAAATAAAAAAATCTGCAAAGCAACATTAATGTTGGCTTTGCAGACCCAGACCACTTATAGAGTTATTATATGATTTACTTCATCTATTTCACAGTAACGGTAACCGTCACTGTCTTGGTACCAATCTTTCCTTTAATGGATGCCGTTCCTTTGCTCACAGCTACAATCTGACCGCTAGCAGATACTCTAGCTACAGAAGGCTTAGAGCTAGTCCACGCCGCACTTCCAGTAACAATAGCGGTCTTCCCCGTATCATACTGCGCAATCACAACTGCATTCTGAACAGCTCCCGGAGCCATCTTCAGTCTAGTCTCGTTGACAGTCAACTTCATTAGCTTAGGAACTACATTAATTTTGACACTAGCAGCGAGCCCTTGGTAAGAACCTGATAACGTCGCAGTTCCTTCTGTTATGGCTTTAACAGATGTACTTTTAACCGTGGCAACAGCTTCATTCGAGGACTCCCAATTCATGCTGCTGGAGATATTCCCCGTCTTACCATTAGAGTAGTAAGCCGTTACCTTTATGGATTTAGAACCTTTAATATTCAATTCAATCGCATTCGGTTCTACAACAATTTTAGTAACTTTTTGTTCAATAGTAACCGGGATACTAATAGTCTTATTAGCGTAGGTTCCCTTTAAAGTGGCAGAACCCTTCACCAGTCCTTTGATTACCTTGCCTGAAGAGGTTGTCTTGATAATTGCATTCGTACCGGTAATCTCCCACTCCATAGTACCTGTAGCATCGAGTTCATTCCCATTTTCCATCACAGCTTTGACTTCAGGAACAGCCTTCTCTTCACCAGTAACAATCACAACGTTTTCCTCTGGTCCGAGCAAAATATGAACCTTATCTTTAACTGTAACACTCACTACAACACTTTTTTCCCGGATAGCCGCTTTGGAGGAGGTAGGATTCTCTGATTTTATTTTGCCGACAATATTAACAGTACCAGCCTTTTCAGCAACGAGCTTGCCATCTTTGATGGTGGCAATATCATCATTGGCAGAAGTCCACTCAATTTCTTGACTGAGATCCAGCTTCGTGCCGTCTAGCTTAGTTCCGTTTACCTTTGGCAAACTTACGGAATCCTCTGTGTACATGTCCAGTTCCGTTTTATCAGCTTCCAACTCTGTAATCGTAGGATATACCGTCAACTTAAAGCTTTTACTAATCCCTCTGTATTCTGCTTTAATAACCGATGTTCCCACTGCTTTTGCGGTGATCGCTGCAGCATCAGTACCCGCAGTAACCGTCGCCGCGAGTTGGTTGTCCGAACTCCATACTGCACTACTGGATACATTCGGAGTGGAATTCGCAGCATCTCGAACTTCTGCTTTAACGTTCAAGCTCTCACCCATAAACAAGAATTGATCGCCTGATGGAGTAAGCAATAACGCCTCGTAAGGAGCACGTACATATACATCCACAGTTTGTGTAATCCCCAGATAAGATACTGTAATTACAGCTTTTCCTGCGGACAGTACTTTGATTTCTCCCTTGTCTACAGTAGCGACACTTGTATTAGAAGAAGACCATTCCGCTTTCTCTGAAATATCATTTGGGGTCGTCTTTGTAGTCTCTTTGGTAAACGCAGTTACTTTCACCGGATTATCACCAACGAGCATTTCAATTTCCTTAATTACGATGCCCTTATCATTTTTAAGCTCAATTTCAGAATAAGGCAATTTCACTACCGCTTTAAAGGTTGCTGTTAAGTCCTTGTATTTGGCAGTAATGGTTGAAGTACCTTCACCCGCTAGTGTGATCTTACCTTCTGCAATCGTCAATACGCTTGTATTGGAGCTGCTCCAAGTGGTATCAGCCGTTACATCCTTGGCAGAAGTCGCTGTTTCGCCACCAATCGCATTGGCTTTGACCAACAGTTTATCCTCTTCGTCACCCAATTTATAGTTCCCTTCGGAGCTATATTCGAGCTTCAATTCTTTGATCGGATGTGATACCTCTACTTCTATAGTAGCGAGTGCATGATTATAAGTAGCTGTAATAATAGCCTTTCCGCTATCTATCGGAGTCAATAAGCCATTTACTACTTTTACAGCGTTAGTGTTAGAAGAATTCCATACCACTGCACCCGTCACATCTCTTTTGGAGGAGGACCCTTCTACATTCGCATATATCTTCAGTTGCTTTGGCGTTTGTCCAACCGTAAGCTGCAGTTTGGCTGAGCTTTCAAACTCAATCGAGTTGATATCGCCGGCAGCTGCAAAGACACTTACCGGAAAAACCGCAGTAGCTAACAATATCATGATGAGGAGCATTTTCGTCATTTTCCTGTACACAGTCATTTGTTCTCTCCCTTAGGTTATAATGTCGTTTGGTGGTTTATCCCCACACTCTTTTACTTATATCGACAATTGTACACCAAGTGTTTACCCTATAACTCCATAAAGCCAAATTCAGGACTTTCAGACTAGATAATCAGGTGTAGGGTTGATCAATATATTAGGAAGTAATATGCTAGCTACTACATTCTTTTTTTGAACCAAGGGGGCTACGATGAGTATAGAGAACTTTCAACTAGAGACAATCCCTACTCCAAAAGAGGAAGATAGCTTCCTTAAAGGGGTAAAAGATTGCATTCCCACACTACTCGGTTATTTGAGCATTGGACTTGCAGCAGGTGTTGTTCAAAAGACCGCCGGGCTGAGCATTGCTGAGATTGCCTTGATAAGTCTGATGCTTTATGCCGGTTCAGCACAGTTTATAGCTGCTGGAATGATAGCTGTAAGCAGCTCGCCTGTTGCTATTATTGTTACGATATTTATCGTGAATCTTCGTCACATTTTGCTTAGTGCAGCTCTTTCACCTTATTTCCGGCATCTTACCCCACTGAGAAACATGCTGGTTGGAACCCTGCTGACAGATGAGACCTTTGGAGTTGCTATTAATCAAACAGTGAATAAGCAACAAATCAGTGAAAAATGGATGCATGGCCTTAATCTCACTGCCTATTTAAATTGGTTTATTGCGAATATAGCAGGAGCTTTTTTGGCACAGTGGATTTCTGATCCAGATCAATTCGGTCTACAGTTTGCTTTACCTGCCATGTTCATTGGCATCCTTGTTATTTCCATGATTGATCGTAATAAAATAAAACTTGATTTAGTTGTCGCAATCCTAGCAGTAATCATCGCTGTAGCTAGCTCCTTCGTATTCTCCGGTAGTGTAGGTGTCATTGTTGCAACGGTCATTGCGTCAACAGTAGGGATGGTGCTTGAAAAATGGAAGTGAGATGGGCTGTATTTTTGATTATTCTAGGGGCGGCTTTGGTAACCTTCATTCCAAGGGTGGTTCCATTAATGATTCTAAGCCGATTCGAATTGCCTGAATGGGGAATGCGCTGGTTAAATTATGTTCCTATCTCTGTTATGGCGGCACTAATAGGTCAGGAGATCCTCTTAAATGATGGAAAATTCTCACCTATAGCTAATAACGTTGAGCTTTTTGCGGCAATCCCTACTTTTTGGATCGCTATAAAGACCCGGAGTTTGCTAGGAACTGTGCTGGCGGGGATTGTTTCGATTATGATCCTCCGGATGTTTTTTTGATCTACTCCATACCCAGCAACAAAAACACAGAGCAGCCATTCTCCACTAACGGAAATTGGCTGCTCTGTTGTCTACTTACTTCTGTCTATTACTTAAGGACAGCCTGCTTAAGACCGCTCTGACTAACCCCGACCAATTCGCCTCGGCATTCGTTCACACCAGCTTCGGTGATCTTCACCTCACAAAGTTCTCCTTGAAGTGAATCCTCTCCATCAAAGAAGACCTGCAAATAGTTGTCGCTGAATCCATGCTGGATATTACGTCCCGGAGCTCCTTTAGCGGATCTTTCCGGAATCACACTAAGCGTCTGTCCTACAAACTTACGGGCATATGCTAATTGCATTTCTTCGGATAGATCAATCAGCTCCTGCACACGTACATTTTTGATCTCATCATCAATCTGATTGTCCATCCGTGCTGCAGGAGTACCTGTCCGCTTGGAATACGGGAATACATGCATCTCCGAGTAATTTACAGCCTTCATGAAATCGTATCCGGCACGGAACATCTCATCGGTCTCACCCGGGAATCCAACGATAACGTCAGTGGTAATCCCGACATCTGGCATCGCCTGGCGGATCAATTGCATTTTGGTGTAATACTCTTCTGTCGTATATTTACGGCGCATCGCTTTCAGCACATCATTATGACCGGCTTGTAACGGAATATGCAGATGACGGCACATTTTGGAGGAGCGGTTCAGCACCTCAAGCAGCTTCTCATCAATCTGACTAGCTTCAATAGAACTGATACGCACCCGTTCCAGACCATCTACCTTATCTAGATCCCACAGTAAATCGGAAAGTCGGTAATTATTAAGATCATCACCGTAACCTCCGGTATGAATACCTGTAAGTACAAACTCCTTATACCCTGCTTCTACCAATTGATGCGCTTGAGCTACGATGCTTTTTGGATCACGGCTGCGCGAAAGTCCACGCGACCATGGAATGATGCAGAAGGTGCAGAAGTTGTTACAACCATCCTGAATCTTCATAAAGGCACGCGTCCGATCCGCAAAGCCTGGCACATCCATCTCTTCGAACTCACGTGTCTTCATAATATTACGCACAGCATTGACCGGCTGACGTGAGGCTTCAATATTCTTCACATGTGTCATGATCTGATCGCGGTCCTGGTTACCGATGACAAGGTCAACTCCAGGAATATCTAGAATCTCCCCAGGAGAGGTTTGTGCGTAACAGCCTGTTACGGCTACGATGGCCTCTGGATTACGGCGCACGGCGCGTCGGATCATTTGACGGCTTTTTTTGTCACCTGTGTTAGTTACTGTACAAGTATTAATCAGATATACATCGGCGGGACCCTCGAAATCAACCTGCTCGTAACCTTCATTTTTAAATAGCTGCCAAATGGCTTCGGTATCATAGAAATTCACTTTACAACCTAAAGTATAAAACGCTACGGATGGCATCTCTTAAGCTCCTCCCATTTCTCCAGATTCATATAATATACAAGCAGCGGCAACCATGCCCGCTGTCTCACAGCGCAGAATTCGCCGTCCCAGTCCTACGGATACTGCCCCGGCTTCTTCTGCCTTGAGGCATTCCTCCGGAGTAAAACCTCCTTCAGGACCAACCACAACCATAACTTTCCCGCCAGATTGCGGTGAAAGTGATGCTAACCATGGAGCAACGCTGCTTCGAAGCTGCAAGCCTTCCTCTTTTTCATAACAGAAATAAACAGCATCATATTCACTAAAAGTCTGTAAAAGCTGCTTCCAGGACAAAGGTGATCCTACAGACGGAACGATGTTCCGATGAGCCTGTTCGGCAGCTTCCTTACAAATTTTACGCCAGCGATCCAGTCGTTTGCTTTCTTTACGCTCGTCGTATTGCACTATTGTGCGTTCTGACAGAAAAGGAACAAAGCCTACAGCACCAATCTCTGTACACTTCTGAATGACAGTTTCCATCTTATCGGCTTTAGGCAAGCTCTGTGCGACTGTAATTTTAATTCGAGGTTCATGCGTCATCTCCAGGGACTCCAGAATGTTCACAGTGACTTCCCCAATTTCAATCTGCGCAATCTCTACTAATGCCTCACGCGAAACACCATCGCTAACAATAAGCTTGTCCCCTGCCTTACCACGCATCACTTTAGCGATATGACGGGCGTCTTCCCCATCAATTCTCACGGTATCCGCACCAAACTGCTCCGGTGTAACGAAATATCGCTGCATCTCATCATCATCCTGTTCATAAATTCAGTAACAAGTATAAACGCCTTCGGCGTCCCTATAAGGACTGTAAGCGTTTAAACGAGAAATATAAGTCATAAAGTATAGTGTGAAACTTATACTTTCTTATATTTGAAGAAACGGCTTAGTCGCCCTTATAAGGACGTCACCCGTTTCTTCAAGAAATATAAGGTTCGGTCAAGCGAAAATTAATGATCAAATTTTGATCAAATTACATAATACAATGTTTGACAAAGGTTGAACAGACTTCATTCCTTGCCTTAGCTGCCAAAAATTCTTAGAGACAGCTGTACAAATGTTCTCGACATTTCACTAGCCCAGCCTGCAAGCGGATCAATTGTAAACGTCCGTAGCCCAGGAATAAACAGAATTAATAAAAAGAGGAATACAGCCCATTGTTCAAATTGCTGTAATTTGCCGCGGATCGAACGTGGGGCAATATCTTCCACAATCCGATAGCCATCCAGTGGCGGCAGCGGAATAAGATTGAACAGAAACAGAAAGAAGTTCCATTGAATGAAGGTACCAAAGAATAAGTATACAGCCTCGAGCATGCGATCATTCGAGATATTATCCAGAACTCCAGTTGCCGCAAGTGCACCGTATATTATAGCACCAATAATTCCTAAGAGCAGGTTACTGATTGGTCCCGCAGCCGACACGATGACTCCCATGAGACGAGGACGACTAAAGTTATCGCGGTTTACCGGAACCGGACGCGCCCAACCGAAGCCAGCAACTAGCAGCAGCAAAATACCAAAGAAATCGAAATGAACAGCAGGGTTAAGCGTCATGCGGCCAAGTAATCTTGCTGTTGGGTCCCCGAACTTATTCGCGAAATAAGCATGACTGAATTCATGTACTGTAAAAGCAATTAAAATTGTAATGAGCAGGAAAGGAAGCTGATCTAAATCTACTCGAATTATACTTTGCAATATATCCATTTTTACCTCTTTCCGGCTGTAAATGCCACCCAATCTTCTTCACGGGATATTTCAATAATCTCAAAGCCAGACGCTTTCAGCGCGTTCGCCACAAGTCCTTCTTTATCTTTATATATACCTGAGGTAATGTAGAGGCCTCCAGGCTGAAGCGCGCGGTATACATCATCCGTAAACAATACGATGATTTCCGCCAAAATATTCGCAACTACAATTTGTACAGGTAATGTCACGCCAAGGCTGCCTTCTTGCTCTTGCTTAGCAGGAACGGCTCCTTCTAGTGAGTGACCAGGTCTAGCGGATGGCCACATCTCTCCAGCCGCTGTATCAGCTACACCTTCCCCGCCCAGCAGCGACAGAAGATCGCTCTCTTTTACCGTTATGGACGATTCAAGCTTGTTAAGGGCTACATTCTCCCGTGCACTTTCCACAGCCACCGGATCTAAATCTAAGGCCAATACAGATTTTGCACCTAGCAGCATCGCACCTACAGCCAGAATTCCTGAACCTGTACCGACATCGATAACTTCTTCACCGCCGCTAATATTCTTTTCAAGTGCACGGAGGCACAGAGCTGTTGTAGGGTGAGTCCCAGTACCAAATGCCATCCCAGGGTCGATCTCAATGATGGCTTCATCCGGACTCTCAGGCGTATATTCCTCCCAGGTTGGTTTAATGGTGAGACGCTCCGATACCCGCAGCGGTTTGAAATATTGCTTCCAAGCATGCGCCCATTCGTCTTCATCCACAGTCTTCCAAGAAATCAACGCTTTGCCTGGATCAATCCCGTACTCATGTAATTCGGCTACCCGTGGAGTCAATTCTTCTATAACAGCATCCATATCTGTGGAATCGGCATAATAACCCTTTATGACCGCTTCCCCTTCTGGAATATCATTCAAAGGTTGGTCGTACAATTCACCGTAACGTGTATCCCGTTCTTTATTCAGTGTGCCGGATTCCTCGATAGAAACTCCACCTGCACCAGCTTCATATAAAAAATTCGAAATCATTTCCTGTGCTTCTTCTGTTGTATGTATCGTCACTTCATGCCATAACATCTTTATGTAATCCTCCTAAAAGTTTTGTGAGCATTTGCTTCATTGATTTACTTCGTGCAAAACTGACTTCGAAAGCATAGGCTTAGTTTTGTGAAGCATTTGCTTCATTGATTTACTTCGTGCAAAACTCGCTTCGAAAGCATTCGCTTCATAGTATAACATTTCTTCTTGGTGTAACGCCAAACTACAGCTCAACGATCTGCGATGTCCTCTTTACACCTACAAAAGCAGTTGAGCGAATGATCATCCACCATCCCCGATGCCTGCATAAAAGCATAGCATATTGTAGTACCCACAAACTTCATGCCTTTCTTCTTTAACACCTTACTCATCTCATCAGACCGAGACGTCGAAGCAGGTACATCTGCACGAGTCTTCCAATGATTAATAGTTGGCACACCTCCGACAAAGCTCCAGAGATAATCCGCAAAGCTTCCATTTTCCTCGCAAATTTGCAAGTATACACCCGCATTACGAATGATAGAATCAATTTTCAATCGATTTCTAATAATCCCGGGGTCACTCATTAGCTCAGCAATTTTTGCCTCATCGTAATGGACAATCTTTTCCGGATCAAATCCGTCAAAAACCTCTCTGAAACGCGCTCGTTTTTTTAGTACCGTGTACCAGCTTAGCCCTGCTTGCATCCCTTCCAGCATAAGTAATTCAAACAGCTTGCGGTCATCGTACAGAGGTTTGCCCCACTCCTCATCATGATAGGCGATATATAGAGGATCATCATTGACCCAAGCACAGCGATTGACTTCCATCCTGTTTCTCTCCTTTAATTATGCTTATGCATAGCTGAACCTTTACATCATCTATTCACTGTAAACGAAAAAAAGGGAAGAACACAAGGTTCATCCCTAAAAAAGTTACTATTTTCTATAAGCTTACGTATTGCCAACCTCTTAAGGCTGGATCTGCACTCTCGTCTCTTTTTCCGGATCATCAGTGGTGTAGTAGAAGTTATAAATAGAAGCTTCTGTACCTTTAAAATCCTTATAAACATCAATCGCCTTGTTGTTTCCATCGCCAGTGAAATTAACGGTCACGGGCTTACCTAGAATACGTTCTTTCCCCAGTCCGATATGGGTCTGATTAATACCACCAAAGCGAGTATCATCACTTCCAGTTTCTACATAAAGATCGGCTCCCTGCATATAATACGTCCACTTCACAGGGTATCCGCCAAGTTGCTGGATAATTGTCTGTTTCTTTTGAGAGATGTTTGTTAAAAGAAGTGGTATTTTATCATCATTATTTTTGGTAATTTTATAGCTGCCATGCTGGGTCACCTTATATTTAGCAACAAAGGTAATCGGCGTCTCTTTCGTAATTTCAAGATCAACTGGCCGCTCAAAACGAAGCACTGTCAATTCTGGCTCTCCTTCTGGAGATCTCCAGAAATCACCCTCCAGCGACTTGCCTCCTACTTCAAGAGCAGACTTTTTGTAAGGGAAATTGTCGCCTTTCTCTTTACTTCGAATTGTGATTCGAATTTGAGTAGGTGTCAGTACCATTTTCTCCAGCGTGTAGTCAGTTTCACCCTCTTCTAGTGGCAGATTTAATGAGGTATTTATGGTTCCGCTCTCCATCTGCTTTTTACTTAATTGAAGATCGAAAGCCAACGGCCCCTCAACATTTTTCTCTTGCTTCATGTACTGAAGTTTATAAGTGAGCTGACCACTGGAAACATCTTCGGCTTTAAAATATTGCTGTGCGGTATATTCCCCATTTTCACCTGGTGCACCGAAAGTACCTCCGGGCAGCGAATTTATTAGCGTTCCGTTTTTGTACCCGACAATAGTTGGATTTGTCCATTCTTTTGCTTCTGGCTGATCAAAAATAATCGCTGAAGAGAATAACATTTTTTCTTGTCCTTGGGTAAAAGGTTTCACCTCTATGCTGCGCATTCCTTCCTGCCCAATCGGAAAATTCTGTGTCTCCTGCGATCGGATATCCAACGCTAAATCTAACTCCTGTGTGCTAAAGGCTTGCATATTATCTGCAACTAATTGGACATTCACGTTGTTCTGCTTCGGCGTCCAATCACTTTCAAAATATCCGTTGTAAAGTTGATTTTTTTCATCCCAAAGCACATAACTGAATTCACTAGGATTACTCGCCCCATCTGCGTCCTTCAAGGTCATTCCTTTTACATTCCAAATTTCATTTTCCAAGCGTTTTCCTACATCCATAGTGAATAAGATGACCGTCCGATTCTCATCCACAATAGCTGTATGTAGCTTCAGCGTTACTCCATCCAGCGTCACCGATTGATCCAGTTGTTGTCCGAGATTTTGGGCCAGTGCAGCTTGAACGCCACCTCTCCCATGGAGCATATTATCCCAATTATAATGTACTGCCGCATATACAGGTGCCGCTGCAATAAGCACTGAAAATGAAGCAACCACCGCTATTTTACTCCAGTTTCTCCCTCTATTCTCGCTACCATTGATCATCCGAGCTTGTATGGGAGTCATTGTACTCCCTTCTTGCTCTAAGCGTCCCCACATGCTTTCAAAATCCGGATAAGGCACGCCTTTATCTTCATTTAATCGATGCTCCAGCATATTTTCCAACTTTTTCAAAAGATTCGCCCTCCTTTAGTTCAACTTCAACCCCAGCCTCTTGCAGGATTCTCCTCATTACCGTTAACCCTTTATGCAGCCTTGATTTGGTCGTTCCAAGTGGAATGGACAGCATATCCGAAACTTCAGCCAGAGTGAAATCATGCATATACCTGAGCGTGATCACCATTCTAAGTTTGATAGGAAGCTGACTCATATATTGCGCCCACTCGATTTCCGTCTCACGCTGCTCAATCTGCTGCTCCACAGTTGTTACTACCGTTTTGTTAAAGAAATGCAGATTGTCCGTTATCTTTTGCTGCAAAGTTCGTTTTCGTTTCAAATGATTGAGGCAATGGTTAACCGTTATTTTCATAATCCAAGCTTTCAAATGCTCCACGTTCTCACGATTCGTGCGAAATACGGTAATGAACACATCCTGCGTCAAGTCCTCTGCATCCGCCGCGTCATGCAGCATATAGTAGCAGGTTCGATATACATCCTTGTTGTAGGTTTCGAATAACTCCCGGTTAGTCTCCAACTCATGCGCCCTCCTTTCTGTTCTGTGATATCTATATGACAACCAATCTTTGGAAAAGGTTCGTTTTTCCGAGCATAAACTATGGCTACCTTTTTTGACATAAAGGAATTAGATAAGATTATAAACCCTCATCTCAAAAAGTTAGATGTTAGAAGCTAGAAGCTGTCCATAAAAAATAGGAAATACATACAAGCTATTAATTTAATCTTGAATATAAATATTACAGTGACATTTTATAGTCACTTATTGCGAGATTCGCACATCCTTCTTACAACAAAAAACATATTAAATGGAGGAAAGATAATGACTCTTTTAACTACTGGCCCCATAGAAAACAATGTCAATTCAGAAAACAACACCAGACTAACACAACAGGCCACAGTCAAAATTGACAATTGGAGCGGTCAGGATGCATCTACAGTTTTAATTGAAGGCTATTACATGAATGAAGAAAGAGTTCAATATGTCTGTGATCTTCTAAAAGTGATGCCCAATCAAGTGATAACTAGAAACTATTTTGCAGACTTTGATGCCTTCGAGTTTTTTTTCACAACCGAAGATTTGCCAACCAACCCCATCCAAATATCATTCTGGGGAAAGGATAGCACGGAGAAACTAGTAGCTCCCCATCGACTGGTATCATCAGAATTATCAGGGTATGTTGGGGCGACTGGCGCTACCGGAGACATCACCAATCATCGATACATGATTCCTGTGTTGATTATTAACAAAATCGGCTACCTCCAACAAAAAATAGGGTCAGTCTCCCGTAAGTAGGAGATTGACCCTTTTTCTTATATCTCACAAATTACATACAACAGACTAAACAATATTCATAACCTCTCGCGCTTGTGTATCTAAATCCTGGGCTGAAGAAGAAATATTCTTGAAATCATCTAATGCGATTTGAATCTGCTGTTGACTATCTTCTATATTTTCTTGTACCTGGTTTGTTCCTTTGGAGATCTTTTCGATTTCCAGCGTGATCGCATCCACACTATCTTTCACTTGAATGATCGAATCCTGCACCATGGAAGATAGCTTCCTAACTTCTTTTGCCACCACATCAAAACCTCGCCCAAACTCCCCGGCATGTGCCGCTTCAATTGCTGCATTAAGCGCTAAGAGTTGCGTTTGCGAAGCAATATTACGAATCGTTTGTACAATACCCTGAATCGATACCGCTTGTTTCTCCAGATTCGCTAACGTCTGTGTATTTTCGATCGATACTTCGGCAATTTTGTCGACACTCCGTAGTAGTTCTTGACTGCGTTCAATCCCTTTCTCAGCTCTTTGATTCAGGTTGTCCGACATCTCTTGCATCCGCTGCACCACAACACTCATGTTATTTTGACGCTCCGTGATATTAGCCGCTATCTTGGATACGCCAATGACCTGTTCATTGTTTTCATCAAAGACTGGCATATATGTAGCTTCCAACCATACCGCATTTCCTTTTGCATCCATCCGTTCGATTTTATCCTGAAAACTTTTCCCTAAAAAAAGATCTTGCCAGAACAACTCATAGCCCGGGCTATTTACAAAATGAGAAAAGCAAAACTCTTTGTGGTGCATCCCATACATCTCTTCTTTGCTATACCCCATCGAACTAGCAAAAACTTCATTCACATAAGCCACTCGTCGATTAAGATCAAACCTGATAATCGCTAAATTTTTTTCTAAAGATCGGACAACAAGCTCATCGGTAACTCCTTGAGAGTGTACCATTCCCATATAATAATTCCTCCTGAATATCAATAAGTTATTCGCGTCATCTTGAAGTATATTTGATCAATTATACGCGCTTATTACGCAGAGAGTAATACATCATTTTTATTAAGCTGAAATTAATTCGTAATTAAAATAGACCAATGACGAGCGGGTATTACTCCTTTCTAATAGTTGATCCCTGAAATAATCCTAAGTGATGATACGCAGGGAAAACCTCCCTATAATTTCTACCAAATTAAGCCTTTTTCTAGATATTAGAGATTTAGATGTAATAACAAAAACCCCAGCCGTAATTCCAGCCAGGGTTCGAACCAGTGCCTATTCTTTTTATGTACATTTCCTTATTTATTTCTTGGGTCCGTAATCTCCCATTTTGATGCCCCACACCGAATCCTTCTGATGGGCAGCAGCCTCCTTTAAACTTGGAAGTCTTACATCCAGAGGAGAATGCCGTTCCAAATACATCACAAAGGCCTGGCGAAGCCCAATCTCAGCATCCAGTTTATTAAGTTCGTTCGGGTGTTTCTCCATCTCCGCTAATTCTACTTCCCAACGGTATAAATCGCTTGCCTCAGATCGTTCCAGCCGAACTTTTTCAGTTAGCTCCCGCAGCTCACGGTAGGCCTGTTTTACTTTTGAAGAGTACAGTTGCTTCTGATTCATAAAAGTTAAGAATGCGATAAGCAGTGCTAAACCTATCCATAAAATAACGTTGTCCATATTCTCCCCCCTGCTTGGGCTATTCTCTTAATTATACACACCAGTACGCAAAAATACCCCACAATGTGAGGTATCTGCCCTAACTTTAGCATCTATTCTTTTTTCATAATTTCATGCAGCTGACGTTTGTCTGCTTCTAGAGCCCGGGCCTGGGCTTCGATATCCTCCAGATCTGCCTCCGCTGCTGAAAACTCTACGTCCTCTGCCTTCGCCTCGTACAGCATTTTCATCTTCTCGGTCTTTGAGAATATTTGCGAGTTCTCTCTATCCATAGTATCGATCGTCTCCCTTCTTATTAAGAAAATTATTATTCAAATCATCCCGCCTGCTTCTTCAATTATGCGTAATGCTTGATCATGGGACTCCGAATTCAAGATCACCGTAAGTAAAATATCTCTACCCGTCGGTCCTCCATCTCCGCCATGACTCATCCCACTGGCGCTGGTATCAGCAGCAGCTAGTATGCCTGTGTGTGCACGCTCAGCAGTCATGGAGTCCATTCTGGCAACATTGCCTGTCACTGGGTTTACCCCTGAGCTAAAGCTCGTGCCTCCATATCTACTGAAGCGATCAACGGAAATTTCAATGGCCCGAAGTGCACGGAGCTTACGAGCAACACCCTCCGCTTCTTCAGGACTTTTAAAATAAGCCAAAATAGATCTTTCCGACATCTTATCCCCGCTCTCGCTTGAAATTCAGATATCTGTTGCATTCCTTTATATTGTCTTCATTTCACTTCTTTTATGCCCTTTTTTTCTCATACTCCACTTATTTACTGGGAATTCGACATTTTCCTCGACGCTTCCCTGCAATATAGTACTAAAGTTGTATATTCGATTTGAAGTTATAGCTGTAGAATAAATTTAATTTTCATAATTTTTTACATTTTATGTTGAGGAGGAGAATTACAGATACACACTGCAATATAAAAATTCATTTTGGGAGGATGAACTTATTTGAAACGTACCTTTAAACACTCTATTCAAAGAATTGGTATTGGGGCGGCGAGCTTCGGACTGGCTGTTTCTGTCCTTTTTCCATCCGCTGCATTTGCGAACTCATCCCTTGAATCATCAACTAACCTAGTTAATAATGTACAGTCTCAAAGTGCGACCCCTCATAACTACGCGGGTGTGCTCAAAGGTTCAGCACCAGTATCCGTAATTGTGGAATTAACTAATAAACCAGTCAGTGTGTATGAAAATGAGGCTAAAACTTCTTCTTTACGATCCTCAGTCTCCTTACAACGCAGTAAAATTATCTCGGAGCATAAAAGTTTTATTTCCTCAGCGCAGAAAATCGATGCCGATATCGGTTTTGAATACAGTGAGATTTTTAACGGATATTCCATTACTCTGCCAGCCAATCAAGTTAACAAGCTGTTAGAGCTTCCGGGCGTTGCAGCTGTTTATCCAAATGATGAAGTCCATGCGTTAGCAGACAGTGTTGAGTTAGCGACTTTGCCTGTTACACGTTCTTATTCGGACAGCGGCAATCTTATAGGTGCGGATAAACTACATGCATTAGGTTACACAGGGGAAGGGGTACAGGTAGCGGTTGTCGATACTGGCATCGATAAAAATCACCCTTTATTAAAGGATAATTATAAGGGGGGGTACGATGCCTATGATCAGGATAATGATCCGTCAGAAACACCTCCTGACGCTAACTTCCCTCCAAAAAATGGTAGCCCATATGAAACCTCGCATGGCACTCATGTAGCCGGTACAATATTGGATGTTGCACCTGAAGTGGATTTGTACGCGTATCGCGTACTTGGCCCTTACGGTTCCGGTCCAACAGCGGTTGTAATCGCGGGTATTGAGAAAGCGGTCGCTGATGGAGCCGATATCATTAACCTTTCCCTGGGCTCTGATGTCAACCAAAGTTATTCCGCAAGTTCAATCGCGATAGACAACGCCATAAAATCGGGCGTAAATGTTGTTGTTGCCGCCGGTAACGCTGGACCGGATGTAGGAACATTAGGCGAACCTGCTGGATCTCAACTTGCACTTAGTGTAGGTGCTTCTACTACCCCAGTGAATACCCCATTCTTTGATATTGGCGATGTTAAAAAAATTCCAGGGACATTAGCCACTTATTCCCCAGATTTAGTTGATAATATCGCCGGTAGTAAGATCGTTTACGCTGGTCTTGGAGCTACTTCCAATTACACAAATTTGGATGTCAAAGATAAGGTAGTCCTTGTCGATCGAGGTGAGCTGAGCTTCGGAGATAAATCTCTAAATGCCAAAGCAGCTGGAGCCAAGCTTGTCCTAATTGCTAATAATGCTGAAGGTGAACTCAGTCCCACCCTCGGTGCGCCCGGGAATTACATTCCTACCTACGGAATTACTCAAGAAGATGGCAAAGAGATAAAAACTCAGATGAAGGCTGCTAAAGATATAATCAGTTACTATATAGCGCTTGAAGTAAATCAGTTAGCTAATTTTAGCTCTATGGGTCCGGGGATGCCGGATTATCTAATCAAACCTGATGTTGTTGCGCCAGGGGTCAATATCAACTCGACGATACCTAGCTGGACTGGGGATTACGAACATGCTTATGGCTTAAAAAGCGGAACCAGTATGGCAACCCCACATGTTGTAGGAGCTGTCGCTTTGCTATTGAGTGAAAACTCTAACCTTAAGCCAAATGAAATTAAAGCACTGCTGATGAACAATGCGGATCCTATCTTCAAGCGTAATGGAGATGCTTACTCTTTGTATCAACAAGGTGCCGGATTAATTAATTTGGAGAAATCATCAAAAGCTGAATCTATTGCTAAAGTCGGGGAGAGCTTAATTAGTGGTCTTCCAGGTACTGTAGAAATCCCTTATTACACAGGTTCCTTGTCCTTTGGCCTGCTCCCAAAAGGGGCTAGCGTAACGAAATCAGTTTATGTAGAAAATTTTAATGAGAAAGGATCAACCTATACTCTGTCCACCAAATGGCTTACAGAAGCACCTGGTGACATTAGTATTAATATTGCACCAGACAGCGTTACCTCAGGTGTAGATCAATATGCACAATTTTCACTAAAGGTATCTGACACAGCAAAAGAGGGTGCATATGAAGGAATCCTGTTCCTAACCTCTGATACAGAAACTCTTCGCCTTCCCTTTAATGCACTTGTCGGCGATAAATTCAATTTAGAGCCTGTTAATCAACTTTCTTTTGAAAGTCCACAGATTTCTCCTAATGGCGATGGACGCTCAGACGACACCACCCTTACCTTCTCTGTCAATGAAGAACTGGATGGCATAAGTTTCGTAGCCTCTCCAATAGATGCTCCTGCAACAGTTTTAGGTGAAGTTTATTCTATTGATGAAAAGGTTTATCGTGGCGTATACGAGATTCCAAATTGGAATGGAACTTTAACAGACCTGGAGACTTCCGCCAAGTCTACTTTAGCAGATGGTCACTACTACATCACGCCTGTGCTTCCTAATGGGCAACTGCTCAAGAATCAAAAGATCAAGTTCACAATTGATACGGAGAAGCCAATCGTTTCCGGCATCACACTTGAGGAGTATGAACGTGAGGCGCCAACCGATCCTGGTGCAGCTCAAATCAGCGGTTTTATTGATGATGACCTCATGGCCTATTATATTTCTAATACACAACCTATTGGAAACTGGTTTACCGTGTACGCCGAAGGTAAACATTATGATGGGAATACTTATAAATTTGGCGGTGTGATTGCAAATAACGGTGCTTTTTCCATTGACGTTCCTGTTAACGAGGGACTTAATGAGTACAAAATCTATGTGGTTGATAAAGTAGGTAACGGCGCGGACGACGATGATTATGCTCAGCGACTGCTTTATAGCACAGGAGATGGTATTTTCAATGTAACTCCGTCTCTATCTGCAGCCACCATTGATGAGGGGCAACCGGTAACCATTGATCTTGGGTATTCCGTGACAGATGAGGTTTATGGCGTCTATGGGGCTTCATTCGCTGTCATTTACGATGATTCTCTCGAAACACCGGCGATCCAGCCAAGCGTACAACTGGCAACGTATCAAGAGGAGAATTTCTCTGGTATTCCACTTACAGAATTCTCACAAACCTATGATTTAGAAGACGGCCGCAAACTGACACAGTATAATGTCAATCTGTCAGGTGGTGCTTATCACGGCTCAGGTTCACTAGGCAAAATAACCTTCAAACCATCTACTGTGGGAAAATACGACTTTGAGCTGTACGATGTACAGGTCTTGAATGATGCTACAAAATCAACAATCGCATCCGGTTTGAGAACGGTAAGTGTAACTGTTAAGACAGCTGAAACGCCGACGCCGACACCTACACCAACAGAGTCACCAACAGCAACTCCGACATCAACACCATCAACTGATTCGTATGTACCTACAGCAACCAGTGCTCCTGCTTCTGGAACCACTTTAAAATCAGGGAAGCTGGTAGAGACCGCAGATCCAGCAGGCGGCAAGCCTTCAGCGGTATTCAACATCTTAGATACTGCATTAGCAAATTCGATCCAGAATGCAAAAGACAAGACTTCTGTACTTGATCTAAGCGATGTAAGCTTCAATAAATATAGCCAAGTGGTTATTTCTCTTACCCCGGCCCAAGCCGAGCAGTTAAAAAAATCGGAGAATACGCTCCGCCTAAACGGTAGTGGGTTCAATGTACTTATTCCAGCGGCGACTCTTCCGGATTTCATCAACAGCAACGGCTTGACCCTTACGATTAGCCTGACAGATGCGGGCAATACAGCAGTTTTAGCAGGTAGCTCAGCCGCAATAAATATCGGTTCTTCTATTCTCACCATCAAAAATGGTTGGACAACCGGAAAGCCGATCATCCTTCAGCTTAATCTAAAAGCCGCCAGTCTACATGATGCTCGAAAGACTGCTGCTTATGTAGAATCAAAAGATCGTAAATGGTCCTACCTGCAACCTGGTTCTATCAATAAAGATGGGATTCTACAGTTTAACGTTACTGGTGATGGTTCTTACAGCGCAGCATCCAGAAATATAAGCTTTAAAGATATTGGCACACACTGGGCTCAAACCGATATCGAGGTCCTTGCTGCCCATAGTATCATTGCTGGCAAAGGAGCCGATGGCAGCTTTAAGCCTGCCGACACCTTAAATCAGGCAGAGCTTCTAACGCTCTTCGACCGTCTACTTGGAAAAGGTGACACTTGGAATACTCGCATCAAAGAAAGCGGATCTCGTGATGTGCTGACCCGCGAGGAAGCAGCTCTTATCATTGCTAAGGCCCTTGGTGCAGATCTTACAATAGCCAAAACACCTTTAAGCTTTAAGGATGCCGACAGCATCGCTGCGGAAGCACGCAACGCTGTAGCCTATGCTGTAACCAAAGGTTATCTCAAAGGTGTTACTGCAGATAACTTCAATCCACAAGGTACTCTGACTCGTGCACAAGCAGCAACGATTCTGAGCCGTGTGCTCGAGGATCTACGTTCTTCGAACAACCTCTAGTTGCACTTTAAAAGAAAGAATCCCAGCAGGCATTGGCTGCTGGGATTCTTTCGTCTTTAGGTCATATTTCTTCCTTGCCGATCCGATGCCACTATCGGACTGTAGTCGCTATTCGCCTGAAAAGCACCAATAATAAACACTTTTTTGGGCAATAGCTGCACTGGACGATAAATTCGCTAATAACGCCGTCTGGGTCCGATAACCTGTGCAGATAATTCAAAGTAGATAGTTTGTTAAAAAACCTGGAACACAGCCGGGCTTTACTGGGGTCGGGTTACTGGCGCGGGGTGCGGGGTCCTGAAGTTCAGTCGTGTTTGCCGGGTTTGCGGGCTCGTAGATTTTCGCGGCTTCTAGCACCTTCTTAAAGGCGCTACATGAAATTGGTAAGTCGTCTCTACTAACCAAAAAAGCAGAGCAGCGATCCCCAAATAACGAGGGGATCGCTGCTCTGCTTTATTTTTATTTACTCAACTAATTAAATTAGAAATATCAGTCCCCGCGGAACGCACGCTTCACACGATCAAAGAAGGATTGCTCATGCTCATGAGTGTTTTCTCCATTTAGAGCGGCGAACTGTCGCAACAAATCTTTTTGCTCGTCATTCAGCTTGCTAGGTGTCACAACAATGACTCTAACATGCTGGTCGCCTTGACCAGATCCACGTAGACGTGGAACCCCTTTGCCTTTGAGACGGAAGAAAGTACCGGTCTGTGTTCCTGCAGGAATCTTCAGCTTCACTTTTTCCGTTAAGGTAGGAATCTCAATCTCATCGCCAAGTGCGGCCTGTGCAAACGTAAGTGGAACCTCGCACATAATATCATCGTTCTCACGCACGAAGAAATCATGCGATTTAACACGGATAACAATATACAAGTCTCCAGCAGGACCGCCACGTAAGCCGCCTTCGCCTTCACCAGTCATGCGCAGCTGCGCGCCGTCATCGACACCGGCAGGAATACGCACATGAATCTTACGTTGCTTCTTAACTTTACCCTGTCCGCTACAAGTCGTACATTTTTCTTTAATAATCTTACCTGTACCACTGCAATGCGAACATGGACGACGATTACGCATCTGTCCAAGTGGTGTATTCTGTACGAATTCCTGTTGCCCACTACCATGACAAGTGGAACAAGTCTCTGGTTTAGTACCCGGTTTAGCCCCGGAGCCGTAGCAGGTATCGCAAGTTTCTGTACGTGGGATAGTAATATCGGTTTCTTTACCGAATACCGCTTCCTTGAATTCAATGGTCATGGTGTACTGCAAATCTCCACCGCGCTGTGGTGCGTTAGGATCACGACGTCCGCCGCCGCCAAAGAACATATCAAAGATATCGCCTAGTCCTCCGAAGTCGCCGCCACCGCCGCCTCCGAAGCCGCCCATACCTTGGTTAGGATCAATATGGCCATATTGGTCATATCTAGCTCGCTGTTGTCCGTCGCTAAGAACATCGTAAGCTTCTTTTACTTCTTTAAACTTAGCTTCAGCATCATCTGCTTTATTCACGTCTGGGTGATATTGGCGCGCCAATTTCCGGTACGCTTTCTTCACCTCGTCGTCTGAAGCATCTCTACTGAGGCCAAGCACTTCATAATAATCGCGTTTATCTGCCACTGCTTTCACCTCCGTACGTTACATACTCAAATTCCTAATTCTCTGTCAAAGAAACCATTATACGATAAAACCCCAGGCTCTGACCATCCAGTTCCAGCAGATGTTTATTCTTACAATATCAGAAGGCGCATTCGCGAAGAGTGTGCAAACTGATATTACAAAAGGAAAGTCAAAACACGGGATGACCCGGTTTTGACCTTCCCTTCTTAACTATATAAGAATTTATCAGTTACGCCCTATACACTTATCGTCTAAGGTTACCCTTGATTCTTATCTTCGTCAACAACCTCATAATCAGCGTCAACTACATTGTCTTTCTTAGGAGCGCCTTCAGCAGCTCCAGCGCCACCTTCAGCACCTTGCTCTGCTTGAGCAGCTTGTTCGTACAGCTTCATGGACAACTGTTGTACAATCTCAGTCAATGCTTCTGTAGCTGCATTGATTTCTTCAAGATTGTCAGTTTCAAGAGCTGCTTTCACTTTATCTTTAGCTTCATTAGCTTTTTCAACTTCGGAAGCATCAGCTTTATCTCCAAGATCTTTGATCACTTTCTCAGTGGAATACACGAGTTGGTCAGCGCTGTTCTTCGCTTCTACCAATTCTTTACGCTTACGGTCTTCCTCAGCGTGAAGCTCGGCATCCTTCATCATTTGTTCTACTTCTGCGTCGCTCAGACCGCCGGAAGAAGTGATGGTGATCTTTTGGCTCTTGTTCGTGCCTTTATCAGTTGCAGACACATTCACAATACCGTTGGCGTCAATATCGAAAGAAACTTCGATTTGTGGTACACCGCGTTGTGCTGGTGGAATCTCGTTCAACATGAAGCGTCCCAATGTTTTGTTGCCATTTGCCATTTGACGTTCACCTTGCAGCACGTGAATCTCTACGCTAGGTTGGTTGTCAGCAAAGGTCGAGAATACTTGGGATTTACTTGTAGGAATCGTAGTGTTACGCTCGATCATCTTCGTAAACACGCCACCTGCAGTTTCAATACCGAGGGAAAGCGGAGTTACGTCGAGCAATACAACGTCTTTTACTTCACCAGTCAATACACCCGCTTGAACAGCAGCACCCAGTGCTACTACTTCATCTGGATTCACACCTTTGTGAGGCTCTTTACCAGTAAGTTTCTTGATAGCATCTTGTACCGCAGGGATACGAGTAGAACCGCCTACCAGAACGATTCTAGTAAGGTCTGCAGGCGTCATGCCAGCATCAGACAAGGCTTGACGAGTAGGTCCCAAAGTACGTTCAACTAGACCAGTAGTCAGCTCATCGAATTTAGCACGAGTAAGGTTGATCTCTAAGTGCTGTGGTACTCCGTCAACAACTGTGATGAACGGAAGAGATACAGTAGTTGTCAGTACGCCTGACAATTCTTTTTTCGCTTTTTCAGCAGCATCTTTCAAACGTTGTACAGCCGATTTATCTTTGCTCAGATCAATGCCTTGCTCTTTCTTAAATTCGGATACAAGGTAATCCATAACCACTTGGTCAAAGTCGTCGCCACCAAGTTTGTTGTCACCGCTTGTAGCTTTTACTTCGAAGAAACCATCGCCCAGTTCAAGGATAGATACGTCGAACGTACCGCCACCAAGGTCATAGACAAGGATCGTTTGATCTTCAGATTTCTCAAGACCGTAAGCCAAAGCTGCAGCAGTTGGCTCGTTCACAATACGTAGAACTTCCAAACCTGCAATTTTGCCTGCATCTTTAGTAGCTTGACGCTGGCTGTCATTGAAATAAGCAGGAACTGTGATAACAGCTTGAGTAACGGTTTGGCCAAGATATGCCTCTGCATCGGATTTCAGCTTTTGCAGAATCATTGCTGAAATTTCTTGTGGAGAGTATTCTTTACCATCGATGCTTTCTTTATGGTTCGTACCAATATGGCGTTTAATCGAGCTGATCGTACGATCAGGGTTAGTAATTGCCTGGCGTTTAGCTGTTTCACCGACGATACGTTCGCCGTCTTTCTTAAAACCTACCACCGAAGGGGTTGTACGCGCGCCCTCTGGGTTTGGAATTACAACGGCTTCGCCGCCTTCCATTACGGCAACGCAAGAGTTCGTGGTTCCTAAGTCAATACCGATAACTTTACTCACAATAATTTGCCTCCTCTAAAGGTATATGGAGCATTCGCTCATTAAAATAATAAAATATTTAAAAATTCGGTTGGTACCGATGGCGGACAGATACTGCCCGTCCTATATATACAGATTACATGCTGACTTTGACCATAGCAGGACGAAGGACTCTATCTTTCAGGAGATATCCCTTTTGGACCTCTTCCGTTACGATACCCTCTTCGTACTCCTCGCTCTCCACCTGCATAATAGCCTGATGGTATTCAGGATTAAAAGGCTGGCCTACTGTTTCCATAGCCGTAAGTCCCTCGGACTTCAATACCCCATCTAGCTGACGGAAAATCATATCAACACCCTTAACGAAAGCTTCGGACTCAGGGCTACTGGGAGTAGTGACTAACGCACGCTCGAAATTGTCCAGTACTGAAAGCAATTCAGTCACGAGCTTGGAGGTGGCATATTGAGCCAACTCTTCTTTCTCCTTCTGAGTACGACGACGGAAGTTATCAAAATCAGCCTGCGCACGCAGCGCACGTCCTTGATATTCGTCAGCGAGATCCTGCAGACGTTTTACCTCCGCACCTGTGCCTGAAGCACCTTCACTAATTTCTTCTGTCGTAAATGAGTTGGTTTCAGAAGCTACATTAGCCTCAAGTTCCTCATTTATCAAATCATCTTTGAATTCATTAGCATCTTGAACTTGTTCCTTTTTCAAGTTGTCTTCACCTCCTTAAAATCATTCACGTAATCAATGTTGACTCTGTTCACTTATACCAGTGTGCCAGCATCGCTGTCAAATCTCGGGATAAAATGCCCAAGATCCCCATCACTCTTGCATATTCCATTCGTGTCGGACCAAGGATACCTATGCTCCCCAGTGCCTGCCCATCAAGAGAATAAGTGGCGGTGATCAGACTGCAGTTAGCGAACGCTTCATGATTGTTCTCCGTCCCTATTCGGACCTGGATACCTGTGCCGCCTGTTGTAGGGGCCAGCATTTTGAGCAATGTAGGCGTCTCTTCCAGCAGATCAAGAATGCTTTTCACCTTATCAACATCCTTGAACTCAGGCTGTGTAAGCATATTCGTGGCTCCACTAAGATAGATACGCTGCTCTTGATCACTTTCCAGCGCAATGTCCAGCACTTGCATTAATTCTTCATAATGTGAGATGTGACGCTGCATTTCCTCGCCAAGCTCGGAATACAGCCGAGTCTTCAGCTTATAGAGTGGTACATTGACCAGCTTACTATTCAGTAGGTTAACCACTTTCTCCATCTCGGAAACGGATATCTCCGGTGGAATGTTCACCGTACGGTTCTCAACTTGACCCGTACTTGTAACAATAATCGCTACAGCGGTTTTATCATCTAGTGGTAACAACTGAAAATGACGCAATGATGTATGAAAAACCTCCGGTCCCAGAAGGATGGAAGTGTAATTCGTCATATTGGAAAGAATCATCGCCGCATGTTGGATTACCTGCTCCATCGCATTCAGCTTCTCGGCAAAAAAAGCGCGGATCGTGCCCATCTCTGCCGTTTCGGCGGAATTCCACGGTACCAGATGATCCACATAATATCGGTATCCTTTATGGGAAGGAATTCTCCCTGCCGATGTATGAGGCTGCTCGAGATAACCCAAATCCTCTAGGTCAGCCATTTCATTTCGAATGGTCGCAGGGCTGTACCCTACATCACCCCGTTTAGAAATGCTGCGAGATCCTACCGGTTCTGCGGATGAAATATAATCATCTACAATTGCATTTAGTATCATTCTCTGGCGATCAGTTAACATGTTATCCCCTCCTATCGGCTGTTGGCTCCGATTCGTTAGCACTCGACTCAGATGAGTGCTAACCACTAATACAAAAATACCAAACTGACATTGACATTGTCAAGTGAGTTCAGCATCTTAAGTACTACTTTGTAGTTTTAAATCATAATCGATTACTCCTGTGCTTCCAATACTCCGTCTGTAGTAATACTGGCAGTATAAGTTGAGCCGTCCCATATTACCGCATTCTGTATAGATTCTGCAACAAATCTTAGTGGAACAAGAATGGTTCCGTTCTGCAGAAAGGATTGACCATGTAAAGCTCTAGCCTTACCATTATATATGACCTCACTGCTGCCCAACTTTAGTTCAAACTCCTTATTGCCCTTCACTCCTGATACGGTTTTGGTTTGGTTATTCCACTCATAAGCTATCCCTAATTTTTCACAAATCGTTCTAATCGGAACATACACAACTCCGTTTATATACTGGGGTTGGACAGAAAAATCCACTTTCTCGTTATCAATATTAATGGTAATAGGTTTATCCGCGGCAAAAGCTTGTATTGGTATTACAAAAATAAGCAACAGAGTTAGCAAATATACCGCAGTTCTGTTTGTACGACTCATCCTAATTCCCTCCATTCGATTAAGTAACCAACATTCCAAGATTCATCATTACATTTATTCAAAAAAATCCCAATCTAAAGTATAAAGTAGCACCATCTTTCTGTCCATTCATATAATCCATTCTACAATAACAGAAAAAACACCCCCAATAGTCGGATAACAGACTAATGGAAGTGCATTATATTCATAATAAGCGACTACACGCTCAGTTCAGCATCTTAAGTACTGCTATTTCATCGCAGGCATGCTGCTTTTTACAATTCACGCAATCTGTCCATACCTTTTCGGGAAAAATCTCTTTCTCCACGACTTCGAATCCATTTCTTAGAAAGAAATCAACGGCGTAGGTTAGTGCCATGACTTTAGGGATTTTCTGGTTTCTGGCTTCCTCCACCAATTTCGCCAAAATCATAGAGCCTATACCTTTTCCCTTACCCTCGTCATTCAAGCCGATCGAGCGAATCTCAACGAGATCATTCCCGAGCTTAAAAAGCGAACCACAGCCTACGAATCTACCCTCGATTTCGGCAATCACAAATTGATCGATCTGGCGAGTCAGCGCCTGCCTGGAACGGGGCAACATGATCCCGCGCTGTGCGTATTCTTCTATCATCAGATACAACGGTTCAACATCTTCTATCACAGCGTTTCTGCAAATCACCTGTGCATCTCCTGCAGGAGACGAATGGCGGATCATTTCCGTTTTGGCAAGCACTTAAATTCACCCCTCTGTTGATAATATGAATAAATATACAACAGAGTGAATTACAATTCAAGAGGTATTTTAAAATTAAACCTCTGTCAGTGCGCCTACAAATTCTGCGAAAACATCATTCCCAAAAAGGATTCCTTGCTTGCTGAGTCGGTAAGTACCCTCTTCGTGCTCAAGCAGACCCGCGTGCAGCATCTTATGCAAGGATTTCGCAAATACATCCTCCATCGAACGCCCAAATTGCGCCTGAAAAGCCTCATTAGAGACACCATTATGCATTCGCAAGCCAACCATCATAAAGTCCTCCATCGCTTCTGCTTCAGTGATGGGGTATGCGTCTAATCGAGGCAGGCCTTTGCGTGTTGCTTCAATATAAGGATTTACGCCCTTAACATTAATATGCCGCTGGCGCCCCACATATCCATGTGCTCCTGCTCCAAGACCATAATAATCTTCATTACGCCAGTAAGTGATATTGTGACGACTCTCCTTGCCTGGTTTTGCGAAGTTACTGATTTCGTATTGATTATAGCCCGCTTCCTTCATCGATGACATCAACAAGAGGTACATTTGCAGTTCGTCTTCTTCATTAGGAAGCGGAAGTTTGTTCTTATTAAATAGGGTGTGAAAAAGAGTGTTCTCCTCCACCTTCAAGCTGTAAATAGAATAGTGGGGTAAATCTAGCTCGAGCGCCTTGCGAATACTTTCGCTCAGCATCTCGACTGTTTGGTTCGGTAAACCAAACATAAGGTCAACCGACAGGTTGTTAAGTCCGACTGCTCTAGCATTCTCTAAACTGCGATATACATCATCAACATTATGAATCCGGCCAATGCCCGTAAGGAGTTCGTTCTGAAACGCCTGAACACCAAAGCTCACCCGATTCACGCCGCCTTCTTTCATAACCGTCAACTTATCTAAATCCGTTGTTCCCGGATTCGCTTCCATGGAGAACTCGATATCTTTATCCCAGTTCGGGAAATGTGTTCGAACCGATTTTAGAAAATAAGCCATCTCATCCGGTTTCAGTACAGTTGGGGTTCCACCACCGACAAAGATTGTTTTGATGACACCCGGAGGGGTGATCTTGACGGTCTGCTCCATTTCCCGATCCAAAGCCTCCAGATAATCCATCACCGGCTGATCCTTGAGAACGTAGGAATTAAAATCACAATAAAAGCACTTATTGGTACAAAAAGGAATATGAATGTATACGGCCTCAGGGGGACGGCCGTTAGTATTCGTGGTCATTAGCTGTCTCCTTTATATAAAAATATCGTTTGATTAGTGTAATCTAAAAAACAAGAAAAGGGAAGCCTGACGGCTCCCCCTAAGGATGATCATTCATAAATGAACACTATTTTAAAATACAAAAAATATAAGTTTTTACGTTATCCTATATTTTGTGTTTCTCGTAAAAACAGATACCGTCCCTATAGGGACGGCTAAGCCATTTCTTCTTAATATATCCGCATTTCCACGAGTTCTGCACGTTCTCCTCCGTTAGTTTCATGAATAATGATCCGAACAGCGTCCGTAAGGACAGGCTTCACTAAACGATGTACGTTCTTCCGGCGATGATTGTCTTTGACGCGGAACATGACTTGCCACACGCCATCAATGAGCAACTCTACATCGTAAGCCTTTACCAGTTCAGGAATCACTAGAAATGGCGTTTCATGGTGATGTAAGTTAATAAGATCCTCATTAACATCATCGTTAAAAGTAAAATGAATTTCAGATACTGAAGCAGCATCCGGCAGACGCGCCTCTAACCACTCCGTTCTACCAGCAGTCATCGGCTCAGAAACCCAGCTATGTGGCCCTGCAAAAGGCCGGACATACCCGTCAGTGACTTTGGATGCAGCATACGCGGATGTTTCAACCGCAAAACAGAAATGCCTGCGTACAAGCTGTTTCATGCTCCACTCCATCACCGGCTGATCTGGCTGATGATCCTCCAGCGCTGAATCGACTACAGGTTTAACACCTCGCTCAAATGTAATAACACCTGTGATTGGGGTTTCTGAAATATGCAATTGAATATGCTCATTAGCTCGAATAATAGCGAAGATATTACATTCGCCGATTGAACTCCACTGCTCCTCTTGTACTGGAACATCAATCCATTGCTGATCCCCAGCTTGTAGTATTACAACTTCAACCTGTCTACACTCTGCTGGAACGTAATTTTCCGCACGCCCAGTCGTCCATAGCTCAACGGTCAGCTCTGACTGAGAACTTGCTGACACAAGCAGCTTCAACCCCAGGATATTACCTTCAACCGGAAACAAAATTCCTACGTCATGAGAAAGCTCATAAGCTTCAGCTGGACGATCCAGTAATATGCCTTTCATCGTACTGGACGCATGAATCTCACTATTTCTCGCGAGCTCTAAAGGATCTTCGTTACGCAATCCAATAATCGAAGCATCTTGCTTTAACATCACCTGTTGCAATTCATGTATATGCTGCTTGCGAATTTCACGAGGGGATACACCTTTGATGACGGATAATGCTGCACCTGTTCCAGCCGCTTCACCCATGATCGCACAGGTCGCCATGACGCGTGTTGTTCCAAAAGCCACATGAGATGCGCTGATATTCCGACCCGCGAAAAGTAGGTTCCGCACATTCTTCGAATAGAGTGAACTAAATGGAATATGATAGATCCCATCCGCATGCAGATGCTTCGAGCCGCTCTCTTGTGCGTACATCCCTTGCGGTGGATGCAAATCAATTGACCAACCTCCGAATCCAATCCGGTCTTCAAATTCACGCTGCGCGAGAATATCATTTTGCGTTAGAATCGTATCACCAACAAACCGTCTGTATTCACGTTTACCCGGAATCGAGCCAACCCACTCCAGCGTCATATTTTCGGCATCAAAATGACCTGAGTTTTTAATGTAATCCCAAATCCCATAAATAACTGAGGATAGCTCATCACGTATTCGTTCATTCTCATCCACCGTATCAAGCTCACCGCCCCACTCAATCCACCAGTAGTGACAGCCTGAATCTCCACTCCGAATGACCCGACGGATCGGGATCGACGTTGTCGTAATATCCTTCGCGAACGATGGTGCAACATAACGTACCGGTTTTCCTGTATCCTGTGTATAAAACAATAATGTACTGCCTAATGTAATGTTATCAGGCACTTCTGGTGCCCATTCCTCATTAAATTCATGGCGGGCTTCACGTCCTAATCGAAAATCAGCTCCTGCTAGAAAGCCTACCAAACCATCACCCGTACAATCGATGAACGCCTCACTCTCGAACGTAATCAACCGCTCAGATCCCATCATCCAACCGATCACACTGCGAATCGTACGATCCCCTGCCTCACCTTCCGCTTCCACTTCGCGTACATCGGTATTTAGAAACAAGCTGATATTCGACTCTGCCTTCACGGCTTCGAGTAAGGTTAGATCCCATAAGTATGGATTTCCCTCCGGGTTCCGGTATTGATTCTCGATGAATAACTCACCCATAATGCCTGTCTCACGTGCATATCGATTTACACCATGTCCTGTTGCACCACATACCCATACCCGAACCTCTGAACTCGAGTTACCACCAAGTACAGGACGATTCTGCACTAGCGATACTGTTAACCCAAGGCGCGCTGCAGCGATCGCCGCGTTCATCCCTGCAAGTCCCCCACCGACTATTGTTACATCGGATTTAACCGTTTCTGTTCTCATGTTAAGTATCCCTCCTAAAGTTAGCCTTTCACAGCCGAACTTGAAATCCCTTGAATAATGTATTTCTGACCCACAAAGAAGATAATAATCATTGGAATTATCGCAGCCGATGAAGCAGCCATCATCCCGTTGTAGTCCACATTGTTCTCAAGAATAAAATTCTGCAATCCAAGCGGAATGGTATATAGCTTAGGACTTTGCAAGAATACAAGCGCATTCTCATAATCATTCCATTGCCAGGAGAAATCGAGGATAGCAAACGTTGCTATTGCTGGCTTCGCTAATGGCAGAATTAAGCGAAAAAATATTTTGTAATGCCCCGCCCCATCCAAAAAAGCAGATTCCGTAATTTCCTTAGGAATGCTCATGAAGAACTGCCGAAGCATAAATACACCGAAGATCGAGAACATGGCTGGCAGGATGAGCGCCCAATGCGTATTGTAAATCCCCACCCAGTTAAACATGATAAACTTTGGAACAAAAAGCACCTGAGGTGGGACCATCATCATCGATAGATATATGACAAATAGTCCATCTCGCCCTTTGAACGACGTACGTGAAAATCCGTAAGCGGCAAGGGCAGATAGAAACACAGCCCCCACAGTTCCAATCATTGAAATCTTAAGAGAATTTAAATAATAAGGAACAAAATCATGGCTTCCTGTCCACACCCGGATATGATTGCTCCAGTTGAGAGATGAAGGCAGCCATTTGTTAAACACCTCGGCAGGTGTCTGAAAGGATGTGCTGAGCATCCATAGGAAAGGCACAATCATAAATAGTCCTAGAATAAACATGATGATCGTTACTGGCAGTTTCACCTTCATGTTTCCTGCATTTTCATTCATACCGCCTGCTCCTTTAATTTATGGTTTCAGGACCCCCGCAAAGCCCCACTTTATGGGGTCATTTAGTAATGAACCCAGCGCTTTTGGCCGATCCACTGAAAGACTGTAATGACGAGAATGACGGCGAACAAGAACCATGAAATGGCTGAAGCGTATCCCATATCGTAATAACTGAATGCTGTTTTATAAACGAATAGTGATAAGACCGTCGTACTTCCGCTAGGACCTCCAGCCGTAATGGCTTGAATAATCGAGAATGATTTCATCGTCATAATTAATCCGGTAATCATTAATAGGAAGGTTGTTGGACTAACAAGAGGCCATACAATTTTCCATGTTGTTTTGAATGTGCTTGCACCATCAATCCGAGCAGCTTCCAGCTGTTCTGTCGAAATTTCCTGTAGTGCTGCTAAATAGATGATCATATTGTAGCCAAGCATCAGCCAGATTTGTACGATATCAATGGCATACATTGCGGTTTCCGTATCCGCAAACCAGCCTGGCGGCGATGTTATGCCAATCCAGCGAAGCATTTCATTGATGGGTCCCTGTGAAGGCTGAAATAACAGCATCCAGACAAATGCAACGGCTACTCCACTGGAGATATACGGTAGGAAGAACATTCCACGTAATATGCCTTTAAGATACACACTGCGGTTTAGAAATAGCGCTACAATAAAGGCGAGCACCATCGATACTGGAACCGATATCAGGAATATCACCGTATATTTGATCGAGGCATAGAAATTATCGTCATGGAACAACCGTTTGAGATTATCCAGCCCAGTAAATTGCCAATTCGGATTTGAAAATTGATAATTCGTAAACATGAGAACAAAGGAATAGATTGCAGGAATAATAAAGAATAAGAGAATACCAATCATATTCGGAAGAATAAAGGTCATGCCGATCCAGCCTTGTCTGTCCATCCAGCTTCTCCGCTTCACGGTATCGCCGCCTTTCGTATGCTGAAAAATGGGTATACGAAAGAGAAGAACGAAGAAATCTTCCTCCTTCTCTTTTGTGCTAACTATTTCATTATTTCAATAACTCTTGCGAACGGGTTTGCATATTCTTCATCGTGGTTTCAATATCTTGCTTATTTAAGAAGTATTTTTCATACTCTTCTTTACGTGCATCAATGGCTTGTTGAGTTACATTTAGCTGGAAGGATGGGAATTTGCCGAATACAATTTTATTCATTGAATCTGTATCATATTTGTCTTCCACACCCTTCATGAGAAGGCTCATTGCTTCCTTACTATCTACACTCTTAGAGGCTGGAATACGACCACCGCTTGCCATTGGCAGCATACCGCCATCCGCATACCATTTTGCGAACTCCCAAGCTGCATCCAGGTTCTTGGATTTCGCATTAAGAGCAAGCATGTCACCCACACCGCACGAATATTTATAATCCTTTTGATCTTTATTCACTTTTGGAATCGCAGCGAACGCGATTTTGAAATCATGCGGATAGTCTTTCAAGTTGTTCGCATTTCGGAAAATAAACTCACCTGCTGCCAGCATTGCCGCTTTGCCTTGCAGGAACATGGTATCAACCGGCATCTTACTGGTCAGTTGCTCGCCATATTCCGGTGTGGATTTGTCCACGAACATCATGTTATGCAATATTTCCAGGTGTTCTTTCCATAGATCATTTCCAAAGTTTGAAGTACCATCCGCCTGTTTCACACCCATTCCAGCAAGCGTACCGTCCATCGTTGTTGAGAAGGAGGAATCTGCCTGCAATAATCCGTACACACCAGGCTTCGTCAGCTTCTTCGCATACTCCTCAAGATCTGACCAGGTCCAGTCCACCGCAGGAATCGGTAATCCTGCTGCATCCAGCATATCTTTGTTCAACCATACAAACGCCATATTTTTCTTTGTTGGAATCCCATAGTACTTATCATTGATTTTCCACATCGCTGCGTCCTCGCCGATCTGGCTGTCGATGTCATAATCTGTTTTCGTGCTTAGATCCAAGGCAACGCCTGCATCCATACGTTTCTGTAAATGAGCAAGATCGTAGTTCATGAAAAGGTCTATGTTTTGATTGGTCATCAAGGCAGTGTCCAGCTTTAAGTTTCCAGCATCGTCATTTACATTACGGATATACTCGACTTGAATGTCTGGATGATCTTTATTCCAGTTATCAATTACAGCTTGAGGCCCGGCTTCTGCAGGAACGGCCCCCCACATCGTAAGCTTTATTTTCTCCTTTGCTGTTTGTCCATTTGCACTGCCCTGCGCATCATTACTTCCACTAGTACCACAACCAGCCAGCATCGTACCTGCTAATAAGACAGAAAGCACTGCAGGAACCCACTTTTTCTTCATCGATATCTTCCCCCTTGGAAGGATTATGTGTTGTGCTCTACGTCTATAACTTTATCATCAGAGCGGATTCTGGGGGATGAACTACATTTGGGAAACTATAGAACGTTTTTTGGTTCTTTGCGAAATTCATTTGGCGTGACGCCACACCACTTTTTGAAAATTTTAATAAAATAATTATCGTTCTCAAAGCCCACCTGCTGACCAATCTCACTAATCGTTAGCTTCGTCTCGGCAAGCAGCATTTTTCCAGCCTGAATACGCCGCTCTTGGATATAATTCGTCAACGTTTTCCCTGTCTTTTTCTTGAATAAGTCACTTATATAGCTGGCATCCATTCGTATCAGCTCTGACATGGATTTGAGCGAGATGTCCTCAGAATAATGCTCTTCAATGTAAGCAATTATTTTGTTCATCTCCACATGGTCTGTCGGTCCCGTTTGTTGCTTCTCAGGAAACCATTTATCTGCCTTCTTCATCTTCACCATTCGCTCCAGCTCGGCATGAACCTTATCCATGGTCTGCTTCAAACCTTGTAGATCTAAAGATAGCTTCAGAATGTAGTCCGAAGCTCCAAATACGATTGCTTGCCGAGCGTATTCAAATTCACTCAATGCGGTCAACATTACAAATCGGCAGTCGAAGCCTTCCTCTCGCGCAACTTGAAGGAGCTTCACCCCATCCATCACTGGCATATTGATATCCGTCACTACCACATCAGGTCGAAGCTCACGAATCATTTGTAAGCCTACTTCTCCATTCTCCGCCTCACCTATAATTTCAAACGGAATTCCAGCCTTTAAGAATAACTTCCGTATACTTTTAACCGCGGGTTGTTCATCATCCACAATTAACGTTCTCCACATGTGAGCTTACCTCCATCGTAAGGTTTTGAAATAAGAAGTGGAAAATGGATAATCACTTCAGTTCCTGTGTCTGATGATACAATGTCCATGCCTGTCCGTTGATTCTTGAACAACAGCTCTAAGCTCTCCCTAATATTCTGAACACCGATTCCTTTTCGTTTCCGTGCAGCCTTATTCAGCTGTGCTCTCTCTATCCCCATGCCGTTATCTTTAACCTGCAGATATAGTTGTTGTCCAGTCACCTTAGCGGAAATATCAATTTTCCCTTGTTTCACAGACTGACCGAAGCCGTGAATCAAGCTATTTTCAATTAAGGGCTGAAGACAGAATTTAGGGATTAATGCGTATTGCAGCTCCTCGTTGATATCATATTGAATCTCAATCCCATGTCCGAAGCGTTGCCGCTGAATCTCCATGTAAGATTCAATCAGTACGATCTCATCCTTTAACAGAATCAAATCCACTTCCGTATTTAATGTTGTTTCCAATATTTTGCCTAGTGCAACACAAATTTCATAAATTTCATCATCATCTTTATCTAAGGCGATACTCTTTATCGTATTCAATGTATTTAGTAGGAAATGCGGGTTCATCTGCGAGAGCAACACCTGAAATCGAACGAATTGCTTCTGTTTTTCTTCAAGCTGAAGTCGCTGCAACAGCTCATTTAAATCATGAATCATTATATTGAAACTCTGAGTCAGCGCAAGAATCTCTCCCCGCCCTTGTTCGGGTAATTTCATTTTGAGATTCGTTTTAGCGGTCATCTCCATCTTCTTCTGCAGCTTCTTTAGCGGCACTGTAATCGTCGATGATATAAAATAAGTTAATAGAACAAATAGCAGTAGTATGACTCCAAATACAGCAAAAAATCGTTGCTTCTGCTTGTACACCTCAAGAAATAGCTGATCTAGCTGTACCTTTTTAACGACATAACCATTCAACTCTTCGATGTAGCTGTATGTGTATAAGCTTTTCTCCTTCGGATCGATGATGGATGCCGCACGCTCTGTCTGCCGCTGGTTGGCGCTCTTCACAATACTCTGCGCAATATCAGGTGAAAAGGTCTCATCCTTATCCGGATTAAGCATCACTCTCCCTGAGGCATCGAGCAGAAAAAAAGCCCCTTCCTGCTTACTCCCTAACGTTGATCTAGTAAACCACTCCTCATAATCGATACTTAGTCTTGCATAGGCATAAATGTTAAAACCATTATCACGCATAACCTCATAGAGACTAAGCATTTTCTTACTTGTTGTACTTTCCCGGACTACATTATTCTTGTCATTCGGATTCCATATATATCGATTCGCTCCTTCTCGCTTCAATGCTTGAACCCAATCCTCCGATTGGATTTCGTCGTAGCTCAAGGTTTCCCTCGGCATAAAGGAAGTGTATGCGTTTCCATGAAGGTCGATTAAAGTATAATATACCGTCGCTCCACTCATGAAGAATGTATTTTCAATCGCTCCAAACTTGTTTTCAACGAGCTTTTTTCTCGTGATTTCATCAGATTGCTCGGGATTCTTCATTATCGATAAAATCGTTGTATCTTGTTCAAGTAATGACCCAGTTTTCATAACGAGACTCATGAGATCAACAAAACCATTCTTAATCCCAATAAGCTGCTCTATGTTCTTCGTTTCCGCATTATCCTGAAGCATTTGTTCTGTCTCTTTGAAGTTATACAGAACGAGCATGGCAATGGGTGATAGTACTAACAGTAAGAAAGCTAACAAAATCCGATTCTTAAAGGTACTTGGCGTAAGCTTCAAATATAATCGCTTCAAACGAAAACTCCCCTTACATTTTTTGTGCATACACTTCGTTTGATAATTTTTCAAGCCGCAGCTCTCGCGCTATCTTTTTGTCTTCACCAAAAGCGGCTCTTCTCCCCTTTTATTCTAAACTTCTCCTGCTAAAAAAAATAGAGCCGGGATTACCTCCCAGCTCTACCTAATCTTATTCTTTTATTAGAACGTATTCCATTTCGTTACCTCATCCACGGATAGTCGAACCGTAGGACGCCCAGGCTTCGCAGCCTTACCCAGCGCTATCAACATAATATTCTCATAGCTTACGGGTACATTAAAGGCTTCGTTTAATTTCACTGCATCATAGCCACCCATTGCCACGGTATCATACCCCTTCGCACGTGCGGCAAGCATCAGTTGCATACTTACTAATCCACCATCAACATGAACGATCTTCTTCAAGGTTTCCTCGCTCATACTACGGTAGCCGTTATCTACTGAATTGATCATCATGGTCTTCACTTCATCTGTCATAAAACCCGCTTCAACCGAGCGTGAATAAATTTTTTCGCCTTCATTAAACCACTCCAAATCACCGAATACGGCAATAACCGCAGAGGCATCTGCAATCTGCTGCTGATTATAAGCGATAGGAAGTAGCTTATCCTTCAAATCCTGCTCATCAATAACCAGGAACCGCCAAGGCTGCAAGTTGCTAGAGGATGGCGATGTGATCGCTACTTTCAGAATATCTTCAATTTCTTCTTTCGAAATTTTGACGGCTGGATCATAATAACGTACAGAACGACGATCCTCTAATACCGTGAAAAATTCCTGTTGTTTCTCAACCTGTGTAGACATATAAATTACTCCTCCAATATTATCTTTACTGTGTCTAATTTATCACAGTTAAGACCTACGACCTTAACTGTGTTATATTACGCACAGTATATTCCTGATAAGTTAAACTGTCAATAGAGCTCATAAGTTCGCTCTAGCAAGTCCAGAATCGTATATCTCTGCAATGTATTGTATATACTTTGGTCCATTTCTTCAGTCAGCTCTTCAATAATAGACTTCATCTTAGTTCCAAATAAATGTTCCCCTGTTGCATCTAACATGATCTGACAACGTGTTTCTGCAATCTGAAGTGCATGGTATACTTCCCCGAGCAAAATGGTCTCCGCAGGACGGCTTAACTTATATCCGCCATCACGTCCTTCACGCGTTTCAAGGATGCCAGCACCTGCTAAGACAGATAGAATTCGTCGCAGAAGTGTCGCCTCGGATTGAATCGATCCCGCAATATCATTACTCGTGCACGTTGTATTCTCCTTGGCAAGGATCACCAACGCTTGAAGCGCTAAGCTAAATGTCTTATAGGTAGAGGGGCAGGATTTAATTTGCTTCTTGATAGATGACTGATCTTGCATATTCCCTTTTCCTCCTTCGGCAGTGCGATATTCCCCTGCATTTTATCGTAAACATTGCCTTGTCGCAAGCCTTCAAATAAGAAAACTCCCCCACCATTTCACCTTTCCGGTGGGTATACGGTGGGGGAGACTCCATCCTGGATGCTCCAGATTTGTTATTCGTCGATTTTCAGTACGGCCATGAATGCTTCTTGTGGTACCTCGACACTGCCGACTTGCTTCATGCGTTTCTTACCTTCTTTTTGTTTCTCAAGCAGCTTACGCTTACGCGAAATATCACCGCCGTAACATTTAGCAAGTACGTTTTTGCGCATCGCCTTAACGGTTTCACGCGCAACGACCTTCGTACCCACAGAGGCTTGAATCGGCACTTCGAACATTTGGCGAGGGATAATCCCACGTAGTTTCTCACAGATGATACGACCGCGGTTGTATGCACGATCACGGTGAACGATAAAGGACAAGGCATCAACCTGCTCATTGTTAAGCAAGATATCCATCTTGACCAGATTCGAACGACGGTACCCGCAAATTTCATAGTCGTAGGATGCATAACCTTTTGTACCTGATTTCAACTGATCAAAGAAATCATAAACGATTTCAGACAGTGGGATCTCGTAAGTAATCGTTACACGGTTAGTATCAAGATACTCCATATTTACGAACTCGCCACGTTTGTTCTGACACAGCTCCATTACAGTACCTACAAAGTCGTTAGGCACGATGATTGCTGCTTTAACGTAAGGCTCTTCAATGTAGTCAATCGTTCCGATTTCCGGATAATGTGACGGGTTGTCAATTTGAATCATTTCGCCATTGGTCAGCATGATTCGATAAATAACACTCGGTGCAGTTGTAATCAGCGGCAAATTGAACTCGCGCTCAATCCGCTCTTGAATGATCTCCATATGCAAGAGTCCAAGGAATCCGCAACGGAAACCAAATCCAAGCGCGCTCGAGCTTTCCGGCTCAAAGCTTAGCGAAGCATCATTCAGCTGGAGCTTCTCAAGTGCCTCACGAAGATCGTTATAATCGGAGGTCTCAATAGGATATAACCCGCAATATACCATCGGGTTGATCTTACGGTAGCCTGGTAGCGGCTCAGCAGTAGGATTCTTTGCGTCAGTGACAGTATCACCGACACGGGTATCTCCAACATGCTTGATCCCAGCTACGATAAATCCAACATCCCCGATGTTCAATTCATCGACAATGGTCATACGCGGCATAAATGCACCAACTTCAATGACCTCGAAGGTCTTCTCCGTTGCCATCATCTTAATCTTCGATCCCGCACGGATCTTCCCGTCCATTACGCGCACATAGACGATAACACCTTTGTAAGGATCGTAATGAGAGTCAAAGATCAACGCTTTAAGCGGCTCTTCTGAATTACCGGATGGCGCAGGAACCTGCTTCACCACCTGCTCCAGAATTTCCTTGATCCCGATACCGGCTTTGGCAGAGGCCATTACCGCTTCACTGGTATCCAGTCCGATAACATCCTCAATCTCCTGCTTTACCCGGTCTGGGTCAGCGTTTGGTAGATCAATTTTGTTGAGGACAGGCAGAATTTCCAGGTTGTTATCCAGCGCAAGATACACATTGGCAAGCGTCTGTGCTTCAATCCCTTGTGCCGCATCTACTACGAGCAACGCGCCTTCGCATGCTGCAAGACTGCGGGAAACCTCATAAGTGAAATCGACGTGCCCCGGTGTATCAATCAAGTTGAGATAGTATTCTACACCATCGTCTGCACGATAGGTTAAACGTACGGCTTGCAGCTTGATTGTGATACCGCGTTCGCGCTCCAGATCCATCTGATCGAGTACCTGTTCCTGCATTTCACGCGTGGTTAGTGCCCCCGTGTATTCCAAAATGCGGTCAGCTAGTGTCGATTTACCATGGTCTATATGTGCAATAATCGAGAAATTGCGAATTTGTTGTTGTCTTTTCTGAACGTCAGTCATTCCTTACCCCCACAGACAGCCTGATATTAATCCACTTATTATAACAGTACAAGCTTACTCCATCAATCCCGCCCTTACGTAAAACAGAAGAAACAGCTATTCACGTACCCGTGAAATAACTGTTTCTCCTGAAATCATTGTGATTCTTCCGCAGAATCGAACAATGAGACTACCCAGCGTATGCCCTTCTGAGAAGCCTGCTGCAAAAGGCCTGCCGTTTTATCCGCTATCACATCGACTGTCGGCTTTTGTTCCTCGGGAATCAGAATCTGCTCCGGAGTTTTCGTATTATCCCCATCTACCACTTGCTGAGGAAGATCTTCAGTTGGCGCAGGATTGCTATTCTGAGGCAATGGAGAAACAGGCGTATATGCACCTGTGATAGGGTCGATCACCATCGGAACATACACATAAGTCTGCCCACCTTGTGTAACCCCATTCTTAATCGGCTGAGATTGCATGCCCGTCACTTGACTGGTTGGCGTAGTCGATAGGTCGGTCCAGCCTGGCAGCAGCTTAGAGACGGTTGCGCCTCCGCTGCCACTGAACTGCATACCTAACAGTATGCCAACCCCTGCCCAAATACCGACCATAACCAGTTTTTTACCGAAACGAGACATGTAATCCACTCCTTCTTAAATACTTGGTAATAAGGTTGTTTATTCTAATGAAATATCTATAGCTTAAGAAGCTCCGTTCGACTTTTGAGGTGCTGTAGCATTTACCTTCTCCGAGTCATGACTGCTCCAGTACACATCCGCAATAGCATCTGCCAAAATATCAGCCGTACGCTTTAATTCCTCTGCTGTATTATCAATACCGCCCACTTCAATCAAGACACTATTAGGTGAGAGGGTTTGGTTGTACTCCCCGTTGTTTCCTTTACCCGCAGCTTTTCCCCATATTCCGCGAGATATTCCTGGGTAACTCTTTTCAATCGTTTGATGAATCTTGTTTGCAAACTCTTCGTTCTTCTTCCAATCTTTATTCGCATGTCCAATAATAAAATACACCTGAGCGTAACTTTTCCCATCAATCGTTGCAGTTGTTTTGCCGTGACGCTGTGAGTCGCGGTGAATGTCGATAAGTTCACTCATTTCTTGATTTGTGCTCATTGCTGATTTAACCAACATTCGGGAATACTTATAGGAAAAATTCCAGTTATAGTCGGCAATTTTAGTTGGAAAATCATCTTTGGCATGAACGGTACCAATTCCGCGTTGTTCCAATCTTTTCGTAATATATGATCCTACCAGCATTACATTTTTAGAAGAAACCGCCGAGCTTGGATTTTCGTTCGCTACGCCTAGTAGAGGGTTAAAGGCCTCCCGTGGATGTGAATGATAGATAAGGATCCGTTTAACCGAGGTGTCCTTGGGATTATCTGTCTCGCTTTGCGGATCACTCTTATCCGTACCTCCTGCAGCTGCTGATGGCTCAGGAGATGGAGCTAT
The DNA here is from genome assembly GCF_052056485.1 of Paenibacillus nitricinens. NCBI lineage: Bacteria > Bacillati > Bacillota > Bacilli > Caryophanales > Paenibacillaceae > Paenibacillus > Paenibacillus nitricinens. Next base: position 5,278,003 of record NZ_CP183948.1, read on the forward strand.
CGTCGCTTCAGGCTGCTGTGCTGGGGGATCTTCAGGCTTGTCCACTTCGTTTGGAGCAGACGGATCAACTTCTTCCCCGCCCTCAGCAAGTTCATCCGTTCCCGGATGATAATCAACAGGTGCTCCTGTAGAGCCGCCTGAGCCTTGTCGCAAAAGAAATGGATCATCCGCTGCCAAGCCTGGCACTTCACGAGAGACTAAACTCTTCGGATCACTTGGATTCACACTGGTCAGCAATTGAAATACAAAGGAAGTTACTTTTTCACCTGAAAAAGCGGAAGGCTCTTTCCCCTGCGGTAAATGCGGTACTTCCATCCCCAACAGCTCCATGAAAAATCCACTGGATAGCGAGGCCGCAAGCCCCTTCATAGATGGAATGGGTGAAGAGTTCAACTTCTGTCCGGCCAAACCGCCAGCTCCAAGCAGCATAAAAAACACTAGCGAACCTCCGGCGAGCAGCAGCATCGTTCTTCCCAGCGATAAAGCATCCAGCACTCTTCCACGTAAACGGCCGATGTTCCAAAGCTGAAACCATTTTTTATTCATTATATTTATGTCCTCCTCCAGCCCTCTGTAATCTCTTATACTCCAAATCTATGAGCGAAAGAGTAGTAGTAGAACCGTAAATGAGAGAATTGACATAAAGCCCGCACAGGATACTGTACATCAGCATCCCGCCGGACTGTGTGCTAGCTATGATTCAATTAGTGGGTATAAGCGCCAACATTCTCAGGATCGACCGCATCATGTAGCGCCGCATTAAGTCCACTCGCAACAATATTAGCGATGCCTTCAATAAATTCATCGATTTCCTTAGGGGTAACGATCAAATCATGTCCAAGCGGCTCCAGTACTTCCTTCACTAGTGACAGTCGCTCTTGCTCGGAAATATCGTCCAGCATCCCCATGATTTCCTTAGTATGACCCGCTCCTTTGCCAAAATGATTCTTCATCATCTCCAGCACATTATTTACAATGGTCGAAGCATAGCAAACGGTAGGAACACCGATAGCAACACAAGGAACACCCAGAATTTCCTGTGTTAATCCGCGCCGTTTATTGCCAATCCCCGAACCAGGGTGAATACCGATGTCGGCAATTTGAATTGTCGTATTGATCCGTTCCAGTGAACGGGATGCCAGCGCATCAATGGCAATGATGAGATCCGGCTTGGTACGATCCACGATCCCCTGTACAACTTCACTCGACTCGATACCGGTCAACCCTAACACCCCTGGAGCAATAGCACTTACCTTACGGTAGCCAGGAGAGACCTGATCCGGCACGAGCTCATAAAATTGCCGAGTAATGAGCGCATTCTCCACCACCAGCGGCCCCAATGAATCTGGAGTCACATTCCAGTTTCCCAGTCCAACGATCAGTACAGATGCATCCTTTCCAATCCCAATCCTAGTCAGGAAGTCCTCGAATTCGCGAGCAAAGACTTCAGCTACTTTTTGCTGCAAGCCAGTATCTCCACCGCGCAATGCCGGCACCTCAAGGGTGACATAATTCCCAATCGCGCGACCTATCGCCTGTGATCCGGCAGCGTTAGCCACACCAAGCCGGGTAACTTTTATCCCATCAGACTCTTCCACTTCTTCGTTTACACCAGGAATTGGCGTCCTTTGTGGCCCTTGAGCCATTTCCTTCGCCTCTAACGCCAAGTCCGTGCGTACCGAATATAGCTGCAGATCCGGTTCCATTGTTCCAGCCTCCTAAAAGTTTTGTAAGCATCGCTCCATTGAATTACTTCGAGCAAAACTTGCTTCGTAAGCGATACTTAGTTTTGTGAGCAGACGCTTCCCTTGAGTTACTTCAAACAAAAACTCAAATTGCAAGCTTCTGCCTATGCTCTTTTGTCGATAGTGTGCGAGAGAAAGCCCTTGTTTATGCAGGTTAAAATGGTTTAATTTGAAAGCTTTAAGTATTGCTTTTTACTACCGGTCATGCTAAACTATTTTAAGTTGTGAATCATTTGATAATGATTTCGAATGTCTTACAGGAGGTGAATGCAATGCCAAATATTAAATCCGCGGTTAAACGCGTAAACACGAACGAAAAACGCCGTGCACTGAACGCTTCCCAAAAATCCGCGCTTCGTACAGCTGTGAAAACTGCTGATGTAGCACTGACAGGTACGGAAGTTGAAACTGCTCAAGCTGCTTTCCAAGCTGCTTCCAAAAAGCTGGACAAGGCCGTAACTAAAGGTCTGGTTCATAAAAATGCGGCTGCCCGCAAAAAATCCCGCTTGGCGAAGAAATTGAACGCTCTTAAGGCTCAAGCCTAGGACGACATTCATAATGAGCAATTGAAGAACCTGACCGCTATGTTTCATACGGTTGGGTTTTTTTGTGCCTACTATTCTATAAATATAAGTAATAGTTTCCTCCTTGTAGACGTTAGTTGAATGAAAAAAACCACCTTAGAAAGGTAGTTTTCTTGAACGATCAACTTTTCTCTTTTTTCATTTCATAATAGTGATTCGTCATAAAGTTATCCACTACTTAGCTCAAGTACCTAGCCGTAACATAAACAACTCCAGACCAAGCACTTTATCTATAGCTCCTGTCTTCATTTTATAATCCAGATCAGCCAGTGCACTTAAAATTTGACGCAGACGTTCACTTGAGAACTTGTGGGCCTGCTCCCCTGCAAGCTTTACTGCATAAGGATGAAGTCCGATCTGTGAGGCAATCTGACCTTGCGAATAACTATGAGCTGATAAATCCTTCACCTGCAAAATAATCCGGAACTGCCGTGCAATCAGCGCAGCAATCTTAATGGGTTCTTCCCGCTGCTTCAACAGCTCATACAGCGTATCAAGCGCCTTATCTAGACGCAGGTTAGCGATATCCTCTACAAGCGTAAACACATTTTGTTCCGTTCCGCGATGCACCAGACTCTCTACTGCTTCTGCGTCTACGGTTCCGCCCTTACCAGCGAACAAACATAGCTTGTCCATTTCCGCGGATAAGCCCTGCAAACCTGTCCCCGCATTAGTGATAAGAATCTCTGCGGTACCAGATGCCATCGTACAACCTCGCTCACGAATCCCTTTCTCTACCCAGCGCAGCAGCTCTTCTGCCCCTAGCGGGTTGAAAGCTAATACCGTACCCGCCGTTTTAACGGTCTTCACAATTTTCTTACGCTCGTCCAGCTTGTCATTATTCACCATAAAGACAATCACACTGAAATCTACAGGATGCTGCAAATAATCACTTAAAATATCTATACGATGCTCAAGTTTGGCATTTTCTTTTCCCGCTGTAAATAAAGATGCGTCCCGCACCAGCAATAATTTACGTTCTACCATAAAAGGTACAGTCTCTGCTTCTTCTATCACAGCCTGCACCGGCGTCTCCGAGAGATCAAAGGGAATAACTGCGAAATCACGATCCTCTTTAGCAATTAGCTGGTCTTCCAGCAATGCCGCAAATTCATTCATTCGAAATTTTTCACTGCCGTACAAAAGGTACAGCGGCGAGATTTTCCCTTGTTTGATTTCTTTTATCGCCGTTTTGGCATCCATTCCGCCACTTCCTTTTCCATTCATCTAGCCCAATTTGCCCAGATTCCTATTGTAGCAAAAAAAACGACATAAATGCACATGCAAAAACGGAGAAACTCTGGCAGCCATGGCCAAAGCCCCTCCGTTTAAGCGGCGCATCTATATAAACGCCGGAGTGAGAAGCCCTAGAAACTTCCCATCCGACGGTCATACCGATGTTCTTCAAATCCTATACTTTCTAGTTCCTGTCCGGTTGCTATAGTATATTCTGAAACTCCGAAAAATGTTCCAGCCTCAATTTAATTTGTTGACATTGAAGACGGAGTCTTCGATGGTGTCGCCCCAGGTGTTGTAACCGGCGTTGAAGAAGCTGCTGACGCTTCCTGTACAGTGTACACCTTAGTGGTATTCACACCATCTTTCTCCGTCACATACGTAAACTGCGAGCTATCCGCCGACCATTCTCCAGAAATCCAATTTCCTTCTAATGGATAAGAAGTCACTGCAGTCCTATCTTCCACCGAACCTTCGGGTAAATTCTTATAAATAACAAGCTGTAATCCAACAAACTCAACGGCATAATGCCCATCAGGGGAAGTCCAAGTCTGCACATTAGAATCATTGGAATCACTAGAAATGTTAAAGCCCATAACCTCTCTCCTAAAATCATTCGCACTATCTAATGATTCCTCCGTAGGTGGCGCTGAATCAGCTGCGATTCCTTTATCTATAGAACCAGGTTGATCCTTCTTATCAGCCTTGAACTGATTATTACTGCCAGCACTAGTATCCGGAGTTTGAACTTTCGTTACAGTATCCGGCTTCGGCGTCATAATCTTCTCCGTAGGTTTGGGCTTCACATTATTTGTTGGTTCCGGTATCGATCTTCCTCCAGATCCAGCATTAGTTTCTGTTGGAGAAGTCGGCATCGACGCAGGGTCTACCGGCCCCATCGCTCTATCTAATGCAGCGTTATCCTCATTCACATCAGGAGCAGCTGGTAGAGCCCCCGAATCGATTCCGCTATTAGCAGGCGCAGCCTCATATGAATCAGCAGAAGTAGAGGCTTGCGATTCAATAGCCATATTATCAGCACTATCGCTGGTCGCTTTACTACTATCCTGCATCATTTGTTCTACCTCTGCCCCAGGCATTTTATCTGGCATATTAAAAATAGCGATCCCTAATATTACGGCAGCTGCGATAGCTCCAATGCCTGTCCGTGCTGCTATAGAAGTTCCCTTGGAAGGTTTACCGCGGGAGCTTTCACGTGAAAATGGAACTACAACTGGTTCCTCGGTTCTCACAGCGCTTTGTTCACGGCTGCTTCGATCCAATTCTGCAAGCTGAGGTAAAATAGAGTCAACCAGACTAAACGGGGGTTTCACGTCTGGCAACTGCTCCAATTCTTTGGAGAGAAGTGTCAGCCGCTCAAAGACTTCCGCGCAGGAAGGACAATTATCGATATGACGGAACATCTCAACAATCTCATCTTGGCTCAAGTCTTGGTCTATATAGCGGTGCATCCATTCCATCACCTCCGCGCATTTCATCCCGATACACCACCTTTCTGGTACTCCTGAAGTCTATTCTGCAGCTGCTGTCTGGCCCTAAACAGATATGATTTCACTGTATTCAAAGGCAAATCCAGGCAGTCTGCAATCTCGTTGTAAGAAAAATCTTGTAAATAGCGCAGGACGATGACTGTCCGATGATGCTCGGGCAATTGATCAATCGCTTCACGTATATCCTCAGCTAAATAAGAAGACAGAACCTCACGTTCCACATTGTGTTTATCCTGAAACACCATTTCATGCTCATCAATAGAAACTGTAGGTTTAGTTCTTCTGAATTTATCAATGCAAATATTGGTAACGATTCGCTGAACCCACGTTTTGAACTGGGCCTTTTCCTCATATGAACCGATTTTGGTATAAACCCGGATCAAGGCCTCCTGAGATGCATCCAGCGCATCTTGTTCATTATGCAAAATGTAGAAGGCGGTTTTATATACATGCCCTTCAATTTCTCGCAATAGGGTGATTAGAGCGTCGCGATCGCCCGCTTGAGCGGCTCTGATGAGTCCCTGCTCCACCACGAAGGTTCCCCCTCTCTATGCAATCTTACTGACGCGCAAGACTGCGAATTTGTTGCAACCCTGTAATTAATATTTTTAGAATACCAAACTTTTCTAAGAACGTCATGTTAAGCCATCTTTTATAAAGCGCTATCGCACATTTCATAGCATTTCACAGTCAATAATTCCTACTAAGCATACAGGGGAAACTTCAATCATTCAAATACTCTTTTGAATAACTTTATAACAAAAATGACACAAGTATAAACGCCTTCGGCATCGCAATATGGCCGGCAAGCGTTTAGGTAAGAAATATCTCCCATTTCCAAAAAAAACGGCTTATCCTCCTATCGGAAAAGAAGCCGTCAGTAAACAAGAAAGAACCTTAGAATCGAGCACATAACTCTATTTATATAACACAATCTTGCAGAGCATGAACACTGCGTAGTTGTCCCTAGTTTCATCATCCACAACATACGCCTCTCCATTCTCAAAAATATGAGGGTTATTGTAATTCCGCTCTAATCTATAGATCTGGCCCTCCGTCACCTTACAACCATGGAATGCCGACGCAATTTCTACGTATTCCGCATCCTCTTCATCAGCTGCAAGATACAGCTTTTTATCATGATAAGCAGGCATATACTCACTCCCGGTCCGATAATAAACCATTCCAATTCGTAGACGTCAGTCAAACATCATAACTCTTCTACTTTATAGTTTATTGCCTTTGTCCTCATTCTATACTTTATGAAAACATATAATGTAAGAAAATCCGAATGTCGGAAAATAAGTATACAAAAAGGTTGTACGGCTGACATGTGTCAGCTATACAACCTTCAATAAATCTATTTATTCGAAATTAAGAAACATACCTGATCAAATACCTTTTATCTCTTTAAATTTTGCCACATACTGAGCCGCAAGATCGGTAATCTGATCGTATCGTCCATCCTTCGCAGGTGCAGTCAAATTGCCCCCGATACCTACTGCTATACAGCCGTTGGCAATCCACTTTTCCATATTATTCAGATCCACGCCACCTGTTGGCATAATGTTCACATGTGGCATAGGGCCTTTAACCGCTTTCACATAATCCGGACCAAACGCACTGCCAGGGAACAGCTTAAGCACATCCACACCAAACTTCAATGCTTCCTTCATTTCATTTAATGTCATGCAGCCAGGCATGTACGGAATCCCATAAAGATTACACATTTTAGCTGTCTCCGCTTCAAAAGAGGGACTGACCACAAATTCCGAGCCTGCAAGAATGGCTATTCTCGCCGTTAATGGATCAAGTACAGTTCCTGCTCCAATCACTGCGCGATCTCCGTACTCCGCTACCAATCGTTTAATCGCCACATCCGCGTCCGGAGTAGTAAAAGTTACCTCAATATTATTCAAACCGCCTTCGATACAAGCAACGGACATTTTAAAAGCTTCCTCAGCACTATCAGCACGAATTACGGCTACAACTCCAACGGACGCCACATTCTGCAATACTTTCATTTTCTTCATCAGTAGACTCCCTTTCTCTTGGTACGATCGTAGATGAATATGAAATACTAATTTAGATAAACTTTTTTATTAAATTTACTAATTAAAACGATATAATCTATAATCAGATAGTAATAATAATAAGGTTAACAGTCAATACATTTTTATGGATATAGAGATATCAATTTGTTAAATCGACCAATAAACCCTTGTATTATACGGATTTGTTGGTCGATTATTTTCTTTTCCCCAAAACACCATACGAATTAAAAATCATTCTTTTATTGTACAAAACCGATTTATGTGATACTTTCAAATTATACATCATTGTACTGGGATAAATTCATTACCCTAGGAGGAACTCAAATGAGTAAACAGTTAGATGCCGTCACTTTCGGGGAGCCGATGGCGATGTTTTATGCGAATGAAACGGGTCCCCTGCATGAAGTGTTTTCGTTCTCCAAAGCGTTGGCAGGTGCCGAGAGCAATGTAGCTACAGGCTTATCGCGCTTAAATCATCCTACAGGTTATGTTACGAAGCTTGGCGAAGATAACTTTGGTCATTTCATTGCGCAAGCAATGAAGAAAGAAAACATTGATACCGCCAACATTACTTTTACTAAAGAAAATTCAACGGGTATGTTAATCAAATCAAAGGTTGTTACTGGCGATCCTAAAGTCGAATACTTCCGCAAAAATTCCGCGGCCTCCAAGCTTAGTCTGGTTGATTTTGACGAGGCATACTTTAATGCTGCAGGACATTTACACGTAACAAGTATCTCCGCCGCCTTATCCAAGAGCTGTCATGAATTCTCTGTTCATGCTATGGAGTTTATGAAGCGACAAGGAAAGACGGTCTCTCTCGATCCAAATCTGCGCCCTAGCTTATGGCCGGATACAGAAACAATGGTGAAGACGATCAATGATCTGGCTACACGCTGTGATTGGTTCCTTCCAGGACTCGGTGAAGGCAAGATTCTTACAGGTCTAAATACGCCAGAAGAGATTGCGGACTATTATCTGGCGCGTGGCGTCAGCTTAGTCGTCATCAAGCTCGGACCTGAAGGCGCTTACTATAAATCCGCTGAAGGAGAAGGTTATGTAGACGGGTTTAAGGTAGAGCAGGTCGTTGATACCGTAGGTGCAGGTGATGGGTTTGCTGTTGGTGTAATCAGCGCAATGTTGGAAAAGCTTCCGATTGTTGAGGCCGTCAAACGCGGCAATGCGATCGGTGCGTTAGCCGTCATGTCGCCTGGCGATATGGATGGACTTCCGACCCGTGAGGAGCTTGCGAAGTTTATGCAGCAGGAGGTTTAAGCACATAGATTTGAGTCAGCTTTCGCAACATAATCTCTGTAAACTTCTGTAATTCTCATAAATAGCTGAACGCAACCAAATCTACACAACATAGCTGTACTCTATACAACTATATCGAGTCAAAATCGTTTCTTCTCACCTTTAATTGCACTTTATACATTTAACAACCAGGTGAACATCGCTGTCAGCAATTTCCCGCAGAAATAACTGCACAAAATACAATTAAACTCTCAATTCAGGAAGCACAAACTAAAATAGTTGCAGAAAGTACAATTAACCATAAGAAGAAACAACAACGTTGCAGCCTTATAATCTAGCAGCTCGGGAGTTTTATTATTAAAAAATGCCGTCTCACAGTTGATCTGTGGAACGGCATTTTTTTGTGCTTCTATAGCTTGTAGTCAGTTATATAACTTCACAGATTGCCCTTGTTGCAAGGACGGCGGGAATCGATAGGTGATTGGAACGGAAGCACCCTTGTCCTCAATACAAGAGAGTATAATCTTAGCGGCTTGCATACCCATTTCGTATGCAGGCTGACGAATCGTTGTAATGACTGGATTATAAATTTGCGCGAATTCCGCATCATCTATACCGATGACAGACAATTGTTCCGGAATAGCGATCGCATTTCGATTCGCATATTTCAAAATCTCTGCTAGCGTGATATCGTTCGTAGCCAATAGCGCTGTCGGAGGGTCCGGCAATGCTAAAAGGCGCTTCAGTCCTGTAGCTAATTCTTCTTTTGGCACACTACAGATATATTCCTCACGCAGAGGTATGCCGGCTTCTTCCATCGCTTTTTTATAACCACTGATCCGCTCTTTACGAGGGGTAATCGCATGTTCACCTAATGGAAGGGATACGAGAGCGATTCGCTCATGTCCTTGCTGAGTCAGCTGCCCCACACCTATCTTGGCCGCCATTTCATTGTCGAGCAGCAAACTCTGCGTGGTGATTCCATCTACCAGACGATCCATAAACACTAGCGGAAAGTCAGACTCGATCAGCCGACTGTAAGCAGACGGATCGTTCCCTGTCGGAAAAATAATTAAACCGTCCACCTGTCGGGCGACTAAGGTTTCGACGTACTTACTTTCTTTTTCCGCATTCTCATCGGCATTGCATATGATTACTTGAATCCCGTGTTGCTGCAGCTCGTTCTCGATCGCCCGGATACATTGAATAGACAGCGAATAATCGATATTAGCAACGATGATTCCGACCATATGCGTCCGATTCTGTTTCAGACTGCGCGCAAGTCCATTCGGTTGATAATTGAGCTCCTCGATCACAGCCTCAATCCGATTCTTCGTCGCTTCACTCATATATTTAAAACGTTTGTTCAAAAATTGGGAGACTGTACTCTTCGACACTCCCGCTTTTTGAGCCACATCATCAATCGTTAACTTCTTCATCGCTTCGGCTCCACTCTTCTCAAAAGAAAATACTTTATCAAAAAGTATAGCTTTTATTGGGTGAATTATCTACTAAGGAGTCTGACTCATAAATTCGTGATACAGCTCATTTCGTTGCTCTTCTGATAAAAAGGCCCAATCTTCATCTATCCATCCTAGCCCACCCTTCACAATAATATCCGCTTTGCGCAGTACCCCATCCACTTCATAATCCATGGTTAATGTTTCTCCCTTAATCTCTTTAAACCCTTTGGTTGTTGCAGTTGATCGAATGCTTAAGGTCTCTAGATCATAAAGCACTGTTTTGTCTTGGTATGTCTTATCTACCGGGTATTCTAGGTAACTTATTACGAGATATTCATTCTCCTTATCCACAGCGAATAAATACTTGTAGCTTAACAGTGTTTCATCAAAGTTCGTAAGATCCGTCGGTACCACAGTTTCTCCAGCCATTGCTTTTTTAACATTAAGCATTGAAATTCTACCATTCTCCGGTTTGTCTGAACCTAAAGTTCGCGTGGAGGAACTCAGCAGGATATAATCTCCCGCTCCATAGAATCCATTCATATATTGATAAGTACTTGCACTTCCAGCATAAAGAGGAAATGTATAAATCCTAGTAGCCGAAGAAGCCGATAGCTCCGTCTGGTCCTTCGAGCTCAGGTAAAGGGTGAACGGTTCTGTAGGATGTGTGTACTTTGGCTTCTTGTAGTCAACCATCGGGGGTGGCGGCGACCAAAGGATTCCCGCTGTTGTCTCAACGGCATATGCTTTAGTCTTATCTCTGCTCATTGGCAAAGGCATGTAGTATTTCTTACCGCTAATCTCAAACTCTGCTGGACTTGTCGGAGGCTCTGACGCTTTGTCATTAGTAACAGGAGTAGAAGAAGGTAGTATCGCTGCGGCTTGTGACTGCACCGATGAAGATTGGACTGGACCATGACTCTTCCATGCGCCTATAGGCAAGTTAAGTGCACCTATCAACAAAATCATAGCCACACTGGTCAGTAACACACTTTTGTTTATTCGATAACGTCCGCGACTTTTATTTTTTAGCACAGCAGCCTGCTCAATCCGCATCATCAGCTCAGGTGTAAAGCCATCTTCAATAAAAGGTCTTTTGCCTGCTTGCGCATACCAATCAGTCTGTCCGATCATCACTGGATTACTATTATCAGCTTTGCCTTTCATTCTCTCTCCTCCTTCTGAATGGCTTGCTTAACCTTCTCCCTCGCTCGCGCGAGCCGAGATTTCACAGTCCCTTGTGGTACATTCAGTAAATCGGACATTTCGCCGATCGATAGTCCATACTGAATATCCAGTACAAGCACCTCTCTATTCTTATCTGGTAGGTTCATAATAATTTCCCAGATTCGGTTCGCATACTGATTGCCGAGCGCTTCTCTTTCTGCAGACGGAGCATTTACAGTAACAGGTTGATCTCCAAATGGTATGAATCTGCGCCAAAAGCTATTTTTGCTCCAGCTGAAGGCTGTATTTCTAGTAATCGTGAGCAGCCAGGTCTTCATCGACGATTGTCCCCGGTACTTCCCCACATTTTTATATGCCTTCAAAAATACTTCTTGGCTAATATCATTCGCTTGCTCACGGCTTCTAGTTAAGAAAAAAGCATAATTCCACACATCCGATCCATACGCCTCCATCATTTCCCGCAAGGTCATTTCGGACGCATACGCTTCTGCATATGGCATATCTTCGCTTAGCATGTTTCGTCTCACCCCTTGCCTAATATGACTTTCCAAACTTGAAAAAGTTCCCTATAAAATAAATAATTAGGTTTTACATTACTTAACAGTATATTCTCTATATCTGTCTATTAAAAAGCACCACCGATGAACGTCTAAACGTCATCGGTAGTGCTCGGATATCTGATAGGGCTGATCTGAATCTTGATTGTTGCTCTCTTTGTAAGTTTGTCGCCCGTAATCGGAGGATAATGATAAACCTTGCTTTTCTCCGGACTCAGATATATCTGTAAAAAGCGTTCTATTGCATTTCGTGCAATAGAAATTGATTTTTCAACGCCATAGAGAGTATCTGTTGCACTTCATGCAATAGATACTCTTAAAATCCACAGAAATAGGCGCTTTTCCTCATTTTGAGTGTACAAAGTACAACAGAATGAAGATCCCGCTATCTTGGAGTGCGTTCTATTGCACAAAATGCAATGCCTCCACCAACTTATATCGCACTTCAACCCCCTCTGCCCGCACCCGCATCTGTATTTCCCCCTGCTGATCCGTCCGGAAAATAGATGCTTGGTTATCTTGCAATCGCTCCAACACCTCAGCTTTCGGATGACCATACAGATTATTAACACCCGCTGAGATCACCGCTGCTGCAGGCTGCCAGAATTTTAACCAAGTTTCGCCAGTGGATGTCTTGCTCCCATGGTGAGCCACCTTCAACACATCAATGACAGGTCCAGTGCTAATCCCCTTTTGCTTAGCCTGCTCTACAATCTCCTCCTCGGCTTCCAAATCCATATCTCCGGTGAATAGAAAGTTCCTACCATTCATCTCTAAGCGAAAAGCTACCGAATCGTGGTTCTGCTCTTCCAGTAGAGGAATGCCATTCTGATAAGGATTACCCGACGCTTCTCCACCCCTTCCCTCCGGCCATAAAAAGGACAGCTTCGTCTTATCATCCGGGGAAAGGGTCTTTCCTTGATGCACAGCATACAACTGAACATCCCTCTCTAGCGCAGTCCGCATCATCCCCATATAAAACTCGCGATCAACTATTGTCCCATTAAAAAGCAATGCCGAAACCGGAATCTCTTCCAACACGGCTTGAAGTCCTCCGGCATGATCCTGATCTCCATGTGTCAAAATAATGACATCTAAACGGTGGATACCACGTTTTTTCAGCAGAGGAACCAGCACTTTAGCGCCAACCTCGAACGGACTTCGGCGAACGCGCCACTCTTCTTTTTGACCAAAGTTTAAGGTTCCGCCACCGTCCACTAGAATATGTGCTCCGCTCGATGTAGTGATGAGAATGCTGTCGCCTTGTCCAATATCCAGATAACTAATTGTACCTCTGCCTGCTTGACCGTCCGACTGATAACCCCAATACAGCAGCATCACCAGCCCTACTGCCAACAGTAGAACAATCGCCCCGCTCCAGCGTCCAACCTTGGAACCATCAATAGCAAACTGTGAATTCCCCACTCTCCCAAACCCACCGTGACTGTTCACAGGTAAACCAGCCTCCGTTAATGGTCTCGTCTCATCCTCCATATATTGCGGTGCAGAACGAGTTTCCTTTCTTAGCTTGGCAACATACAGCAGACCATACAATAAAACATAGTACACCTCGATCCACAGCAGTGAAGGTGAGCCCCAAATCAAAACTCCACCGGCAAATTTATTGATCCATTCCACAGCGAAAAAAGTAAAGTTATTCAGCAGCTCCGTAACATGCGCCAGTACGTATGCAGCATCTTCCCACAGTCGTCCAAGCAGTAGTGCAAGCGTCCCTAGCGGCAATACTACAAAGGTAATCAAAGGTACAAAGACCAAATTGGCGACAAAGGATAGTAGCGAAAACTGATTAAAATAATAAATCGTGAGCGGGAAAGAAACTAATTGGGCCACTAACGTCACAGAGACCGCACCTTTAAGCCAGCGTGGCAGTATGCTCAAAAGAGGATTCATAAGCGGAACGTAAACCATTAAGCCAAGGGTCACCAGAAAAGACAGCTGGAAGCTGACACTGAGCAGCATATAAGGATTCCAGATCAACATAACCAGTGCCGATGCCGCCAAAATATTCAGTCCATCCTTCAGCATCCCAACTCGTGCAGCGAGCAGGGCAATCATACTCATCAGCCCCGCACGCACAATGGACGGGCCCGCACCCGACAAGAGGACATATACAGGAACAAGTATGAAGGTGAGCGTTAGTGCCGTCTCTTTTGTCAGCCGTAAGCGCCTGAACAGAAATAAAAGAACACCTACATACACCGCTACATGCATACCTGAAATGGCGAGAATATGCGTCAAACCGAGCTGCGAGAACTGCTTAAAGGTATCCGGATCAAGATCATCCTGCATCCCAATGATTAAGCCCTTCATATACCCAGAGTGACGTTCTTGAAAAAGTTGATCGAGCTCTGCCCCAAGAGCCATCCGCGCGCTATCATTTAAGCGAAAAATCGTTAACAGACTCCATGAATCTGGCACGGTTACCCTTACATTTTCGGCCCCCTGCCCCTTCAATAGCCAATGAATCTTCTTCGTATGTAAATAGGCACGATAATTGAAGCCTCCAAAATTACGCGCTACTGCCGGCTCTTCCAGCACGCCATTAAGCAGCACCTCATCCCCTCTTCGCCACTTCGCAGCAACAGTAATTTCATGCTCGGCCAGAAGTTTGATCTGCACTGCGATTAACTCACCCTCTACCTTTTCATCCTGCTCTTCCACAGGATTAGATGCTTTTTCATCTCCCTCTGCAAGCAGGTTCATATGTGAGAGCTTCATTGTAAAATCAACCCGATCCCCATCCCGTTCCACAACGGAAATGATCATGCCTCTAGCTTCCACGGGACTCCCATTCAACTCTGCAATCGTGCTACCCAGCGCTTCAGGTATTCCGCTAATATTTCGAGCTTCGTTCCACTTCCAATATCCAGCCGCTAAAGAAATGGATAAACACAACACGGCTATGTATTTCCAGCTTACTGTTCCCCACACCCTAAGACTCACCAGTAAAAGTATTAATCCTGCCCACGCCAATAGCAGTCCGCTCCCTGAGCTTAAGCAAGCCGCTGCGCTTCCAGCCACCCAACATACTGTAAAGCTTAACAAGGGTCTTTCCTTCACGTGCCCATTCCCCTTTCACAATACTGGATACAAAAAAAGAACCTCTGCATACGCCATAAAAGCGCACGAGAGGTTCTTCCTCAAGCCATCTTATTAAATTGGTGTTATACAGATCAGCTATTCCGATACTTTGATCATCGTTTCACTTGGCGGCTCATAGTTCTCCAATTGGCGAAATATGATACCCTTGGCAGCCATCATCGCTTCAACCTTTTCCATATCCTTACGGTAAGGTCGGTAATACACAATTTCCACGATACCACTGTTCGCCAGCATATTGGCGCAGGTCCAGCAAGGCTCATCTGTCACATAGACGGTACTGCCTTCCCGATCGATCCGGTCTGTAAATAGCAAAAGATTCTGTTCCGCATGAATCGTGCGAATACAGCGCTGTTTCTTCACCATCGTC
Organism: Paenibacillus nitricinens; assembly: GCF_052056485.1. NCBI lineage: Bacteria > Bacillati > Bacillota > Bacilli > Caryophanales > Paenibacillaceae > Paenibacillus > Paenibacillus nitricinens. The sequence continues at coordinate 5,293,085 of NZ_CP183948.1, forward strand.
TGTACGCCATCCACGATTTCCATTTCATATTGCTCCGAGAGCATACAGCCTGCCTCTGAACAATCAGGTACGCCCATTGGCGCCCCGTTGTACGCTGTTCCTAGCAACTTCTTGCCTTGTACCAGCACAGCACCTACATGTCGGCGATTACAGCGTGAACGAGTGGAGACCATGCAGGCAATGTCCATGAAGTAAGTATCCCAGTCTTTACGATAAGCAGCAGTCATAATCAATCTCCATATCCTTCTAAATAGTTGTTAACTATTGTAACACATCCCCGCAAGTATTCACTAGGACAACGGTTGTAGCACATTCAACAGTACCTTCAATACCCTTATATCTTAAAATATTACTAAAGGCTTTAGCTTTTCCAGCATTTTGGGCCCGATCCCCTTCACCTTCCCCAAATCTGACAGACTACGAAAAGCCCCTTCACGGTTGCGGTACTCGATTATAGTCTGTGCCTTCTTCTCTCCGATGCCCGGGAGATCCATCAGCTCCTTAGCACCCGCAGTGTTCACATTTATTTTACCTTCCTGTGAAGCGACTGACGTGGTAACCTCAAGCGCCTCCAAAGCATTCTCTCCAGTAACCGTTGTCCCTTTTTCATCTACTGGAGTCGGGACAGTATGATCTGCTTGTGCAGTATCCTTCACCTTCTGAGCAGCATCAGACTTATCACTAACTTCAGCCTTTCCGGCACTATCAGTTTTCCCAGAAGCATCAGTCTTCCCAGTGGCTTCGGCCCCCACTGTAACTTTCCCAGCACTTTGCTTATCTACCTTCGTCTGCTGACTTCCCACACCGCCCTCTAAGGCTGAAGCTTCATCAGGCTCAGCGACTCCAACCGCTTGTTCCATGCTTCCATTCAAGGTCTCCCATCCGGCAATGCCGGAATCCCCCTTACTCCCAGCAGCCCATAACAGTCCGCTACCTAGTAAAGCTACAGCCACTCCGAGCACTATACTCCCTTTATTCAAAATGCACTCCCCCTCACGAAAATTCGTCCTATACTTTTTTGTGAATCTTCATACATTCCTTTAATTGGAATTCCCTTTAATAATTCATACAAAACCTGTCATTTGTCCAAGGCTATCCTGCATACATATAACGAAGAGAATTCATGTCAGTTAGTAAAAAGCAATGCTAGAAAGGAGGAACCACAGGTGAAAGTAGGATTTATCGGAACAGGCAGCATGGGCAGCCTGCTGATCGACGCCTTTCTTTCTTCCGGAGCGCTGGAACCGTGTGATGTGCTTGCCAGCAACCGCAGTCTGAATAAGCTGCTCGAGCTTGAGAAGCGTCACCCCGGCATTTCCATTTGCGGAAGCAATAGGGAGACAGCGTTAGGAAGTGATATCGTTTTTTTATGCGTAAAGCCGCTTGAATTTAAAACATTAACCAATGAGATCGGCTCATGTCTCCGGAGTGAGCAAATCGTCGTATCCATTACAAGTCCAGTTCAATTGCATCATCTGGAATCCGCTTTGCCGTCCAAAATCGCTAAGATTATCCCAAGCATTACGCACTGCGTCAAGAGTGGGACTTCACTGTGCATTTTTGGCAGCAGGCTTAATAAAGAAGACAGGCTTGTACTGCTACAGCTATTGTCTTTCATAGGTGTCCCCTTAGAAATCCAAGAGGCACATACCCGAATCGCTTCTGATTTCTCCAGCTGCGGACCTGCGTTCTTAAGCTATTTCATTGAGCGCTGGATTGAAGCAGCTGTTGAGGCCACTGGAATTGAAGAGACATTAATCAGCCGACTTGCTGGTGAAATGCTGCTGGGTACAGGAAAATTGCTGACAGAAGGTGAGTTTACCCCGCAAGAGCTTCAAGAACGGGTCGCTGTTCGCGGCGGCATTACCGCAGAAGCGTTAAACCACTTACGTACCAGTCTAGATGGTGTATTTGAACGCCTCATCACGACAACGCATGATAAATATGATGAGGATGTTATTAAGCTTGATGAACTATTCGGACATGACACTATTAATCAAGGTCCGAAATAACGTTAGAACAACAAAGCCCGCAGCACGGATTTCTCCGATGCTGCGGGCAGAATTGCGTTCTTCGCTTAACCCACTACAATATTTACAAGCTTGCCAGGAACCGCAATAATCTTGCGTACGGTTTTACCTTCTACAGCTGCACTTACATTAGGAAGTGCCAGCGCATGAGCTTGCATTTCTTCCTGACCCATATCCAGCGGAATCAATGCGCGTTGTACGATTTTACCATTCACCTGAATAACGATTTCAACCTCAGCATCAACTGTCCATGCTTCATCATAAGTTGGCCAAGCCACGTAGCTGATGCTTCCTTCATGACCAAGCAGTTGCCATAGCTCTTCAGCAATATGCGGTGCCAGTGGTGACAACATTTGCACAAAATGTTCGGCAGCTTCATGGGACAACGTTTCTTGCTTGTAGGCATCGTTAATGAAAATCATCAACTGGCTAATCGCCGTATTGAAACGCAGATGCTCGAAATCCTCAGTAACTTTCTTAATCGTTTTGTGCCAAGTACGTTTGAACTCTTCCGTTCCGCCATCTGCTGTGATTTTGGAATTGAGCTTACCTTCCTCATTCACGAACAGGCGCCATACACGGGACAAGAACCGGTGAACCCCTTCAACACCCTTTTCATTCCAAGGCTTGGTTGCTTCCAGAGGGCCCATAAACATTTCATAGACACGCAGTGTATCTGCACCAAAAGCTTCAACAATCTCATCAGGGTTGATGACATTTCCGCGTGATTTACTCATTTTTTCATTATTATTTCCAAGAATCATACCTTGGTTAACCAGCTTATGGAAAGGCTCTTTCGTTTCTACTACGCCGATATCATAAAGCACTTTGTGCCAGAAACGTGCATAGAGCAAGTGAAGCACGGCATGCTCGGCTCCACCAATGTACAGATCCACTGGAAGCCATGCTTTTTGCTTCTCTGGGGAGCACAGCTCTTGATCGTTCTTCGGATCAATGTAACGCAGGTAGTACCAGCAGCTGCCCGCCCATTGCGGCATGGTGTTGGTCTCACGGCGAGCCTTCATACCAGTCTCAGGATCGATCGTTTCCACCCAATCTGTTACATTGGCAAGTGGAGACTCCCCAGTACCCGATGGTTTGATCGCATCTACATCAGGCAGTACCAGCGGCAGCTGATCAACCGGAACAGTCTTCATTGTACCGTCTTCCAGATGCAAAATTGGAATCGGCTCTCCCCAGTAGCGTTGACGGCTGAACAGCCAATCACGCAGACGATAGGTTACTTTACCTTTACCTACGCCCTTCTCTTCCAGCCAAGCAATCATCTTCGCAATTGCTTCTTCATTCTTAAGGCCATTCAAGAAATCAGAATTGACATGCGGTCCGTCTCCGGAATATGCCTCTTCTTCAACGTTGCCACCTTGCACGACTTCCACGATATCCAGGCCGAATTGTTTAGCAAATTCCCAGTCGCGTGTATCGTGACCTGGAACCGCCATGATCGCACCCGTTCCATATCCGGCAAGTACATAATCTGCAATCCAGATCGGCGTCTTAGAACCATTCACAGGATTGATTGCATACGCACCCGTGAATACACCGCTCTTCTCTTTAGCCAAATCTGTACGTTCAAGATCGCTCTTATGAGAAGCTTTCACACGATATTCTGCAATCGCTGCGCGTTGTGCTTCTGTTGTAATGGCATCAACCAGTTCATGCTCTGGTGCTAATACGCAGTAGCTCGCTCCGAACAATGTATCTGGACGTGTTGTAAACACGGTCAGGCTAGCGTCGTGACCTTCAATTTCAAAGTTCACTTCTGCACCTGTGGATTTGCCGATCCAGTTGCGCTGCATATCCTTAATGCTTTCAGACCAATCCAGCTCTTCCAGATCTTCTAGCAGACGCTCAGCATATTCAGTAATTCTCAGAATCCACTGACGCATCGGTTTGCGGACAACCGGATGTCCTCCGCGCTCACTTTTACCGTCAATAACTTCCTCGTTGGCAAGTACTGTACCCAGTGCCTCGCACCAGTTAACAGGTACTTCTGCTACATAAGCCAAGCCTTTGTTGTACAACTGGATGAAAATCCACTGCGTCCATTTGTAATAATCTGGATCTGTAGTGCTGATCTCGCGATCCCAGTCGTAGGAGAAACCCAGCGATTTGATCTGACGACGGAAATTATCGATGTTCTTATCTGTAAAATCACGTGGATGCTGACCAGTATCCATGGCATACTGCTCTGCAGGAAGTCCAAAAGCATCCCAGCCCATCGGGTGCAGCACGTTAAAACCACGCATCCGTTTGTAACGGGATACGATATCCGTTGCTGTGTAGCCTTCTGGATGACCTACATGCAGTCCTGCACCTGAAGGGTACGGGAACATATCCAGTGCATAGAAATTCGGTTTGGTTGGATCTTCACCTGTCTTAAAACTTTTGTTCTCATCCCAGAACTTTTGCCACTTGGGCTCAATAGCCTGTGCCCGGTAACCGCCGGCAGGTATACTGTTTGTTTGATTGTCGCTCATTGTCTGCTCCTCCTTGGAGTGTTACTACTTAGATTTCTTAACCAAGCATAAACTGCCATCGGCATCCTTATAAGGACGGTAAGCGTTTATGCAAGAAATATAAGACATGAAGTATTTCGTGAAACCTATACCCTCTTATATTTACAAAAAAACCTCCCATCCCTAGCGTATTATCGCTAGGGACGAGAGGTTATAATTCCCGTGGTACCACCCTAGTTAGCGGCTGAATATACTTTATTCTGCCACTCACTTTGCACCCTTTAGCGGGGGTGAGGCGACGACGGTTCACCTAGGACATCCATTATATCTAGTGGATATCCTGAAACTTGCGCCGTTACTCCGAGGTGAGTTCACTCCGTTCCGTTAACCGGCTCGCACCTTAGTGCCGGCTCTCTGCAATAACGGTATAGAATTAATACTCCTCATCATCGATCAACTATATATACCGACTGTTCATCAGTAATATTCCCCAACATTATATACAAAACTGTTGACTATAGTCAATGTTTTACCCTATTTACACGGGTTTTCGTTTGATTAAATACGTCATAAAGTGTTGAATAACGACTTTCGCAGCCGCGAAGAACGGTACAGCAAGGATAAGTCCGATCATCCCCGCCAATTCACCGCCAACCAGAAGTGCAAAAATAATGAGCAGCGGATGCAAATGCAGCTTCTTTCCCACCACCTGAGGTGAGATTATGTTACTTTCCACGATTTGGCACACTGTGTTAACCACTGCAACCAACAGCACTAAACGGAAAGAAACCGTCGAAGCCATTACAATGGCTGGTGCAGCACCCAAAAAGGGACCCATATACGGAACAATATTGAACACTGCCACCACACTCGCAAACAATAAAGCATATGGCATTCCGATGATGGCATAACCGATATAAGCAAGCACACCTATAATAATGCAGACCAGAAACTGTCCACGAATGTAGTTGCCGAGTGCATCATCGATATCTTTTAACAAAGTTACAATCGACTTACGGCGTGCGCGGGGCAGACAAGACACCACCGTCCGCTCAAACACATCAAAATCCTTCAGAATATAGAACACTAGAAACGGTACAATGAAAGCATTGAACAGCACATTAATCGTTGTCCCTATATTATCGAGAAAATTAGAGATCCCTTCGGCGAGACGACTTTCCAGTTGAAAAAACCAGTTGTTCATCCCCATTTCGACCCCGGGCGGGATTAGTCTAGAATTCATATGTCGCATCAGCCCCTGAGCTTGCAGCGTCATCTCTGGCAAATGTTCATTCAACTCTTCAAGCTGCTCGATAAACATCGGGATAAGGTTAATTGCGATCACTGCAATCGCCGTTAGGAATACTGCATATATAAGTAGAACAGCTACACTACGCGGCATCTTCCGTCCGGCAAGCATACTAACGACGGGATTCAGCACGTAGGAAATAATCATAGCTGCCAGAAATGGAGCAAGGATTGCCTTCAAAAATACAAATATCCCCTGCAGCATTGGACGAAGCAACCAAACAAAATACAAAATGATCAAGGAGAGCAGCACTCCGATCATCCAGCGGAACCACTTACTTTGGGACCATTGCTCCATGAGTGTACCCTCCTGCGACTGTAGCCTGGACTAGCTTCGTAAATAAGTATATGTATGGCCGCAGCAAAATAACCATCAAGCACACAAAATAACCCCACAAAGTGAGGCCTGTGCTTCGATGCTGATTCAGGTACTTTGCGGGGAGCCCCAAAATAACCCCACAAAGTGGGGCTTTTTCTTCGATGCTGATTCAGGTACTTTGCGGGGAACCCCAAAATACCCCCACAAAGTGAGGCTTTTTCTTCGATGCTGATTCAGGTACTTTGCGGGGAGCCCCAAAAAAAGCGCCAATAACCCTGCAGCTGATTTCAACTGTAAGGAGATTGACGCTTTAAGTACCTAGATCATTCTTGCTTACAAAGCAAGATTCATAGTTAAGACGACGCATGAATTTGCGGGAAATCCTGAGTCATATCATCCCCGGAGAACAGATCGTCCAGAGAGCTGAGAGTGCCATCTTCTTCCACCTGATACACCGACATTTTCTCGCCGTTTACCGTCAATTCAATGAAACAGCCCCAGCAATAGAACTGGTGGGAACCAATCTTTCCGATATCTTTAGAGTTACAGTTTGGACACTTCATATAATACATTCCACCTATCCGTTAACAATATTAATGGCTTTTTGTAGCCGTTCTTCGCTCATTGCAGGAACCATTAAAGCATTCTCACCAATGGACATCTCATCAGAACAAGGCAGCCATTTGCGGCCTTCGATCAAATCAGTCACAAGCCCGTCACTGATTTCCAGCGCTCCTATTGTGTTTCCCAACTTTTGGTCAAAATAAACATCCGATATTCGTCCAAGTATAGTTCCAGTTGTAGTCAGTACTTTCAAATCCTTAAGTTTGTTCTTTCCTAATAGAAAAGTACAAGGTATATGATCGGCATCTGTCTTATCAATCGACTCTTTACTACGAATCATGACAGCATCCTCGCCGTAGGCCACAATATCTTTCCATGCCACAAATTTCACATGGCCGCCAAAAAAAGATTTGCTTTCCAGTTCAATACCCGTAATATTCCAGTTTGAATCGAGTAGGATATCGACAATCTTGCCGATTTCATTCCCCTCTTCAACTTCAAATACAGCCAAGCCGATCAGATCTTGAAGTCTCATGGCTGCCTCGGTCCCCTCACTTTGAGTGTACTTACGAGTTCTCAGAAAGCCAAAAGCCCGAATCGCCTCGATACAGATCGAAACCTAGAGTAACTAGTCTCATTTACGTAGGCGATTCAAAATGGTTTCAACTTTTCGAGCAACGTACTCGATTTCTTCAGTAGTATTACCCAAACCAATACTAAATCGAATCGCAGACTCTAAAATATTTTGAGGAAGTCCCATTGCTTTCAGAACATGAGATATTTCCAGGGATCCTGAGGTGCAAGCTGAACCGCTTGCTGCCGCAATTCCCTCCATATCCAGGTTCATCAGCATAATATCTGTCCCAGCCCCTGGGAAGCTCAAATTCAGAATACTAGGTAAAAAATGCTCGGTATTACCGTTAAGCGAGTAACGCTCCTGTCCAATCAGAGAATCCAGCTCCTCGAGTAGTCTACTGCGCAGGAGCTTCATATTCTGTTGACGTTCTGACAGACCCTCAACCGCTATTTCAACGGCTTTGGCAAACCCTGCTGCTCCGGCTAGATTCTCTGTTCCGGCACGTCTGCCGCGCTCCTGAAGGCCGCCATGAAGTCTTGGATGCAGTGGCGCTCCACTCCGAACATATAAACCACCGATCCCTTGAGGCCCGTTGATCTTATGAGCAGTAAAGCTCATGTAATCTACTGGAAGCTCCCGCAATGTAATTGGAAGGGCACCAAGAGCTTGTACAGCATCTACATGGAACAGAATACCCCGTTCTTTGGCAAGCTGACCAATCTCCTGGATGGGCTGAACGGTGCCGACCTCATTGTTGGCATACATTACGCTGATCAACACCGTGTCTTCCTGCAATACAGCCTCTACGTCTGTAACAGATACCCTGCCCGTCGAATCCACAGGAAGATAGGTAACTTTGAAGCCTTCCTTTTCTAGCTCTTCGCAGGTATGTAACACTGCATGATGCTCGATCTGGGTGGTGATAATATGTTTTCCTTTATGGGAAACTGCAGCTGCTGCTCCATAGAGCGCTAAATTATCGCTCTCGGTGCCGCCTCCAGTGAACACCCACTCGTCAGGTGAACAGCCCAAAAAGGCGGCGATATTATCGCGCGCCCCGTTCAATATTCTTTTAGCTGAACGCCCGAACTGATGTACACTAGATGCATTTCCGTATTGTTCTGTCATTATATTCAGCATGACCTTAGCCACCTCGGGATGAACCGGGGTTGATGCGGCGTGGTCCAAATAGATGGATTTCATATTCATTTCTCCGCTTCTAGAGTATAGGAAACTAGTTCTTCTAAGTATATAAGAAGGTATAAGTTTCACCTTATACATTATTCTTATAATTCTCGCTTAAAACGCTAACCGTCCTTAAAAGGACGCCGAAGACGTTTATACTTGCAACTATTAAATTATACCGCGCGAGAAGTTAGTTTTCCACAAGCGAAAGAACACAATATTGTAATCATTTCCCTATGAAAGCTAGGATTATAATAGCCAGTTCTCTTCAGAGGTTACCTCAATGCCATTTTTTCTAAGTAAAGCTGTAGTAACGCCATTTCCCGCTATTTTCTTACCTCTGAATTCCCCATTATAAATCATACTGCTGCCGCAAGAAGGACTGTTTTCTTTAAGCACTACCATCGTAGCTGATACCTCTTGGGCTTTTGCAAGCGTGATATAAGCACCCTCTAAATACATATCTGTAACATCTGCACCTGATCGATCCACTACTTTAGCCGTTCCTGCCAGCACATCCTCGCCATTCCCACCAATGATTTCAGCTGGTTCTCTAGGCGTTGCGAATCCTCCCAGCAATTCTGGACACACAGCAATAGCTTGATTCTCATTCAAAAGCTTCTGGATTTTCTCATCCAAATAATCCGTACCATTATATCTCACCTTCATGCCAGCTAGACAAGAGCTTACCAAAATCACCAATGAGCACCTCTTTCTTCATTCATTCCGCTTCGTTTATAATAAGAAATATTCCGAGCATAACATGATGAAATTAAGCTGTAAACGGAGTGAACTTCTAATCTACTGACTAGGGAGTGTAAATCATGTGCGGACGCTATACAATAACCGTCACTATGGAAGAGTTGATGGTCAGATATTTTGCGAATGATTCAACCATTATCCACTATGCCCCTAAATATAACGCTGCGCCCATGCAGCAAATTCCGGCAGTCATTCATACAGGCTCCAGCAATAAGCTTGGGGAACTGCGTTGGGGTCTGGTTCCTTCATGGGCAAAGGATGACAAAATCGGCAGTAAAATGATCAATGCACGGGCAGAATCACTACTGGAGAAGCCTTCTTTCAAGCGCTTAGTAAGCTCACGCCGCTGCATCATCCCATCTGACGGCTTCTACGAATGGAAGGTGCAGGGCAGCAGCAAACAACCCATGCGGATCGTGATGCGCGATGGAGGCATTTTCTCTATGGCCGGATTATATGATATTTGGATGGACCCTGAGGGTAATAAACTAAGTACCTGCACGATTATAACGACTACTCCGAACGAGCTTATGGCTGAAATCCATAATCGCATGCCGGTTATTTTGAAGCCTGAGGATGAGACAGAATGGCTGGATCGGGGCAATCAGGACACACTCTCTCTAATAAAGCTCCTGAAACCGTATGATCAACAACTAATGCGAGCCTATCCAGTTTCCACGGCTGTCGGAAATGTTAGGAATGATACTGAGGAATTAATTGAAGAAGCACAAGCATAAACGCCTTCGGCGTCCTTATGAGGATGGTAAGTGTTTATGCGAGAAATAGAGGATAATTTATAACGTAAGCATATAAATTTTTATATTAAAAAAACATCTTAACCCTGCGGCTTAACCGCAGAGTTAAGACCATCGACGCTCGATCTTAGACCGGCGTCTGATCAATTGATGAGCCATCTGGAGAAATCTATCCGTATACAGCCCGGAGGAAAGATTGTTTCGGATATGCCATTCGCCATTCATCCTAATTCTGTCCCGCAGTGCAGGATCATGCATTAAAGATAAAGCAGCATTCACAGCTTCATCCAGCTGCCCTCTTGTGTATATTTTTCCAGTATGATTATTAATGACAAGTCTCCGAATGCCATCCGAATCCGTAGTAAGAACAGGACAACGACACAACATCGCCTCGGCTACGGCGTACCCAAATCCCTCGAGAATAGAGGTGGAACAGAGCAATCCTCCTGAGTCACCAATAATGCTCATATAATCTGCCATTTGCCCATGAGGAACATTGGAATACGAAATCAAACGTGAAGAAATCCCTGTCTCGGCTACAAATTGTTCGAAACTCTCTTTTTGCTCCGGCTCAAACAACGTATCATCCTGAAAAATCCATAAATAAAGCTCGGGATGGATCGCCAGCAGCCGTTGTCCGATTTGTAGAAATTCTCTCCAGTTCTTATTCGTTTGAATTCGTCCCACCCAGCCGAGGATGGGAAAGCTTCTGGCGGGATAATTGGTATATCCAAACTGATCGCAATCGATCGGATTGTCAAAGCAATATTGAGAAATGGATGGGAATCCACCTTTGAAAAGCGTCTGCAAATGGGTCGTTTCTGGATAGAGCAGCGCATCGGTTAGCTTGTGAATCCGCTCATTAAAATTACTAATAACTTGCTCCGCTTCATCTAACGTCCCCAATCCCTGCACCTCAAAAACAAGCGGCCCCTTGTAACCAAACCCTCTGAACCTCTCCGCTAAGTAAATATCCGTACACACTACAATCAAGTCAAAAGCTTCTCGAGTGAGCAATCCCCTGATCTCGTCATCATTATTGGTAATATAGGTTTGGATATTAGGGATATTTTGCTGCCCTTTTCCAGGGTGTGTGTACAACAAATGACACTCTACACCGCGATCATGTAATGCTTGGCAGCGCACTCGGTTCAGGGTCTGCATGCCGCCGCTCGGGTTGAAGAAGGTGAACAAAATCTTCATTACGATCACTCATTCACATATTATTTTAGGAAAAATAAATCTTCAACAAATCATACAAATCTGTGCTTCGAAACAGCTCATTATAGTAGTGATCTTTAGTCGATGGAACATGTCTCTGTCGAAAACCAATCAAGCTATGGTCATCTGTATAATAATTGGAGATCGTGTCCCCACCGGTTGTAATCAAAGCCTCCAGCATGTATTCAATATCGAGTGCTCCTATGAAAATTTTGGGACCTAAAACTATCGTGTAAGGAGTGGACAAGTGCTCAAGCGCTCCACAAATCGCATGTGACTCCACAACTCCTGGCATATAAACGAACTCCGTTGCAGGATGAGGGATTGAACCTAATAGAACAGATGGTTGACCCGTAAGTGATAAATCCAGCACCCGGCACTCATAATTGCTATACGTCTGTTCATACAAATTCTCTATCCTCGCTATTTCCTCCACACCAGCATTTACTACAGGAAATAAAACGGTAATCATAGGACGAATCCCTCTACGGAATCGCGCCTGATGGCGGGTCAAGTGGTACGAATATCTCCATCTCCGATGATTTTCAGTGGAATGTAACTGTGCAGATACACTAAAGGTAGAGTCCACACGATAATTCACCAGCTCCACCGGGATAAAGCGAATATCACAATGTTCAGCAAGTCTCAGCCAGTAATCATAATCCTCCACCGGCTCCATTCCGTACCCCCCAACAAGCTTCGCAACCTGCGATTTGTACATGAAAGAAACACCAATAAGCGAGTAATCCAGCAATCTCTCTTTGGGCTGTGACTGGTAATTTCGCTGAGTAGCTAGCTGATGTTCGTTATGAATTAGGTTTCCCTCGTTATCTATACTTTGAAAAGAACTGTACACGATTCCTAGCTCCTGCGGCCCCTTCACTAGTGCCCCTCGAAGGATTTCGAGAAAACGGGGTTCATAAACATTATCGCTGGAGACCCAGCTCAAATACTGAATACTGGGTTCGCTAAATAAAAGATCAAAGCCCGTATTCAGCGCATATGCAATACCCCTGTTCTGTACATAAGAGATAATAGTTACCCTTGGATCCTCGGCAATTATAGATCTCACAAGCGGTTCCATTTCTGGCGCACCATCAATTACAATGATCAGTCGAAATTCGGTGAAGGTTTGGCTCAGAACAGACTCCAGAGCTTGCCGGAGGAATTCCGGCTTTTGGGTATACAAAGGCATAACTACTCCTACATCCGCCATTATTTTTACCTCTCTCTACATTGGAGTATAAAATTAGTATATTTAAATTCCACCTTTGTGCCTGTGTGAATGCCTCTAAGAGCTTTTATTGCGCCTAAAAAAGAAGCAACCACCCTGTTTCTATCGGTGATTGCTTCTTGATCTCCACATATCCATTGTTAGATCTGCCAAGACAGAGCACTGATCGCAGTCATCATTTCAGAATGCAACGCTCTTTGTTCTGATTAAAGGCTCCCTGGACTTCGAAATCATCTTCAAATCCCTTCAATAATACCTCTCATTTTTCCAATTTCCGCGATTTTTCTGATTCTCTTGTCCAAACACAACGAATCTCAATTCATATATATATAGCAAACTAATAGAAGAGGTGAAGCTCATGGCAACAACAACAGGCATCATTACGAACACAGGAACTACCCCCGCATCCAATCTGATCATTAACATCGACAATGACAACCTTAGTTTTTCATCTAACGTAGTCTATCACGTTTACGTATGGAATACCTTGGTTAGTAAGGCTTTAGTCTACTCCAGCTCATTGAATGTTAATGCTAACACCAGCCAGTTACTCGCTTTTAATATCGCAGGCAATTCAGCATATGAAGTCCAATTTCTCGTAACTGGAAACGCACCGGCAGACACGATTATTACGGTATTCGGAACGGATTCGTCAGGAAACGTCATCCCTCATCAAAGAGTGCTGCAATCCGAACTTACTTTCATTGCTCAGCTGAACCCGTAAGTAACGAAAACTCTATTACGAAAGGAGCTTTGTATGGTTAATATTCAACTTTCGCCGAGCACAAGCGCTCAATTCGAGCCCACCATCGCGGTAAATTGGCTAAATCCATCGGTGATGGTCACCGTAGCTGTAGATCTTCGAGCAGGTCCTCCCAATATAGGTTTGTACAAATCTATTGACGCAGGTGCCACTTGGACAACAACGTTATTACCGTTACCGGTAGGATTTGCTGGCATCGAAGCACCACATATTGATTATATTTTTCCGACCACCTTCGTAGTATTGGCTCATGCCTTCGATTCAGACGGTCTCAGCGGGTCGATCGTTTCCTACACATCTGTCGACAACGCCTCTTCATTCAGTCCACCAGTCATCGTGAATCAAGGATTTGGACAGTTTGTGAATGATGATCAGGTGGTCGTTGTCACCGATAAGGCTGGATCAAGTCCCTTTTTTGGAAATGTTTATACTGGTTATACGCATGATTACAACACACAATTCATACCAGGTAATACGATATTCTTCAATCGTTCCCTAGATAGCGGTAATACTTATTTCAGTCCCGCCCTGCTGTCTTCGGTCGAAGAATTTGAAGAATTCCCCGGTATAGCCATTACATTAAATGGGATTGTTGTCGTGGGATGGATCAATCAGCCTCCCGGTAATACTGATCTTAAAATTCGTACATCCCCAGACGGCGGGGTCACTTTTACACCTGAAACCATGGTAGACACCGTTGTAGTCCCACCAGATCCATTGCCGGGATATACATTTAGATGTCTGACATACCCTTCCCTCGCAGCGGATATTTCTAATGCACCGACGACGCAAGGTAATGTCTATGCTGTATGGCAAGATTTTCGAGAAGGTTATTCCGATATTTTTGTTGCTACTTCCACGAATTTCGGTGTAGATTGGGGTACACCAATTTCCATTACAGGCAGTCCAGCGGGCTCCCAAAACTTTTTCCCAGCCATCACCGTGTCCCCTGCGGATGGTGCAATATTCGTTACCTATTACACTAATCGAGTCAATCCCCTCAACCTTGATGTTTATCTAGCTACATCTAGAGATGGAGGGATGACGTATACAAACACCCGTATAACGACAACTTCCTTTGACGTCACCGGCATTCCCCTAATTGGTGACTACATCGGTAATGCCATTGTCCCCCAAACAGGCCGTCTAGTGAGCGTATGGACGGACACGCGAACTGGTACAGAGAACATCTGGTTTGGTGATAATCAATAAGCTCTAATAAACTTAAAAAAGCCCCCAAAAGGGGGGCTTTTTTTAAGTTTATTATTCCATGTGAAACCTAGATGTAGAACATATAGTTGTCCGCCAAGCTCTCTTCTTTATAATTAATCAAGTCATGAAGAGTCGTGGAATCTAGTACGTCAGCGATGCTATCGCGAATACGCAACCATAAATCGCGTTTTGCTGCATCATCTTCTTCAGTAAAATCTACTGGAGAAATTGGGCCCTCTAGCACACGAATGATGTCACCCGCTGTGATAGCACTAGCCTCACGAGATAAAATGTATCCACCGTACGCACCACGAATACTTTTTACAAGTCCCGCGTTACGAAGAGGGGCAATTAGCTGCTCCAGATAGTGTTCAGAAAGTCCATTTTTCTCAGCAATACTCTTAAGTGAGGTCGGTCCTTCACCAAATTTCAGTGCAAGCTCCATCATAATTGTTAGTCCGTAACGTCCTTTGGTTGATATTTTCAAAGGGGCACCTCTTTCGGTTTAGTTTCTAGTTATTGTATACTATTGATTCGGTAAGTCATGCGTTTGTCATATCAAGGTATTCCGATGATTACTCTTAGTTTATGTTATCATATTCGAAGTCACAAATGAAATGGAAAACGAAACATTTTGCGAGAATGTTCACCCCTGGTGGACATTTTTCTATTCCCAGCCTCTTAATTTAGGGTTTACTGTAGACAGGTATGTTATAATACTTTTTGAGCCGGGTGTTCCATGAATGACCGGTATTTTGGGTACAGAAATGGTGATTACGATGACAAAAGCAAAACAAGACACCCGTGTCGTCGTCGGCATGTCCGGAGGGGTCGATTCCTCCGTCACGGCGCTTCTGCTCAAGCAGCAGGGCTATGACGTCATCGGCATCTTCATGAAAAATTGGGACGATACCGACGAATTCGGAGTATGTACGGCCGAAAGCGATGCAGAGGATGTTCGCCGCGTCTGCGAGCAGATTGATATTCCTTACTATACCGTTAATTTCGAGAAGGAATACTTCGACAAAGTATTTTCTTATTTCCTCGATGAATATAAGGCCGGCCGGACGCCGAATCCAGACGTCATGTGCAACCGAGAAATTAAGTTCGGGGAGTTCCTGAACAAAGCCCTTCAGCTTGGCGCCGATTATGTAGCGACTGGACATTATGCACGTGTTATAGAAGAAGATGGTGTGTACAAGCTACTTCGTGGTGTAGACAACAATAAAGACCAGACCTATTTCTTGAATGCGCTGGGACAGTATCAACTCTCTAAAGCAATGTTCCCGATTGGTCATCTTCCGAAACCGGAAGTTCGGAGAATTGCCGAAGAAGCCGGACTTTATACTGCCAAGAAAAAAGACAGCACAGGCGTTTGCTTCATCGGTGAGCGTAACTTCCGCGAATTCCTCAGCCAGTATCTTCCAGCACAATCGGGTGATATGATAGATATAACCACTGGAGAAATCAAAGGCCGCCACGATGGACTGATGTACTATACATTAGGTCAACGCCAAGGCCTTGGCATTGGTGGCTCCGGTAATGGCGAACCTTGGTTTGTAGCCGAAAAAGACCTTAGCCGCAACATTCTTTATGTAGTTCAAGGAGACAAGCACCACAGCCTGTACTCCACTAGTCTGATTGCCTCCGGTGTAAACTGGATTAACGGACAAGAGCTAGGTCTTGAGCCGCTAAAATGCACCGCCAAATTCCGCTATCGCCAGCCTGATCAAGGCGTGACCCTTACAGCACGGGAAGACGGAACGATAAACGTAGACTTTGATGTTCCACAAAAAGCGATAACGCCTGGCCAAGCCGTTGTCTTCTACCTCGGGGAGCAATGTCTCGGTGGCGGTACGATCGAATATGCTGAAAAGGTTGTTCCTTCAGCGCAAGCTTAAATTGTATTCTATACAACTGCATCAACTCTAACATACGTAGACCTGAGAAATAGCTGTATTTGATACAGCTATTTTTTTGTTTTGAGAATCCCTTTACGATTTAGTTGTAGTATGTACAGTTAAAATCATCCGATATCCCTTATTTATCTTCACATCCGGAAAATAGATGTATGAAGTACAGTTATATTACCTTTGCAGTTCTAGAGTGAGGTTTTAGTTGTACAAAGTACAATTAGCCAGCTTCAGAGCGGAGAAATAGCTAAGAGACATTTAAAAAGAAAGATAAAAGATGAAAGATAAAAGATGAAAGATGAAACAAGAAACGAAACACCAAACAGAATACATAAAAAACAGCAGTTCAGGAAGCTCTCCCTGAACTGCTGTTCCGAGTTATTTCTTTATCACTGAGCTACTATAGCTTTGTCTGCAGAAACTGCGATGTCATTATAATAAAGTCCAGTTCCATCACCAATCGCAAAGTTAAGAACACGGTTATTTACCGGAGCTAATACTGCACGATAAAGCGTAGGGAAAACTGGGATCTCATTCACCATAAGCTGTTGCCATTCTTTATAGATCTCTTTACGTTTGTCTACATCAAATGCAGCTTCGGAAACCCCTTCGGCGAGCAAACGATCATTCTCTGCACTTGCATAACGAGGGAAGTTATAGATCGCATCTTTACCGTATAGACCTGATGGGTCGACGTCAATCCCTACACCCCAAGCGCCTTGGTACACATCAACTGTAGGATCATCCTCACCATTTTGACCAATGCGATCATAGAAGGTATTAAACTCTACCATTTCCAAAGTTACATTCAGACCAATCGCTTTCCAGGATTGTACATAATATTGAGCCAGCGGTTCAGCAATATCTCCACCAGTCATTGAAATGAAATTAATCTTCAGCTCACTGCCATCTGGATTCGTTCTAAATTCACCGTTAAGTTTGTAACCAGCGTCATCGAGGATCTTCTTAGCTGCTTCTGGATCATACGCTACACCTGGATTGGAAGCATCATGGAATTCAGGATGGGACGGCGGGATCAGCGTAGTCGCATTCCAGCGCAGACCGTTATAGAATTTTTTACCGACTGTATCATTATCTACAGCAGCCCACATGGCTTTACGCAGGTTCACATCAGCCATTTTAGCTTTAGGATCGGTAGCAACAACTTTTTTCTCTGCATCCCATTTCCCCAGTTTAAATCCAATATACGTATAAGCACGGTCAATCGCACCTAGGAATTCAACGTTTGACATTTTTGCATTATCCGGGAATTGATCAACAGGGAACGCATCCACCAAGTCAACGCCGCCAGATTTCAATTCTTGCACAATCGTTGTAGGGTTGATTACCTTTAGAATTACCTTATCCAGTTTAGGAGCTCCACGCCAGTAATCATCATTCTTAACGAATACTACAGATTCACCAGGAACAATGCTTTCCACTTTGAAAGCTCCAAAGCCAATCGGCTTTTGACGTAATTCAGGAGAAGAGGAAATTTTAGCAACATCCATACCACCAAAGATATGTTTGGCTAACGGATAAATCCATACCCCGCCTGTTAACAGAGAAGGTGTAGATTTCAGGTAAGTAATTTGCAGTTTCTTATCACCCAGTACTTTAATACCAGAAATGGTCTTGGCCTTACCAGAGTGGTACTCATCCATACCTTCAATATTGGTAAAGTCAGAACCGTAACGTGGACCATCATATTTCGGGTTACCAATAACTTCATGCGCGAACAACCAATCTTCTGCTGTTACTGGCTTGCCGTCCTGCCAGTTCACATTGTCGCGAATTGTAAAGGTAAAGGTACGTCCATCCTCCGAGACTTCATACGTTGCTGCACCATCATTTGTATATACATAGTCTTTATCCCATGTTAACAAGCCTTCATCAAACCAATTCAACACTTGTGCATCCGGATCTCCGGAATAGAAGTTCCAGTTCAAAGTACCTTCAAAAGGACTATCGGAAACGAGTCCAAAAGTAATCGAGCCTCCATCAATAGCTTCGCCTTGATTTGTCTTAACATTACTGAAATCTTTAATGTTATAAAGTCCGTCTTCTGCTTCTGGTGCTGTAGTAGCCTCTGCGGTTTCCGCAGGTGCACTGGCACTAGGGGCTGCTGTTGACTCAGCCGCTCCGTTGTTATTCTTGGAGCCACAGGCTGCAAGGACAAACAACATTACAAACATTAATGAAACTAGTAGTGCCTTAGAACGGATGGGTTTTCTCATTTAATCATTTCCTCCCTTATTATCCTTTTCTTTGTCTTGCGTCGGTCGCACGTTTAAGCGCTTGACCCACATTATTTATACTCAACATCAATACCAGGATCAGCAGTGATGCGGGTAACCAGATCCACCATCTGAACTCAAGCGTTTGCGGATTTCTCGCATAGCTTACTAGAGTACCCAGACTGGGTGTACTTTCTGGAAAACCAAAACCTAGAAAGGATAGGCCGGATTCCAATCCAATATTAGCTGCCAAATTCAAGGTCATCGTTACGATAATGATTGAGCTTAGGTTCGGCAGCACTTGTGAGAACATAATTTTAAGATTGGAAGAACCTAAGGTCTTCGATGCCTGAACGTAATCGAGTTCCTTCTCTTGTAGCGTTTTAGAACGAATTAACCTGGCAATCCCCATCCATAGAAAGGCAGTCATAATAAAGGAGAAGGTTAACGTATTGTATTTAGGAACTGCACTTACGAAAGCTATAACAATCATTAGAAAGGGTAGAATCATGAAAAAATCTACAACACGCATCGAAATATTATCTATCGTTCCCCCAAAATATCCAGAGAACAAACCTACTAGAATACCGATGATTCCCGTAAAAAAAGTAACCATAAAAGCAATCGACATGGAATTTCGTGTGCCTATAATTAATTGACCGAATACATCCCGCCCTCCATAATCGGTCCCCAGCCAGTGTACAGCCGAAGGCTTCTCATACAGTGCGAACAAGTCAACCGTAACAATCTCTTTTTGATCTAAAAATAAGGAAATCCCATAAACGGCGGCAATAATCGTAAATAGGAAAATCAGTGAGACCAAAGCCAGTTTATCCCGCACGATCTCACGCCAAACAATCCTGAAGCCTGATGGACTTTTATCTGTTTCCTGCAGCAGAGCTAACTCTGCGCTTGTCTTTGCCATTTTATTCACCTCAAAGTGTTCATCTTCTTATTTAATCCGGATACGCGGATCTACGATACTTAAGATAATGTCTGATAACAAGGCACCGACGATGGCAGCAACCCCATATAGAAGAACGAGAGCCGTTACTACGCTGAAATCCCGAATTGTTATCGAACTGAGGAACAACATACCCATACCCGGATAACTAAAGATACTTTCAACGAACACCGTTCCGCCGATCAGTCCAGTAATCTCATATCCGAAAAATGCAGCAATTGGCAGTAAGGAATTTCTCAATATATGTCGATTGTAGACGCGCGACTCTGAAGCACCTTTTGCTCTTGCGGTGAGGATAAAATCTTTTTGTTTCGTATCAATGATCTCATTCCGCAAATATTGTACCGTTCCTACCGTTGCAATTAGAGCCATTGATAAAGCAGGGAGTAGCAAATGGTATAACTTACTCCAGAAGTGGCTTAGCGTGCCCGGAACTTCTCCAGGACTAACACTGCCGCTAGTAGGAAACCAATGAAGATGAAATCCGAAGAGCCATACCATTAATAGAGCGAAAATAAACAATGGTGCGGCAAAGCCAATATAGGTGTATCCAGTAATGAGCCGGTCCAGCCATGAATCGTTATAACGACCGCTAGTAATACCAAGTGGAATAGCAATGAGGTATGTAAGAATCAGTGTGACAATCGCCAGCCAAAGTGTATTCATGAGGCGTTGACCGATAAGCTCTGATACAGGCATTTTGAAACGGAAGGATTGACCAAAATCCCCTTGTATCGCTTTAGTAATCCAATCCCAGTACTGGATGTACCATGGATCATTTAAGCCTAGCTTTTCTCTCATCGCATCGATAGCCGCAGGATCAATATTTGGATCAAGCATCCCTGATAACGCATCTCCCGGCATCGCCTTCGCCATTAGAAAAACAAGAATACTTAATAGAAATATTTGAGGGATCATAATAAGAATTCTACGAACAATAATCTTCCACATATTCTCAACCTTTCTCAGGCAAGGCTACCAGATGAGTCTCGGAAATAGATTTCAATGGATAAGGCATGCCTTGTTCATCAAAATAATTCCGGTGCGCTTGTTCATATTCCTGACTTACTGATTTTCTAAACTCCATCTGCTTCTCTCTTTGCTTAGGATCAATATCAGGAATCGCAGCAATTAGACGTTTGGTATAAATATGGCGAGGATTGTCAAAAATATCTTTAGCAGTCCCTTGCTCTACATGTCGTCCTTTATACATAATTCCGATGTGATCGCACATATGTCTGATGATTCCGAGATCATGACTGATAAATAGGAAGGTAAGATTCAGCTCTTTTTGTATATCCTGCATAAAATTGAGCACCTGTGCCTGTACAGAGACATCCAGCGCAGAGACAGGTTCATCCGCAATAATCAACTTCGGTTTGAGCGCAATAGCTCTTGCAATACCGATTCGCTGCCGCTGACCACCTGAGAATTCATGCGGATATTTCAGAATATTCTCAGGGCTTAATCCAACCTGCAACAGCAACTCCTGCACACGTCTTTTTTCTTCCCCCGGAGACATCTTTTCGAAATTACGTAAGGGTTCGGCAATAATATCCAGCACTCGTTTCTTAGGATTCAAGGAAGAGTACGGATCCTGAAAGATCATCTGAATGTCCTTGCGGATATTTTTTTGCTTACGTACACCCTTTGAAGCCAAATCCTGTCCTTCAAAAACCACACTGCCGCTAGTAATAGAATTGAGGCCGATAATTGCACGGCCAGTGGTTGTCTTCCCTGATCCGGATTCACCAACCAAGCCGTAGGTTTTGCCTGCTTCAATAGTAAAACTAACATTATCAACTGCCTTGACTACGCCAATTTCCCTTCGAAAAACGCCGCCGTGGATTGGAAAATGAACTGCTAAATTTTTAACCTCAAGAAGTCCCATTGTAGATTGCCTCCTCGTTAGTATCAGGGAAATGAAAGTTATTATGGCAGGTGCAGCGAACAAAATGCCCAGGGCCTACTTCATGCAGCTGCGGATTTTCCTCATGCTCCCATTCCGGAATCCAAGGTGTTCGGGCCGCGAAACGGCATCCTTTACGCGGAAGATTCTGTAATGGTGGAACAATCCCCTGAATCACGTGAAGTCTGGATTTCTCTTCTTTAACGGTTGGTATGGAGTTCAACAATGATCTTGTATACGGATGCTTCGGATTAGACGTTAACGTATAAATATCTGCGATTTCTACGATTTGCCCCGCGTACATTACCGCAACCCGGTCAGCCATTTCACTCACAACCCCTAGATCATGGGTAATTAAGATAATGCCTGCTTGCATATCGTTTTTTAATTTTTTTATAAGTTCAAGAATTTGCAATTGGATGGTTACATCTAGTGCCGTAGTCGGCTCATCGGCGATCAAAAGCTTGGGGCCATTGGCAATCGCTATAGCAATCACAACCCTCTGCCTCATGCCACCAGATAATTCGTGGGGGTACTGCTGATATGTATGTTCGGGACGGGAGATTCCAACCTTGGTCAAAAGATCAATGACCTTCTCTTTTCTTTGCTTCTTCGAAAGCTTGGAATCATGTAGGATGAGTACTTCTTCAATCTGTGAACCGATAATCATGAGCGGATTTAATGCGGATAAAGGATCTTGAAAAATCATAGACATTTCTTGACCGCGCAGCTTGTTGAGCGCAGCAGGAGACATAGTAACGATATCCTGACCTTTGTATTTGATTTGCCCGTCTATTTTAGCCCTTGTGTGCAATCCCATAATTGAAAAGGCCAGCGCACTTTTTCCAGAACCGGACTCTCCAACAATAGCAAGTATCTCATTTTTACGAACAGACAGGGTAACATCATCTACTGCAGCATAATAGTCATCTTCGATCCTGAACGATGTCGACAAATTTTTGATTTCTAGTAATTCTTCGCTCAAATTAATCCCCCTATCGGCAAGAATTCCAAAATTTACACAATGAAATATTATGTAAATTTTGATATAAACAGCATTCTTTTCATGAAACATATCAAAACATTGACTGTTATGATTATTAACACCATTAAGAATAGTACAAGTACTTCCATCGGAATTAAAACTTGTTTCTCCGTAACTTTGTAGTTCATTTTAATTAACTTATGGTAAATTATCAATCATTTCCTAAAAAAAATTTCAATGCATGTGATTAAAAGTAACGTAGACAACAAAAAAACGGCTCTAGGCCGCCTTTTTCTAGGAAAAAAATATTTTGTATGTCACCTTAAATTTATTTGCTTTTTAGCATTAAAATGGAAAATATCTTAGTTGCTGGTGGACTATTGTTCTCGTCGGAGTCTTTGATTGTGACGGATCTTAATTTCATTTCCTTGCTCGGTCGCTTGATAAAAAATACGCTGAGAAATTTCCTTAGGCAGATACTCCTGTTTCACATAATGCCCCGGAAAATTGTGCGGATATTGATATCCTTCATGCCCTAGTGCAGCAGCACCTTTATAGTGTGTATCACGTAAATGTAGC
Organism: Paenibacillus nitricinens; assembly: GCF_052056485.1. NCBI lineage: Bacteria > Bacillati > Bacillota > Bacilli > Caryophanales > Paenibacillaceae > Paenibacillus > Paenibacillus nitricinens. Next base: position 5,316,079 of record NZ_CP183948.1, read on the forward strand.
GGTACCTCGGCGGATTTAATCTCATCCATACTTGCCATTGCATTTGAAATAGCCGTATAGACGGCATTAGACTTTGGACTCTCCACTGCGAAAAGAATGGCTTGCGCAATGTTTAGCTTCGCTTCTGGCCAACCGTTATTTCTATAAGCTTCAAGCGCACTTACCGCTTGAACCATAGCCTGGGGATTAGCTAAGCCAATATCTTCACTGCTCGCTGCTATCAGGCGACGAATAAAAGTCATAGGGTCCATCCCCAATTTCTCTACCGCATATAGAAACCAGAACAAGGCGGCATCACTAGAACCTCGAATGCTTTTGTGAAAAGCAGACAGAACATCATACTGCGTCGATTCATCTGCCTTCACAATGGGGCGCCGAATCGACTCTTCCGCCACCTCCAGCGTGATATGCACACTCCCGTCTACCTCCGGAGCAGTAGTTAACGCTGCTAGTTCCAGAGCATTTAAAGCCCGCCGGATATCTCCATTAGCCATGGTAGCAATATGCAGCAATGCTTCTTCATCGACCTGAAGCTCCATGAATCCAAGCCCTCTATCCTTGTCTGCTAAAGCTCTGCGCATCGCGACCAGACTGTGTTCACTCGTTAGCGCCTCTAGCTGAAAAAGGGTAGAACGGCTCATAAGCGCTCCGTTTACGTAATGGAACGGGTTCTCCGTAGTTGCGCCAATAAATGTAATGGTACCTTTTTCTACTGCTGGCAATAGCGCGTCCTGACGTGAACTGTTAAACCGATGTACCTCGTCCAGAAAAAGAATCGTCTTAGAACCGTAAAGTGTTTTATTATTTTGAGCTCGTTCAATGACCTCCCGCACATCCTTCACAGAAGCCTCCACCGCATTCAGGCGTACGAATTCACCTTGTGTGTGATGAGAAATGATATGAGCTAATGTTGTTTTGCCACATCCAGGAGGTCCATAGAGTAAAATCGAAGAGACCTGGTCTGCCTCGATCGCTCTTCGCAACAGCTTCCCCCGGCCTATGATATGTTCTTGACCAATATATTCATCCAGATTCTCCGGTCTCATCCGGTCCGCAAGTAACCGTCCGCCCCCGTTGTCCTCTCCCATAGAAAATAAATCCATAACTCCACTTCCTTGCTATATTCTTATAAAAGACAATGTCATCTCCCATTATCATACCATAGACTTATTTTTCACCAAAAATAAAAAGAGCATGATCTCGTCTTAGAAAGGCGGGAGCCATGCTCTTTTTTCAAAATATAAGAAAGTATAGGTTTCACGCTATACTTTATCCTTATTATTTCTCGCATAACGCTTACCGTCCTTATAGGGACGCCAAAGGCGTTTATGCTTGAATGGTACGCTAGCAATTTATTGCCAGCCTCATTTTTGATATGATTTTTCGAATACTCTCTTCCGACAGATGATACTTCTTCTGAAGCTCTGCTACGGAATCGCCTTTTCGATGACAACTGAAAATTTCCTCATTGCGGTTTGCTATCTCTTTCCTCGAACCGCTGTTCTCGCCCCATCTAACCCGCTCTTCCGTTTTCTTCGGGATGTAGAGCAGTTCACCTTGGATGTATCCCTGAAGCTCTTTGAGCAAGCCAGGGGGGAGCACATCCTTCCCATTTACATAACTCAACTTGCATTTCCTCCTTCAACAGGTGTGTTCCTATGCGTCCGTCAACTACTGATAAAGTAATTTCCACGTCACCTGCCTCCTTTCTTCTCCTCATATTTGGAAAAATCCGTAATTTCATTATATAAAAACCTTTTGGTAGCGTCTACATTCGAATTAATTTTTCATTGTTCTTATGGATTTGTGTGGTACTGTCTATGTTAGTAATAAGGAGGCCTGACGGCCTCCTCGCTTTAAGCAGATTTCCGTCTTAGACGGAAACCACCTCGTATACTGAAATCATTTCAATCAGCCTCCTTCCAGAGTGTTCTTGCCCGGCCGGACACTTATTATTAAGCCATACCTATAGGTTAGTTACAAGACCAAGAACAGTTATAACCATTCTCCACCAGTCTTAATTGCCCTCAGAATCGCTTCCAGCCGCCGTTTGCACATAGGAAGGAACTTCCCCATTATGGAGCAGCCACAGCTCGTGAAGAGCACGTGTACAGCCCACATACATCAACTTTGCGTCCCATGCCGTTGCCCCGTAATGGTCTTGATCGGCATCTGCTAAAATGACCGCATCAAATTCCAAACCTTTAGATAAATACACAGGTAGTACCGATAATCCACCCTGATATTGCGTCATGCTACCGTCGATCAGATGAATATCTTCAAAATGCTGCTCCAGTTCAGCGTACAGCTCTGTAGCTTCACGCAGACTACGTGTTAGCACAGCCACCGTACGATATTCCCTTCCAGACAGGGACTTCAGTGCCGATTGTATAGTGTTCAAACGAGCATTTCGTTCAGCTACCCGTTCTCCGACTATTTCTCCGTCTCCGTAGGTGATCATCCGAACGGGGTCCCCACTACGAAAGACAGGAACAGCCAACAACGAACTTTCTACTCCCGAGGATAGAATTCCATTTGCGAAGTCTATAATTTCCATGGTTGAACGATAGCTGCGTGTCAGCGCATGATAAGCCGTGTTCTCAGGGGCAAATAAGGCCTGCATCTCTTCCCATGCGTATACGCCTTTATAGGCATGTATACCCTGCGACAGATCGCCTAGAATGGTAAAGGAATGTCCACGCACGTATAAATCCAGCACTGCAATTTGGAAGGGGGAGAAATCCTGGGCTTCATCGATCACCACATGATCAAAGCGAGTGCCGCCTTCGTTCCCATTCAAAAGATAATAAATATACAACAGAGGCGGTAAATCCTCTTCACGTATGATCCCTTTTTTCAGCCCTTTTGCCGTCTCCTTCAGCACAGCTGCTGGAATATTCTCAGGTGGATCCACCGGCCAATCTTCCGGGACTTTAGCCGCACGAAAGATTTGCTTGTAGATCGTCAGCGGATCATACTTAGGCCATTTTGCACTGTATGATTTTTCTCGCGCAGCACCTTTTTTCTTGCGATCCTTCATAGCTGCAGCTGACGGGCTCTTCTTCAGCTCCATCTCAATCCAGCGATGTATCCGTGCCATTACACGTTCCTTACGCTTTGCTGGCGGATAAGGAGCGTACTCCTCATTATGCCAGCGCAAGATCATGGAGCGGCGCAGTACAGCGCCTTCCCATGGGATAAAATCACCCTCAGGTACCGAGCTGCTTTCCAATAGCTTGATACTGGACTCTATTATTCCCATTAACACCGTTGATCCCTTGAAGCGCCCAGGCGTCTCTTCTGTAATCACAGGCATGCCGCCCGGAGTTTCGAACCAACGGTTCATCGTCTCCGTAGCATCTTGCTCTGGAAGCTCCAGACCTAGTACATTTGCAGCCCAATCCGGGAAGGTGCTCTGGGCAATATTTCCTACACCGAGTTCAGGCAGTACATCCGAAATATAATCCAGAAACATTCGGTTCGGTGCAAAAATAATCATTTTTTCTGCAGAGACCTGATCTTTGTATTGATACAGCAGAAAGGCTAACCGGTGTAGTGCAACTGTAGTTTTACCACTTCCCGCTACACCCTGAATGATCAATGCTGTATTTTTGGCGGCACGGATAATCTTGTCCTGTTCTTCCTGAATGGTCGATACGATATCACGGAGACGATTATCTTTGTTCTCACCCAGGCGATAGACGAGAAACTCATCTGACACCACAGGTGCGTCACTCTCCCGGTTGTACGTATCTGCGACCCGCTCCAGAATCTGCTTCCGGATCACCACGTTGCGCTTGAGGTATACCAGTCCTTCTATCAGTCCCTCAGGAGCTTCATAGGAGGCAGGCTCCGTACCACCGGTAAACGAATAGAACAGGCTTGCTACCGGTGCGCGCCAGTCTATGACTAGCGGACGGTCGCTTACCTGCTCGCGGTCTACGCCGATTTTGCCTATATAGAGTGCCTTCCGCTGCTTCTCATCATTGCCCTGAAAATCAAGCCGTCCGAAATAAGGCTCCTGCCGAAGCTTGGCAAGATCTTTGCGCTTCTGATCACGGTTCGCTTCTAACACCTGTTCCGTATAATCGTGTCCCGTGTACACCGGAGTCTGGTTAAGTTTCTCCAGTAAGGTGTCAATCTCAGTAAGCGCTTGATTCAGCCTGTCTTCTTCCTCTTGATAGGCACTTTGAAAGTTGTCTTCCAATTTCAGTTACCTCCTAAAAGTTTATCGAGCTTAAATTTTCATTCTCCTCATTCCCTCTTCTCACGCAAAAAGGATACCCATTGTAGCATAATCAGCACTAAAATACCAAATCTTTCAAGCGAACATACGACTACAGCACAGCTTGCAAAATAAAGTTAGCTACAAATAAACCCGCAATCCCATACAGCGCAGGAGGTACTTCCTTGCCCTTACCCACCGCAAGCTTCACGATCGGATACGTAATAAATCCAAAAGCCATACCATCTACGATGCTATAGGTGAATGGAATCATGACCATGATCAGGAAAGAAGGAAAGAGCTCTGTTAAATCTCCCAAGTCCATTTCACGCACATTCTGTACCATAAGCCCACCAATTACAATCAAGATCGGAGCGATAGCACTGTCTGGAATGTAGGAGAGCAGAGGGAGGAACAGGAATGTCGCCCCGAACAGCAGCCCTGCCACGAGTGAGGTCAGTCCCGAACGTCCGCCTGCAGCAATACCTGCATTAGATTCCGCAGCAGCTACTACAGGACTGCTTCCGAAGAGACCTGCAGCGATATTGGCAATAGAGAGTGCTCGTAAGCTACTCTTGAAGCGCTCAGGACGCCCTGCCATCATAGTCTGTGAGGCGACTAGCCCAATATTTTCAAATACAACAATTAAGAGCAGTAAGAAAACAGCAATCCAGAACACAAGGCTCACAATGCCGCTCCAGTCCATTCCCAGAAATAAGCTTTCATAACCCGTAAATACATGCCCTGATGCCTGCTTCTCAGGCGCGTGTGCCGCTCCCAGCAAGTAGGCTAGACCTGTACCAACCAGCATACTGATTAGTAAACCACCATTGGTCCCGCGGATAAACAGTACTAAAGCGAGTAATAAAGTTACACAGGAAGTGATAACTGCTGGATCACTAAAATGTCCTATAGCAACAAATGTGGTCTGATGCGCAATCACAATCCCGCTTTTTTGCAGTCCTATAAAGGTCAGAAAAAGCCCTATCCCGACTGTAATGGCATGCTGTAGGTTTTGAGGAATCGCCTCACTCAGAATACGATAGAGCGATGTGAAGGCCACGATAGCGAATAACACACCGGTTATTACGACTACAGTAAGCGCCTCTCTCCAACCTAAATTCATAGAATGTACAAGTGTGTATGTGAAAAATGCGTTTATCCCCATCCCTGGTACCACGATGATCGGTGTCTTCCCACCGAAAGCCATCAGTAGACAGCCTGTAATGGCAGTCAATAGTGTAGCCACCATTGCTGGTCTAAGCGGCATACCCGCGTCATGAAGAATGGTCGCATTCACCATCACAATGTATACTGAAGCAAAATACGAGAGGATCCCTGCAGCCCACTCCCGTTTCCAGTCATTCTCAGGTGCAAGCCCTACACTATTTCGCCAAAAATTTGATTTCATGTACTAAAACCTCCACTGATATTAAGTTCCGCAGGCGGATATTACCGGATAATAAGGCTTATAATCAACGGTTCATCCCGGTTTAACTATTATGCCTATTTGTGGTCTGCATCTTGCAGACCCGCCTGTTAACCACAACAAAAGGGCGTACGCAACTGGATTTCAGCTGGTCGCCCTTTTGGTCCATTTTACTACTACTATCGTTATAATTGAAACAGCTTCAGCTCAGCGATTCACTTACACGCTGACGCCTCCAGCCTCAAGCAAATCACGCACGGCAACACTGACCATGATCAGGCCTGCTACCGGCGGAACGAAGGCATTACTAGCTGGTGGTTGTTTCGCTTTACGTCGATCCGGCGCATTCTCCGGAACGATCTTGTCCGTAACATCCTGACGTGGCTTCATTGGCGGCTCCGTTGAGAAAACCACCTTCACGCCTTTCTTGATTCCTTCCTTACGCAGCTTCTGACGAATGACACGCGCAATAGGATCATAAGTTGTCTTGGAAATGTCGGCTACCTGGAATCTTGTAGGATCCATTTTGTTGGCAGCGCCCATGCTTGAGATCATTGGAATTCCACGGGACAGACATTCTTTGATCAAATGAACCTTATAAATAATCGTATCCGAAGCATCGAGTACATAGTCAGGTTTTAATTTGAACAATTCCTCATAGGTTTCTTCCGTATAGAACATGTTGAGCGCAATCGCTTCACAATCGGGGTTGATCAGCTTCACACGTTCTACCATCAGTTCAGCCTTTTTCTGCCCAACCGTGGTGGTGAGAGCATGAATCTGCCGATTCACATTAGTAATGTCTACCGAATCCTTATCAATCAGAATTAGTCTGCCGATGCCGGTACGAGCCAAAGCCTCAACAGCCATACCGCCAACACCGCCGATGCCTAGCACCGCTACCGTGCTGTTCTTCATTATTTCCAGACCTTCCGGCCCGATCGCCAGTTCCGTGCGTGAGAACTGATGTAGCATGAGGTACAGCCTCCTTCAAAAGCTTTGGCGAAGCAGAAATCTGCCTCGCCCGCTTCGATTAGTTAATTATTCTTTTTCTTTCTTCGGTTTAAGCGCCAGCTTAATGTGCAGCTGCTCCAATTGTGAACCATCTACTGGCGAAGGTGCATCCATAAGCAGGTCTGTTGCACTTGCCGTTTTCGGGAATGCGATGGTTTCACGCAGATTTGTACGACCGGTCAGTAGCATAACCAGACGATCTAAACCGAAAGCGATACCGCCGTGTGGAGGTGTACCATATTCGAACGCATCCATCAGGTAGCCGAACTTCTCATAAGCAACCTCTTTCGTAAATCCAAGGGCTTCGAACATTTTCTCCTGCACTTCGCGTTTGTAAATCCGCATGGAGCCTCCGCCTACTTCATAACCGTTCAGAACGATGTCATAAGCTTGTGCACGGATCGCACCTGGATCTGTGTCAAATAGATGCAGATCCTCTTCACGCGGACGAGTGAACGGATGGTGTTCTGCTACATAACGTTTCTGATCTTCGTCATATCCAAGGAGCGGGAAGTCTGTAACCCAAGCGAACTTGAACACATTATCGTCAATCAGACCGAGCTGACGTCCAATATTAACACGAAGGGCGCCTAGAACGTCTGCTACAACCTTTTTATTATCAGCGGAGAAGAGGAGAAGGTCGCCTTCTTCAGCGCCTGTACGCTCCTTCACAGCCGCAATTTCTTCTTCGGAGAAGAATTTCACAATCGGCCCTTTGAATTCGCCGTCTTTCACTTGAATCCATGCCAAACCTTTCGCGCCATAGCGAGCAGCATAAGGTCCGAGTTCATCGATTTCTTTACGAGTCCAAGTGCCACAGCCTTTAGCGTTTAGACATTTCACTTCGCCGCCTTTTTCGATTACAGAAGCGAATACCTTAACACCGCTAGTAGCAACAATATCGTTCATTTCTACAAGCTCTAATCCAAAACGCAGATCAGGTTTGTCAGAACCGTATTTGCCCATAGCCTCAGCATAAGTCAAACGTTGGAACGGAAGCTCGATATCTGCGCCTACAGTTTCCTTGAACAGACGCTGCATCAGCTTCTCCATCATACCAAGCAGTTCATCTTGTGACAGGAATGAAGTCTCAATGTCGACTTGAGTGAATTCAGGCTGACGGTCAGCACGCAAATCTTCATCACGGAAACAACGAGCAATTTGGTAATAGCGCTCAACGCCGCCCACCATCAATAATTGCTTGTAGATTTGTGGAGATTGCGGCAATGCGAAGAATTCGCCTTCATGCACACGGCTTGGTACCAGATAATCACGCGCGCCTTCCGGTGAGCTTTTAGTTAGGATCGGTGTTTCAACGTCGATGAATCCTTCACTGTCAAGGAAATCCCGGAAAATCTTAGAAGCTTTCGAGCGGAGCAGCAAGGTTCTTTGCATCTCTGGACGACGAAGGTCCAAATAACGATATTTGAGACGCAGAGACTCGTCTACTTCCACACCATCTTCGATGAAGAACGGAGGTGTCTTAGCTGCGTTCAGCACTTCGATATCCGTAATTTGCACTTCAATTTCACCTGTTGGCAGGTTGCGGTTAACGGTTTCCTCATCACGTTTAACAACTTTACCTTTAACAGCCAGAACGTATTCACTACGAACCTTATCAGCAATTTGTAAGGCTTCGCCAGAGTAGTCTGGGTTAAATACAACTTGCACAATACCGCTTCTGTCACGCAGATCAATAAATAGTACGCCCCCGAGGTCGCGGCGGGTCTGCACCCATCCGTTCAAGGTTACCGTCTGTCCAATATGTTCTGGTGTTAACTGTCCACACTGATGACTTCTTTGCATAATTTATCATTCCCCTTCATGGTTAAAAATACATTTTTAATCTTTCTCTATACAGTCACCCTAAGACGTTAGTCAGATGGTCTAAACTAGTGCCTGAACCAGCTCTTCCAGCTTCACGGTGCGCTGCTCCCCTGTGTTCATCGACTTCACGGTAATCACACCATTCTTCAGCTCATCTTCGCCAAGAATCGCAGTATAACGTGCCGACATACGGTCTGCCGATTTCATCTGTGCCTTCATTTTCCGGCCTAGGTAGTCACGTTCTGCTGAGTACCCTTGGCTACGCAGAATATATAGCTGCTTAGAGATTTCGATATCAGCTTCTTCACCGAGAGCTACAAAGTACACATCCAGTGGCTTCGCCGTCTCCAGCTCTACCTTCTGATCCTCCAAAATGAGGAGAATTCGTTCAAGTCCAATCCCAAAACCAATACCCGGTTGATCCGGTCCACCAATTTCTTCAACCAAACCGTTGTACCGGCCTCCGCCGCCCACGGTATCAATCGAACCAATACCTGCTGCTTTATATTCAAACGCTGTATGCGTGTAATAATCCAGTCCTCTTACAAGGCGAGGGTTAATGGTGTATTCCACACCCATGATATCAAGGTGCATCTTCACCTTCTCAAAATGAGCGGTGCACTCTTCGTCCAGACTATCCAAAATGGAAGGCGCATCTGTAAATTTATCTTGATCGACCTTACAATCCAGCACGCGAAGCGGATTACGCTCCATACGACGCTGACAGTCACTGCAAAGGGTATCCTTCATAGGTCTTAAGAAACCCAATAGTTTCTCCCGATAAGCTGCACGGCTAGGTGCGTTACCGACAGAATTGATTTCCACTCTTACATCCTTAAGGCCAAGATCCTTATAGAATTGATAGCCTAAGGATACTACTTCCGCATCAATAGCCGGATCCACAGCTCCAAAAGCCTCAATACCAAACTGATGGAATTGACGATATCTGCCTGCCTGTGGACGCTCATAACGGAACATAGGTCCGATATAATACAGCTTACTTACATCAGGTTCACCGTAAAGCTTGTTCTGAACATAAGCTCTAACGACACCCGCCGTTCCTTCTGGACGAAGCGCCAGATCACGATCGCCTTTATCCTTGAAAGTGTACATCTCGCCTTCTACAATATCCGTTGTTTCGCCTACTCCACGCTCGAATAACCCCGTGTGCTCGAACATCGGTGTACGGATTTCACGGTAATTGAAACGACGGCATAAATCTCTAGCCTTCCCCTCAATATACTGCCATTTCTCCACAGCTCCCGGAAGCACATCCTGCGTTCCTGTAGGTTTCTCGAATCTTTCTTTAGCCACAGTCTATCCCTCCTAAAAAATACCCCTCTAAATCTGCTCTCTTCATCACTTCATCAGGCTAAACAAAACAAAAAATCCCCCGCCCTGTTTATAAAAAACAGGGACGAGGGATTATCATAACCAATAATACACCCGTGGTACCACCCACATTCCGGACCAGAACCATTCTGAATCCGCTCAAAGCGGTTAACGCCCGCCTACGCATAACGGCTACTGATCGCGGCAATATGCATTGCCCACTTTCGCCGTACGTTCTCGGGGAGGTCATTCATTCGCTCATCAACAGAATCCTTGCAGCCAAGCAGAAACGATAGATCATCCATTGTACTGGATATCATCTGAATCTACAGGGGATTCCTCTCTGGCGTTGTGGGTCCTCGAATTACTTGTTCCCGTCATCAAAACCATATGATAAAATCGTATATTTTTAAATTCTACTGAACTACTGTGCTAAAGTCAAGGCAGGAAATGCGAAGCTGAATAAAAAATTCGACAACTTTCAACTTTTGACCTTTAACTTCAACTGTTACAAAAAAAATGACCTGCAGCCGAATGCTGCAGGTCCATCATCATATATTATTAAAAAGGGGGTCATGTCTTTATTATAAACACGCTTTATTAAGGAAACATGTATGTAATATTACGATTATATTACATTCATGAAAGCGGTTTATTTTAATAGATTGCTGTTAATCAAATTGCTCCACAAATGCCCCTTTGCCCCGAAGGGTTTCCACAACCTCATTATAATTCTCTTCTGCGACACTTAGGTCCATCACATAACGAAGTTCACTTAAATCCCCATCTTCGAGCTCACCATCTGCTACATCCGCACTAAGCTGGTCTTCATCCACGCTATAATGGGTCTCAGGTTCATCACGCGTTTCGGAGGCGGCAACACCAGGGGCCAACATAGCTCCAGCTGCCGGAGTGCTACCCGTTCCAAGCGTCCCTACTGTACCAGCGGCTAACGTCGTATTACTAAACGGGGCTATCGGAAACAGAATTCTACGATCTTCCCCAATAGGATCCGTGAGCGGCCATACCTCCAAGCCATCTACCTTATAACTAATCAATGCTATTTTAGCACCTTCTGCTTCATTTTCCGTTCTAAAATATGCTTGGATTTTTCTGGTCATTACCATTACCTCCTTAGATTATAAGACTCAGTGTTATAAATTGCTATTTCAGGACCTTCAAAATTTCACGAACGAAGGCAGGCTCATCTTTCGGGGTACGTGAAGTAATGTAATTACGATCAACTACCACTTCTTCATCTTTAAACTCCGCACCGGCGTTCACAACATCATCTTTCAACGGAGGATAACAGGTGATGGTACGTCCTTTGAGCAAGTCTGCACTGATCAGAATTTGGGGTCCGTGGCAAATAGAAGCGATAGGCTTACCAGCTTCGTTTGCTTCTTTCACAAACTTCAAAATATCTGCATTTTGCCGTAAATTTTCTGGGGAAGAGCCTCCAGGAATTACTATCGCGTCATAATTACCTGCTTCAACGTCAGCTATAGCTTTATCGGCTGCGTAGGAGACCTCCTTCTTTTTGCCCAGTAAGGTCTCACCTTTCTTTAAACCAATAATGTCAGCGTGATGTCCTGCCTTTATAACTTCATCGTAAGGGACCTTCATCTCAGAATCTTCAAAATCATTAGCTAGTAAAAATGCAACATTACTCATGTGATAAGTTCTCCTCTCTGCTTGTGCAAATGAATAGGTACTTATTGATCTTTCTTGTCGTCTATTACCCTTATCCCAATGATTTCTAACCTCTAATCAGAAAATATCCCCGGCTAACCGCATCAAAAAGCCGCCTCCACCACCCATTTCAGGTACGCGGTAAGCGATTACGGCTTCTTCCTTTAATCACCTGAGATTCAATTTCATCTTCCGGCTTTTTGGCTAATGCATAGGCTTCTACGGGACTCCCTATCGCTAGTACCGGGATACTTCTCCATACCCATGCCTTCTGTGAATGTCTCATTGCTAAGCTCCTTGCATCGTGCGGGATAACTATCTACCTTTAGTTTATCCAGCTCCAAGAGGGTCTATCCGCGCAAGTATCTACTTACAACACAACAGAAACAAGCAGACTTTTAGGCGCAGGACACTTGTAGCCATCAGAAAAAGGAGGCTTACTGGAATTTAGGCTATACTGTTTGATCTGGGTTTGTGCTCCCCCAATGGGTTCGCTTTTGCTGAGCGCAATATGTAGAATAGGCGTATCAAGACAACTGTAGCGAGGTGGAAATAATTAATAGCATGGATAAAAGAGTGCTAGTCGTAGACGATGAATACTCTATCGTGACAGCAATCGCCTATGCACTGCGGCGGGAAGGCTTTCAGGTCGAAACGGCCGCTGACGGCGAAGCCGCGCTTAGGCTTGCCGAATCGTTCCAGCCGCAAGTGTTCGTACTGGACGTCATGATGCCAGGGCTGTCTGGTTATGATGTGTGCCGTCGGCTGGAGAACCGGAGAGGGATTGGCATCCTGCTGCTCACGGTCAAGAACGACATTGTAGACAAAGTACTTGGTCTGGAGCTGGGGGCTGATGATTATATGACCAAGCCGTTCGATATTCGGGAGCTCGTCGCCCGAGTTAGAGCGCTGCACCGTCGTGTCGAGAAAAGCGTGGAACATGCTCCCTCCGACAGTCCAATCATGATTGGTGCGGTGACAGTGAATCCGTCACATCGAGACGTACAGGTGGCGGGTGAGAAGGTGGGGCTGACGCCCAAAGAATTCGAGCTGCTACACCTGCTCGTCCTCCATTCGGAACGGGTATACACGCGCGAGGAACTGCTGGATCTTGTCTGGGGGCTCGACTATGACGGGGGCACACGCACGGTCGACATTCATATACAGCGCATCCGTAGTAAGCTTGGCGACAAAGGTCAACATCTGCTCCAGACCGTATACGGAGTAGGTTACAAGGCCACCCGGGAGTCCGTATGAAGGTGAGCTTACGATGGAAGTTCTCCCTGCTGCTCGCTGGCCTCCTGTTGTTCACGGTGAGCGTACTTAGTGTGCTAGTACTACGCAGTATCCGTCACAACCAACGCATTGGACTAGAGCGTGAAATGGCGGAGATGACGAACCGCGCCGAATTGACGGTGAAGATGAGCTACTTGTCCGGGGAACAGGTTAGCTTGAAGGCATTCATGAAATATCGTGGCATGGATCTTTCCAATCGATTAGGGCAATCCAACGGACTGCATGTCCGCCTGTACGATGAGACCGGTGTCGAGATCGGGAATTCACTGCCTCTCGTTCCTTCCCCTGCTCTGCCGGATGCGCTGCAGTATGCACTCCAGGGCAAGATCGCTTATTCGGACGTTCAGGACGTGCTATATTATTTCACACCCCTCATGTTCGAGGAACAAATGATCGCTGTAGCCGAATTCCAGAAACCCGTGGGCGAGCTGCACGCCTTTTACCGGCAGACAAAAACAATGTTCCTCCTATCCGGCTCCATCGTTCTGTTAGCCAGCTTCCTGCTTGGCTTCCTCTATGTCTACCGACAATCTAAAGCTATAACTCGGCTCAAGCAGACGGCGAACAACATTGGAGCAGGAGCGTATATTGATCATGCACCGCTAGTCCGTAAGGATGAACTTGGCGACTTAAGCGAGGGCATTTATAGGATGAGCCGTGAGATCGAATCGAGCATGAAGAAGTTAGAAACGGAGAAAGCGAAGCTATCGCTTGTCGTAGACAAGCTGCAAGTGTTGGAGCAGCAACAGAAGCAATTCATTAATAATATTAGTCATGAACTTAAGACACCTCTCACTTCTATTACTGCATATGCCGATCTACTGGAGCTGTATCCAGATGATCCTTTACTGCTTCAGCAAGCGATTGAAAGCATTCGCAAGGAATCGTCTAGACTACACAAGCTAGTGGAAAACGCGCTGCGCCTTGCCTCACTCGAGAAGTACGAATTCGAATACCAGGCTGAAGCCGTGTCACTTGATATCGTGCTGGACGAGCTGGTCTCTCTGATGAAAGGCAAGGCCGACAAATTCGGACTAACCTTTCAGCTTCACACAGTACCAGCCACCATATGGGCGGAACGCGAGAGTTTAATACACATCTTCATTAATTTGCTGGACAACGCGATCAAATACAACGTCCCCGGTGGAAGCGTCAATATTCGATTGTATACCGAACAGAATCAGGCAAAGGTAGAAATTGTTGATACGGGAATTGGCATTCCTTCTGAATCCCAGGAACGTATTTTTGAACCCTTCTACACCGCGAACAAGGCGCGTTCAAAAGAAACGAGAGGAAGTGGCTTGGGACTTGCTCTCGTTCAGCAATGGGTGGAGAAGCAAAAAGGAATCATACAATTGAAACGGTCGGACACCACTGGAAGCATGTTTGAAGTACAGTTTCCTCTCTATCATCATGATTCTGTATAAGTCCCAACTTCTCCCTCTGCCAAGTCTCGATACGTTTACAACTTGGAAACAATTCGAAATATTGTGGAGACATCCTGTTGGTACACTCTTATCAGATTTATAACACAACTTAGAAGGAGATACATCAATCATGAAGATAAAACAAGTTGGGATCGTATTACTAGCGGTTGGGATCGCAGGTTGCAGCAGCACAACACAGAATAACGGCGGTGCAGCAACTAATAGCCCACCAGTTACAGTCATCGACAAGAACAAGCCGCAAAAGCCTGATTCGCAAACCGATAAATCAATCACCATGGATCAACTCGAGCGACTTGACGGCCTGTATGCGCAAGATTGGCTGAACGAGAACGAATTGTTAATTGCCCAGACGAATCCGGACGCAAAGAAGATTGATTCTGACTCCGGTCCGATGAAGCCTGCCCAGCTGTACATTTACAATTTGAAAACGAAACAGGTCAAGGCGCTGAAACCAAGCGAAGACCGCGTGCATGAGAGTCCGATAGTCTCGCCGGACGGCCAATATGTCTTTTTCCATGAAAATACCTCGTTCATGATGGACGGTGGCCGCGGTGTCCTTGTACATGTGCCAACCGGAACTAGCCGACTAGTCACGGATCAGGATAAGGGCGGACAGGAATGGGGCCAGTGGACAGACTCCAGTCATCTGATCGTCGGCAACGGTAAGGGTGCTATTCTACAGGTTGGGACAGACAGTAAAGACGAGGTATTGCTTAGCAAAGATAAAAACATCATATTCGATTATGCAGCAAAAACCGGAAATACGCTCTTCTACGTCAACCCTAGTCTTGATAACACATTGTCGGCCTACAATCTGGAGACGAAGAAAGAGACGATCGTGGACAAATCCGTCTGGAGAATGTCGCTGTCACCTGACGGCAATCAGTTGGCCATGCTGAAGAGTACGGGGGATACGGAACGCACGCTGTTCCTCATGAACTCGAACGACACCTCGCAGCAGACTAAGCTCACCGTGACGACTCAGATGTACGCCTTCGATTGGTCCCCGGATAGCTCGTACTTGGCGTTCGCCGTGTATAACAAGGACAAGGACGGCATGAACGGTGTCTACGTTGCGAATGCAAAGACCGGCAAGATCGAGCAGCTCGGAGATTTCCAGGATGTCGCAACCGTCGCCTGGAGCCCTTCTGGCAAGCAAATAATGGTCTCGACGAGCACATTTGTGGATAACAAGCCCAAGCTGACGACTTATCGGCTTATGTTGAAGTAAGTAGGTCAAATTTCAAAAAAATGACAGCGAAATGCCAAATTAAAATCACTATATTGATTACACCAACGGAGAACGGATATTACAATAACAAAAAAAGCGTCCAACATATTAGTCATGACTAATTATGTTGGACGCTTTTAAAATTTGATTTTTTTGATGTTAAGGTCCTAATAAATACAGAAGCAATTTTCGACAATTTCTTATTAACTGCGACTATCTAAAATAAGAGTAACCGGGCCCCAATTGGTCAGCGATACATCCATCATCGCTCCAAATACGCCCGTCTCTACCTGAAGTCCTCCAGCTCTAAGCTCTTGGTTAAAATAATCATAAAGTCGCTCGGCCTCCGCAGGTGCTGCTGCTCCCATGAAATTCGGCCGTCTCCCCTTACGGCAATCCCCGTAAAGAGTAAATTGGGACACTGAAAGAATAGCTCCCTCAGTCTCTGTAACACTGTAGTTCATTTTACCAGCATCATCTTCAAAAATACGTAGTCCTGCTATTTTATCCGCCAAATATTTGGCATCCTTTTCTGTATCTTCATGCGTAACGCCAACAAGCAGCATCAAACCTTTGCCAATCTCTCCGGTCACTGTCTCATCCACGGTTACTTTGGCGTCCTTACAACGCTGTACTACAACTCTCATCGTACTACTCGCTCCTTGCCCTATTGCATGATCCGATTCACTGTATATACATCCTTGACTCGTTTCACTTTATCTACAACGGATTGCAGATGCTCCGTGTTACGAATGAGAATGGTCATATGAATCATTGCCATTTTATTCTTGTCAGAGCGCCCAGTGACTGCAGAAATGTTCGTTTTACTCTCGGAAACTGCCTGCAGCACTTCATTGAGTAGTCCATTACGATCATGGCCTGTAATCTCAATATCCACACTGTAGTTCGCTTCCATCGTACCTTCCCATTCTACTTCAATCACTCTTGCCGCTTCTTCTCCATCACCTTCACCCGGAATGTTAGGACAATCCTGGCGATGTACAGATACACCCCGGCCCCGTGTAACATACCCTACAATATCGTCACCCGGCACCGGATTACAACATCGTGCAAAACGAACGAGCAAATTCTCAATTCCTTTAACACTTACGCCATTGGTGGGTTGATTACGTTTTTCGCCGGAAGACTTAATCTCTTTCATCTCTGAGGTGAGCTCTAAGTGATTAGCGGCTTCTTCCTGCTCTCTGCGCAGCTTCTCTGTCAAACGGGAAGCAATCTGCGATGCGGTAATTCCACCAAAGCCAACTGCAGATAACATATCCTCAACATCATTAAAAGCGAATTTCTTCGCAGCTTCTAATAGTTTCTCATCGGAAATCCACTCAGAAACCTCGACATTCAGACGCTTCAGCTCACGTTCAATCGCTTCGCGACCTTTTTCGACATTTTCCTCACGTTTTTCTTTTTTGAACCATTGCTTAATTTTGCTCCGTGCATGTGAGGATTGGGCAATCTTGAGCCAGTCGCGGCTTGGTCCGTAAGAATGCTTAGACGTCAGTATCTCAACGATATCGCCTGTCTTCAGCTTGTGATCCAGCGGCACGATTCGCCCGTTCACCTTAGAACCGATTGTGCGATTCCCCACTTCCGTATGAATACGGAAAGCGAAATCAAGCGGTACAGAGCCCGCAGGAAGCTCAATAACCTCGCCTTTAGGCGTAAATACGAACACGAGATCCGAGAAAAAATCCATTTTGAGTGATTTTACGAACTCTTCGGCATCCTTAGCCTCATGCTGCAGCTCCAATATTTCCCGAAAAAAAGGCATCCGATTCTCTGGATTCACATTATTGCTGGTTCCTTCTTTGTATGCCCAGTGCGCTGCGATCCCGTACTCAGCCGTGCGATGCATTTCCCAAGTGCGAATTTGCACTTCAGTTGGCTCTCCACCAGGACCTACCACTGTAGTATGCAAAGATTGATACATATTCGCTTTGGGCATAGCTATATAATCTTTGAATCGACCTGGCATTGGCTTCCAAAGGGTATGAATAATTCCGAGGGTTGCATAACAATCCTTGATATTATCCACAATGATACGGATGGCCAATAGGTCATAGATCTCATTAAACTGTTTGTTCTTCGTACTCATTTTGTTATAGACGCTGTAGATATGCTTCGGACGACCTGAAAGATCACCTTCAATGCCCATTTCATCCAGCTTGGCACGAATACGGCCAATTACACTGTCGATAAATTGCTCACGTTCTGCCCGCTTCTTATGCACCAGATTAGCAATGCGATAATACTGCTGCGGATTCAAGTAACGAAGCGCAATATCCTCCATCTCCCACTTAATCGCGGAAATCCCCAGTCGATCAGCCACAGGACAGAAAATCTCCAACGTTTCGTAAGAAATACGACGCTGGCTCTCTTCAGATTGATACTTTAACGTACGCATATTATGCAGTCGGTCCGCTAGTTTGATAACGATGACCCGGATATCCTGAGCCATTGCAATAAACATCTTACGGTAATTCTCGTTCTGCTGCTCTTCCTTTGAGCGAAAACGGATGCGTTCCAGCTTAGTTAAGCCATCCACAAGCATCGCGCAGGTATCGCCAAATTTCGCGCGGATTTGTTCCAATGAGACCGTCGTATCTTCCACAACATCATGCAAAAGCGCCGCAACAATAGATATAACATCCATTTGCATATTGACGACAATATCTGCCACCGCCAGCGGATGCAGAATGTATGGCTCCCCCGACTTGCGGATCTGCCCGTGATGAGCCTGATCGGCAAATTCATAAGCTTCCCGGATGCGGAGAAGATCTTTATCTTTTATATAGGCGCCAGCCTTATCAATTAATCGCTCTATGCCCATTCTCGTCGTATCCGTTTCCTTTCTATAATAAAATGAACCCGCAATCATTCTGAAATCTGCAGGTTCCAATCATTTCGCAAGCAACTTACGCTCTTGTTCAAAGTTGTCTATAATTATGACGCTTACGAAGGATTACGTCAACACTTGCCATCTCATGGTATTCAAGAAGTAAAAGATATGAAAATCGGACAAATTAATAACACTTGTGAAAATGTTGTTGTAAAAATGTCCCGTTCTATTTAATCTAGTAAAGGCGGATTTTCGCTGGACAACATCATATCCATTAAGAAAGAGGAGTGAACTCCATTGCAACGCGAAATTCAAGTTAATGAAAAACTTCCATGGGGCCCCGGTTTTCTATTAAGCCTACAGCATTTGTTCGCCATGTTTGGCAGTACAGTGCTAGTGCCTAACTTGTTCGGGGTTGACCCTGGCATGATTTTGCTGATGAACGGTATCGGCACACTGCTATACATTTGGATTTGCCGTGGTAAAATACCTGCCTACCTTGGCTCCAGCTTTGCATTTATCGCCCCCGTATTATCAGTACTTGCCGATCATAAAGATGATCATATGAAAGGGTACTCTCTTGCTTTGGGCGCTTTCATCATCACTGGTGTTATCTTTGTGCTCGTTGCTTTAATCATCCGTTATGCTGGAACAAAATGGATCGATGTTGTCTTTCCTCCAGCAGTAATGGGAGCTATCGTAGCAACGATCGGACTTGAACTTGTGCCTGTTGCCGCGCGAATGGCAGGACTTATTGCCCCTGAAGGTGTTGCAGTTGCAGACTGGACTCCAGATGGCAAAGCAATCACGCTTTCTATGGTGACACTGGGCGTAACCGTAATTGGAGCTGTACTCTTCCGAGGTTTCCCAAAGATCATTCACATCCTCATCGGTATCGTAACTGGTTATGGTTTAGCTTATATTATGAAAATGGTCGATACGGCTGCAATATCTAATGCGAATTTTTTAGCGCACCCTACCCTTGTTACTCCATCCTTCGATTGGAATGTTATCCTGACTATCATCCCAGTATCGCTAGTAGTAATCGTTGAACATATTGGACACTTACTTGTAACCAGCAATATTGTTGGCAGAGATCTGGCTAAAGACCCTGGACTTGATCGATCTCTGATGGGTAACGGGATATCTACAATTATCTCCGGTTTTATCGGTTCTACTCCAAATACAACCTACGGTGAGAACATCGGGGTTATGGCATTAACTAAAGTTTATTCTGTATATGTGATCGGTGGCGCAGCAGTGATTGCAATTCTGCTATCGTTCTCTGGTACTTTCTCCTCCGTTATCGCTAACATACCGACACCTGTAATGGGCGGCGTATCACTACTGTTGTTCGGTGTAATTGCCGCATCCGGTCTGCGAATCTTCGTAGAGCAAAAAGTTGATTTTTCCAAAGCTACTAACATGATTATGGCTACGTTGGTGCTTGTTGTCGGAATTAGTGGTACAACCCTTACTATGGGTAGCGTAAAACTCAGTGGTATGGCTCTAGCTACAATTGTTGGTATCGTTCTAGCCTTATTCTTCAAACTCATTGAAGTTCTTGGACTGTCAAATGAAGGTGGAGAAAGCGATAAAGCAGCTCACTAATTTATTTATGAATTAATCATTCAAAAAGACTGCTTCAGATCCATTTTATGGATTGAGCAGTCTTTTTTTTGTGTCTCTTTTGACCAAAAAATTGAAAAACAGCAACCCTCCGCAAGTAGTGACAGAGAATTGCTGTTGTTTGCACTTTTCCACATGATTCGATACATAAATCCCGATTTATTTCCCGGGAAAAGACAATTATATCGTATTAATCTTCGTAATCAACTAATGTCATAACTTCAATTCCAGAAAGCTTATTACGTCCAGCAAGCTCAACCAATTCAATCAAAAACGCTGCGCCTACCACTTTACCGCCAAGCTGCTCCACAAGGCTAACCGAAGTAGCTATAGTACCTCCTGTTGCTAACAAGTCATCAGCAATCAGTACATTTTGTCCAGGCTTAATGGCATCCGTGTGAACAGCAAGTGTATCTTTACCATATTCAAGATCATATCCAACCTCGATCGTCTCATACGGCAGTTTACCACTCTTACGAATTGGCACAAAACCTACACCCAATGCATATGCGAGAGGTGCGCCAACTACAAAACCACGTGCTTCCGGTCCAGCGATCACATCGATTTCTAAGTGGGATACAAGTGCTTTCAGGGCATCAATGGCCTGGCGATATGCATCACCGTCTTTTAGCAAAGTGGTGATGTCTTTAAAGCTAATACCTTCTTTTGGGAAATCAGGAATCACACGAATACTATCTTTAAAATCCAAATTTTTCATCTCCTAAAAGTTTTGTTAGCATAGGCTACTTTGAGTTCGGTTCGACAAAACTTACTTCGTAATTATGATACGCCTAAACGGCGTGATAACATCCAATCCTGCAGTTCAGACAAGCTACCTTCCATGAAATACTGCTCCATTTCCGCAATCTGCCCCAGTCTGACAAAATGTCTTGATGCTGTAAGGCTTTTAGCTGCAGGCTGCGTAATAAAGGTCACACTTCCTTGACTTCTTTCGATAAAATCAAGCTCCTCAAACACATCTAGCATATTACTTAGCATTCGAATACTTAATGAGGATTGTCGACTTAGCCGCAGCAGCACTTCATGTTCTGGCGTCGCAACAGCAGTGATCGAAGCCAGCAATTTATAGAGTATTTTAAAATGATCCCGTGTCGGAATGATAAGTCGTTCTCGGCCATCCTTTATAGAATGCAAAAGCGCAATATTATCAGCATTAGGAAAAGCCTTTAGTAATGCGTCAAGTTGTTCAGGAGTCTCCGGCATATCCAGTAGGCATAACAGTGAGACATGCCCTGATTCCTGAATCGAATCATCCTTAATAGCGGCGCTAATGCCAGCTTCTTTATCATATACCCAGAAGGACATTCCTATCAATTCAGTCTGCGGAGACGTACGTCCACTCTGACACACTGCTGCGGCACGATATGGGCCAGCACCACTATAGGGAAGCAGCAGCTCTCTAATATGCGCAGCCTGCCGTACAGCGTCAGCAGCACCACGAAGATCAAACAATTGAGCATCCTGGACTGATAAATCCTGTAGCAGAAGCTGTGGTTTCCTCGAGCCATTCCATTCGTTGATCGACAGTTCAGCCAGCACATTGATCGGGGTGCCCACAGGGAGCAGCTTAGCCAAATCCCCTTTACCAAAAGCTAAGGCTTCGATCGTGCTCTTTCCCTGTTGCAAGACGATTTTCAAGTGTTTTCCGTCTTGCCCCATGGTGCGTGTCTCTTTCACTGTAGCCCCGCGAATGATGAACTTTGGCAATGGATTCGACATCCCGAAAGGTGCAAGCCTTTCCAATTCAAGCGCGGTCTGTAGGGACAAATCAGAAATCGACACTTCTGCATCAGCAGAAGTAACAGGCACGAAATGCTCCGGTGTTAACACAGTAGCAGCGTATTCATTTAATGCCGCAGCGAAGGCTTCTAAGCCGTCCCGATGCAGGCTCATTCCCGCGGCTGCTGGATGACCACCGAAATGATCCATTAAGTCAGAACAAGAGGATAACGCCGCATATATATCAAGTCCAGGAATAGAGCGGGCAGAACCTTTGCACATGCCGGTCTCCGGATGAATATCCAGAATAATCACTGGCCGATAGTAACGCTCCAGTAGTTTGGAAGCCACTATACCTACCACACCCACATTCCAGCCTTGTTCAGCAAGAACTATGATGTCTGGTATTTCTCCACCCTGAGTCATCTGTTCCAGTTTTGCAGTGGCCTCCACTACAATTCTTTCTACAACCAATTGGCGTTCTTTATTAAGCAGATCAAGCTCCCCAGCCAGTTGCTCAGCCTCATCAGCATGCTCAGTTGTAAGCAACGCCACTGCCCGTCCAGCATGATCCAGACGACCACTCGCATTGATACGAGGCGCCATTCCAAAAGCGATATTAACCGCACTCACAGTACTCATGGTCACGCCGCTAACACCGAGTAAAGCACGGATACCTGGGAATCGAGAATTTCGCATACTGACCAAACCGTTTCGAACAATCTCACGATTCTCACCCAGCAGCGGCATTAAATCCGCTACAGTACCTATAGCAGCTATCTCTGCCCACTCATCTGGAGTTTCCTCCCCTAACATAGCCTGGGCGAGCTTATAAGCTACCCCTACACCCGCTAATCCCTTGAACGGGTAGGGGCAGTCGGGCAGCTTCGGATTGATTAACGTATAAGCCTCTGGGAGAAGCTCTGGAGGCTCATGGTGATCCGTAACAATCACATCAATCCCGAGTTCATTAGCGTAAGCAATCTGATGATAGGCGCTAATGCCAGTATCTACAGTAATGATCAAGGATACCCCCTGCTGTAAAGCCCAATCCAATGCATGATTATGCAGCCCGTAGCCCTCATTAGAACGGTGCGGGATATAAATATCAAAGGAAGCGCCCAAGTAACGCAGCAAATGAATCATTAATGCTGTACTGGACACACCGTCAGCGTCATAATCACCGTAAATCAGAATATGTTCTTCTTCTTTTAAAGCCTTTCTAATTCTGGGAACCGCTTCGGCCATCCCTTTTAGAAGGAACGGATCATTCGGAGCTTCCACACCGCCATCCATGAACGATAGAGCCTCATGTGGCGTATCAATTCCTCTAGTCACTAATAGTGAGGATAAGAGCGGAGAAATAGAAAGGCTCCGGGCCATATCCCTTACGACGTTGGGATCGGCTGCCGGAGATTGCCATCTTGTTTTTGAATAAAGCAATAGCGCTCACCTTTCTTTCACCTTGCGGACTACTGAAGCAGCGTCGGAATATCATTATCCGCCAATTCATAATTACTTTTGTATGGATAACCGGGATCATAAGGAACTACGTCCATATGTACCTCACCAACATGAACAAACCTGTGCTGCAGCAACTTTCTTGCACATTCTGAAATATCCTGTGCTTCCATCACCGTAATACGCGGATTTACACTGATCTTCACTTGCAGATTCACATAATTCCCTTGCTCAAGTGCCTTCAAATGTTCTACACGAATAACACCATGAACACGTTGTACGGTTTCAATAAAATTAGCTGCTTCCTCAGAAGGTAGCTCCTGCGCATTCTTAACACTAACAGTATTAACAATGAGCAGATAACCTTTACGTAGAATTAAGCATCCTGTTAAAAGTGCAGCAATAGGGTCCATGTAGAGTAGAGGATGCCAATAGGTCCCCCCCATTGATAACGATATCCCTACTAATACTGTGATAGAAGTATACAAACTGAAACGATGACTATTGGCATAAGCAGCGTGACTGCCATCCCCTATTTTTTTAAAGTACCGATATTGATATTGAAATACAGCTTCTTTAAGTACAATAGATAGCAAGACAGTTACAAGTGCAAGTTCTCCGCGAGTGGATGACTGTCCCTCGGTTAAGTCACGGATTGCAGAGAAGGCGATCTGCAGCCCCCCCATAAGAATTAATACCGAAAAAAGTATAGCTAAAAGCGGCTCCTTATTCCCTCGTCGCTCTTCTATCCGCTGCTTGCTCTTTCTGCTTTGTTCAGAGCGCCACGGGAGAATATCCGCCAATTTAGCTGCAGCATCTGCTCCCGAATATAATGCATCGCCCATTAATGCCTTGCTACCTGAAATATAGCCAAAACTCCCCTTAGCTACTGCCAAAGTAACATCGCTGATGATCCCTGTCCAAGCAACCGTCTTGCTTTGCGGTGATCGTTCTTTATTCATACGAGGCCCCCCTTACCACTAGCAAGTAATCTCATGATGATACAATACACATGACATACTACCCCAAAGATTTCGAAAGCCGCGTCGCATTTGACGCGGCTTTCTTAAATTATAAAGTTGATGTTTTTTTCATTCAAGTGTAGCCATGTTATTTTTCTTGAGACATTACCCTTTAGCCGGGCTTTTTACCTTTATCTTCTCACGCTTCTTAAGCAGTAACCAGAGCGGACTTGCAATAAAGATTGAGGAATACGCTCCGAAGAGCAATCCGATTACCATCGCAAGCGAGAACATCTTGATGGACTCTCCTCCAAGAATTAACAGGAAGAACGCCGCGATAAATACGGTAAATGCTGTGTAGAGAGAGCGCATAAGGGTCTGAGCCACACTCTTGTTCACAAGCTCTTTCAAATCTTCGTAAGTTTTCTGTTTACCAAAACGTAAATTCTCACGGATACGGTCAAAGATAACGATCGTATCATTGATGGAATAACCGATAATCGTAAGCACCGCTACGATGAACGTCAAATCCACTTCCAAGCGGAAAATGGAGAAGATAGCAACGACCATAAAAGCATCATGAAGCAATGCAACAATAGCTGCCAATGCAAACCGCCATTCAAAACGAATACTTACATAAATGATAATCCCTAGACAAGAAATGAGAACCGCATAGATCGCATTGCGTGCAAGTTCTTTAGACATTTCTGTATCCACAGTGTTAATCTCAAACGATGCTTTATCGTCAAGCTTCAAGATCTCTGTTTTAAGAGCTTCATCTTGTTGCTCATCGAGCACTTGATCATAACGAACGTTGACCCGTTCACTCCCTAACGTAATGCTTGGCTCACTTGAAATCCCGGATTTTTCAACTGCTGAATTAACCTCTTCCAATGTCAAATTCTTAGACAGAGAGATATCAACATTAGATCCCGCTTTGAAATCAACGCTATAATTCAATCCAAACGTTGCTAAGAAAATCAAACCTGCCACTGTAAGGGCGATGGAAAAAATATAGAAATATTTACTCAAATGTACGAAATCAAGCTCTTTCTTAAAGCGCACGGATATCACTCTCCTTAACACCGAAACTCTTCGGTTTGTTCAGCTTACCGGCTTTAACAAGCTGGCTAAGCAACCAGTGGGAGAAATAAAGATTCGTGGCAATACTCAGTACGATTTCTACGATCAGCACCAATGCGAAGCCTTTGACTGCACCTGTACCGAAGGCGAACATGACACCTGCCACAATAACAGTTGTGACATTGGAGTCCATTACTGTCCGGAAAGAGGATTTATTACCTGCTTTAACAGAGGAAAGCACACTTTTACCACTGCGCATTTCTTCCCTTATCCGTTCATTTGTAATGATATTGGCATCGACGGCCATCCCTATACCCAGAATAAATGCGGCTATACCAGGCAACGTCAATGTGAAGTCTGCAAAGACAAAGACTACAATTAGCAGCCATGTGTGCAAGATCAGTGCAAAACTAGCCAAGAGACCTGGCAAGCGATACATACCGATCATGAAGATAAGAATAATCAAAGAACCCAAAAGACCGGCTTTGATCGTTTGATCAAGCGATTGTTTACCAAGTGTTGCACCCACACTTTGGGAGTATTTCTCAGTAAGTTTCAGTGGCAACGCACCCAGATTAATAGTGTCAGCCAGTTCACGTGCTTCTTTAATTGTATACTGACCGGAAATAGACGCACTACCGTCGGTAAGTACTGCTTGTACCGTAGGGTCAGATAGCTTGTTCTCATCCAAATAAATTGCGAGATTCTTTCCTAAGAGTCGTTTCGTAATCTCTGCGAATTTATCCTTGTCCTTTATTTTGATACTGATGATTGGCTGATTCAGGTTATCCCGTCCAACCTCTGCCGCACCTTCAACAAAATCACTACCTACCAGTTCGATCTTGCTGTAAGTACCTTCAGCGTCACCTTCAGCAGCACTACGGAAAGTCAGAACTGCAGGCTCCTTCATCTTCTTACGAACCTCGGCTTCATCAGTAACGCCTGCAATTTTCAGACGAATACGGTCAGTACCTTCAGTTGTAACCTCTGGTTCACTGGTTCCGAGCGCATTGGCCCGTTTCTCCAAACTTTCTGCTGTTTTCAACAGTGAAGCTCGGGACAACGCTGCTCCCGCTTCCATAGGCTCTGCATGGTACAAAATCTCAAATCCGCCTTTCAGGTCAAGACCAAGTCTAACCTTGTCCAGCAGTCCAGGAGTAGTAAATGCCATGACGCCTGTCAAAACGAGCACGGTAATAATAAAGCCCATTAGTCTCTTCATGCTCTAGCTAGTTCCCCTTTCATTCACTCAATATTCCTATTATAGCTACACGTGAAATGACCGTCAATTCACAGCATAGTCATAGCTATACTCACACAAAGAAACGGCCGCCCCTGCCCATATCAGCAAGACATCCGTTTATATAGGAGATGTGAAGTTATTATTATTCTCTTACTTTACTGCTTTATAAGGCTTTTCGCAAAGAAAAGAAGCGAGATGTTTATTGTTCAGTTCAACCCCCGATAAGCTGCAAGAGTCAAATAAGTCATGTAACTATTGGCTTTTAAGGAATAAATATCATTTACCAGCTTATGCAAGGGGGGCATTCCGTCCTTATCATAATTACGACTGATACAATCCCAAATATCCTTGCTGGTTACATACTCATAGCCGAGGAGCCGGAATTCTTCAGCTTTGCTGCGGCACATGGCTTCGATTTCTTCGCTATGTTGATCATGATTCCACTGTTCCGATTCCACGTGATGACACCTCCAAAGAACGCTCGTGTTCGTATGCTTACCATAGGTATTCGACCCAAGTTCTCTGCTTTCCTCCTTCCGTCACAAAAAGTTACAACTACTAAAACAAGGCATGCCGGGACAGGGGTATAGCATATCCATAAGAATAGACAAGTTGGCCAGCGTTTCATTTCATTTGGGGAAGAAGGCGTGACCTTTGAGGAAACAGAGCTTTATACAAGGAACTTTAATCTTGCTTGCCGCCGGCATCATTAATCGAATGCTTGGATTTATACCCCGAATTGCTTTGCCACGCATCATTGGAGCAGAAGGTGTGGGTCTATATCAGCTCGCGTACCCATTCTTTATCGTGTTGGTTACTGTTATTACAGGCGGACTTCCCCTAGCAATTGCAAAGATGGTAGCCGAAGCAGAGGGAGAGAACCGCCCTGAGAAATCGCGGCAAATTTTACGGACTGGCCTTACTCTTAGTGTCGGACTAGGAATCTTCTTTACCATTGTTGCGCTGGTCAGTGCTTCATGGGTCTCCAATGTGATCTTAACAGACCACAGAGTTTATTATACTTTCATTGCCATGATCCCAATGATTGGAATTGTTGCTGTATCTGCAATATACCGCGGTTATTTTCAAGGTAGGCAGAACATGATTCCTTCTGCACTTTCTTCAGTTTTTGAGTCTATCGTGCGAATATTTTTTATGCTGTGGTTCTCTTGGCTGCTGTTACCCAAAGGAATCGCTTTTGCAGCTGCAGGGGCGATGCTAGGCGTAACGGTAGGAGAGATTGGCGGAATGTTAGCCATTCTGTGGCAATATTATGTCATCACGAAAAGGGATAAAAAAACAACCCCCATCCTAGAACAGCAAATGATTGAGAAGGAAGTTATACCTTCTGATCCAGATACCGTAAAATCAACTTCTCCCATACTAAGGCGTTTACTAGGTGTATCAATTCCTGTTACGGCAAGCCGGCTTGTCGGTTCTTTTTCCTATCTACTGGAATCTATAATTACCGTACGTAGTCTTGCACTAGCCGGAATCGCAACAGCCGCCGCGACTGCTCAATATGGGTCTTTACAGGGAATGGTTATTCCCTTACTGTTGCTTCCCGGAGCGTTAACTTCCTCTCTCGCGGTTTCTTTGGTTCCATCCTTGTCCGAGGCTGCCGCGAGAAAGGACCTGCCTACCATTCACAAACGAATGCATCAAGCGCTTCGACTAGCTCTTGTTACAGGGGCTCCCTTTGCTGTTCTTATGTATGTACTAGCAGTCCCACTATGCAACTTGTTATACGGAAATCCGGACACTGCTCCTATGCTAAAACTAATGGCCCCTTTCGCTTTGTTCATCTATGTTCAAGCCCCCTTACAAGCTGCACTTCAAGCAATGGACAGACCGGGAAGGGCACTCATCAATACTCTTATTGGGGCAGTAGTCAAAATCATTCTGATTATTATATTGGCTTCACAGCCAGAATACGGAATCTACGGCGCAATCATCGCCATTATTGTGAACAGCGTTCTTGTTACTCTTCTGCACGGGTACAGTGTAGTCAGTCTAATTTCATTATCCTTACGAATAACCGATACCATTAAAACCTTATGTGCAATGATCATTATGGGAGCAGGCGTGCGTTATGTATACATCTCCATTCCCATTGCAGAAGCACAATGGATTCAATTTTTATTTGCCTCTGCGGTAGGAATGGCCCTGTATTTCGGTCTCAGTCTATTAGCTGGCCTTATTTCCCTTCGTGATTTGGATCGACTGCCTTTCATTAAGCGTTGGCTTTAGAATGGTTATCGATTATCCAAACGGTCAACATAAACTCGGCCTTTATGGTCTATGGAGCAAAGAAAAACATCCCGAAAATCGGATACTCCCTTTTGGCGGATCTGAGTTCTTAGCCAGAACCTTGTTTTCCCTATCATCTCTAAATTTTGATCCTGGACCTTTCCATCCATAATCAGTGGAATAGGAAGCCCTTCATATCTGATTTTGTTCTTTGGCAGCTTAACTTTCTGACTGCTTACATCTGCTTCCTCTTCGGTCTTATTGTTCTCAGCAACTGAACTGCTATTGCCTGTCTGATTGGAAGATGACATTCCCTTGTCTTTCTCGAAAACGGTGAGCTGACCACTGGGCTCTAAAATCGCAAATTCCACATCAGCGGGACTAGCGATGTTCTGACCACGCAATTGTTGCAGCAGATCATCAATATTGTACCTTTGTTTACGCATTTCTCCCCGGTGCAGCTTGCCTCCAGAAATAAGTATGCTCGGTTTGCCGTCCATTAACAGCCGAATCTTTCTACTCTTAAGACTGAGCTGAGCAACCACAACTTGAATAATAACCAGTGTGGCCATCGGAACCAGACCTTCGTAAATCGGGCGATTAATATCCTCAATCACAAAAACAGCAATCTCAGCAATCATAATTGAGATCGTTAGATCAAATACAGATAGCTTACCGATTTCCCTCTTCCCCATGATACGCATGCACAGGAATATGAAGAAATACATCAGCACGGTCAAGAAAATATGGGTAGTGATATGCTGGGACATATAGCTTCGCTCCCCTCCACTCTCACCCGCAGACTTGTTTTCTCGGGCGGATTAATGTAACCCTATTCTGACCGCTCAGCACAGGGAACATTCGGAAGCTCACCTATTAATTAATGGTAAAAAGGCTGCAATGCCCATTCTTGTACTATTGGGGCAAGCCTTCCCATACAATGAATAATAACTTATGTAGATTATTTTTCTAAAAAAACTTTAGGAGGTTGTACCATGTATTTAATCCGGCGCCTGTTCTCATGGAGAATAGCCAATCCTGTATTGTCTGGCCTGTGTCGATCATTCCTTTGGATGCTGCTTGGCGCGTTTGTCCTCTCTCTTTTATTATGGGGCAGCGGTCTGAAGGAGCAGGATCTCTCAATGTACACTTATATAGTACACGGCATAGCCGCAGCATTCGGAGGACTAACCGCCGGTCGCAGAGCCACGAACAAAGGCTGGTATCAAGGAAGTCTTACAGGAATCTTTTACGGGATTATCGTTCTGTTAATTGGATTTCTAGCACTGGATAGCTCACCCTCTGGTGTTGACCTTCTTTGGGTTCTAGCTGCAGCAGCAATTGGTGCACTTGGTGGAATGTTTGGGGTTAATTTACAGAAAAGCTAAAATTATTATTCCATTAAATTCGAAACATTCCTTGGAAATATGTTAAACTGTGATCATCTGACTTCATAAAGAGAATCAAGGAGGCTTCGAATGCTTTGTTTTACCAATCAATGAATCATATTGTTTTGTACACAGTTGCATTAGTAGTGATATTAGTATGGATTGGCGCTCGTCGAAATCCAATCATGGCATTAGTTGAAATTGGGAAAGAGATGCTGCGATCCTATAAGTTTCTGCTACTGATGGTAGGCATGTTTGGTGTACTGGTCTTGAATAAATATGAACTACAAATTGAAGAAAAAATGCATCTTACCTCAGACTATACATCATTTGTATTTGGACTAGAGGGGCATTTTGTCCAAGCTGTTCAGGATATATTCTATAGTCCATGGCTAACGCCTATCATAGTTTTCTTCTACATTTTCATGCTTCAATCTGTACTGGCAGC
Source organism: Paenibacillus nitricinens (assembly GCF_052056485.1). Classification (NCBI taxonomy): domain Bacteria; kingdom Bacillati; phylum Bacillota; class Bacilli; order Caryophanales; family Paenibacillaceae; genus Paenibacillus; species Paenibacillus nitricinens. The sequence continues at coordinate 5,346,634 of NZ_CP183948.1, forward strand.
TTCTCTAGGTGTCTATCTGTTAGATAAGAACCGTGTGATGCTGTACGCCACCTGCTATGCTATTATCATTAACTATGCTGTAGCTATTCCATTCTACCTATACTTCCCTGTAAATGAGGTATGGTCCTATGTACCTGCAGGCGTTAGATTTACTATGCTGGATGTATTTCCTAAGTTTGAGCAAGAGTACCGCCCTCTATCCGGTCTCAACAACTGCTTCCCGAGTCTACATACGTCCATTTCCGTTACGATGGCTTTACTGGCATTCCGTTCTGGAAACCGCCGGTGGATGGTCATTACGAGTATTTCCGCAGTCGTAATCGTCTTTGGTATATTTTATCTGGGCATTCATTGGCTTACAGATATGATAGGCGGCACTCTGCTAGCAGTCCTAGCTTCAACAGTTGGTGTACAGCTTGCCAAATTAACCTTACGGGGACGTGAAGAATCGCTCACAGTTCGCAGCCGAATAACGGATATGCGTTAAACCCTTAGATCACGATGAAAGATGAACGTCAAAAAAGCGGTGTCACTCTCTTAACGAGAAGACACCGCTTTTTATGTACTTATTAATAACGAAACTATACTTTCTCCTCCACATCCGTGGCAACGGAGTGACTAATGGAACCGCGATCAAAGGTCAGTTTAGTTACATCATTGACCCGTAGAACCACGATATCATCGGAAATCTCCATGATCGTACCGTGAAGACCACCAATAGTAACGATTTTATCGCCCTTTTTCAGAGACTTCAACATTGCATTACGTGTTTTGGTCTTCTTCTGTTGCGGACGAATCAGCAAGAAGTAGAATACTACAAACATAAGTACGAATGGACCTACGAGACCCAGTATACTACCTCCGCCTGTTGCTGCTGCATATTGAAACATATTTCTCCCCCCTTTCAAAGCACATTAAAACATGGACCTCAACGAAGCTTTAGAAGCCTTTAAGATTATCATATAATCCGTATTTAGCAAAAAACTCATCGCGAAAATCAAGCAGCCGATCTTCCTTGATGGCTTCGCGCACTTTACGCATCAAATCCAACAGGAAGTGCAAGTTATGGTATGTCGTCAATCTAAGTCCGAAGGTTTCATCGGCTTTGATTAGATGGCGCAAATAAGCGCGGGAATAATTCCGGCATGTATAGCAGTTGCACTCCGGATCAAGCGGCCCAAAATCGCGGGCATACTTTGCGTTGCGTACAACGAGTCTTCCCTGACTGGTCATCGTTGTTCCATTACGAGCAATACGGGTAGGCAGAACGCAGTCGAACATGTCCACTCCCCGGATTGATCCTTCCAACAGCGCATCCGGTGAACCAACGCCCATCAAATAGCGAGGTTTGCCTTGTGGCAGCAGGGGAACTGTATAATCCAGCACTTCATACATTAGCTGCTTGGACTCTCCGACGCTGAGCCCCCCAATAGCATACCCCGGGAAATCCATGGAAGTCAAATCTGCTGCGCTCTGACGGCGAAGATCCTCATACATACCACCTTGCACGATAGCAAATAGACCTTGATCATTTGGACGGGCGTGACTTTTCAGGCATCTTTCCGCCCAGCGTGTGGTACGCTCCAGTGATTTTTTCACGTAGTCATATTCCGCTGGGAATGGAGGACATTCATCGAATGCCATCATGATATCAGAACCAAGTGCGTTCTGAACTTCCATAGCTACTTCAGGAGACAAGAACTTCTTATCCCCATTTAGATGGGAACGGAAATGAACGCCTTCTTCGGTAATCTTGCGCATGTCACTAAGCGAGAATACTTGAAACCCGCCGCTATCCGTTAGAATGGGGCGGTCCCAGTTCATGAACTTATGCAGTCCGCCTGCTTCACGAACAATATCATGGCCCGGTCTCAGGAACAAATGGTACGTATTGCTCAAAATAATATGAGCATCCATCTCCTTCAGTTCTTCAGGACTCATTGTCTTGACTGTAGCTTGTGTGCCGACTGGCATAAATGCTGGTGTCTCAATCACACCATGTGGAGTATGGACTCTTCCAAGTCTTGCTCCGGATTGTTTGCACGTTTTGATGTGCTCATAAGTAATTGCTGCCATAAGTTAACCCATCCTCTTACCTTAGTAAATAAACATTGCATCTCCAAAGCTAAAAAACCGGTACTTCTGCTCTATCGCTTCTTCATAAGCAGCTAGAATATGTTCCCGACCTGCCAAAGCACTAACCAACATCACCAAAGTAGACTTCGGCAAATGAAAATTAGTAATTAACGCATTAACTACACTAAACTTATAGCCCGGATAGATGAAAATATCCGTCCAGCCACTACATTCCACTAATGGACCGCCTGCACATTGTCTTCCGACTGTTTCAAGTGTCCGACAAGAAGTCGTCCCTACCGCTATAATGCGACCACCTTGTTCCTTGGTAGCATTTATAGTATCTGCTGTTTCTTGAGACATTACAAAATACTCTGAATGCATAACATGCTCTTCAACCTTCTCAACAGACATCGGACGGAACGTTCCGAGACCTACATGAAGTGTAATATAAGCAATATTCACACCCTTGGCTTCAATCTGATCCAACAGTTCTTTGGTAAAATGAAGCCCTGCTGTAGGAGCAGCAGCTGATCCCTCATGCTTAGCATAAACGGTCTGATATCGTTCCCGATCATCAAGTGTTTCCTTAATATAAGGAGGCAGTGGCATTGTTCCCAGCCTGTCCAGAATCTCCTGGAAAATACCCTGATAAATGAACCGAAGCGTTCGTCCCCCCATATCAGCCTCATCCTCAATAACCGCACGAAGCTCATCACTAAAGATGATAACCGCTCCTGTCTTGAGCTTTTTACCTGGCTTTACAAGAGCTTCCCATCGATCGTCTCCCAGATTCTTAAGGAGAAGCACTTCAGCTTTAGCCCCCGTATCTTCTTTAGCCCCAAACAATCTGGCAGGAATGACTCTCGTATCATTCAGAACAAGCGTATCTCCCGGTTGAAAATAATTAATAATATCGGTAAAATGCCGGTGAGCCAGCTCCCCATCCTCCTTATTTACTAAGAGCAGTCTAGAAGAGCTACGGTCAGAGAGTGGTGTCTGGGCAATTAATTCTTCCGGTAAATTAAAATCATATGCGTCTACATTCATGGTCTGTCTTCATTCCTTAACTATAGTAACGTTCTGATAATAGTGTTGCAATATCTGCTTGTAATCATACCCGCTGTCAGCCATGCCTTTCACGCCCCATTGCGACATGCCTAGACCATGACCGTATCCTTGGCCAATGAACAGAAAGCCCGAACTGTTAGTAATCGCTCTGGCTGAGGAATCCCCCCCCATCACTACAGTTCCACTACCGTTCACATTAACCTTACCTGATGCAGAGAGTACACCTGCGCTCTGTGAACTTCCAATCGTGCTGGTAGCACCGTCAGCGCCTAATACAGTATAACTTCCGGCTGGTACAATATCAAACAATGTACTTGGCAATCCATTGAACGCAGAACGGAACATATCAGGATATTTCACATCCAGTGCCTGACCATTTGCTTTCACCTGAATCGCTCTTCCAGAAGGGCCGCGCTGAGTGACCTGCAAATTAAGGATGCTAGAAGGGAGCGTGCTAGTTGTTTTACCCTGCAAGCTTTTTAGAAGGTCGGCAGAGGTATATGGCCCTTTGATCCAGCTATAACTACCGGACTCATAGACTTTGTCTAGAACAACAGCATTCTCGCCCGGATTCAACTTGCCTACCGCACTTACACTACTTTCAACAGCAGGAAGGGGGCGCACATTGACATCTTTAGTGGTAGCTGTCGCTATATCCAGTCCCGCTGCTGTTTTATTTCCTGTCAATTTAATGTTATCCTCACGTGCATATCCAGAGGTTCCATTAGCGAGCAGTAAATAATACCACTTCTTAGCGGCCGCGGTAGCTGCGACATCCTCTTTGCTGGGAACGCTGGCAAACGCATCTCCACCATTGCCCCATACCTCCGATGGATCAGAGGTTACTCCACCACTGTTCGAGGAGAATACAGCCTCTATAACTTTACCACCACTCATCAATACTTCACCGGCAGTAGCATCCACTGCCTTAATAATAACTGGAGCCTCTGATCCGATTCCGTTATATACCTGACTCAATGTAGAATCTACTACATTCGCTACTTCGAAACGGTTGCCTTGCGCCATTGCATAGCTTCGGGCGGCGACAGCCTGAGCCTTTAGAGCTTCATCCGGCCAGCTGGAGGAAACCTCTCCTCCAACCACTGCATACAAATATTGTTCCAGTGGCACTTCATTGATAACCGCAAGGGAACCTCTCAAATTACTTAACTCCATATTTCCACGGTAGGTACGCTTGGATCTTTCTTCGAGCTGAATTCCAGCCTCACTGCCAACGGCCAAAAATTTAGCATCATTTCCGGAAACCATATAATGATTAGCCTGTGTCTCGCTGCTAAGGTCCAGCCCAGCATCCAAACGCATGATTAACCCAGGTGAAGTTGCAGCGGACATAGCAAGCTGTGGCAATGCTGCAGACACTGTGGTCTGAACAGCAGCCAAATCTTTGTCGTTTGCAGCTTCGCCTACCCATACCTCAAACTGGGCACTGCCATCACTTCCTGAAAGAAACACCTTCCAGGCATCAAAACCAGCAGCTGTAATACTACTCAGAGCAGTATCAGCTTCTTGTTCCGAAGAATAGCGACCCGCCGATAAATGCTTATCCCCTTTCACCGCAGGGGTTTGATCAGCAGGACTGCCGAGTCCTGCCTTTACTACACGGGCAAGCCCATCCTTGGCAGCAGCTTCACTGACATAGACACCAGTATACAACTGATACACATTGGTTCCATTTCTAGAAATCATATAAATTTGAGGCTTATCAGAGGTAGACTGAAGCTTTTTAGCCGCATCAGCAGCTGTTTTCCAGCTTGAAGTCTCCATAACCTTTACTCTATAACCATCCACACTAACACGTATTCTGCTCTGGGCAGGCACCAATAACAAAGGAGTGCTCCCTGGTTGGTTTGACATCAAAGTGAAGCTTTGTGTCGATTGCATAGTTACTACTGGCACGGTAGATTTATATTTACTACCAATATCGGCATAAAGGGCAACTCGAATCGTACTATTAGAATCGGCATGACTGGCGCCCGCAGGGATCAAGAGACTTCCCACAGCAATCGCAGCTGCCAGCAATCCTTTGCTTAGTGGAGCTATTCCTCCCCATTTCATCTTCGTATGCTTCATCCAGCATCCTCCTTTTAAATGTAGTTACTGACTCAGTGCTGCTCCGGAGGGAGCGGAAGGCCTAAGTGATGATAAGCGGCCGGGGTTACAATTCTTCCACGAGGGCTCCGCTGCAAGAACCCTATCTGCAGCAGGTAAGGCTCATAAACATCCTCAATCGTCTGACTTTCCTCACCAATTGTAGCAGCAATCGTATCCAGACCTACAGGACCGCCACGAAAGCTTGAAATCATTGCTCTTAACATCTTATGATCGATGCTATCCAACCCACGTGGGTCTACTTGCAGCATCTTCAGGGCTTCCCCGGAAATCTCCGGGGTTATAATCCCATCGCCGCGAACTTGAGCAAAATCACGAACTCGCTTCAGGAGCCGGTTCGCAATCCGCGGCGTTCCACGGGAACGAAGCGCTATCTCTTCCGCCGCATCTCCGACAATCTCAATCCCTAAAAGATCTGCATTTCGAGCAACAATGAAGCTTAGCTCATCTATGGTATAGAACTCCAAGCGGCTGACCACTCCGAAACGATCTCGTAGTGGCGCTGACAGCAGGCCAGCACGGGTGGTAGCACCTATAAGTGTAAAAGGCGGCAAATCCAATCGTACCGAACGGGCACTTGGCCCTTTGCCGATCATGATATCCAGCGCGAAGTCCTCCATCGCCGGATACATTACCTCCTCCACCGTCCGGTGTAAGCGGTGAATTTCATCAATGAACAGCACGTCGCCTTCCTGCAGGTTCGTCAGCAGGGCGGCTAAATCTCCCGGCCGCTCTATAGCAGGACCGGATGTTGTTCGTAAATTCACACCCAGCTCATTGGCGATAATGTTCGCAAGTGTTGTTTTACCGAGACCTGGAGGCCCGTAGAGCAGCACATGATCCAGCGCTTCACTTCTCATTTTGGCTGCTTCGATATATATTTTCAGGTTTTCTTTCACCTGATTCTGTCCGATATATTCTCCCAGATAACGAGGGCGTAAGCTTAATTCTACGGCTTGCTCGTCCATCATTAAATTAGCGGATATAATCCGGTCATCCATTCCTATCGCTCCCTTTCTTCAGGATGTGTTCGGTTTTACTTAGCAATATATAATAGCCCAAGTGCTTTCTTCATCAACACATCTACAGTCCCTGTCTCTGCGCCCTCTTTCTTCATAGCGAGCCATACACGGTCCAATTCACTTTCGGTATAGCCCAATCCCTTAAGGGCATCTCTAGCTTCTTGCCAAGCTAATCCATCCGCTCTTTCTTCCATTGGAACTGCAAATAATCCCGTTTGCATCGAAGCCATACTGAGTCCGTCCAGCTTGTCCTTCAAATCTAAGATCATCCGCTGCGCCGTCTTCTTGCCAATGCCCGGCAGTTTCGTTAAGAAGGTTATATTCTCTTGGTAAATTGCCGAGATCAACTGATCTGGAGTCCCACCTGTCAGTATTCCGAGCGCAACCTTCGGACCGATCCCGGATACCTCAATCAACTTGCGGAACAATTTTTGCTCCTCCCGAGTCGGGAACCCGAACAGAAGCGTCGCATCCTCACGTGTTTGATAATGAATATAGATCGTTACAGGTCCTTCTACTTTAGCAAAAGCATAAGGGTTCGGGCAGAATACCCGGTATCCTACGCCCTGCACATCCAGCACCACATATTCCGACTCTAAATGAACGACGGGTCCTCTTAAGAAATCTATCATTTTCGCAATACCTCATTTAATTTAGAATTAAGACTGCTCGAATGGGCATGACATACCGCTACCGCTAGTGCATCGGCCACATCATCCGGTTTAGGGATCGCCGATAATTTCAGCAACAGCTTCACCATTTCCTGTACCTGCCGCTTCTCAGCCTTACCATAACCAACTACTGCCTGCTTCACCATCATAGGTGTATATTCCGACACGGGTAAGCCACGCTGTACAGCAGCTAATATCGTCACTCCGCGGGCCTGAGCTACTGGCAATGCTGTTGTAACATTACGTGCGAAGAACAACTTCTCTATCGCTACAGCATCAGGTTTATATTTATCAATAAGCTGACCCATGCCTTCATAGACATGCAGCAGACGTTCTTCCTCAGGCGTATGAGCCTCGGTTTGGATACAACCATATTGGACTGGGGTCAATTTATGACCTTCCTTATCCACAAAGCCAAAACCGACAATCGCCAGCCCCGGATCAATTCCCAAAATGCGCAAACACGATCTCTCCTCTATAACAGGCAGTTTATTCCACCGTTTTCATCCATTACTCCGCTACGAAGCGAACATATGTATTCCTTCAAACCATTATAGCAAAAATACCTCTTCCGGGAGAAAAAAAGTTTACCCTCTGATGCGAAATGACAACTTTAGGCCTATAATGAGAACCTCAAAACTTCTTATATTTGCAAAGAAAAAGCTGCCCTATAGCCATTAATAATGACTTTAGGACAGCTGATATGCTTAAGGATGCTATTGCTTATTCTGCATGACATGTTCTGCAGCCTCACGCGCGTAGTCACTGAAGGTGGACAATACGCTATTGTACTCTTCAATATCTTGTACACGAATGCCCTCATGAAGCTCTTTCCAAATACTTTCCGGCAGAGAGGATTTCAAGGAACCCATATCCATTTGAAAAAAAGTCTTCAGCACCTTTTCCTGTACCGGAGGCCCTTTAAATAATTTCAAGTTCCCAAATGCATCGACTCCGATATAGGCTTCTTTTTTCGTCAGGGTCGATAGATCATTCACTTTTTGTTCCAGCCACAAATCTCCATCGCTGCTAATCCAACCGCTCCATGCAGAGTGTTCGTGAATTATCTTTTTAAGCTGAAGCGGGTTCTTTACACCTGGCAATGTCTGAACTTCTTCTCCAGATACATACGATATTTTTAAATGAACGGTTCTGCTGAGTCCGCTTTGAGCGATCGTCTGCAACAGTTGTTCGTTTTTTATGGTGCCCTTCTCTTTCTCCTCACCGCTGTCCACGCCTACTTTAAATACAGCTGCGGCCAACTCACTTTCGGCACTATCCGTCCAACTAGAATCCGTCAGCAGGCCACTGATTTCCTCAGGTACCTGCATGCTGCGCCAGGCCAGTACAGTAAGAGCTAAACAAGCTGCCCCTACCCAAAGCGCCTTTTTCCAACGTCTCCATCGCTGCCAAAGTTGTTTTTTTATGCGCGACACGTTAATCCCTTCATTCTGGTTTTTCCCTATTGTGACCTGAGAAGGGATCATTTATGCGCTTTTCTGTGAATAATCGATATTTTATTACAATTATAAGGTTGACCTTGCAGTTTAAGCGTTTGGAATAACCGGCAGCTTCACATGGCTTGGATATTTACTATTATGGTAAACGGTCTGCAGAACAGTAATTGCTTCTGTATCTTCATATGGATTATTACCTGTGTTCGTATTAGGGAAAGCAACGAATTTACTGGACGAGGTGATCGAGAACCGAACCCGGTGCCCCACTGCAAATCTATGGGCAATATTGGGCATGAAAATATCATATTCCTCTACTTGGCCAGGCGTGAGCAGTTCAGGTGCATCAAATCCATGACGATATTTAGCTCTAACAATATAGTTAGATAACCGGATAGAGTCGCCTTGTTCATTCACATCGCTAAGCGTAACTACCCAATCTGTATCCTTACCTGTACTAGCAGCGTAGATCACAGCTGACAATTCCCCAGCGATAGTCAATTCTTCCTTCAACACTTCACTGGTGTACACAAGGATATCATTCCGCAGCTCGTATTTCCGTAAATTTTCAGGCTCTCGCTCACCGCTATCATTCATCGGATCATTTGGGTTATAGACGTAAGTATCTTCGGGAGAGTGTTCCTCTGGTGCTGTGAGCAGCTTCCCATCACCTTGTCCTGAATTAGCCCGGCCCCCACTGGAAAGATAGAAAGGAGAAGTCACTGCTTCAGCAGGTGTCCAATCCTCCGATGTTCTCCACTGATTCTCGCCAACGACATAATAAGAGGCTCTAGGCTCCTGATCTATTCCATTCGGAATACCTTTCAAGAAACGGTCAAACCAGCGCAGGACAGAAACATCGTAATCATAAACCACTGCATCATTGCCAAAGCTTAACCCCTCATAGTCTCTGGCTCTGTTGGGTCCATGCTCCCATGCCCCCAGACGGATTTTCCGGTTCGGCACATCATGTTCAGTCAGCATTCTCCATGTCTCTGATACCCCAGGGCTGTCCCCGTCATACCAGCCTGAGATTACATACATAGGGACCTGTACCTGATCCCCGCGTTCCGTAAAGGTACAGTTTCTCCAGAAATCATCATACTCCGGATGCTGGCTCCACAGATCCCAAGGACCTGATGCTTTGCCGATCATTTGCTGTGGAATCTCCTTAATCGGTCTCGCATCGACGGCCGCTTCTGGGTTCACCGTTATGCCCCCAAAAATATCAAAATCCGTCCGGGTACCCACAGATTGTGCAAGCGTCCAAGACAAGAGCGGCCAAGAGCAAAGCGTTCCACCCTTACGCGCTGTATCTACAAACGGTGAGCCAACATTCACTTCATCCACCACAGCCTTCAAATTAGGGTGTCCACTGGTCGCCGCCGAGACAACAACAAAGCCGAGATAGGACGCGCCCCACATTCCAACATTGCCATCTGACCAATCCTGCGCGATAATCCAATCGATCGTATCGTAGCCATCATCCCGTTCATTATAAAAAGGAATCAATTCCCCTTCCGAATCCGCCCGACCTCTAACGTCCTGTGACACCACTGCATAACCTTTGTTAGCCCATCTCATAAAAATCTCTTTTTTTCCGTTACGGTCATAGCAGGTTCTCACAAGAATCGTCGGCAGCTTGGTTCCCGGCTGAATGCCCTCAGGAAGAAACACATCCGTAGCCAGTCTCACGCCATCACGCATCGGAATCAGATCCGTACCCAAATCATTCACACCATACTCGGGCTTGGACAAAAGGGGATCATCATAAACAACCAGAGGCGTCAGCTTCTCATATCCTGCTTTAACAATCAGCTCAATGCCATACCGGTTCGGCGTAAGAAAAGCAATAATCTCACCATCCAAGGTCACAATATCCAGTGCCGTCTCTTTTCGTAACGCCCATACTTGTGAAGTAAGCTCACGGCCATCCAATACAGCCTGATACTGAATATGCTTTTGATAAAGATCGCCATTACTTAGGACTACCTCATCATTGGCCCACTCTGCTTTAGCGTATGCGTCCATGTATTCGTGGATTTTTTGAAATGGAAGGACGGTCTTGAACTGGCTATCCAGCACATTGTATTGCATTTGTGTTCGTCTGCGTGGATCAACCTTAGCGAGCATAATTTGTTGTTCCGTGAAATGTATTTTCCCTGAATAAATGCCAGAACAGTAGAAGTTAAATGCAGTAGTGTTCAAGTATGTTGTCATCTATTTATCCCCTATCCCCAAATTTCTTCAAATACGCGCAGCCAGTTACCACCCATAATCTTTGCAATATCCTCATCCTTATAACCGCGAGCCACTAGACCTCTAGTAAAGTTGATAAAATAGCTATATTTTTCAAGCCCAGCAACGGTTTCAGTAGAAGGTCCGTCTCCTTTGGCAAATCCTAGCTTAGGTGCAATATGTTCTTTAAAATAAATCAATGACCAGAGCACATCGCTCATCGGCCAATCCGTTCCAATCCCGACATGATCCACGCCTACAAGCCGAATCACATATTCGATATGATCTAGCACATGATCAATGGTCGTATGGTTAGGATCTTCATGAACAAACCACGGCATAGCAAAAATACCGACGACTCCACCCGTCTTAGAGATCGCGATGATTTCCTCATCACTTTTGCAGCGCATATGCGGATAGATGGCCTCAACACCCGTGTGTGAAGCAATGACCGGAGTCTTAGAGTACTGGCAGGCATCGAGTGTTGTTTGTTTTCCGCAATGTCCCGTATCTACAATGATCCCGAGCTTGTTGAGGCGCTCAATGAATCTTTTTCCATAATTCGTAATTCCAGCGTTCGACTGTTCTGCACAGCCTGCACCGACCTGATTCTGATTGTTATAGGTTAATTGTAAAATTCTTAAGCCAAAATTATGTAACACATCTAATAGGTCCAGATTGGTACCTAGGCCATCCGTTTCTTGCGCCGTGATAATACCCGCCTTATGGCCATTACGCTTGGCTGCACGTATGTCCTCTGCGGTTAAAGCTTTCACTAACCAATCTGCGGAGTCGAACTGAAGCTGAACTTCAGCCATACTATTGATCATGCTTTCTAAGGACTCTAAATGAAGCTCCCGGTTACCCGCGGTAATTCCCGATTTATACCATTCACTTTTATACTCAGGAATCTCACCGCTGGCCGACAGCTTTGTGATCATTTTTGCTGGCATGCTGCTGTATATCATCGGCTCATCTTTATAGGGCTCACACAGCTCTTTTATTTTTTCAGACACAGACTCTGGAATTGCGTTTGGAGATAAGGGACCTTGAAATAGCAAATCAATATTAATGTTCTGCTCGTGCAAACGTACTGCCCGTTCTTCTTCCTGCTCCGTCAACTTGAAATCATACAAACCTTCATATGTACTCATCGTGTGGTCGCTCCTTAGAATGCAATTTCAATGCCTTTTTGTAATTTAACAGCTTCATTATAAATGAAGTTAGCCGCTGCTAAATCTTCTATCGCAAGTCCTAGTCCTTTAAAAAGAGTGATCTCATCAGCTGTAGCTCTGCCCTCAATATGCCCGCTGATCAGTTCACCGATTTCACCGATGATATGACCTGAATTAATCACGCCTTCCTTCAGCGGAATTAAATAATCCCCTGATTCATGATGTGCGGATTCCAATCGGTCAACATATAACTTAGCTAACCGAACGGTCTCCGAATCCAGCTCGCGATCCGCAGATCTGCACGCTCCAATAGCGTTGATATGTACTCCGTGCTTCAGCCATTCTCCTTTGAGCACAGGCTCTGTGGATGCTGTTACGGTACAAATGATATCTGCAGGGCTGACTGCCTCTTGAGCAGACTCCGCCACTATTATATCCACACCATATTTAGGGCTCATTTCTGCTTGAAAATCTCTTGCCTTTGCAGGTGTTCTATTCCAAACTCTGACCTCACGAATCGATCGAACCAGTAACATCGCTTCCAGATGGCTTTTGGCTTGTTCACCCGTGCCCAGAATGGCAAGCACCTCTGCATCTTCTCTGGCCAGATAACGAGTGGCTACTGCGCTAACAGCCGCTGTGCGAATTGCAGTAATCTTCTGTCCATCTACTACAGCTTTCAGAACACCGGTAGAAGAATCGAATAACGTAACAAGCCCTTGATGGGAAGGTAAACCTGAGCCATGATTACTTGGAAACACACTGATGATCTTGGCGCCTGCTACTTCTTCGCTCTGCAAAAAGCCCGGCATTAAGCCAATCAGATTGCCTTGGTGCAGCGGGAGTACTTGTCTTAAGCTTTGTATGGCTTGTCCTGCGGACAAATCCTTCAAAACGGATTCCATCACAGTGATGCAAGACTCCATTGCTAATAACTCAGCCACTTCATTTTGATTAATAACTAGCATAAGACAAACCTCCATTACTTCATTGTGGCAAGAAAACAAATATGGGAACACAAAATTATTCTTTATATCATAACTTATACGCTTTAAATATTCATGTATAAAGCTGGAATTCAGGAATTTGTTTAACCACTAGCTATTCGCTATACTTAATATAGTTCATATTCTATTTTAAGGAGCTGACGATTGATTATGTCTAGTAAAATAACTTTAGGTAGAACAAATTTGCAGGTACTCCCTCTTGGGCTGGGTGCCAATGCTGTTGGCGGGCATAATTTATTTCCCGGCTTAAATGATGAGACTGGTAAAGACATTGTTCGCAATGCTCTTGACCATGGGATCAATTTCATTGATACCGCCTTTATCTATGGTCCAGGTAGATCCGAGGAACTGATTGGAGAAGTGCTGAGAGAAAGAGGCGGTCGTGACAATGTGGTCATTGCTACTAAGGGCGCTCATAAGATTACTGGCGATAAGGTTACGATCGACAACTCTCCAGCTTTTCTAAGGCAGTCTGTGGAAGACAGCTTGAAACGCCTCCAGACCGATTATATCGATCTTTACTATATTCATTTCCCTGATGAAAGCACTCCTAAGGATGATGCTGTCGGCGAGCTTAAGAAACTGAAGGATGAAGGAAAAATCAGAGCGATTGGTGTCTCCAACTTCTCCATTGAACAGCTGAGAGAAGCCAACAAGGACGGCCATGTAGATGTACTCCAATCCCATTACAACCTGCTGCATCGTGATGCGGAAAAAGACCTGCTCCCTTACACGCAGGAGCATGGCATTTCTTTCGTTCCTTACTTCCCACTGGCGTCAGGACTTCTTGGCGGCAAGTATAAGCAAGGCGATACGTTCAGCGACAATAGAAAGAACAACCCAATGTTTCAAGGAGCGACCTTTGCCAAAAACCTGGAGAAGGTGGACAAGGTTCGCCAAATTGCCGATGCCAAAGGTGTTGAAGTCGCACATGTGGTGCTAGCCTGGTATTTGACCGTACCTTCCATCGACGCACTTATTCCCGGGGCTAAACGTCCGGAACAGATCGTATCGAATCTCCAGACTCTAAAAGTTCTGCTGAAACCAGATGAGATCAAAGCGATTGATTCAATCTTTAAGGCGTAATAGCGCCTTATATGTAAGTAATACGAAGGGGTTGTCCTAGAAGTCATGAAATGGCTACTGGGGCAGCCCCTTTTAGCTCCCACTAACGCCATCGCTATCGGATTCAGCCGACCTTAAAAGCAGCATTATTCCCCATTTGGCATCTTATCGGACCCCATAGCCGCTATTGGTCTAAAAAACATCCCATATAGACCCTTTTCTACGGATTAGCGCTACTGGAGTCCGAAAGCCTTAATAAATGATCAAGACTCGATAGCGCAGCTAGCCAACAAACAAAAATACAGGGCAGCGTATTCTTACCGAATATCCTAAATTCTTTGTATTAGTAAATATTGTTTGCTATACTTTCTCTGTGTATCAGTAGACTTTAATTTTTATACAAAGGGGAATTCCTTGATGATTATTCAACCTAAAACACGCGGATTTATATGCACAACAGCCCATCCAGAGGGATGCGCCAAACAAATAGAACAACAAATTGAATATGTAAAAGCACAAAAGAAAATTGAGGGACCTGCGAATGTACTCGTCATCGGTGCCTCTACCGGATACGGACTAGCTTCCAGAATTTCAGCTGCATTTGGTGCTGGCGCCAATACCATTGGTGTGTTCTTCGATAAAGCAGCGGAAGGTCAGCGCACCGCTTCTGCAGGCTGGTACAACTCCGCTGCCTTTGAACAACAAGCAGCAAAGCTTGGACTTAAATCACACAGCATAGTTGGCGATGCTTTCTCTGATGCTATTAAAGAGAAGACCATTGCATTGATTAAAGCTGAATATGGCACCATCGATTTAGTTATTTATAGTGTCGCTTCACCTCGTCGTACCCACCCGGTAACAGGGGAAACCTTCTCCTCCGTTATTAAACCAGTGGGAACAGCTTATTCGAATAAAACCTTAAACTTCCATACAGGCGAAGTATCCATGACCACCATTGAGCCTGCTAATGAAGAAGAAGTACGTCAGACAATCGCTGTAATGGGCGGCGAAGACTGGAGAATGTGGATCGATCAGCTTCAAGCAGCTGATGTCCTTGCAGATGGTGCTACTACCGTTGCTTACTCCTACATCGGGCCTGAAATCACTCATCCTATCTATCGGGACGGAACAATCGGCCAAGCCAAGCACGATCTGGAACAAACTGCGATTCAAATGAATGACCTTCTTTCATCAAAAGGCGGACGTGCCTTTGTGTCCGTTAATAAGGCGCTCGTAACTCAGTCCAGCTCAGCGATTCCTGTAGTGCCCCTTTATATCTCAGCCCTTTACGAAGTGATGAAGGAAAAAGGCCTGCACGAGAACTGTATTGAACAAATGTATCGCTTGTTCTCTGAGCACCTATACGGCGAAGGCAAGGCTACTGCTGACGGAAGCTGCTTGATCCGCATTGACGACTGGGAAATGCGTGAGGACGTTCAGACAGAGGTTATGAAACGTTGGGACGAGCTGACAACTGATAATGCAGGTGAGCTAGCAGATCTTGAAGGCTACCGCCAAGATTTCTTCAATCTGTTTGGCTTTAGAACAGATGGCGTAGACTACGAAGCAGATATTGATCCTAATGTCGACATTCCGAATATGTACTAGAATGATTCTGAGCACATCCATATAATAATTATGGATGTATAAAAAAAGAGGTTGTCTGCAAAAGTAGTGAATTCTACTGAGTTGGCAGCCTCTTTTTTTGCACTTTGCTTGCAGCCTACCTATACGTCGTAGGGCATATTGGCTTAGCCTCCCACTTTGTGATATGGTTTGATAGAATACTGCAAGTTCTAACTTACATTCTAAGGAGTGAATCCCTCATGGTTAAAAAAATTAGTGTAGCGAATGGTGCACTTGAGGTGTCCCAAATTTCGCTTGGCTGTATGCGGATTGCGGACTTGTCTGCAAAAGAGGCTGATACACATGTACATAGTGCGTTGGAGCTCGGAATAGACTTCTTTGATCATGCCGACATCTACGCAGGTGGTAAGGCCGAAGAAGTATTCGCAGGTGTACTAGAGAACAATCCTGGTATGCGTGATAAAATGATGATCCAAACCAAATGTGGAATCCGCGACGGTTTTTTTGATTTCTCCAAAGAGCATATCCTACAATCCGTCGAAGGCAGTCTTAAGCGCTTAAAGACCGATTATATCGATGTGCTTCTGCTTCACCGTCCTGACACGCTGTTCGAGCCGGAAGAAGTGGCTGAGGCTTTTGACATTCTGGAGAGCAAAGGTTTGGTCAAGCATTTTGGTGTCAGCAACCAAAACCCATTGCAAATCGAACTGCTCAAGAAAAATGTAAAGCAACCGTTGCTATTCAACCAGCTCCAATTAAGCATTATGTTCACGGGTATGATTGATACCGGTTTTAATGTGAATATGACCAACTCCGGTTCGGTTGTCCATGATGGCGGGATCTTGGAGTACAGCCGTCTACACGACATGACCATTCAGCCATGGTCGCCTTTCCAATATGGCTTTTTTGAAGGTGTATTCTTGGACAACGACAAGTTCCCTGAATTGAACGAGGTCATTAACCGTTTGGCAGCTGAAAAAGAGGTTACCAATACTGCTATTGCCATTGCCTGGATTCTCAGACATCCGGCAAATATGCAGCCTGTTGTAGGTACAACCAATACGCAGCGATTGCGGGATATTGCCAAAGCATCCGATATTACACTCACCAGACCAGAATGGTATGAAATTTACCGCGCTGCGGGTAATATCCTTCCATAAATATTAAAAGCCACGAAGTACGCTAATATCGCACTTCGTGGCTTTTTTTGTGACTATGATTGAAACCGTATAACTCTTATAAAAAAAGAAACGGCATCTCTGCCGTTTCTTTAAAGGATGGACTCTCAGGGGCTCGAACCCTGGACAAATAGATTAAGAGTCTACTGCTCTACCAACTGAGCTAAGAGTCCACAATATAATGATTTACCTTACTAAACTTGAAAAGCAAAAGCTCTTAGCTTAACGCATAAGAGCTTCGCTTGCTCATTGATACCGGCGAGAGGACTCGAACCTCCACGGTTTCCCTCTCGATTTTGAGTCGAGCGCGTCTGCCATTCCGCCACGCCGGCAAAGTATGAAGTTAAAATATGGCGCGCCCTGAGAGATTCGAACTCCCGGCCTTTTGATTCGTAGTCAAACGCTCTATCCAGCTGAGCTAAGGGCGCAAAATTTATATGGAGCGGACGACGGGAATCGAACCCGCGACCCTCGCCTTGGCAAGGCGATGCTCTACCGCTGAGCCACGTCCGCACACAGTATGTATTAGTGTCCGACTCACTTAAGAAGTGAGCCATGAAGGACTCGAACCTTCGACACCCTGATTAAAAGTCAGGTGCTCTACCAACTGAGCTAATGGCTCATGAAGCAAGAAAAATGGCGGAACCGACGAGATTCGAACTCGCGATCTCCTGCGTGACAGGCAGGCATGTTAGGCCAACTACACCACGGTTCCAAAAGATATAATTGCTTGATGAAAATTGGTTGCGGGGGCAGGATTTGAACCTGCGGCCTTCGGGTTATGAGCCCGACGAGCTACCGGGCTGCTCCACCCCGCGTCATTAAAAAATATTTAGCTATCCATTACAATAAGAAAGCTTCATGGTGGAGGCTGAGGGGATCGAACCCCCGACCCTCTGCTTGTAAGGCAGATGCTCTCCCAGCTGAGCTAAGCCTCCATGTAAAGAAGCAACTCAATTATCATAACACAATCTAAACTGTAATGCAACCTTTTATTTCTGAAGAAAAATTAGGTTTTAAAGAATTGGTGACCCGTATGGGATTCGAACCCATGTTACCTCCGTGAAAGGGAGGTGTCTTAACCCCTTGACCAACGGGCCTTATTGAAAACAAAATGTTTTGACAACAAAAAAGATTATATCATGTATTTCGAAGTATAGCAATACCTAAATTAATATATTTTCACTTTTCTCCTATAATAGCGTTAAAGTGATATCAAGCTTACTGGCTATCAACTCAACGACTTCTAAAGTAGTCAGGTTATTTGTGTCTAATTGATCTTTGAATACATCCTTATTAAGCCCTGTGAGGCATCTGTCGATCTGTTGAACGGTCCATGAGTCTTTTCCTTCACCTCTACCACCCAATCTCTTGAGCAGCGTCTCTCGTGAGGCACACAAAGTAAAATGGTGAACCTCTAATCCTTCATTTATTAGATTACCAGCAATGTCCATCCAATATTCTGGGTTGACTATGGTCATAGGCACGATAACCGTTCCCCTATATTCGCTAGCTATGTATTTTAACATGGAATGGTTAATTTCACGCCAAAGATAATAGTCTTGAAAGTCACTTTTTGTCATCACATCAGGAATGTTTTCCCTTATGTAATACCCTACATTCTCTGGATCGTATACAAAAGAATTAGGAATTCTGCGATGTAATTCATATGCAGTTTCTGTCTTTCCCGCACCAAAAGCTCCATTGATCCATATTATCATGATCTTTATCCCCCATGAATAATCTATTAGTGACTCTATTAAAGCACATTATCATAAAAACCCTTACAAGCAAATACTCTGTACAAGGCATAACAAAAAGACCACTGTCGATGACTCAACAGTGGTCTTGCGTGCTTGGCAACGTCCTACTCTCCCAGGACCCTTCGGTCCAAGTACCATCGGCGCTGGAGGGCTTAACGGTCGTGTTCGGGATGGGTACGCGTGGAACCCCTCCGCTATCGCCACCAAACGGGCATTTGCGGTACAAATGCATTATTCAGGTCTCAGCATCGCCAAATGCTGAAAACAAATTCATCATCATACAGCCACTAGGACCATATGGTTTAGAACTTGATTCCTGAAAACTGAATCCGAATCGAATTTGCGTTTTAAGTATAGGATAAGCCCTCGACCGATTAGTATTGGTCAGCTCCATGCATTACTGCACTTCCACCTCCAACCTATCTACCTCGTCGTCTTCAAGGGGTCTTACTAATTGGGAAATCTCATCTTGAGGGGGGCTTCACGCTTAGATGCTTTCAGCGCTTATCCCGTCCGTACGTAGCTACTCAGCCATGCTCCTGGCGGAACAACTGATGCACCAGCGGTACGTCCATCCCGGTCCTCTCGTACTAAGGACAGCTCCTCTCAAATTTCCTGCGCCCACGACAGATAGGGACCGAACTGTCTCACGACGTTCTGAACCCAGCTCGCGTACCGCTTTAATGGGCGAACAGCCCAACCCTTGGGACCTACTTCAGCCCCAGGATGCGATGAGCCGACATCGAGGTGCCAAACCTCCCCGTCGATGTGGACTCTTGGGGGAGATAAGCCTGTTATCCCCAGGGTAGCTTTTATCCGTTGAGCGATGGCCCTTCCATGCGGTACCACCGGATCACTAAGTCCGACTTTCGTCCCTGCTCGACTTGTAGGTCTCGCAGTCAAGCTCCCTTATGCCTTTGCACTCTTCGAATGATTTCCAACCATTCTGAGGGAACCTTGGAACGCCTCCGTTACTCTTTAGGAGGCGACCGCCCCAGTCAAACTGCCCGCCTGACACGGTCCCCGTACCGGATTACGGTACTAGGTTAGAACCTAGATACGATCAGGGTGGTATCCCAACGGCGCCTCCACCGAAGCTTGCGCTCCGATTTCTACGGCTCCCACCTATCCTGTACAGATCGTACCCAAATTCAATATCAAGCTGCAGTAAAGCTCCATGGGGTCTTTCCGTCTTGTCGCGGGTAACCTGCATCTTCACAGGTATTAAAATTTCACCGGATCTCTCGTTGAGACAGCGCCCAAGTCGTTACGCCATTCGTGCGGGTCAGAATTTACCTGACAAGGAATTTCGCTACCTTAGGACCGTTATAGTTACGGCCGCCGTTTACTGGGGCTTCGGTTCATAGCTTCGGGTTACCCCTAACCACTCCCCTTAACCTTCCAGCACCGGGCAGGCGTCAGCCCGTATACTTCGCCTTGCGGCTTCGCACAGACCTGTGTTTTTGCTAAACAGTCGCTTGGGCCTTTTCACTGCGGCCCCCTCGTGCTATTCACACTACCGGGGCACCCCTTCTCCCGAAGTTACGGGGTCATTTTGCCGAGTTCCTTAACGAGAGTTCTTCCGCGCGCCTTAGAATTCTCTTCTCGCCTACCTGTGTCGGTTTGCGGTACGGGCACCTTCTCCTGGCTAGAGGCTTTTCTTGGCAGTGTGAGATCATGACCTTCGCTACTGTAATTTTCGCTCCCCATCACAGCCCAGCCTTAACGATGTGCGGATTTGCCTACACATCAGCCTCACTGCTTAGACGGACATATCCATCAGTCCGCGTCACTACCCTCCTGCGTCACCCCATCGCTCATAGCGGATTACGGTGGTACAGTAATTTCAAACTGTTGTCCTTCGACTACGCCTTTCGGCCTCGCCTTAGGTCCCGACTTACCCTGAGCGGACGAGCCTTCCTCAGGAAACCTTGGGCTTTCGGCGGATCAGATTCTCACTGATCTTTTCGTTACTCATACCGGCATTCTCACTTGTATGCTGTCCAGCGCTCCTTACGGTACACCTTCAACCCACATACAACGCTCCCCTACCCCAGATACATATGTATCTAGCCATAGCTTCGGTGGTGTGTTTAGCCCCGTTACATTTTCGGCGCAGAGTCACTCGACCAGTGAGCTATTACGCACTCTTTCAATGGTGGCTGCTTCTAAGCCAACATCCTGGTTGTCTGTGCAACTCCACATCCTTTCCCACTTAACACACACTTGGGGACCTTAGCTGATGGTCTGGGCTGTTTCCCTTTTGACAATGGATCTTAGCACTCACTGTCTGACTCCCGGCAATAAGTATATGGCATTCGGAGTTTGACTGAGCTTGGTAATCCTTGCGGACCCCGCACCCAATCAGTGCTCTACCTCCACTACTCTTATACCGAGGCTAGCCCTAAAGCTATTTCGGGGAGAACCAGCTATCTCCGAGTTCGATTGGAATTTCTCCGCTACCCCCACCTCATCCCCGCATTTTTCAACATGCGTGGGTTCGGGCCTCCAGTGCGTGTTACCGCACCTTCACCCTGGACAGGGGTAGATCACACGGTTTCGGGTCTACGTCCACATACTAAATCGCCCTATTCAGACTTGCTTTCGCTGCGGCTCCGTCTTCTCGACTTAACCTTGCATGTTAAACGTAACTCGCCGGTTCATTCTACAAAAGGCACGCCATCACCCATAAATAGGGCTCTGACTTTTTGTAAGCACACGGTTTCAGGTTCTATTTCACTCCCCTTCCGGGGTGCTTTTCACCTTTCCCTCACGGTACTGTTTCACTATCGGTCGCCAGGTAGTATTTAGCCTTAGCAGATGGTCCTGCTGGATTCATACGGGGTTTCACGTGCCCCGCACTACTCGGGATCCGTCTCGGAGAGAACACAGTTTAGGCTACAGGGCTTTTACCTCTATCGCGGGCCTTTCCAGACCTCTTCACCTACCATATTCCTTTGTAACTCCATGTGAGACGTCCCACAACCCCTAAGAGCAAGCTCTTAGGTTTAGGCTGTTCCGCGTTCGCTCGCCGCTACTGACGGAATCACTATTGTTTTCTCTTCCTCAGGGTACTTAGATGTTTCAGTTCCCCTGGTCTGCCTCTACATCTCCTATGTGTTCAGAGATGAGTAACTGCGAATTACCACAGCTGGGTTTCCCCATTCGGACACCCCCGGATCAAAGCTTGCTTACAGCTCCCCGAGGCAGTTTCGTTGTTCGCCACGTCCTTCGTCGGCTCCTGGCGCCTAGGCATCCTCCGTGTGCTCTTATTAGCTTAACCTTGATTTTTCCGCAGGAAAATATCATACAATGACATTTCTCTTGGAATCATCTCACTAATAACATTTACTTGTTTTCACAAGTTGCTAAAAGATGTTCTAAAACGCAAATTCGTTTCGGTATCCAGTTTTCAAGGATCAAGTCTTACTTGAGAGCTTAAACTCTCAAAACTGAGCAACGAGTGAGTAACAGGCCTAAACCTGAGATTTGGAAGTTTAACTTCCGATTTGAATGTCTCCATTGCAGGAAACGATTCTCCATAGAAAGGAGGTGATCCAGCCGCACCTTCCGATACGGCTACCTTGTTACGACTTCACCCCAATCATCTACCCCACCTTCGGCGGCTGGCTCCCTTGCGGGTTACCCCACCGACTTCGGGTGTTGTAAACTCTCGTGGTGTGACGGGCGGTGTGTACAAGACCCGGGAACGTATTCACCGCGGCATGCTGATCCGCGATTACTAGCAATTCCGACTTCATGCAGGCGAGTTGCAGCCTGCAATCCGAACTGAGACCGGCTTTGATGGGATTGGCTTCACCTCGCGGCTTCGCTTCCCGTTGTACCGGCCATTGTAGTACGTGTGTAGCCCAGGTCATAAGGGGCATGATGATTTGACGTCATCCCCACCTTCCTCCGGTTTGTCACCGGCAGTCACTCTAGAGTGCCCAACATTACTTGCTGGCAACTAAAGTTAAGGGTTGCGCTCGTTGCGGGACTTAACCCAACATCTCACGACACGAGCTGACGACAACCATGCACCACCTGTCTCCTCTGTCCCGAAGGCCGCCACTATCTCTAGTGGATTCAGAGGGATGTCAAGACCTGGTAAGGTTCTTCGCGTTGCTTCGAATTAAACCACATACTCCACTGCTTGTGCGGGTCCCCGTCAATTCCTTTGAGTTTCAGTCTTGCGACCGTACTCCCCAGGCGGAGTGCTTACTGTGTTAACTTCGGCACCAAGGGTATCGAAACCCCTAACACCTAGCACTCATCGTTTACGGCGTGGACTACCAGGGTATCTAATCCTGTTTGCTCCCCACGCTTTCGCGCCTCAGCGTCAGTTACAGCCCAGAAAGTCGCCTTCGCCACTGGTGTTCCTCCACATATCTACGCATTTCACCGCTACACGTGGAATTCCACTTTCCTCTTCTGTACTCAAGTCACCCAGTTTCCAGTGCGACCTCAGGTTGAGCCCAAGGTTTAAACACCAGACTTAAATGACCGCCTGCGCGCGCTTTACGCCCAATAATTCCGGACAACGCTTGCCCCCTACGTATTACCGCGGCTGCTGGCACGTAGTTAGCCGGGGCTTTCTTCTCAGGTACCGTCACTCCGGTAGCAGTTACTCTACCGGACGTTCTTCCCTGGCAACAGAGCTTTACGATCCGAAAACCTTCATCACTCACGCGGCGTTGCTCCGTCAGACTTTCGTCCATTGCGGAAGATTCCCTACTGCTGCCTCCCGTAGGAGTCTGGGCCGTGTCTCAGTCCCAGTGTGGCCGTTCACCCTCTCAGGTCGGCTACGCATCGTCGCCTTGGTGGGCCGTTACCCCACCAACTAGCTAATGCGCCGCAGGCCCATCCCTCAGTGACAGATTGCTCCGTCTTTCATTCTTTCTTCAGGAGAAAAAAGAAATTATCCGGTATTAGCTACCGTTTCCGGTAGTTATCCCAGTCTAAAGGGCAGGTTGCCTACGTGTTACTCACCCGTCCGCCGCTAAGTCATTTTGAAAGCAAGCTTTCAAAATGACTCCGCTCGACTTGCATGTATTAGGCACGCCGCCAGCGTTCGTCCTGAGCCAGGATCAAACTCTCCAATTAGTATTGAAAAGAGCGATATGCTCATTTTGAAACATCTGACGAGAAAATTAATTCTCTAATTTTGGATTTCACTTTCGTGATTTCCTACTCACTCGTTGTTCAGTTTTCAAAGATCAAGTTCTCGTTGACGCCGTTTAATGTCTCAGCAGCAACTTTTATAATATATCATGTTTTCCGATGAATTGCAACACTTTTTTTTCAAAGTCTTTTGTAATTTCATTCGGATTAACATTCACCAACCGAAAGTTTATATCTCCTCTTTACGACTGGATTTATAATGTAACATATAACCCACTCTAAAAACAACCCCTAAATTCAAAAAAATAAGTACTTCTTCTTCACTCCTACATCTCGTTCACACCTTATCATAAAAAACGTGTAGATTCTAATAATCAGAACCTACACGTTAAATAGAAATTGGATGTTAGTTTAGACTGTATTAATTAGAAATCCACGGATTTCTGCGTTTCTTTGAGCTCTCTGTACGACCACCAGCATTGGAACGTTGAGACTTCACAACTGTTTTGTTTTTCTTACTGCTGTTTTGACTCGAGGTCTTTGCTTTTGATGCCGTTTCCTTCGTTGCAATTCCCTTGCTCTTGAGAGAAGCGCCAGAAGTGGATTCCTCACTCACTGTTCTAGCAACTTCGGGAACGTCCTGTACAAACGTTTCAGGATCTTGGATTTCCGGAACCCGATTATGCTGCGAATAATTACCAATACCTGGATACTGTGGATTAGACGGAATACTCGACATTATCGGCCCGCCAAAAGCTCCAAGTGGAGATGCTGGAACTATTCCCTGATTAGGTGTTCCTGCTCCATAAGCAGAGAATCCATTTGGGTTTCCATATGCAGGATAGGTATTATATACGGGCATTTCATATGAATAGGGTTGAACATGCATCCCTCCACACCCACAAGTAGTTGGCCAAGGAAGGTTCGATGACATCCCATACATCGGGTTCATTCCTGAAACATTAGCCTCCATATGGTTAGGTGCAGCGTTCGGATTCCATTGTTCTGGACTCATCATATTAGGCGCAGCGTTCGGATTCCATTGTTCTGGACTCATCATATTAGATGCAGCGTTCGGATTCCATTGTTCTGGACTCATCATATTAGGTGCAGCGTTCGGATTCCATTGTTCTGGACTCATCATATTAGGCGCAGCGTTCGGATTCCATTGTTCTGGACTCATCATATTAGGTGCAGCGTTCGGATTCCATTGTTCTGGACTCATCATATTAGGCGCAGCGTTCGGATTCCATTGTTCTGGACTCATCATATTAGGTGCAGCGTTCGGATTCCATTGTTCTGGGCTCATCATATTAGGTGCAGCGTTCGGATTCCATTGTTCTGGACTCATGTTAGGTGAATACATATTTTCTGAATAGTTGTATGGAGACATGCACTCAGGTCCATATGACGCCGGTTGAACATAACTTGGTGCCCAATTCATATTCATATTAGGGCTATTTTGATAGGAATCATAGAGATAAGGATTTCCTCCTAGGCCTGGATATCCCATATTGTCACAAGAATCTGCCTTTTCCTCTTGGTAAGCCAATGGCTTCATCTCAGCTTTTGCTGCCTCATGATGAGCTACAGGCTCTTGATTTGGAACTGTAATCTGAACGAATAAGCTCTGCATTTCAATTTCTTGCACAGGAGCAACTTCCATCTGCATATTCGGCGCAGGATTTGGTGCAGCATTTTGAGTATTAATAGGGGCGATGTTCATTGATGGGTGTGGTGCAGAATTATACAAAGGTGAGACATTGGGCGATGATTTAGGTGCAGGTTTAGTTTCCGCTTTAGCTTCGGGTTTATTTTCTGCTTTTGCCTCAGGCTTATTTTCTGCTTTTGCTTCCGGTTTAGTTTCTGGTTTGACCTCTGGTTTAGTTTCCGGTTTTGGTGCAGGAACTACTTCAGCAACTGGCTGTTCTTTTGGACCCGTATATTCCTTCCCGCCAACTTGTGTTTTCTCAGAAGCATTAGAAGGCATGTAGCCTGGCTGTACGGGTGAAGCGTTTGATGTTTTTTTAGGAATGTTGACTACTTCCCCTAACATCAATACATTCGGATTCTTTAGCTGGGGGTTTGCTTCAACCATATCCTTTAAGGGGATTCCCCAAGCCTTAGATAATTTCCATAAGGTATCTCCTTGTTTGACTGTATGCTTGTAGTAAACTTCACTGTTATCCGGTACGGATACAGGAGCCGTAGGTATTTTTACTTTTTCACCAAGTGCCAGCACATTCGGATTACTGATCTGTGGATTAGCTTCAATAATTTTTTGTAACGGCACTCCGTACTTTTGCGATAATGCATACAGACTATCGCCTTGTTTGACAATGTGTATTTTCACGTAGCATTAACCTCCTAAAAGTTTTGTGGAGTATTGCTTTCTTACAGCTACACAGCAAAACTGGCTTTGAAAGCAAACACCCTTTGGATGGAACATTGCTCTCTTACAAAGTTATATGCGGTACAGCCGCCTCCTTCGTTACTACATCTTATGCAGCCCATGGGCGAATGACATCCCTGAAATAAAAAAAATCCTTTCATGAGACATGAAAAGATTTACCAGAGACCTCCGGCCATCTTCTTCATATGCATGAAAGGATATCTAATGCCTATTCAATACTCATTACACGACTAGCACGTAAAGAGCACATTGTACGATTAACTGTTATTCCCAAACCTTGTAGCCATCTTTGTCAACAACGTTGCGGAACTCTTCAAGTAATTTCAAAGTGATTGGACCCGCTTGTCCTTCACCAATGATTCGGCCGTCAATTTCACGCGCAGCAATAACTTCAGCAGCAGTACCTGTGAAGAATACCTCGTCCGCTATGTAAACATCATGCATAGTGAACGGTTCTTCTTTTAGCTTAATACCCAATTTCTCACATAACTCGATGATCGCCAGACGTGTGATTCCTTCAAGCGCTCCCAAATAGCAAGGAGGAGTGAAGACCACACCATTTTTGATAATGAAAATATTATCACCAGATCCCTCAGTAACATATCCTTGGGCATTCATCATAATCGCTTCATCGGCTTCTGCCAGATTGGATTGAATTTTCACTAGAATATTATTGAGATAGTTAAGCGATTTAATCTTCGGATTCAGTGCATCCGGAATATTACGACGTTGGGATACAGAAACAGCACGAAGCCCGTTGATGTACGCTTCTTCTGGGTAAATAGCCAGTTGTTCAACGATAATGATTACGCTGGCTTTAGGACAACGACGTGGGTCAAGACCCAAGTTACCAGGACCACGGGATACGATCAGTCGAATATAGCCGTTACGCATGTCGTTAAGGCGAATCGTTTCAGCCATAGCTTCCAGCATCTCGTCATAAGTGAGCGGAATGTCCAGCATGATCGACTTCGCCGAATCATATAGTCTGTCCAAATGCTCTTTACATTTAAAAATATTACCGTTGTAGATACGAATACCTTCGAATATGCCGTCTCCATACAAAAAACCGTGATCAAAAACGGATACCTTTGCATTTTCCTTAGTTACGTGTTGTCCATCCAGATAGATCCATTGTTCAGCCATGAATTTACTGCACCTCCGCTTTCTCTTCCTCATAGGTGTATGTGGGATACGAGCCCAGAATCCGAACCTGACAGCCTAAAGCGCTAATCTCTTCAATCGCTCCTGGCAGCAGGACTGATTCTATCGGTTCCAGCACATCAATATAAAAATAATAAGTACCCAACTTCTTTTTCGTTGGTCGTGATTCAATACGCGATAAATTCAGCTTCCGCCAAGAAAAGGCAGCGAGGACCTGATGTAAAGCACCTGGAAAATCCTCCGGCAACGTTACAAGGACACTCGTCTTTACCCCATTGCTGCTCCGTGGAAGATCTGCCTTCTGCGGGCCAACAAGAACAAATCGTGTGTAGTTGTTATTGTGATCTGTAACTTTCCGATCTACAATCTCTAGCCCATGAGTAGCAGCGCCAAGAGCCGTACCTATTGCAGCCCAGCCCTTGCCAGGATTGTTCTTAACGATTTCGACAGCTTCCGAGGTACTTCCGACCGACTCCAGTTCAGCCCAAGGTGCATGCTTCCGAACAAATTGCATGCATTGTGCCATGGCAACCGGATGCGAAAGGATTTTTTTCATTCTAGTGAAATCCTTATTCCCGTCAGCATCTCTGAATTCCAGCGGGTGACCAATGAGATTCTGTATCGAAGGAAAGATCCATTCCGCCTGCATAGGCAGATCGACCTCATTAATGAGCCAATCAATGTGTAGACTAACTGAGCCTTCAATCGTGTTCTCAATCGGGATAACGCTGTAGTCAGTGGCGCCACCAGCCGTTGAGAGAAAGACATCGGAAATTAACTTGTGATGCACAATATTCACAGGTTCACCTTTAAACAAATGCAGCAGCGCTTCGTGAGATACCGAGCCCTGCGGCAATACCGCTATTGATTTCATAACCGTACTTCTCCTTTTATCATATCCAAAAATGAATCGTTTTGCATCTCGTTTCTTTCAAGAAGCTTTGATGTAACACCTGAAGTACAAGGCATAAGCCAGCAAGTCTGAGCAGAGATGCCGTGTTCTTGCATCGTATTTATCAGGAAAGCCTCAAGCTCTTGCTTACGAGTCTCATGGCGATCAACTAAACACAGCAGGGTAGGACCGGCACCGCTAAGTGCGATTCCTAAAGCACCGTGGTTAGGCGCTTCCGCGAGCAGCTTCTCCATGCCTGGAATAAGTGCTGCTCGATAGGGCTGATGCAGACGATCCTGCATCGCTCTGCTGATCAGGTCAAGCCGACCTGATGCAAAGGAGGCTGTCATTAAAGAGGTTCTGCTGATGTTGTACACAGCATCACTAACTGAGATTTCTGTTGGAAGCACTCCCCGTGCTTTTGTGGTCTCCAGCTCGAATTCAGGAATAACCACTAGAACCTCTAGATCTTGTGGAGGTTCTAGGCGAACGTAATCCGCATGATCACCGTCCCACACTGCGGTAATGATGCCACCAAACAAGGAAGCCCCTACATTGTCGGGATGCTTCTCAAGCTGGGTAGCCATATCAAACAGTTTGGCATCATCCAGTGGAGAACCGATCATCGTATTAGCAGCGACCATACCCCCGATGATGGCTGAAGCACTGCTGCCGAGCCCACGTGTAAGCGGAATCTCAGAGTACATCGATATAGATATTTCAGGCACCGTAACGCCTGCCTCTGCAAATACCATTTGAGCGACCTTATAGAGTAAATTACTCTTATCCTGAGCCACTCCCTTCATCTCATCACCATAAAGATGAAAAACAGTCTCCTTGGCTTCCTCCATCTCAATCCAGGCATACAGCGGCAAAGCCATGCCGAGAGTATCGAAGCCCGGACCAAGATTAGCTGTACTAGCAGGTACTTTAACCCTTGCTACTCCATAAGTACTCATAACAGGTGCAATCTCCTTATTCATTGTTTAAATATAAAAAGTATACCCTAGCTACAGTTCTAGCCTTCTACACGATAATGGCTCTTGATCCGGTGGATGACTTTCAGTTCCTTAAAGTGACGCAGCACTTTGTTCATACTCGCTTTACTCGCATTATGAGTAACAATAATAATTTCCGCGTCAGGATTATTTGGATTGGCTTGCTGAACTACCGAATCCAGACTCACATCGTACTCGGCAAACACTTGAGTAATCTTGGCCAATACGCCTGCTTTATCGTCAACGTGCAAAAGAAGGAAGTTCTTATAAAAAATATCCTCATCACTCTTAAGCTTTTTCTGCTTATAAGGTACGATCTGCTTCAATCCATTGACACCCAGCTTAAGGTTCTTGATAACAGCTACCAAATCAGCGACGACCGAGGTTGCAGTTGGCATAGCGCCCGCTCCCGCACCATAGAACATAGTCTCTCCGACAGCTTCACCATAAACATACACTGCGTTGAACACACCATTAACGGAAGCCAATGGATGACTTGCCCGAATCAAGGTTGGCTGAACACTGATACTGAATGCTTCATCCTGACGTTCAGCAATGCCTACCAGCTTAATTTCGTAACCGAGACGCTTTGCAAAAGCGATATCGGCTTTACTCACTTCTGAAATCCCGCTCACACTGACATCATGAAGCTCTACGTTAGTGCGGAAACCTAAGGTTCCGAGAATCGCCATTTTGCGGGCAGCATCCAGCCCTTCAACATCGGAAGTTGGATCAGACTCTGCATAACCCAGATCCTGCGCTTCTTTTAACACATCACTATAGGATGCGCCTTCTTGACTCATTTTGGTTAGTATGTAATTAGTTGTTCCATTCACAATCCCTATAATCTTCATGATCTTATCGGAAGAAAAGCCTTCGATAAGCGTCCGAATAATCGGAATACCACCCGCAACACTAGCCTCATAAAAGACATCACATTGCTTTTCTTGCGCCTTAGCCAGAATCTCTGAACCATGCAGCGCCATCAAATCTTTGTTCGCAGTGACGATATGCTTACCGTGGTCCAAAGCTTCAAGAATATATTCCTTTGTTCCATCGATACCGCCCATCACTTCAACGATTACATCAATCTCAGGGTCACGAATAACCTCCCATGGATCCGTTGTTATTTTGGCAGGATCAACTTCAATATCACGTGGCTTATTGGAATTATTCACCGCTATACGCTCAATGAGTATTGGAGAGCCAACTTGACTGCTTAAATCCTCCTGATTTCCTTCCACGATACGAACTACACCTGTACCAACTGTTCCCAGACCCAGCAATCCTACTTTAACCGGCTTCATCTGTATCCTCCTAAAAGTTTTACGTATATAACTTCTCTATCCCTGTCCAACGATTAGGGCGCGCTTCACTCCCGGAATATCCTTCAGACTATCCAGCATCTCTCCGAGCTCCTCATTCAAATGTGAGATTTCCACGGAGATCACCACATTCGCTCGTCCTTGTAGCGGAATACTCTGATGAATCGTCAGCACGTTAGCCCCATGCCCCGCCACAGATCCCAGAACCTTGGAGAGCATCCCGGATTCATGTTCTAAATCCATAGAGATCGTAACAATTCGCTCACGTTCTAACTGATGGATCAGGTGAATGCCATCCTTGTATTTATAAAAAGCACTTCGGCTTAATCCTACCTGTTCTACACCTTCATGTACGGTCTTCGCATCCCCAGCTTCAAGTAATTGCTTCACCTGCATAGTCTTAAGTACGGCATCAGGTAATATGTCCTCCCGGACCAAATAATAGCGTTCTTTCACGAACGTCCTCACCTCAAAGACTTTTGTGTTTTCTTAGTGGACATTATATCGGAAAAGACTTATAAAATGCAATAACTTTATATGTATACTCTGAGGCCAGGGGGTTCGGTGCAGCAAAAGCCCCGGATTCCCGGGGCATCAGGCAATCGTATGTACGCTAACTGTATGGAATCGTCGTCCCGCAATAATCACAGATCTTGTCCTGACCCGGCAGCACCCTGCTCTTAGCACCGCAGCTCGGACAAACGATAGACTTCGGCAGTTGGACAGGTGGCTTAGACCAGATCTCCGGCAATGACTGCCGCCCAGGTGATGATGGCTGCTGGTTCTGTGATGCCCCGTAGGGCTGTACCCGTTCAGGATGAACAAGATTGGGCGGTTGTTTATCGAAGAGCTTAACGCGTCCTTCATAATAGACAATATCAGAAGCAAGTAACCCCCATCTCACCAAATACCGTAGGTCTCTACGTACATCATCTTCACTTTGTTTGACGATATCAGCTAAATTTCCAATATGTCTAACATCATCCACTATGATCAGCATGAGATACTTCTTACACAGAAAATCAAAGTTCTCGGTTGCCAAGGTAGCCCGACTTGCGAAGCTGTCGGCCGGAATTATGAAGATCACGTAGAGGACCACCAGAATGATCAATAAAGTGGACCACTTAAAATCCCCTTTATAGGTCCCCACGGCGAAGAGGACGGATAGTTCCATAAAAGATCCCATACATACATGATAGAGCAATTTGTAGTTAAATGATTTTCGCTCATTCTTATAATGAGTGCTTACAAAACTAAGGATCGCAAGTACAAACCCAAGCGGAGCAAATAAATAGGCAACCGCTATGATGATTCGATCAAAAACTGTCCGGTCTCGCTTGTTACGGTAGCGAAGGTTATTCTCAGGCGCACGCACCAGTGCCTGTGTCCGTTTGGAATAAATGAGCTTCGGCGGCAATTTTACAAATGGATTGTCTACACGTCCTTCATAATAAACAATATCTGGAGAAAGTATCCCCTGATCTTTTAAATACTCCAAAACGTCTCGGACGTTCTCTTCACTGAATCCGCGAATATCGGACAGGCTACCGATATGCCTGATGCCGTCTACAAGAACCAATGCGATATAATCATTGCAAAGATAAGTGAATCCCTCTCTCCATCCTACGGCCCTCACCCTGAATTTGATTGCGGGTATCCTAAAAATGCTGTAGATGATTACCAGCCTGATCAAGAGTGCGAAATAATCGATTTGACCGAGCAGCTTGCTAATAATGAAATAGATCGCCAATTCTAAAAAGGCACCCATACATGCATGATAAAACAGGTTAATATTGCTTGCTTTGCGCTGTCTCTTGGAATGTGTAGATAATAATCGAATGACAGCCAGTATAAACCCCACTGGAGCAAATACATACGCAAACACAATAATCGTATAATCAAACGCCGTCCGCTCATATTCGTGCTTATATATCGGTTTGCCTGTTGTTGGTGGCTGCCTTCGTATATCCAATTTACTCATCTTCTATCTCCCCTAGTTAAGTTATATCTACAATGCTCAGGGAGAACCTTGGCATTAACTGTACGATATCATTGTTCCACAATAATCACAGCTCTTTGACTGACTAGGCTGAACCGTGTTCTGTGCTCCGCAGCCCGGACAACGGATGGACTTAGGCAGCAGCGGTGAGGACTGCGGCTGAGAATGAATCTGCTGACCCGAAGCTTGGGCTCCTAAGCCTGATGTCCTTCCAGAATGTACAAGATTAGGTGCTGCCATGGATGGATCTGGCGTCTGGCGCCCCTCGGAAAGTACAATATCAATATCCAGTAATCCTTTATTCTTGAGATACTGGACATCTCTCCGTACATCGCTTTCGCTTTGACCTATCCGTTCAGATATACTGCCGACATATCGGATATTTTTAATCAGAATCAGCTCTATATAAGAAGTGTTAAGCTTAGAAAGCGTATGTTTAGCTTTTGCTGTCACATTCGCAAGAATAAGTGCCGGAATCAAAAATATGACTGCAAGGAAAATCTGGATCGTTAACAATTCGGAAGTTCCAGTGTTTCCACTCATGGTATCCACAAACATTGCAATAGAGAGCTCAACAAATCCTCCGATAAATACATGCATGATCAGATTTAGATTAGTTGGTCTCCGATGATTTTTATAATGAGTTAGCATCAAACGTAACAATGCAAGAACGAGTCCAATGGGTGTGAATAGATAAGCTGCCGCAAGAATGAGATAATCAAACCCAGTCCGATCTAATTTAATTAGAGGAACCGCTGTACTCCCCGCTGGGCTCGGTGACGGCTCTTGTATGTTCAATCTGTTCATGTAGTTATTTCCTCCTATTTAAGGGCTGCTAATTCCCGATTTCGCCGTTCAAGTGTAGCCTTAATACTGTCGGCCATTTCGTTGATTTCAGCTTGCCAGTTCTCATGTGGCTCATTTGTCATAAGCAGAAGCTTCACATGATCATGCAACAGGGCGATCTGCTGATTCATGATGTCCTCAGTAGCATACAAAGATGGATCTGATATAGGATCACTGAACTTGAATTGATCTCGTAAATTATTGAGCACTTTTATAAGCTGTTCAGTTTCGGGATTCTTCCAGCTGCTTGCCAGCGCACTGATCTCGTTTATTTCACTCTGATGCTGCCGAAAAGCTTGCATAGACCTCTGCCTTTGCTGTTCTTCACTTCCGGCATTCCATCCATAAATCCCGATCACAGCCAGCGTGATTCCACCCATTAAAAGAATCAGCAGTTGAACGGCAGCATACCACAGAGGAGACAGCTCCAGTAGCCAATCGAAGACAATAGCCGATGCGAATACTCCAGCCGCATAAAT
Organism: Paenibacillus nitricinens; assembly: GCF_052056485.1. Lineage (NCBI taxonomy): Bacteria > Bacillati > Bacillota > Bacilli > Caryophanales > Paenibacillaceae > Paenibacillus > Paenibacillus nitricinens. Next base: position 5,380,308 of record NZ_CP183948.1, read on the forward strand.
CCCCGTGATGAATGCACCGCTGAGAAGAACGGGTGAGGTCCGCTGCACACTACCTGCAGTACGGAGCCAAAAAATACAATAGCCATACACCACACTCTCCGCCAGCAGAACAGCAACTAGCGAAGTCACGAATCGAAACAGTGATTCAGAGAAGCCTAACCCTATAAAGGAGAATACCGTTAGTATTATAGCAGCCACATAAATAATGGTGATGATACGAATATAGCTTTTGCCCTTGTTCATAACGTCCTCCTTCAGCCTGCTTTTGTTCCACACTCTGCACAAAATTTTTGTCCAGGATTCAGCTCATGCCCACAACCTCCGCATTTAATAACCAAGCTATCTCCACAGTGAGGGCAGAATTTCACCCCTGGTGATACCATTTCTCCACATTTACCACAGGCTTTAGGCATTTCTTTTCCACAAGACACACAGGAAGATGTACCCTCAGGATTATCTGCTCCGCAGGTTGGACAAGCACGATAAGGATTGCCACAACCAGGACAGAACTTGGCTCCTGCTTTCAATTCATGTCCACATTCCAAACAATTGATCTTGTTTCCGGACGATGCGCTTTGCTGAATGCTCTCCAGAGCATGCCCACAGCCACTGCAGAACCTTCCTTCAACAGAATTCATAACCCCACACTTCGAACAGGAGCGCTCTTGGCGCACAACTGTAGTCCCTGAATCAAAACTCATCCCTCGGGTCATACGATTCACCATATCCATAGCCGGTCCAGCGAACCCCATACCAAGTCCAAGCCCCATCCCGGTGTTCATCATGCCTACTCCAAGATTACCAGGATTACCTGCTGCTTTTTCCATCGTGTTAAAGCCACGCTCCTGCTGATAGTTGAAGCCGATAATATCCATTTCTGCTTTTTTAGCTAAAGCTTCCTTTAGTCGAATCGTTGCCGGATCATCATCAGGAATATTAATGGAATCAATATAGAAATTATTCAGCTCAAGTCCATTATCCAGAAAAGTTGATGCTAGCCGCCCCTGGATATGCTTTGAGATCTCTGCAACATAGGCATTAATCTCCAATATACTGATTTGCTTATGTACAAGGTAGGATGAGATCAGTTCATTTATATTCGACATAAGCAAGCCGCGGAAATAATTCACGAGCGTATCGTGATCAAACTGAGGAAGCGTTCCAACAAGCTGCAACAAAAATTTGCGCGGATTATCAACCTTTACACCAAACTGTCCGAAGGAACGAACAGAAATCATTATTTTGTATTTAGGATCCTGGAGTTGTAAAGGTGCGCTGGTTCCCCATTTAACATTCATCGAATTGGTCTTGTTCACATACCATACTTCTGCTGTGAACGGCGACTTCCCACCGAAAGGAAGGTTGACGATATTAGATAAAATAGGAATATTGGCGGTGCTCAGGGTGTGCCGCCCTGCCGTAAAGGAATCAAGCACTTGTCCGCCCTTGAATAGGATCGCTTCCTGAGATTCATTAACGATTAGCTGAGTCCACGTCCCTAGCTCTTGGTTAGGATATTTCCATGCGAAAATCCCCGGAGGACCGTCGTACTTCACCACTTCTATAATTGCCATCTGCTATTCCCTCTTTCATCATCTATGATATATGAATAACGTATGCGTTCCCGGATGGGAAATTGTGTATTTCGATATTTATTGTATACGATATATATCGTGTTTTGGGTTCTTTTCATGAAAAAAATATGCTCAATATGGAAACAAGTATAAACATCTTTGACGTCCTTATAAGGACGATAAGCGTTTAAGCGAGAAATATAAAACATATAGTATTGTGTGAAACTTATACTTTCTTATATTTAAAAAAAAGCGCGATTTGTGTCTTCCTTTACAGGAGAACACAAATCGCGCTTTGTAATCAGCTAAATATTAATAGTAACTACTATTCTCTACGAACTCGAATTCGAACTCACCAATACGGACAATAGTCCCCTCTACAGCTCCACGTTTACGAAGCTCTGCATCTACACCCATATGCCGTAAAGTCCGGGCGAGCTTTAGAATCGCATCATGTGTGCTAAGCTGCATACGTTTCAACATTTTCTCGATACGAGGGCTGTTGACCACATATGTTTCATTATCACGTGTAATGGTGAATGTGTTATCATCTTCTGCTTCTAGCTTATAAACCTTACGTTCAGTTGTTCCTGATACTTCTTCAACTATCGGTGCCACCGGAATACTATCAAGAATATCCGTTGCACGATATAACAGTTCCTGAACACCCTGACGGGTAAGCGAGGAGATTGGCATAATCTCAAGATCCGGACGCAGCTCAGCTACGCGTTCTCGGAAAGAGATGAGATTCTCCTCTGACTCTGGCATATCCATTTTATTCGCAGCCACGATCTGAGGTCGTTCAATTAGAGCCGCATTATATTGCTTCAGCTCGTCATTAATGAGAACCCAATCCTCGAAGGGATCACGCCCCTCTGAACCAGACATATCCACTACGTGAATAATGATCCGTGTACGTTCAACGTGACGCAGGAATTCATGACCAAGCCCTATGCCCTCACTAGCTCCCTCAATTAATCCTGGCAGATCCGCCATTACAAAGCTTCGTCCATCCCCAACATCTACTACACCTAAGTTCGGTGTAATCGTTGTGAAATGGTATGCACCAATCTTTGGTTGAGCTGCGGATACAACTGACAGTAGCGTAGATTTGCCCACACTCGGGAAGCCTACAAGTCCCACATCAGCCATAACCTTAAGTTCCATAACAATATACCGCTCTTGGCCCTCTTCGCCGTTCTCTGCTAGCTCTGGAGCCTTATTAGCCGCTGTTGCAAAACGAGCATTCCCACGACCCCCACGACCCCCACGGGCAACAACAACTTGCTGACCATGACGAGTCAAATCGGCGATGATCTCTTGAGTATCATCGTCAATTAACATGGTTCCAGGTGGAATTCGCACGATCATATGATCAGCGTTCGCCCCATGCTGACTTCTGTTACGTCCTTTAATCCCTTTGTCTGCTTTAAAATGGCGCTGATAACGGAAATCCATCAGCGTACGCAAGCCCTCATCTACGCGGAAGATAACGTCGCCACCACGGCCACCGTCACCACCTGCTGGGCCACCATCCGGTACATACTTTTCCCGACGAAACGCAACGATACCATCCCCGCCGTCTCCGCCCTTAACATAAATCTTAGCTTTATCTACGAACATTAATGTTCACCTTCCTCACATCTCAAGCGGCAAACGCAGCTCTACATAAGCCTTGCTGGGCTTAAACTGCTCCGCTTTCATGATTTTCCCTTGTACTATATTATAAATTTGCCCTTTGAGCTGCTCGGGATTGCCATGCTCTCCCTCACCTTCGAAGGAGATAAGAATGTCTCCTCCATCCTGAATAAAGCCAAGACGCAGCTTGCGCGTTTCACCCTGAGGAGCCAGTCCGTTATATTGATAAGCTCGTACGGTCTGCATGATCACTGAAGTCAGCTCATCTCCTGCTTCCCGGTTTAGCTTCTCCTCCAGTTGCAATCCTTCCTCCACTTGAACTTCCAGTTCCAGACTAGTCCGGTAAGTTCGGAAAGATTGGATATAGAAGACCAATGAAGGAATGCCCAGCTTAGCGATACGACTATCAAGCGCTATGCGTTCCTTTATTCTTTCCACACACTCCACGGATTTATCAGGCTTTCCAAGCTGAATATATCCGTAAAGAATCTGCAAATCATTCATCCAATCATGACGATGATGATTCAGTGTCCGAATCGCCGCCTGTTGCAGAGTGTTCTCTTGTATACGCAGTTCCCGTTCCCAATGACGCTGATTCCAAATCAAACTGAAAGCAACTGTTGCTGCTACCCAAATTCCAAGCAACAGACACGTCAAAAGGGAGGTATGCCAATACACGAGTCCTAAAGGAAGCATTACGGATAACATGACTGCCCAGATTGCACTTTTCCAGGATTTCATTCTTTCTCCCCGTCCCTCAGTTCGCAAAATTCATGACTTCGTTTAGATTATTATCCTCATCAATTACCATTTCCTAGTATAACACAGCAGTTCCCTGTAGTTCACCAGAGATAACCGTGAGATTTCACATATGTTTAAGGATGTTTATGCTTTCTTAAAACTCTGAAGGTATACATTTCTAAAGTGCTCAAAGAGGTATCCACAAACACTTCTGAATATTCTACAAAAAAGCCTCCGGCACTCATGCCGGAGGCTTCTACATGCAAATATGGTTCCGTAAGCTTACGCTTCCAGTGCCGCTGCTACCGGAGCGACATCAACTGGGTATACGCTCACTTTTTTGCGATCGCGGCCCCAACGTTCGAACTTCACTACGCCATCCACCAATGCGAACAACGTATCATCTTTACCGATGCCTACGTTAGTGCCTGGGTGAATTTTTGTTCCGCGTTGACGAACCAAGATGTTACCGCCGGTTACTGCTTGACCGTCAGCACGTTTCACGCCAAGACGTTTGGAATGGGAATCCCGTCCGTTTTTTGTGGAACCTACACCTTTTTTCGATGCGAACAATTGAAGATTCAATTTCAACATGTTGTCAACCTCCTTCTTTAAATATTCACTTGCTCTATTTGAAGATACTTTCCGTATGATTCTGCGATATCATTTAGCATCACGACCATGGATTCAAGCAGCAATTGCACCTTCGCGGAAGTATCGAAATCATCAATGGAACTTAATGTTCCACTTAGGAATCCGTTCTTCATGGACGTATCCATGGAGATTCCGGTCAAAGTCTCAATCGAATTGACGGTTCCAACCGTTACGGCCGAAACTCCGGCACATACGATATCTTCGCCACGCTTGGCATAACCCGCGTGCCCTTTTACCTCAAAGCCAACGATAGTTCCTAGATCCGAAGATCGTGTAATCCGTACGTTAATCATTCCACGCACCTTCTTACGCTTGAATCTTCTCGATAGTTACTTTCGTGTACGGTTGACGATGGCCTTGTTTCTTGTGGTAGTTCTTCTTAGGTTTGTATTTGTAAACTACAACCTTAGCGCCTTTACCATGTTTCTCGACTTTAGCTGTTACAGACGCGCCGCTTACGAGCGGAGTTCCTGCAGTCAGACCACCTTCGTTAGAAACAGCCAATACACGGTCAAAAGTTACACTTGCGCCGTCTTCAGCTTCCAACTTCTCAATGAACAAAACATCGCCCTCTTGGACTTTGTATTGTTTACCGCCAGTTTCGATAATTGCATACATTTTACTTGCACCTCCTCATGTCTCAGACTCGCCTAGTCTAGGTGGCAGATTCCCGTGGGAACTGCACTTATGTACCCGATCGGAGCGGTTACAGCATGTGCAGGACCGAATGAATCAAACACATACTTGAAGATATTATCATACTTCTCGCCCATCGTCAACTCATTCCATCCATTCTCCAACTTTCCCAGTCCCTCCGCAGCACTGACAAAGGATAGGTGCGAAGCTGGCTGAATCATGTCTTGCCTTCTTCCGGGTCATCTCGAGGAGTCCAAGTCTTGTCCAACCGAGAATATGGGTTTTGGTTCGATCCTTGCAGATCACTTTCTCCAGCCGCTCGGTAACCATTTTACGGTGTATTTCTTCTTCCATATCAATAAAATCAACGATAATAATTCCACCCGTATCTCGTAAACGGATCAGACGACCTATTTCCTCTGCTGCAAGCAAATTCGTATTCGTCACCGTCTCTTCAAGCGATGCTCCTCCAATATATTGCGCGGTGTTTACGTCAATAACGGTGAGTGCCTCCGTCTCATCCCAGATCATTGTCGCTCCGCCCTCCAGCGTAATCTTGCGGCTGAAGCTCTTGTGCAGCTGTTCCTGCACCCCATAAGCTGTAAAAATGGACTCCGGTGCATTATATAAACTCACAGGCTTGTACCAATCAGGTGCCATGTCATCCAGAAATGCCTTGGCTTCCTTAACTGCAACTGGAGAATCTATAATCAACTGATCACGCTGTGGATTAAAAGCATCTCTTATAAAGCGCTGAACAATACTAAGATCACGATGCAATAGAGCTGGGGCTTCTGCAGTTTGTGCCCGACGTGTAATGTTATCCCATTGCGCACGTAAAAATGAAAGATCACCTTCCACTGCTTCATGCGGCTCATCCTGAGAGACGGTCCGCATAATAACCCCCTCTTCTTTCATTCTCAGACGTTCACCAATTCCTTTGAGCCGGCTACGTTCTGCATCGCGGCTTATTTTTTTGGATACCCCAACATAATCGGCAAAAGGCATGTACACCATCCAGCGACCGGGCAATGTATAATGGGTCGTTACACGCGCACCTTTGCCTCCACTAGGCTCTTTTCTTACTTGTACAACAATATCCTGACCCGGCTGCAAAAGCGTCTCTATAGAAGGCTTCACATCCGGCTGTCTATCCAAATGAGGGTGCAATACATCATCAACATATAAAAAAGCATTCTTCTTCTGTCCAATGTCAACAAAAGCAGCCTGCATACCTGGAAGTACGTTAATCACACGGCCTTTATAATAACTTCCGACCAGCCCTTGCTGCTGATCGCGTTCAGCCGCGTACTCCACAAGCCTTCCGTTCTCCAGAAGAGCCATTCGGGTAATGTGCTGCGTGCAGTGAACGATCATCTGTTTCATGGCTTCACCTCTGGTTTCGTTCATTCATTCATCCCTTCTAACGTTCTGCATAATTACACTACATTCCGAAGTAGGTAGATATTAAGCGCTGTTCCGGCACAACAGCAACAACATTTCCTTCGCCGTTTAATACGTAGATAAAATGATATTGATTACGTTTAAATAGACGCAATATAGCATCTAAAGGTTTCGCAGATAAGGCAACAATTGGACGAGCCACACTTCCTGTCCGCAAATGATACTCATAAACTGCCTCCCTATTCATCAAAAATGCAACGAATCGGTACGGTAAATTCCGATGATCCGTGAGATTTGAATACAGTAAAAAAGCACCGATCATAACCATATTCAGCCTCAAGCCTCCGCCCGTTCCAAGAGGCAATAGCGCATAAACAATCACAAAAATGCTTGCAGCAACGCTCACACGCCCGCTCCATAGCAAAGTATAATAATAAGGAAGAAATAAACTAACTGTAGCCTGAAGTACTTTGCCTCCGTCAAGTGGCAGAACAGGCAAAAGATTAAAGAGCGCAATAATGGCATTGGCATTTATGAAATAGATTAAAAATTCCTGATTACCATAACCTGCTTGCTGAAGCCCAAGAGCCATAACAATCATGATTCCATTTTGCAGCGGACCGGCAAGTGCAATGCCAATCTCACGACTAGCGGTGAGCCGCCCATGATCCTCAATCACCGCAACTCCGCCAAACGGAAGAAGCTGAACCGATTTAACTGTAACGCCAACTAAAAGGGCAGCCACCACATGTCCTATTTCATGAATGAGGACGATCGTAAATAAAGTAATGAGCTCCAGAAATTGTCCTGTGAGTACAGAAAACAACATAATGATTACGAACAATGGATGTAGTGACAGATCGATCCCTAAGATCCTAATCAAACGATACCACTTCTGTAGGATCAATATAAGTCTTGTCTTTCATCACTGCAAAAAATAGCGTTGGAGCTGAGGAGCCCTCTTTCTCCAGCATCCACCCGAGTTCATCTCCACTCTGAATCCAGTCATCAATCTCCAGTTTAGTGCCATTTAAATGTCCGTATTCTGCTGTTATTCCTCCAGAATGTTGAACCGCAATCCGTATGCCACCATTCAATTCTTTGGAGATAGAAAGAACCCGTCCCATGTCTATACTCTTCACCGTCACATTTGAGGTTGAATCGATTTGAGGCATAATTTCTACACCTTTTAGCGTGGAAGCAAATGGCTTCACAATGCTTCCAGCTACCGGAGCACTAAGCTCATGTTGGGCTGCTGCCTTTTGAGCAGGTTCGTCTTTGTCACCAAATATCGGTATGAACGCCGGTGCACCATTAAAATTGTCCTCGTACCAGACCCGCACTGCTGTGAAATCCATATCATTACTCAAGTTATCACTAATAAAGGCTTGGACTTTATAGGACCATGGCTGGTGAACTGCAAAAACTCCCCACACCGCTCCAAACACAAGCACACTGGCTATAACCCTTCGAATAAAACCGGAAGAAAATTTAGAACCTCCTCCTCCTGGTTCCTCCCAGCCCCCACGTCTCTCTTTCCACATCACTTCTGGATCAGGCTCTATAGATGATTGCTCCTCATTCCGCTTAAATCCCGTACCCCACTCCTTGAAGCTCGTACTCTTTTCAGGCATAACGAGTAACGGAGGCACCTCCGCGGTTTCTATATCCGGGATTTCCTCCAGCAAACTACGAATACGCTCCTTGCGGCGATTCTTGATATCTGATTTGAGATCCATATTTATCCCTCCGGACGGGCTTGTTTTACTTCCATTTTATGAAGCACGGAAGTCTCTTTAGAACAAGCCCACCCAGGGTAGAGCACTTAATTGCCAATAAAAAATAAATCCCACCCATAGATTTCTCTAGTGGTGGGATCGTTAATGCTTCTATAGTAAGATTGCTTGGTGCAAAATTAAGCCATACCGAAAAATTTCTTAAATTTCTTAAATGCTCCCGGTTTCCGATCAAGCTGCATTAGCGGCACAGCATCACCTAAAATTCGACGTGCAATATTGCGGTAGGCAATAGCTGCTGACGAATCGGGATTCATAACTGTAGGCTCTCCACTATTTGCGGCTTTAATGACCAGTTCATCGTCTGGAACAATTCCGATAAGATCAATATTCAGCACCTGTAAAATATCCTCAATATCAAGCATATCCCCAGACTTTACAAGACCTGGGCGAATACGATTTACCACCAGCTTTGGCGATTCCACATGCGACTGTTCAAGCAGTCCGATAATACGATCGGCATCCCGCACAGCAGCATGCTCTGGTGTGGTAACCACGATCGCTTTATCCGCACCGGCAATCGCATTGCGGAAGCCATGTTCAATCCCTGCTGGACAATCAATCAAAATATATTCATATTCCTTCTTCAGTTCCAGAATAATATCTTTTACTTGTTCAGGAGTGACGGACGTTTTATCCTTCGTTTGAGCTGCGGGCAACATATACAACTCATCAAAGCGTTTGTCTTTAACGAGTGCTTGATTTAGGCGACAACGCCCCTCCGCTACATCCACAAGATCATAAATAATACGATTCTCAAGCCCCATTACTACATCCAGATTACGCAGTCCAATGTCGGTATCGACGAGACATACTTTTTTACCCTGCAGTGCAAGTGCGGTTCCAATATTGGCTGTTGTGGTTGTTTTGCCAACTCCGCCTTTGCCCGAGGTTACGACTATCGCTTCTCCCATGGAGGCTACACCCCTTTAAACACATTTAAATCCTGACGTACTTTGACTAAATTATGAATTTTATCGATTTGCATAGCTCCGTTCATTAAATATGCAAACTCCATACTGCTTTCTCGGGTTTCCCACTCATCGGGAGGACGACTGATAATATCAGCAATTCGCAGTTGTGTTGGAGACATTAATGAAGCAGCAATAATCGCCTCTTCATTTCCATCTACTCCAGCATGCGCCATACCTCTAAGTGATCCTAGAATATAGATATCGCCTGAACAGGTAATGGTTCCTCCTGGGTTCACATCCCCCAGATATAAAAGATTTCCATCATGGTGCAGCACCTGGCCGGAACGAAGAATCCCGCTCATTAGAAACAACGCGTCATTATCCTCACTGCCGGGCACTGGAAGCGCCTCTATGGAACGAATCAGTAGATTTCCCTGTCCCTTCAGAATCTCCAGCACAGCTTCCTTATCTTCCTCAGTTACGGGACGATTGCCCAGCTTAATATCTACATGGACAATCGGTCCAGTCAAAATATTTTGATGGCTGTGCTCCAGCTTATAGCGAAGCTCGCTCAGAAGATCTTCGAAGGGACACTTGTCGTCTAGCAGGAATATCAGGCCATCCTTGATGCCCTTAATCCTTACATGCTTGGATTTTACTGTCATATGCCTGGCCCCCTATCCTCATTCATTCGTGCCGGGCCCCTTAAATTCCTGCTTTATAAAGAAAGAAAATAGAAGCTTCTTTATGCCGCTTCTTCCGTACTCTTCTCTTTCTTGATCAGCTCAAGCTGGCGTCGTAACGGTATGTAGAGGATCAGAGCAATAGCAAAATGAAAGAGCATCGTTGGCAGCATATGATTCAAAATCGCCCAGCTATAGGGCTCCTGATTTAGATTGAATACACTATAAATACCAAATAACACACTATCCTCTAGCAAGCTTCCGAGCAGAATCACAGTCATCATAAGAGGCAGTGGAGCACGCGGAATCTGAAACAGAAGGCCGATTAAATAAGCCGACAGACCCATCGCAAAAGAATGTGCTCCTAGAATTCTGCCATAGAAAACCACATCATGTAATATTCCGAAAGTTAGACCCAGTATAAGCGCTGTATGACGATGATGATATACAGCCACGAACAATAGTACAACGAACACTAGATTCGGAATAATTCGCATCTGCCAAACATCTGGAATCAGCCAAGGCAGAATGGTTCCCTCCAGAATAAACAAGAGGAACAATAACAGAACAAGAACAGATCTGCGCATATTCACTATTCAGCACGCTCCTCCGTAAAAACAACAATCAGCTGCTTCCAGTCTTGAAATTCTGCTGAAGGCTTAATCACTGCTGTGGAGGTTAATCCAAATTTACCAACCTCAACACTTTCAACCGTACCGATGGTCAACCCCCGTGGATACAATCCCCCAATACCGGAAGAAACGATAACGTCCTTCGGCGCGATAGGATCACCTGGCGGGATCTTGTTCATCAATAACTTGTTTGTCTTCGGATCATAGCTTTCAATCATACCAAAGGTTTTGCCCTCTTTGGTAATAGCGGTTGCCGCAATTGGCGGCTGAGAATTAGGGTCATTCGTATCCATCATGGTCATCAGCTTCACCGTAGAGGTGAAATTGCTGACTTGACTAATCACACCCACCAAACCATCCACCGAAATCACAGACATATTTGGTCTCACGCCATCTTTGGCGCCTAAATCGATTACAATCGTACTATTACTAGGTTCTGTAGTCTGGCTAACCACCTGCGCAATATGGTATTGATATTTATACAATTCCTCCTGAGCTTTTGTGAACTTCAACTGTTCCTTCAATTGCTCATTTTCTACCTGAATGAAATTGTATTGCGCTTTATCACGTGCATATTGGGCGGCTAGAATCTTCAGCTGCTCATTTTCCTTAGAAAGATCTTTCAGATTTCCGATATCTTCAAACAAGCCCGCTACATATCCAGCGGGCTTGTAGAACATTTTTTGCACGAAACCAGTAGTATCTCTAAGAAAATTCTCCGGCCAGGACAAGGAACTCCTTGATGCCAAGCTGAAGCCCATCACCACAATGAACAGCACCAGTGTAATCAACAGAATAAACAGACGTTTATTGCTTAAGAGTTTAAACAGTTTCAACACCCTCTAACAACAGTATTTCTCCCATAACAGGGGTTGACGTACACAAGTGGCAATACATAGGCTTATCTCTTAGAGCGAAGACTGGAACTGCTGCGACTCTTGAACAAATGAATATTTTCAAGCGCCTTTCCTGTTCCAATAGCTACACAATCCAGAGGGTTCTCAGCGACAATAACTGGCATTCCAGTTTCACGCGCAAGCAGTTTATCCAGGTTACGAAGCAAGGCTCCTCCACCTGTCAAGACAATCCCGCGATCCATAATATCTGCTGCGAGCTCCGGTGGACATTTTTCCAAGGTTACTTTAACAGCTTCAATAATAGAATTCACTGTATCGGACAATGCTTCACAGATCTCATCAGAAGTAATTGTAAGCGTCTTTGGCAGACCTGTAACGAGATCGCGTCCGCGAATTTCCATAGTCTCAGCTTTCTCAAGTGGCAATGCAGAACCTACATCCATTTTAAGCTGTTCCGAAGTACGTTCACCAATCATCAGATTGTACTGACGTTTGATGTACTGAATGATGGACTCATCCGCTTCATCACCCGCAACACGTACGGAACGACTAGTAACAATACCGCCGAGTGAAATTACAGCAACTTCAGTGGTACCTCCGCCGATATCAACAACCATACTTCCTGTTGGCTCCCATACCGGTAGATCTGCACCAATCGCTGCAGCAAAAGGTTCCTCGATAATGTAAGCTTCGCGAGCACCAGCTTGTCTAGTAGCATCTTCTACGGCACGTTGCTCTACAGCAGTAATGCCGGATGGTACGCAGACCATTACATTAGGGTGACGTTGGAACATAGAACGTTGTTTCTGTGCTTGACGAATAAAATATTTTATCATCGTAGCCGTGGTGTCAAAATCAGCGATAACGCCATCCTTCATCGGACGGATCGCACGGATGTTTCCCGGTGTACGACCAATCATCTTCTTAGCGGATTCACCCACGGCTTCAATCGTCTTAGTGTCAGTGTTAATGGCTACAACGGAAGGCTCTCTTACAACGATCCCCTTACCGCGTACATAGACAAGCGTATTCGCTGTCCCCAAGTCAATTCCTAAATCTTTCGTAAAACTACCCAACATGCTAATTCTCCTTTTCCTAAGTAAATCTTCACATTTATATTACATATGTCCTTTTTCTTTCAAGCTCACAAAGCTGCTATCACCGATAATTAGATGATCTAACACGTCAATCCCGACAATCTCGCCTGCCTGAAGCAGTCTTGAGGTCAAGGAGATATCCTCCGGACTTGGCGTTGGATCACCACTAGGATGATTATGTGCGCATATGATAGAGGCACTACTACATTTTATTGCTGCTCGGAATACCTCACGAGGATGAACAATCGAAGCATTAAGACTGCCCATAGACAACGTTTCTTGTCCAATTACGTGATTCTTCGTATTCAGAAATAAGCAGACAAAATGCTCCTTCTGCAAATAACGCAATTGCTCGGTCAGAATCTCCGCAGCGTCCTCAGGACAACGGATAATGACCGGCATGTTAAACCTGGAGTTTGCGAGGCGCCTCCCAAGTTCGATGCCTGCTTTTAGTTGCACGGCCTTGGCAGGGCCGATACCTTTGATTTCGGTCAGTTCTTCGATGCTAAGGTCAACTAGCCCACGCAGGCCACCGATTTTCCCCAGCATCTGCTGTGCAATATGAATAGCCGATTCACGGCGTGTTCCCGTACGCAGCAGAATGGCTAACAACTCCGCTTGACTTAATGATTCCGCCCCATAATGCATCATGCGCTCTCTTGGTCGTTCTTCATGGGGGAGGTCCCGCAGCATTACTGATTGCGACTCCATCCCTATCCCTCTTTCCCAAGCTTCCTACCGGTTCAATACAGTTATACCGAACTCGGACAGCATTTCGCCAAGAAGCGACAGCGGCAATCCGACAACATTAAAATAACAGCCTTCAATTCGTTCCACCAAGGTGGAGCCAAGCCCTTGTATCGCATAAGAGCCAGCCTTATCAGCGGGCTCTCCCGTAGCTATATAAGCAATAATTTCATCCTCAGTCATTGCTCTCATCGTTACGGAAGTAACACGGTGCTCCACTATAGTCTTTCCATGCGGAAGTCCAATGCAGGCTACACCCGTGTATACCTTATGATTCCGGCCCTGAAGTCTGGTAAGCATCGATTTACTATCCAGCTCGTCCACCGGTTTGCCTAGTACAGTGTCATCTAGTACAACAATCGTATCACTACCAACGATTACTGTGTTACGCGCTCCTGCTGCAGCCACTACGGCCTCTGCTTTTCGCAGAGCCAAACTGCGCACAATTTGCTCCGGCGTAAAGTCCGGTGGTGTGCTTTCGTCAGCTTCGCTGGTAATGACCTCAAAAGGCAAGCCCAGTAATGACAAAAGCTCTCGTCGACGCGGTGAACCTGAGGCTAAAATAATGTGTTGTGAGTTGTCCACGTTGTAAACGTCCCTTCTTGATCAGTAACGAGAGTTACAGTCTTCGGTACAGCCATACAGCTGTAATAATACCAACGAGACTTAGCATGCACAATTTCAAATGAATAGTGATGTCATAGGTTATGATGTCCAAATCGGCTCGCGGAGACCACTTAAGCACAGTCGATGTTGTTAGAAAAGAAAGAGCCTTTACCGGCTGCAGCAGCTTGGCGATCCAGGCTCCAGCCAGCCAGCCTAGAATTAGAAATAACAGCAGTGTTCCTACATTTTTCTTCTTCATCTCAGTCTTCCCTCGCCATTTTTTGACACCCTAATTATTATACGGTGAAATTGTGATCAATACAAACGTAAAATCCCTTACGGTAATGTTTACCACCATTTGCACTAAAAGTTGCGGAGCGATACCATCCTCCGTATCCATTGGCGCACCAAAACAGCAAGCCCCCACATCTGGAGGCTTGCTGTTTTGAAAGTCAACAATTTATCAATTAATTCATTGAAGTTAACAGCTGTTTTTGGCTAGTCAAAAAGCTCAGCATTGATTCTTGCACTTCCCAAAGCAGGCCCTGAGCCTTGTTCTTGTTATATTCACTCCATGCAGATATCCCTTGGCTCATTGATTTCTCTAACGCTGCGCAAATAATTTTGGCTTCAGGAGATACGCCTTGTTCCAGCACTTTTACTGCTTCACTCCATTGCAGGTGGAGATCACTCATAGCGGGGGTATTTGCTGTCGTACTTGTTTGGCCAGCGCTTAGTAAAGAAGCAGATTGACTGCTTAGTTCACTGAGCAGCTGCCCGCTCACGGAGAAATAGTTCTTCACTTCCTCTGCATTACCGGTATAGACAAGCTGTTCTGCCCCGGGAAGTGCCACCTCTCTCACATACAGCTCAATCCCCTGATTCTTTAGTCCGCTGCTTAGTAGCTTGGCCTGTTCACGGTCGGATGACATTCCAGCGTACACACGATTGCCGTCGGCAGGATCCATACCCGCTGCCAATCCGGCGGTTAGCAGCTCCTGGCGAGCCTCTTCAGCGCCTGCAGGTGTACTGAATACTCCGTACTGCAACAGATAATAGCTTTGCGCGGCTACTTGAACTGGGATGGTGTTCTTCCCGGCATTTTCAGTACCCGCCACTGGTAAACCAGATGTACCTACACCTGCAGGATCTTTAGCTCCACTAGACTGAACCGAAGTAGCCGCCATATCTGCTGTCCCATTTCCAGCGTTGCTGTCCATATTCCCTCCGTAAAAAAAAGAAAGTGCAGCATAACCAAGCAGAACCCCTGTACCGATCGCTCCTGTAACAGAAAGAGCTAACTTCCACCAATACGAAGGACGCCGAGTATGATAGGAGCCTCCATAATTGCCCGTGGATACATTTTCTAATTCATCTCTGCTATCCGAAACCATATCTGACAGAAGATACGATTGCTGTGTATATTTAAAATCCTTATCCTGTTCGTCCCATTCTTCCTGCCGCGGATCTACAGTACCCGAGTAATAGTCATAGGAATCTTCCGGTGGTGCCTCATGCGTAGAACGAAAATCAGGCTCATAAAGCCACGTTTGCTGTGCTGGACCCACCTCTTTACGCAGTCCTTCAGCGTACTCTTCAGCTGTGCCCAACCCGCCATTTGACCAGCGCTCCACCACTTTAGGCTTTGGTTTAGGCTCGTCCTTGTTCACGTCAAATCGGAATGTCATTCTTCCGTTATTCAACAGTTACACCTCACCTCATCTAATCTATAAGTAAATATATGATAGACAATAGAGAGATATGCTATTTTTATGCCATAGGAATTATGAAAGATTATGCAGATTCAGTTTACATTACATGTACCTTTTATATACTATATAAAAAGAGCTAAAAGTGTACACTATACTAGGTAAACTAGAAATGATGCTTTAGTTCACTACTGATTAGGAGGGCTTCTTCTGAAACAAAAAATTCAAGCAGCTATTGTAGGCTACGGAAACTTAGGC
This sequence comes from Paenibacillus nitricinens, assembly GCF_052056485.1. Lineage (NCBI taxonomy): Bacteria > Bacillati > Bacillota > Bacilli > Caryophanales > Paenibacillaceae > Paenibacillus > Paenibacillus nitricinens. The sequence continues at coordinate 5,396,254 of NZ_CP183948.1, forward strand.
AAAGGTGTACGTAAAGCTATCAACCAAAGTGAAGATATTGAGCTAGTTGCGATCTTTACGCGCAGAGAACCTGGGCAACTGGAAGCCGGAGAAGCCGGTGTGAAGTTCGAGCACATCTCTGCCGTCGAACAATATAAGGGTAAAGTGGATGTTATGATTCTATGCGGAGGATCGGCTACCGATCTGCCAGAACAAACACCGGCCATTGCCCGGATGTTTAATACCGTGGACAGCTTTGATACACATGCCAAAATCCCCGAGTTCTACGAGACCGTTGACGCCGCAGCTAAACAAGGCGGAACACTCAGCGTAATTTCTACTGGTTGGGATCCAGGCTTATTCTCAATGAATCGTCTGCTCGCAGAAGCCATTCTTCCACAAGGTAAAGAATACACCTTCTGGGGCAAAGGCGTTAGCCAAGGCCACTCCGATGCGATCCGCAGAGTAGATGGAGTTAAAGCCGGTGTACAATATACCGTTCCAGTACAAGAGGTTATTGAGGCCATTCGCGCTGGCGAAACACCAGAGCTTACCACTCGCCAAAAACACCTTAGAGAGTGTTTTGTAGTGGCTGAGGCAGGGGCAGATCAAGAACGCATTCGCGAAGAAATCGTGAATATGCCGAACTATTTTGCTGATTATGACACTACGGTTACTTTCATCACTGAAGAAGAACTAGCTGCTGAACATAGCGGTATTCCGCATGGTGGATTTGTTATTCGTAGTGGTGTAACAGGGGAAGGCACGAAGCAGATTGTTGAATTCGGCCTGAAGCTGGAGAGCAATCCAGAATTTACAGCCAGTGTTCTCGTGGCCTATGCCAGAGCACTTCAGCGTATGAGTCAACAAGGACAGAGCGGAGCACGTACAGTATTCGATATTCCACTTGGAATGTTATCTCCGAAATCTCCAGAAGAATTACGCCGCAACCTGCTGTAAAATCATACAAGAACGAAATAACCCGCGCAGGACTCTAGAAAGTCCTCGCGGGTTATTTATATACTGCAGGCAGAGCCTTCTCTGGCGCACCTTTTACACAAGACTAAGAATCTTATTCTTCACATAATTCACTTCGTAGTCCTTCAACAATGTGCGATGCGCCCGATCAGCAATAATCGTTGCTATCTCAGGATTCTTTAACAATGTTATTACGCTAGCAACAACATCAACTGAGGTATTAGCAAGCAAAATATTACGGTTATGCTCACAGTTCAATCGCTCGCATACTGTAGAACTAGTAACCACCGGCGTTTTGAGTGCCCATGATTCCAGAATGTTTCTGGAGACTTCACAACCTTCAAGGATAGGCACAAGAACCGCTTTAGCACGACGTATATAATCAGCAGACGGTTTCAAAGGTCCAGTGATAATGACCGATACATCATCCTTTATAAGCGTCAACACATCCGTATGAACCTCAGGGCTGGTAATGTAACACTTGATATCAGGCACTTGTTCTTTAATCAAAGGGTAGCTTTTCTTAAAGAAGCTTTGAGCAGCCTTAATCCCCTGTCTGGTGTTCATATTCCAGTGCAGAACCATTGAATTTTCTTTTGCAACAGGCTCAGTAAAAGTGTCATATTCATTCATTTTTATGAAATGAGGAACAACATGCACTTTACGGGCATCCGCAAAGGATAGAGATTTGAATGAAAGGGCATCCCATTCCGAGGTTGCCAAGAGAACACCCGTTTTATTCATTAGTCTTCGCTTATTCCGCCGAACCAAAGCCTCATTTAGTTTATAATAAGGATTACTGCTGCTCGGCTTCCCAATTTCTTTTCCAACAGCAAGCCCGCTCTCAAAACGATACGTATCTGTAATAACACTGGCCTCAGGAAGCAGATTACGAACCATATCAATGCAATTTCCCAGCAAGCTATGCGATATAAATACGTGTCTGTAATTATTCGATCTACAAAGTTCCATGATTGTACTCTTCATGTCTTTTTCCGCATGACTCCGATTAGTGAAATTCTGTAATATATGTAAGGGACGTAGCATAGATCTCCACGAGGTAATGCACCCGTTAATGTAATGAACCTTTAGTGCAGTTCCATCATTTGTAGATATATCCTTGAGCGTACTGGCATAGGTCAGCAAATCAATATCAAATTTCCCTAGCAAAATCTCGAGAATACTCCCTGTTCTCATTTCTCCTTCTAGATCCTCTGCGCTTTGATTCTGAGCTGAAAGGAACAGCATTCTTTCTCGCATGACTCTGGCTCCTTGAATTTTTTATATAAATCCTCTCTACTTATCACTGCAACTTTAGATGCAGTTCAATAGTAACTCATTTCACATAAAATTTTTGTCGATTTATAGGGAAACCTTTAAATTTTTTATATATTTTCATACTTTATTCGGAAATCATTGCGATAAACCTATATAAATCGCCATTTTTTTGAAGATTAAAGCAAAAAAACTATTTTTCCAGTAATACACGAACATGAATTTTCTATTCTGAAAATTTTAAACTCGTTAGGTATTCTGAACTATTCCTATGCAAACAAAAAAGCGTCTTCCTCATCTAATGACGAAAGAAAGACACTTTTATATTTCGTAGCTTCTAACAACGCAGTTCCGGCCCTTTCTCTTCGCTTTATACAATGCATTATCACAAAGTTTGTAGAGATTATTTAGAGACAAACGTTCGCCCGATTCTATCGTGATGACTCCAATACTTATCGTGTAGTGCAGCCGTATGCCATGAATCATTGAACCTATAACAGCTGTGCGCATTCCTTCAGCAATAACATCACTACTCTTCTCATCGGCTCTGTGCAGGAGCACTGCGAACTCTTCTCCCCCAAATCTTCCGACTAGATCACCATGTCCAAGCTGTTGCTCTATTTTAGACGCCAAATCAGTCAGTACTTGGTCCCCTGTATTATGGCCGTAATTATCATTTATGCTCTTAAAGTGATCGACATCCAGCAGTAAAAAAGAATAGGGCAGCTTCTTCATCGCTGAAGCAGCTATTAAAGGCTGAGCACGCAGAACGAACGACCTGCGATTCAAAATTCCGGTCAACTCATCATAAGTTGCTACCCGCTCCATTTCTGCAAAGGAATCCTCTCTATAAAGCAGCATCATTCCCGCGGTTCCTAGAAACATATACAAATAAATCCCGAGATAAAAGAATAAATCAAGAAATTGCGCAACCTGTGTATTGATTCCTAATACAGAATACAGCGGTTCCAAAGCTCTACCCGCCAACGATAAGATGACAAGACCATATAGCAGTCCCATTATTATTTGCAGCGAAGTCTCCATGACCTTCAGACATAGTATATAAGCAGGATAGGCTATAATCAGAACTCCGGCCAGACAAGCGACTGGAATAACGAGCGGATCCTCTGGCATCAACAAATACATAAGCACCACAACGAGAATGGATACTCCGAATAATATAGAATAATATCGCTCCACCATGCTCCCGAATACTCTGAGAAGCATTAGAAGCGCCAAGCTTTCGAGCGTGCCCCCAGCCAGAGCAAGAAGTGCTGTGATCGGTAGACTAAGTGGTGTATCTATAACATCCTTCAGTAATATGAGGATCAAGGCTGCTAGTTGCAAATATTTTGCTGTGATAAACAATGAAGAAGTCTGTTCCTGCGCATACCGCAAACGATACACCACGATAAGCAGCACCGTGAACGATTGCCACAAAAAGAGACACACCAGCAGTGTCTGGAGATCCAGATGCATATAAGTGAAGTTCACCTCCCCTAGTATTCCTGACTCTCAGTATACATATCGGTATCTGATGACTCTATTTCTTCCCTCTTGTTTGGCCTGATATAATGCCTTGTCGCTTAGCTTGTACAACTTATTTATCGAGATCTCCTGATCAGGCATGATCGTAATTACACCTATACTAACTGTGTACCCCTGTTGAACCTTATTAGTGGAAGTATTCATTATCGCCTCACGAAGCGCTTCAGCTTTCTGATCGCAGCTTTGCTCATCTGCCCCACAGAGTATGACTGCGAATTCCTCGCCCCCTAGTCTGCCAAACAAATCTCCATTTCCGAGATTATCTTTAATCGTCGATGCGAAGTCTTCCAGCACAATGTCACCGGTATCATGACCATAAGTATCGTTGACCTTTTTAAAATAATCCAAATCCAATAGTAAAAACGAGAAGTACTCCTGTGCTCGAAATGCCTTTTCAAGCTTTATCTCCGCTTCCTGAAGAAATGCTCCACGGTTTAGGATCCCTGTTAAATCATCATAACTGGCTATTCTTTTTAGTTTGACGAAGGAATGCTCATTGGAGAGAAGAATAAAACCGGCAGCCCCTACGATAAATAATAAATACATCCCCAAATAATACAAATATTGCGTAAGATTTATTGAGAACACATTCATTTCAGGCTCCCAAATCAATGCAACAAGCGCCCGCATCAGCATAATCGCTGCAAATACATAAAATAATACGCCTAATATTTTTTGAAGAGGGGTAGCCTTTTTATTCACAGTTAGATGATAAGCTGGATAAACTATAAATAGGATAGACCAAAGTGAAGTACAAGCGATGCGCAAGTTGGAATGATTAAAAAATAATGCGATGATACTAAAACTAATGGTGCTCAATACCGAAAGGATGATGTAATATCGCTTTATTCTTGGCCCCAATACTCCCATCATCAGCAGTAACGCTGTAATTTCTAGACAGCACCCTCCAAGGATCAGAGCATTGCTAAGCGGAATGGACAACGCATGAGGGAGATAATCCCATAATAAAATCGAACACCAAAAGAGTAGCTGCACTTCCTTTGATCGGATGAACAAGGTAGAGGCTGTATCTTTAACAGCGGTACTCCGATAATTGGTGATAAGCAGCAATATAAATAAATTTCCGAAAATAAACAAATAAATCAGTGTTCTAATTTCAAACAGGGAGCTCATACGTCACCACCTATGCGAAAATATCTCCACAAATATATGTTAAAAATTCAATCCTCTTCAACCAGCACTATAGCACTTTATAACTATATCAGTAAATACGTTAACAATACCAAAAAAACACTTCCCTCTAAGTTCCGTTCAGATAAACACAAGGATTATCTGAACGGAATTTTGGGGAAGTGCTATTGAATAGAGAATACAAATATCCTCGGATTTGCCTCAATTTGTAAACTTAATGCTTCTTCTTCAAACCGTCCGCCAGTGCGTATCCTACCTTCCAGATATCACCTGCGCCCATCGTAATCACCAGATCACCTGGAGCAATACGAGGGGTCAGATCAGCAAGCACATCTTCTTTAGTTGGCAGATGTCTCGCGCCCGCATTACTGTTCTTAACGATTAGCTCAACCAGCTTCGCAGAAGTAACACCTTCGATTTGTTTCTCTCCAGCCGGAGAGTAAATATCAGTGATGATGACTTCGTCGGCTTCGCTAAAGGCACGGCTGAAAGCATCTAACAGGAAGAAAGTACGTGTATAGCGCTGAGGCTGGAATACCGCAATAATCCGTTTCCCTGTTGCCTTGGCAGCACTGATCGTTGCCTGAATCTCTGTAGGGTGATGCGCATAATCATCAATGACCAGAATGTCATTGACTTCTCCGAGCACTTGAAAACGGCGCTTCGCACCATGGAATTTCACAATCGCTTCAGCAATTTTCTCAAAAGAAACCCCTGATTTCAAACAGGCGATTACCGCTGCCATTGAATTATAAAGATTGTACTGTCCGGGAACAGAGAGTTCAATCCGTCCAAGCACTTCTCCATTATGATTCATCGTGTACGATACTTGACGATCGCCTAGAATAATATCAGTGGCAATATAATCTGCAGTGTTCGACTTGATGCCATAAGTAATTACCTTACCTGTTACTTCAGGTAAAAGAGAAATCACATTCTCGTCGTCAGCGCATACTATAGCAGTTCCATCTTCGCGTGTTTGGTTCATGAACTGTACGTATGCAGCCTTAAGACGGTTAAAGTCCCCGTCGTAATTTTCTAAGTGATCCGCTTCAACATTCGTAACGATCCCAAGCCAAGGGTGATAGTGCAGGAAAGAGCCATCGCTCTCATCTGCTTCCGCTACTACAAACTCACCTTGTCCCGCCTTTGCATTCGTACCCACGTTCATAATTTCTCCGCCGATAATATACGTTGGATCAACATCGCACTCTTCCATCACAAGTGCAATCATGGAGGAGGTAGTAGTTTTTCCGTGTGCACCAGCAACGGCTACCCCTTTACGTTCATTCAATAAACGGGCTAACATTTGCGAACGATGCAGAATGGGAATCTTAAGACGCTCAGCTTCCACCCATTCCACGTTATCACTAGACAAAGCCGTAGAGTATACGACTAGATCCGCACCTTTTACTTGTTCTGCTGTATGCCCGATATAAATCTTGGCACCTTTAGCAATCAATTTTTCCGTTAATTCCTGGGCAGCCACATCGGAGCCCGTAACTGTATATCCCATTTCTAGCATTACCCGGGCAATCGCGCTCATTCCGTAGCCGCCGATCCCTATAAAATGCACACGTTCAGTAGTATCCAACAGTCGTCACCAGCCTTTTTCAGTATCGGGTTGCTGCAAAAGTGTACCGCGTACGTCAGAGATTAAATACAGCGTACCAGATACGACGGCAAGGTCATCCTCCGCTGTAATCGACTTCAGTAGCTGCAGCGCTTTTCCCCAATTATGTTCTACTATGATTGCCAAGTTTTCCTTGGCATATTTCTCCCGCAGACTTTCTGCGATAACTTGCAGATTCTCCGCGTCCATTTTGTTCTGGAAATCCGGTTCGGTCAGGATGAGCGTATCCACTATAGGCAGTATATGCTTAAAGTAGGATTCATGATGCTTATTTGACAGCATTCCCATAAGTAAATTTAATTTACCGTATTGGTAGAGCTGAGGCAGACTTTTTGCAAGACTCTCCGCACCTTCCGGATTATGTGCTCCATCCAGTACGATTCTTGGAGACTTGCTTACCTCTTCCAGTCTTCCAGCCCAAAATGCATGGCGCAAACCTTCAAGCACATCTTCATCCTCAAGCATAAAGGCCATATACTGACGCAGAACCTCAAGTACCATCATGGCAGCTGCCGCATTACTAATCTGGTGCTCGCCTTTCATTACGATCCCAAGTTCAAGCGAACGAAAGGGACCCTTAAAATGAAAAGTCTGCACATCCTCACGGATTTCATTAGCCTTATAGCTAAAATCTTCTCCGGCAAGATAAAGCGTAGAGCGGCAAGCCGCTGCTTTCTCTTTCAGAACTGCCACGACTTCCGGCTGAGTTACGCAGCTTACAACAGGTACGCCCGTCTTGATAATTCCGGCTTTCTCCATGGCAATCTTCTCTAGCGTATCTCCCAAAATATCCATGTGATCATGACCAACATTAGTAATCACAGAAACAATCGGAGTCACGATGTTCGTTACATCCAGCCTTCCCCCAAGCCCGGTCTCCCATACGACAACATCAGGACAAGAGACGCCCGCAAAAAATAGAATGGCCACAGCTGTAGTTACCTCGAACATCGTAGGTGAGCCAAACTCCGTTTCCGAAATTTCTTGGACTAGTGGACGTAATTGGTTAACCAGCTCGACAAGCGTTTCTTCAGAGATGTCCGTATTATTATATTGGAACCTGTTCGTGAACTTTGTAATATACGGAGATGTAAAGGTGCCTACTGAATAGCCGCTTTGTATAAGTGCACTAGTCAAAAAAGCACAAGTTGAACCTTTGCCATTCGTACCCGCCACATGAATAAACTTCAGACGACGGTGCGGATTCCCAAGCTTGTCCATCAACATCTCGATTCTATCTAAACCTGGCCGTATCCCAAAAGGGATTAGGCTCTTGATCCAAGCAACCGCTTCGGTGTATGTCGCAAGAGGGGCGGTACTTCCGCCCCGATTTAGGTCATCCATGTCTCTTATCCTCTCAGCTCTACGATGCGGGCAAGTACTTTCTCACGCTTAGCAGAATAATCTGCCTGTTTCGCCCGTTCCTCTTCGATAACTTTAGCAGGAGCTTTGGCCACGAAGCCTTGATTGCTCAGTTTTTTCTCTACGCGTTCTACTTCGCTGTTCAGCGCCTGTACTTCTTTTTCCAGACGAGCGATTTCTTGTTCAATATCAATGAGTCCCGACAATGGCAGAAGCAGTTCTGCTCCTGTTACTACAGCGGACATTACCTTATCCGGCGTTTCTGGATTCAGGCCAGCTTCGAAGGAAGACGTATTACAGAAGCGTCCAATATAGTTGTCGTTACGGGTGATAATACTCAGCGTCTCTTCATTACCCGCTTTGATGATCAATTCAACCTTTTTGCTCATCGGCACATTCACTTCAGCCCGGATATTACGAACGGCCCGGATTACATCCATCAGCAGGTTCATTTCCGCTACGGCTTGCGGATTCTCCAGAGCCGCATCATACTCCGGCCATGCAGCCAGGGTAATCGTCTCCCCTTCATGCGGAAGATGCTGCCATATTTCTTCCGAAATAAACGGCATAAACGGATGAATCAAGCGCATTGTGCGGTCTAGTACATAGGCAAGTACAGACTGTGTTTTCGCTTTGGCCGCGGCATCTGATCCGTAAAGTGACAGCTTCGCGAACTCAATATACCAGTCACATAGATCGTCCCAAATGAAGTTGTACAGCTGGCGACCGGTCTCACCGAACTCGTACGAGTCAATTAGACGCGTAATCTCACGAGAAGTTTCGTTCAGACGGTGCAAAATCCAGCGATCAGCAGTACTTAGCTCACCCGAAATGTCAATATTCTCAAAGCTTACGCCTTCCAAATTCATCAGCGCGAAGCGTGATGCATTCCAGATCTTATTGGCGAAATTACGCGCCTGCTCAACCTTTTCCCAGCGGAAGCGCAGATCCTGTCCAGCTGTGCTTCCGGTAGAAATCATGTAGCGCATTGCATCTGCGCCATACTTCTCGATGACTTCAAGGGGGTCTACACCGTTTCCGAGCGATTTGGACATTTTTTGACCTTCAGAATCCCGTACCAAACCATGCATCAATACATCTGAGAATGGTTTTTCTCCGGTGAATTCGAGGGCAGAGAAGATCATCCGTGCTACCCAGAAATAAATAATATCGTAGCCCGTTACGAGCACATCGTTCGGGTAGTAGCGTTTGAAATCCGCACTGTCCTCATCCGGCCATCCTAGTGTGGCAAAAGGCCAAAGATTAGAGCTGAACCAGGTATCCAGTACATCTTCGTCCTGTTTCAAGTCGGTTAAGCCACTGATCCGGCGCGCTTCTTCCTCGTCATTTGCTACAACCAATTCACCAGTAGACTCGGAATACCATGCCGGAATACGATGTCCCCACCACAGCTGACGGGAAATACACCAATCACGTACGTTCTCGATCCAGTTCAGGTAAGTTCTCTCGAAACGGTCCGGTACGAAGTTAACCCCGTTCCCATCCTTCTGTGCATTGATGGCAGCTTCAGCCAGCGGCTGCATCTTTACGAACCATTGTGTAGACAAGTACGGCTCAACAACCGCTCCAGAGCGCTCACTGTGTCCTACTTGATGCACATGATCTTCGATATTGATCAGGACGCCTTGCTCCTTCAGGTCAGCAGTAATGGCCTTACGACATACACTCCGGTCTTGACCTTGGTAAGGTCCTGCTTCTTCATTCATCGTACCGCTCTCATCCATTACGTTAATCTGCGGTAAGTTGTGACGTTGACCCATTTCGAAGTCATTCGGATCATGAGCGGGTGTAATCTTAACCGCACCACTACCAAACTCTTTGTCTACATAATCATCAGCGATAATCGGAATCTCACGGCCAATAATCGGCAGGATCAACGTTTTGCCGATTAGATCTTTGTAACGATCGTCTTCCGGATGAACAGCAACCGCTGTATCACCCAGCATCGTCTCCGGACGTGTAGTCGCCACTGTGATAAATCCGCTACCGTCTTTGAGCGGGTAACGCAGGTGATACAAGTGACCATTAACTTCTTTATATTCAACCTCGATATCCGACAATGCTGTACGAGCCGCCGGATCCCAGTTGATAATACGTTTGCCGCGGTAGATCAGGCCTTTATTATAGAGCTTAACGAATACCTCGCGTACAGCTTTCGATAACCCTTCATCCAGGGTAAAACGTTCGCGGGAATAGTCAAGGGAAAGCCCCATCTTAGCCCACTGCTCATGAATGGTGTTCGCATATTTATCTTTCCACTCCCACACCTGCTCCAGGAACTTCTCGCGGCCGAGATCATGTCTAGAAATTCCCTGCTCACGCAGCTTTTGCTCTACCTTTGTCTGCGTTGCGATACCGGCATGGTCCGTACCTGGTAGCCACAACGTGTCGAAGCCCTGCATCCGTTTCGTACGAATCAGGATATCCTGAAGCGTAAAATCAAGCGCATGACCAATGTGCAGCATTCCCGTTACGTTTGGCGGCGGGATTACAATGCTGTATGCTTTTGCATCTGGACGCCCGCCTGCACGGAAATATCCACCCTCTGTCCAGTAGGAATACCACTTGGTTTCTGCCGATTTCGGATCATACGTGGTTGGCATTTCATTCTTAGAATCATTTGCAGCGGCAGCCTCTGCCGCTGTTAGATTATTTGGGTCAGCCATTCTCTGATACCTCCACTTGGTTACTTGTAGTTGGTTTCTAAAAAACAAAAAGACCCCTCGTCTCAAAGGACGAAAGGCCATTCTTTCGCGGTACCACCTTTGTTTCGCGCCAATGAAAAATAAACCTGCACTTCTCTCACCTTACGGTTCAGAAGCTTAGCGCGACACTCGTACAGATAACGGCTGCTACCGGCCACATCCTAACTTATCTTTCATATCCATGAAGACAAGCTCAGAAGGGCGACTCCGGGGCGACTTCGGTGGCTGTATCCTACGGAATGTCACAGCACTTGCATTCCGCTCTCTGAAGGGCTGACCGCCTACTCTTCCCGTTCCCAGTCTTTACTTAGATATTGCTTACTCCATAATACATTTTGAGTCTTCCCTAGTCAACCTGAATAGGCTTCTACAGCGGGACTTTGAGCGGAATTTCGACTTATAGCGGGCATATGTCGAAATTTCATTCGATTCCTCACACTGCATTGATTAGATACCCCGTATTCTAACGTTCTCCGGTCACACAAGAATAAACGCCTTCGACGTCCTTTTACGGACGGTAAGCGTTTATTCGAGAAATATAAGGATAATGTATAATGTGAAACTTATATATTCTTATATTTTGACAAAAATCCCGATCTACTAACAGACCGGGATTCATCTATTCATGTGAATATGCATTGTAATTCATTTATGGAATGTACAACACTTGCCCTTCTTCTACACTCTGCCCGGACAATCGATTATACATTCCCAGCTCCCGCGCACTTAGCTGATACTTCTCTGCGATTGTATCCAACGTTTCTTCACGCTGTACGATGCAAAGGCGAACCTTACGGAATAGGTTAGCGCCATCTGCTCCGGTAATGAATCTGCTCTTCCACTCCGTATTATTTCCGGCCTCGGGAATGATCGCTGCAGCCGATGCATTTCCTTCAGATAGGAGAGCCTCTTGTTCTTTACGAGAACGACTAGAGCTGAGTAATGAAGAGAAGGTGAGATGTTCTTTGGCTGGAGCCTCCGCTTCTTGCTTGCTTCCTAGCGCAATCTTAAGATCTTGTTTCTCCTCGGTATGTGGCACAGTCTCCTGAGAAACTAAGCCTTCGTTCGTATTCTCACTGATCGGCTGCGCATTCTCTTCTTGTGTGTGAAGCTCATGGTTTGCTACGTTTTCAGAAGCAAATACAGCGATATCTTTGTCTGCGTCGGTAATCGCTGCTGGAACAGCGGTTTCTCTTGAAGCAAAAGTATATTCCGCTTCTTGCTCCTGATCCGCTTGACTCGCCTGGCTAACATGATCCAGCGGAGTGGCCTCAGCTTCATTCTGTGACTCCGCTTTAAACCAGTAATCCGCTATTCCGGCTTTGGAATCCTCTGTTTCCAAATCCAGACTATGCGTCCTAGCTTTCGCGCCCTTGTCCTTCTCATGAGCGGATGAGAAATTCACTATAGGGGACGATTGACCAGTTCCACTTGAGACCAATGATTCTTCTGTTTCCTGTTCATTCGCTTCAGCGTGCTCATGTTCTTCTACAGCAACCTCCGATGCATCCTCACCAAAGGTCCACTGAGAATTTTCATAAAGTGCGTCATTGTCATGTTCTTGATGCTCCGCTGTTGCTTCTACCCTGTCATCACTGAGAGGGGAATAAGCCACTGTGTACTCTTCCTGCTGCCAGGCCGGCTGTGGTTGAGGTTCCGCACCACCGATTCCCCGCAGGGATAATACGCCTGTTATATTCACAGTACGCATCGTGAGCAGATCAATATCAAAATTCTCGATCTCCACCCCAATATCTTCAATCGAGCTGACGCGTGTAAGCGGAACAGTGATTTCAACGGGAATGGCGTGCTCCAGACGTTGTGTCCGGTCATCTTCACTCCGGTAGAGTCCGGTAAGCAACAGCTGACCATATAACTCGGCACGATCCTCCCGCTGAATCACCTGGATTTCCGGAAGTAGTTCAACCTCCTCCAGCTCAGCTATTCCCGGAAGCTCTTCCGATAGGTGAATGCGTTCATAAATATCAAACCGCAAGCCGTGGGACTGATCAAACACGGGATATGTCCTCCTTCTTGGCATAATCTAACCCTGAGACAGGCCCAGAGCATAAGCCCAAAATGTTACTCCCCACATGTATATGCTTCAAAAAGAAAGGCATGACAACTTTGGTAGCCCTAACCGGACAGGATGCTATTAATTTCCTGAATTCAGGGGCTATTTGAACCTATCTGACGACCAATAGATGCACTACTCCGCATGAACAAAGTATTATATGCTGCTTTTGCTATTAGGACATGGATAGATGCTTCTTTCTGAAAAAACAGAAAATTATATACTCTACGAAAAATAGATAAAAAAAACCGTGAAACCAGCATTTGCTGATTCCACGGTTCTCAGGTTTATAACGTTACCGTCAAGGCGCTTCAGACAGCAGCTCCCGCAGCTGCAGCATATCCTCCGGCCACGGATCGCTCACTTCGAGCATTTCACCGCTCCAAGGGTGGCGGAAAGACAGCAGCTCGCCATGGAGCGCATGTCGGCCACTAGCGCTGGAAGCCCAGACCGGGCCGCCGTATAGCGCATCCCCATACAAGGGATGACCCATATGGCTGAGATGGACGCGAATCTGATGCGTCCTTCCGGTCTCAAGCTGCACATGCACCAGGCTCCCGCCATGCAGTACTTCGCGTCCGAGGATTCGAGTCACGGCGGATTGCCCGCCCGGTGAGACTCTTCTCCGCGCCGCATGATGACGATCGCGTCCAATCGGCGCATCGATCACTTTAAGCGCAGATGGCACTATGCCTTCTACGATCGCGGCGTAAAGCCGCGAGATGCTTTTTTCACGCATATTCTCGTCTAGGACAAGCTGAGCGAATTCATTCTTGGCGTACATCACCGGGCCAGTTGTATCCTTGTCGAGGCGGTGAATATGCCTTACAGCTACACTATCACCGGAAGCAACATAATGCGCAGCTACAAGGTGATCCAGCGTTACACCTAAGCCACTGCCATCCGGATGAACCGACATGCCTGCCGGCTTATGGGCAACCAGACAAAAATCATCCTCATACAGCACTTCAAGCGCTTCCCATACGGGTTCAATGCCCGCTTCACGATCCGGAAAAAGTGCCAGTCGAAGTCGATCTCCCTTCCACTGAATCCCCCCCTCGCGGCGCAGACGCAGATGAAGCTTCTCAGGCATGCCTACGGTTTCCAGCAGCCACTTATCAATCGCAGCTTCAGCATCCTCGGCTCCAGTAATGATTCTGCCGGGTGTTACTTCCAGCCACTCTCCACGTCTTGTCCAAGCTCCGCCACCGGTTCGTTCTCCGGCTCCAGTACTCAAAGGGCCTTCAGGGCATTATAGTGGCCCTCAATGGTATCATCAATATCCTGCTCACTATGCGCAGCCGACACGAACATGCCTTCAAACTGTGAAGGTGGCACGCTGATGCCTTGGCTCAGCATATGACCAAAATAACGACGGAAAAGATCCGTGTTGCTTGTCTTGGCCGTCTCAAAATTCGTTACAGGTCCTTCCGTGAAGAACGGACAGACCATCGAACCCACGCGGTTAATCGTCAGCGGAACACCAGTTTCGATTGCATTCTTTTTCAATCCCGCTTCCAGACGCGCACCTAATTGCTCCAGACGATCATAAACTTCCGGTGTCAGCAGCTTCAGCGTAGTGAGTCCTGCCGCCATTGCTAATGGATTACCACTAAGTGTGCCAGCCTGATAGATCGGTCCCGTAGGAGCGATTTGCTCCATGATCTCTCTTTTGCCGCCATAAGCGCCTACTGGAAGTCCTCCACCGATGACTTTACCGAAGCAGGTAATATCCGGAGTAATGTTAAACAAGCCTTGCGCACAGCCACGGTTGACACGGAAGCCTGTCATTACCTCATCAAAAATAAGCAAAGATCCGTGGTCTGAAGTTAATTTGCGAAGTCCTTCTAGAAATCCCGGAAATGGTGGTACAACACCCATATTGCCGGCAATCGGCTCTACGATCACTGCGGCAATCTCACTGCCGAAACGTTCGAAAGCAATCTGAGTGGATTCCAAGTCATTGTATGGAACAGTAATCGTATTGACTGCCACACCTTCGGGAACACCTGGGCTATCCGGCAAACCTAATGTGGCTACCCCGGAACCCGCCTTAATAAGCAGACTATCTGCGTGACCGTGATACGAGCCTTCGAACTTCAAGATTTTGCTGCGTCCCGTGTAACCACGTGCCAAACGAATCGCACTCATCGTTGCTTCCGTTCCGGAGTTGACCATACGCACGATATCTACTGAGGCTACACGTTCAACAACCGTTTTTGCCATTTCAGTTTCAAGTAAAGTTGGTGCACCAAAGCTTGTCCCTTTTACCGCCGTCTCCTGCAAGGCCTTTACAACCTCAGGATGCGCATGGCCCATAATTAGCGGTCCCCACGAGCATACATAGTCGATAAAGCTGTTGCCGTCGATATCATAAATACGCGATCCGATCCCATGATCCACATAAACCGGAGTCAATCCTACGGATTTGAACGCCCGTACAGGGCTGTTTACCCCACCGGGAATATATTGTTTTGCTTCATCAAAAGCCTTGCGGGACGCTTCCTCTTTACGCGCCATTGGCTCATTACTCATCTATCTTCACTCCTGTTCTGTTCTTGATCACACAAGTATAAGGCAACTGCCTATGCAGCGATATCGTTGTGAAAGAGATTAACCACGCAGCCAGCGTGCAGCATCTTTTGCAAAATAAGTAATAATAATATCCGCTCCAGCCCGTTTCATGCCCGTCAGCATTTCCAGTACAACGGCTTGCTCGTCAATCCAGCCTTGCAGTGCCGCTGCTTTTACCATGGAATATTCGCCACTCACATTGTAAGCCACGAGAGGTAAATCGAACTGGTCACGGATCGTACGAATCACGTCCAAGTAAGCCAGAGCCGGCTTCACCATCAACATATCTGCACCTTCCAGCACATCGGATTCTGCTTCACGGAGCGCTTCGCGCAGATTGGCAGGGTCCATTTGATACGTTTTGCGATTCCCGAACTGTGGTGCTGAATCCGCAGCTTCGCGGAAAGGGCCATAAAATGCCGAAGCATATTTGACCGAATACGACATAATCGGCACATGCTCAAAGCCATTCTCATCCAGTCCCGCACGAATCGCGTGTACGAATCCATCCATCATATTCGAAGGGGCGATAATATCTGCTCCAGCTTTAGCTTGGGATACCGCCGTACGAGTCAGCAGGTCCAGTGAAGCGTCGTTAATGACATCACCATGCACGACGCCGTTCACCGTATGCGTATGCACCATTCCGCAATGTCCGTGATCCGTAAATTCACAAAGGCAGGTATCTGCAACGACCAATAGCTCAGGGTACCATTGCTTAATCAAGCGCGTAGCCTCTTGCACAATTCCATCCTCTGCAAAACCGGAAGAACCGATAGCATCCTTCGTTTCAGGAATCCCGAATAACAACACAGCCGGAATGCCTAGGGCGGCAATCTCGTCCACTTCTGCTTTTAAAGTATCCAGCGAAAAATGATACACGCCCGGCATCGAGCTAATCTCATTCTTCACACCTGTTCCATAAGTCACAAATATCGGCTGCACAAAATCCAGCACATTCAGTACCGTCTCCCGCACCATACCGCGAATTCCTGCTGAACCGCGTAAACGGCGGTGACGTGTAATTGGAAAGCTCATTGGTTCATCCTCCTGAAAAATAAAATATATAACTAAACCCTCGATCGTTGACTAACTGCGGCATAGTTGTAGTTTGTGCAGTTATTTTGAAGTTTTATCGTAACTGTAAGTTTTAGTTGCACTCTCTACAGTTATTTATTACAAAAGAGCGAAAACCCTTGTTTTAGCGCATATTTAATTGCACATATTACAACTAAAATGGATTTTCGCTAATATTCAGGGAATTTAAGTGTATAAAGTGCAACTAAACCTCAATCTGACCTCATGCTAACAGACCTCATAACCAGTCTCGTAACCAGATTAAAAAGCTATATTTCCACTAGGTTGCATATTAATCCAAGTACCCAATATCTAACATATCAGTTAGAGCTACGTGAACTTTATACGTACATAGACTTACTCACCCATACACACCAGTTAGTTTACAACTCAGCCGTCCATCATACTCTGAGTTTCAACAGTAACTACGTTCGGAGGCCAAGCTCATGCTACTTAAGTTACTTACAATAGCAGTGTGAGACTTCCTAGATAGATACAACTTCAGACGATGTTATAAAGCCGATGTTCGATTCGCGTCCATTCAAGCTTTTTGAAGTTGAGTCTCCGCATTCCAGCGGCAGAGCTCCTGAACCAGACTATTAATCGTTGCTTCTTCAGGTAGCAGACCCGGAGTAAGTCCCGCTTCCACGGCAGTCTGCTCGGTTAATGGCCCGATGCAGGCTATCTTAACATTAGCTAGCAGTGGAAGTGGATCTTCGAGCCCCATTCGTTTCAGAATGTGGATGAAATTGCGCACCGTTGAAGAGCTGGTAAAGGTTACTGCGTGAACACGCCCTTCCTCCAATAGCTTCAACAGCTCGTCGTCATCCTCACCCGTCACAACCGTCTCATAGGTATCGACGTCTGTGACTTGAAGGCCAAGCTCTCTCAGCTTGTCCGGCAGCCAGTCGCGCCCCAGATCGCCGCGCGGCAACAGCACGTTCTGCCCCGGCAGCAGCCGGGGACCGAACGTCTCAATCAGACCTTCCGCCTGAAACTTCGCCGGAAGTTCTTCAGCAATCACCCCGCGCTGCGCCAGCGCGGCTGCTGTGCCTGGCCCCACCGCTGCAATCCTTGCGCGGTGAAGCCCCCGAATGTCCGCCCCCTGCTCCGCCAAGTGGCGCCAAAAAAACTCCACGCCGTTCGGGCTAGTGAAGAATACCCAGTCGTACGATTCCAGCGCGCCAAACGCCGCTGCAATCTTCTCCTTCTTCTCTGCGCCATCCGGCATGATCGTCTCGATCACCGGGAACTCGTAGGGTTCCCCGCCGAGTTCCTCAATCCTATCCACCAGCTCGCTCGCTTGGCTGCGAGCCCGTGTCACCACGATGCGTTTGCCGAATAACGGCATCGCCTCGGCCCACTTTAGCTGCTCACGCTGCAGCACTACGTCGCCGACGACAATCACGGCCGGCGGCTGAAAATCCGCCGCCTTCACCTTCGCCTCAATATCGGCGAGGGTTCCCGTCAGCGTCTCCTGATCTGCGCGGGTACCCCAGCGCACCAGCGCCACTGGTGTTTCTGGCGGACGCCCATGCTTGATCAGCTGGGCGCTGATATATCCTATTTTAGCTACGCCCATCAGGAACACTAACGTCCCTGTGGCATTCGTTACTTTATCCCAATGAATGGAATGGTCCAGTTTATCCGGACTCTCATGTCCGGTGATAATCGACAGGGAAGAAGCATGATCGCGGTGCGTGACAGGTATACCCGCATAAGCAGGTACGCTGATCGCCGACGTGATGCCCGGTACGATTTCGTAATAGATCCCATTTTTGCGCAGCAGCTCCGCTTCTTCACCTACGCGGCCAAAAATCGTAGGGTCCCCACCCTTCAGCCGCACCACTGTTTTCCCCTGTAAAGCCAGATCAACTAACAATTGATTAATCTCTTCCTGCTTCATCGTGTGGCGATCCGGCAGCTTGCCAACATAAATCTTCTCGCCGCCGGGCTTCATGCTTTTCAGCAATCTAGGACTTGCCAGCCGATCGTACACCAGCACGTCGCTTTTTCGAATACATTCGAGGCCTTTTACAGTAATCAGCTTTGCGTCCCCGGGACCTGCACCTACCAAATAAACCTTCCCCGTCAATCCCCTCATCCCCTAACGTCTGACAGTATCTTCTCCGCTCCTCTTGCGATCAGCTTCTTAGCGACTTCTTCGCCGAGCTGTACCGGGTCTATCCCAGTGCAAGTTTCTTTCAAAATCGTTGAACCGTCAGGTGTTCCCACCATCCCGGTTAAGGAGATTATTTGGCGCTTAGCGGTAGTAGCTTCCGCGGCTGCATCAAGCACCGCATGAGCACCAATCGGCACTTGGCAGCCGCCATTCAGCACGCCAAGGAACGTGCGCTCCGCCGCCACCGTCAACGCTGTATCGGCATCGTTGTATAGCGCCAGCAGCTTCCGCAGGTCTGCGTCATCTGCGCGGCACTCGATGCCGAGTGCGCCCTGCCCTACAGCGGGCAGGCAAACTTCCGGCGGCAGGTAGGCGCTCACGCGATCCTGCCAGCCCATGCGCGACAGCCCCGCTGCAGCAAGCAGGATCGCGTCGTATTCCCCGCTATCCAGCTTGCCCAGCCGCGAGTCAATGTTGCCGCGCACGGGCTCAATGACCAGATCAGGCCGCAGCGCAGCTAGCTGGCTGGAACGGCGTAGGCTGCTTGTGCCTACGCGTGCGCCTGGAGGCAGCTCGTCCAGCGAGACGCCTCCGTTAGAGATCAGTGCATCGCGCGGATCAACGCGCTTCGGCACAGCGCCGTTGATCAGCCCCTCCGGCAGCTCGGAGGGCATGTCCTTCATGCTGTGCACCGCCATGTCGATTTCTTTTTCCAGCATGGCCTGTTCTATTTCCTTCACGAACAACCCTTTACCGCCTACCTTGGACAAGGTGACATCTAGGATACGGTCCCCTTTGGTAACAATCTTTTTCACCTCAAAAGTGAATCCAAAACCATGCTCCTCGCTCAATCGCTCCAGATCGGCAATCACATGCCCCGTTTGCGTCAACGCAAGCGCGCTCTGTCTACTCCCCACAATAATCTTACGCATTGTCCATTCCTCCTGATTACGTCTGCCTCTTACTCTTCACCGTAGACCGTATATAGTAATCCAAACTAACCAAAAGCTACTTCGCACTATTAAATGGCATATCTGCCATTTATTTGGCTCCTTCGGCGGTTATTACTCAATTCCGAGGCATTAATGCCTCTCTTTTCGCTGGTATGGCCGTTTTTGGGCAATTCCGAGGCATTATTGCCTCTTTTTTCGCTGATATGAGCGTTTTTAGGTAATTCCGAGGCATTAATGCCTCTCTTTCACTGGTATGGCCGTTTTTGGGTAATTCCGAGGCATTTTTGCCCTACTTTCGAACATTTCAGCTACTCCAGCCCATTTCAACGGTACTTATACCGCTCATTCGAACATTCCAGCCACTTCAGCCCAATACAACGGTACTCATACCACTATCCGAACTATCTCAACCAGTAGCCTATTTTTACTCATATCATTAATCTAACCTAATTTTGTAATCCTCACAGTGTCCACGCGCACTTTTACTCCGCCCGATGACTAGCAATCCAAACATCCATATCCTCCGGGCTCCACGCAATAAAGCTACCGTTCCTCATCTCATTCAACACATCGAGCGCCCCAAGCTTCCGCAAAAGCCTTCCACGAACTTCAGCAGAAGATTCTTTTTCCTTAATCCGGGTTCGCATGGTATGTACAAAATCTAAATATGGCTCATACGCTGCATCCAGCGCCTCTTCAAGCACACTTTTAATCTTCGCAGCCGCAAGCGGACCAGCACCCGAAGTAGATACAGCTACCGTCAAACGCCCCCTACGTACAACTCCGGGCGTAATAAAATCCCCCGCTTCCGCATGGCTAGCCACATTCACAGGAATGCCAAGTCGCCTAGACTCCTGCGCAACCTCTTCATTAACCGTTCTATCGTTAGTGGCTGCATATACGAGAAAGGCCCCACGGAGATCTCCGGGAGCATAAGGGCGGTCATGCCAGGTCATGAGACCCTTTTTCACTAGAGAGGCAAGCGTATCTGTCAAAGAGGGACTAATCATCTTAACCACCGCTCCAGCTTCCAGCAGCCCACTCACCTTCCGTTCAGCCACGGCACCACCGCCAATAACCACAACCTGTTGCTTTTCACAATCCAGCATTATGGGCAAATACCGAGTCATGCTCTTCACTCCCCGCTCCAGCCGTGAAAACCAGACAAAGAATTCAACAAAAAATTCAAGATAGTAAAAGCATATCCTAAAATCGCCCAGCGAGCCATACTTACTCCACTTTTCCGCCCGGATTTCTTAAAGATAATATAAAATATGTAAATTCCAAGGCCAATCAGTGTCGTTAGTACTTTTAAATCCTTCAATAATAGTGTCCGTCCCTCAGAAACAATAGATAAACTAGCCACCACCAGAGAGATTGCCAGCAAAGGAGTCCCCACCAGAATAGCGGTGTAAGAATATTTATCTGTAGTCTCTAAGTTTGGTAAACGACGAATTCGGTCACTCCATTGCTTACTTTTGAGTCTGGTGTGCAGAAATAAGTACAATATGGCAAATACCGTCCCAAGTGTCAGTGCAGCAAAACTCAAATTGGCCAAAATCACATGCATTGTCAACCAACCATACACCGAGCTCCAAGTCTCAAGCGTATGCCCCCCCGCCGTCAGCCACACCCGATTTAGCAGAAAAACACAGAATCCAGCCACACTAAGCAGCAGAATCGTAAACTCGCCTCCACGTGTAAAAGCCACCGCAAGCGAAGTCAGAACAATACTAAATGCAAACCAGAACAAGAAATCATAAGGTGTAAAAATGGGCAGCCCCTTCTCCTGAGAGAAACGAATCCCGAGTCCTGCAGCTTGCAAAAGACCCACAACAACAAGAAGCCCCGTGCCTAACCGCTTCCCACTCGGGTTGCGATAAAGGCAATCCGAGAAAACAAACAGCAGGCTCAGGGCATATAGCAGCAGAGCGGCATCATATATTCCGTTCAGCAGTTGCATATCACTCACCTACCCAACAGGCCTGCCGGAGCAAGCACCGTCTTAGGCACAGAAAAATCGCCGCTACCGGCAGTACGTTCTGTGGAGCTAGACTGCTTAACCGGGGCGGAATCTCCGCCATCTGAATTGGATTCGAGCTGTTCCTGTAGCGCAAAGATTTTGGAGAAATAATCAAGCGCTTCATTCCCCTGCTTGCCACCGGACATCTCTTTAATTACATTGATTGGATCATGCATCATCTGGTTCACAATGCTTTTGGTCAAGCGACGGATCACCTTGCGCTGATGCTCGTCCAGCTCAGGCAGCTTATTGAACAGGCTCTCCATCGTTTCCTCATGAATTGCATTCGACTTATCCTGAAGCGCCCGGATTACTGGTCTCACGCCAAGCGTCTTAAGCCACAGCTGGAACTCATCCATTTCCTCACCGATCATCACTTCAATCTTCGCAGCTTCACTCCGGCGCATTTCCAGGTTACTCTCCACAATGCCCTCCAGATCGTCAATATCATACAAAAAAACATCTGGCACATTAGCCGCTGCAGGATCAATATCACGGGGTACAGCGATATCAATCATAAAAAGCGGCCGCGAAGGGCGACGCTTCATAGCATTCGCTACCTGATCTGCCGAAAGTACATAACCGTCAGCTCCCGTTGAGCTGATCACGATATCTACCTCATTAAGAGCTTTTAGCGCATCTTCAATCGTGCTCGGCTTACCCGAGAACTTCTCTGCCAGTTCAATCGCACGCGACAGCGTACGGTTAGCGACAATCACCTCAGCCGCACCACTACTATATAGATGCTTAACAGTGAGCTCACTCATTTTGCCGGCGCCGAGAATCAACACTCTTTTACCAGTGAACATGCCAAAAATCCGCTTGCCCAGCTCCACTGCCGCATAACTGACAGATACTGCGCTTTCGCCGATTGACGTTTCACTATGTGCTCTTTTGCCGAGTGTCACCGCTTGTTTAAATAGCCGATTGAACCAAGTTCCCGTTACACCCTCAGCCTGAGCCGTGAGAAAAGAACTTCGCACCTGTCCCAGGATCTGCGTCTCGCCAATCACCATGGAATCCAGGCCGCAGGTCACGCGGAACAAATGCGCAATCGCCTGCTCGTCTTCATATATATACATATGCTGTGCAAATTGCTCGTTTTTCACTCCAAACCACTGCTCCATAAAGCCGCGGAGGAAATACCCTCCCATATGGAGACGGTCCATGACCACATAAATTTCCGTACGGTTGCAGGTGGCTACTACGACCCCTTCCAGCACACCCTTCGTCTTCATCAGTTGATGGAGCGCTGCCGGAAGATCACTCTCCGCAAAAGCAAACTGTTCCCTTACCTCCACGGGAGCCGTACGATAATTCAGGCCAACGACGACGATGTGCATCGATAGTTCACCATCCTAGTCTCTATTCATTACTGTGTACAGTTATATTAAAGAATATTTTTACATAATATTCACTTTCACAACATCTAAAAACACTGTGTTAAGTATATCACACGAAAATACGACTTTTTACAGATTTTTTGAACGCTTTATGAAATCCAGATAATAATTATTATAAATAAAAAACCGTAGGTTCGCTACGGTTAGGATGGGTTATTTTGTGATTAATTATTAGTTAGGTAGGGGAAAAGTGGGAATTTAATAGCACTAACTCATAATTACCCGGGTTATTCAATTTTTATAGATGCTACTTCTGCGCACCTTTTACAAAATGTGAAGATAAGTGGTAAACCATACGTTACGATAATTATCTAAATGAAAGAATCCATCCTGTAGGAAGCTAACGAAACCAGTTCTTTATCTGATCAAGAGTGCTTTTTGCCTCCGGTCCATTGTAACCGAAGGTGTTGCCGATCATCTTGACATACTCGTTGAACGTAGTTTCCCGACTCTTTCGGTCACTCCACCAGCGCTTAGCGTTATATCCTGAGGCAGATGATACATACGTAAGCTCAATATCCGATTTTTTGTACACACGACCAAAAAGAAATTTCACCCTCCGCATGTGAAATTCCGAGGAAACGACAATTGCAGATTGAAAATCGTATTCCTTCATTATAGGGAGTGTGAACTCTGCATTCTGATAGGTGCTTTCCGCCTCATTTTCGGTATAGATAACACCCTGCGGTATACCGAGATTAAGGGCGGTTCGGAGCATGTCACCTGATGAACTCGTTGACTCCTTGGCATTGGAAAGAATTATATAAGGAGCGTATCCAGCTTTATATAACTCAGCTGCCTGTTCTACACGGCCTTGGCCTCCGCTAAGTACGATGATTACATCGGCTTGTTTGGGAGATTCAGATAAAACTAAGAAGCTGCCTGCACTAAAGAGTCCAATAATCAACAATAGTAAGCACATGAAAAGGACAAAATTCCTATTAATTAATTTACCTTTTCTTTTCTTAATAGATAAGTTACTCATAAATCACTTATGCGATTCGTTACTAAGAATTTGTTGCCACCATTTAGCATTGTGAATATACCATGGATCGTTTGAGCAATCCCTTTCTTAATATTAGAAGTCGGTTTCCATCTCCCATATTTAAAGTTTCGCAAGATCAATAGCGTAGTGTTTACCATGTCAATCAATCAATCAATTACGAATTCAAATCATCAGTTTTTTCTTACAAAGCATGGGCATGAATAAATAAAATTAGATTAATTTCGGTTTTTTCCTTCTAGTTATTGTTTTTACAACGGAGATTAAATACTTAAATTCCGCTGTTTTCCAAAAAACTAAAAGAAAGATAGTGTTAGGTACAATAGCACAAATTATGCCTTTAAGTAAAAATGAACTAATTGTCTCTCCTTTGATATAATAACATATTAACCATGTTACTCCTCCCCCCAGTAACATTATCATAGTATAAATTGCATATTTCAAAAAATAAGAACTAATTGATTTTTTAAAACCGTACTTATATAAGATGTATGGTTCCACCCAAAAACAAGTTGTAAGAGTACTGATTATCGTGCCAATAAATATTCCATAAATACCTATTTTATTCACAAGAATTAATGAAGCAATTAAATTAATACTAGCCTCAAATAATGGTTTATATCGATCATTCCAATACAGTCCTAATGCATCTCTAAACGTTAGGACACTCTTTCTCATCCCAGTTAAATAAAAACTAACAATTATTATTAAGACTAATGAAATAGGAAATGAAAACTCATTTCCTAACCAAATTTCAATAAAAGGATTGAATAATATTGCTAAGCAAATAGCCGCAAATCCATGGATCCAAAATCCAATAAGATTTAAACACTTAAATATATTATAAGATTTCACTTCCGATTCTGACGCACCAAGATTTCCAATGCTTGCGGTAACTGATTGAAACACCATTCCAAATATAGTATTGAGGGCGTTAATAATGAGAAGATAATTAGAATATAATCCAACTAATCCCACACCAAGAAACTTAGAAATCAACAAACTATCTGTACCATTAACAACTACACCACCAAATTTATGAAATAACATCGCTTTTATATTGCGGATAATTGTTTTTTTAGTTTCATTATCTAGACGCTCAGTAGTCTGGCCTTTGATAAAGGGGTATAAAATATCCGCCTTTCTGGATATAAACAAATTTTCAAATAATGTGAAAAATATTTGCAATCCCAGAAAAAGAATATAATTCCTTGTAATCAAAAGAATTATCATCTGCATAATGTTTAAAATAATATAAAATAGATATTGATAAAATGTAGCGATATACCTTTTCTGATCAGCAATAATGAGAGACCGTTTATAAGAAAAAAAATAAGAAATAGTGGAATTTATAACAAACATTAAATAGATCAATTGTATATTAGGTATTGGAGGGATATCCTTTATTAAATAAGAAAGGAACGGCGTGAGAGCCGTACCTAAAATGGCTACTATTATTCCAATAGTAATATAAGACTGCTTATATAATCTCATTAATGCTTTTATTTGACTCTGGTTCCGCTCGGAAAGCGGTTTGTAAAGACTATATACTATAGCAGTCCCAACACCTAGCTCAGCAAATGATAATACAGACAGTATGTTAACAAAAAGACCATTTAAACCTAAATAATCAGAACTTAGTGTTTTTACAAATACCATACGTGCAAAAAAACTAATCAGTAATGCACTTGCTTGCCCTAGAAGGGCGAATTTTATATTTTTCAATGAATTAAATGTTCTTGACATTCCCTCACCCTAAGAATTCAGAATTATTTATGGTACGAATACATGCATCATCAGTTTTTTTTGTAAATATCCCGATACTAATTTATCTTTAGTTATCAAGTGAATTAGTAATTTACTTTTATTATTAAACTATTATATGGGCTATGTATATTATTGCTTCATCGCTACTCAATATAGGTTAGATATTTTGCGATTAATGTAAAAATCTAACATCTATAAACTAATTAGGAGGTCTTAATAATTCAAAACTTACGCGAATCTCGGGAAAAACTCCATTTTTAATCGCTCTTTCATTCTATAATCTTTACTTTCCCATGCAGTATGGTGAAGCGCCAAACATTTAAGATCATACACTAACAGGAATTCATTTAAGTACCTAAAATGATAGATTGAACAACATCGTTGATAAGTAAAGCAATAGAAACTCTCAACATTAAACTATTCGAAACCAACTACTTCTCACCAATTACATTTAATATTCTATCAGCCACGCTACTCCAAGAATATCTATATATATATTCTTTTTTCTTACTCAATACATTTGTTTTAATATTTTCGTTATTTAACAAATCATACATTTTCATAGCTAAACACTCAGCATCATCATCATCTATTAAATATCCATTTTCTCCATCTTGAATGAACTCTTTCATTTCAAAGCTATTTCTGCCTATGCAAGGCAGACCATATACCAAAGCTTCTACAAATACTAATCCATAAGCTTCAAATCTTGATGGCATACAAAATATATCACATTTATTGAAATACTCACTTAATTGAACAGAATCCAAATCACCCAAATAGTGTATATTTTTATTTTCTTCATTTAATTCCTTCGCTTTATATCCAGCAACAAATAATTCTACTTCTTTGTCGTATTTAACATTCAATATATTAATCGCGTCAACAACCAAATCCCCTCCCTTTCGATGGAAATCCCTACCAACAAACAACACTTTTTTATTAGATTTAACTTCCGATTTGATTAAATTAATATCTAAGTTAATCCCCCCTCCGACATAATGAATATTCCCCTCAGGAAATCCTCCTTGTTTTACAAGATATTCAGCCAACCATTTACTCATTGTAAAAATACCTTTACCATTTTTGAGAATACGTAATTGCTCGCTATTTTGTCTCAATAAATCAACTGTTGGTACATTGTTAAAGTTCGAAAATTTCCCAACACTGGGTGAATTATCTCTTATATAGAGAATGGAATCTATCGTCAAATCAGTATAATAATATGCATTTTCACAAATACCAAAATCCTCAATTAATAACTTTGGTGTATTCACATTATTCTTCAAAGCTGCATCTAATTTATTTTGTCTGAATCTTGTAGTTAGTTTTCTAAAGGGTGTATTTATTTTTATTTTTCTATCTCTAATGCGAAGATTTAACAATGTCAAAAAAAAAGTCTGAAATTTAGTATACGTTAAATCAATTTCTTCTAAATCCACTTTTTTATTCAGTGCGGTAAATAAGGAATGTGTTGTTCCTGACCATGCCTTCTTTTTGTTCGTGTTCCATCTGCAAATATATTGCAATTTCATATTCTATCAAACTCCCTTACATTGAGGATCTTCACACGATAATATCTTAATTATTAATCTTAATTCTTGTCATTCAGTTTAAAATCATTAGACACCATCAGTCCAACGCATATAATTATCCACATATTTATACTGAGAATTAAATCATTTTCTAAAAAAATCAAATCAAAACTTGCCCTTAACATTAAGGGTAATATAAAAGATGCAGATATTCTCACAATATCATGATCTAACTTTCCAAAGAAACTCATCCATAATGTATACATAAAAAATAAAAATAAAATAAGTAAAACTACCCCACCTTGTAAAAGTAAACTTATGAATATATTGTGAGTTGATGCCAATATCCCGTTACTCACTAAAATATTGTTAGAAAATCCATATCCTAAAAAAACAGATTCTTTTATAAATTGATATGAAATATCCCAAATAATATCTCTTCCTGAGAAGAAATTTTTATTAAAATATTCCCTTGAAATATTGTTTATATCAACTCCGAGTGGAATATGTTTCAGAGAAATATAAGCAATTGGAATTAACAATATCAAACTTGTCAAAACAAAAAAGATTAATTTATATGCTTTTTTTGAATATTTAATTTTTTCTAATAATTTATAAATAATTAAGAATAAAATTATCGTCAAAATAGAGCTTCTTGTGGAATTTATAAACAATAAGAATATCGTAATAATACTAACATAATATATTTTTTTTGTTTTAATCATCAAAAAAAACATATACATCAAGATCGTTTTATAAAAAACAATATATACACCATTTATTTTAAATAAAAATTCATTTACCAATACAAATATAATCAGTATATAAAATAATCCACTGAATATATTCGCAAGCCTTTTAAGACCATTATTATTCAAAACTGACTGCGATAGTATTGTAACAAAAAACAAAATAACTATTTGCTCTATGTAGACATATAAACTCTGTTTCGAAAAATTGATTGTAAGTACTAATAGTCCACCAATTGAGTATGTACACCAAGCCAAAAACAACTTAGACATTTTAATGCGGCTTAAATTTGTAAAAAAATAAAAAAAAGATAGGGATAATAAAGTTAATATTGATAATAGTCCTATCATTCTTGTGCCAGGAAAGGCATATAAAATAGTAGACATTAGAAGTATGGAAAATATCGTTATGTTTATATTTAACAATCTATTCCTCATTGTTTTACCCACTCTTTATTCGCTCCGCTAATTATATTAAAAAGTTCTATTTCCTTCCCACTTGTAGTTGTAGCAAAATATTTATAGTTTTTTGGGTATGGTATTTCCTTTTTTAATCTTTCATACAGGACGCCCAAGTCTAAATTAGAATTATCATTGTCGATAAATGCAACATTACTAAAATCATCCAATACCTCATGACATATTGGAATGTCAGAAGTAATTGTCGGTATCCCGAAACTTGCAAATTCGCATGTCATTAATCCCTGAGAGTCCCAACGTGTTGGAAGCAAACCACAATAAGACTTGTTAAGATAATCAACTATTTCTTGATGTGATAATTCTTTTTCAATCCATTCAAGATTTTCACTTCTTTTGTAATGATTAAAAAAGGTCCCTTTCCCAATAACTAAGAATTTGAATTGCGGATTGTTTTTTGCTAGATTATTCACTATATCTATTCCATATTTAGAATCATCTAAATTATTCCGAATAGTAATAAAATCATATATTTTAGGAGAAGTTTCATTGTAATTATTAAGTTCAAAAGGTCTCCCAATAGAATTATAAATAATATAATGATTGTCACTTATCAATTCCCTATTTATCCCAGTAAATAATAAAAATTGTTCACACATCCAATTACTAACAAATATAAAATGCGTTTTATATGACAAGTTAATGAATAATTTTCTCCATAAAAACAATTTAATTTCATCTTTTACATCTCTTTCCAACCGATGACGGAATTTTGATTGTTGAACAAATGAATATTTAGTAGATAATATCTTATTTACCTTAAAAACTTCATTTCCATGGAATATAAATACTATCTTTTTATACTTATGTTGAAATTGTTTTATGAATTTGTAATGATGACTTATATGTGGTGCATGACATATTAATAAATCATAATCATTATTTATAAGATTAGTTTTATAACTATCGTATGAGTATACATTTATTCCATCTTTGCAATAGTCTACGTCAGTTCCAAAGTTTAATACATCCACCTGAATTTCATTTTCAGAGTAATGCAGATTTCTTACATGAAAAAACATCCCATTTGTAGACCCTTCCAGGTCTGGATAATTCGAACAAGTAACTAGTATTTTCATGCTGACTCCTTTAATTTTTATCATGGTGATTTTGTCCATTATTTCGAAAGAACATTCAACTTTTTCAACATTAATTCATATAAATCATAATATGTTTTGAATAGATGTTTTTTATGGAGGATTATATTATACTCAGTCATCTATGATCAACATTGAAAATTCGAAAAACTCTAGAAGCACCAGATCATAAATTCATAGAAGAGCATTTTTTATGATATCGACTTCCGTACCGCATGTATTATCAGCGAAATACTTTTTGTTTTTCGTAACAGATTTTCTATTTAATAGATTTTCCAATACAGGCACAAGATCTAAATTTGTATTTTCATTATTAATTAAGTATATATTTTCGAATTCAGCGCAAATATCTCGGCATAAAGATATATCAGATGTAATTAATGGTATACCAAATGTAGCCATTTCGCACATCATTAATCCCTGTGCATCCGCCCTAGTTGGCATTAGCGCGCATTTTGACTGATTCATGTAAGTAATAATTTCAGAGTGAGTTAGTGTCTTATCAATCCATGTAATATTCTCCTCCTTATCATAGTAATTAAAAAACTCTCCTCTTCCAATTATTAAAAACTTCATACTTTTATTATATTTAGCGAGTTGATGCACTAAATCTATACAATACTTAGAACCATCCAAAAAACTTCGTACTGTAATAAAATCATATCTCATTTCGGATTCAGGATTATAATCATTTTCTTCAAATGCCTTTCCAACACTGTTATGAATAATTGAATATCTATCTTGAAGGACTTTAGGATGGATTTTTGTCCATTTAATAAACTCATCATACATCCATCTACTGACAAAAACGAAATGAGATTTATATGCTATCTTTGGGAGATAGTCATGCCATATTTTCAATTTAAGAGTGTCATATATATCTTGTATGGTTTTCTTTAAAAAGATGGTTTTTTTTTGATAGGGATACGGGTTCGGATAGATTGCATTAATTCGAATGACTTCATGACCATGATAAAAAAATAAAATACTATCAAATTTTCTCTCAAACATTCTTAAAAACTTATAATGATTTTTCACATTTGGGGCATGACAAACTAGCAGATCATACTTTTCTAACGAGTTTTTCTTGTAGTCTTCCAAAGTAATAACTGGAATATTATCGATAATATAATTTTCTATAGCGCTAAAACTCAATACCGTAACATCTATATTTTTTTGTAAGTAATATAGATTACGTGTGTGAACATACATAAGCGTGACACTTCCGTCTAATTTTGGATAATCCTGAACTAACACCAGTAATTTCATTAGTCACCTCAGCGCATCAGCTTTATTTTTGCTAATCAATCTTGTTTCTAGATCCTCAACTAGTGCAGGATAGTTCTATTTTAATACAATTCCGAAAATAACAATCTTAGCATTCCTCACTATCTTATTTGCAAGTATCAATTACTTTTTTAATGCCTACATTAGGCTACAAATAAACCTACACCATCAATAGTTCTTCTACCAGCGTGAATGATTTTGAAAGAGTAACCTAAGATCTTTCATTAGGTATAATTTATATGAATTCCATTAAGGTATTCATTATTTTAATAATCATTAATATTTATAAAAAAACATATCACACTCGATCAACATTGATATACGATATGATAACTCATACCAACACTCTTGAATCCATTTCTTCTTTAATCAAACTAAAATTTATATTCTCTATCTTCAATTACAAATTCCTCAAGATTTTCATTATCAATAATTAAATAATTTTTCTAATTCTATAATAGATGGAACAAGTGATTGATTTTCTATGTAGAATAAGCCTGTTTTCACTTCATATTTCAAACGGACCCATCTTCACAACTAGGAAAACAATTATCAACTGTGATACTAAGATACATATTATTTAAGAACTCTTTAACCTAAATTTTATCCAAACGAATTAACTCATCAACTATCTTCATCAGTTCATTGTTAATCTCTACTAAACAAATCTCTTGTAAATACCTTATCTCCAACATCCTCTAATTCATCTGAAATTCTATTTGCCACAATAACATCTGAAATTTTTTTGAAATCTCTTAAATCTTTGATCACTTTCGAATTATAAAAACTGTCTTCCTTCATTGCTGGCTCATAAACTACAACTTCAATCCCCTTTGCCTTAATACGCTTCATTACGCCTTGTATAGAAGATTGTCTAAAATTATCAGAATCAGTTTTCATTGTTAATCTATAAATTCCTACAATTTCGGGATTCCCGGATAATATTCTCTCGGCAATATGATCTTTCCTAGTTCTATTAGAATCAACAATTGCCCCCATAATATTATTAGGCACATCGATATAATTAGCTAATAACTGTTTCGTATCTTTGGGTAAGCAGTATCCACCATATCCAAAAGAAGGATTGTTATAGTGATTACCGATACGTGGATCAAGGCATACTCCTTCAATAATTTGTCTTGTATCCAATCCTCTTATCTCTGCATAGGTATCGAGTTCATTAAAATAGGCAATCCTCAAAGCAAGATATGTATTAGCAAATAGTTTAATCGCTTCAGCTTCTACTGAATCGGTAAATAAAACGGTAATCTCTTCCTTAATCGCTCCTTGTACTAAGCAACTTGCAAACTTCTCTGCTCTTTCCGAGCGTTCACCTATTACTATACGCGATGGAAATAAGTTATCATAAAGCGCTTTACCCTCTCTTAAGAATTCTGGTGAAAAGATAATATTATCTGTTTCAAACATTTCTCTTACTTTGTTTGTATAACCAACTGGTACTGTTGATTTGATAACCATAACTGCCTCTGGATTTATGGACAATACATTGGCAATAACTGCTTCAACACTTCTTGTATTAAAATAGTTCTTATCTGGATCATAGTTAGTTGGTGTAGCGATAATAACATAATCTGCATCTTTAAATGCTATATAACTATCAGTAGTTGCTCTTAAATTCAAATTTTTATTCGCCAAATATTCTTCAATCTCATTATCAATAACGGGTGAGATTCTTTTATTAATCATATCAACTTTATCTTGAATAATATCTAAAGCGATTATTTCATTATGTTGAGCTAATAGTATTGCATTTGATAGACCAACATAGCCTGCTCCTGCTACAGTTATCTTCATTTCCATTCACCTCGCCTAATTAAGTCTTACCTTGTACTCTCAGCTTTCTCCCAAAATGGTTTGGCTTTCCCAGTCAATATTTTATACACTCCCACCCACTGAGCAAGTATTGTTACACAATAATAGTAAATTAAAGTAAATAGTTTATTATTTGTTTTAGTTACAGCTTTAATTAAGGCTAATAAATAAAATAATATCTGCCCTACAAATGTAAACAGAAAAAAGATTGAACTTGTTATTAAAAGTGCATTAGTCAGCAATACTATCAGATGCGAACACCACAATAAATATCTACATGTCCTATGACCAAAGTAAAAGTATGAAAACCACTTATACTTAAAAATATTAAGTATTCTTAAATCAGGTAATATATGATTTAGGATAATTCGGTTCATACGAACTTTCCGTCCAAATTCATCCTCGATTACCTCGCCAGCTTTTTCATACGCAATTGCGTCATGATTACAAATAGCTCTCTTACCATTTAATGCATAAAAGGGTGGCATCGCACTGTCATGACATTGTATCGGATTAAAATCATAATAATCAGAAGTTCTGCAGGCATAAATTGCACCATTTCCAGCTGTTATTGTCTGTATTCTTCCTTCAAGTTCGCGAATTGCCAGATCACTATCCCAATAACTTGCTTCTGAACTACTAACATCATTCACTTCATTATTCACTATGGATAGTTTTCCAGTAACATATGCAATCTTCTGTGAAGTAAAAGCAGCCATAAGTTCTTTAATTGCATCCTTCTTCATAATTGAATTAGCATCAGTCATAACTAAATATTCTGTTCTAACTTTCTTATGGGCTTCGTTCTGGGCGTTGGTCTTTCCTTTTCGAGCATTAACTTCATACAATCTAATATTCTTTTCTTTGTGAGTTTTAATGAAATTCTTTACAATTTGATTCGTATTGTCCGTACTGTTATCTGAAGAAATTAAGAACTCTATTTTATCCTCTGGATAGTCGAGCTCTAATATATTATTCAGCTTATCGAGAATAACCTTCTCTTCATTATGAGCAACAATCATTAAAGTTACAGTTGGTTGATGTGAATAATTTTTTATTAATTTCCTACTCTTATAGAACATACCTATTAACCGTAATGATACTGGATAACCAATCATTGCCCATACAATAATAAATCCACTTGTGTAAAATAGAATCTTTAATAATAATTCCATTATCATAGCTCCTTAAATCGTAAACTCACTTAAACTTCCATCAGAAAATAAGGAATTTACTATGATTAATAAATGTTTATCAAATTTTCTTTTATAATACTAATTACTTGTTCGCATTGCTCTTGAGTCATTGCACTTCCAGAAGGAAGACAAATACCAGTTCTAAACAATCCTTCAGATATATTATTAGCATGTGAAAAAAAAGGATAATCCTTAAGTAATGGTTGTAAATGCATAGGTTTCCATACGGGACGAGATTCAATATTAGCCTTCTCAAGGAGCACTATGATATCTTCTGGAGTAACTACTTCGCTGGATGAAAGATTTAAAACTGATAGCCAATGGTTAGGCTTTCCATTATTAGATATTGGCATAAATGACAACGGGAGATCGCTCAAAGATTCTCTATATAAATTATTAATTGTTCTACGTTTTTGAATAAAGGAATCTAAGGCCTCTAACTGTCCTCGCCCGATTCCAGCGCAGATATTGGACATTCTGTAATTATAGCCAACCTCTTTATGTTCATAATGTCTTGAAGTTTCTTTCGATTGAGTGGCCCAAAAACGCATTTTCTTTATAGCTTCTTCATCATTGGAAACTACCATACCGCCACCTGATGTGGTAATAATCTTGTTACCATTGAATGAAAAAATACCAATATGTCCAAATGAACCGCATTTCTTACCTTTGTATGTTGCACCAAGAGCTTCAGCAGCGTCTTCTATGACAGGAACACCATAGTGTTCACAAATTGGAAGTAGCGAATCATAATCCGCACTTTGACCATACAAATCTACTATAATAACTGCCTTAGGCATTATATTTTCTTTTTTAGCCCACTCAAATGCTTTCTCTAAAGCGATAGGAGACATATTCCAAGTTTCCGGTTCAGAGTCAATAAATACAGGATTAGCATATTGATATAGAATAGGGTTACAGCTTCCCGCAAAGGTTAGATCAGAGCAAAATACATAGTCACCTGGACCAACACCAAAATACTTCAGTGCCAAATGAATTCCTGCTGTGCCAGAGGATAAAGCCAGTCCATGGTCTACGCCCACGTACTCGCATAATTCTTCTTCAAATTTATCTACATTTGTCCCCAGGGGAGCAATCCAATTAGTATCAAATGCTTCTTGTATGTACCTCATTTCGTTCCCACTCATGTGAGGAGGGGATAAAAAAATCCTTTCCGACATCGCTTTTCATCTCCAAGTTTTTCTTTATTTTTGCAGGCACTCCTGCCACCATTACATTATCAGGTATATTTTTTATTACGATCGTTCCGGCAGCTACGATTACGTTAAATCCGATAGTTAAATTATTTAACACTTTAGAACCTACACCCAGCCAACTACAGCTTTTCACATGAACAGTTCCACACACGTTAACACCGGGAGAGATGTGCACCCCATTTTCTAATATACAATCATGGTCAATTGAAGATGAAGTATTTAAAATGCAACCTTTTCCGACTCTAGCACTAGCATTGACTACTACTCCAGCCATAATGACACTGCCTCTTTCTATCTGACTGAATCTGCTTATGGTACAAGATGGATGAATGATACTCGGAATTTCAAAGCCTGCACGCTCTAACCTATCTAGCCAAATCATTCTTGTTATATTGTTTCCTATGGCCACGAATGCTGCTGGATAATCTTCTTTATGATCCATATAACTGTCAAATCCACCTAATATAGACTTTCCTAATACATCAGTAAGCTCTATATTATTATCTAAGAAGGCTATTTCTTCCCAATTCCCAGTACTCATCGCTGCATCAGCAACTACCTTACCATGCCCACCGGCTCCTAAAATCAATAACTTAGACAACCTATATTCACCCAGCTTCCACTCTTTCTACTAGACATCTAGAGTACTTCCAGAGAACATCGGCATTGTGTCATTTTGAGAATTATTAATTCCCTCTCTTACAAGAACATTTTTAATCGTTCTAAAAACGATCTTCACATCTAGCATGAAACTAATATGATCAACGTACCAAACATCATATCTAAATTTTTCTTCCCAACTGATTGTATTTCTACCGTTCACTTGCGCCCAGCCAGAAATACCAGGAACAACTTCATGTCTGCGATTTTGTTCTTGCGTGTAATGTTCAAGATATTGCACTAATAATGGACGTGGGCCAATGAAGCTCATATCCCCCTTTAAAATATTAAAAAGTTGTGGTAATTCATCTATACTACATTTTCTTAAAAAGGAACCTACTTTAGTCATTCTCAGTATGTCAGGTAAGAGATTACCTTCTTGATCAGTCTCTAATGACATTGTTCTAAACTTGTAAACGGTAAATATCTTTTCATTCTTACCAGGCCGCTTTTGACGAAACAGAATCGGTCCTTTAGAATTTATTTTTATAGCTATTGTTGCTGCTAACATGATAGGAGAAGCTAAAAAAATCAATAAAAATGCAATGACCCAATCAATTCCTTTTTTCACAACCAAGTAAGGCTTCATCCATTCCTCAACCTCGCATATGTATTAATGAAGAAACAGCGAATATTAATTCGCCATTCCCTCTGCCCATTTTTTTCCCAACTCAAGCTGTGTTTCAAATTCACTTCTATATTGACTAATAATTGCGGTACTATATCCGTTACTGTTCAGTTTTTGTTCAGTATCAGCTACTATACTATTGAAGCTAGCAGAAAATGAGGATAATTGTTGTGCCCCTTTAGCCTTAATGCTTTTCTTACTCGCCTCATCTTTTGCTCCAAGATACTCAACCAAAATGCTTGTTAAAGTCGATTCGCTTTGATTTCTAAGCGCAGTAAGCTTGGCTTCCGTTTCACTAGTAATAGTTTCATAAGATACCTTTCCAGTCCCCGCAGCACCACCTCCTGCTACACCACCTGTTGTACCGGTTGGTGCTGGTGTCGCTACTGGGGATGGGTCCTTAGTGCCACCTTGTTCTTGATAAGCCTTTGAAGCGGCAATAATGGTCTTCGTCTTCTGATCCCAGCTAATGTTATGACCTACAGATTCCGATAAAAAACGTATAGGTACATATAAAGAACCATTCAAGATGAAGCTAAATTGGCCTGCAGGCAGTGCCTTGGTTGCACCGTTAAATACATAACTCGCCTTAACTTGATTGAGTAAAAGATTCTTAGATACTGCTGAAGCACTATTCCCGTTGGTTGCATTCATTAGATACTCTTTAATCACAACTAGCTCTGAACTGCTAGGCTCTGCTACATTAACCTTAACGTTCTTAGCATCCCAAGCTACACTCTTTTGTAATGCATATGACATAAAGCGTAATGGAACATAAGTTGTATTATTGTACATGAATACATATTGACCTGTAGGCGTCCCAATACTTGCTCCATCAAAAACCATCTTCACATTCATGCTTTGTACTTTGACTGTAGCTGCTGCTGCCGCCTTAGTTGTTGCATTTGGGACCGCTGCTGCTGATACGGAAATAGGAGCGGATGCCGTTAAGGGTGCTAACCCTATTGAAGCTATTAACGATAGAGCTATGACTGGTAGCGTTGCTTTAGACATACTTATTCACTTCCCTTTTCTTTCGCTTTTAATTGCTCTTCCTCTTTAAGGACTTGATCACGTGTCTTCCCTTGACTCACGCCGTACTTCTTAGCTACCTGTGAAAGCTCATTATATTGTTCTTCAGAAACTTTACCGAGGATGATACTGCGTGCTTCCCGCTTCTCATCAAGCGTTAGACCACCCTTAGCTAGATCTTTTAGCCGATTGATATCCGATACACTTAGTTGACCGAGTACAATAGCAGCTACATCTGCTTTATCCTTCATCGTTACATTCTCTTGAATTTCTTTAGCTTTATCTGTTGAAACCTGTGCCGTATATCCTTCTGAAGAGCCCTCTTTCGAATCTGTTGATGGAGCAGGTGTTGCAGACGCTACAGGATCGACTTTACCATCCACTACTGCATCTTCAGGTGTAGTTCCTTGATCTTGACCACCATTAACTTGATCCTCAGACTCCAGATCAAAACCATCCACCATAGAATTCATCAACTTATCGACCGCATAATTCGCAGCGAACAAACCACCAACACCCAGAACTACAATGACTGATAGCGTCCATAAAAGGATCTTTTTCCATCGTTTATTAAACACTTGCATATCCCCCTTTATGAATGAATTAGCTAATAGCAACTTGGGCAACGGGCTGCATCGGTACAATTTGATTGATTATTTCGCGTATAACTTCAGGTTCTTCAGCGAGAACACGTTCCAAACGTTTAAATTCCAGTTCTAGCTGATTCAGACTGATTACATTAGGTCTACCGATAAATATTCTTCCATGATCTGTAGAACCTAAATTTTCTTCATCCGTCAACAGCTCTTCATACAACTTCTCACCCTCACGAATACCGGAGAATTGAATATCAATATCCTTATAAGGTTCATAACCTGAGAGTGTAATCAAATCTTCAGCTAAGGTTAGAATCTTTACCGGTTCACCCATATCCAGAATGAATACTTCTCCACCTTTGGCAAAAGAGCCCGACTGGATTACAAGCTGCACAGCTTCTGGAATCGTCATAAAATAACGAACCATCTCTGGATGAGTAACCGTAACCGGACCACCTACAGCAATCTGCTGTTTAAAGGCCGGGATCACACTTCCACGACTGCCAAGCACGTTTCCAAAACGCACAGCTGAGAACTTCGTTCTACTCGTGGTATGCAAACTCTGCACATACATTTCTGCAATTCGCTTTGTTGCACCCATCACACTTGTTGGGTTAACCGCTTTATCTGAAGAGATCATTACAAATCTCTCCGCACCATATTTATCTGCACAATCCGCAACATTTCTTGTTCCAAACACATTATTCTTAATCGCCTCGGAAGGGTTGCGCTCCATTAATGGAACGTGTTTATGTGCTGCCGCATGAAAGACAACATGTGGATTATGACTACTGAATATGTCCATCATCCGACTGCGGTCCTGTACATCTGCGATTACGGTAACAATATTCAGATCAGGAAATTGCTTACGAAGCTCCATTTCAATCGTATAAATGCTATTCTCGCCGTGTCCAAGCAGCATTAACTTGTCCGGGCCGAATGGCGCAATCTGCCGGCAGAGTTCTGAACCAATCGATCCACCAGCCCCCGTAACTAACACAGTCTTGTGGTGGACATACCCTAGGATACTGTTCAAATCCGCTACAATTGGCTCACGGCCTAGTAAATCTTCAACACTAACATCTCGTAGTTTCTTCACGGATATTTTCCCCGCGATCAGATCGTTAAGTGCGGGTATAATCTTAAGCTTAGCACCGGTCTTCTTTGCAAGATTAATAATTTCAGAGATTTCAGTACGTGAAACTGAGGGCATGGCGATAATAATCTCATGAATTTCCCGTTCTTTCACAATAGCGGGGATCGCGTAACGATTCCCTAACACGGGCACACCCAGTATAGACATATGATATTTATTGATACTATCATCAATGAAACCTACCAGCTTCGTATGAGCAAAAGACGGACCCATCATTTCCCGAGCAATTAGTATTCCACAATCCCCTGCACCTACAATTAGTGTTTGGGTCTTAGTGTCTTTGTAATTAATTCGGTCATTATGGAGTACTCTCCACAAAAACCGAACCCCACCTACTAATAAAAGAATGGTCTCCATCGACCTAACTTCTATTGCAAGGGGGACTCTATCTGGCAAAATCAGATAAGCTAGGGCAAATGAAAACAAAGACCCTACTACAATGGCTTTAGAAACCGATATAATCTCACCAATGCTGGCATATTGCCACATTCTTCGGTAGAGACCAAAATATATCAAACTTCCCCCGAATGCAAATGTTGCAATCAAGCCAAATTGCAGCATCTGTGCACCGTATTCCTGAAGAGCGTGGTTAGGATACCGAAATAAATAGGATGTCACAATGCTGAACCATATGATTGCTAGGTCAATGAGGAATAATAGAACCACTCTAGATTTCGCTGTCATTTTCAGTGCCTCCAAAAACAACATTATTGTTTAAGAACCTATCAATTTCCATAGTAGTAGTAATAGTAACCTTCGCTGGCTTTACGTTTTACATTATTGAGCACCACGCCAAGCATTTTTGCACCTACACGATCAAGGTTAGCTTTAGCTTTTACAGCAATATCCCGCTTTACCTTGCCATAGCTGACAACCATAATGACACCATCACTCTTGGAAGCCATGATCTGCGCATCTGTAACCGCCAATAACGGTGGAGTATCAATAAGAATGACATCATAACGCTGGCGCAAGTCCTGTAAAAGAGTGCTCATCCGATTAGAAGCCATCATTTCTGCTGGATTTGGAGGAATCGGACCTGAGGTCATGATGGAAAGATTGGAAACACCAGAATCTTGGACAGTATCCTCAAGAACCGCCTGCTGAGACAGTAGTGAAGAAAGCCCAAATCGGTTACTAAGCGAAAAAGTCTTATGTGCTGTAGGCTTCCGCAAATCCGCGTCAATCAACAATACCTTCTTATCTGCTTGAGCATAAGCCGCCGCCAAGTTAGCAGAAACCGTTGATTTACCTTCTTCCGGTCCGGACGAAGTTACCATAATCACTTGAATAGTCTCATCCACAGAAGAAAAATCAATATTCGTGCGTAGCGCACGAAACGCTTCAGATACAGGGGAGCGAGGATTCGTAACGGTAATCAGATGACGTTGTTTATTTGGCAGCTGTGACATGTTCGAGTTCGCCCGCCTTTCTGGATGTTTGCGTCTGTGCCTGTGTTATGCCTTGTTTATTTTCTTCTGAACCCAATCTTGTAATCATTGCTATCGTTGGCAGACCAAGATATCTCTCAATATCGGCTTCAGTCTTCAGCGTATCGTCCATGTATTCCAGCAAGAAAGCAATCCCTAAACCAATCATCAAGGAAACGATGAAAGCTATAGCCATATTCATTAAGACATTCGGTTCTACCGGTCCTGGCTCGATAAGTGGATTCACTTTGGCCTCATTCAGAATCGATACATTCTCCACATTAAATAGGTTAGGAATCTCATCCTTGAATACAAGTGAAATGGCATTCACGATTTCAGCGGCTCGCTGATACGAATTATCTCGAACGACAAGTGTCATCACCTGCGTATTATTGACAGAGCTCACATTAACCTTCTTCAACAGCTCTTCTGCAGTAATATTGAACTGCGGATAATCTCTCGTAACAATATCAAGGATGGCTGGAGTCTTAATAATTTCCTTATACGTATTAATTAATTGAATATTAGTATTAATCTGGTTCAAATCAAGCTGTGCTGCTGCCGATTGTGTCGGTGTCTGGTTAACGATAATCTTAGTGGATGCTTCGTACACCGGATTCTTAATATACAGACTGTACACACCAGCAACACCGCACACCAAAACAACTATGCTAACAATCAGCCATAGTCTCTTCCTGACGATCTGAAAATAATCGCGAAGATCCAATTCTTGTGATGACAAGTGTAATTACCTCCAAGCTATTTCTGAAATATTTCGTTACTATATTACAGTACTTCCCTATTGGCAAAAAATTGCCTCCTCTCACCTACATGAGAGGAGGCTGTATACTATACTTTTTTATTTACTTACTTGAAGTTAATGGTACGGTAGATAATTACTGCTGCTTCAGCACGAGTTGCCGTATCGTTCGGGTTGAACTTACCAGCATTTCCGATAACCAAGTTATGATCTGCTGCAAATGCTACGCCATCTCTCAAAGATGCGCTGATCTTAGCAGCATCGGAGAATTGGCTAATTGCCGTTACATTCGTTGTTGCAGCTGGATGAATAGATTTCACTGCGCGGGAGATCATCGTTGCCATCTCTGCACGTGTGATAGTTGCATTAGGATCGAACTTGTCCGCACTGCGGCCAGTAATGATTCCTTTTTCTGCTGCAACCGCTACATAAGGTGCATACCAAGCAGATGAACTTACATCATTAAAGCTTTGTACAGCAGAGTTATTCTCCAGATTAAGCGCACGAATCAGCATTTTAGCGAACTCTGCACGAGTTACATTGCTCTTCGGTGCGAATTTGCCTTCGCCTACGCCTTCAATCGCACCTTTTGCAGCTACGACTTGAATTTGTTTGCCAGCCCATGCTTGTACACTAGCAATATCCGTAAAGTTCACTTTATTCTCAAGCACTGCATAGGATGAGAATGTATCACGTGGTTCTACGATGAACTCTCCATCAAGCACTCCACCTTGGAATTGCAGGCTTCCGTATACAAGCTTCGCTACGGACAGCAATTCTTTATCAAGACCATCAGTATTCTTAAGTGGAAGTTTAATGGTGATTGGTTGTTTGAATGTGCTAGTCGCTACACCATCCACACTGAGTCCGAACTCGTATACATCCGAAGCCAATTTCAGTTTGGTAACAGAAGTTACAACTTCTGGTTTAGCGGTAGTTACTGTCAATGCAATAGCTGTGCTGAACTGACTTACAGGAATCGTTACGGTTACACCATTAAAGGTTACTGCGATATTCGCAATGCCGTTCGTCTTAGCTGCTTCAACAATAGCTTTGGACAACGGAACTTCAACAGTAGGCGCAGTGATCGTACCAAGATTCAATGTCAGCGTGAGGGCAGTACCTTCTTTACCGGCAGCTTTAGCTGCAGCAGCAAGATTAGCCAAGGCATTGATTGTATCGGTATCTACCAATTTCACAGTTGCTTTACCATCTACTACTTGTACCAGTTTAGATACATCATAAGTAGCCGCAGCTGCCAATTTCTGATCCACAGTTAATACAGGTGGAGTCGTTATGGAGCCGGAGCCGGAACCGGAACCCGGAGTAGTAGGATCAGTAGTTGGTGTAGATGTCTTAAGATACGCGTTGTAGTAAGCTTTCGCCAGAACTAGCGCAGCTGCTTTTTCATTCTTAAGTGTTGATTCAACATTATTCTTGGTTGCTGAAATCATATCTTTAGTAATCTTAAGTTCTGCTAGAGACGCTCTCAAGGAATAGTTGGCAGAACCAATGGTGCTATCGAGAACAATACCCTTCACTTTATTCGCGAGTTCACTGTTCGGATGAGCAATAAGATCAATCAGATCAGTTTCTGATTTTCCTTTTAGCAAGTTAATTAGCTTCTGTTCAACGCCGTTTGAACCAAAGATGAAGCTGTAAACTTCTTCAACCGAAAGATCTGTAACACCAGCTTGTTTACCGATTTCCTTCAGTAGCGCTTGATAAGCCTCATAATTAGGGGACTTCAGAATATCTGTAACTGCGGATAAATCCGGAGTATAGATAGACGATACTACTTCTAAATAGAAATCAAACAATGTAGATTTTTGTCCATCGCTGAGTTCAAGTTGAGCCAAAACAGGCGCGAAATCTTTTTCCAGTTGCTCACGTGAAAGACCTTGAAGCTCAGTACGGAAATCACGAAGCGTCTGCTTATCAGCATCAGTAAGCGTGCTATAAAGCTTCGTTGCGCGCTCCTTCAAGCTTGCAAAATCCACGCTAGTTGCAGCGTATGCTGTTCCAACGATCCCAAACTGAGCTGCCAATCCTTTGCTGCTAAGCGGAAGTCCTGCTACTGCAACCGCTGCCATGCTAACTGCTAATGTCGATACTACTAGTTTCTTTTTCAAAGTCACTAAATATCCACCTCTTTATATGTATTTAAATTCTCGTGTTACTATAGTCCTAGACTATTTCACCTTATGTCTACACTATTACGTATATCAACGATTCACCCAATAAAACCCATTCTAC
The DNA here is from genome assembly GCF_052056485.1 of Paenibacillus nitricinens. NCBI lineage: Bacteria > Bacillati > Bacillota > Bacilli > Caryophanales > Paenibacillaceae > Paenibacillus > Paenibacillus nitricinens. Next base: position 5,439,812 of record NZ_CP183948.1, read on the forward strand.
CACTATTAGGTAGATTAGTCAGCCCTTTCGGGAAAAAATCCCAAACAATTTGTGTCGATTCCTCCTTTTTTGTACGTGATTACCATGATTAACCTCACCATTTGCCACAATTTGCTGAGAGTTCTCGCGCATATAGTCGCGCATCTCAGGACCTAATTCTTTCTCTAAAACCACATAAGCAGCATTTAATCCAAAAGGACGATGAACACTGTCATGTGCATCAGAGGCCAACACATGTACTGCATTTCTACGACATAACTCCAGGGATAGCTTCTGAAGTTTACTCCCGAAGACGCCTGCAAGACTTTGTGCGGTTACCTGACCGAGTGATCCCAGTTCTATCAATCTTTCTAACTTAGAAGGATCGACAGCTACTTCAGCATTACGCTCCGGATGGGCGATGACCGGAACGAACCCTTGAATGATCAATTCGTGACAGATTTCTTCCATGTTGCGTGGGACTCGTGAAGAAGGCATTTCTAGCAAAATATACCGCGAGTCTGCAAGACTTAGCAGTTGCCCCCGCTCCAGATCATCCAGTAAATCTCCGTACACTCTGATTTCCTGACCCGGAAGAACAAGCAGTGGATTGCCATGCTGACGAAGTTTCTCATTCATCAGATCCACCGCTTCTCTTATACTAGCGGAGTTATTCATATATTGACCGTTGGCGTGATGTGGTGTGGCAATGACGGATGTAATTCCGTCCCTATAGGCGTCTTGCGCCATGGCGAGAGCGGATTCCCAATCAGTAGCTCCGTCATCCATAAAGGGTAAGATGTGGCAATGGATATCTTTCATATGTTATCTATCGGTCCCTTCCCATAGAAAATTTAGTTTTACCCACAAAAAAATACAACCATTCCCAAATGGAATGGTTGCTTGATTGTAAATGAGTTCTTGTCTTAGGCTTCAGTAGGTTCCTCTTGCTGAGGTTCATTTCCATCTATTTCAGCATCCTCAGAATCTGGAGAGGAGAGAACATACCCGTCGATCAATCCCCAAAGTTCTTCTTTACCAAGGCCAATCTCTGAAGAGAATGGAATGAAATTATCCCCTGGCAGCACGCCAAGCTCCTGCTTCATGATCTTGATATGCTTTTGCCAGCGAGTCTTCGGAATCTTATCCGCCTTAGTCGCTACTACACACATAGGAAGATCATAATGCTTCAACCAGTCGAACATCATCTTATCATTGCTGGTCGGTGGATGACGCAGATCCACGATGAGCAGAACAAGCTTCAACGTATCACGCTCAGATAGATATTTTTCCACCATCTTGCCCCATGTCGCACGTTGTGTCTTCGACACTTTTGCATATCCGTAACCTGGAAAGTCAACAAAATACATGCTGCCTTCATTGATACGGTAATAGTTCATATGCTGGGTCTTACCTGGGGTGGAGCTTGTCCGAGCCAGATTCTTGCGGTTAATCATTCGGTTAATGAGGGATGACTTCCCTACATTGGAGCGCCCTGCCAGAGCAATCTCTGGCAAAGCATCATCAGGGTATTGATCAGGGCCAACGGCACTGATTATAAATTCGGCAATATTAACTTTCATAGGACTTCCTTTCTAATGCACACTACTCGGTGGCTCACTGCTAATTTCATTATGATGCTCAACTAACGCATGATGCAAGACCTGATCCATGTTAGATACTGGTATGAACTCCACATCATTACGCACGCTCTCTGGAATTTCTTTCAGATCACGTTCATTGTCTTTGGGAAGAAGGATCTTTTTATATCCGGCACGGTGTGCAGCTAAAGACTTCTCTTTCAGTCCACCGATCGGCAATACACGTCCACGCAGGGTGATCTCACCAGTCATGGCCACATCCTTCGATACATAACGCTTCGTAAGTGCGGAGATTAGAGCGGTAGCTATCGTAATCCCTGCAGACGGGCCATCCTTCGGAATTGCACCTTCAGGAATGTGGATATGAATATCAATCTTCTCATAAAAATCAGGCTGGAGCCCCAGCTCCTCCGCCTTCGAACGTGTATAACTGAAAGCGGCCTGCGCTGACTCCTTCATTACATCGCCCAGTTGTCCAGTAAGTGTCAGCTTGCCCGTTCCCTGCACAACAGTCACTTCGATCAGCAGCGTATCGCCACCAACCTCAGTCCAGGCCAGTCCAGTTACTGTGCCAATCTGATCTTCAAGCTCTGCCATACCGTAACGGTATTTCGATGCCCCCAGGTAATCCTTGATGTCATCCGGCAGAATGACTACACTTTCTTTTTCCTTGGACACAATCTGTTTCGCGGCTTTGCGGCATAACGCTGCAATCTGCTGCTCCAAATTACGCACACCGGATTCACGAGTATATTCGCGCACGATACGTAGTAAACTGTCGTCTTCGATGATCAGCTGATCTTCTGCAAGACCATGATTCTTCTTCTGCTTCGGCAAAAGATAACGGCTACCGATCTGCAATTTCTCCAGTTCCGTATAACCCGGTATAAAAAGCATTTCCATCCGATCAAGTAGCGGACGCGGAATGTTATGCACTACATTCGCTGTAGTAACAAACATAACGTTCGATAAATCAAACGGCAATTCTACGAAATGGTCACTGAACGTATTGTTCTGTTCCGGGTCCAGTACCTCAAGCAATGCGGAGGATGGGTCACCACGGAAATCTGCAGCCATTTTATCAATCTCATCTAGCAGGATAACCGGATTAATCGTTCCCGCCGTCTTCATCCCTTGAATGATTCGGCCTGGCATCGCCCCCACATAAGTCCGGCGATGACCACGAATCTCCGCTTCATCACGCACACCGCCAAGCGAAATGCGAACGAACTTACGATTGAGTGAACGGGCGATGGAACGAGCGAGTGAGGTTTTACCCACACCTGGAGGCCCTACAAGACATAGGATCGGACCTTTTAGCTTCTTCACCAACTGCTGAACAGCTAAATACTCCAATACCCGCTCCTTTGGTTTCTCCAAACCGTAGTGGTCCTCATCGAGTACTTGCTCTGCCTTCTTAATGTCGAGGTCATCTTCTGTCTGTTCATTCCAAGGAAGACCCAGCAGCCAATCCACATAGTTGCGAATGACGCCACCTTCCGCTGAGCTCACTGGCATTTTTTCCAGACGATCGATTTCCTTCTCCATCTTCTCTTTCACGCGTTCCGGCAAATTCTTCTCTTCCATTAAATTCCGCAGCTCTTCCGCTTCTCCCACCCGGCCTTCCTTCTCGCCGAGTTCTTTCTGGATCGCTTTCATTTGCTCGCGCAAATAATATTCCTTCTGCGTCTTCTCCATCTGCTTCTTCACACGCTGATTGATCTTGCGTTCAAGCTCCAGCACTTCACGCTCATTATTAAGAATATCAAGAAGCTTCTCTAGCCGTTTACTGACATCAATCGTCTCTAGAATTTCTTGCTTATCCTTAATTTTTAGCGATAAATGACTCGTAATAACATCCGCAAGACGACCGGGCTCCTCAATATCGGATACAGCAGCCAGTGTCTCTGGTGTCACTTTTTTGGATAACGTTATATAGTGTTCGAACTGATTAAGTACTGTACGCATCAGCGCGTCACACTCTTGATCGCCATCTTCCTCTTCTGGTAGCTCGCGCGCCATAACTTCATAATACTCATCATTATCGATATAATTAATAATTTCGGCTCGTTCTACACCCTCAACCAGTACACGAATCGTACCGTTTGGCAGCTTCAGCATTTGCCGCACATTCGCGACAGTACCGACCCGAAAAATATCGTCCTGACCAGGCTCTTCAATATTCACTTCCGACTGTGAACACAGAAGAATTAAATTATCTTCAACCATAGCTTTTTCTAGTGCCCGAACTGACTTCTCACGGCCCACATCCAAGTGAAGAACCATGCTTGGGTACACAAGAAGACCTCTTAGCGGTAATAAAGGAAAACGACGACCTTTTGTTTTATTTGTCATCATCGCTTTCGCACCTCCCATGGCTCTCAATTAATCTCATATGAATTCATTCTAACAAAAGCAGCCCCAAAACACCAACAAAGTACTTGCAATTTAAGAATAAACAACCTTATTATCCTTAAAAAACAGCAACGTTTCTCAAAGAAATGTAAGGATTATGGAAAGTGTGAATTTATACTTTAAAAAAGGAAGCAGCAGACACGCCTGCGGCTCCCTTTATATTCCAGCGGCAAGTCTCGATTTACTTATCGAAACTATAACACACCCTAGCTTACATTCCAGGTAATATTTAAAGCTTAACCCTTTGCAGACTCTCCAGCGGCATCGGCCTTCAGAAGCGAAGGTGCTGCAGAGAATAGCTCACCAGCTACTGCAGGAAGCCTTACATCTGCTGTATCAGCACCAAACAGATGACGGAAGACCTCATCCACCGTTTCCATAGGAATGACGCGTAGTGGGGCGAGGTCAGCGAATAGGGACTGCCAGTTTTCTTTTGGAATAAGCACCGTAGTAGCTCCCGCCTGAAAAGCAGCCTCCACCTTCGCAATTACACCACCAACAGGCTTCACACGGCCATGTATACCTATCTCACCAGTGATCGCTACGGTATTATCCACGGGAAGACCACGAATGGCGGAGACAATAGCCACTGCCATCGCAACCCCTGCTGAAGGTCCGTCAATGGGGGTTCCACCTGGAAAGTTCACATGCAGATCATAACGGTCCGGCTCCAGATTCATGGTGCGCAGTACGGTCAATACGTTCTCCACGGAGCCTTTAGCCATGCTCTTTCTCCGAATTGTACGAGAACCTCCGCCAATCTCTTCCTCATCTACCACTCCGGTTACGTTCAGTCTACCTTGACCGTTCTGCGCAGGTGCTGCGGATACTTCGATCTCGAGCAAGGTGCCCATTCCCGGTCCATACACTGCAAGTCCGTTAACCAATCCGATCTGAGGCGCGGAAGGAATTTTGCGCTCTGTTCGAAGTGGCAGCTGGCTACTGCCTGCTACCCATTCTACATCAGCAGCATTAAGCGTATCTCTCTGCTCCGTTAGCGCTAATCCAGCTGCGAGCTGAATCATATTGACTGCCTCCCGGCCATTTGTTGCATATTGCTGCACAACAGTGACTGCATCCGGGCTTGGTTTCAGTCCGATCTTCTGTATCGCGTCACGCGCGATGACCGCAATCTCATCCGGCAATAGCGGACGGAAATAAATCTCCATGCAGCGTGAACGCAGTGCTGGAGAGATCTCATCCGGGGAACGCGTAGTCGCGCCAACTAAACGGAAATCAGCAGGTAATCCATTTTGAAAAATATCATGAATATAAGCCGGAGTATTATTGTCCTCCGAATTATAATACGCGCTCTCTAGCAGCACCTTCCGGTCCTCCAGCACCTTTAGCAGCTTGTTCATCTGAATGGGGTGAAGCTCACCGATCTCATCCAAAAAAAGAATCCCGCCATGTGCTTTTGTCACCGCGCCCGGCTTCGGTTGCGGCACGCCTGCCACACCCATAGCTCCGGCACCCTGATAGATAGGATCATGCACCGATCCGATTAACGGGTCAGCAATACCTCGCTCATCAAAACGAGCGGTTGTCGCATCGATTTCAGTGAATTTGGCATCGTTTTTAAAAGGGGATAGCGGATTGCGCTTTGCCTCTTCCATGACCACCCGTGCCGCTGCAGTCTTGCCGACTCCCGGCGGACCATAAATAATCACATGCTGCGGATTAGCACTGCATAATGCGGCCTTCAGGGCGCGCAGCCCGTCTTTTTGCCCGACAATATCTCCAATAGAAGCCGGCCTAGTTTTCTCCGACAAGGGTTTGGTTAATGAAATCATACGCATTTTCCGTAGTTTATCCAGTTCCTTACGCGACTCTCGGTCTACCGCCGTCTTGTTTGTCTTCTGACCCCGCAGCAGATTCCAAAAGTATACGCCGATAACCAGCGCGAAAAAGAGCTGCACGATCATCACAACTATACTTAATTCCATAGGTCATCCTCCTGTTTCGTTCAGTCTACCTTTCCACCTTTGGCTACTATTAGGTAGTATAGCCGTTTCGGTAATTAGTAAACGCACAAATGAGGATTTGTTGAATTGTTGGTGTAGGACAGTCGATGGAGTCCTGAGATTTAGTAACAAACTTGTTTGAATGGGGGGAAGTAACTTGATTAGTCTGGGTTCCTCGGTAATGATAATTATCTTAATAAACTGAACTCACTAAGTACGCAAAGTAACCTTATTAATTTATTTCGCTAAATATCTACTCATTTGCTCAGTTATGACCCAATTAGTAAGAACTATAGGGAAAACCTCCCTATAGTTTGAAGAAAGTAGTCCCAATGAAGGGCTTATAGGGAATTTCTCCCCATATTACGTTGATTCAAGTAAAAACAGCTACTTATAGTGAATTTATAAGGAGGTTTTCCATATAAACTCACTTTTCGAGCAAAATCGGTCTATTTATAGGGAGATTTTCCCTATAACAGGAATGCGGTCATAGTTACCTTTGAAGTGAGCATCTGTACACCGATTCACCTTGCAAATCGTATTCACAATGTACACCGAATGCCTACTTTAGCGAATTGGATTGCTACTTGTATCGAATCTAATTAGATACTGTAACTGTAGTATTTGTCTATATGGGTAAAGTAACTTGATTAGTCTTGGCCCCTCAGTAACGGAAATTATCTTAATACAATAAACTCACTAAGTACGCAAAGTAACCTTGTTGAAATATTTCGGTAAATATCTATTCGTTTGCTCGGTTATGACCCCGAACTATAGGGAAGAACTCCCTATAGTTTGAGAAGGGCGATCCCAATGAGGGGCTCATAGGGAATTCTGGACCTCTGTCAAGAAAGTAGACATCATTAAACTGCCTTTCTCTTATTAAATTGCGCAGCAAACCGTACCGGCGAAAGATAGCCTAACGAGCTGTGGATTCGTTTCCGATTGTAAAAAAACTCAAGATAACTATAAATCTCGTCGTATGCTTGTTGTTTCGTTTTAAAGCGTGGGCTACAGTAAATAAGCTCCTTTTTCAGAATGCTGTGAAAGGATTCTATGCATGCATTGTCGTAGCAATTTCCTTTGCGACTCATGCTACTTTTCATCTTGCATGTTTTAAGTTGCTCTTGGTAATCCTCAGATGCATATTGACTTCCACGGTCAGAATGGTGCAATAACCCCTTCTTGGGTTTCTTGGCTACATAAGCATCTTGTAGGGCTCCTAGTACTAAGTCGGTTGTCATGCGGTCCTGAAGGCGCCAGCCTACAATCTCACGCGTACACAGGTCAAGCACACTTGCGAGATAAAGACGTCCCTCTCTGCACGGAATGTAGGTAATGTCGGTAACCCAAACCTGGTTAGGCTTTTTTACTTTAAACTGCTGATTCAAAAGATTGGGTGCGATTGGAAAGTTATGGTTAGAATCGGTCGTTTGGATTTTGAATTTCTTACAAACACAGGAACGCAGACTGAGCTCTTTCATATACAAGCCAACGGTTCTCTCGGTAACCTTGTAGCCCTCATGCCGCAATTTTTTTGTAATCTTAGGGGCACCATAGCGTCGATAGTTATCGTGATAGTGATACGTAATTCGCCCCATTAACTCACGCTTTCGCAACTCTTGCTTGCTCGGCATAGAGGTTTTCCACTTATAGTATCCGCTCCGAGAAACTTCCATAACCTTGCACATCTTCTCCAAGATGAACTCGGAGCGATGATCCTCAATAAACTGGAATCTTAGTTCCTTGGTTTGCTGAAGATGTGCACTGCTTTTTTTACAATTGTGAGTTCTTCCTCAACATCTGCAATCCTTTTATCTTTCATCTGAATCTCATGTTCTTTTTCTCTAAGCAGCTGTTCCATCTCTCGGAATCGTTCCAAGGTAACAATAGGTTCATTTTTGAACTCGCGATATTTAGCCTTCCACCCATGCAAAGTCTTTGCTGGAATGTTCAACTCTAACGAGATATCCTCCACCGACTTTGTCTGCTCTTGCAAATATTTAACAGTGTTTCTCTTAAATTCTTCATCATACCGTTGCCGCTGTTCACCCATGTGAACACCTCCTTAGATATCTTCATTATCTTAATCTCTTAACGAGGTGTCCACTTTTAATTCTAGTTTCATTCCTCCCTATAATTCGTCGGCTTTACGTACAAACAGCTACTTTTAGCGAATTTATAGGGAGGTTTTCCGTATAATCTCACTTTTCGAGCAAAATCGGTCTATTTATAGGGAGATTTTCCCTATAACAGGCATACAATCATAGTTACTTTTGAAGTGCAGCTCTTTCTCACAATACACTCATCCCTAACTACTCCCCTTAACTTATGCTAAACAATCCCAGTAAAATAAGACATCTCGAGCTAACTCATAACCTACATTTCTAACGCCATTTTCCCTTTTTACGGCTTTCAGCCAGCCTTTCTCGCATAATCTCATAAGCATCAATCGTACCGTTTTAGGATCTAGCGCGAAATAATCTGCTATATCTTTAAGTCGAACTACACCCGCTTTTCCAACTATATATCGGATAATTTCTTTCTCCGTGAGAGTTGCTCCACCACTCGGTGCACTTACAATTTGGTAGCGGCTTAACGCCAATCTTAGCAACGTAATACATAACTCAGGGCGCTGTTCCACATCGTCAAAGGCAAATGAAATTACTTGGTAACCCATTCCGTACAGAAACGTCTCACGATTTAGCTCATTACAATACTTCAGCCTATCCATGTCCCTCACATGCGCTGCATACCCTTTGATCTCGAACAAGAGCTTGATAGGTCCTGGCAAGAAAGCAAAGTCAGCAAAATAAGATCGCCCGCGCCAATCCAGCACCTCATACTCCGGATGTAGATCAGCGAAATCCCCACGAAGCGCCCACCATACATTCTGTAAAAACATCTCTTCGGCATGACGATGCCCTCTCTCTAGCCTTCCTCGTCTTTCCCCAGTCCTGTTTGCTAGATGTTTCTCAATAAACGCTTCATGCGCTTGTTCATAGTTCATTCGATGTTCCCCCTTATTCATTCGTCCTTCCCCACACTAATTAACTCCACGCAAAAAAAACGCCCGTTCCCACCACCGGATATACCGGGGTGTAACAGGGCGTTCTTCGCCACTTATTATGAATTGAATCATTAATTCGTAAAATACCAGTTACTTCGATTGCACCGGAGGTGCAAGGTTAGCATGAGCGCGGCCTGGGATTTCACCAGTCTCCTCATACGCTACAACGATCGCATCAATTTCCTTCTTCAGCTCGTTCACTAGTTCCGCTTCAGGCACCTTACGAATCATCTGACCGTAACGGAACAACAAACCTTCCCCACGGGCACCAGCAATACCAATATCTGCTTCACGCGCCTCACCAGGGCCATTAACGGCACAGCCGAGCACGGATACTTTAATAGGCACCTTAAGCTTCGAAATGTATTCTTCCACCTCATTAGCGATGGAGAAAAGATCGATATCGAGTCGTCCGCAAGTCGGACAAGAAATGAGTGTAGCCGCGTTAGAGATCAGACCGAAGGTCTTCAGCAGCTCGCGTGCCACCTTAACTTCTTCCACCGGATCAGCGCTAAGCGAGATACGCAGGGTGCTGCCGATGCCCATAGAGAGCAGTGCACCGATACCTGCGGAGCTTTTTACTGTACCGGCAAACAAGGTGCCGGATTCTGTAATCCCGAGGTGCAGCGGATAAGGAATGACTTCCGCAGCCTGACGGTAAGCCTCGATGGCCATTGGCACATCGGATGCTTTTAAGGAAACGATAATGTCGTGGAAATCCAGCTCTTCCAGAATGCCAATATGGTACAGCGCACTTTCTACCATAGCTTCTGGAGTCGGGTATCCGTATTTCTCCAAGAGATGATTCTCCAAAGAACCGGCGTTTACACCAATCCGAATCGGAATTCCTTTTTCTTTACAAGCTTTAACTACTGCTTCTACCTTCTCCCGACGACCGATATTCCCCGGATTAATCCGGACTTTATCGATGCCGTTCTCAATAGCCATCAGCGCGAGCTTATAGTTAAAATGAATATCCGCTACGAGTGGGATATGAATCTGCTTCTTGATCTCCTTAATCGCGGCGGCTGCCTCTTCATTGTTGACAGTAACGCGTACCAGTTGGCAGCCTGCTTCCTCAAGCCGTAAAATTTCGGCTACAGTAGCCTCCACATCAGCTGTTTTGGTTGTACACATGCTTTGAATCGCAACCTCGTTGTTTCCCCCAATAATGAGCCCGCCAACATTGACAGGACGGGTTTGGTGTCTCAAGAACATGATTTTTCTCCCCCATAACGCCAAAGCTCCACCCCTTCGCAACCGCTAGTGAAGCGGGATAAGCGGAAGAAAGGTGGAGACAGTGACATGTATTGTTAAGGTAAGCGACTTACGCGCTTTCCTCTTTCTTCTTGTCTTTCTTAAGGTTCAATTCAGGCAAAGCCTTCTCTTGAACGACCTGCTCCGTGATCACACAATCCTTAATATCATCACGTGAAGGCACTTCATACATCACATCAAGCATGATGCTCTCAATAATCGCGCGCAGTCCACGGGCTCCCGTATTGCGTTTGATCGCTTCCTTGGCAATCGCTTCGAGTGCCAGCGGTTCGAACTTCAGCGCTACGTTATCCATTTCCAGCAGCTTGATATATTGTTTAGTGAGTGCATTCTTAGGCTCGGAAAGGATACGCACCAGCGTATTCTCATCAAGCGGCTCCAAAGTCGAGATCACTGGCAGACGGCCTACAAATTCAGGGATTAGTCCGAATTTGAGCAAGTCTTCAGGCAATACCATCGACAAATATTCGCCAGGCCCCAGATCCTTCTGTCCTTCAACCGCTGCGTTGAAGCCAATGACTTTTTTACCGATACGGCGTTTAATCATTTGCTCCAGACCGTCAAAGGCACCGCCCACGATGAACAAGATGTTCGTCGTGTCGATTTGAATAAACTCCTGATGAGGATGCTTACGTCCACCTTGTGGAGGTACAGAAGCAACTGTTCCTTCCAGAATCTTCAAAAGCGCCTGCTGTACACCTTCACCGGATACGTCACGGGTAATGGACGGGTTCTCGGATTTACGTGCCACTTTATCAATCTCATCAATATAGATAATGCCGCGTTCGGCTTTCTCCACATCATAATCTGCCGCTTGAATCAGCTTAAGCAGAATGTTCTCAACATCCTCGCCGACATAACCAGCCTCCGTTAAGGAAGTAGCATCAGCAATCGCAAATGGAACGTTGATAATCTTCGCCATCGTCTGTGCGAGCAAAGTTTTACCCGAACCGGTTGGACCAAGCAAAAGAATATTACTCTTCGTCAGTTCAACATCTTCGATCTTACTCTGGCTGTTCACACGCTTATAGTGATTGTAAACCGCAACAGACAGCGATTTCTTCGCTTGCTCTTGACCGATTACATATTGATCCAAAATATCGCGGATTTCCTTTGGTTTCGGAATATCCTTCAGATCAAGCTCTTCTTCATGACCGAGCTCTTCTTCCACGATTTCCGTGCAAAGCTCGATACATTCGTCACATATATAAACGCCCGGTCCTGCTACAAGCTTACGAACCTGCTCTTGTGATTTGCCGCAAAAAGAACATTTCAATTGCCCTTTTTCATCATTAAATTTAAACATCTAACCACCCCTTTAAGATTTCATCGGTGAAGAAAGAACCTGGTCAATAAGCCCATATTCCTTGGCTTCTTCCGCACTCATGAAGTTATCGCGGTCTGTGTCCCGTTCGATTTTTTCAAGGGGCTGACCTGTGCGATCTACATAAATTTGATTCAACTTCTGTTTCGTCTTGAGGATCCAGTCGGTATGAATCCAAATGTCAGACGCTTGACCTTGAACACCGCCGAGCGGTTGATGAATCATAACTTCGCTGTTAGTCAGCGCGTATCTTTTGCCCGGAGCCCCAGCTGTCAGAAGGAGCGATCCCATGCTTGCCGCCATCCCTACACAAATGGTTGAAACATCCGGTTTGATGTATTGCATCGTATCGTATATACCCATGCCGGCTGTTACTGAACCACCGGGTGAGTTGAGGTACAAGTGAATGTCCTTCTCGGGATCATCTGCTGCAAGGAACAGCAGTTGAGCAATAACCAGATTGGCGACATCATCGTCAATCGCACTGCTTAAGAAAATAATGCGATCCTTGAGCAATCTGGAATAGATATCGTATGAACGTTCTCCACGACTTGTTGATTCCACAACCATTGGTACCAGACTCATGCCACCAACCTCTTTTCTCTATACAGATTAGTCTTATCGTTTCAAAAATATTTTAACACGTTCACGGCCCGATGTCATTTTTTCACTACAGCAGACCTGTCCACTGCTTGTGATAGTGACGTCATCACGCCAATTTCCTTAATACCATACGCTCATACGGATACCTATGTAATCACATATATCTGTGCCCGAGGATAAAAATAAGGCACGTAACGAAACTTACGTGCCTTATCATATCTGTATGGAGGCCGATTGCTCGGCCGTTCTAGGTAGTTTAAAAAATCTTACTCAGCTTTAGCGTCTTCAGCAGCTGGTGCTTCTTCTACTGCTTCAACTTCTACACTATTGCTAACAAGGAAATCAATGGTTTTGCGCAAAGAAAGTTCTTCGTTCAAGCTGCTCAGTGAACCGTTAGCTGCCAAGATGCTGCGAATTTCTTCTGGAGTACGTTTGTAAGCTTCAGCCATAGTAGCCAACTCTTCGTTAACTTCTTCTTCAGAAACTTCAATGTTCTCTTGTTTAGCGATAACTTCCAGTACCAGGTTGTTGCGAACGCGTTTTTCAGCATCGCCTTTCATTTGGTTCTGCAAGTCTTCACGAGTTTGACCGGAGAAGCTAAGGAACATATCCATGTTCATACCTTGTTGACGAAGACGAGTGTCGAAGTCACGAACCATGTTCTCAACTTCGCTGTTGATCATGGCTTCAGGGATCTCAACTTCAGCGTTTGCTGCTGCTTTATCAACAACTGCGTTCTCGCGAAGGCCTTTCAGTTCATCCTGTTTACGGGATTCGAGCTGAGCTTTCAGATCTGCTTTGTACTCTTCCAAAGTTTCGAATTCACTTACATCTTTAGCGAACTCATCATCGAGTGCAGGAAGTTGTTTGCGTTTGATTTCGTGCAGTTTCACTTTGAATACTGCTTTCTTACCCGCAAGGTTCTCTGCATGGTATTCATCAGGGAAAGTAACTTCAACATCTTTGAAATCTCCAGTGGACATTCCCACTACTTGCTCTTCAAATCCAGGAATGAAGGAGTTGCTGCCAAGTTCAAGAGAATGACGCTCAGCTTTTCCGCCTTCGAACGGTACGTCATCAACATATCCGTCAAAATCGATCACAGCGATGTCGCCGTTAGCTGCTGCTTCTTCTTCAACTACTACGAGTTCAGCATGACGCTCTTGCAGACGAGCAAGCTCAGCGCTCAGCTCTTCTTCAGTCACTTCAGCTTTTTGTACTGGAACTTCCAGACCTTTGTAATCGCCGAGCTTCACTTCAGGTTTAACCGTGATCTTCGCTTTGAAGATAAAGGATTGACCTTTAGCAAATTGCTCAATATCAACTTCAGGACGGTCTACAGGGAAGATGTCAGTTTGTTCAACGGCTTCACCATAAGCTTCAGGAAGAAGAATGTCGATTGCATCTTGGTACAAGCTTTCTACACCAAAACGGGATTCAAAGATCGGGCGTGGCACTTTACCTTTACGGAAGCCTGGTACGTTAGCTTTCTTAACGACTTTGTTAAAAGCTTTATCAAGTGCTGCTGCAACGCGTTCTGCGTCAACTTCTACTTCAAGAACTCCAAGGTTCTTCTCTATTTTTTCCCATGTTGCTTTCATATTATACTTTTCCCTCCAAAATATAGGTTCACAAGTTTACTTCAAAAAATGATACAATCCACGCACAGAATAACCATTATATTATATACAACATTACTTTATTTATCAAGTAGAGAAGTCTTTACAAAACCCTTGAGCGCACGATATGCCCCTTCAAATTGAAAGCGCATGCCGTCGGTAATGCCGTACATTCCGCGAGTCTCCTCCTCTTGCCGTGTACCGTTTAAACTCTCAGATACAAACTGGTGTAACGCCCCCGCCCAAATATCTAGTAGCGCGTCTTCCCCATCCAGTATTTTCCGATACTCTTCCGATCCATAAATCGACATGACGAACTGGCCCCAGAGCTCCTGTGCAAAATAATACAGCGTAGGCTCGTGTACCTCCGCCTGCTCGGCTACCCGCTCGAGCACCTGACTCACCTGTGATGGAAAATCCTCTGTCTGCAGCGGCACACTTTCAATCTCTACAATTGCTGTTTCGTGACCACGAATCAGATTCACTGTTCCCTGCATCCCACGCCGCCGAAGGGTCTGCAGGGTCCGAAATTGCAGCAGCGGGTGAACATTATCCCCCTGCAGCCATGCCGTCAGCGCCTCATCGACTCCGCCGCCTTCCAGATATGAAAGCTGCTCTAGTGCTAGGATTGTCGCCTCTGACAGCGGCTCATTCATTATCCGCTGCAGCAGCTTTTGAGGATACCCCGCATCCTCAGTCATTTTGGATTTGGCCAAGAGACGGGCCATATCTTCTTCCCTTAAATCTTCGTCTTCGGGGTGAACGGCTCCTTCTGCATCTCCATTCTGAGAGGCATAAGGGAAAGCTGTTTCGAGCCATTCCAGCAGAGACCGCCATTCCTCGTAATTCCGCTCTTCCTGTCCTTGACACTGCAACAAAAAACGCAGCAGCTCCATCGCTTCCCCGTATCGTTCACTCTCCAGCATCACCGTAAGCTGGATTTGATAATAGTCCAGTGTCTTGGGAAACAGGACGATATTCTCTTTTGTGGCGGGGGAATCTGAATCTTTAATGAGGGCACCTCCTTATAGCTAATTATGTGAATTGAATTCTAAAACGTCATAAATGTTATTAAGACCTTAAGCTTCATCCGAAACTTAATAATTGTAGATTATAGCATACCCCGTACTCTTTTTAAAAAACAGCTTGAAAAACATCGGCATACATGATATGATAAATCCTGCTTGCTTTTCAGCCAGCAATCATGTCCCGGTAGCTCAGCTGGATAGAGCATGCGCCTTCTAAGCGCACGGTCAGGGGTTCGAATCCCTTCCGGGACGTCAGAGTAACAGCCTTCCTTCGGGGAGGCTGTTTTTGCGTTCAGGGGATGCGAAGCACGGAGGTTCGTCGGAGTATAGGCATCGAAAGCATACGCTTCGCAGTCAGCCCTTTGGGGCTGTATCCCGCTCTGGACCCGTTAACAACCTTCCTTCGGGGAGGCTGTTTCTGCGTTCAGGGAGAAAGACATTCGACACGAGTGCTAGAAAAACAGGAGCTGAAATCATCGTTCTTCAGACGAGACTTAATAAAAACCAGACAGTTAGGTTCGTTGAACAGTTTGTGCTAGGTGGCCAGGCTAGTGCGGATACAGTTGATGCTTCTCGGAGTTAATTGCGGTGCGTATAGGATGGGTACGTTCAGGGCACTAGGTTTATAGAGTAACTTCGGCAATTGTTCTGGTGCGGATACAGTTGACGTTTCTCGGAGTTACTTGAAGTGCGTGTAGGCTGGGTACGTTCAGGTACTTTCTAGTGTAGAACTCTCCTAGGATCAGATCGAAAAGGATTATATTATCCTAGCTAGACTGTAACTATAGGGAAATCCTCCCTATAAAATTGCCTAGAATCGCTAAAAATCAAGCTTTATAGGAATTTCTACCCTTAATAATACTCAAAATCCCTATCTATGATCAAAACATAGATATTATAGGGAGGATTACCCTATATAAGCATTAGAGACCATAGAGCGTCGAATTATAGGGAGATATTCCCTCTATGCGAATACTCAACAAACAATCCATAAGCAATCAAGCAATCCCCGAATCGGTCAGCATTCGCATGTCCCCATTAACACCCCCGAATCCACCAACACTCCGCAAGTTTTCATTTACAATTCATGAGCAACTCGCCAATTTCACTAGGTTGAGCGTAATCATTCAATCACAGAAGATCTGCATATCCAAAATTAACGTAGCTAGTTTTCTCTCCATTAAAAAGCTCCCAGATAAAATCTCAAAAAGCTGTTCTAAGCGAACGCTAACATTCCCTTAGAGCAGCTTTTCGAAATAAAAGCCTACAGGTTTCCCCCGTAGACCCCAGTTCATTATTTGCGGCGATTGCTAAGCCACAGCGGAAATCGAAATGCAAAATTGATAAACAGAACTACAAATACAAGTACCGCTGCCGACTTATCAGCAATTTGACGCGCATCTTCTACAATCGCCTCGGATTGTACATACCAAAGGTGTACGGCCAGCGTCTCACCCGGGGAGAACAGATTGAAATCCCACATTTCGCCCGAGGTACTGAGACCAGCGGTAAGGATAATAACCGCAGACTCCCCGAAGGCGCGTCCAGCAACGAGACAAATCCCAGTAACAATGGCAGACATTGCAACGGGTAGAACTACCGTGCGGATCACGTGGAACTTAGTCATCCCAAGCGCATAACCAGCCTCGCGGATGTCCCCAGGTACAGCACGTACCGCTTCCTCTGTCACTCGCGCAAGCATAGGTAGATTCAGCAGCGCCAAGCTGACGCCTCCGCCAAGAATCGTCAGACCGACATCGAAATATTCTGCAAAAATTGCAAGTCCGAGCATACCGAACACAATCGATGGAACCGATGACAGAGATTCTACGCAAATACGTAGTGCCCCTGTAAATTTATTATCTGGGGCATACTCAGCCATATAGATTCCCGCACCCAAACCAATGGGAACGGAAATAATCAGCGAGATGAACAAAATGTAAAAGGAGTTAAACAACACCGGGCCAATCCCACCACCTGCGTCAATCTCTTCAGGCTGTTTAATCAGGAAATCGGGCCGAAGTGCCGGTAAACCTTTACTAAGAATCGTGAAGAGCAGCCAGAAGATCAGCAGCATGACTAAAGCCCCAAGGGTATAAAACCCTATGGTCGCAATTTTATTGTTTCTTTGAGCACGCGCTGTATGCTTTGTACTTGCGAATCCGTTCACGCTGCATCCCTCCTTTTTCTACCCAGCACGCGGATGATCAGAATTAATACAAATGATATTACTAGCAAAAGAAATGCCATCATATGTAATGCATAGTTCCAGGTAGAGTCAAACTCTACATTGGAGATTTGCATAACGATGTTACTAGTCAGCACCGATGCTGGCGTGAATAACGTCTTCGCCAATTGCGGTGTATTCCCGATAACCATAACTACAGCCATCGTCTCACCTACAGCACGAGTCATACCTAGAATAACCGCAGAGATAATCCCCCGGCTGGCCGCAGGCAGGATTACACGCATGATGACCTGTAATCGGGTAGATCCAAGAGCATATGCTGCATCCCGATATTTGCGCGGCACAGAGACAATGGCATCATCACTGATTCGGCAAATGGTTGGCAGTACCATTAAGGCGAGCACAAGTGCAGCGGCTAACAAGCCATCGCCTAAGCTCTCCCCGCTAATTCTGCGTAAGAAAGGAAGTAATACCGTTAAGCCTATATATCCGTAAACAATTGAAGGAATACCTACCAATAAATCCAGCACTGGACGAATAAAGGTCTTCATCCATTTTGGGGCAATCTCTGCACAAAGTACTGCCATCCCTACCGAGATAGGAACTGCGATCAGCAGCGTTAATGCAGTTAGTGAAAGTGTATTTACAATGAAGGCAGCCGCTCCAAAAGAATCCTCTTCCGGCGTCCAGTTAAAGGAAAAGAAAAAGTCCGCAGGCGAGAGATGGCCGAACAGAAGCATAGCCGTTTTGCCGATAAATAGAATTACAAGTCCAAGCACAAAGCAAAGCGCAAGAATGCTGAATAAAAAATAAAACTTAAATAATTTGTTACTAAACAAATGTCTACCGTGACGTTTGGAGTTAGCGCTAACCTGCGTTACGCTCTCTTTTCCCCTAGTTGCCAAGCCGTGGACTGGTGCCCCCATACTTTCCCTCCTGTAAGCGGCCACCCCCGTATCAAGATCGGAGCTGGCCGCTGTTACCGTTCAATATGATCTTCAGATGATATTAGCCCTTCATTGCTGCGATCGGAATAAATTTAAGCTTTTTCAGGGAACCTTGTTGGAACTTCTTGCTTTGTACGTATTCGATAAATTCTTTTGTTGCGCCAGTAGGTTGGCCTTTAGTCATGTAGTAACCATAAGCCCAGATCTTATAAGATCCATTGATTACGTTGTCTGTAGTAGCAGCTACACCGTTGTGTTTAACAGCTTTTACGTCGCCACTTACATATACAAGGTCGATATAACCGATGGAGTTAGGAGTTGTTCCAACGGCAGTCTTCATGTCACCGGATGAACCTGTTTCTTTATAGTTTTTAGCTTTTTTAACGATATCTCCGCCATCCAAAGCTTTAGCTTGATAGTTAACGCGTGTACCAGAACCGAATGAACGAGTGATAACCACGATGTCAGCATCTGCACCGCCTACTTCTTTCCAGTTCGTGATTTTACCTGCATAAATGCCTTTAAGCTGTTCAGTTGTAAGGTTATCTACGCCAACATTTTTGTTCACGATTGTAGCAAAAGGAATAACAGCTACTTTGTTTGCTACCTGTCCGTCAAAAGCTTTGAAGCCTGGTACGTCCATGCTAGCATCCCAGTCGCAAGCGCCGATATCAGCGATGCCTTTTTTAACAGCTTGAGGTCCAGTTACTGAACCTTTACCGGAGGCTGCGATTTTTACTTTAGGGTGCAGCTTCTGGAATTCTTTTGCCGCTTGAAGCGTCAATGGAAGAAGTGCGGTCGAACCGTTAACTGTGATTTTACCTTTAAGTGAATCGGCTGCTGCTGCAACCCCTGCGAAAGATGCGGTTACCGCAATTACAGCCGTTAGAGCCGTTACTGTTAGCTTTTTGAAAATCTTCATTTGTATTATTTCTCCTCTCGGCTCTACGCCGTTAAAATATAATTAAGAAATTTATTATTTCGACAGTTGCAATGCTTTACCGCCTTGAACCACCCATACACCGCCGTCACTTACGATAGCAAGCTTGCTTCCATCCTTCGAAACAGCTACTTCAGATACATCTTCAGTGGAGCGGAACAGTTCAGTCTTAGCTCCATTGTTATCAATGGAATAGACTACTGTGCTTCCATCTGCCGCTGAACCTGCTACAACCAAGCCGTTCTTAACGCCAGTAGACCAAGTTACTTCAACATCAAGTGCAATGTTGCTGCTTGTTCCGTCTGCTTTTACAACCTTCAATGTGTTAGCTGCATTACCCTCAGCATCTGCACTCAGGTAAACGACGCTACCATCTGCAGAAATTTCAGGGTACAGTTTGTTATCCGGTGTAGTTGTCAGTGCAGCGGGTTTAGCATCTTTCGTAGCCAGGTCAAGCTTGTAAAGCTGCTCTCCAGCAGAGCTGAAGTCGACAGTAAGGGAATCTTCTGTGCTGTCTGCATCGTTTTTAGCAACACCCGTCAGGTTAACGATATAAACGGCGCTCTTTTCGTCAGCGGAAATGCGCAGTTCGGATTTATTTTCTACTTTGTCCGCCAATACGGATTTAACTTCACCAGTGTCTACTGAGATTTTTGCGATTTTCTCTTGCTTGTCACCTTGGACGAAGTAAATATTTTTACCATCATTTGACCAAACCAGATCCGTTTTTACACTATTGTCCGTACCAAGCAGCTTAGTAGCTCCGCTAGACAGGTTAATTAGATTCAACAAACCCGTCTCATCATTGAAAGCTCCCCATTGCCCATCCGGCGACACTGCAAAATCCACTGCACTGTCATTGGATGAAAATACTTCGTAGTTACCTGGCTCAGTGCTGAACTTGATAAGTTGAGCAGATTCAGCATCACTTTTGTTCGCAATCAGACTTCCAGCTGCTGTCCAGTGCAAAGTATCAAACAATCCTTCAGGACGGGCAAAGCTTAGAATCGTGCTAGCATCAGCATCCAGTTCTCCACCTAATGCATAAACTAACTTAGAAAGCTCTACATAGGTTTTACCGTTATAAAATACTGGAGCAACTGTGAACGTCTCGGAATTACCATCTACTTGATAGCTCTTTGAGCCTGTTTTGAGCTTCACATTATGTAATCCCTTGCTGTCATTAAGTTCAAACCCGCCAGCTCCAAGTACTAACTTAGCTCCAATTTCACCAGTTACCTGATTCAGCGAGTACAGCTTGTAACCACTGCTATTAATGGTGTTAAACACAATCGGCGTACCATTTACATTCCAAGTAGCTGTACCTTCTTTAACTGCTGTTTTTGCAGCGGTTTGATTGGTAGCTACAGATTTTACATTACTGCCGATGCTAGCTGCAGATACACTCCCAACGCTTACTGTTGCAAGAAGTGCTGAAGCCAACGTTGCGCTAATCCATTTACTGTTTTTCAATTAGATTCACCCTTTTCGTATAGGTAACTGCTAATGTCATTTTCGTCTACAATTGTCAACTCTGTTGCAGAGGAATGTAATGGAAATATTAACTATAATTATTTTTTTGAAAAAGTAGGTATATTAGCGTACTAGACTGCTAAATTCAGATAAACCAAATGGACTAGACACGAAAAAGCCTCATGGGGGAAAACTCTGCGGTGTGCAGTAGCTTTTACTCCATGAGGCTTTTTGTAAATGTGATCTACACTAACTCTTCATTTAAATGTTGTTCCAACGTTCTCCTAACATCTCCTGGGCCTTTCAGCATCTCATAGAAGTAACTTTCAATCTTGCTACCCAGACCGATTTCATATAAAGGTACACCAAAAATCTTCTCATTTTCTAGAATCCTATGCACATTAGAGGTCGAATCTCCCAAAGTCACTCCTTGCAGATGCGCTTGAAGTAACTCCATTAACGGATCAGGACTCAGCTCAAAAGCGTTCCCTTGGTCATCCACTCCGATCAAATAGCGGCACCAGGCAGCAATTGCTAGTGGAATCGCCGTCAATTCAGCTGGATGAAGATCTTCGCGTTGTACATAGGATTTGATTGTTTCCCCATAACGAATGCCTACCTTCTGCGACGTATCTGTCGCAATTCGCTGCGGGGTGTCCGGAATAAATGGATTCGCCAAGCGCTCTTGCAGTACTTCATCCAAGAACTGCTGTGGACGTAGAATGATAGGATCTACAACTACAGGCAATCCTTCCTTATACCCAATCCGCTCGACTAATGTACGTAGGGTCTGATCCTGCATCTCATCCGAAATCTGTGTATAGCCTAGTAGACAGCCAGTGACCGCTAATGCAGTATGCAAGGGGTTTAGACAGGTGGTAACTTTCATCGTTTCTACCCTGTTCACGGTCTCACGATCTGTGAATATAATGCCGGCTTCTTCTAGTAAAGGTCGCCCATTCGTAAACTTATCCTCAATGACCAGATATTCGCTAACTTCTGCATTAACAAAAGGTGCGGTATGAGCGTTTCTCGAGGTAATAAGTATATCCATACCGCCAATCCCTTGCTCCTGTAAAGCCTTACGTACTTCCTCGGATGGACGTGGTGTGATTTTATCGATCATCGACAAGGGGAATGTTATGCGACTCTCGTCTTCGAGGTACGCAACAAAACCTTCCTCCACAAGCCCTTTCGAAGCCCATGCCTTGGCGATTGTAATCACGCTATTTTTCAGCATATCCCCATTGTACGAACAGTTATCCATACTGACAAAAGTCATCGGATACTGGCCTTTTAGATATCGACGGTACGCTAGAGAAGCGATAACACTCATGCTGTGGGAAGGCTGCTCCGGCCCTTGCTCCATATCATGCTTCACGATATTCAGGTACATTCCATCAGCACCGGTCAAGGTATAACCTTTCTCTGTAATGGTGAAGCTGGCCATCTGCAGACTCGGATTTTCAAAAATTTCAACTAAACGACAGTAATCCTGCGCTCGATTCTTGTTTGCCATAATAGCTTCGGTAATGCTGCTAATGACCTTTTTCGTAAACTCGCCACTCGCATTCATTAGTACGAGAAGTGTCAAATGATCATGAGGCTTATAAATCTTGTCAATCAGCTCGTAGTCAGAGGAGGTAGCGGCGATAATACCTGTGTCTGCTTTTCCAAGCTCCAACAGCTTCTGGTGAGCATTCGCAACAAATCCCCGAAAAATATTTCCCGCTCCAAAATGAATCCATTCCGGCCTAACGCGTGTATTCTCCGCCACCTGCTCATAATCAAAGTGAGGAAGCTCCACGTTAGCGTCCTTCCACGCCTCTGCACATGATTCAATGCTCTCTCTTGTCAGAAGCAGCATTCACTTCACCCCCGTCGTATTGTTGAGACTATCCCACACACCAAGTAAATACATGATCCCCATTGCTCTATCGTACAGCCCGTATCCCGGGCGGCAAGTCTTCTCTTCCCCCCACAAATGACGACCATGATCTGGACGCACATACCCCGTATATCCATTCTCATGATACGCTTTAACAACCTCTGCCACATCCACACTGCCATCCCGTCCACGATGAGACACCTCAATAAAATCACCGTTCTCAAAAACCTTAACATTTCGAATATGGGCAAAATGAATACGATTACAAAATTCCCGAATCATAGCTGGCAGATCGTTCTTCGGATTCGTACCGAGCGACCCAGTGCAGAAGGTTAATCCATTATACGGACTATCTACTGCGTCAAGTAAACGACGGATCGTATCACGGCTGCGGACAATGCGGGGCAAGCCAAAGATCGGCCAAGCAGGATCATCGGGATGAATAGCCATTTTGATGTCGACTTCTTCACAGACAGGAATAATGCGCTTCAGAAAATAGACCAAGTTCTCGAACAGCTTCTCTTCCGTTACATCTATATAGGCGGCGAATAGCTCATCGAGCTTCGCAAGACGCTCTGGCTCCCAGCCAGGCATTGTAAATTCGCCGGCCCCCTCGAGAATACGATTCACCATGTCGCGCGGGTTCTCATTAATGGCTGCATTTTCATAAAAAAGTGCATTCGAGCCATCCGGCAATTCCTTGTACAGCTCCGTCCGAGTCCAGTCAAAGATCGGCATGAAATTGTAACAGATCACTTTAGTACCGACCTTGGCTAGCTTCCGTATGGTGTCTATGTAAATATCGATATATTTATCACGCGTCGGGAGTCCAATCTTGATATCATCATGGACGTTCACACTCTCTACTACGGCAGTGCTAAACCCTTTGCTCGTAATTTGATCCGCAACCTTTTGAATGTCATCCATTTCCCACACTTCGCCCGCTACCTTATGATGTAGTGACCAGACAATACCCATTACCCCCGGAATTTGCCGGATATGATCAAGCGTAATGTTGTCATTGCCTTCTCCATACCATCTCCATGTCATGTTCATCTAGATAAAACCTCCTCTAATTTCAAACGTCGTGATCTTGTATACAAGATAATATATTCAAATATTAGATTTAAGCAATAGCTTTTGTCAATGATATTAATTCACTTATTGAAAACTTGTATACAAGATAAAAAGAATATATAATTAAATCACTTTCTAATATCAGGATCCCGTTTCAGATATCCGAATTCCAAAATCAATGGCAATGGAGACGTTAACTCATGTCCACCAAAAATGAAATTTTGAACTTGTTGAAGCACGAAATTCGTAATCTAACCCTAAAGCCTGGAACCATTCTAAGTGAGACCGTGTTGTCTGAGCGGTTCCAGATATCCAGGACACCTTTACGTGATGTGCTAAAACAGCTATCCCTAGAGTCCTATATTGATGTGTATCCAAAGAAAGGAAATCTTGTTTCGTACATTGATTTGGAATCTGTCGAGCAGATGATCTATTTAAGAAGTGTTCTAGAAAAGGATATTATCAAAGGTCTATCCGGTAGTCTTACTCTAAAAGGTATCCTCGAGCTTAAGCAAATCTTAGAAGAACAAAGAAATGCCATACATCAAGAACATGCCATTGAGCACTTTTTTGCTTTGGATGATGCCTATCATAAGACGTTATTCACATTAGCAGGACATGAATTTTTGTGGGAGCAAATTAAGTTCTCCCATGTGCATTATGAAAGATATCGACGCCTGCATACCCTAAAGCAAGAAAAGCTGGAGAAAAATTTGAGCGAGCATCACTTGATCCTGGATTGTATGACAAACCATGAACCAGACAAAGTAGATGAGCTAGTCCAGCATCATTTGCGTGAGGATATGAACTCCTTATACTTACTGGAGAATTTTGCGGATTATATTAAAGCGTAATCACTTACTTAAAAACTTACTTAAAATAAACTGACCGCCCCACGCAGCCACCTTCATGGCTTTGGAGACGGTCTTTTTTCTCATTTATCGTAGTAGTTGAAGCAACCGATCACTCAAACCGAAACCAACCGAAATCGAACTGACTTCCAGGCAAGAAGATAAAGGTTACCTTCTGTTCCCCTGTCACTTTCTCCAGCTCAAATACTCGCTCTACATATCCATCTGACTCTGTAAATTCGATCAGTTGATTATTAGACTCTTCACCCTTTTCGAAGCGAAGATGAATGGTGTTCTTATCGATCGGGGATCTCCCACAAATGACCAGCTTAGAAGTACCTTCTGTCATAAAATCCATCTGCTCGAACACGAGAGATACGTTATTCCCAATCCCTTCAACACCCTGCTCCGCGATGGTGAACGTATCACCATAAATACGATCACCATCTACAGCCCTATGCTGCTCGAACGCTCGGTTCTTTTTCACAAATGAAAAGCCTTTTATGTGCACTTTCTTCTGCAATACGAAACAAACAGAGCTGATGCCAGTGAGTCTCTTGGATAATAGATAGGCTGCCTCCTGATATACATTCCATTGCGACTCCTTCTGATAGATAACATCTGCCAAAAGCTCACTGTTCTCTTCGTCCGGCATGCCTTCCCAAATCTGGAGCTCATAGGCTTCGCTAGACAATGCGAATAGGGGAATCGTTATCAAATCCGATCCATAAGGTCCAAAGTCGATCTCGCGATAAGCAACCTGGGTCTCACCATCTCGACTCGTAGCTACGCCTCGTTCATTTCCATTTCCGACTTCGCCCTTAACCTCATCATATAGACCGCCAGATATAAATCCATACGGATCCTTGTAAGCCGTCCCAAGACCAGTAGCTGTAAATTCCAACTGTGAAATCAGCTTTGTCTTTTCTGTACCGTTCTTACTCATACAGCGAACGCGGAAACTCCCATCTCCTAATGCCGTGATCTTGGCTTCATTTCCAAACGATACGATCCGAGCTAGATTGGACTCAATCCCAGCATCATTTACAATCCTCCACTCCACTTCAGAATAGGAAGTTTCTACAGGGTAAAGGTTTGCGTGTACAATCATTTCTCTTCTATTTTCATTAAACTGTTGTCCAGAATGACTTATAATTTCTATTTTTCGCAAAGGAATTTCTTCTACATTTCCCGTTACACATGGCATCTCTAGGTTTCTAGTGTTAGCTGAAATGCCTATTCCACGATCTTCCACAGGAAGCGATTGAAGCTGTAGCTTACTACCTGCTAAATCTTTCGAGGTAACCTCAACCGTTATCGTACCTGCTTCTAATTCCGCAGCAACAATCGCCATAAGCTTACCGCTGAACAAACGTCTACCCGTTCCTTTGTATGGATCATAGTCCGTGCTATCTCCATTGTCTAAACCGATCAAACGGCCTGCTCCGCTTACCTGAACCTGAACGCGATTGTTTGCATTCTCAACGGCGTTACCGCGCTCATCCTCCATCGTAATTTCAATGAAGATTAAATCTGTGCCGTTCGCAAGGAGTGTACCCTTATCAGCCTTTAAGCAGATTCGACTCGCATCACCGAAAGATTTCCTGATGTCAACTGCAATGATTTGGCCAGCCTCATCGTAAGCGATTGCCTTGAGCTCGCCTGGTTCATAAGGAAGCTTCCACCAGCCCGCTAACTGCGTTCCATGCACATGATCGATTTCATAGGTCCCAACACTCTTACCATTGAACTGCAATTCTATCTTGGGAGCATTCGAGCAGACTCGAACATCGATCATTTGACCGGGATTGAAATCCCAATAGGGAAAAATATGCACCATGGGATGTTCCTTGTAATTTGTCCAAGCCGATTGATAGATGTAATAGGAATCCTTTTTAAAGGTCGCTGTATCCATCTGCCCGAAATACGAATTCTTCGTATGATACGGTGTTGGTTCACCAATATAGTCAAAGCCAGTCCATATGAATTGTCCCAATGAGAAGGCTGCATCGCGCTCTGCAATAATACAGGCTTCTGCTGACTTTGCTCCCCAGCTTGTAGAGCTATTACCTAGCGCAGAGCACTGCTCGTCGTCGTCAGCCAGGATGGATTGCTCGAATGGGAAATGGTATATTCCCCTGCTCTGTACAATAGAAGCGGTCTCACTACCATAGATAATCCAGTCAGGATGTTCCGCGTGATGCTGATGATAATAT
Source organism: Paenibacillus nitricinens (assembly GCF_052056485.1). Classification (NCBI taxonomy): domain Bacteria; kingdom Bacillati; phylum Bacillota; class Bacilli; order Caryophanales; family Paenibacillaceae; genus Paenibacillus; species Paenibacillus nitricinens. Next base: position 5,466,273 of record NZ_CP183948.1, read on the forward strand.
TTTTCCGCATAATTGTAGCCTGCCACCTTTACGATGTCCGCACATTTCTGAGCATTCTCCCAAGGCATATAGTTCGATCCAAGGGTCACTTTCCCGTTGCCTCTCGGATCATATTGAAGCACGGCTTCCATCAACATGCTCGTCAATTCTTGCCCTCGCTTGTCAGCATGCGTATCATAAATTTCATTACCAATACACCACATGAGCAAGCTTGGATGATTACGATCTCGCATGACCCAGCTTCTCACATCTTTTAACGCCCAGTCCTTAAAAAATCTTGCGTAATCATATGGGGTCTTCGATCGCTCCCACATATCAAAGGCTTCCGAAACCACAAGCAGCCCCATTTCGTCCGCCAGATCCATAAGCTCTGCAGCAGGCATATTATGAGCGGTACGTATCGCATTTACGCCCATGTCCTTTAAGATCTCAAGTCTTCTTCGCAATGCCGCTGTATGAAACGCCGCACCCAATGCGCCAAGATCATGATGTTCACAAACACCATTCAATTTGATCTTTTGCCCATTCAGTAGCATCCCCTCTTGCGGATTTAATACAATCGTTCGAAAGCCTAAACACTGTGTTACATCTTCTATTGTTGTCCACACTTCATCAGAATTCTGGTCAGATGCCTTATGCTGCAATTCTGTTTTTAGCTGATATAAATGGGGAGCATCGGGACTCCATAATAAAGGATTCTCTACAGTCAGTACCTGACTTATACGTGAGGCATCTTGTGTTAGCTCTGCTGCCGAGATCTTCTCAACACAGGTCTTTATCACTCGATCCTTATGCAGAATGGTTTGGGAAAGCCGCATATCTCCTGTAATGCTCACATCGGTGTCGATCTCCACTTGCCAAACGTCATTCTTTTGTACCGCATGAATGTAAATTCCATCTGTCACAATATGATTACAATCTCTTGTCTTGAGCCATACATTCCGATAGATACCCGCTCCTGAATACCATCTACTATTCGGACTCCGGTGCACGACCTTCACAAGAATTTCGTTCTCCCCGTCTATTAGACTATCCGTAATCTCATATTCAAAGGAAGAATAGCCGTATTTCCACTCTCCAACCCATTGATTATTCACATAGATCGCAGAGTCCATATAAACTCCATCAAAGCATAACAGTAACTGCTTATCATTCTTCGCATTCATAAAAGACTTACGATACCATCCAATACTATTCTCATACAAATCTAATGTGTTATAAATCAACCAATCATGAGGGAGATCTACGGGATGGAAATCCAAGGACTCAGCATTCGTCACATTTAAAGTGCTCTTAGCAAATTCCCAGCCCTCATTAAATAATCTTTTATAATTCAATGTGTATCTTCCTTTCTTCTCATAGAATTATGAAACAAAGGGATGGAGCAAGAGAAGGAGTGGCCCTGCTGGGCACACTCCTACTAATGCTAATATTTAGTATATTGTGCGTTGATGCTGGTCTGGAATACCGCTTTTTCGATAGAAATACGTATTGATGATATCTCTCCACTCGCGGGCATGTAGTACCTGTTCGTGCAGACGGTCTGCCACCTGCCCGTACCTGCTGCCGTCCATTTCCCCCTCAAGGGATTGCCACTTCTCTTTCAGCCCTGCTGCCCGGTCCACGCCATCAAAATGCGTATCATAAATATGCTGGATGACCGTTTTACCAGATTTAAGAGTATGCGTATACGGTACATGATGAAAGAACAGTAATAGCTCATCTGGACAAGTAGCTACCGATTCATACATATCTACATTCGCTCCTTGATACTGAGCAACATATCCCGTACCCGTCTTTATTGTCCGGTCTACGCCAATCCCTTGTAAGTCTGCAAAATGATACGTTCCCCATTTCGAGTACTCATATCCATCCACACTTGGACCGTAATGATGATCTGGATTGACCATCCAGCCTACGCCAAGCGGCGAAGTATAAGATTCATAGATAGGCCAAGAGGTTAACAAGATCTCACGAATCGTATCTATTAACTGCTCATCCTCTGCACCGAATGTGAGCATAATCCATTCCTTCGCGATTTGCTCTGCACTTAATTCCGGATACCAAGCGAGACGACCGTAACCATACAGATTGGCCTGCGCTAATAAATGCCCCGTCCAGTTATGATCATTGCCAATATTTGAAACAGCAGCGAAGCCGCTATACTTATAACCATACATAGATCCATCAACAACCCGCTTCACCGATGACTCCGAATCTGTTGCGTAAGTATTAAAATCAAGAACTTCCTTCCATTGAGGGACGAGGTAACAGACATGACGCTGTTGGCCTGTATATTCCTGCGTAATTTGGAACTCAATCATCATATTCGTATGCTCCATGGCACCGAACAGCGGAGATACACCTTCACGTACTTGGAAATCCATTGGACCATTCTTCACCTGTAAAATAACATTCTCCATAAACTGGCCATCCAGCGGTTTAAAGTGACCATATGCCGCTCGTGCACGATCGGTGGAGCGATCCCGCCAATCCTGTTTGCAATTGTAAACGAAGCAGCGCCAGATGACGATTCCCCCGAAGGGCAATAAAGCTTCAGCCAGCATGTTCGAACCTTCTGCATGATCACGATCATAAGTGAATGGACCTGGACGATTCTCTGAATCAGCTTTTACGAGGAAACCGCCGAAATCTGGAATCAATTTATAAATTTCTACCGCCTTTGCCTTCCACCATTGGCGTACATCAGAATCTAACGGATCAGCTGTATTCAATCCACCGATTTCGATCGGGCTAGCATAGTTAATACTTAGAAACAGCTTGACCCCGTAGTTACGGAAGATATCGGCAATCCGCGCGATCTCAGGAAGATAGCGCTCCGTAATAAACATCGTTTCAAACCGATGTACATTGACATTGTTTATAGCAATCGCATTGATTCCTATCGAAGCGAGCATTCTCGCATAATCTTGCAATCGATCAAAGTCCTTAGTGATTTCGTTGTCTGAGTAAAATATGGACTTCCCTGCGTAACCACGTTCGATGCTTCCATCGATGTTATCCCATTGATTCATCATGCGGAGAAGATTTACAGGATTGTCCATCACATCCAACGCTTCGATAGATTGACCTGTTCCAAGCAAGCGTAGGAATGCAAATACACCGTACAATAATCCCACGGGTGTGGAAGCACCAATTGCAATACAGTCCTTCTCCGTGTTTGTTCGAATGGCATAACCTTCTGATCCAATGGCTGTCCTTGTAGCCTCGCTAAAGGTATGCGTAATCAACGAATGATTACTATCAAACGTACCGATCACAATACAGCCCTGCATATTTTTATCCCGAGATTCAGCAATGGTAACTTCTTTATCGAGCATTCCTTGTATGCCGCGTATTAGTTCTTGCACAGCACTTTTGATCACTGGATGATCCTGTTCGGAGATCAAAATGTTTTTGCACCAAGCAGCATAGCACTCTCTTACTGCACTAGATTGAATATATGGATATTCGAGCCAAGCTTTATACCCTGCGTGTTGTAATTCCATCTTTTGTTCTGCCATAATTCAGTGTCCTCCATTAGTGAGTAAGACTTTTTAATCTAGGTGTTGCTGACTGTGCAATGGTTCTCTTATACTTTTGTAAACGATAGGTTATCCGCATCCCTACTAATAGGAGGAACACGAATGTGACGTACCATGAGCAGCAGGACTTACAACCGTTCCAGCTCTATTTTGTATATAAAAGAACAAGTACAAATACAGACGACTATCAAGGTACATTCCATGCTCATCAGGGTGTTGAAATTCTTATTATTCATGAAGGTAAAGGGACGCTCATTATTGATCAAAATAGCTATGAAATAAAGCCAGGAATGATTTGTATTTTCCAGCCGTATCAACTGCATCATATTCAAATTGAAATCTATGAGGCGGTTCCGTTCGTACGTTCGATTGTGCATTATGAACCCAGCCTATTTAAAGCTTATTTTGAGAAGTGGCCCGTCCTACAAAGCTTTTTCCATCATATTCACAGCGGCAATTCTTCCTCACCCCGATGGTATGAACAGCAGGATCTGCAATCGCTGATAGCTCTTCTGAAGGATCTGGATAAAGCGCTTCCAAGTTTGACTAAAAATGATTTCATGGAAGAGGTCTCATTATTTCTCATCACGTTCCTGCGTACTTTAAAGCCGCTTTGGGATACACAGCAGAAGCCGGCCTCCATGGAACAATTGCTTCGTAAACCACATCAGGCAGAACGTATTATGGAATGGCTGCAGTTGCATTACAAGAAACCTTTGCGGCTCGATCAAATGAGCAAGGATCTACATCTTTCCCCCCATCATTTATCCCACTTATTCAAGGAATGTACAGGCAGCAGTATTTCCGATTATTTAACGGTCAAAAGAATGCAGGAAGCCGTTCATCTTCTGACTTCAAGCAAATACACGGTTGCACACATCGCCGAGGAAGTAGGTATCACAAATTGCTCTCATTTTTGCAAATTGTTCAAAACCCATTTCGGCATAACGCCAAATCAATTTCGGAAGCAATGGCATTTGCATCATTGAGTTGTCGAACATCCCCAGCTGTATTCCTTGTTAACATCATATCAAGTTGGTTCGTGAGCAGGTATTCACATCTTGTGCAAAAATGCCGCTACTTTGCGATTTATACCTGATTGTCAGTTGATTTCAAGTAGCGGAAATCTAGCACTTTACATTTATTGGATTCCGGAGCACACTAATGAGTGAGCGCTCACTCATTAGTGTTGTGCAGAGTACTCAGTAACACCACTTTGTATCCCAGACTATTCAGAATCGAGGAGATGAATATGGGTTCGGAAGTTCCAGTCATTTCAGTGAGCCATGTTAGTAAAGCCTTTGGAGACAAACAGGTGCTCGAAGATATTTCACTTCAAGTGGAGCGTGCCGAAACCTTCGGCATACTGGGGCCCTCTGGCTCCGGGAAAACAACGCTAGTAAAGCTGCTTACAGGTATCGATGAGGTGACCTCAGGTGAGGTAAAGGTGCTTGGTGTCACTATGCCTAAGTTATCCATGCTGCAGCAAATTGGATACATGGCTCAATCTGATGCCCTATATACGGAACTCAGCGCAAAAGAAAATCTGGAGTTCTTCGCTGCGCTATATGGACTAAAAGGTGCAGAGCGCGGCAAACGCATCAAAGCTGTTATGGAACTAGTAGATCTTCAGGAGCATCTGCGCAAAAGAGTAGATCAATACTCCGGCGGAATGAAACGCCGCCTATCCCTGGCGATTGCGCTGCTCCATGAGCCTCCGCTACTTCTTCTTGATGAACCGACAGTAGGTATCGATCCTGTACTCCGACTATCCATCTGGAAAGAACTAAAAGCTCTTAATCGGAAAGGTACCACGATTGTACTAACTACACACGTCATGGATGAAGCTGAGAAATGTGATCGCCTTGGAATGATCCGTGATGGCAAGCTGCTTGCCGCCGACACACCCGCCGGACTGCTTGAAGCCACAGGCTCAGCTTCTATTGAGGAAGCCTTTCTATATTATGGAGGTGTCCGTTCATGAGAATCCGAGCGATCACCTTACGGATTTTGCGACAATTTATTCATGATAAAAGAACGATGGCCTTAATGTTCATTGCACCGCTCATCGTTCTAAGTTTAATGAGCTTGGTATTCAACGGGGATGCCTATGAGCCTAAAATCGGGATATCCGGGGTACCACTAAATATCTCCGCAGTGTTAAAAGAAGAAAACGCTACAATTAAAGAGTATGCCAGCGAAGAGCTAGGGAAAAGTGCTCTAGTAGAAGGAAAGATTGACGCTTTGATCACTTTGGACGGAAAGGCTGGGGAATCAGGAGTCATCCCCCAAGTGCTGTTAGAAGGCAGCAATCCGACCGCCAATAAAGCGGTGATCCTGACGCTTCAACAATTATCACAAAAGCTTCTTCCTGATACAGAGAAACAGCTGCAATTACAACCTCAGATTAGCTATCTATACGGTTCTGAGAATATGAAGACCATTGACCGCTTCGGTCCGATTATGATTGGTGTATTTATTTTCTTTTTCGTATTCCTGATTGCCGGCGTTTCTTTCCTGCGAGAACGGACTACAGGCACCCTTGAACGCCTACTTTCTACTCCCTTAAAAAGATGGGAGATTGTTCTCGGCTATGTATGTGGTTTCGGCATTTTCACCGTATTCCAAGCCCTGTTGATCTCGTGGTTTTCCATTCAGATCCTTGGCATTATGATGATAGGCAGCTTTGGTTATGTCATGCTCCTCACTATGCTGCTGTCGATGACAGCGCTGACGCTGGGTACGCTATTGTCTGCTTTTGCTGCTAACGAGCTACAGATGATTCAGTTCATTCCGCTCATTATCGTGCCACAGGTCTTCCTCAGTGGACTGTTCCCACTCGATACCCTACCGTTGTGGCTACAGCGCGTTGGCTACGCAACGCCAATTTATTATGGATCAGAAGCGCTTATGAACATCATGATCCGCGGCAAAGGATGGAGTGCCATCGCTCTAGATGTGTATGTGCTGATCGGATTTTCATTATTATTCATGCTTCTGAATGTATTGGCACTGCGCAAGCACCGCAAAATGTAGCGAATTTGGAGGGCAATAATGAAGAAAAATGATTCTTCGGAACAAAATATAGATGAACAGTGGATAGAAGAACTGCTGGCCTTACGTGAAGACGAAAAGCTGACACCGAAACAGATTTCCATCCTGCATGCGGCGATTGAGGTATTTTCCGAAAAAGGATACGCTGCTGCTGCGACTAGTGAAATTGCTCAAAAGGCAGGCGTGGCCGAGGGAACGATTTTCCGATATTACAAAACCAAAAAAGATTTGCTGCTGTCCATCATAGGCCCCACCATGAGTCGGATGCTCGCTCCCTTTGTATTGCGTAATTTTAACGGGGTACTCGATGTTCCCTATAACAGTTTCGAGGAATTCCTACGGGCGTTTATTATCAACCGTCTGGAGTTTATCCGCAGGAATTTTAAAATTCTAAAGATTCTGATACAGGAAATCCCTTTCCAACCGGTGCTCAGAGAACAGTTCGCAGAAAATATTCTAAGTAAGGTGCTGGAGCGCGTCATCGAAATCGTTGAACACTTCAAAGCAAAAGGTGAAGTCATCGAATTACCTACACCCGCTATTCTACGCTTTACTATTTCATCCGTTGTAGGATATGTGCTTAATCGCCTGCTGCTGCAGCCGGAGAAGGACTGGAACGACGAGGAAGAAATTAACCTGACGATCCGTTTTATTATGCACGGGATTAGTGGAGTAGCAGCCCCTATTTGATGCGCACGCCCGTTCTGTTATCATAAAGACTATATAATAATCGGACTTTTCGAAGAACAAGTTACGAGGAAGGAATTATGTTATGGGCTTTAGTGTGACAGAACGGGTAATTAAGCTGCTGTGCGGCAAGTCTGTTTTTGAAAAAGGATTGGCTTATTACCAATCTGGAAGCATTGATATAATAGATATTGAAGAACGTAATGAATCCATCCCAGATCTGCCCCGATCTCGTTATGAAGCGCTTGTTCAAGGGGGCATTGGCTACGAAGTCACTGTTGTCATCGATATCGATGGTGATGTCACGGCAGAGTGTACTTGTCCTGCTTACTCGCATGGAGGGCCTTTCTGCAAACATATCGCAGCCGTACTGATCAGCATCGATGCCCTTGAAGCTGCTGGAGAACGGCCAGATCATACTGGAACTTCTAGCCCATCTTCTATTGAGGATACTGGAGTCTTAACCCCACGTATTTCTACGGATTCTACGCGAGACATGGGAGGAAGGTCCAGAGACCAGCATCTTGTGAGCAACCTGCTAGGCATGTTCAGTAACCATAAGCCACGTCCGAGCGGTACTGGGGCTTTTGTAGATAATAGGATTCCATTAAATGTCGAGTTCATCTGCAAGCCATTCACTTACAGCTATAGCACTACCATGCTGGGAATAGAAATGAAAATCGGCTCAAAACGACCCTATGTCGTTCATAGAATAAGAGGTTTTCTGGAACGTGTACATCGTGGAGAAACCTTCGAATTCTCGAAGCATTTCGTCTATGACCCTGCCATTCACAGCTTTCGGAAGGAAGATAACATCGTTCTTCAGAAGCTAATTGAAATTGTCTTAAATGAAAAAATGTATCGCGATAACGTCACTAACTATTCTCCATATGGTGGCAACCTGGGGGGAGATCGCCTGCTGGCTATCCCTCCTTTTTTCTGGGGGACGCTTCAGCCCGCTCTTTCAGAAGTTTCGTCGGTATATCTGCAACAAGAAGAGGTGTTGTACGAAGGTATTCATATGTCTAATGAAGCACCACCCCTTAGCTTTGCGTTCGAACAAGCCGAAGGCGAAGGATACCATCTGGATATTCAAGGACTTGAGCAGATCTCAGTTCTGGAAGACTACGGACTCGTGCTGTCTGAAGGTAAGCTGTTGAAGCTATCTGCTCAGGAATGCATGCGTCTATCTGAGATGAAAAAAATGTTGGAATCCTCTCGTCGAGACGGCATCGATATTGCCCCCGAACAAATGGAGCCCTTTATGGACAAGGTTATCCCTGGTCTGAAAAAACTGGGAAATGTGCATATCGCCGACTCTATCGCTGATCGGATTGTGCAACATAAGCTTATCGCGAGGCTCTATCTGGACCGTGTGAGAGATCGGCTGCTCGCCGGGCTAGAGTTTCAGTATGGTGATATTATCATCAATCCTTTGGATGAAAAAGCCCATGTTCGCGGTACGGACTTGATTCTTATACGCGACGGTGAAGGAGAGGCCCGAATTTTAGAGATGATGGAGCATGAATCCTTCGCCAAAACCGAAGGCGGGTATATTATGACGGATGAGGAAGGTGAGTACGATTTTTTGTATCACACGATTCCGTTGCTTGAGCCACTACTCACGGTCTATGCGACCACCGCTGTCAAAGAAAGATTGTTCACGGGAACCACGCCACCCAAGGTAAGCATTAGTTGGAATGAGAAAACCGATTGGCTTGATTTTAAATTCGACATGGGTGGTATTCCCGAATCTGAGATTGTGATGGTCTTAAAATCACTTCAGGATAAGCGTAAATACTACCGATTGCCTGAAGGGGCACTGCTACCACTGGAGAGCGAGGAGCTCCAAGAAATCATCACCTTTATGAACGAGATGGGCATTCGAGAAGGTGAGATTAAAGGTGCGCAATTCTCTTTACCCGTCGTTCGCGGGTTACATCTAACCTCTTCCGATTCTCAAAGTGACTCCGTCAAACTGAGCAGATCCTTTAAACGTTTACTTGCGAATATGCACAATCCTGAGAATCTTGATTTCCCTATACCAGAGAGTCTAGCTCCTGTGCTCCGGGATTATCAGCAGTATGGATTCCAGTGGCTGAAGACGCTTGCCCACTATCGTTTTGGCGGTATTTTAGCGGATGATATGGGTCTTGGCAAAACGCTGCAGAGTATCGCTTTTCTGCTCTCCGAGCTTCCGGATATTCGTCAGAGTGGTCTGCCCGCTCTTATTGTCGCTCCTGCCTCTCTCACCTACAACTGGCATAATGAGCTTAAAAAGTTCACGCCTGAGATCAAGGCTGTTATTGCAGATGGAAGCTTAACGGAACGCGGTCGAATTTTAAAAAATGCAGCGAAGGCAGATGTAATCATTACCTCTTACCCACTGCTTCGAAGAGATGTTCAGTTGTATGCTAAGAAATCTTTTCATACCCTGATTCTCGATGAAGCGCAAACCATAAAGAACCATACTACTCAGACCGCCCAAGCTGTAATGGCTCTTCAGGCCCGGCATCGTTTTGCACTTACTGGAACTCCTGTTGAGAATGCGTTAGAAGATCTTTGGTCTATCTTTGGCACTGTGTTTCCTGGGCTCTTTCCAGGTAAGAAGGCTTTTCACGATTTGCCGAGGGAAACTATCGCGAAACGGGCACGTCCCTTTTTGCTGCGGCGCTTAAAGAGTGATGTATTAAAAGAATTGCCTGAGAAAATCGAATCACTCCAAGCCTGTGAGCTGTTCCCTGAGCAGAAGAAGTTATATGTCGCTTATCTCGCACGTTTGAAAAAAGAGGCGCTTAAGCATTTGACCCAGGATAGTTTCGGTAATAATAATCGCATTAAAATCCTTGCTGGTCTCACTCGTCTGCGCCAGCTATGTTGTCACCCAGCTCTATTTGTGGATGGGTATGAAGGAAGCTCTGCCAAGTTCGAGCAGCTGTTTGAAATCATAGAGGAATGCCGCAGTTCGGGTAAACGAATGCTAGTATTCTCCCAGTTCACAGAAATGCTCGGTTTGATTGGACGTGAACTCGGATATCAAGGGATTCCATATTTTTATCTAGATGGCCAAACGCCTGTGTCTCAGCGAGTAGATTTATGTAATCAGTTTAATGAAGGAGAGCGAGATATTTTCCTGATCTCCTTAAAAGCTGGTGGAACCGGACTCAACTTAACAGGGGCAGACACTGTAATCCTATACGATCTATGGTGGAATCCTGCCGTCGAGCAGCAAGCAGCGGATCGGGCACATCGAATCGGGCAGAAAAAAGTAGTGCAAGTGATCCGGCTCGTCACCCAAGGTACTGTGGAAGACAAAATGTATGAGCTACAACAGAAGAAAAAGAACTTGATCGATGAGGTAATTCAGCCAGGTCAGGAAGGGTTATCTACCCTTACAGAACAAGACATTCGTGAAATTCTGATGATCTAAATAAAGGGATATCCTGTAGCCGTACGGCTTTTGGGATATCCCAATTTCAGATTCATCGGATTAAGCGATTGTAACTCCTCCGCTAGCATAGCCAGCAATGGTTGTCGCAACGTCAAGCCCGGCCGTTACCGTTGAAGTGAAGACCAGGAGCAATCGTTCTCCTACCGTAACTGGAATACTTAAGCCTGTGGTAGTACCACTGCTAATCGTGCCAAGTGAAAGTACACCTGTAAATGCAGGACTTAATGTGACTAAGGCTCCAGGTACTGCTGTGAAGGTATTGTTAGGCGTAGAAGAACTATATAATTGAGCAGTGATTGTTACTGTGGACCCCAATAAAGATAGTGCAGCTGTTGTACTGAAATAGGCTGCCATAGACGTAATCGTTCCGGCACGAGGAACTGAGAAGGCAAAGTTCAATAAGGTCCCGGCCGCTCCTGTAAGATCAATAGTGCCCCCTGTAATAGCAATGTTTGTTGCGTTGCTGCCGAAGCCGACTGCGCTTGAAGTATTCAGAAGACCTCCCAAAACTGTGGTCATAGCTACTGGCAGACCAGAAGCATACGGAATAATTGCACCTGAACCTGTGGCGCCCGTTGCTCCAGTGGCTCCCGCTGTTCCTGTTGCTCCGGTGGCTCCCGCTGTTCCTGTCGCTCCGGTGGCTCCCGCTGTTCCTGTTGCTCCGGTGGCTCCCGCTGTTCCCGTTGCTCCGGTCGCTCCCACACTTCCTGTTGCTCCAGTGGCTCCCGCTGTTCCCGTTACTCCGGTCGCTCCCGCTGTTCCTGTTGCTCCAGTGGCTCCTGCTATTCCTGTTGCTCCGGTCGCTCCCGCTGGTCCTGTTGCTCCGGTCGCTCCCGCTGGTCCTGTTGCTCCGGTCGCTCCCGCTGGTCCTGTCGCTCCCGCTGTTCCTGTCGCTCCGGTGGCTCCCGCTGGTCCTGTTGCTCCGGTCGCTCCCGCTGTTCCTGTTGCTCCCGCTGGTCCTGTTGCTCCAGTGGCTCCCGCTGTTCCCGTGGCTCCTGTTGCTCCGGTGGCTCCCGCTGTTCCTGTTGCTCCGGTGGCTCCCGCTGTTCCTGTCGCTCCGGTCGCTCCCGCTGTTCCTGTTGCTCCAGTGGCTCCCGCTGTTCCTGTTGCTCCGGTCGCTCCCGCTGGTCCTGTTGCTCCAGTGACTCCCGCTGTTCCCGTTGCTCCGGTGGCTCCCGCTGTTCCTGTTGCTCCAGTGACTCCCGCTGTTCCCGTTGCTCCGGTGGCTCCCGCACTTCCTGTCGCTCCGGTGGCTCCCGCACTTCCTGTCGCTCCGGTGGCTCCCGCACTTCCTGTCGCTCCGGTGGCTCCCGCACTTCCTGTCGCTCCGGTGGCTCCCGCTGTTCCGGTGGCTCCCGCTGTTCCTGTTGCTCCGGTCGCTCCCGCTGTTCCTGTTGCTCCGGTGGCTCCCGCTGTTCCTGTTGCTCCGGTGGCTCCTGTATCTCCGGTTGCACCAGTGGCTCCTCTAATCCCTATATTTTCACCATACAATTCAGAGTAGACAAGCCGATGAGCAGTCACTAATTGGCCAGTGCTACTTTTTCCCCAAACTGAGACTTGAATTGGATCATCTACTAGAGTTGGTGTTGTGAATATAAATTCGAATGAATCAAAATTTGCATAATAGTCATTCGTTTGTACTTCATTAGGTCCCACCGTATGAAGTTCACTAACATATAGTGTTCTTGTACCGTTCATATAATAGCCTTCGATTTGAACTATCGACGCAGTGACATCGCTCTGGTTGACCAGTTTAATAGTAACAAGCTGAGTAGGTCTTTCACCGCTTACCAGATTGTTTTCTATAGGTCCAGTAGATAAATGACTCAAGTTCTCAACTCCTCTTCAATTCAAATAGATTTATAAATACTCTTAAAATCTGTAGATCAAAAACCCCTACAACAAGATAGTCCACTATAAATTTTTAAAATTGTAACGTCACTATAATCATTCCTCCCATCTACTCCAAATTTGTTAACGATGAGCCTATTATATTTTTCAGTCCATAATTTCTGGCTCTTTATAGTAATATTCTTATCTTGAAATATTGCGTGGACATCCATTAAAAGCCACTGCTATACATATTAAGTACTGTCAGAGCAAACTAGTAAATCTATGAGAATTCAATCTACTACAAATCTTAAAAGTACTTTTCTCCGTCTAGCCCACAACATATTGTGTTATCAAAACAGAGGATAACCCATGAGCTATACTTACAGCTACAGGTTATCCCCCTCTTTGAACATTGAAACTTAGAGAACAATTTTTAAGTCAATTCATGAACAGACCAAACTATACCTGCTGTGTTGGCGCCGCCCAAATTCAAAGGAACTGTCAAACCATTAGACACATAGAACAAGCCAATAACATCACCTGCTGTTAGAGCAAACTCACCAGCCAGCGTTACAGTCCCGCTCCCCAAAATAGCTCTCAAATCTAGAATAAGCGCAACATTGACATCTAACACAGGAAATAATCCACTTACCAGATTTGTTGCGGTAGGAGATGTTCTCTGAACTATAAATGCTGGATTAATTCCACTACCAAGACTTATTGAGATAGAAGCGGTTGTGGAATAATTAATAGTTGCTTCAATAGAATATCTACCTGTCGTCGGAACTGTGTAATTTCCCGTAACTGGGCTAAAGGATGGATCAGAATAGAACGGAGAAGTCACAGTCCAGCCCGTAAGTTGGGAAGAACTAGATACTGACAAAGTTGGCAGGAATGCAGAGAATCCTTCAGCTTGAATATTCGGCCCCGTTGCTCCAGTTACACCAGTTGTTCCGGTTGCTCCGGTCACTCCTGCGACTCCGGTTGCTCCGGTCACTCCTGCGACTCCCGTTGCTCCGGTCACTCCTGCGGCTCCTGTCGCTCCTGTCACTCCAGCGACTCCGGTTGCTCCGGTCACTCCTGCGATTCCGGTTGCTCCGGTCACTCCTGCGACTCCCGTTGCTCCGGTCACTCCTGCGGCTCCTGTCGCTCCTGTCACTCCAGCGACTCCGGTTGCTCCGGTCACTCCTGCGATTCCGGTTGCTCCTGTTGCTCCTGCGGCTCCGGTCGCTCCTGTCACTCCAGCGGCTCCTGTCGCTCCTGTCACTCCAGCGACTCCCGTTGCTCCTGTCACTCCTGTCGCTCCTGTCACTCCTGCGGTTCCGGTTGCTCCCGTTGCTCCTGTCGCTCCTTCAGCTCCCGTTGCACCAGTCACTCCGTCGGCTCCCGTTGCTCCGGTCGCACCAGTCGCTCCATCGGCTCCCGTTGCTCCGGTCACTCCGTCGGCTCCGGTCGCACCAGTCACTCCATCAGCCCCGGTCGCTCCTGTTACTCCAGCGGCTCCGGTCGCACCAGTCGCTCCAGCGACTCCGGTTGCTCCTGTCACTCCTGCGGTTCCGGTTGCTCCTGTCACTCCTGCGGTTCCGGTTGCTCCTGTTGCTCCATCGGCTCCCGTTGCTCCTGTCACTCCATCGGCTCCCGTTGCTCCCGTTGCTCCTGTCGCTCCTTCAGCTCCCGTTGCTCCTGTTGCACCAGCGGCTCCGGTCGCACCAGTCGCTCCAGCGGTTCCGGTCGCTCCTGTCACTCCAGCGACTCCGGTTGCTCCTGTCACTCCAGCGACTCCGGTTGCTCCAGTTGCTCCAGTTGCTCCTGTCACTCCAGCGACTCCCGTTGCTCCGGTCACTCCGTCGGCTCCGGTCGCACCAGTCACTCCATCAGACCCGGTCGCTCCTGTTACTCCAGCGGCTCCGGTCGCACCAGTCACTCCAGCGGCTCCCGTTGCTCCAGTTGCTCCAGTTGCACCATCGGCTCCGGTCGCCCCAGTCACTCCGTCGGCTCCGGTCGCACCAGTCACTCCATCAGCCCCGGTCGCTCCTGTTACTCCAGTTGCTCCTGTCACTCCAGCGACTCCCGTTGCTCCTGTCACTCCTGCGGTTCCGGTTGCTCCCGTTGCTCCTGTCGCTCCTTCAGCTCCCGTTGCTCCTGTCGCTCCTGTTACTCCGTCGGCTCCGGTCGCACCAGTCGCTCCATCTGCCCCGGTCGCTCCTGTTACTCCAGCGGCTCCGGTCGCACCAGTCACTCCATCAGCCCCGGTTGCACCAGTTGCACCATCGGCTCCGGTCGCACCAGTCACTCCATCAGCCCCGGTCGCTCCTGTTACTCCAGCGGCTCCGGTCGCACCAGTCACTCCAGCGACTCCCGTTGCTCCTGTCACTCCATCGACTCCCGTTGCTCCTGTCACTCCTGCGGTTCCGGTTGCTCCCGTTGCTCCTGTTACTCCAGCGGCTCCGGTCGCACCAGTCACTCCAGCGGCTCCCGTTGCTCCTGTTGCACCATCGGCTCCGGTCGCTCCTGTTACTCCAGCGGCTCCGGTCGCCCCAGTCGCTCCAGCGGATCCAGTTGCTCCAGTCACTCCGTCGGCTCCGGTCGCCCCAGTCGCTCCAGCGGCTCCGGTCGCCCCAGTCGCTCCATCGGCTCCCGTTGCTCCAGTCACTCCGTCGGCTCCGGTCGCACCAGTCACTCCATCGGCTCCGGTCGCACCAGTCGCTCCATCGGCTCCCGTTGCTCCCGTTGCACCAGTCACTCCGTCGGCTCCCGTTGCTCCTGTCGCTCCTGTTACTCCGTCGGCTCCCGTTGCTCCTGTCGCTCCTGTTACTCCGTCGGCTCCCGTTACTCCTGTCACTCCATCGGCTCCCGTTGCTCCCGTTGCACCAGTCACTCCGTCGGCTCCCGTTGCTCCTGTCGCTCCTGTTACTCCGTCGGCTCCCGTTACTCCTGTCACTCCAGCGGCTCCCGTTGCTCCAGTTGCACCAGCGACTCCGGTTGCTCCGGTCACTCCAGCGGCTCCCGTTGCTCCAGTCACTCCGTCGGCTCCGGTCGCCCCAGTCGCTCCATCGGCTCCGGTCGCACCAGTCGCTCCATCGGCTCCCGTTGCTCCAGTCACTCCAGCGACTCCCGTTGCTCCAGTCACTCCAGCGACTCCCGTTGCTCCAGTCACTCCGTCGGCTCCGGTCGCACCAGTCACTCCATCTGCCCCGGTCGCTCCTGTTACTCCATCGGCTCCCGTTGCACCAGTCACTCCATCGGCTCCCGTTGCACCAGTTGCTCCGTCGGCTCCCGTTGCTCCAGTCACTCCGTCGGCTCCGGTCGCACCAGTCGCTCCATCGGCTCCCGTTGCTCCAGTCACTCCGTCGGCTCCCGTTGCTCCAGTTGCTCCGTCGGCTCCGGTCGCTCCAGTCGCTCCATCGGCTCCCGTTGCACCAGTCACTCCATCGGCTCCCGTTGCTCCTGTTACTCCATCGGCTCCGGTCGTACCAGTCACTCCATCAGCCCCGGTCGCTCCTGTTACTCCATCGGCTCCCGTTGCACCAGTCACTCCATCGGCTCCCGTTGCTCCGGCAGCTCCGGTTGCACCAGCTACTCCATCAGCCCCCGTCGCACCAGTAGCTCCGTCTGCTCCCGTCGCTCCAGTCACTCCTGTATCACCTGTAGCCCCAGTTGCCCCTACGGTTGCTCCGAGTAATTCTGAATGAACAAGTCGGTGAGCAGTAACGATTTGCCCTGAGCTATTTTTCCCCCATACTGAAACTTGAATAGGATCATCTACCAGGCTTAAAGTCGTAAATATAAATTCAAATGCATCAAAATCAGCATAATAATCATTGGTTATGACTTGCTCAGGCATTACGTTAATAAGCTGACTAACATACAAAGTTCTTGTCCCATCCATATAATATCCTTGGACGAGAACCGTAGAAGAAGTAACATCGCTTCGGTTATCGATTTTGATCGTAACATGTTGAGTAGGTCGTATCCCACCCACCATGGTATTATCTATCGGCCCGGTAGATAAATAGCTCAATTCTCAACACTCCTTTAGATTATTTCTGCGTGCTTCTCCCATGCTACTACACGATGAGGATCTACCAATTGTCCTGAAGCCTGTTTTCCCCAGACCGAGATCCCTACCTGTGCTTCAACTTCTTCTAATGTTGCAAACACAAATTCAAATGCATCTAAATCTGCAAAATAGTTCCTAGTTAGAACTTGGTTAGGTGTGAGATTTACCATTTCATTCACATACATCGTTCTTGATCCATTTAGAAAAAAGCCTTGAATGACGAGATTATAAGGATTAAGAGAATCCCGATTAACCACTTTTACTGTTACGATTTGTGTTTGTCTGATCCCCAGAATTGGACTATTATCTATAGGTCCGGTTGAAAATAATGCCATCTTTATTCACTCCTCTCTTTCACTCAATTTGAAAAAATACAAACTATAAAACTAGTAATATGATCCATAATTAATAGCTCTATATAGTAATATTCTGTATTTAAAGTTAATGCGTGGACATTTATGCAAAGGAATTTCCACTCAATAATGAGAGCCCCTTCTGTTTTGTGAGTTTGTAATTACTTATCGGACAATCTAAAACTCAAGCGTTTCCAGATTGATACCGAGTTTCGCCCTATTGCTTTTTTCAAAATATTCGTTATACTGATTAAAATTATTCAAGCATCGATGAGCGGGAGAGTAGTTAAGGTGTTCTAGTCCTCAGCGAGCCGGGTAAGTGTAAGCCGGTACAGATCACTTAATGAAGCGCACCCGTGAGATGGACTTCTGAACCCAAGTAGGAAGTCCCGGCTGAAGACCGTTATCCTGTAAGGTGGCTAAATGTCTGTTTAGCAACGAGAGTGGTACCGCGAGCGCTAAAGCCCTCGTCTCTTTTGAGACGAGGGCTTTTTTGTATTTTCAAAGGAGGGTATAAAATGTTAAGTCAAACCATCAAAAACAGCATTGAACAAAGTGTAAAAAAAGTATTCCACACCTTAGAAATTCCTTACCCAAACGATGTTCCTATTCTGATCGAGCAGCCCGCTAATCTAGAGCATGGTGATTATTCCTGCAATATTGCTATGCAGCTAGCCAAAATCCTGCGCAAATCACCTCTCGTCATAGCAGAGTTAGTAAAAGCAGAGCTTAAATTACAAGAGAGCTACACAGGCTTTTTACAAAAGGTCGAAGTAGCTGCTCCTGGATTTATTAATTTGTACATGGATTGGCGGATATGGGCTAAACATTCCTTTGAACTGCCCAACAGCACAGGGGAAAAGGTCATCATCGAGCACACCTCAATCAATCCAAACAAAGCTGCTCATGTTGGTCACCTGAGAAATGCGTGCATCGGCGATGCGCTGGTCAGACTAATGAAAAGAACCGGACATAACGTAGAGGTCCATAACTACGTCGATGATCTGGGCAACCAGTTAGCGGATACAGTCGTTGGTTTATTGAATGTACCGTTGGAAGGAGATCATCAGCGTTTTGGTGATTATTGCTGGGATCTTTATGCCAAAGTGAATAAAGAATATGCACAGAATCCAGAGATGACACATAAGCGCACAGAAATGCTGCATGCCCTGGAACAGGGTAACGGCAATGAGGCGTGGCTGGGTAACCTTGTCGCTGAACGTATGGTGAGAGAACATGTAGAGGAAATGAAGCGTTTCGGTATTCACTATGACCTGCTGGTATGGGAAAGTAATATTTTAAAAGAGGGATTCTGGGCAGCCGCATCTGAGCAATTGAAGCAAACCACGGTTTTTGTACAGGAGACTGAAGGTAAGCTGGCAGGCTGCTGGGTGTTAAAGCAAGGGACAGCGATTAGCAATGGAGCGGATTCGGAGGATCATCATATGGATAAGGTACTTGTACGTTCGAATGGTATTCTGACTTACACTGCCAAAGACATTGCCTATCACCTCTGGAAATTTGGTCTATTAACCAAGGATTTCACCTACAGTGAATTCTCGTCCGGCTTATGGACTACAGGATTAACTGGAACCCAGGAGCCCTATGGACAGGCGGATCGTGTTATTAACGTGATCGATTATAGACAGGAATATCCGCAGCAAATGGTTAAGCAGGCTTTGGGCGCATTAGGTTATAACGATCAAGCCGCGAAACTCCATCATGTGAGTTATGGTGTGGTGTCCCTTAGTCCGGCTTCCGCAGCCGAGCTGGGAATAAATATTTCGGAAGGAAAATCTTCTTATGCCATGTCAGGGCGCCAAGGAATTGGTGTTAAGGTGATCGATTTAGTGAAGCTTATGGAACAGAATATCGAACATTCACGCTCCGATAAAGAGGGGCTTCCCAGCCATATCATTGCAGCTGCTGCCATTCGCTATTATCTGCTGCGGTTTAATCTGGGAACAGAAATTGTGTTTGACTTCAAACAGGCTACCGAAATATCCGGCAACACAGGAGTTTATCTGATGTACACCTATGCCCGTGCTAGTAGTGTTTTGGGCAAATCCACCCTCCCAATCCACACAGATGCCTCACAGATTCAATTCCCACTCGAAATGGAAAAAGCAGAGCTTGCTCTGCTGAGACAGCTTAGCCTCTGGGAGGAGACCTTGTATTCTGCAAGCGTAGAACTGACGCCGAATATACTCTGCACTTACGCACATACTTTAGCCACTCTCTTCAATAATTTTTATTCTACTTGTCCGATTTTAAAAGGGGAGGCGGCGACCATTGCCTTTCGCCTCTGGCTTACTTCGAGATTTAAGAACACTTTAGGTGATGTGCTAGAAGTACTTGGATTACCAACACCGAGCCGTATGTAGTATTTCAAAAAAAAGGGCAATCTCTACACTTATCGTAGAGATTGCCCTTTAATGATTAGCTTACTTATAAATGTCAATCACATTTCCGGCTTCTACGCAGAGACGATCAAAGTCCTCACGCTTAATCCGAACACCGCCACTACGGTAGCGATTAAGTGTACCTTCAGCCTGCACTTCTGTACCATTGATAGTAATCCGACTGTTCTCCCCACCCGTAAGGTGGTAGATAAAGTCTACCTTAGTACCTGCATATTCAAAGCTAAAGTGCATGCCGTCCAGCGACTCCGGCAGGATGGGGTCAACAATTAAATCTCCGCCTTCGGTACGAATCCCTAGTGCATTCGAGATTAACTGATTCATGTAGATCCCAGGACCGCTGGAATAGATTCTCCAGCCGCCTTTGACCGCCACGTCACCATTACGCAGCTTATCGAAATTCTCCTGTGCCTCATAACGAGTGTTAAATTTACCATCCGAGCTACTGAAATAGGAGTTAGCTTGACGTAGTTCAGCGTTTGGCACCACATCGCGAATTCCGATCGGATTGATCGCTGCTAGGCCATTCCAGACCTGATCGGTTTTCCCTAGCTTAGCCATAGCTTCTACATAACGGATGTGCGCATGTACATATTGAAGTCCAATTTCCCGACCAAAGTTAGAAGCTTGCTCTGCACGTTTGAAATGACTGCTTACACCGCCAACATATTGTGCTGGACGGTTCATTAAACGTACACCGTCAGGACAGAATAGTTTATCTTGGATCACTTCATAATGAGCTTCGGCTTGTTCCGGAGTTAATAGCTCACTGATCATACTACGCGTCATTGGCAGCAGACGATACTGGATTCCTGTTTCCTTATCACTCGGGTGTACCAAAAGCTTCACTTGCTCTGGATCTTCCATATACAGGAATCCAGGAATCACCTCAGATTGGAGCATATGTGTATTGAAATCCTCATGGATACCATCCACCATTGCCTTCAGCTCGTCTGCTTCCGCTGGATCAACGGAACGAAGAACTTCCGAGAACTGATTAAGAGTCTGATAGGTAAGCGCCACTGTCCAGCTACTAACCATGTATTGCTTCAACTGTGGATTCGCAGGCTGGAGTGTATCATCCCAATCTCCATCACCGTAAGAAGACAAATGCGTATCATGCAGGAAGTGGTTCTTAATATACGCAACTTCCTTCCGCGCATGATCCAGCAGTGTCGCTTCTTTCTCTGTAAAGTCAAAACTATGCTTACGAGTATACGGCACTGTTTCTTGCAAAATGCTGTAATCTTTAGTTACTGCCAAATAGTCTCCAAGCACTTTGAGCGGCCACACAATAATATCCCCGTGGCTTTCCTCTTGCTGAATCTTCGTATATTTATCAAACATGAACCACTGTGGCCAGTTACCGTCATCTTCATATTGATGAGCATACAGCGTCAGCAATATTTCACGAACCTGTTCGTATTTTTGCGTAGCCATAAAATATTCCACAGGTCCCTGACACACATCACGAGTTCCCCAGGCAGCGCCGCCATATTGCTCCAGCCCGTGAGGGACAGAATAATGGACGAGCATATTATGTGTATACCACCAAGCCAGAGCATTCACTTTAAACAGCTCACCTTCTGACCCATCACCTAGCGTCAAGCGGAAGCCATTCATAACCCCGCTATAGAACTCGCGGTATGTGGAAATTTCCTCTTCAACTGTACGGCTGCTCGAATGAATCTCCTTACCATCCAGAAGGCCTTGAATATTCAAAGTCCACTCACTGCTCGCCGACAACTCCAGAACAGCTAACGGTGCATCTGTGTGTGGAGCATTGGTAACGAATCTGCCTTCATCTTGAAGCGTAAACTCCGCTCCCTGTACCTGGAATTTATACTGCAAGTCAGGATACTCTCCAGCACTTAGTGCGCTTCTGTCCGCCGAGAAGGTCACAGTTCCCTCTTCTTGCTTGCATTGATATGGAAGCTCGTATTCATTAACGTTCATAGTGATTTGATTAGTGACTAAATAGCGATAAGCTTTTCCGCTTTCCGTACGCACATTCAGGAATATTTCCGGAGAATCTGCCGTAGTGTAGTTCGTAATAATAAAGCATTCGCCTTCTGTTCTGTAATACCAACGGGCATAGTTGAAACCAACCTCGAACAGGGATGGCATGGTCAGTAGACGGTATTCGCCATTCCACTGCACATAAATTCGTTGTCCCGAAGCTTTTGGAATATTAAGCGCATTTCTAGGATTGGACATTAGCTTGTTGAAATTGGTATTGCCAATGACTACTTGGGAGTTGAAAATCCCATACATATAAGAAGTTGTCGTGATAACCTTATCGTTAAGTCGAGCGTTATCCCCACTCATCAGAATATGACCATGTGGGCGTTCTACGCGTAATTCCTTCTCTTTTAGGACTACATGCTCATAATTTTCAGTGAAGAAAGACAGTAGAACGTCTCCTTCTTTCTCCTCTTGATAACGAACTGGAAACAGACCTTCGATCTCATTCTCTGATAGAGAATCTGCCACCAGCGGAGCACCAAGCTCCTTCGTGAGGAAAGAACGTTCGAGCGGTGCTTCAGCTTCTAAAGGTAAATCTTTTACAGCATCCCAAGCCGCAGCGATATCATTCGTAAATTCTAGGGTAGTGATCGCTTGTGGATGATCTTGTTTGAACAATCCGTAGAATACAAACCTTGCTTCCCCACTCAATTTCACCCGCTCCGATTGCAATGCAGTATAAGCGAATTCATATTGATAGATTTCATTACTTAATTGCTCACGGCTCAAGCTTTCCGGTTGATTAGTCTCTTTATAAGACAATCCAAAGAATTGAAAACCATCTGTCGAGAAGCTTGCTGACTTAGTGATTGCACCCTGTTGTAGATATGGAAATTTGCCACCTTGCGGTTGATTCTGTCTGGAGCATACTACATATCCCTTTGACTGATCCTCGAATACGGCATGATCAATATACTGTGACAGGTAGGCTTCATTACTGCGAACAGCACCGATATCGGCAATACCCACATCTTGTCCGTACACGAGATCCACATCTGCCTCATGTCCCGAAAGCTTCACATCCCAGAACCATGCGCCTTGAGCCGTAGGAGTAAAAATAACCTGATATTCAATATTTTCCGCAGTACCTTCCCAAACCAAGCGGTTCCCGGCCTTACGTACAGTGCTTGAAGAATGAATGCCCAGCAAAGGAACAGCTTGAATGCTTCCATTACTATGAATACGTAAATATAGATTGGATAAGGAGCCATCCACAATATTAGGCAATAATTGATTGATCATTGTCCGTTCATGAAGAACTTGGAACAAGTCCCCACTGTTTGTAAAAGTGAATGATAAGTCTCCAGCGTTTAAATGGATGTTAGAATTCATATTAGTAGTCATATTTTTGCACTCCTCGATTACGACAGCGTGTGTCGTATATATTCTACTTAAGCTAATGTTAAGCGAAAATCGCGTTCTTTAACCTCTTGGCTATTTGGACCCACAAACAATTTGAATTTGCCCGGATCACTGCTAAAGCTTAAATCGCTATGATAATAACGAAGCTGTTCTTCCGTAAGCGTAAAGCTTACTTCCTTGCTTTCTCCCGGGGAGAGGCTGAACTTGGCAAAGTCCTTCAGTTCCTTCATCGGTCTGACAACTTCTCCTGAAATGTCTCGGATATAGAGCTGTACTACCTCTTCACCTTTTACATTGCCCGTATTAGTCACCGTAACAATCACCTTAATAGGCTGATCCTTCGTCATGATTTCACCGGAAAGGAGCGGCTCACTGTAGCTGAATGTCGTATAACTTAGACCGAAGCCAAATGGCAGAAACGGCTCATTAGGAATGTCCAGATATTGTGAGACATAACGTTTGTCCGCACCCGGTCCAAGAGGGCGTCCAGTGTTGAAATGATTATAATAGACCGGAATTTGCCCAACAGATACAGGGAAAGACATCGTTAATCTTCCTGACGGATTCTCGTCACCATACAGTAGGCTGGTAATCGCCGCGCCGCCCTCGCTTCCTGGGAACCAGGCTTCCAGAATAGCATCCGCGTTCTCGATCACGCCACTAAGATCCAGTGGGCGTCCGTTAAATAACACCACCACAATAGGCTTGCCCAGCATCTTCATACGCTGCAAAAGCTCACGCTGCGCTTCCGGCAAACGGATATCTGAACGACTTCCAGCTTCTCCGCTCATGTCCGAATGTTCTCCAAGTGCCAGCACAATCACATCGGCTTCCAATGCTGCCGATTTCGCCTCCAGCCATTGCTCTTCTGTAAAGCTCTCAATCCCGGAGCCTTCGGCAACGGTAATTCTACCCGCAACAGCACGAGCTTCCATTGCTGGGGCAAGACGGCTAGCTTCTTCTGTTGAACCCAACCAGGACCACGGTCCAAGAATATCTCCGTTATTGGCAAAAGGTCCGATTAGTGCAATGTGTTGCTCAGCCGCAAGCGGTAAAACCTGATCATTCTTAAGGAGTACACAGGATTTAACTGCTAGTTCACGCGCTGCTGTCCGGTGATCTTCACAGAAAATCACTTCACGCTCTTTCTCTACATCTGCCCCGCGTAAAGGATTCTCAAACAAGCCCAATCTTTGCTTCAATTTCAAAATACGAAGTACGGCTTCATCGATGATGCTTTCGTCCACTTGCCCATCAGCTACAAGAGCTGGTAATTGGTGCACATAACACTCCGTCATCATCTCGATATCCACGCTAGCTTTGATAGCTTTAAGTGCTGCTTCAGCTTCATCCTCGGCGACACCATGCGGGATCAGTTCCTTCACCGCGCCCCAATCCGAGATTAACACGCCGTCAAAGCCCCATTCCTCACGCAGCAGCTGACGAAGCAGCTTAACGTTTCCGCTTATCGGAATTCCGTCAATCGTGTTGAACGAAGTCATCACCATTTCTGCGCCCTCATCCAGAGCAGCGCGATAGGCTGGCAGATAATATTCCCTTAGCTGACGTTCTGACAAATCGACCGTATTATAATCCCGTCCGCCTTCGGATAGACCATAGGCTGCAAAGTGCTTAACACAAGCTGCCAGACGACTTTCATCGCCCGTCAAGTCACTTCCCTGAAATCCGCGTACAAACGCACGAGCAAACCTACCATTTAAATAAGGATCTTCGCCGGTAGACTCCATCACTCTACCCCAGCGCGGATCCCGAACAAGGTCCGCCATGGGTGCAAAAGTGACGTGTACACCGGAGACCGCCGCTTCTTTAGCCGCAATCTCGGCGCTCAGCTCTGCTCGTTCCATATCCCAAGAGCAGCCAATCGCTAGTGGCACCGGAAAAATCGTCTTGAAGCCATGCACGATATCCGCCATCATCAGTAATGGAATACCTAATCTATTTTTACGTAAATGAGCTTCCTGGACGGCAATGACTTGCTCTGCGCCCGAAAGTCCAAGTACTGAACCACTATTCTCAATCATGTGATCCGTAATCCCCATGGATGCCATAGGGCCAGTGATTTTCCCTCCTTCTTCTGCCCCTTCATAGAAATTAGCAGCAAGCTGCTGTAATTGTGCGATCTTCTCTTCAAGCGTCATCTGATTCAACAGGGACGTCAGTTGCTGGTCTTTCATCTCAAATCCTCCATAATATCTCTCTAAAATTACTCTTTACTCTTAGTTGTACAAGAAATCAAAAGCCGTCTTCAGATGCTGCTCCCAGAATCTCCATTCATGCGTTCCTGAGGTCTCAACATATCGAAATGTATAGGGGCTCGCCTGCATATAAGAAGCAAATTCCCTGTTCATCTCCACAAATGGATCTTCTGAACCACAGCAGGTCAGCATCGAAGGCAGCTCACGTTCCTCGTCGATTAATTTAGCCGCTAAAGCATACAGATCTTGATCCGGCTTGATTTGTAAGCGTTTTCCGAAAGTGCCTGCCATCTCCCTCGCCATATCCGAAGACATTTGCGGGTCTCTCAATCTTTTCTGAATATCTGTAACGCCTGATAAAGAAACGACTTTGCTATAACGCTCAGGATAGGTAAGCGCACATTTTAATGCCCCATATCCACCCATCGATAGTCCGGCAACATACGTCTTCTGCGGATCATCATCCAGTCTCAACATTCGGCCACAAAGCTCAGGCAGCTCTTGCGTAACATAGTGGAAGTAATCCAGTCCGTACTCCATATCTGTATAATAACTTCTTCCTACCTGAGGCATTATGACTGTACAGCCATACTTGTTAGCATACTGCTCAATAGTGGTCATCCTGTACCATGTGCTAGCATTATCGCCAGCACCGTGTAACAGATAAAGCGTCCCACCGGAGGTGTTGCCCGAATCAACGGGGGAGATTATGCTAATGGACGTTGTCATTCTTAAGGTAGGAGAACCGGTCTCCACTGTTAGAAGTGCCATATGTCATCTCCTTACGGAACCTTTTTTTTAAAATATAAGAAAGTATATGCTTACGCAATAAATTATCCTTCTATTTCTCGCTCAAACGCTTACCGTCCTTACAAGGACGCCGAAGGTATTTATGCTTGTTTATTAATCTTCTTGCAAGATCCCCGCTTAACCAAAACAGACTCGAATACCACATGCTTGTTCTCCGATTGTCCCGAAATCAGGTCAAACAGAATTTCAACACTGGCTTTCGCCATATCCACCCCAGGCTGGCTAATCGTATCCAACGATGGGTGATAGTATTCTGCCATCTCTATACCGTCAAATCCGATGATCGAAATATCATTTGGAATCGATAGACCCAAGGACAATAAAGCTTTGGCAGCTCCGATAGCAATGGTATCTGATGCGGCAAAGACAGCAGTGATATCTTTCTTCTTATTGAGCAGTCTTTTCGTAGCTGTAAAGCCAGAACTTGGACTGTATTCACAATCCTCTACCAAGGCAGCATCATACTCAATCCCATGATCCTCAAGCGCCTTGATATAACCCATAAGACGACGGTTTCCGGTAGTATGCTGAACCAAAGGAAATCTGGCCAAAAAACAAATGTTCCGGTGTCCGAGTGAAATTAGATAGCTCACAGCTTTATAGGACTCTTGCATATCATCAATGATCACACTGGAGAATACGGCAGGATCAACATCCTTCGTAGTCGTGATGGTAGTCAAAACGAATGGGATCGGCAATTGTTTGAATTTTTCTTCAGAATGGTCATATGTACCACCCATAAAGATTACCCCGTATAAATTCTTTTCCTTCACAAGCTGAAGAGCAGCATTGATCTCATCCACTCCATCTTCAACATGCTGGATCAGAAGCGGACAGCCGCGCAGATTTACTTGACGCTCTACTTCTTTGATCATGTCTGCAAAAAACGGGTTTGCAATTCCCTTAACCATAAGCGCTATCGTATTGGAACGCGTTTTCTTCAGATTGCTCGCATTTCCATTCGGAATGTAATTATGTTCTCTTACAACAGCCATTACTTTAGCTCTGGTTGCATCACTTACAACACCGGAGTTATTAATTACCCTGGAGACCGTGGCGATACCAACGCCTGATAGTCTTGCAATATCCTTGATATTCATAATTCCCCCTGTTTCACCCCTATAATGAGCTCCCCTGCACCTGATGAAATCAGCTTGGTGGAAACGCATGAAATGATGGGAAACGTTTCCCATGACATCATTTTGACTGTTTTCGTATCTAAATCGCTTATTACGTTCATTATGGACAGATATTTTTTAGAAGTCAACCTATGATTTTCGAATAAAAATGAATCACATCTCGAATTCATTTTAAATTCTAAGTAGTTTAGTGTTAAACAGTAGTCTTCCTGCTTACATTGACTTTAAAATAAGAATAGAATACCATCAATTTAGCTATTAAATATCCGGTCATAGGAAACGTTTCCACTCTATTTTCAATCATTTCGATCGACAATCTACCTCATCAAGCTTGGAATCATAGAGAAAGAGGGCTGCATTTTATGTTAAACATGACTCGCTTTGAAGCTCAAATCCGCGAACGTGGATTAAATGTATTCAATGTACGTGTGCTTCAAAACGGATCTCTAGTGGGGAAAGTGGATCTCGCAGAGGATATCCGGCGCTTGCAGCATTCGGTCAGCAAATCTTTTACATGCATGGCGGTGGGTCTAGCCATCGAAGAAGGAAAGCTATCACTAAATACAACACTTAAAGATGTGTTTCCGGAATATGCATTCACTCATAAAGAGGCCTGTTCTTCCATGCAACCTGGGGAGTTGACCTTGTTCGATTTACTACGTATGAGTACAGGGCATGATTCCCCACCGTTTTGGGTTGAAGAAAGATTGGCCTTGAAGGATGTAAATTGGATACAACATTATCTATCGCTGCCTTTAGACAGACCTCCTGGGGAACAGTTTACCTACAGTAGCGGGGATACCATTATGATCTCTGCCATGGTT
The DNA here is from genome assembly GCF_052056485.1 of Paenibacillus nitricinens. NCBI lineage: Bacteria > Bacillati > Bacillota > Bacilli > Caryophanales > Paenibacillaceae > Paenibacillus > Paenibacillus nitricinens. The sequence continues at coordinate 5,494,052 of NZ_CP183948.1, forward strand.
CAGGCCCGTGTCGGACAAACCGTAAAGGATTACCTCGTTCCCCGTCTCTTTGCCCCACTAGGCATAGAAAATATTGATTGGGAAACGACTCCTCAAGGGATCACCCTCGGTTGTGCCGGACTTCAGATCAATACCGAAGAACTAAGCCAATTTGGACAGCTTCTTTTGCAAAAAGGAATGTGGAAGGGACAGCAGCTTATTCCAGCAGCTTGGATTGATTTTGTTACACAAAAGCAGATCGAAAATAACGGAGCTGGTGATTGGGGCCAAGGGTACGGCTGTCAATTCTGGTTGTGTACGCACGATGCTTATCGTGCCGATGGCGCTCACGGTCAATTCTGCATGGTTGCCCCGGATGCTCAAGTGGTAATCGCTATTAACAGTATGGAAGATAATATGCAAGCTATTCTAGACACTGTCTGGGAGGAGATCTGGCCGCTTCTATAGCGGTGGCCATATGCAAGACAGCTTTTTCACGGGAAGGCTCAAGGTGCCGAAAAAGTAGTGAAGGCTACTTTCTCGGCACCTTCTTTTCGTATAATTAGGCCAACCCCAATTATAGGGTTGGCCTTTTTTGAGAGTAATTAGGGAAAAGCTCCCTCTATTTAGCCGATAATTGCTTGAAATGAATGAAAAGAGGGAAATCCTCCCTAAAAATCGGGAGAATATCTATATTCGCCAACGAATTAGTTAAATTACAGGGAGGATTTCCCTGCTATGAACGAATTCGTCAATTCCCCTGTTTTCCCCTTTAAACCAAAGGGTTTTCAATCCCTTGGGCACAGAGACAAAATGCAAGTCGTCGGCTGGCAATCTGCTATCCGTGGGTTGGTTACCACATGTTATGCCTACGTCGAAAGAGCTTCCGCAAACTAATTTCGCACGTCAGATCAGGGATCCTGTGCATAGGGAATTCACGGATTCTCCTCGTACCTTTCTCTTTGTCTCCATGCCCCAAGGATTCAAATCTCTTGGGATATTTTTTATTCTTTCTTATTCGAATTATGCCATTCTTCGTTCTGCGTCTACCGCAATCGACCAGATGAATCCAACTAACTCACGACCTACTGCAGCCATGGTTAAATTTCGGTGCTTCCCGCGTCTGACTAACTTCAGATACTTGCTGTGTAACCGTTCTTGGGCCTTCCACGACGTTTCATGCACATGAGCACTTTGCCCCTCCAATCGCACGGTTAAATCTCCTTTAATCGCTGGACGGTGACGGTAACTCCATGCAGACTCTACCAGTGCGCGCCTTACTCCAGAATTTCCGACTTTTGTAAGACTACCTCTTTTGGTGCTTGCTCCCGATGAATACTCCCGTGGGACGAGTCCCAGATAACTCATGAGCTGAGCCGGTGAACGAAAACGCTCGAAATTCCCAATCTCAACCACTAAAGTCATAGCTGTCAGCAGAGCGATTCCCCGCAGACCTTGCAATGCTTGAATGACAGGTGCGTAGGGACAGATCTGCGCTTCTTCTCGCATTGCGGCTTCAAGGCGCTTGATTCGCTCCTCCACTTCCCGGAGCTGTTGCAGGGATTCGGTGAAAACTCGTTCTTGAGCTGCATGATCAAACCTCAGCATGGACAACCATTCCCGGTACCTTTTGGTCCAGCGTTTTTTCATGCCCTCTGGCTTGTGAATTTGATGGCGCAACAAAAAATGAATGAGTCGTTGCCGAGCCCGATGTAGGTCTTGCCTAGCATCTTCTCGCGCACGAATAAGATCTCGTAAGGCTTCGAGTTCTGGAGTCGGTACATAAATCGCAGTCAATTCTCCTGCACGGTGGAGCTGAGCCAGTTTTTCAGCATCCCGTCGATCTGTTTTTATGGCATCGCCAGGGCGCTGTGGCATACGCGAAGGTGCGATCACCACGCAGGAAATCCCCATCTTCGTCAACCAGCGGTACAAGTCATATCCGGTAGGTCCAGCTTCATAGCAGACCTCTAGCGTAATCCCTGAACCTTTGAGTTTCCGAATTATTTTAGCGACTGCATCAGGGGTATGGGGAATGGCTCCATAATATCGCGCGGGTTCTCGACCCTCATCTGCAATGGCCACCGCAATTTTTTCTTTAGATACATCCAAACCAACGTATTTTATGGTATTCTTCATAGTAACAGCTCCTTTCGTATGTAGCTCTGAAATGGTTGTCCTTTTAACTTCCATTTTAACCTACGGTGTGCGAAACAGGGGCTGCTTTTCGTTCATCATAACTAATTATTAGTCTATTGAGTAGAAAGCTCTGAATTATAGGGAGATTTTCCCTAATTATCTATCAGAGCTTCAGTTTGCTTACTTTGGCGAGGATGCTCTGCACGCAAAAACAGCCTTCCCGAAGGAAGGCTGTTACTCGCCCCAGGCGGGATGCAGCCCTTCCGGGCTGACTGCGAAGCTGATCCTATCGATGCCTTTGCTCCGACGAACCACCTGGGCTTCTCTTTCCCTGCTCGCAAAAACAGCCTTCCCGAAGGAAGGCTGTTACTTGACGTCCCGGAAGGGATTCGAACCCCTGACCGTGCGCTTAGAAGGCGCATGCTCTATCCAGCTGAGCTACCGGGACATATAAGAATTAATGATATGTATTGACGCAACGATATTTATTATACCCTATTCAGCAGAATTTTCAAGATCAAACATTTTGGAAAATAAGTAATCTTCATCCTATTTTAATAATAACAAGGGCATCCTAGCTATTTTCATAGCTTACGGATACCCTCGTTTTTACTCCATATTACTCCAGATTCCGAAAATGCTGCTCCAGCTGCTTTTTTAAATCTCCGTATGTCATTAATTCTCTCTGAAACTTGGAACGTTCATCTTCTGGCGTCATAATCATACTGCCTGTAAACGCGCTCGAAGTCACATCTTTAAAAGCATCATGCATATTGTTATCAAACCAATCAGTAGAAGTATCAGCGTCATTAGTGAGAATACGGACAATCTCATAGCCTTCTTCGCGCTGATCTTCTACGATATACACCAAAAGTGCAGGATCACTAACAGCACCTGGCAATACACCTACTTCTGCACAAGGCGCACCGTCATACTCCATCATTCTGCGAATTTTGGCATCTTTAATATAATACACCTGTCATCCTTCCCTCCTGGCAAATTCCTCTCTTCCCTAGTGTTCGGATAAGGACATACATTTTATGCCTTCCTTCGGCATATATCTGTATTACTTGGCAAAAAAGTAAGGACAACAATCGCACAAAAAGAGAGGATGAACCATCATGTGCGGAATAACCGGATTTATCCAGTGGCGCGGAGATCTCACGCAGCACTCGCAGTTGCTGGTCAAAATGACTGAAACTTTAGCAGACCGCGGACCGGATGCAGCTGGAACTTGGATTTCAGGCCCCTGTGCATTCGGTCACCGCAGACTTAGCGTTATCGATCCAGAGAACGGCGCGCAGCCTATGATCACCCGCCATGAGGAACAGGTATACGCGATTGTGTACAACGGCGAATTATATAATGCACCCGAGCTCAAACAAGAACTTAAGCAGCGGGGTCATCAATTCCGTACCCAATGTGACACTGAGGTTCTGCTTCATGCCTATATCGAATGGGGACCGGATTGTGTAGAGAAGCTCAATGGGATCTTTGCCTTTGCAGTGTGGGACGGTCTTCGGGATCAGGTCTTTTTTGCACGTGACCGTTTAGGCGTGAAGCCCCTGTTCTATAGTAAAGTGGATGATGTCTTAGTTTTTGGCTCAGAGCCTAAGGCGCTGCTGCAGCACCCCAAGGTACAGCCAGTCGTAGGTCCCGAAGGACTTGCGGAAATCTTTATTATCGGTCCAGCCCGTACACCAGGACACGGTGTTTATAAGGATATGCAGGAACTTCGTCCTGGGCATGCCATGATCTATAGCCGTGAAGGTCTGCGTAGTTATGCTTATTGGAAGCTGGAAAGCGTAAAACACACTGATAATGAAGCAGAAACAGCTACTAAGGTGCGTGAACTGCTGCAGGATACGCTCGAACGCCAACTGGTCTCAGATGTTCCTGTCTGCTCCCTCTTGTCAGGAGGGCTGGACTCCAGTGCGTTAACAGCACTTGCAGTGGACTACTACAACCGAAACGGTCAAGGACGAGTGGATACGTATTCCGTCGATTATGTCGATAACGACAAGCACTTCAAGAGCCATACTTTTCAGCCCGGAGCAGATGGTCCATGGATTAAGCGAATGGTCGATGAATTAAATACGAACCATCGCTATATCTCGTTTGATACACCAGAGCTTGTAGAAGCACTTGATAATGCACTGTACACACGCGATTTACCTGGGATGACCGATGTGGACTCTTCTTTGTATTTATTTTGCCGTGAGATTAAAAAGAATGCTACTGTAGCCATTTCCGGCGAAGCTGCCGATGAGATTTTTGGCGGTTATCCTTGGTTCCATCGGGAGGAAATGCTCTCCTCAGGCACTTTCCCTTGGTCTGTTGCTCCTAAAATGCGTGCCAGTCTATTATCCCCTGAAGTTAATGAATGGATTCGGCCGCTGGAATATTTGGGTGACAGATACAGTGATTCAGTAGCCGAAGTCCCAACATTGGATGGGGAGACAGGTAAACAAGCACAAATGCGCGTAATGTCCTATTTAAACATCACCCGCTTCATGCCTACTTTGCTCGACCGTAAGGACCGAATGAGTATGGGCGCCGGACTAGAGGTACGTGTTCCTTATTGTGATCATCGCCTCGTTCAATATGTCTTTAATATTCCTTGGGAAATCAAGAACCTAAACGGTCGTGAAAAAGGGATTTTACGCAAAGCGCTTGAGGGAATTCTTCCAGATGATGTGCTATATCGTAAAAAAAGTCCTTATCCGAAAACACACAATCCAGCCTATTTAAACGCAGTACGAACACAAGTATTGAATATTCTAGATGACTCTACTTCACCTATACTCCCATTAATTGATGCTGCCAAAATCCGTGAGATCGCCGCTTCCCCAGAATCCTCTACCAATCTGCCTTGGTTCGGCCAGCTCATGTCCGGTCCTCAGCTCTTTGCTTACCTCGCCCAAGTAGATCTCTGGCTGCGTAAATATAACGTCTCCATCCAATAAGCGACAAGCCAAACAGCAAGTCCCCGTATCGGCGGCTTGCTGTTTGGCTTGTATTCGTAATTTTTTAGAAATTAAAATTGTCCGGATCGGGACCGAAACGATGGTTTCTGTTCAAATCTTCGATGGCTTTAACATCCTCATCACTTAACGTGAAGTCAAAGAATCCTGCATTTTCCTTGATTCGATCCGCATGTACTGACTTCGGAATCGTAATGACGCCTTGCTGCAAATCCCAACGAAGTACAATTTGAGCAGGGGTCTTATCATACTTTCCAGCCAGTTCTTTAAGAAGGGGAAGATCCAGGTTCCCTTGCATTAGCGGACTCCAAGCTTCAAGCTGGATCCCTTGCTCATTGGCATACTTCAGCAGCTCGCGCTGAGTCAACAGCGGATGGAATTCCACCTGATTCACCACTGGAACCACGCCAGTGTCCTCGATGATATCCTTCAGATGATGAATCTGAAAATTGCTCACGCCAATAGATTTGATGAGGCCCTCTTTTTGCAGATGAATCAGAGCTTTCCAAGTCTCCCGATACTTTCCTGCCACCGGCCAATGTATGAGATACAAGTCTATATAGTCCAGCCCCAGCTTGCGCCGGCTAACTTCGAACGCTTTCAGAGTTGATTCATAGCCTTGATCAGGGTTGCGCACTTTCGTCGTAATAAACAGTTCATCACGGGCCACTCCACATTCACGAATAGCCTGACCTACACCTTCTTCGTTATTGTAACCAGCAGCCGTATCAATACTGCGATATCCAAGCTCCACTGCGGTCTTGACCGCGTGAATAACCTCTTCCCCATCTTTAGTCTGATACACGCCAAGGCCCAGCCACGGCATAGTCGCTCCATCATTTAAAGTCGGACCTCCCGAGAACGGTGCATTCAATTCACTCATTGCTTAACCCTCCAAGCTTATTGTTATTTCATTAATCTTACTTAACCTAAATTCACGCTTCAGAAGCAAGCGCTATCACAAAAGTATAGCAGAATGCTTCATCATTCCCAAAATCCTCATAAAAAAACGGAGGCATATATAAAGCCTCCGCTCTTCTTTATTTCTCAATTAGTTTGAAATCATCAAAATGGAATTCTGGAGAAACGATACAGGAGACCAACGTCGGTTCTTCACCTAACGTACGCGCGGCCTGCCATACTCCCGCTGGAACAACCACTTGTGGCTGCTGGCCTGCAGCAATATCGAGACCCAAAATAACTTCCTGCACATCCTCAGGCTTATCTCCAGTACCTCCGAGACTAAGCACGATTGGACTACCGGAATGCCACAACCAAACTTCATCGGACAATACTGTATGCCAATCAGATTGCTCGCCTTCGTGAAGCAAAAAATAAATGGAAGATGCCGAATGACGTGATCCAGAATAGCTATCGCCTAGCACTTCCTGGGAAATTTCAAATTCTGAATTCCAAAGTCTTTTGTACCAACCACCCTCTACGTGGGGCTGTAGTCCGAGCAGTTCAACTAGCGGTGAGATTTCTTTTGTCACGGTAGCTTCTCTCCTTCAAAGTTTGCATGAGCAACAATAGCTTCGTATGCATAAGGTTGTTTTTGCTTTTTACTTTAACGGAAGAAGCGCGAATTGTAAAATCTATTTACTATCCTTGCTCGCTTTGAATACCTCAGCAATCGCCCCAAGACTTCCCAGCGTTTCAACAGCGCTTGTTGGCAGGAACACTTTATTCGCAGGACCTTTAGCGATTTCAGCCAGCGCCTCGAAGGAGCGATAAGCTAGCACCTGCTCATCCAGACCTGCTGAGCGAATCAGCTCTATGCGTATTTTTTCAGCTTCGGCCACCGCTTGAATGGCTTTCGCCTCACCATGAGCTTCCAGCTCCTGTGCTTGCCGTGAACCCTCTGCTTGGCGGATACGTGCTTCCTTGTCACCTTCTGCTTTTAGAATCTTACTCTGCTTATCCCCTTCAGCACGCAGGATCATATCCTGCTTAGCAGCTTCCGCTTCCAAGACAATCGCCCGCTTGCTCCGTTCCGCTTTCATCTGCTTATCCATTGCTTCCTGAATATCCAGCGGTGGCTTGATATCAATGACTTCCACACGCTCAATCCGTACGCCCCATTTCTCTGTAGCTTCATCAAGAGCCAACCGAATATCGGTCGAAATCTTTTCCCGCCCAGATAAGGTCTCATCTAATTCAAGCTTACCGATGATTTGCCGCATTGTTGCCGTCGAAATGTTTCTTACCCCATATACATAATCAGAAATGCCATAGGTTGCTTCCTCTGGTCCAACCACCTGATAGAAAATAATTGTATCAATCTGCACCTGCACGTTATCCTTCGTGATTACCGTTTGTGGAGGTACATTCGCTTGCTGGATTCGTAAATCATGGTACGTACGCACCTGATCAATTACAGGAATCAGAATGTTCAGTCCCGGAGTCAGCAGACGATTAAATTTACCGAGACGTTCCACTACACCTACCCGCTGTTGTGGTACGATTTTGACTGTTAATGCCACAAATACTACGACCACCACAATAATAATTCCGATAATTGCCCATTCCATTAGTTCATGTCCCCCCATCGTTCTACTTCAATAATCGTCGTGCCTCTCTTCACTACTCTTACAACCTCATCCTTGCCCAGAGACTGAACCGAGCTTGCGCTCCACGTATCTCCACCTACCTTGACTTGCCCATATTGTCCTTGCTCAATAGGCTCAACGACGACACCTTGCCTGCCGACGATTTCTGTACCGGTATCCTTGAACCCACGTGAGCTGCGAAATTTAGAAACCAGTGGTTTCGAGAATATAGTAAGACCAAGTGCGACCAGTGATCCGAGAACCACCTGAAACAAAATAGCATCGGGAGCAATCAACGAGACCAAACCAGCAGCTAATGCACCTATACTGAGCCACAACAGATAAAAAGTAAGCGTCATCATCTCTACTACAAACAGGACACCGGCTGCGATCAGCCATAACACCCACACAACCATCGGTGAACCCACCACCTTCCGTATAATACTACTATAACGAAAAGAACCTGCGATGCGTTGCGTAATTTCCGTAAAAATATTGCAGGCATGTATATCATTTATATTCATGACATCAAAGGTTATGTGTTCTGCATACGTTTCCTGAAAAATAGGACATGCGCCCAATCTATCAAACCTCGATCAAATATGTATCCTTCAATAAGAAAAATCTCCCCCTACATTCCCGAATTTTATCCCTAGCTTAATCGCGCTCTATGCTTGAAAATAAGAAATGCCTCCACTCATATATATGAAATTCATCCTAATTATTCAACTCCAACCCAACTCTTCTACCCATCCTACCCTCTACCAGCATTGTTATATCTACAAGTTTATTAGAAAAGGAATTCTTAGAACAGCAGTTTAGAAAGCGCTTACTTACCTTGTGAGGCTTCATGAGGACGGCTATTTGGGGCTGCTAAATCTATGAATTGGATGTCGGTAGAATGAGAGATACCCACAGGTGAAGGTACAGGTCCATTTCAAACTACGGGAGGTGAACATCGGGATTTCTTGCCGAAAAGTTTTCGAACTACACATTAAACCTCGGAGGTAGAAAATCAATGATATTCATGAAAAAAAGTTCACGCAAAACCTTTGCGATCGCGATGATCGCCGCGCTAGTTCTGACACTTTTTTCAACCCTGGGTAGTAGTGCTAAAACGGCCAACGCTGCACAGGATTATAAACTGGTTGGTTATTACGCATCTTGGGCCGCTTATGGGCGGGCTTACAATGTATCCGATATTGATCCTACCAAAATGAATGTCATTAACTACGCCTTCGCAGATATTTGTTGGAATGGCATTCACGGCAACCCCGACCCAACTGGCCCGAATCCAGTAACCTGGAGCTGTCAAAATGAGCAAGCACAGACCATTAACGTTCCGAACGGCACGATCGTACTGGGTGACCCGTGGATTGACACCGGTAAGAGCTTTGGAGATGACAAATGGGATGACCCCATCAAAGGTAACCTGAAGCAGCTGTGGAAGCTGAAAGAAAAGAACCCCAACCTGAAGACAATGATCTCCGTTGGAGGCTGGACTTGGTCGAACCGTTTCTCGGATGTGGCGGCCACCGCTGTGACCCGTGAGGTTTTTGCCAACTCTGCGGTAGACTTCATTCGTAAATATAAAATGGACGGTGTCGATCTCGACTGGGAGTACCCAGTTAGCGGTGGGCTCGCAGGGAACAGCTACCGTCCCGAAGACAAGGAGAACTATATCCTTCTTCTGCAAAAAATCCGTGAAAAGCTAAATGCTGCCGGTCAGACCGACGGTAAAACCTACCTGCTGACCATTGCTTCCGGGGCAGGCCCGACGTATGTCAATAACAATAATCTTGCAGGTATTGCTTCCATTGTAGATTGGATCAATATTATGACCTATGACTTTAACGGAAGCTGGAATAAGACTACAGGTCACAATGCTCCTTTGTATTATGACCCTGCCGCTTCTGCCTCAGGTCTGACCGAACCGCAAAATTTCAACATCGATAAAGCAGTAACCAGCTATTTAGATCATGGCGTACCCGCAAACAAGTTAGTTCTCGGTATGGGATTCTATGGTCGAGGATGGGGTGGCGCTCCGGCAACAGGAAATGGCCAATACCAATTGTCCTCTGGAGTTTCGTCCACAGGTACATGGGAGAAGGGCAGCTACGATTTCTACGACCTCGAAGCTAATTATATTAACAAAAACGGCTATACCCGTTACTGGAATGACACATCAAAAGTGCCTTATCTCTATAATCCAACGAATCAAACTTTTATCAGCTATGACGATGTAGAATCCTTTGGCCATAAGATCAGTTATCTCAAATCAAAAGGTCTTGCAGGCGCCATGTTCTGGGAAACAAGTGGGGACCGGAACAAAACACTGACCAACAAACTAAACGCCGATCTTGGCGGTGGAGTTGTGCAACCAACTCCAACTCCAACTCCAACAGTAACGCCTACACCAACACCAACACCGACGGCTACAGTAACCCCAACCTCAACACCGACACCAACGTTAACTCCATCGCCAACAGCTACTCCGGGACAATGTGCAGCGGCATGGAGCCAGACAGCCGTATATACGGGCGGTCAGCAAGTTTCTTATAACGGTTCAGTCTATGAAGCCAAATGGTGGACCCAAGGCGATCGTCCCGACCTTAGCGGTGCTTCCGGAGTCTGGAAATTTATCAGCTTGTGCAGAACAGCAACGCCGGCTCCGTCGGCAACAGTAGCACCTACGCCAACTGTTGCGCCAACAGCAACTGCCACACCAACCGCAACAGTAACACCGACACCAACTGTAGCACCGACGACAACTCCGACACCAACGGCTACTGTAGCACCGACTCCTGGGAGTTCCAGCTGGGCAGCAGGAATCGCCTACAAAACGGGTGATGTCGTTAGCTACAATGCCAAAACGTATACCTGCCTTCAGCCCCATACTTCACTTCAAGGCTGGGAACCGGCGACCACACCCGCTCTTTGGAAACTGAATTAAGATTCCGATTTGCGCGTAGGGAATCATCGTTCCTATCTACCCGTGAAATCATATTATCCCCTATGGAGGAATGTTAAATGAAGATAAGTACACGAAATAGGCGAAGTAAATCCGCACGTTACATTGCAGCCTTAATGAGCGCCATCATTCTGCTCCCGCTTTACACAAGTGCAGGAGGATCGTCGCAAGTGGCCTTAGCAGCAGGAACAACGCCAGCTGCTCCTGCTCCCGCTGCAGATCATCCGCGTAAAATTGTTGCTTATTTCCCGGAGTGGGGAGATCAGGAGAACAAAGGATTTTATACTGTCGACAAAATACCGTGGGATAAAATCACTCATATTAACTATGCATTCGCGAAGGTAAACCCTCAAACGAACAAGATTGATTTGATGGACCGTACAGCAGCGATCGAAAAAGATTATCCCAACCAGCTAACGAATTTGCCGTTTAAAGGGCATTTTAACCAACTTATAAAGTATAAGCAGCTTTATCCTGATGTCCGCACCCTGATTTCGGTTGGTGGCTGGTCGGGTTCTGGTGGTTTTTTCAACATGGCCAATTCAGAAGCTGGCCGTGAGACGTTTGCGAACAGCGTCGTAGACTTTCTACGTACCTACCAGTTCAACGGTGTGGACATTGATTGGGAGTACCCATCCGGTACTGGCCAATCAGGTAACCCGAATGACTTCGGTGTAGCTGAGCCGCTGCGTACAGTGAACTACAATAACTATGTTCTCCTGATGAAAAAGCTTCGCGAAAAGCTGGATCAGGCAGGTGCACAGGATAATCAGAAATATGACCTAACCATCGCCGCAACCGCCTCCTCCTGGATTCTAGGCGGGATGAAGTTAGGGGAAGCTAACCAGTATTTGGACTGGGCAAACCTCATGACCTATGATTTCCACGGTGCGTGGAATGGATATGTAGGACCGCATTCCGCCCTCTACCCAGATTCTCGAGATACAGAAACCGCTGCGCTGGGCACTCCGGTTCTGAATACCGACTGGGCCGTTCGATACTATTTAGGTACGCTTCCACCGGAAAAAATCGTTATCGGAGTTCCTTATTACTCACGTGGCTGGAAGAATGTAAATGGAGGCATTAACAACACCGGTCTTTACGGTACAGCACCTACAACCGGAGGTGGAGCCGATGGCATATACGGAATCTGGAATGACGCTGCACCAGAGCAGCCGGCTGGCGCAAATCCAATCTGGCATGTGCTGAATCTGCTCAAGGACCCAGCGAACAAGCGCTATTTCGATCCTGTTACCAAAACCCCATATATGTATAACGCAGACAAAAAGGTATTTCTTACGTATGAAGATAAGGAATCTCTCGGCTACAAACTGGATTATATCAAGCAAAAAGGATTGGGAGGGATGATGTTCTGGGAATTGACTGGCGACTATTCTGAAAAGAGTGATGGCACCTATACGTACGGCAACGCTTTGACCGATTTTGCCTATGACCAGCTTAAGACAGCCTCTCTGCCAGGTGGAATACCGAAGCCACAACTTCCTGCGCCTCAGAACTTTAGCCTTAACTTCAGTGGTACTTACGATCATCCGAATTATACCTACTCCTTGAAAATAACGAATAACACAGGTACGGATATCTCTGGTGGCTGGAAGCTGGAATTCGATCTACCGACAACAACAACCTTGACCTCTGCGTGGGGAGCAGGTACTGTAGAACAAATCTCTACGGCTTGGGACTTTAACCGCTACCGTATTACAGGGACAGCTTCCCAAACGATTGCAAACGGAGCTGCGCTGGAAATTCCAGGCATGATGAAGCTGAACTTCTCGGGCGGTCCGCAACGCATTACACTGAACGGAAGCTCGTCCCAGCAGGAATACGACAAACTGTATGGAGGCGTTACGCCAACACCAACGCCAACACCGTCTGCAACACCAACACCTACTCCAACCACGACACCGTCTGCAACGCCGACTGCAACCATAGCACCTACTTCAACGCCAAGCGCAACCGTAACTCCAACACCTACGCCGGGACAATGTTCGGCAGCAACTTGGAGTGCGACAGGCGTGTACACTGGGGGACAGCGTGTATCCTACAACGGTTCACTATATGAAGCCAAGTGGTGGACGCAAGGAGATCGTCCCGATCTTAGCGGTGCTAATGGCGTCTGGAAATTCATCAGCACATGCGAAACCGCAACGTCTACACCTACGGTAACTGTAGCTCCAACAGTGACGCCGACGTTGGCACCTACGGCACCAACGTCTACTGTTGTCCCAACACCTACAGCAATCGCAACACCAACTCCACTACCTACCGTTGCACCTACTTCGGGAGGCTCAATCTGGATAACAGGGGTTGCTTACAAAGTAGGTGACGTTGTCACCTATAATGGAAAAACATATTCATGCTTGCAGCCTCACACTTCCCTTCAAGGGTGGGAGCCAGGTTCCACACCTGCTCTTTGGAAGCTGTTATAATCCAGCCCATGAAAAAGCTCCACATTTATTATAGTGCCGAATAATTTTCAACCCTATGTCTTACGGATTCACATGACGTTATTTGTATAAAGCCACTTTTAAGATCAGCTGTGTCCGGTAATGGTGACAAACTTGCAAATATAACAACCATACGAAGTTCGGTGCTTAGTTTCCGAGGTGATTGCAAAAAAACAGGGTATCCAGCAGCCAATGGCTTTTGGATACCCTGTTTTGTATAAAAAGGCTCTATTCCTGTGGTAGTTCGCCTTCAGCTGCCAGCTTCTTCTCCAGCTTCGCTGTTAGCATTCGCAGTGCAGCTCCTCGATGGCTGATATGCTGTTTCTCTTCTAGCGTAAGCTCTGCCATAGTTTTTTCATGCTCCGAGAGATAGAAGAGCGGGTCATAACCAAATCCGCCAGCACCGGAAGGTTCTGAGGTAATCCAGCCCTCGACTGCACCTTCTGCGGTTAGCTCCTGCTTGGAAACCGGATCATACAGCGACAAAGTGCAGACGAACCTAGCTGTGCTCAGCAAAGGCTGGTCAGTGTCTTCCCCCTGCTTCAATCGCTCCAGCTCGCTAAGCAGCTTCAGATTATTCGCACCATCCGTAGCATCTTCACCAGCATAACGTGCAGAGTACACACCCGGCTGACCATCCAAGGCGTCTACGCAAAGACCCGAATCATCGGCGAGGACCGGGATTCCAAGGGCATCACCTACGGCTTTGGATTTTTTAAAGGCGTTCTCGGCAAAAGTGGCTCCGTCTTCTACCACATCGGGCAGATCCGGATAGTCGTACATACTTTTCACTGTCAGCCCTAGCGGGGCAAAAGCATGCTCGAATTCGCGTACTTTCCCCTTATTCTTCGTCGCAACAATAAGAATACCGCCGTCAGACTTCATGCTACACCTCTTGGCCCGGCTGGCCGGAAGGGATTTTGAGAGCAATCGCTCCCAGTGCTTCTTTCTGCGCAGCAATCAGTTCATAGATCCCCTTCTCACCTAGACCCAGTAAAAGATCCAGCTCTTGACGAGTGAACGGTCTTTCTTCGCCAGTCCCCTGAAGTTCAACAAAGGCACCGCCGCCAGTCATCACTACATTCATATCTACTTTTGCTTTGGAATCTTCTTCATAATTTAAATCCAGCAGCGTTTTATCCCCTACAACACCGACACTGATTGCCCCCAAGAAATCTGTTATAGGAAACACAGGCAACTTGTGCTGAAGTGCAATTTTGTTAATCGCAAATGCCATGGCAACAAAAGCACCTGTAATCGAAGCGGTCCGCGTACCACCATCCGCCTGAATCACATCACAGTCCAATGTAATACTACGCTCGCCTAACGCTTGTAAATTCACTACAGAACGAAGCGCTCGTCCGATCAGCCGTTGGATCTCCATGGTGCGCCCGGTAAGCTTACCGCGTGCAGCTTCACGCTGATTACGGGATTGAGTGGCCCGAGGAAGCATCGAATATTCTGCGGTTACCCAGCCTTTTCCTTGTCCTTTAAGAAACGGAGGTACTTTTTCCTCTACTGTAGCCGTACAAATGACTTTGGTATCTCCCATTTCTATGATCACGGAGCCCTCAGCATATTTATTCGTTTGGGTTGTTATTGTCAGCGGCCGTAATTGGTCGTCGTTTCGCCCGTTTGATCTCATCTTTTCTGCCTCCTACATCGTATAGCTAATAGTTTAGCGTGAGTCCCGTCTCCCCGTTATAAATAGCGAGTCGTATACTGCTTGGGACGCAACGTTTTTTTGAGCAACTTTTATTCTACCAAAGAGGAGGCACAAAAGCATCTTTTAAACCTTACAGAGTCATTCTATAACGGGATCTCATTCAAATATTCTGGTGCGGAAACAGGTTTGCTGTAGTCCACATTATCTGTATCAGTAATCGATTCCTTGCCGTTTAAGCGAATTTGCACAAGAGAATCATCTGAATTTTGAGCAACCGTCAGTACGACCGATTCCAGCATTTCAGCGGGTACACCTTTACCATCTGTGAACATATCATCCGTCAAAGATACGGTAACTACACCGTTTTGCCCAGCGTCAACGGAATCAAGTATCGTTCCCTCCGTCATGACCATTTCCAGCCCATTTCCGGATTCAGGACCTGCGATCAATTCGTTCAAAGCAGCAGTCAGCTGTTCTTGTCCAGCGGGTACAAAACGGGTTACAGGAACATAATATTGGATACCGTCAGGAGATGTTGTGGAAAAATAAACAGTAACCGCACTGGAGTTCATCAGAAGAGGACCTTGCTTCGGCAAATTAATGCCCATTGTGCGGGTTAATGGACGATCCAGCGGAGTTCCTTGAAGCGGCATCTCTGTGAGCTTTTTACCATCTACCCAGAGCTGTACGCTTTTAATGTCATCTTGACCGGTCAGCGTCCAAGTGATAGCTTCGAGGATTTTACGTTCCTCTAAAGGATCATAATTATTGAATTCTGAATTAAATTCGACAACAGCTGAATTCGACTTGTCTACCGTAACATCTTTTACTTCCGTTCCAGCTGGAAGAACGCCTTGGAATCCTTCAGGCACTGATGAGGCATATTTCCCCTTGCTCACTAATGCCATTAACGAGTTTTTAATTGCGCTGGAATCTTTGCTCTTTGGCAAGCTGAGGGATACCGGAGCGAGTAATCCATTACCATCTTCCAAAAAAACGGTTGTCCGATCTCCGGAAGCATTGCTCTGTGAAGTTTTGGTGTTACCTTTAACCGTGGTCTGTGTATCATCCTGTGTCACCGGACCGAATACACCTGAATCCAAAGTAGTATCTCCACTAGTCTGTAACATTTGCGCTTCCACCTCTGGTGGCGGAGCGTCAATCGATGCCGATTCTGAACCAAACAATCCACAGCCAGACAGTGTCAGTGGAACTGCGATCAGGAAGACTGCGGAGATTCCGCGGATTTGTTGCATAGGTTTCATCATTTATTACCCCTTTCAAGGTTAGATAGGCTTTGTACTGCTATGTATACGAGACCTTTGTCCAAAAAATAACAACAGCTTATCCTAAATTGTTGGAAAAGCCTTTGAACTACTTCTACATCTCAAGTAGGAGTTGGATTTCAGGTCACTGAAACTTCCCTCTCTGGACAAATACTTCCGGTAAACGTACAATCTGAGGTAACAACAGTCCTTAACATCATACTAACGTTTGCTGTAATGAAATGACTTACTAAACAACGAGGTGACTGAACATGGCTGATGAAAAAATCGAAAAAATACCGTACAGTCTGAACAGCAAGGCCGTCGCAGATGCGACCAAATTCTGGCTGAACAAGCGTGGAGTAAACCTGGAAGAAATCGCGGAACTCGTTATGTTCCTGCAACAGAAATACTATCCGAATTTAACGATGGATGAATGTATCCATAATGTAGAGATGGTGCTTAGTAAACGCGAAGTACAAAATGCAGTACTCACAGGCATTCAATTAGATGTAATGGCAGAAGAGGGCAAGCTGTTCTCCCCACTTCAGGATATGATCGAAAATGATGAGGGATTATACGGCGTAGATGAGATTCTTGCCTTCTCTATCGTGAACGTATACGGCAGTATCGGATTTACCAACTATGGCTATGTGGACAAGCTGAAGCCAGGTGTTCTTCAAAGGTTAAATGACAAAAGCACCGGACAGATCCACACCTACCTCGACGACATCGTCGGAGCCGTGGCGGCCGCAGCCAGTAGCCGAATCGCACACCGCAAGCAAGCGGAACGCGAAATTGAGCTGGATTTGCCTCATACACCGGAGGACCGCGAAGAGGCCGCTAGGAAACTTGCGGAATATGATGAAACGCCAGAGTGAGTTTCGGATGCATCAAAATGAGGAGTTCCAGATATATCAAATGAAATATCAAATGAAACTCTGAAACAATCGCTTTTTTGTGAGTAGCGGGCGAGGGGTTCTACGGTGGGGGTTATGCTGTGGAGGTTCTACAGGGCTCGTTGGCTATAGGGAAATCCTCCCTATAAAATAACGATTTTGGCTCAAATCCAGAGATTATACGGAATTCTTCCCTATAATCTCTATGAAAATCTCAATTTATAGCCAAATCAGTAGAATTATAAGGAGAAATTCCCTATAAACAGCTCTAGAATCCTTAAACCCAAAATTACAGGGTGAAATTCCCTATAATTACTACCAGCATTTAGCTGCACCACATATATCATTTAGTTGCACGACTTTTGAAGCGTTTCGCCACGTTGTCAGACTCAGGAGACGTTATACTCACAAATCACCCTTAATTTAAATACTTTCGGATTCCAGAAACGCTATTCGCTCAAAAATGACCCAAAAGACTATTCTGCACAAGTAATAACGCCTTTCCGGTCCAATACTAACCTCAAATGCCCTAAAATCCACGAATAGCGTCATCTGAGTCCGAATACATACGCTAACGCATGAATATGGAAGTGATCGAAGGATGATAAGAGGGACGGAGGGACAAGGTCACTCAAATACAAAAAAGAGCAGTCCCCACAATCAGGACTGCTCTTGAACAAGTTATACTTTCCAGTACACTTCGATCTTACAAGATACTCTAACTGATATGCTCTCCTGCACTTTCAGCTGCGGCGAACAAGAAGCCGCCGTCTGCCTCCAGCATGACTGCCCGTCCCCGGCGCACCAGCTCCGCCAAATGCGCCAATGTCTCACTCATCGCAAAGCGCATCTGGTGAACGGTGGTTACCCGGCTGCGAAACAAAATTTCGCATACCGCGAATCCGCTAAGCGGACCGTTGGCAAGCAGAGCCGCCGCTGTATCCAGCCGCTCCTCATGATGAGCGAGAAGGCTGTCTACCCGGTGCGCGAAGCCAGCGAAGGGCTCGCGATGCCCCGGGAACGCCATGCTTACCCGGTAGCTGCCCAGTTCACGTAGCCCCTGAAGGAACGTCTGCAGCGGCTGTGGATCGCTGCCTGGCAGCAGGCTTACATTGGGCGAGATCTGCGGCAGCACAGCGTCTCCGCAGATCATAAGCCCGCTGCCAGCATGATACAGGCTAATATGCCCAGGCGCATGTCCGCCGGTAACAATGAGCAGCCATTCACGGCCGCCCATCTTGAAGGTCTCCGCCACATTGAAATAAGACACGACAGGCTGTGGCTCCACTTGGGAATTAAAGCTTTCCAAGTGCGCTTTAATTCCGTTCGACCACTGATCTGTCATCCCATGCCGGGTGAAATAAACCGGCAAAATCTCATTTATATCCAAGTCATGTCCCGCACCGTTCCCTGCATTCTTCGCGTCTTTCCCCGCATCATCACCAGAGCCCCCCCACATCAACCTTGCCTCCGCATGGGCGCGCTCCGTCATCCACACCTTACAGCCACTGTGCGACTGCAGCCAGCCGGCTAATCCGTAATGGTCGGGATGGTGATGCGTGACGACGATATCCCGCACTTCATTCCACGATAAGTTCAGCTCCTGCAGGATGCCGAGCCAGCAATTCTCTGTATCCGGGCTACGCGGACCGGGATCAATAATTGTGACTCTGCCCTCTTCATCAGGAAGGATGTAGCTGTTCACTTGACGAAGAGGCGAGTCCATGGGCACCGAGATCTGGAGAATGTTCTGATCCCATGAAGTAATCTCCGCCTTAGACATGGAGCGTTCACCACCTTTGAATCTTTTTCCGGATACCATCTACGGACGTATTCCACCAAAGATCATCCGCGTGGACCTTTCTGCATCATAAACCTCATCTTCATAGCTGCCATGTACAGCTTCGAGCTGTAAGCCTGCTGCCTCGATCATTTCCTTGAACTCCTCCAGTGAATATAGCTTCACACGCTCATGATATTGACGAGGTGTAGGGTCATTTTTAGTGGTTAAAATGATGTCCTTCTTCACATACCCATCCTCGATCCTGCGTGACTCCTCGATCAAATTGTCTCCATCCTCACGTTTAGAATGCGGCACCAGATGACGAATCACATACGCAGGATTCAAAAAATCAATCACGAACTTGCCACCCGGCTTCAGCAAACGATAAATTTCACGCAGAACCTTTACTTGCTCCTCATCTTTTTCAAAATAACCAAAAGAAGTGAACAGATTAACTACAGCATCGAACCCTCCATCCAGTGGTAAATCACGCATATCGGAACGAAGCCAGGTTACCTTCTCCGCCCCGACTTGAGATCGAGCCTCACGCAGCAAAACCTCCGACAAATCTACGCCGGTAACCTCGTATCCTTCCTCCGCAAGTGCCAGAGAATGACGTCCCATCCCACAACATAAATCCAGCACTTTTGATCCTGGAGGCAGTCTCAGCCAGGCGATCATCTGATCCACTTCTTTACGTGCGCCACAGAAATCCCGGTGTTTATATACGATCAGATAATCTTCTCCGAAGCTGTTTTCATACCATTCAGTCATGTTGTCCCTCCTCCTACTGACGTCATCTCGCAACTCCACTTCATCTATGCCAATGTAACGCCATTGTACAGTCTTTTGCTGACAAACTCAAAGAAGAGTCATCATCATAACCACTTGGCCTTTAATGACAACTCTTATTGAAACTTCCTTTACTGAAGCTGCTGCAAATAGACTCTTGCTTCATAAGGACGAAGCTTGAGATCTTGAATATCCTCGTTTTTCTCCACGGTATAATTAGAAATTAACAGCTCCATGTTCTCTGGCTTAAACTCTGCCGGCCATTCAAATTCAGGCGATCCATCAAAAAAATTCAAAATAACCAACAATCGCTGATCCTCTAAAGTTCGGGTATACGCATATATCTCCGTGTGCTCTGCAAGCAGTAGCTCATACGATCCGTAGACGATCACCTTGTATTTTTTTCTTAACGCAATCAGCTGTTTATAGTAGTTATAAATGGAATCCGGATCCTTAACTGCATTGCCGGCATTAATCTCCATATGGTTGGAATTCACTTTAAGCCATGGTTCACCCGTTGTAAAACCACCTGCATGTCCATCGTCCCATTGCATGGGGGTACGGGCATTGTCTCGGCTTTTATGATGAATCGCAGACATAACCTGCTCTTCTGGAACACCGTTTTTTCGCTTTTCTTCATAATAATTAAGGGTCTCCACATCCCGGTATTCATCAATGGAATCAAAACATACATTCGTCATGCCAATTTCTTCTCCTTGATAAATGTAAGGGGTGCCTTCCAGCATATGAATAAAGGTCGCCAGCATCTTAGCCGAAGGAATCCGGTAAAAAAGATCGTTCCCGAACCTTGACACCGAGCGCGGCTGATCATGGTTACATAAATAGTTTGCATTCCAGCCTCTGTCATGCAGAACCGTCTGCCAGTTGCTCATGATTTTTTTCAGCTCAAGCAGACTCCAGGGCACCACATCCCATTTTCCGCTACCCGGCGAAGCGGCATCCAGAAACATATGTTCAAACTGAAAAGTCATATTCAGCTCCCGACGTCCGTCCCCTACATAATCCAGCGCCTGCTCTGGTCCGAGACCCGAGGTCTCTCCTACTGTCATAATATCGTAGAAATATAACACCTTATCGTATAGATTCTGTAGCAAGGTATGTACATCCTCCAGATTGGAGAACATACCATAGGCTCTTACAGTAGGTGTTCCGTTCGGGTTGTCTGCATCTGGATACCCTTTCGTCTTCACGATATGTGCAATTGCATCAAAACGAAATCCGTCCACGCCCTTCTTCAGCCACCACTCCACCATCTCATGCAGCTTATCAATGACTACAGGATTTTCCCAGTTCAGATCGGGCTGGTATTTGGAGTAGAGATGAAGATAATATTCATCCGTCCCCGGATCAAGCTCCCATACCGAGCCACTGAAATAAGATTCCCAGTTGTTCGGAGGACCGCCATTTTTACCTTTTCTCCAAATATAGTAGTCCCGTTTAGGATTGTCCTTCGACGACCTGGATTCTACAAACCAAGGATGCTCATGTGACGTGTGGTTCAGCACCAAATCCATCATCAACTTCATTCCACGTGCGTGTAACTCCCTGAGCAACCTATCAAAATCATCCATCGTACCGAATTCCTTCATAATGTCACAGTAATCACTGATGTCATACCCGTTATCATGATTAGGTGATTTATAAATAGGACAGACCCAGATCACATCTACACCTAGGTCCTGTAAATAATCCAGTCTGGATATAATGCCTTGTAAATCTCCGATTCCATCTCCGTTACTATCCATGAAGCTGATCGGATAAATCTGATACACGACGCTTTCTTTCCACCATTTGGGGTTCATAACTCCGTTACCTCCTATTTAGCTATATGTAGAGTTTAACCACACAGAGCCTAGTAGATAACAAATTCCCCCTACTTCCCTAATCCCTTTTGATATTGTGAAGGTGTAAGTCCAGTCCATTTTTTAAACGTAGCACTGAAGTGACGCTCTTCACCGTACCCTACCAACTTTGCAACGGCGTACATCTTTAGATTTTGGCGGAGCAGCTTTTTCGCTTCTTCTACCCGGTATTGATGCAAGTAATCGAGAAAATTCACACCAAGCTCCTGACGGAATAGCGAACTTAAATAAGTATTAGAAACATAGGCTTCCTTCGCGACATACTCTAGTGTCAGATTGGTATTATATTTATTGCGGATGATCTCCATGGCAGTGACTACTGTGCGATGCAGCGGACGATGTTTGGAAAAGGCCTCCACCACGTTCTGCATAACCTTATTCAAAATCGTAGACAATTCTTCCAACGTCTCTATCTGTGGAGCCTGCTCCATCCAATTGACCAAATGCTGCTTCCATTCGAAGCCAGCAACTTGTTTCTCTTGCGCAAGTCTCTTTAATCGAACTACAAAAGCAGTTGCCCGGATATTCACCTCTTGCTTGAGACATCCCGGGTTGCCGCGAAAACGATCCAGCCATTTCTCCAGCAGATCGAGTGCCAGCTCATTGCTCCCAGCACCAACCGCCACAAGCATCTCATCCTCCAGCACATGTAATTCAGGATCATCTAATATCCCGATTTCCTGTGGACCCCCACCTACAACGCCCGTTCCTTCTGTATAGAAATAGACCCCGCCTTTTCCGTTCAGAAAGCGGGATTCCATGGCCTGAAGCGCTTCTTTATAAGACAGATGAGCTTCGGAAATATTCAAGCGACAGGAGCCAACGGCAATACTGATCGACAGTTTGAGGTATTTCTCCAGATTACTTTGCAGCTGCTCAATCTGCTCCTTCAACTGAAGGGGCGCTCGGTAAGGCTTGCGAGGATCCGTTCCGGCTATGCCGCTGCCAATCCAGAGCAAATTATTGCCGTCATGAAAAGTCTCAATCTTTCCTCTATAGATCGGTGACAATGTCTCACTGATAATATTTAACGCTGCGTAACGAATAAGTACGAAATCCTGTCCCGTACCTCCAGTGGAAGGCGAGTCAAAATCGAATCTGACAAGACCAATCTGCGGCCCTTCTGAACCAATCGCCATAGATAACTCTCCGATCAGCTCTTGTCGCCGTTCTAGCGGAACCGGTGGATGGTAAATCCACTGGGATAGAACCTGACTTTTAACAAGCGGTGCATTTTTATGCCAGGAACGATCTCTTTTAAGCTGTTCATCCTCCTGATTTCGTTGTCTTTCAATAAGTTCCTTGGCCTTCAATACCGTCTTCAGAATTTCCTCAGGACGGCAGGGCTTCAGTACATAATCAACAACACCTAGGGCGATTGCTTGCTTCGCATAAGAGAACTCGTTATATCCCGATAAAATAATGGACCGGAATCCGTAACCTCTGCGCCGTGCGACTTCAATCAGCTCGAGACCACCCATTTGTGGCATACGAATATCCGTTAACAAAAGATCGGGCTGTTCATTCTCCATAAGAGCCAGTGCTTCACTTCCATTCCCCGCCTCGCCCATGACCTCAATTTGATGAGACTTCCAATCAATCATATTTACAATGCCCTCACGGATCGTATCTTCGTCTTCAGCAATCAGCAGCTTCATCATTTATGGACCCTCCACAGTGATATGAATAATAATACGTGTGCCTGCTCCTTCTACACTCTCTAGTTGTAAAGAGGCTCCTGCAAAAAATAAGGCCAGTCGTTCCTGCACATTCATGAGCGCAAATCCTGTGCGTCCTACATTGTCTTCCTCAGGTAAAGAATTCCCCCTCGCTAAACGTTGATGTAGCTCTAGAAGTCTATCTGCCGTGATCCCTACACCATTATCCTGTACCTCAAGCACAATAGTCTTCTCTATACGGTAAGCGCGAACGGATATTAGTCCACTTCCAGACAGCGGCTCAATCCCGTGAATCACTGCGTTCTCGGCTAGTGGCTGCAGCAGCAGCTTCGGTACTGTGAAGTCCTTGATACTCTCATCCAAAGAAATTTCGAATTCAAAACGCTCCTTAAAGCGATTTTTCTGCAGGAACAAGTAATTGGATACCAGCTCCACTTCCTGTTCCAAAGTAAACGTATCACGTCCATCATTTAAGCTCAGTCGGAACACTTGAGATAGAGAATACACCATATCGGCAATTTCTTTATCTCCCTTCTTCTCCGCTTCCCAACAGATTGTATTTAACGTGTTATATAAAAAGTGAGGCCTGATTTGAGCTTGAAGCGTTTTCAACTCTGCCTCCTGCTGCTTCATTCTTGACGCGTATACATCGTTGATGAGCGATTTAATCCGCTGTACCATTAGATTATAACCATGCCCGAGTAAGCCGATCTCGTCATTTCCTTCAAAAAATACCCGCTGCGTAAAATCACCTGTCTGCAGTCTGCGCATCGAACGGGAAAGCTTCTTCAGTGGTTTCGTGATCGCGGCAGCTGCCAGCCAAGTAACCATTAGACTAACTACTAAACACAGAACAGCGATCGTCATCGTGACCTGTAAAATCTGACCGAGCTCTTTAACAAGCTGCCGCTTGGAATGAGCCACCACCACATACCAGCCTGTCGTCTCCGATTGCAGATGTGACACAATCCACTGTTTATGATCCGCTGTAGATTCCAGCCTTTTTTTCACAGTCAGCTTAGGATCGCTGTCCGCAAAATACGGAAGTTCCAGATCTCTTTTGCCAATCCAGCCCGGATTCGAAGCCGTAATGATCAGCCCGTCCCGGTCAATCACGAACATATCTACATCATCTTCAGCATTGTCGAGATATTGGCTACCAATCTTCCCTGCATCCACACCGATCACAGCGAGTCCTGCCGGCTTTAATGTGTAAATATTCTTGATGATTCTGGAAAGCACAATCTTATGATAATGATCCCCTACAAAAATGCCGTCAGTCGGCCTGGATAGTCCAAAGGTTGGGCTGCCTGCTGCTTGAATAGCTTCTTTATAATACGAGGTTTTGATAAAATCCGAGAACTTCATCCCTGTCGTCAATCCTGCCTGATTCGCAGCAAAAGGCTCTGCTCCGTTGTTATCGTCTAAAGAATACAGAATTAGAGATTGTATAGAATTGCCTGCAACCATAAGATTGGTAACGGTCTTAAATACAGAATTACGTTCCTTTTGTGCTTCAGACGATGCTAAGAGCCGCTGCACACTTTCATCCAGAAAGAGTGTATTCGAAAAAGATATCATGCCTCGCACCATCTCATCGATCTGCTCTGCTGTTTTTTTGGTAAGATGATCCTGTGACTGTTTCATTTTCTCCACAACCTGCTGTGAAGAGATCTGATACGAGTTCCAGCCCATAGCGAATATGGTCACCAGAAGCAGGGGGACGAACCATAACAACAGCTTAAATTGGAGCGGAAGATGGCGATAACGGCTGACTAAGCGAAAGTTTCGATTCATGAGAACCACCTTGTTATAAGTTCTTACATATAGAAAATGATGTGTAAACCAAGTATAACTGAAATTATTACACCCTGAACCGGCTTTTTACATTCGCTAAAAAATGCCTACATCATTCTTAAATATGAACCATGTTTCTATTTGCCAGAAACTCTTAAGATGAGGATGCAAGCAAAAACGCCTTCGGACGTCTCTTATAGACGGTAAGCGTTTATGCGAGAAATATAAGGATAATGTATAGCGTGAAACTTATACTTTCTTATATTTCAAGAAGAAACGACGTTGTCGTCTTCCTGGATGGATAACAATCGTTTCTTCAAAATACATCATTCTAAAAAGGTGGGTTTTTGATGAAAAGTAAAGGAATCAAGCTAATGCTTATGAGTCTAATGCTTCCAGCTCTGCTTGCAGGCTGTGGTGGCGGAAATAACAACGCGAAAGCTACAAATGCTCCTGCAAATGACAAAGCCGAAGCTACTGCCGAGGCAACAACGAACGCACCAGCCGAAAAAATTACACTGAAGTTCTTCACCGCACTTGCGGATCGGGCAAACGGTTCAGGCAAGGTGGAGCAAGACATTATCGACGCTTATATGAAAGAGCACCCTAACGTCAAGATAGAAGTGGAAGCGCTTCAAGATGAACCTTATAAATCAAAAATTAAAGTATATGCTTCCAGTAATCAGATGCCTGATATCATTCAAGCTTGGGGCCAGCCTTCTTTCCTGAGTCCTCTGCTCGATAATGACTTACTGCTTGAACTGAACAGCGCTGACTTCGAAGGTGATCAGTTTGTTTCCGGTTCCATGGACGGCTTCAGCAAAGATGGCAAACTGTACGGATTGCCACGTAGTGCCGACTATATGGTCATGTTCTATAACAAGAAAATCTTTGCTGACAACGGCATCGAGGTTCCGAAGACTACCGCTGACCTGCTCGCAGCTGTTAAAACATTGCGTGCCAACAAGATTAACCCTATCGCTATGAATGGTATGGATGCATGGACACTGCCAATCTGGTATGAGTTTGTTGCTCAACGACAAAATGGTGATTTTAATAAGATGGATGAAGCTGTTGCCCGTAAAATATCCTTTAATGATCCTAGCCTTGTTGCAGCTGCAACTGAAATGCAAGATTTCGCAAATGCTAAAGGTTTTGCCGACGGCTGGCTGACCGCCGATTACGGCGCAGCGCGTAACTTGTTCGGACAAGGACAAGCCGCTATGTTCTTTATGGGCGCTTGGGAGTCTGGCCTGGCTACAGATGTGAACTTCTCTGAAGAATTCCGCAATAATGTAGGCGCATTCGCTTTCCCTGGTTCAGATAAAGGTAAATCCACGGATGATGCTGCTTGGTACGGTGGTGGATATGCAGTAAGTAAAAACTCCAAGCATCCTGAAGCTGCTGTTGATTTCTTGAAGTATTTCTTCGCTCCTGAGAACTGGTCCAAGATGTTATGGCAAGCTGGCGCGGGTACACCTGCGCAAAAATTCGATGAATTCTTAACTGGTAATGAAACTCAGCTCCAAAAAGAACTAGTGGATGTCTTCAGCTCGATGACCTCTTCTAGCGGAACCCCGCTACAGGATATTGGTAACGACGAGTTCAAGCAAAAGGTAATGGAGGCTCACCAAAGCCTGCTCTCCGGCGCTATGAATACAGCTGAATTCGCCAAAGCGCTTGACGCTGCGTCCGATAAATTGGCTGGTAAATAAGCTCTAATACTAGTAAGTACATGGATTACGGCGCTTCTAAATTAACATCATAAATAGTAGCGTACAACCCCCGACTCTCCCCAGAGGCCGGGGGTTTGTTTTCGAAAAAATGTGTACAATCATCTGAAATATACGGCATGTTCCATGGGCTAGCTACCCGTTACGATGGTAGTAGATAGATTACTCTTTCAAAGGACGGAGATTTCCATGCACAGAGTGTTAAGCGACAAAAAAGCGATATTCCTGCTCATCGCACCCGGGCTATTCCTGTTTGCTTTTATGATTTGCATCCCTATCTTCATGAGTGCTTATTACGGCTCTACGGACTGGGGTGGGATCGGCAAGTACAATTTTATCGGCTTTGATAACTATCGCGAAATCCTATTCCATGACAAAGTATTTTGGACTTCGCTGGGCAATGCCCTGTTGCTCACCGCTGCCACTGTATTCTTGCAGCATCCCTTTGCCATTCTCATAGGGATATTCCTGACCAATTCCGGTAAATACGAAAAAATATTCCGGACGATCTTTTTTATCCCCGCAGTAATTTCTGTTGTGGTTACAGCCAAGCTGTGGAGCGGGATTTTTCACCCCAATTACGGATTGCTCAACAAGTTGCTAAGTGGTGTCGGGCTGGATTCACTCACACATGATTGGCTTGGAGATCCGAAGACAGCAATCTGGTGCATCATCATTGTTGTTATGTGGCAAGGTTTTGGATACGCGCTGCTGCTATATTATTCAGGTCTGCAAGGCATTCCAAGTGATCTAAGCGAAGCCGCAAAAATCGATGGCGCAAACAACTATACCCTCTACACACGCATTATCATACCGCTTCTATCGCCTATGATGCGAGTTGCCATTATCATCGCGGTAACAACCTGTCTTAAGCAAATGGAAACCGTGTTCTTAATGACCAACGGCGGCCCGGCGAACAGCACGCAATTCTTAGGGAACTACCTTTACAAAACCGCCTTCTCATCATCGCTATACGGCTACGGTAATGCCATATCCATCCTATTTATTGTGTTCTGCCTTGTACTGACCGTAATACTCAACAAGGTTCTGAAGAAAGATATCGGAGAGTTTTAGAATCCCTGTAACCGGAGGAAATCATATGAATAATTCATTAGCACCTGCCGCTTCGCCCCCCAATCTGAAGCTTCATAAACAGAAGCGCAGTAAACCTACTACTGGCAAAATCCTAATGATGGTGTTTCTTTGTCTCATTGCTTTGATTCAGTTATTTCCGCTCATCTGGCTGATCGATTACTCCCTGCTAAAAAGTGGTGATTTCTTCGGAAGCTCTTTTCTGAAATGGCCATCCCCCCCGCAATGGGAGAATTATAGAAACGCGTTTACCTATGGGCGTGTACCACGCTACTTTGCCAACAGTCTTATCATTACAGTAATTACCGTTATGCTGTCCGCATTAGTGTCATTGATGATGGGGTATGCGTTCACCCGTATGAAATGGAAGCTAAGCGGTATCGTGCTGTCACTTATCATGATGGGTATGATCATTCCCATTCACGCGACACTGCTGCCGAACTTTATCCTGTTTAACAAGCTCGGAATGCTGAACAATATGTACACACTGATTCTGCCTTATTCTGCTATTGTTATCCCCATGAGTGTGCTCATCATGACTGGATTTCTAGAGACCATCCCTCGTGCGATTGAAGAGTCGGCGGTTATCGATGGCTGCGGCATTTACGGTGTGATCTTCCGCATCATCTTCCCTATTACGAAACCCGCACTAGCTACCATCTGTGTACTCAATTTCATCAGCACTTGGAATGAATTTATTATGGCGAACACCTTCCTCACCTCGGAGGATCTCAAAACCATTCCATTCTCCATTATGAAATTCGCTGGAGAATACTCGTCCAACTACGGTGCTCAGTTCGCTGTTATGACGATCATTGCGATCCCAACCATCCTGATCTATCTGCTCTTTACAGAACAGATGACTAAGGGAATTACGGCTGGGGCGGTTAAGGGCTAACACAAAAAGCGTGGAGAACTCTAGCTTTACTCCTCCAAGATTTTATTGACATTAACTTTCAACTCGTATATGATCTCCTTAGGCAAAAACACAACGAATTAAATTAAAAATTTAATATATCCCGTAAAGGGGAGTAGCTGTTAAATAAAGTCGTCAATACGAGAATATGAGGATATTCTCCGGCTTTATTGGCAATTCAACATTGTTAGCGAGACCTTTACCAATCAGGTTAGACCTTTATTCCAAAGGCTAATCTGTTTGGTAAAGGTCTTTTTTATATAAAATTGGTTAAAATGGTATAGTAAGTATCTTTTAGTAGATATTTGCATTAGAAAAGGGAGGACAACAGTAATGGATTGGGGATTAATATTAGAATATGGCTGGGTATTACTCGTTCTTGTAGCACTTGAAGGACTACTAGCCGCAGATAACGCATTAGTATTGGCAATTATGGTAAAGCACCTTCCTGATGAGGAAAGAAAGAAAGCACTATTTTACGGATTAGCCGGAGCCTTCGTGTTCCGTTTCGGTTCACTATTTGTCATCTCTTACCTGGTTGATATCTGGCAAGTACAAGCCATCGGCGCGATTTATTTATTGTTTATCGCAGGGAACCATATCTTCCGAAAACTATTGTTCAAGAAGCCTGTTACGGATGAAGCAGCTGAAAGCGGTACTGGAGCTGCAGTCAACAAAAAGAAATCCAGCTTCTGGTTTACTGTATTTAAAGTAGAAGTTGCTGACATCGCCTTCGCGGTCGATTCCATTCTTGCAGCAGTTGCCCTGGCGGTTGCTCTTCCTGCAAGTGGCCTTCCAAAAATCGGTGGACTTGACGGCGGTCAATTCCTCGTCATCTTTGCCGGTGGATTTATCGGACTTGTCATCATGCGTTTCGCAGCTACCTTCTTCGTTAAATTACTCCACACCCGTCCAGGTCTTGAAATTGCAGCCTTCTTCATCGTAGGTTGGGTCGGAGTTAAGCTGGCAGTCATTACATTGGCACACCCTTCACTTGGTGTTCTTTCCGAAGATTTCGCACATAGTACTTGGTGGAAGCTCACCTTCTATGTTGTGCTCGTACTCATCGCTGCAATTGGTTGGTTTATGAGTAGCAAGGTTGAAGAGAACGCTAACGAGAATCCAATTAAAGAAGTAGATAAACAACTTCATTAATCCTATTTGAATCACAAATAAATAACCCGAAAGATACACCCTTTAGGTGTTAGTCTTTCGGGTTATTTTCTTTTAACTCCTATTTTGCTCTCGATATTCTTGTGGAGTGCAACCGACGAAAGAGAAGTGTAGAAGCGTTTAACTGCATTTTGTACATCTATAATTCTTCGAAACCCTCCGCCATTGGATATAATTGTATTTGGTACAACTATTTTTTTGATTTTCTCCCCTAGAGGTAGATTCTCCAGTTCTTAGTTGCAGAGAATGCAGTTAAATACACAATTCTCTTCTTACATAAGAATTAGCTGCACATAATGCAGTTATCTCGCTTACTCCAGCAAGATTCGGCGTTAAAGGAGAGGGGTTACCGAAAGCTACGTTCTATCAAGTAGCCATGTCCTCAGCCAGCCACCTCAAACTAAAAAAACCAGGGAGCGATTCTCCAATAATCGGAGAATCGCTCCCTGGCCAGTCTTTTTAACCCTTATTGACCAATCAGCTGATCCGTCTTTCCTTGCAGCTCCACTAGCTTCATGATCACCGTAGCGGCCTGCGCCTTCGTTACCGTCTGCTGCGGATTGAACTTGCCATTGTCATCCTTTAACAGTCCCAATTTCACAACAAGAGCCACTGCTCCCTTATTGTTTATAGATGCACTATCACTGAACTGACTTACCGTTACATCTTTATCAAGATAGGCTGTGAGTTTGTTGTATTTCAAAAAATTAGCTAACTGAACAGCCAGCTGTTCCCGAGTTAACTTACTATCAATTTGCAGGCTTTGATCCTTGTTGATCCACTTACGATCTGCTGCATAAGTAACAACATCATAATATGAATTCTCAGGCTTCACACCTGCCACAGTTTTTCGTTCATTATTACTATTATAATTGCTGAAATTCGGATTAGAAGCCTTGGCAAGGTAAGTTAACCAATCGCCAACGGTTATTTCTTGATCCGGGTTTACTTTACCATCGGCATCCGGAGTAATCACATGATATTTTACTAATTCTGATAATGGTTGTTCTGCTGCATGACCTTTGATATCCGTTGCAGATATTTGAGCATCTTGCTGACCGAGGTAATCAAAGACTGCTACCCATTTTCCAGTGGCTGCATCTAAAACCTGATACATTCCATTAGATTCATCAAAGGCTGTATCATATACCAGTTTCACCTTTGGCACCGCATTGCTATTATAACTATAGTATCCACCAACCTGAGTGTATCTTAGCTTAGTCTGATATTTAGGTTTATAACTTTCGAGCGCTTCCTTCTTGGAAATGGTAGCCTCAGGCGATAATGTGATATCATCGATACCGTCTATCCGATTCCCCATGTAAGAAATCAGTCTGCCGTAAAGATCCAAGCTAACCGTAAGGTTACTGTCACTCACAGGAATCCCTTGATGATATCTAATAAACTGATATCTAAATCCTGATCCGTCTGAAGTCACGCTTGAGTTATCTCCATCTTCTACAAGCTTTAGTTTCTGGCTCGCCTGAGGATACAGGCTATTAATTATACTAAGTACTTTAGTCTTAGCTTCAGCCTCACTAAGCTTCTTTCCTCCAGCAGGAGCCGGCTCTTCCTTCTTCTTATCCTGAGTAGCACCATAAGTTTGAATCTGATACTGTAATATTTCACCAGTCTTTGCATCAATCTCAGCAGAGGATTGTTCTGGAAAGCCAGCACCAATGAAACGTTCATTTCCACTACTACCCCAGGATAACTGCCAGATCTTCCGATCTGTTTGCTGGAAGTCACTTCTCAAGCTTTGTGAGATCAATTTACGATCTGCTGGAATATAAGCAACCTTCTTTACAAGCTGTTCCGCTTCTTTTGCAGTTAGCTCTGTAGTTGATGTTCTTGCTTGAAAGACATCCTTACCTTTTGCTACATCTGAATACACGACTGGGGTGGATACGGATTCTTTTCCTTCATAATCTATTCTCTTGCCGGTCAATGCATCGATAGGATATAGAGACTGATCCACTGGGCGCCAGCCTAAAATCCAGTTGTTAGGTTTTCCGTTCTTATAAATAGGAATGTAAAAAAGGCCTATATCAAACTGTTCCGCAAATTGCTTCTGTGCTTGCTCCAAGGTAATCTTGGGCTGTGCAGAAGGGTACTCAAGCCCTTGAGAAGACTTAGAGAATTGAATTACATTACCGTTGCCGTCCACGGCTATGTTAATGTTATCCGATCCAGAAGGCAGACCATTCTTCATGACACTGAAGTAATAGCTGTATTGAACAGGACCGAATAAAGAGTTCGAAAAATAATTATAACCGGCATCCTCATTTAATTGCAGATCACTGCTCTTAACCGATGCGGCTGCCTTAGCCACAAAAGCCTTGGCGATCTCCAGTGCCTGAGTCTGGGATACTTTCGGTGGATAATAGGATTCGTTATTCTCACGAGGGTATGAAATATACGTACTGATGATATCTCCATTAATGGCATCTACCTCACTGCTAAAGCCATATCCCATATTCCCCTCTTGTATCTGCCACTGAATATTCCAGATCATTTGATTTGCTGGAGGGGGGTAGCTTTGGTTAGATCCCAGTTGAACATTGTTTACCGTTGCATCCTTTAGGGCTGGGAATAGCTCTCTTAGCTTCGCAACCGCTTGCTCCTGTGTGAATTTCACTTTTGTAAGATCTGCCTCGGAGTTCGTTGTAGTCACCGGTGCTTGTGCGCTAACTTGTGTTACCGTAGTGTTGCTACTAACAGATGTAGAATCGGCTGCGGCCAAGCTTGGAGGTAACAATAATGCGATGGCGACAGAAGTAATCAATACCGTTTTAGCTGTCTGATGAACAAAGTGAGTGTTATTGCTTTTCAAAAGAATTCATCCTCCTCTAACACGTGATTCATAACATTATACAGATAATTACTTATATTTTCCATATTTAATTAACGACAGGAAATTACATGGTTTATGTAATGTATGCTCTATAAGCTATAATGGTAGGCAGCTACAGCTCAAACTCATCTATGAAAGGGGGCCACTCACATTACTGACTGGAACCTTCAGCCGCTTATAGACGGCATTACTGGCCTAGAAATTCGCAGTTGTCTAATCGTTCAACATGGAGAAACGATATTGGAGCATTATCGCGAGCCTGAAATCGCTACAGAGCTAGGCAAAATTAACTCATGCACTAAAAGCGTGCTCGCCGCCCTTGTCAGCATTGCCATAGATAAACAAATCGTTCCACCACCTGATACACCTATTTCTGTATTCTTCCCTCCATTAAAAGAGGATCAAGATCAACGAAAAAGAGAAATCACTATCCATCACTTATTAACAATGACAGCAGGCTTTAACTGGACAGAATTTGGGGGGCAGAATTCCTTTCCGAATATGACCAGAAACGCAGACTGGATAAAGTTTGTGCTCGCCCAGCCGCTATCTCATACGCCAGGCACTGAGATGAACTATAACTCTGGATGCTCTCAGCTCTTATCCGCTATCCTGCGGGAATGTTCTGGACAAGACGTTGCAGCATTTGCTGAAGATCAGCTATTTCAGCCGCTTGGTATCGAAAGCTATCGCTGGGACTGTGATCCGCAAGGCATACATACTGGTGGATTTGGCCTTTATATGATGCCTGAGGATATGCTCAAATTCGGTCTCCTTTATTTGCAAGAAGGGCGCTGGAGGGATCAGCAGCTCATTCATTCGGATACCGTTCAGAAGTCCACTCACCCTTATGTTGCAGCTACGCTACCACAGAAGGGCTTCTATGGCTGGCACTGGTGGGTATCCTCATTCAATGCAGGTACAGAGCAGCAGCCGAATGAGATCCCTTATTATTTTGCGCTTGGCTTCATGGGCCAGCACATTATTGTGGTACCATCCTATGAGCTGGTTGCAGTCATTACTGCGGATAAATACAAGAAAGGCTCACCAGCTAATGTGTTCGGCCGATTTATCGTGCCAACGCTTCTTGGGCGATAAAAACAAGGGAATACCGTCCACTCCCATCATACAAGAAGGAAGCCGATCACACGGATCGGCTTCCTTCTTGTTTTCTTATTCAGCTTCGGCACAACAAGCTTACGTCGTTAATTTTGCATATACAACAAAAAATAACATCATTTCACCAATGATCAGGTAATTAGGTATAAGGAACAACAAATCTACTGCGAAAAAAACTCCAAGTAAACCTAATAATAACGCTAAATGGAACATCCCTAATCTTTGCTGTAAACGTCTGTATTTATGGAAGACCAACGAAGTAGAGAAGAAGTAGAGCAACACCGACCCAAAAATAAAACATACCATAAATGTATAATCTAGTTGTTCGAGAAATAACAGTTGGATCGAAGCAGCGATCATACTCAAGGAAATATAAATAAACAAATGGCCATAAATGATGGTCTGTCCGGCAGTCTCTATGCTCTTGTCCACTTTCTTCTCAACATTATCAAAGTATTGCCACCACATAGCTATAATTAATAGAAAAGTTAATAATGCAAATAAAATAGATTGCCACGTCCAGTGGCTAGACTGTAAGACTGCAAGTATACTGACCACTGATTCGCCAAGTAGAATGAGGGTAAACAACGAGAAACGTTCTAATAAATGATGAGTGTTTATCGGGCTTTTCACCAAGTATCTCCGGCCGATTAAGGGAAGCAAGATATCTACAGTAATTCCCGCATACAAAACTACATAACGTATCCAAGAGTCAAAGAAAAGGGATAATGCAGAGATCACTAATCCAATCCAAAACCGACTTCCCAAATAGCGGGCAGTACCCTTTCTATCAGCTGCTTCATTCTTATTTACCGTAAGATATTGAATGGCAGTCATAGCTCTTAAGCCAACATAACCTATTAGAAATGGCATATAGTATTGATCAAAGTTAACCGATAAGCTAGCCGTCATTATTAATACAAAAAATAATTGTAGAATCAGAAATATCCGGTGTGAAAAGATGTCTTGTCCAAACCGATTCACAAAAAGCGATTGCCCCACCCAGGCCCACCAGATCGGAATGAATATTAAGATAAATTTAGATAAATATTCAAGTGGAATTGTACCCGCCTCTACATGCAACAAGACATGACTCGCTTTTGAAACCGCAGCTACAAAAAGCAGATCATAAAATAGTTCCAGCCAGGTCACTTTCTTCTCAGCAAAGGATGCTGTGCTCTGTTCAAATCCCGATGTGCGTTTATTCATCGTTTTACTCCCTTAGTTTGGATGTGTATATAATACAGTTTATCGAGTACTTATCCATCTTAACCGAATTGATATACTAATTTGAAGCCCCTTTATTTCCACTCAAAAATCACGCAAAAAAAGCTCCCCCTTGCCTAAACTCGACAAAGGAAAGCTATAGATATATCTCCAACTATATTTAATTCCGCCACTTCATAAACTTGTAATCAAGAAAATCAACAAGTAAGAAGAGGACAAACCCTACCAAGCTGAACAGCATAATACCCGCATACATCTCCGGATAATCCAGTCTTAACCAAGCATCCATAATGAAAAAGCCCATGCCATGCTCAGTTCCGTAAATCTCCGTGAAAAAGAGTACAGATATCGCTGTTCCAAGCGAAATACGAATCGTACTCAGAATGACCGACAGTGCACCCGGCAGTGTCACATGCCAGAACTTCTGCACCGTACTTGCCCCTATACTCGTTAAGACATCATAGGTATTCTCAGGAATAGCCTTCACACCATCCCTTACGGAGATAATAATCTGGAACAAGAGAATCATCATGATCATTAAGATTTTTGACGTTTCACCAAGCCCGAAGAATAGCATCACAACGGGAAGCAGAGCGATTTTTGGGACAGGATAGGTTAAATAAACGACAGGGTCAAGCAGCTTATTCCAAGTCAGTGAACGTCCCATCAGAAGACCAATGAGCAGTCCAATGATTAACGCCAGCACTACACCTGCAAAAATTCTGAACAAGCTATATCCTACATTTAAAGCAATCTCCTGACCAACTAAGTGAAACATAGCGTTATATACAGCGAATGGACTCGGCAAAATCGAATGATTCATAAGCAAATAGGCAATATACCACACCACATTCATACAAAAGAACACAAACAACAGTCTTATTATGTGATGAATCCGATTTTTTCTCACCATATCTCCTGCATTACCTTTCTGATTCGCTTAGTCTGTTCAAAGAAATCTACACTGTCCCGCTTAACTTCATGCTTCATTTGAAATACCAATTGATTATCGATCATTTCCGGAGCTTCATCTTTATTAGATGGCATAACAATAATTTTCTGCCCCAGCAGAATAGCCTCTTCCACATCATGGGTAACAAATAAGGTAGTCGCCGGATGCGCTAACCAGTTATCCAAAAAGAGAATCTGTAGCGTTTCCCTAGTAATCGCATCCAGTGCGGAGAAAGGCTCGTCCAGCAGTAAAATAGTAGGCAAAATGGCGAATGCTCTGGCGATTGCCACTCTTTGCTGCTGTCCTCCACTGAGTGATAGAGGATAACGATCAGTTAAATCAGAGATTCCCATCGACGAAAGCCACTGCTTAATCTGATTCTCCCGTTCTTGCTTGGATGTGCTCGCAGTATGCGAGATTTTCATCGCGATTTGAATATTATCATGTACAGTCTTCCATGGAAGAAGCCCATAGTTTTGCGGTACCAGGCCGATCAGAGTTTCTTTATCATGCACGGATTTTTCATTAAAAAGAATTTGCCCCATATAGCTTGGCAGCAAGCCCGCAATCGCCCGTAATAAAGTGGATTTTCCGCTGCCAGAGGGTCCGATGATCGTGTAAATCCCATGCTCCGGTAAAGATAGGTCCATCTTCCCTAAGGCCAGTTGACCTGTCTTATACTCTACTTTAAGGTCCTTAATGACGAGTCCTTTATTTCTTGAATTGGACATCAGAAATCACATCTTCAGCCGAGATATTTTTGCTAAGCAAACCTTTTTCCCGTGCCCATGCAAATGCGGCTTCTACTTCTTTCACATCCACTTGATTGGCAGGGAGATAATCAGGCACCTTGATCTCATCTTTCAACGTTTCTGGATAACCAACTTCTTTGATCACAAGATCGATATATTCGGATTGATCATGAGATTTCATATACGCTACCGCCTCGTCATAAGCAGCATACATATTGCGGATCGCATCTGCCTTAGCATCAATAGCAGTTTGTGGGAAAGCCAATACAAATGGATTCACTCCTGCTGTATGTGTGGAGCTAAGCACGCGCAAGCCTGAAGCTTTACCCATTGTTACAAATGGTTCAGGCAAAATAGCCGCATCCGCCTTATTGTTCTTAAGCAATTCTAACCGGGTAGGGATTTGTGGAACCTCAGTTACCGTGATATCATTTTCTGTCAAACCCGCTTGTTTCAGCATCATCGCCACAGTATATTGTGTGGAAGTATTTTTGGACAAAATCACGGTTTTGCCTTTCAGATCCTTCACATCTTGGATCGCATCATTCCCAGTCAATAAATCGAATTCACCAAAAGTTGTGCTAGTGATCTTCACATCCAGCCCGGCTTCATTATAGATAGAAATCGCAACCAAATCAGCACTGATCCCCTCTAACTTGCCTGCTTGAAAGGCGACATCACGGTCTTTTGCACTCTTGAACGTTTGGATGTCCAGGTTCACTCCATGTTTCTTATCAAAACCTTGCTCATGAGCAATTACAAAAGGAATCGCATCAATCGAGGGCAGTAAGCCAAGCGACAAAGTAACAGCTTCTTTTGAGGTCTCTGCTGCGTTTCCCTCTGTCGATGCTGTATTCGTGTTATTCTTTGAACCACAACCTACTGCAAGTACAGCGACGACAACGACCATCATCGGCAACATCAACATTCTTTTTAGTGCTTTTTTCTTCATAAAACTCTCCTACCTCCATTAATCTTTCTATAGTAGACATGCCCCTATTCTTTGCAATCTGCAAAAGAGCATGCAAAAAGCCCTTAAGCTGTTCCAGGACGCTTCAGGTATTGTAATTTTACATCAGTCATCACAGCTTGTATATTCATAAATTTAAATAGTTATATTTATCACATACTTAGATGCAAAAAAATCCGAACCATCCTGCAAGGAATCTCCCCTGCAAATTGCTCCGGATTTTCGCTAACTACACCTCATAGTTCACTACATAATTCTGCAGCTCTGTATTGTAAAAGCCGATACTATACTCCGTTACCTTGCCCAGCTCGTCATAAGAATAACGGGTTCGCTTCAGCAAGGGACGCTTCTTATCAAGGAGCAATATCTCCTCGACATCAGGCGGAGGAACGGCAACGGAAAATTCATCACGCAGTTTCTCTAAGGAAACGCTCCGCTCTTCAAGTAGTTCATACAAGGACTGGGCATTTAAGTCTAGTAGATCCAAATCATCCATACCATTTACTAAATAATGTGTGTAATGAACGTATGGAATATCATTTAGACTGTATATGCGTTCCAAGCGTATACAATGTTCGCCGAATAAGCGGTAAGGTTCGCTTCCGACTTCATTATATACTCGCTCCGCCTTCATCCATTGCTTCCGAATTTGGTGCCCTTCATCCACTAGAATTTCCGTGAATTTTTTCCACTTGGACAGCTTGGATGATGAGGTATTACGGATCACCTTCGTCCCCTTGCCGCTCCCCTTCTCCAGAAATCCTTCTTGGACAAGCTCCTGAATGGCACCGCGCACCGTGATCTTGCTGACATTGAATTCCTGCTCTAGCTGAGGCTCAGAAGGAATATTCAATCCAATAGGATAGACTCCGTGTAGAATCCGATCCTTTATAATATTTGCAATTTGTATATATAAGGGCTTATCTTTTCGGGACAAACTCAAGAAGTTCACTACCTTTCTACATCGCCTACGGATAGAGTCATAGCTCGAAGTATATCCGCTTCTGAAGCCATGGGAGTGTCTCCCTCGACAGTATGGGCTAGCATACTAGCGGCAGCGGCAAATCGCACCGTCTGCTCTGAGGTAAAGCCAGTTAGCTCTCCATGCACAATTCCGCTCGTATAGGCATCTCCAGCCCCTATTCTATCATAGACGAGAAATCTCAGCGTATCCGAAAAGAAGAAGCTCTGGTTCTTATAAAGATACCCACGCAGTGAATGTGAGTTGTCGCCATGAATACTGCGATGGGTGCCTGCGATCACCGAGATATCGTACTGCTTCGCAACTGCCGGAATAAGTTCGAGCAATTGCTCTTCACGTTCAGCTTGGGCAGTGCTCATCCCCAAGATAAATATCGCATCCTTCTCATTCATCATTACGATATCAGCCAGCTGCAGCATCTCCCCGTAATGCGGCTTCGCTAGCGAATACCCTTTCGGTCCCCATAATGACGGACGATAGTTGCAATCAAAGATCACAGTCCCACCCTGCTGCTTGACAGCTCTAGCCAAGGATTTCATATGATGACGTACACTATCGTTCATAGCCAGCGTAATGCCGCAGAAATGAATCACATCCAGACTTCGCGCAATCTCTTCATAATTATAAGTTTCCTCAGGAGCCGTATTGAAGCTACTCTCCAGACGATTACTATAAGTCACCTTGCTTGGACGTGCACCAAATCCATTCTCCAAGAAATACAAGCCCAGATATTCTCCTCCTCGTATAACGAGGTTAGATGAAATACCCAGCTTCCGCAAATACGCGGCGGCGGCCTCTCCCAAGGAGGTAGTCGGCAAACGGGAAATCAAATAACCTTCATGCCCGAAGCGTGCCAGTGCCGAGCTGACATTAACCCCGGTACCGGAGAATGAATAGTTTAAGGCGTTTCCCTGTGATAGCAGCTGAACTCCCGGCACCTGCAGACGCATCATCACTTCTCCGAATGCCCCGATTCGTTTAGGCATATTTATCTGTCAGCCTCTTCATAATTCCAAGCAAATCACGTACATCCTGGATCCGGGTTTTTCCCGATTCTTTATCAATAATGGATGAATAGACATGCGGAATCACTTGTGGTACCCCTGCTTCAAGAGCAATCTCCAGAATAGCCTCGAAATTATCCATATCAATTCCGCCGGTTGGTTCGAGTGCAAATCCTGCCTCAGCACAAGCCTTCGCGACAGAGCGGTATTCCTCTTCACGGCTTAATCCCTGCATTGGAAAGTACTTCAGTGCATTACCACCCATATCCCGAACAAGCGCAATTGCTGATGCTACAGGTACAATTGCCGCTTCACTCTCCGCAGCACTGAAGAGTCCTGTTGAAATATTCACATAACCCGCACGACCAGAAGGAGCGACCATGCTGTTGATCCAGCTGTCCTTCCCGCCCAGATTAGCGCGTGTAGCTCCGACAACAGGGAACGCCTGGTTAATATGACTACCCGGATAATGCTTAGCAATCTCGGCCACAATTGTCGCTTGGCGATTATCCCCTGCACCTAAGCCAATCGATACCGCATCTTCAATTTCTTGACCATATTGCTTCATCGCTGTTACGGCTTCTTCTACCGACTTATAATCCTTAGAGAGCACACCAACCAGCACATACCCTTCCGCCGCTTCATAAATCTCTTTAGCATTAGTGATATCTTTAGCGAGTACATTTAATGCGGTGCGTCCCTTATAAAAACGTTGTGAAATCGATGTCATCTTATTGTCCCCCTATCAATTTATGAATGCTGTCTACAATCACGAGCAGGTCATCGCCAAGAAGCGGCCGTGGGTCAATATCGAAATATCCCTGCTTCACTCCATAATCGCGGGTATAGATCGCAATCTCGCCCCGCTGCAACCCCCCTACCAATTCCTTAGCCGTAATACCAGCCAGCTGCGGATCAACCTGAACTCGGCCGCGATAGATGGCACGGCCCGCCTCATCCTGCACAATGGTTACTCGAATTCCCGGAAGATCATTCAACACCATCAATCCCTGTAATGATGCTTGCTCGTTGTCACTCTTGTCTTCCTTGACCATGTATTCCTGTAAAGCTTGCAGCAGACCAAAGGAAGTTTCTTTACCGACCTTCATACTGCGACCTATTCCATACAATTGCACCTTAACCCATTCTACATATTTACGTTTGCCGGCGATAATACCGGATGTTGGCCCTTCAATGGCTTTAGAACCACTATAAATTGCCAGATCAGAGTATTTTACATATTTACAGAGGTCTTCTTCCGCTGCGGCATCAACGATTAGCGGCACCCCTTTACGCTGGGCGATCTCCCATGCCTCTTCGACGGATAACATATTTTTCTGCACTGCATGGTGGGACTTCACGTACAGAATGGCAGCCGTCTGCTCAGAAATGGCATCCTCTATATGCTCGGCCCGGCCTTCATTCGCATAACCGACCTCAATTAGTTTACCTCCACCTAGATAGACCATCGTTTCCACAGGAGCCCCGTACTGTACATTATGCCCCTTCAGAATGATGATTTCATTGCGTGGAATGGCTTCTTGGTGCAAACGTTCACTGCGGCGCCGATTGCCTTGGGTCACTAACGCCGCAACGGACAATGCAATCCCGCTGGAGGCTGAGTTAACGATAAGCGCTGCTTCAGCGCCGAGCATTCGTGCCGTGTAATCTCCGGCTTTATCCACCAGATCCGCTATTTCCACATAACTCTGTCCGCCTTGCTTCATCGCCTCCATCACTGTGTCGGACGGAGCGGACACCCCCAGGATACTCATTCTGCCGCTTGCATTGATTACACGTTTAAGCCCGTATTTCGCATTTAATGAATTCCCCACCTATAACCACTCCTTTTGCATGGATTACTTTATCCGTGATTCTTTCTTTTCCTTCAGAATCAACAAGCACTGCAGACTTATGCTGCAGGATGAAGAGGGTCAGGTTTGCAGGATCTCCCACCTGAATTCGGCCCAGCTCCGGCCTGCCCAGCCACTCCGCCGCATTGGAAGTAACCGCTGCCACAATCTCATCCAGAGCATAGCCCAAACATAGAAACTTGGAAAGTACATTAGACATGCTAAAGACAGGTCCCTTCTTTCGATTCACTCGATAGATGTCCGTGCTAATCGTATTCAGTCCAATACCATTACGTTTTGCAGCCTCAGCTACCTTAAAAGAGAAGCTAGCTGTTCCATGTCCCACATCTAGATGAACTCCCCGTTCAATAGCTTCAGTCAGTACCTGAAGCGGCTGACCATCCGCTGCAAACAAATTATTCTCTTTTCCGTTGAGATAATGAGTCACGATATCCTTACGCTGCAAAAGGGGCATAACCTCTCTGATATCTGGCGGTGCTGAGCCGATATGTACCATTAACGGCAACCCTGTCTCCATTGAAAGGCTTCGTGCAATATGCAGTGGTTCAATCCCGCTGGCGCCGACAACACTCTTGCTGATTCTGGCCTTTAATCCCACGATTATTTCCCCATAAGTTCGGACAGCTTGCAGGATCTTCTCCTTATCAATCCATTCCAAGTTGGACAATTCATCAATTCTTAGCAGTCCGATCCGCGAGATATTCAAGAAAGCCAGCACATTCGTCTTAGCCTGAGACGCATCCAGAGCCAGATCACCTATCCGATCCGCCCCGCAGCTACCCGCATCGACTATAGTGGTCACCCCTTGCCGGACGCCGATCTCATCAATCTCGTCACCATACGGATCAAATTCACGAAAGGCATGCACATGCATATCGATCCAGCCACTGGATACGTACGCGCCTGAACCTTCCCACTCCTGCCCCCCACGCCCCTCACCTGCCGGGGTAATCTCCGCGATCTTGCCATTCTCGATTACAATGTCGATCTCTTCTCCGCTTACTCGTTTCACATGACGGAGTACGTATCTTTCATCCATTGTTCTCACCTTTTTCCATATAACATTATAATGTTTAAAATACCACGAAAAACGCATTAAGTAAATATAACGTTATAATGTTTATATACAAAAACTAATTCACCTTGTCGGGTTAATAGGCATTTGTTAGTTTGAATTTATAGCTTGCGGAGCACTTATTGCACTCTCCGCAGGAATTTCCAGTGGTTTGGCGAGTAAGAACTCTAGTATTGGTGAAGGATTTTGCTTAGGTAGAACGTGTTATAGGGAAAACC
This sequence comes from Paenibacillus nitricinens, assembly GCF_052056485.1. Classification (NCBI taxonomy): domain Bacteria; kingdom Bacillati; phylum Bacillota; class Bacilli; order Caryophanales; family Paenibacillaceae; genus Paenibacillus; species Paenibacillus nitricinens. Next base: position 5,536,844 of record NZ_CP183948.1, read on the forward strand.
TCCCTATAAATTAGGTCACAGCTGTTGTATGAACAAGTTATACGGAATTTTGAAACTAGAATTAAAAGTGGACACCTCGTTAAGAGATTAAGATAATGAAGATATCTAAGGAGGTGTTCACATGGGTGAACAGCGGCAACGGTATGATGAAGAATTTAAGAGAAACACTGTTAAATATTTGCAAGAGCAGACAAAGTCGGTGGAGGATATCTCGTTAGAGTTGAACATTCCAGCAAAGACTTTGCATGGGTGGAAGGCTAAATATCGCGAGTTCAAAAATGAACCTATTGTTACCTTGGAACGATTCCGAGAGATGGAACAGCTGCTTAGAGAAAAAGAACATGAGATTCAGATGAAAGATAAAAGGATTGCAGATGTTGAGGAAGAACTCACAATTGTAAAAAAAGCAGTGCACATCTTCAGCAAACCAAGGAACTAAGATTCCAGTTTATTGAGGATCATCGCTCCGAGTTCATCTTGGAGAAGATGTGCAAGGTTATGGAAGTTTCTCGGAGCGGATACTATAAGTGGAAAACCTCTATGCCGAGCAAGCAAGAGTTGCGAAAGCGTGAGTTAATGGGGCGAATTACGTATCACTATCACGATAACTATCGACGCTATGGTGCCCCTAAGATTACAAAAAAATTGCGGCATGAGGGCTACAAGGTTACCGAGAGAACCGTTGGCTTGTATATGAAAGAGCTCAGTCTGCGTTCCTGTGTTTGTAAGAAATTCAAAATCCAAACGACCGATTCTAACCATAACTTTCCAATCGCACCCAATCTTTTGAATCAGCAGTTTAAAGTAAAAAAGCCTAACCAGGTTTGGGTTACCGACATTACCTACATTCCGTGCAGAGAGGGACGTCTTTATCTCGCAAGTGTGCTTGACCTGTGTACGCGTGAGATTGTAGGCTGGCGCCTTCAGGACCGCATGACAACCGACTTAGTACTAGGAGCCCTACAAGATGCTTATGTAGCCAAGAAACCCAAGAAGGGGTTATTGCACCATTCTGACCGTGGAAGTCAATATGCATCTGAGGATTACCAAGAGCAACTTAAAACATGCAAGATGAAAAGTAGCATGAGTCGCAAAGGAAATTGCTACGACAATGCATGCATAGAATCCTTTCACAGCATTCTGAAAAAGGAGCTTATTTACTGTAGCCCACGCTTTAAAACGAAACAACAAGCATACGACGAGATTTATAGTTATCTTGAGTTTTTTTACAATCGGAAACGAATCCACAGCTCGTTAGGCTATCTTTCGCCGGTACGGTTTGCTGCGCAATTTAATAAGAGAAAGGCAGTTTAATGATGTCTACTTTCTTGACAGAGGTCCATTTCTCCCTGTATACTTGCCAATTTCAATTAAAAACAGCCAGTTCAGCTGAATTAAGAGGAACAATTCCCTCTATTCTATCGACATGACCTTATATTATAGAATTACAGGGAGTAATTCCCTATAGTTCTAGCGTTTTGACCCTGAAGTAGAGAAATAACTTTAATCCCCCTTAGTTTTTCCATCGAAGTTATCTATAATTTTTTCATTGTATAATTTCCCATGCAATAAAAAAGATGACTCCTTATGATTTTAGAAGTCATCTGCTCAGATCCTATGAATTTAATAACCCTACATGTATCTTAATAACAGCCTTCTTAATCTGCTTACCCGGTTGACCCATCCCAGGTCTGTGTACATCATGCGGGAAAAAGACAGCGAACATCCCCGGCTTCAAAGTTAACACAATTTCATCGGATGACGGAGGATAAAGTGCATAGTCTGCTTCGGCATCGTAAGGCTTAATAGCCTCGGTCCCTTCTTGCAAGGGTGACCAGCCGATCGTTTCTTCCCCTTCGATCAAATAATGCACATCAATATAGGTCTCATGCTTCTCAGCAACCTGTTCCTCTAGCGACTTCGCCTCAAGCGCCATAATCGAAACGTATATCTCGTTACCGCGGATCTCGATTCGCCCGAGATCCGGTTCGTGTTGTAAGATGACTTTCAATTCCTCAATAGCCTCTACAATGACTGAATTCTCGTATCTGCTATGCTCTTCCCAAGATGATAATGAACCTAAGATCATATTGTCTCATTCTCCTCGCCACTCAATTCGCTTACAGAGGTTGTTCAAAAAGTCCGCTTTTGATCACGAAGTAGCCCAAGAAGCTTACTCGACATCGAATATTGAATTCAGGCGAAACTTCCGGTGCTCACGTAGCTTCCACTACGCTCCGCTCCTCAGTTTCTACCTTCATCCAATCTTCTCGGTGCTGAAAACCATACTTTTTGAACCCGCACTTACAGTAGCTTCTCACTAACTGCCGCAGCTGTTGTTTCTTTATTGATAATGGACTGCTCACTTGTTCTTTTGAAATATTCTACATATAGAATATCCAGCAGATAGAGCTGTGAGATCTTTGCAGATAATGAACCGCCCTGCAGAGGACCCTCATTAGCACCACAAAGTAAGGTAAGATCCGAATACGACGTTAAAGGTGACTTCTCAAATCTCGTAATGGATACCACCTTAGCGCCTCGTTCCTTTGCTTTTCTTGCAACCTCGATACTATCTTTAGTTGAACCGGAGTAAGAAATGATTACAGCTACATCTCGGTTAGACATTAGCGCCGCAGACATCATCTGCAGATGTGAATCCATCAAACACTCCGTTTTGTTTGTGATGCGCATAAATTTAATTTTAGCTTCCATCGCCGTGATTAATGAAGAGCCTACACCGAAAAAAGATACTCGTTCCGCATTTATCATATAATCAATAGCTTCATTGATCTTCTGTATATCAATTAAATTATAGGTCTCGTTCAGTGCACTTACATTTGTGGTCAGCACTTTAGAAGCCACGGCTTCCGTAGTGTCATCCATTAGAATTTGATCCGTAAGCTGCGGGATCTCATTCTCCACAGTGATACTATGAGCAAGTGCAATCTTGAACTCTTGATACCCTTTATAACTTAAAGATTTGCAAAATCGAAAAATACTTGATTCACCTACATCGCACGCGTCTGCAAGATCAGTAATCGACATATAGACAACACTTCTCGTGTTCTCCAGGACGTAGTCCGCTACCTTCTTCTCCGTATTCGTCAAATTATTGTACTTGGAATGAATCGAAGAAAAAATACTGATTGTTCGCAAATAAGCCCCTCCTTTATAATGATTTAATGTGCGAATAAAGAGGAAGCGCCTAGCAAGCCTGCCTTATTCCCAAGTGAGGCCTTAACAATTCTTACACCCGCGAAACTCTCCATAATTAAAGATTTCGTCCGTTCCTCAACCCTTTGAACTAAATCTTCTTGCTCCATAACGCCGCCTCCAATAATTATAGCGGATGGATTGAAAATATGAATAATTGAAGCTAAGCCCACGGACACCTCAGTTACCCATGAATCCAAAATCTGTTTTAGAGCTTCGTCCCCTTTGTTGATTTTATCAAAAAGGACTTTTCCGTCTATACATTCAGGATCTGCCTGCTGAGCCGCCTTTACCAAGGCAGTGGTTGAAGCATACTTCTCATAAAAAGGCAGTCCCTCCACCGCATCTGACAATGGATGTGTCAGGATATGACCAAATTCGGCCGCCACCCCATCTGCTCCTTTATAGATTTGGCGGTTCATTACTATGGCACCACCAATGCCCGTGCCAAACGTCAAACATAAGAAATTGTTAAAGTTGTGGGCAGCACCATAATGAGCCTCGCCTAATGCTGCTGAATTCACATCGTTCTCTACCATAACAGGTTTATGAAAATGATTAGTTACAATTTCCTTAATCTTCATCCCTGTATATCTAGGTATATTTTCGTTAGCATAGACTATAATTCCTTCTTCAGCATTGACTTGACCGGCCGTACTTATAGCAATGGCATCAAAATCATCATTTTCTGCAATTTTATCAAGTAATCTTGAGATTACATGCGGCCCTCCCAAGAGGCTCTCTGTTGCATACTCCTTAAAGTTATGAACATTCCCAAGTTGATCACATATACACATCTTGGTATTGGTACCGCCAATATCTACAGCGAGAATTCTCATCCTTATCTACCCTCTCCGGCAATCTACTGAATAGCGTCTACAAACCTTTTGGTAATCTCCATTGGTCTTGTAATCGCTGAGCCGACTACTGCTGAATAAACACCCAGATCGAACATTGTCTTCAGTTCTTCAGGAGTGGAAACACCGCCTTCAGCTATCACAGGCACAGAGAAGTTGGTCACGATTTGTTTGACTAGCTCAAAATCCGGGAGTGAACGGTCTTTCGTATACTCTGTGTATCCACTTAAGGTGGTTCCTATAAGATCAAATCCCAGCTCAACAGCTTTAGCAGCTTCTTCAAATGTAGAGCAATCTGCCATAAACAGTTGATCTTTATAGGTCTCTCTTATGTGAGGAAATAGTTCTGAGATGGTTGATCCATCCGGCCGAGTCCGGTCTGTCGCGTCCATAGCAATGATATCTACCCCTTCGCGGTAAAGCTCATCTACTTCCTTCAGGGTTGGTGTAATAAACACTTCAGAACCTTCATATACCCTTTTGATGATTCCAATGATAGGTAGATCCACTGTTTTCTTAATTTCTTGAATATCTGCTACACTATTTGCCCGAATGCCTGAAGCACCGCCCAAGTATGCTGCATAAGCCATTCTTCCCATTATAAACGGACTATGCAGCGGTTCTTCGGGTAAGGCTTGACTGGAGACGACTAGTTTATGTTTTATCTTTTTAAGTACATTATTTTCAGTATTCATCAGTAACCCACTCCACATTTTTATTTATTCTTTCACTGCTCCTGCTGTAATTCCATTGGTGAAGAACCGCTGAAATAACATGAACACTAGCAACATCGGAATTGCAGCAATGGTGGCTCCGGCCATTTTATATGCGAAATTAGGATTCAGATCCTGCATTAAGGTTGCAGTACCAACCATTAATGTTTTCATTTTGTTCTCTTGGCCTATAACCAGCTGCCACAAATAATCATTCCAGACTTGCACAAAATTCAGAATAAATAAGGCTCCGATACCAGGTTTAATAATAGGCACCATGATGCGAGTGAAGATCCTCCATTCATTTGCACCATCTATTCTCCCGGCTTCTCTTAAGGCATTAGGGGTTAAATCGAAGAATCCTTTTAATAAGAACACTCCAAATGCACCCGCAACGTTCGGCCAAATCATACCGTTATACGAATTCACCATTCCAAATTGCTGTGTAATCCGGAATAAAGGCACGATCATAATTTCTTTAGGAATCATCAAGCTAGATATGAAAATAATGAAGATGATATCTTTACCTTTAAAATTGATCTTTGAGAACGCATAGGCAGCCATAGCGCCTACAATAATAACGATAATCGTAGATACGCCTGAAACATAAATACTATTAAACGTCCATCTCAAAGCCGGTTGGTTCTGAAACACATCCACATAGTTGGAGAAAGTAATCGATTTAGGCCACCAGTCTGGAGGCATCTTCACAACATCTGAACTGTTCTTGAGAGAACTTGTGAATAACCAATATAATGGAAAAAGATTAAGGAGCGCGAAGAGGACAATGATCACATTCGATATCACATCAAACTTCTCTCTCTTCTTCTTATTTCTTATTTTCGACATGTTGTATTCCCCCTCACTTTACCTTAATCATGCTTCGTAGCTGAGGCACAGATAATAACAATGTAATCACGAACATGATAACGCCTACCGCAGAAGCTACGCCGAGTTGGTTGTACTTAAAGGCATTATTATAGAGGTAGTACATCAAGGTTACCGATGAATTGTTCGGGCCGCCGCCAGTTAATAACTGGATGACTACAAATATTTTTAGAACAGCAATAATATTGATAATCGTAATATAGGTCGTTGTTGGTCCTACAGAAGGAATGAGGATCTTCGTAATCACTTGCCATCTGCTTGCACCGTCGATTTCTGCTGCTTCAAAAAGCTCTTTAGATACACCAATCATCGAAGCAATATACAGAATAATGGCTTGGCCCACGTTAGTCGCGAAGGTCACAAAGATCACCACTGGCAAAACTGTCTTTGGATTTCCTAGAAGATTAATCGTCCCAAGTCCCATATCTTTATATATAAAAGAAATAAGTCCGTTAGCAGGATTCAGCAGGAAACTCCATACCATACTCATAACAACCATGGATACCATGACCGGGATATAATAGCTCCCTCTTATAAAGGAAACGTACTTAGCGTTCTTATCAAATACAGCCGAGGCTACAAATAAGGCAAAGCCCACTGTAAGCAGGACGATAAAGACTACGAATATAATCGTATTGAAGATCGCCTTGAAGAATACCGGATCATTAAACAATGTGGTGTAATTAGCCAAACCCACAAACTTCTCACTATCATAATTAATTTGGTATAAGCTCAGGCGCATCCCTTCTAAGATCGGATAGACAAGAAAGGCTAAGAATACGATCATCTGAGGTAAAATAAACAGATAACCTGTAATATTCTCTTTTAGGTAATTACTACGTAGTTTCATATCGTTTACCTTTCTAATTAACAGCCCTTGGAGCCTCTTCAGACTCTAAAGGCTGTGAATCGTTTATTGTTTACCTGTTCTTAGATTATTGGAAAATGACAGAGCTAGCTTTATTCGTATCAATCACTTTATTACCATTGGTCTGATAATCTTGCACAAACTGTTCTGGTGTCTTTGCTCCCATGTAAAGCGCCTGTAGATCAGGGTACAAAACTTCTCTTAATTGGCTATATCCTGGAACGTTGCCCGTGAAGTTAAACAAATATTTTGAGTTAGCATCATAAGCAGCAAAGAGAGGATTCTCCGACTTAAGTTCTTCAGCCACCGAGCTTCTCACAGGAATACCATTCTTAGAGGATTTAACTAGTTCAGGATCACTTGAAAAGAACTTCACGAAATCTTTAGCCACTTCAGTCTTCTTCGCATCTTTGGACTTAAATACACTAGCACCAACTACATAAGTAAAGGATAGAGGATCTCCGCTTTCGGACGGAATATTAGCAAGACGCATATCAAACTTAGCAGACGTGCCGGATTCCATATTTGCTTTTGTTCCATTGAACAAGATTGGATTGGTGAAACTGATCGCCAGCTGCTGATTCTGGAACATGGCATTGGCATCATTGGAGGATACAGATTCAGCGCCTGGATTTGTATATCCGCCGTCATATAATTTTTTCAGCCATGTTGCAGCTTTAACTCCATTCGCATCATTCAGAACAATGTTCCCTTGATCATCGAAGAACTTGTTGCCGAACATTCTTAAGTATGCAAGGTTCCATGTATCTCCTTGGTTATTCACAGCGTACAGTGCCATTGGATAGGCATTAGAATATTTGTCTTTCGGAAGATTATTTTTCAGACCGTCCAAGATTTGTTGATACTCATCCAAGTTCCAAGTCTTAATTTCGGACTCTCCACCTACGAACTTGTCTAAACCAGCCGCTTTAAACATGTCTGCGTTGTAGACCAAAGTGCCTGGATTGTGTTGGAATGGGTAGAAGTACACATCTTTTCCGAACGTTACTGCATCCCAGTAATTTTGTGCGATATCACTTTTCGCGCCCTCATCGATGATGTCAGTCAAAGGCTCCAAAGCTCCACGATGAACATAATCGCCCATTGGGAATACGCTTTCAAAGAAGACATTTGGTGGAGTTCCTCCGCTCAAGTTAACGTTGAGGAGTTGGTCGCGCTGATCTCCGGCAATAACTTCAACCTGAATGTCAGCATCATATTTATCATATTGTGCCTTGAATTTCTCAGCTGCAGCCTTAAGGAAGCTATCATAGTCAGCTCCTTGTTCCGTTGCATCCACAACACCTTTCCACTGAGGGGTCAGCCATACTTTAATCGCGACTTTTTCCTTGCCAGATTTAGCAGTATTATCGGATGTATTAGAACTTGCTGCATTGTTACCAGAGCATCCTGAAATCAATGAAATAATTACCATTAATGCAACCGTTGTTGAGAGTACACGTTTCTTCTTCATTTTAAATCCTCCCCTATTCTAATATCCGTTTGACATGATATTTCACTAAATCAGCCATTTTCCGATGCCCTTGTCGATCAAGATGCATGTAGTCTATTTCATTCATCGATACATCTTCGCTGGCATCCATAAAGTGGATGTCTGTCCCTCTAAGAAAATTCCCGAGATGCTGAGAGATCTCTATGGATTTCTCGCTACAATTACTCCCCATTGGCTTACCAATGGGAGTATGAATATACGCTGCCCCAATGGGGGGCGGTGCGATCACAAGTACTTCCGGTGCTTTTCCCGCTGGTCCTGCCCCGCTCCCTCTAGCTTTATGAGCGAGTCTAACAATACCTTGTGCGATGTTATAAGAAGTTAATGCAAATCTTTCTTTCGTATCATTCGTCCCAAGCATGATTACTACCAAATGAAGTGGTGCATGTGACATGAGGCATGGATAGAGATAAGATATTCCGGCCAACCCTTCAAATAACGGATCCTCACTAACACTGGTTCTACCGGGAAGCCCTTCTTCTATGACACGATAAGTGTTGTACAATTCTGATTGAAGAAGTCCGGTCCAACGTATTTCATCATTAAACCTTTGGTCCGTCTCTGCGTCGTAGCCCCAAGTATTGGAATCACCAAAGCATACGATCGTTCTCTTCATTTCATTAACCACAATATTTTTCGATTGCTTGATCAATCAATTTCATAATGTCTGCGATTGGACCCGCATCTTCAGCGGCTACCCCTTCAAGCGGTGCTCTTACACTACCAATGTTTACACCTCTCAATATCAGAACCTCTTTAATTTCCGCATACATAGAACCCTTGAGGGAACAAAGCGCAATGATGATATCGTTAATATCACTTTGAAGTTGTCCTGCTTCTTCAAACTTCCCAGCGAGTACAAATTTATTAGCCTGCAAGAACAACTCCGGCATCACCGCATAAGTACCACCAATGCCTGCATCGGCTCCCATGATTCTTCCCGCTACATACTGTTCATCCGGTCCATTAAAGACCACTACATCTTTTCCACCCACTCTTTTAAATCTTTCAATATCCATAGTTGGCATAGAAGAATTCTTAACACCGATAACCTTATCATTAGCAAGAAGCTTCTGGAATAAAGCCGGGGTCAGTGTATACCCTGTAGTCTGAGGAATGTTGTAGATAATGAACGGTAGCGGAGTTGCGTCCATAATATCGCTCCAATATTTAGAGACTGCGCTATCAGGTAATTTGAAATAGATAGGTGGGATTGCGGATAGTGCATCATATCCTAAGCTCGCCGCATGTTTTGCTAATTCGATACTATCTCTAGTGGAAGGGGCTCCAACATGAGCAATCAGTGTCATTTTACCTTTCAGGTTACTAGCTACATAGCTAAGTACCGCTTTGCGTTCGTCCAGACTCTGGTAGATACATTCTCCAGAACTTCCTCCCACATAAACACCTTGAACTCCTTTTTCAAATAAGTAATCACATAAGGTATGCGTCCGGGATTCCGAAATATTTCCTTGATCATCGTAGCAAGCATAGAAGGCAGGTATAATTCCGTGAAACTTTTCCAAAATCATTGTTAATCCCCCTTAAGATGTGAACGGTTTCTTTTCTACATATTCAAGATATCACTTAAATTTGATTCTGTAAATTATTTTCTCTATTTTTTATAAAATAAAATTTATTTCCACCAGAAGAACAATCATTACTAGAAAAATAATTTCATTTAAGTGAATGCCCATAAAAGAAGACCTTATTTCCCATTTAAAAATAGAATATCGTACGCTATAAGCTGCTGTTCTTATTATCAGAGTAACACTATCTACGAGCTTAAAATCATTCGCCGGAATAGTAATTACTAGAAATTGTTCGCAACGCTTAGGGGCAATTGATTATCCTTTTAAATCTAATGAAAATGTCTCCTACCAGGAGACGATTTTCTCCATAGGAAGCACAAACCCTAATCAACACACAATGTTCACTTAAAAACTGTGTTTTTCACGTGGACACAGCTTTAAAAAACTAATTTCCATGATATAATGAAAGCGTAACCAGAACAATATAAAATACATTGTTTCTTCGCCAAAGGAGGCTGGAGGAAATGCTAGCAGGTCTTAAGGAACTTAAAAATTGGGTAACGGAAAATTGGAATCCAACGATGAATTCAGGTAATGAAGATTATCAAAAAATGGAATATTCTGTGCAACGCCACTTGCACACTCCAAGATCCCCAAAACCACTCACCTATGAAGAAGAAGCTCGTATCAAGACTGTTAAATTCCATTAATCTCACCACCTTTAGATACAGATTGACCCTATAATAGAATCTTGTCCTAAGGCCGCACATCCGGAAGTTATTCCAGTAGAGCGGTCTTTTATTATGCCTTGAGATTATGTAAAGAAAAACCTTCCCCACCCTAAGGGTGAGGAAGCTAAGGGGTTATTTCTTCATTTTCCGATAAATCTAAGGCTTATCTTCCTAGTATCATTTTATCTTATATTCTTCTTTCTTCTGCAAGTCCGAAAGCTTGACAGCCTGACCTGCATTCAATCTCGAATGTTCCGACGCGAATGCGATCAAATGACTCTGCAGGGATGCCGTCGCCGAGGTCAAGCCTTGCGATGGATTGCTGTCAAATTGACGCACATTCCGCAGGAATGAGCTTACCATACGGTCATCGCCGCCTCCATGACCATCACCTTCCACATTGCAGCCAATCTCAACCTTCTCGCCCGATACATAGCGGTATAGCGTGAAGGATCCTTTGTCCATATCCCCAATGATCTCGCCTTGCGTTCCCATAATTTGAACCCGACGCGTGCCGCTCTGTGTCAGCCCTGACATGATAAACGATGCGTTCGCTCCGTTCTCGAACTCCATGTTGACCACCTGGTGATCCACAACATTATTATCGCAGTGATACACGCAGCGACCCCACGGTCCTTCCTTCAGCGCCTTCAAGATCCCCTCTTGCGACAAATCATTCGTCATATAGCGTGCCCAAGGATGTCCCGGGGGCTGAATATATATTTTCATCGCCGAGAAGGCGCATTCCTTCTCAACCTCACAGCCGTTGATACAGCGATCCGTGGAGCCTTCCGGAGCGTTCTCCGCCCTGAAATGCAGTAATGATCCGTACGAGCTCACGCTTGTACACGGTTGATTCATAAGCCAGGAGATGAGATCCAGATCATGGCATGATTTGGCCAGGATCATGGGACTCGTCTCCTCCGAATTGCGCCAATTCCCGCGGACATAGCTGTGTGTCATATGCAGGTAGCCCACATTTTCGGTTAATTGAATCGTACCTATCGTTCCAAGTTCACCGTCTTCAATGCATTTTTTGATCCCAGACCAGAACGGGGAATATCGCAGGACATGGGTTACGACGAGCAATCGCTTATACCGAAGCGAAGCTTGCTCCAATTCGATGCATTCTTCCATGGAAGGAGACATCGGCTTCTCTAGCATGACATGATAGCCTAGCTCCATCGCTTTCATCGCTGGTATATAATGCATCCGATCGAGCGTAGCAATTATCATCACGTCCGCAATTTGACCCTGATCGAATACTTTCTCCCAAGAATCGTAAACATGCTCTGGGGCAATTCTATGAATCTCTGCAAATCGATTTCTACGTTCATCATCCGGCTCAGCTACGGCAACAATCTTTAATTCATTCGGGAACTTCTCCGCGTAGGGCCCATAAATATATCTTCCTCGACTGCCAGCGCCAAGTAATACAGCTGTTAATGTTCTCAAGACTACTCCTCCTCTTGCGCACCTAGTGTACTTCCATTGTAAGGCGGTAGGAACGGAGGCAAAAGAGATCGTTACTGACATTTCATATACATTTATTGACCTTGATTCTGTATATGGATCCTTGCCATACGGAAATCTTGCGGCGTCGTTTCGTTCTGCTTCTTGAAGAAGCGAATAAACGCAAGCGCGGAGTTGTACCCCAGGGCAGCAGCAATTTCATTCACTTTCATCGATGTGTTGAGCAGCATATCTTTGGCGATCAGGTTACGATAGTCGTTCACATATTTAGATAACCCCATTCCAGTGATTTGCTTATAAAGCCGGGATAAATACGATGGATTCAAGCTAACGTAATCGGCCAGCGCATTTAAGGAGATATCCGTGGAAATATGTTCTTCAATATATCGATGTACTTTATTCACGACCTCTGTCGGCAATTGCGTACCCCGCAGCGCATTCCATTCGAAGAAGCAATCCGCCATTTGCGAGAAGTATTGAATCAGCTCCGACCATGATGCGGAATCTCCATAGCGATATAACTTATCCAGATCCATCAGCGTATTGATATAATCCCGAATTTCCCGATTCTTATGGATATAGAACAGAAAAATAGCTGAAAGTGAATGATACAGTTCGATCTTCCGCTCATTCGGCGACTCCTCATCATTCCAAATGGACGTTAGTTCGGCATACAGCTTGTTGAATTGTTCCCGATGATTATTCTCGAGACAAGACATCAGCAATTGAACACGGGCGTGATAGAAGGCATCGCGGTAGTTCCCGATCAGATCACCGTTCACTTCTCTTTGAATGTCTTTATCGGTCAATATGACCTCATCAAATAATCCATGTCCTTGTACCAGACCGTATTTGATCGAGTGAAACCGATCAGATATGTTATCCCATGTCGTTGCTTCACTTCCAAGAAGGAAAGAAACCGACAAACTCAGCAATCTCTTGCAATTTCCCTGCACAGTCTCCAGAATACCGCTCGTATACCGATGAGCTCTGATCCAATCCTGATCCCCGTATTCGATAGACGATCTATCCGGGATTTTCGGTTGAATCATCCAGATGATTTTGGATAACTCGAATACAACGGAATAGCATCTGACCTGCGTGGACAAATACTCATCGCAAATGTTCTGTACGGCGTAAGTCAATAACGCTTTATCCGGCGTCGTGAACATTTCTTTCCATGCGTCTACCCTGCCTATGAGCAAGTAAACCGGCAATGTCGCATCAAGCGGGATATCGATTTCTTTGAACGCCTGCTTTAATTGGCTATCCGATACATGCTTGCCTTGAAAGAGCTCCCACACATACTCTTTTTGCAGAGAGGGCAATGCCAGTCTCATTTTGGATTGCGCTCTAGCAATCATCTGTTCTTGGTTATTTTCTTCTTCAATTTTCTCAATCGCCCGTTCTACGGACTGAATAATTTTCTCATCACTTTCGACCTTCAGAATATAATCGAACCCACCGTACGTAATTGCGCTCTTAGCATAATGAAAATCATTGTATCCTGTTAAGAAAATAACTTTGCAGGCCGGCCACTGGGATTTGATTTCCCGAAGCAGCTCAATCCCTTCCAGTCCAGGCATCTTAATGTCGGAAATCACGATATCAATACGATGATGAGACAGTACCTCCAGTGCTTCTTCACCTGAATATGCCTTCATAACCTCGAGTTGTAAATGATCGGTCTCATTGAATAGCTCCAGAAGACCATCGACAATAATGGGAAGGTCATCGACGATTAGCAGTCGGTACATGCTGATTCCTCCTCTAGTTCGCGCTCAGATTGATTCTTACTTGAAGTCCACCAAGAGCAGAACGTGACACTGTAATGCCATATTCCTCACCGTACCGCAGCTGTATTCTGCGATGTACATTTATGATTCCGGTTGTTTCCTCCATCCGAGTGGTGGATTGACGCAGCCGCTTCTGAAGCTGTTCGATCTCCGCATCGGAGTTGCTTCGGCCGTTATCTTCGACATAGATGGAGAATACATCACCCACCCGCTCACAGTGAACCCATAGCTCACCCTGCTGAATCATATTGCCCAAGGCATGCTTATAAGCATTTTCGATGATCGGCTGCAGAATCAGCCTCGGCACGAAGAAATCGGGAACATCACCTTCGAACTTGACTTGAATACGGTCTCCGTAACATATGGTTTGCATGTCTACATACGTGCGAGAATGATTGACCTCCAGCTCCAGCGGAATATCATCCTCGTCATCGCGAGTAATGAACTGAAAATATTGTCCGATGTACAGGCAGAATTGATAAGCCTTTTCCTTCTGATTCTCGGATTTAATTAACCGGCACAATACAAAAAAACAATTATATAAAAAATGAGGATTAATTTGCGATTGCAATCGTTTCAGTTCGGAACGCTGGTTCCTGATTTGCTGCTCGTAATTTTCCTCGATTAGTGTTTTCAAGGATCGGATCGTATTATTAAAAGCGTGGTACAAATACCCGAACTCATCAGCTCCGCGATCGATCACGATCGGTTCCAGCCTATTCTGCTGAACGCGCCGAAAGGAATGCACAAGTTTCATTAATGGCCGATAGATAAATCGTAATAGAAAGTAGGAGAAGAAAACGACAATACCTACAGCTAGCACGCAAGCCCACCAGAACAATGCTCGATAGATCTCAAGGGAACCCAAGATCTTCTCCTCGGGAATGCACATAATCGAATAGGAATTCCAGAGACTGGAGTATTTATATACCGTAAGAAACCGCTTACTATTATACATAATCGTTTCGTATCCTTCGTCTTTTTGCAATTCCCGCTTATCCGCAGCGAAGGATTTCATTTGTTCCAACAGTTCAGGATCCATGTCACTCTCGATCTCCCAACCACGTTCCAGATTGAGTAATACGCTCTGTCCACCACGCGAGCTGCCGATTTGAGATAACGTTTCTCTGATTTTGGTAGTCGATAATTCAACCGCTACGATATAAATCGGATTTTTAACGGTATTAATGGGGTATTGCATGGAAATAAATAATCGATCATTCCAGTAAATGAAAGGTTCTTCGTATAATCTCTTGTTTTGCTGCATAGAAGCATATTCCTGCATATTCGTCGAAGTTTCAAATTTATTGCTAAGTATCGTTCGGTCGATAAGAGGGATATACGCCCTTGCTTCTTGTATAAATGGACTTGAGTTCTTCATCAATTCAAGCCGTCTTTGGATATCTAATATTTTTTGCGCACGATCGTAATAACTCATGTAATTGCCTGTAGTTGCAATTTCCATCAAGTCTTTGTCCATCACATAGTTCGGCAAATAACGGCTGATCCGGTCTGCTTCCTTGTCGAGTGAATCCAGATAGAAGCGAGTCGTATTTAGAATAGACTCGGAAATCTCACTCCGAATATTGTCCGAACCCTTCTCATTAATCAACCAGGTAATCGCCATGAGCGGAAACAAGGCTGCCAGAAAGGCAGCCATTATTTTCTGGAATATAGAGGAATCTTTAATCAAGAATCGGATTTTCATCGTTTGTTCTCCTGCAATGCAATGTCTTAGTTTGAGTGCCCTATTTTATTCTTTGACACTCCCCATCACAATTCCTTTAATGAAGAACCGCTGCAAGAACGGATACACGATTAGAATCGGAAATGCTGCTACGAAAATTTGAGCGGCTCTGCTCGTACGATCGGACAATTTGAGCATTAATTCTGCCCTCTCAGGTTTAATAAAGCGGAAATCCATTTTGATAATGATCGTCTGCAGGAAGGTCTGCAGCGGATAATTCTCGGGATGATTCATATAAATCATACCGTCAAACCAGCTATTCCAATGCCCCACCATGGTGAAAAGACCTGTCGTTGCCAATGCCGGCAACGATAGCGGCACATATATTTTCCATAAGGTAGTAAATTGACCCGCCCCATCGAGCAGCGAAGATTCCTCAAGTTCTTTGGGCAGACTGCGATAGAAATTCAGCAGCAGAATAACGTTGAACACCATAATCGCTCCTGGCAGCACCAAAGCCCAAATTGTATCGAGCATCCCAAGGTTCTTCACGGTTAAATAGTTTGGAATAAGCCCGCCACTGAATAAAATCGTGAATACGAAGAACCATGAATAGAAGGTCCGCAGCCGAAATTGGCGAGAATCTTTGGATAATGGATAGGCCGTGATAATCGTCAGGAACATGCTGATTGTCGTTCCCATAAGGACCCGCTGAATCGATACCCAGAATGCGCGTAAATATTCAGGTTTTCCAAATACGTTAGCATAAGCAGCCGTTGTGAATTCAACTGGCCACAGGATGACTTTACCGGCGGATGCTGCCTGCCCGGAGCTGAACGAGAGCGCCAAAATATGAATAATAGGCATGAGGCATAAGAAAGATACGGATCCCAGAAAAATGAAATTACATATCAAAAACAATTTCCTTCCGAATGATCTGTTAGTACGCACGATGTGTCTCCCTTCTGAATTACCGACGATTGCATTAGAAAATGCGGTAATTCGCTACACGATAGGCTAAGATATAGGACATAGATACGAATACGAAAGAGATGACTGATTTCAGTAGTCCTACGGCCGTAGCGAAACCGAACTGTGCTTGCTCAATCCCCATACGATATACGAAGGTATCGATAATATCCGCGCTCTCATAGACCGGAGGACTGTATAGATTGAAGATTTGATCAAATCCGGCATTCAGTACATTCCCGATACTAAGCGTGAACATGAGGACGATAATAGGAAGCATCCCCGGCAGCGTCACATGTAACGTCTGCTTAAAGCGTCCTGCGCCGTCGATCTCCGCTGCCTCGTATAGTGACGGATTAATACTGGTAAGCGCAGCCAGATAGACAATCGTACCAAATCCGAACTCTTTCCATACATCCGATATGACCATGACATAAGGGAACCATTTATTGTCTCCCAGGAAAAAAACAGGGTCGATACCAAACAAGCCAAGCACTTGATTGAGAATACCGGAAGATGGAGACAATACATCGATTAGAATACCGCTTAACAAGACCCATGATAGAAAATGCGGCAAGTACACGAGCGTCTGGAAGGTCCGTTTGACCCATTCTTTCCGCATCTCATTCAGCAGTATCGCTATGGTGACCGGAACGACCATGCCTGCTACAATTTTCATCACCGCAATGTATACTGTATTGAAGAATATCCGGCCGATATCGGGGTAATCCATCAGTAACTGAAAGTTTTTAAGACCAATAAATGGGGAGCCGAACAACCCTTTATTCGGTACGTATTTCTGAAAGGCCATCATAATGCCGGCCATCGGGATATAACTGAAGATGAGGACCAATACGATCCCAGGAACCAACATCAAGTGAAGCGGCCACTCCCTTTTCCACATACGCGTTAATACATTCATGCCATCCACCTCGCTATAGGACTAAAAAATTAAAAACTAGGTTAAAGAAAAGAGAGGTCGTTTGTGTCCAACCCCTCGATTCTCCTGCTATCATTGTTTGTTAGTCGCGTACCATTCATTGACTTCTTTGGTCATTTCGTCGCCGCCAAGCTTTTTCCACTCTTCCACGAATTTATCGAATTCATCCACGGATACTTGATTCATCATAATCTTGAAGTATACTTCATCCCGCTTCTTCTTCAGGATTTCTTGTCGATCTGCCATGGTTGGAGTCGGTGCGCCGTAGAATTTGTTCTGTAGGTACTGTTTATTGTTCTGAATTTCAGGAACAAGTGAATATGCGCCTTTTGGACCTGAAATCAGATATTCCCACCACATGTTGATATCCGTACCGTCAACATACTTCATGGCACGCTCGTAACGAGTTTTTTGATCTTTCGTCTCCAAAATGCTCTCGTCTTTGTTCTCGATCGCTTTTGGCAATATTTCACCATTATTATCCTTTTGTTTACCAACACGAAGCGGGCTTAGAAGCCAGTAGTTGTTGCCTTTCTCCTTCAGGTCTTTACCATACTCATACACTTTCTGTTCTGGCGTCGGATGATTATCCACGACAATCCAATGGTTCAGCAATTTAATAACGCCTTCCGGATGCTTCGCTTGCTTGGAGATAACATAATATTCGTCAACACCCAAACCGATCTGTGATAGTGCAGGTTCGCTATCCACCGATGGAATCGGGAATACGCCCCACTCTTGTACGACTTTACCATCCTTTACTGCGCCTTTAGCGAGCTGAGCCGGCACCCAAGACTGGCCGTATACGATACCTGCGTTGTTGTTGTAGAGGAGCTCTGCCGCTTTCTCCACATCTTTAACAGAGAACTCAGGATCAATCAATCCTTTCTTAAACATTTCCTGCATCGCCTTAAGTGCGTCTTTCACTTGAGGCTGAATGTCACTGTTGACCAAATTGCCATTTCCGTCTTCCATCCAAAGATTTTCATAAGCATGGTAACTATTCAAGAATGCTATTAGTCCTGTAACACCTGTGGAATGGTTAAATGGATCTTTGCTAATTACAATTCCATACGGTTTCCCAGTGCCGCCTGGATCTTTTGTTTTGAACGCTTCGGCGATCGTCAAGAGATCTGCCATCGTCTTCGGTTCCGGCAGGTTCAATTTCTTCAGCCAGTCCGTGCGTACATAGAGGAACTGATACTGGTACGGATTATAAGAACTTGGAATCCCCATGAGTTTACCGTCGAAAGTGGCGGTCTTCAGTTGCATTCCGCCATCCATCGACAAGAATTTCTTCGTCTCATCCGTCGCATTCTTGTCATATACGTCCGTGATATCCATAATCATATCCGCTTCGGTCAGCTCTTTCAGCTGTGTAGCATTAACCTTCATGAAGTCCGGAAGATCATTGGAGGCGATGGACATCTTCACTTTTTCCTTGAATTGAACGTCATCGGCGGACACCCATTTATTCGTGAGCTTCACACCGATATCTTTCTCATACGCATCATAGACCGAGTTCTTCTCGAAGCTTTCGCCCTCATCGAATTTGAGATACTGATCGCTTGCCGAAACTGTTGAAACTTCAATCACTTCATTTTTTTGTTCCACAGGTGTCTCAGGCTGCTTCTCAGGCTGCTTCTCCCCTTCATTTGTGGTTTTGCCGCATGCCGTGATAGTTAAACTTAGGATCAATGCGACGATCAGAAGTATTCTACTTTTTTTCTTCATATTACCCCTCCACATGGTCTCAAAATAGGTCGTGCATCTGCTTCATGCAGCTTCTCTTCCTAGTTCTAGTATAGGAAAGGGAAGGACCCCCATCTATATACTAGTCTTTACTTTCGTATACAACTCTTGACTACCGTCAGGCTTGTCCGTAGAACGCACAAGAGAGGGAGTCTCCCCTAGGTTAGGTTGACTCCCCCTTCGCTTCGTTGAAACGTTATCGTGTAATAACTCGAATATTCAGCTCCCAAAGGCTAATGGTTATTCCCTCAGCTTTCAATAAACCTAAGCGCGCGTTCAGATTGATAATCAGCTAAACCTTTTGCGAATTGTTGATCAGGGAATCCTCTATGCAGTAGCTTTAAACCCGCTGAGGTTAATGATATATGGTGGTGAAGTTGATAAAATAGCAGTCTGTCAGGGTCAAGCCTATCGTTCTTAAGGTACCGGTAGAAATCCCCAAATCGCATCTCCAAAAAACTATGCTCATGCTCAATATCAAAAAACATGGCCCCTTCGATATCGATCAAAAAGGGTTCCAGCTTATCATTAACCAATACATGGTCAGGACCCATTTCCCCGTGAATAAATCCATACTGCTTTCTAGGCTTCATTCTTGCTTCTAACGCGTACAGCTTATCGAGTAGTTTACTTTGATTAGCCCTGATCTTCTCCATATGTTGAGAGGCATAAGCTAGCTGTACTTTCGCATTTTCCATTTTTAACAAATGACATGGTTCTGTGCTGATCTCGTTAGCATTGACTTTCCCAAAAATTCGCCTCTCGTTGGTATGCATAGTTGTAAGCATATCCCCTAGCCGCTGAAACACTTTATCTTGAACACGTAAATCAGCATGATGAAAATAGTCTTCTGCCTTACGTCCATCTATATATTCAACGAGCGCATAATCAAATGGGTAACGATCTTTTTCCTTATTTAGATCATAAAGTGCAGGGGTCTGAATTCCATGTTGTATTAAGAACTTGTTGTTTAATTCAAATAATTCACTTCCATAGGACTGTTCATTTATATCTTCATTCGCTTTTTCTTCTTCAAAATAATTCATAGAAAGATCCCACACATACAAAACGCAGGAAAATCCATTACTGCACTCCATCTTGTAGACCACCTTTTGTGCGCCACCATGCATTCGTGAAACACAATTAACTACATAACTGGTACCAAAAATCCGTCCAATATAATCCTGTAAGTCGGCCTGATCAAGATGATAGGTAACGTCCATTAACAACACTCCATTTATTAAGTTTTGCCGGCTTCACAATAGTAAATAAAATCCAGCCCAAAGTATAGACTTTTTCTTTCTGATCAATTATGATGTTGAATAAGGTCTTGAAAAAAATAAGCATACAAAAAGCCTTTGGATTTTATTCCAAAAGGCTTTTTTTTTGATGAAAAAATCACCTATTCAACCATTGATTTTGCTAATAAAACCATCTGCTTCCTAGACAATCGAAAGCTATCCACCTCAATATAAGTACCCTCTTGCACCCAACGCAAACATCCTCCTTGTGTTCCATAATCATACCTTGCTTCAATTCCGTTCAAATGAACAACCTCACCTCTCTTGTCGAATTTAAAGTCCTCTTCTATCACTGTGGTCGTGCTTGTTTTCCTAAGAATATCAATTATTGTTTCAGATCGCTTACTTCGGTACCCTACCGCTTTATGCTGTTCAATCCCAAACAGATACGTACTTCCTGATTTATCAAAGTAATGGAGTCTAACCTTTTAATTGATCTAATCCAATATGCGCGAAAGCTATATTAGGAATTAACAACGATATTATTGTTAAGAACAAAATTAAAATCCGTTTTTTCATAACCACCATCAGCACCTCCCATGCGTTTATCCGTGTAGGATTCCCATTAATGAGGGCTTTATCAACGTAAAGAAGCTACCCAGTGTGCAGGTAGCTTTCTTGTCTAGAACTCTTATTGAGCTATCGTTTCCCTTAATAGCTTTATGATACAGTTCACCAGACGATCTAAATCTTTCTTCTAACAGGAATCCAAACCTCACATATCGATTCTTCCAGTGTATCATCCATCCAGAAGTATTTTTCCATACATGGACCTTCTACTTGTTCAAATCCTACCGAGGGGAACCATTCTGAGTAAATTCGTCTCCAAACATTTTGGATTTCTAGTCCAATTTCCGAGTCATCTGGAATTGATTCACGGCTATCAAATACCGCATAGGTTTGACCAGGGACATAAAGAGTAACAAGCCCCTCCGTTACTTCTTTACCTTCTGGCAGATCAATCCCCATTAAATAACGTCGGGTTCCATCTTCCCTAAAGTCGAAATAATAGCCATACAGTAGTGAGCCTGAGGGATTCCCAACCAAATCATTAATCCGATCATGTGTCCCATCTTTCCAAATCCCCTCTACAAAAATAGGTATTTCTGTATAGGCATCCTTTTGGATGATAACGTCCTTTCCGATAACCGTTGAAGCCTGTTCTTCCACAATTCGATAGTTCATTTCAGTTTCTCCTTTAATCTGAATTTGAAAGGAGATTCGAGGAAAAGATTTAAGCTTCACGTTCTTTTTCTTCGCCATGTGCGGCGTCACCCCATGCATTCGTTGAAATGCTTTAGCGAATGCTTCTGGGGTCTCATAACCATAATTTAGCGCAATATCGATGACCTTATTATCTGTTCCTGCTAACTCCTCGGCTGCTAGCGTAAGACGCCTGTTTCGTACATATTCAGTAACCGTAAATCCGGTTAAAGCATGAAACATACGTTGAAAATGAAATTTCGATGTCATTGCAGCCGTAGCAATGTCTTCGATCTCAATGGCGGATTTCAGATTGTGTTCCACGTAATCTATCGCTTGTTGTAGCAGCCTAATCGTCTCCAAGGCCTCATCTCCTTTCCATTTCATTGTAGAGAAACCAATAAATCTATTCCTGACCCGGAATGCTTTGATTTGTCCAAAAAATTCCTGTTATCTATAATAAGGTTCACTTTATCATCTAAAGAGCAAAACAAAAAGCACCCGTTTGGGTGCCTTTTGTTTATGGGAGTGATTTTTTCCTACAGTATAAATACTCGTTACTCTATGTCTAAGGAAAAATCAAGACTGCTGTTTAGCATGCGCAAGATCATGAGTAATGCCTCAGATCTCGTAGCATTAGCATTTGGTTTAAACAAACCGTCAACAGTTCCCTTTACAATCCCCATATCAGATAACATATTTATCTCAGCCTCTGCCCAATTACCGAGAATATCCTTAAACTTAGTCTCTTTTGCTAAATTGGGGTTAATGACTGCAGCAAGCATAGCCGCTATTTCTGCTCTGCTAATAGAATTATTCGGTTTAAATGTTCCATCCGAGTAACCGTTGGTAATGCCACTAGCCTTTAATCCCGATATTGCATCTGATGCCCAGTGATCCTTAATATCTTTGAAATTGGATGGGTCTTTAGCACCTAAACCAAGCGCTTTTAATAGCATGGTCGCAAATTCTGCTCTTGTTACCGCAGCATCCGCATGGAATGAGCCGTCGCTGTACCCCGTAATAATTCCAAGTCTAGTTGCTACTTCGATTGCTTTAGCGTTTGGTGAGTCCTTAGATACATCCTTGAATGCTAGCGCAGGTGTAGATTTCACCTTTTCTACAATAGCCTTAACAACATCAATATTAACCTTTTCGTTGAAAAATGGCGCTGGGGTCGGTGTTGTTGTTGGCGCTGCTGTTGGCGCTGTCGTTGGTGCTGTTGTTTGCGCTGTCGTTGGTGCTGTTGTTGGTACTGTTGTTGGTGGTTCTGCTGTTGGCGCTGTCGTTGGTGCTGTTGTTGGTTCTGTTGTTGGCGCTGTCGTTGGTGCTGTTGTTGGTGCTGTTGTTGTTGGCGCTGTCGTTGGTGCTGTTGTTGGTGCTGTTGTTGTTGGTGCTGTTGTTGGTGGTTCTGTTGTTGGCGCTGTTGTTGGTGCTGTTGTTGGTGTTGGTGTTGGTGTCGGTATTGGTGTCGACGTTGGTGTCAGTGTTGGCGTCGCTGTCGGTGTCGACGTTGGTGTCGGTGTTGGCGTCGCTGTCGGTGTCGACGTTGGTGTCGGTGTTGGTGTCGGTGTTGGCGTCGACGTTGGTGTCGGTGTTGGCGTCGCTGTCGGTGTCGACGTTGGTGTCGGTGTTGGTGTCGGTGTTGGCGTCGCTGTCGGTGTCGACGTTGGTGTCGGTGTTGGCGTCGCTGCCGGTGTTGGTGTTGGTGTTGGCGTCGCTGTTGGCGTTGGCGTCACTGTTGGCGTTGGCGTCGCTGTTGGCGTTGGTATTATCGGTTGATTGAACACTTTAATTTCTTGAAGATCAGGACCCGTGCTTCCATCTTCCCCTACTACATAGATCACAATCTGAATGTAGCGCTTAGAGATTTCTTCAGGAAAAAAGACCGAATCTGTCGTAAAACCATTATATTGTCCATCCGTATGAACGAGGCTAGCGTAAGTCGTGCCTGTGACTGTTTCAAACGGACCGGTCACGCTGTCGCTGACCTTCACTTCGTAGGATTGCAGATAGACGGTATCGACAACACGGATTTCATTATAAGCCGCGCCTGCACTCATATCGAGTGTGATTGTCCAAGGCGCATCGGATTGACTGCCAATCCAGCCAGTCTCCAATAAATCGTCAGTCAAATGGCCAGTCTGACCGCTGGCGGTTCCTTTGTCGACTGTAACCGGTACGCCATATGCCAAGTTAGTGCTGTCTTCATTAACGATGATGGTTCTCTTTACCGTGACAGCTTCGTTGCCTGCGGTATCAGTGGCATCATATCGAATGGTATACCGGCCCGCAACAGTCGTATCGATAGCCGGAAGCTCGACATTGTTCAAGCTGTAAGTTACTTTGGCTATCAAATCGATATCGACATTATCAGATACCGATACACCAGGATCAGAGAAGGACGTTCCGTTCCTAACCAGCAGTGTTGAAGCACCGTTAAGCGTAATAACTGGTTTTTCCGTATCATTTTCGCCAAGTTCAGGACTTTGGAAAACTTGTGACCCGTAGGATATGTACGCTTTGCCATTCGGCAAATAAGCGATACCATTGGGAATGGTTCGCATATTCAACAATAGCTCGAATTCGGACTCAGCTACAGTACTGTTCAATAAATGATCGCTGTTAATGCGATAGATATTATTATTGTAGTCTTCAATAGCGTATAGATGACCAGCGGAACTTATCGTTATTCCTTGCACGGCTGTTGGGAGTCCTTTAATGACCGACGTTGCAGATGTTGCTCCCGGCGCGAGCTTGTAAATGCCTTTACTTGTGTAGTCCGTGAAATAAAGGTTATCAGTGGCATCGAAGGCCATACCGTATACGAAATTAAAACCCGTATTGTAATATGCGGTGCCACTATTCGACGGGAGGGGAAAATTGACGAGTGCGCTTTTGTTGATTTTATAAATATTTCTATCATAGTTATCAGTCGTGAAGAACAGATCTCCGGCTTGGTTCAAGGCGACGGTCATAACATACTCTCTGTCCAGCACTTTCGTGACCTCTCCCGTCTCGACCGAAATGCGATAGATGCCGCCCGGATCTCGCTGAGCTGCATAAATATAGCCTTCATGGTAAGCGAGTGCTCTTGCACCTGGAACCGAAGCGTTGATAAATTCGCTTGGAGACAGGGAATAGGGAACCTCCGAAGCCTTGGCTGCGGGAAGGCTTACAAATAGAATGATCAATGCCATTAATAAAGATAAAGAACGTTTCATATAGGGGAATCCCACCTCTTTCAAATTGTAAAATAGATTATTCTACTCCAGCAAAGTGCTGATCTGCCCATGTGACATCAAATCGGCTTGCCGAAAATCATAATCACCATAATTTTTGGTGACAGATCATAGAGATTATACGGTCTCCCCTGTATACTTTTCTAACGCTTCATATAACCCCCTTTTATGTGCGCGTTTAACGATTAGACCAAAAATACTACGCTGTATCCAGAGTGGAATGCCAGCGATGAGTGTATTTTGTAGTGATAACACTAAAGCGGTGTGTGCGAGCAATTTAGGATTGCCTTTTGAATCAGTTAAACCATCCTCCATTAGCCCGTAATGAATACGAACAGACTGCTCGAACTGACTTGGTGGTGTTAATCGTACACGGAATACAACCGGATCATCGTCATTATTGGTAAAAGTATGTGGTGTCTTCATCGGGGCAACACGACGTTCTCCCGCTACCAGGATGTAGTTTATTTTACCTAATGTTACCGTGAGCTTGCCAGAAATCACTTCAAATTCTTCTTCAAAACGGTCATGAATATGTAGTGGGGGACCTTTGCCATGTGGGGGGAGTGCAACTTCAATTAATAAGTATTCACCCTTCGTATCCTTTGCCGTTTCTATAAACGTAATTTGTTCACCCGTAACTCGATTAGTTACCGTTTGTTCCACACACGCTCACTCCTTGGGTTAATCATTTATAAAGTGAACTAAAGGGGCAAGCTGCCACTTTAAGCCTCAATTCTTTCAATCATAGAGAATAAATAAATTGTCGAATAGTGAGTGCTGTCATCACTTTGTCATATGACAATATGGATTTTTATGTAATAAGAAAGGATAACCACTCAAAGTAAGCGACATAGCGTGCGCTTCCCACAGAACCGTGGGCATACAGCAATGAATTTGTGGATGTATTACTCTAAAGCGCACAATTTACAAGGACGTTGAATTTCTGCGTCTGGATGGAAACTGCCGTCCGAATAGCCTTTAACAATACCTAATTGTACAGATTGCTCTACCGCTTGCTGCGCCCATATGCCAATCTTCACCGAATCGGTAAACATCAACTTCTCAGCATCTATTTGCGACTTCAACGCCTTCATTAACATAACCATTCACGATTTCACTCTGTGCAGCTTCAATAATCTCAGACGCGGCCCAGTGACCCGTTATATCGCTAAATGTCGGTTGATCCGATCCGGACTGTTCCTTCTCTTTGCTTACAGCCATCACAGCAAACTTTGTAAAGTAGTCGACTCCGACAGTGATCTTATTGCCATCAACCTCGCCGCCGTCAGTTTGCAACCACTCTTTCTTCATTTCGTCATAGTAGAATTCAACCGGTCGCTGCGCCTTCTTTAATCCTGCCTCATCGAAAACAAAGGTCAGTGTTACTGATTTGGTAAAATTATTCGTAGCATTTTTCAATACTTCGGAAACTGGACTGATTAGAACTTGTCGATCAGATAGGAGATCTTTCGTATCGGTCAATACTAATATGCCATTCGTTGAGGTCACTTTTCCGCCATCATTACCTGTATTACTTGAACTGCCACCTTCACTAATTACTGTCGCCTCCCCCAACTTATCCATGCTTAATCATGCCGTTATCCTATCTCGATGTTATCTTGTACTATTGTTACATCCTATAAGGTGATCAGTCTGTAACCCGGACTACATTTTACAAACGAATGGAGTCGAGTATTTTTTCTAGCGAAATTTCCATAATGGGTTCTTACCTCCACGCAAATAAAAACTGGAACCCGTTATCCGGGTCCCAGTTTTTTGGTAGAGAATGCTTATTAGAGGACGTTCTAGTATCAAATATTAATTGACATAAAATTCTTTCCTTCAACAAAACCTAGACTTTCATACATCGGTTTAGCCATATCAGACGAATGTAGCAGAATTTTTCTAATTCCTTGTACCTTCAAATCGTCTATTGCTTCACTAACAAGTTTGGATACAATACCCTGACGATGATAATTAGGGATTGTGAAAACATTAGTCATATATGCAACCCATCCAGAAGGATTGTCAAACCGTGGTGCAAATCGACATAAGCAAAAACATACAGTTGATACAACTACTCCGTCATCATCAGCAACCCATACAACGAGTGACTTATCCGATAATGAGGAATCAAAGTAGTTTCTAAAAGTTTCATCCATGCTACTATTGTCCTCATGAGATAGCAGTATCTTGCGAAATTCAATTAACTGCGGTATATCCGTTGTAATAGCTTTTCGAAACAGCACAATTGGCTTCCTTCCTATCAAAAAAAAGATTTTAAATATTGTGCTGCAACGTAGTGTATGATGTTGCCCTTGCAATAGCGAACAGCTCGCAAGCTCTGTTGGACTGAACTTTTATTTCATTCAGTACTCGCGCGCTGCATCGAACCACTGTTGAGCCATCTCCTCTGCTATTGGCTGACCAATCAGGTGATCAGACTGACTGAGTTGCCACACCGCTTCACCAAGGTCTTCACGTTCGGTGGTTTCAATGCCTTTGAGGTTGTTGAAGCGCACCGTGAAAGCTGTAATAGCTGCCTCGGCTTCGGCAAAACTACGAGCCTTGGACAAAGTTGCCTGTGCAACGTTGTAAGCTTCATTAGCCAGCTTGGCCAGACGTTTAGGCCAGGACGAAAACGGGCGGCTGAACTCAGTCGTCCACCACTCAGCCTTTCGTAATTGGCTCACTGAAGCATGGTCGGTCCAAGGGCGGGTTACAGCGCGAGTTTTCATTTGCTGTTTTAGACGCTTGCCAGCAATCTCTTCCACATTATAGGCGATAAATCTATTAAGCAACGGCCACACGTTCAAGGTCGGCAAGCCACCCAGATCAGGCATGAAGCGCAGCTCCAAATTCGTTAACTGGGTATGATAAGCCATTAAGTCCAGGTCGCAAAAGTTTCCCCACAAACTCAGTGAGGTTAGGTTTGGGAACCGGTTCAGACACTCCAGCGAAATCGGCTGACCTAACGGCGTATTCTGTAGCGTCAGGCTCGTTACCTTGTGCAGCTCACCCATGTCAGGCAGCAAGAAAGGAGTATCATTCCTGCGTCGGCCGGTGCGCGGCGCTAGTGTCAGAGAAGATGGCATATCTCCTGTGGCCGAGAAGCGTGATAGATCGCCGGATACACTCAGGCGGAAATGCCGCTTCGGAAGCCTCAAGCTCAGAGACCTCCCGGACTGATCCAACTCGATATGCAAGCCATACAAATTGGACTGAGTGGCATCCGCCACCGTGTCTGCAGACAGAATCGGAGTCCACGTCATCTCTTCAATGGGACGTTTCTGTGCCCAGTCAAAGAAGCTTTGGTCACTGCCTGTATAATGCAGAAATCGCGGCCAAGGAGAGCCCGCCGGGGTGGCAAAGACATCAAATACGGTCCAATCAATATGCGTATCAGGTGAGACATGAAGGTCTGCCTTCTTCCCCAATTGCGACGGTCCAATGGATAGACTGCCCACACCGGGCTTAATGACAAGAGTGTGACTGAGAGGACCTGTCAGGTCGATAGGATAACCACCAACTTCTCTAACTGAACCAGCTGAAGGACTAGCTTGGCTATCATTTGGCATTTCTATCATCCTTTCCTCTGAAGCATATCCAGATCTAACTATTCACGCCTGACTCTATCTTCTGAGCAATAAATTGTTTGAATCTTGTAAAATACCGCTCTGATGCTTCCCAGCGCCTAAGATCCAAATAGGGCATGTCCTGCTTGCCATATTGATCGGGCGGCTGATAATACCGGGAAACATAAGTTCCATTATCCAGTGTATAAAAATAATATGCTCCCTCCGGTGTCTTGATTTCAATCCGACCATGCAGGAGGTCTCCGTCCTCGTCCGTATGCGCTTGACGGAAGCTGTAACATTTGGAGCCGTCCCAGAACCCGTCATCCACCTCTTCTTCCTCTTCCGAAACTAATTTCTGAATTACGGGGTGTTGCAAAATGTCTTCCACATACTGTACCTCAATGTTTCGTAAATAAAGCTCAGCCATATTCGCGCAGGTCAGCAACATCGTCCAGCAATCGCTAATCTCTGCTAGTTGTTCCTGAGACTCTTCTGAAATGTCCTCCCACTCAGATCCTTCATCTATGGTTCTCCTCAACAAACCTACAGAATGATCTTGCTCCAGCCAAATATAATAGTGATGCCGGTTATCATTCATATAAATGCTAAGATCCCGCTCTTCTCCGTCAGCATCTATATGCTCCAGTTGAACTTTGAAAAAAACGTCTTGCTCCCAAAATCTAAAAGACGGCTTGTCACTCGGCATTAAAATACACTGCGTCAACTTCAATATATTTTCCTCATTGATCGTGTTGTGGGTGAAATATAAATGAACAGCTTTCTTGTTAGTCGGGGATTCATTTATTTTTTTCAGTACGGAACGCCCTTCTTTAATTATGTTCACTAGTGTGCCAAAGGAAAAGTCGGCTTCCTCTTCCCCCTCTTCCACATCCAGAAAAACTTCATCGATTAACACCTCATGAATATCCACCGGAAGCTCCTGAAATACGCCGTCCCCTTCCCACACATTTACTAAGCAGGGAATCGATTTCTGTCCGTCAACTTTGATGCTGTACTCATCATCCTGAACTAAAACTGCAGCGCTGAGATCACCTTCCACAATCGTTTCCCCATGATTGTATGAGCCGCACAATATTTCCTCAATCATCAGATTGCCCGAAATATAAATTTCCTGACCGCCTACAGCTATATTTTTCGCACTCATATTACCGGTCACCATAAGTCCTATAGCACCGTCTGTTTCTTTGTTATAGAGATTGTCTATAGTAAAATTCCCGTCTATAAAAATGATAATTACCTCTTTTTGTTGCGGAAAAGCCTGCTCCCAATCCAGATTAAGAGAAGGCAGTGTTAAATCCCCTTCATAATAAGCAGCAAGCTGCTCGTCACTGAAATCCTGGTAAAACTTCGCCCACCAAGAGCCTTCCGGAAATTTATCTGCTAGTTGACTAATAGGAATGAATCGGAAAAGATTGCTCATAACATTATTTTCCCTTCATCTTTAAAATTTCCATTATTTTCTCATATGTAAAAATTAGGGTCAATCTTAACTTTAGGCTTGATTCATCAAAAAGAGCAACCCTACATGAAGTATGGGTTGCTCTTACTTTTATGAAAAGAGATATCTTACCTAAATGTGCTACGGTCCAGCTTGTGATTATTTTTGTGATCAATCAAGCTTCGCGTCTGCGCATTCCGCCTCGAGCCTTGCAATGACCTCAGATCGGGCTTGATCCGAGAAGCGAAGCATCCCGTTCTCCTGAACGATCAGCCCTTCCCGAATCCGCCCATCCAGCCAGTCGCTGATCCAGCCGGGCGCATACCCGCCTTGACCGAACTCGCCGCCAAAAGCGATTATCTTCTCATACACATCCAGATATTGTTGACGGCTCGTATTCGGATAAGAGCTTGTGTACAGCCAAAACTGCACATCATACATCAGAGTAGAAAGCTCATCCGCATGAAAGGAAAAGTGTCCCTTCTCTTCTACGATCCGGGTACAGATTCTACGGATCTTTTGGTCAAGCTGTTCCACCTCAGGCACACGACTGCACAGCTGCGCCAGCAAAGGTGAGAATTTGCCTACGGCTACTTTTCGCAGATCCTCTTCTTTATCTTCTTGAGAGGTATCATACTCCTCCTCACTGATCAGTCCACGAATAAACGTCTCGAAGTCTTGGGCCAGGAATGTAATCTCATAATTATCTTCCTGATCCACATGAATCACCTCGGGTTCCCCGTCCCTCCCGCAGTTCCGGTAATCCAGCATTACGACATCATGACCTGCCGAAGGGCAGTCACAAATTACAACGCCGATGTCAGGATATCCCCACTCCTCAATCATAAACGTGCTGCCAAGATCACCGCAGAGTGAATAACTTTTCTCGCGTCCAATGCCCATGATGCCTGTAATCGCAATATGGTCCTCAGCCCATGAGGTCGCGTCCTCCGTCGGGTAACAAGTATTGTAAGGAACTCCCCCATTATGCTGCTTCATCAGACGGATATAGGAAGTAGGAAGCTTGTAACCGAGTTCTTCTTCTACAGAAGCAATCAGCTCGTCCGTAGGCGGGTCAGAGACATATTCTCTTAGCGCATAATCGCTATCGTCCCAGAAGTCGGAGAAATCCATCCCTTCAAAGGGAGTTGCCGCCGACCTCGAATCATTATGCGAATCTTTAATTGCCCGTCTGGATGCGGCGTGTTGTTCTTTGCGCAGCTTGCGCTGGCTGAAGTTCAGTAACATGGCCGTTTTCTCATCGTCAGGATCGAGGGCATGAGCGATACCTAGCACTCTTACTGCTTCCTCATATCGATTCAGATAATAGTAGGAATATCCCACACGAAAATGCCACAACGGGTCATCCTGCCCCCGTTCCGCAATCATCGCAAACTGTTCAAGCGCTTCTTCATAACGTCCCAGATTGTTATACGCTCTTGCCAGACTGCTGACCCCCTCGTAATCTCTGTCCTCTGGAGTAATCTCCATCAGGGTATCAACTATCTTCTGGTGTTCATCATCTTCATGCCACTGTGCCAGCTGTGCGATTAGCTCTTTATCCATGTCTACCTCCCCAAGCCTATTATCAAATTAATAGAATATAAAAAAGAATATAAAAATATATTTTCACCTATTCTACCAGATGGGATGTAAGGATTAAAAATTGGCGTCTCTTATGATAAAGCTCACCGCGCGGATGCAAGCAGCAATTTTATGTATCACTTCCTCAACCAGGAAACTTTTTTTAAATACAACAATTATCATCAAGTTGGATGATGACTATGCCATAATTTAAACATTAGTGTGCGGATGCCGAAAAGGAGAATGTATTATATGGATTATGGTAACCTTATCATCCAAATCAACCGTTCATATCCTATAAATATTAAGCATATCGAACTTCATCGGGAGATGATCGGTAAGGTATATTTTTTACAGAGTCAGGATAGAAGGTATACGCTTAAAATATATCGCAGCTTCAAAACAGATGACGCGTTGCAGACGATTTGTATTCTTGATTATTTGAAAGAAAATTCATATCCGGCGGTTTCTATTATTCGAACTGAGCAAAATGAAAGCCATATTATTCTCAGTAGTCAGGATGGTTGCTGTGTAGGAATATTATACGATTATGTTGAGGGAGCCATGCCCGATGGTAAGATCGAGGCGGAAAGCATCGGAATACAGATCGGGCAACTCCATAATTTGATGGATAAATATCCCGATAAGCTTAAAAACAGACCAAAAACCGAGTATGTGGACGACTATATCTCTATTATGCGAGAATTAGATTTTCATTCAGAAAAAACCCTTGAACTCGAACAGTATGGAAATCTATTATGGGGGCGCATAACGAAACTCCAAAAAAAATTTTGTCACGGTGACTTTCACACGGGAAATATGATCAGGCCGAAGTTCATTACAGCCGAAACACCACTTTCAAGGCTCCTGCGAGGCTCGCCCCTACTTATGACAGGTTCACCGCACTGTGTGTAACAGGAAGTTTTAGGGCCATCCCTTGTGGGATGGTCCATTAACCAACTCATACTTTATCGACATATATAAATTTGTTTCCGTAGTATTTCATAAACCTTTTATATCGCTCGCGTGGCTTCATGCGTAGCTTCAAGAAGATAAATGGGCTAACCCCGTCAGAGTACTCCCTTATTAGGGCACCTTTGGGGCTCCTTTTAGGAATCAAAACATTCAATCTATGAGGGCTTGATTGGATCATTGACTTTTATTATTATCCTAAAATAGTGCATAATCATATTTATCGGTATTTCAAACTTCATCTCAAAAAACATTGACATGTGCACATGTATGCATATAATAACTTTAGGGGGCAGAGCTATGGGATTAAATCTTGATTCAAATAAATGTAAAAAGCTGATAGAAGACAATATTGACATTGAGTTTTTCCGAGCAGTATTTGATCCCGTGCGGAGTGAGTTATTGGTTTTCCTTTCTGTAAATGGTGAAATGACAATCGGTGGTATTGCAGAATATTTTCCACAGAATCGTTCAGTTATTTCTCGGCATCTTGACTTCATGAGTCGTTTCGGAATAGTTCAAAGGAGAAAAGAAGGGCGAGAAGTTTATTACAAAACTAATAATAATTTCATTGTAGATAAATTTGAACAAACAGCCAACAATATGAAAGCACTCCTGAATTTGAAATAATGTAGTGCTTTTTATTTTAATATTTATATGCATTTGTGCGCACATATACATCAAAGGAGGTTTTATTTTGATACAATCAAAAAGGAAATGGTTAGTTTTAGCCACGGTTAGTTTAGCCGTATTTATGGCAATGTTAGATATTACAATTGTTAATGTTGCATTACCAGAAATACAACAAGCTTTTTCATCGGACTTTTCAAATCTGCAATGGGTGTTGAATGCCTATACTTTAGTTTATGCTGCAATGTTGCTGCCAGTTTCAAAATTAGGAGACATTATCGGACGTAAAAAAGTCTTTTTATTAGGATTGGGTGTTTTTGTGATTGGCTCTTTAGCCAGTGGATTAGCAAACAGTGATATTTGGTTAGATATCTTTCGAGGATTTCAAGGAATTGGTGGAGCAGCTATGATGTCATTATCATTAACGATAGTTACTTCTTCATTTCCCGAAAAACAAAGAGGACTTGCACTAGGTATTTGGAGTAGTGCCGTAGGACTTGCTATTGCCGGTGGTCCTTTGATCGGTGGGGCATTGGTTGATAGTTTTGGTTGGCGATCTATTTTTCTAGTCAACATTCCTGTTGGGATTGCAGCCATTTTATTAGGAATGTTTGTTATTAAAGAAAGTGAAACCAACAAGAATGAAAGAATCGATATCCTTGGACTGATTTTCAGCACAGCTATGATTTTCACGATGATTTTGGCCTTAATTCAAAAGTCGGTGCATGGAGATTACGCATGGACTGATTGGCACATTTTAAGTCTACTTGGATTTTCACTCATTTTGCTTATAGCTTTTATCGTTACCGAAAGAAAAGTGAAACAACCAATGATTGAATTATCCATTTTTAGAAATTGGTCATTTAATGGTGCTAATATCGCGGCTTTTGTATTAGGTGCTGGACTATACGGAGGTTTTACTTACTTAACCATTCTTATGCAAAACTACATGGGTTATTCAGCTTTTGATACAGGTGTAAAAATGCTGCTCATTACTGGTTTTACGATCGTTCTTGGTCCAATTGCGGGAATTATCTCAGGAAAAATTGGTAATCGTTGGTTAGTCAGTGGAGCACTATTTATCGGTGCAATCGGAATATTTGTTATGCGTTATATGATCAAAGCTCCGTTTGAATGGAGCTATCTAATGCCTGGTTTTATTCTTTTAGGTATAAGCAATGCTCTAGTCAATCCACCTATTACAAATGCTGCTATGAGTTCAGTTGATAAAGAGTATGTAGGTATGGCTTCTGGTATCTTAAATGTCTTTAGACAAGTGGGTATCTCCTTTGGTGTTGTAATGCTAGGAATTAAGTTAACAGAAGGTTATAACGATTCGTTGAATAATAACATCATGAATTTAGCCAATATTCCTAGCGAGTTTAGAAATCAAATGCTGGCTATTTTCCATAAAGCTGGAGCTTTTGCAGGTTCACAAATTTTTGATAGCAAGCAAGCTGAAGCATTTAAAGTTATGCCGGCTTTTGATGAAATGAAGAAGATCGTTTTTAATGCTTTTAATTCTGGTATGCAAAATGTAACACTATTAATTGGTATCTTCTTATTAATGGGTACATTGGTGAGTGTAATTTTGATTAAAGACAACAAGAATACACAGAACGGGAATTAATCTTTTTTCACCAGTTATTACATTCAGATCAACTTTCTGCGGTACCAGCATGCGCGATACGGTTCACCGCGCTGTCTGTAACAGCAAGCTCTAGGTCCATCCCTTGTGGGATGGACCTTTCTTTGGATCGTTATTGAGTCCCAAATAGCTATTTGTCTTCATTATTGATACAGCCATATCCCTGAAATCGTCATCACCGCTGGCAGTGCAGCCTCGTCCACCACCACATTGTCATACCAGCCGCCCACCGCAAGGTTAAGCACCAGATAAAAGGGTTCATCAAAGGGCATCACGCCCGGCTCTTGGCGACGTTCTGCAAAGCAATGTCCATCTACCAGCCATCGAATTGAACCTGCATCCCATTCCAGTGCATACTCATGAAATTCATTAATGGTTCCGCTCTCAAACTGGTGTGTGAACTCCTCCACGATTTGATGTTCCCAATCCTTCCCGTAGTGCAGCGTTCCGGATATTTGCTTAGGCAAGCGGCCTTTGGCTTCCATGATATCAATCTCACCGGAAGCTGGCCAAGGGCCGTAAGCTTGTTCCTGCGGAAGCAGCCAGATGGCAGGCCATATTCCCTGTCCTACCGGCAGCTTTGCACGCACAACTAACTTTCCATAGCAAAAGGAAAAATGGTCCTTTGTATCCAAACGGGCTGAGGTATATGCAAAATGCCGTCCATCCTTTTCGATGGATTCGCTGCGTGCACATAGATTTAAGCCAAACTCATCGGTATATAGATTGTTGGCCTGATCTGTATAATACTGCTGCTCACCGTTGCCCCAACCTGGGTCTATGGGCTTGCCATCATTATCTAACAAATCGTTGCCAAGGCGGAGATTCCATAGCTTCAAATCGGCATTTCTATCTAAGAAATTCTGTTCCCATACGAGCTTGTTCATTCTTCGCACACTCCCTTCATTTAATCACAGCATACTTAAATTTTACGCCTGGTCAAACAAATCTAAAAAAATGGGATAGGGTCGATAATCCTGGGCTTTTTTTCCTATGCGCTTTTTCATACGATGAAATAGAAAGGGGGTACGGTACATGTTCCAATACAGAACGGAACAAATGAAAGCGCTTGTTAAACAGTGGCAGTTGCAAAGTATGGTTATCCCGGGAATCCTCTGGATGTTTATCTTTTGTTATCTCCCCATGTTTTGGCTCATTATTGCATTTATGGACTACAGCATCGCCAAACCCTTACTAGAATCACCGTTTGCGGGGTTGAAGCATTTTCACGATTTTTTGACGGATGATCGATTTTGGCGTTCGATCCGCAATACCCTGGGGATGAGCAGCATCAAGCTGATCTTGGGTTTTCCCATTCCGATCTTGTTTGCTTTAATGCTCAATGAAATACGGGGTCTTCGATTTAAGCGAACGGTACAAACCATTTCGTACCTGCCGCACTTTATTGCCTGGACGATTTTTGGTGGCATTGCACTCAATTGGCTGGGTGAGGGCGGTGTGATCAATCAGTTGATGATGGCAATAGGATTCCAGGATCGTCAAATCCTGTTTAACAGCGACCCTAAGTACTTTTGGTGGATTACCTATTTCACCGACACGTTAAAAGAAACGGGTTGGAGCGCCATTATCTACATAGCAGCAATATCCGGGATTGATCCGGGACTGTACGAAGCGGCCGAGCTGGATGGCGCAAATCGACGGCAGCGTATGTGGCATATCACCATTCAGAGCATACGCCCCACCATCGCTATTTTGTTCATCCTCGCGGTCAGCGGGATACTCGGCAGTAACTTTGAGCAGATTTTTATGTTGAAGAACAACATGAACATGAAGATGGCGGAAAGCCTGGACTTGTATATCTATAATATGGGGTTGGTCTCCGGGCGCCATTCTTTCTCAACAGCCGTCCTGTTCGCCCGCTCTATTGTAGCGCTAGGTTTGTTATTTTTGGCTAATCATTCATCCAAAAAACTAACCGGCGACAGCATTTTTTAAAGGGGGAGAACAGAGGTATGGAAAGACGCAAAAGGTTTCGGCAAATTGGAGTATTTGAAGTCTGCAATACCCTGCTGATGCTGGCGGTTTGTTTTTTAACGCTCTACCCGATGTGGTTTGTATTCATTAACTCACTTAATGCGCCGCAGCAGGCATCACTGGGCACCGTCAACTGGTTTCCCAAAGAATTATCACTGGCCAGCTATAGTGTTGTATTCAATGATAAGACGATGATGAACGGTTTTTACATCAC
Source organism: Paenibacillus nitricinens (assembly GCF_052056485.1). Lineage (NCBI taxonomy): Bacteria > Bacillati > Bacillota > Bacilli > Caryophanales > Paenibacillaceae > Paenibacillus > Paenibacillus nitricinens. Next base: position 5,573,608 of record NZ_CP183948.1, read on the forward strand.
CACGCTGCGCACGGTACTCGGAACAGCGATGCATGTATTCTTTACCGCTGTTATAGCTTACGGAATGAGCAAGTCTAATCTAATCGGCCGCAAAGTGTATCTCAAAATCGCACTGGTTACAATGCTGTTCTCAGGTGGTCTGATCCCTACGTTTATTCTGATGACAAAGCTGGGTTTATATGATAATTTTTGGGTATTTATAATTCCTTCCATGTACACTTTTTTTAATATGGTCATTTTTATGAGCTTCTTCCGCACCATTCCCGATAGCCTGGAGGAATCTGCGAAGGTAGACGGTGCTTCAGACTATGGCGTTCTGTTCAGAATTGTATTGCCCAACAGCATGGCGGTTATTGCGACCATATCGCTTTTTTCAGCGGTCTATCATTGGAATGATTATTACCAGGGCGTCATCTATATTCGCTCGCAAGAGTTACTTCCACTGCAGACCATGTTGTACAAAATTATTGCAGAGAATTCCATGTCTTTCATGCAGCAGCAAGCGATGGCACAATTCGGCGCTAGGCTGCCCGGCAACTCTATCAAATTTGCATCCATGATGGTAGCCACATTACCAATTCTCGTAGTCTACCCCTTTATCCAACGCTATCTGGTCAAAGGGGTGATGATTGGCGCCATTAAGGGATAAGTGCATAGGTCTCGAAACGGATATTTTAAAAAATTCAGAAGCAGCAGAGAAAGGATGATTATGTGATGAAACGCAATCTGATCAAGCCAGGCTTGACCCTCGTTCTGGCCGTAATTCTGACACTAGGCACGGCCGCTTGTAGCAACAATTCAGCCAATAACAAACCATCACCACAACCCACGGACAGTACATCCCCGCCGCCAAGCGAAGCAACGCTCAATCCCGATGAACCGGCATGGAAGCTCGACACCAGCCCTGTAGATCTAACTTGGTTTGTAGGCGCTAACTGGTACGCCCACACTTGGGGAGACAGCTTGGTCTCCAAGTATGTAACGGAAAAAACAGGTGTCAACATCAAGTTAGAAGTACCCTCCGGCGAAGCGAACGAGCATATTACCCTGATGATGACCTCCGGCAAGCTGCCAGACTTGATCTCGATGGGTTCATGGGAAACGGCTGTCAAAAAGCTATGGGAAGGCGATCATGTCTATGCCTTGAATGAATTGGCTGACAAGTATGATCCTTACTTCTTCAAGGTCGCCGGCGATGGCACACTGAAATGGTATCGTCAGGAAAATGGAAATACCTATGGTGTTCCGAATGATTCCTACAGCCCCAACCTGATGCATGAAACCGGAATGACAGCCGCCAACCAGACTTTCCTGGTGCGGAAGGATCTGTATGAAGAGATGGGCAGCCCGGATCTTAGCACGCCAGAGGGCTTTCTAGGTGCATTGCAATTAGTGAAGGATAAGTATTCACAGTATAAAGGCCAACCTATCAGCCCCTTCTTTGCGCAAGGGAATGTCCCTTACGGGATGACCGAATATCTGCAGAATTTACTGGCCGTCCCGCAGGAGAAAGACGGAAAAGTATACGACCGCATGACTGATCCCGATTATATTACCTGGTTAAAAACCTTCCGCACGGCATACGAGCGCGGGCTGATTAATGTAGACTTTCTGGTAGATTCCGACACTCAGGTCGAGGAAAAAACGAACAATGCACGTTATTTCATGATGGTTCGCGAGTGGACTGGGATGGCGGCTGTCAATCCTATGCTGGCTGCAAGTGGAAATCCGGATTCTTACTATATCGCAGTTGATGGCCCAAAGAACAGCAAAGGGGATGACCCTAAGCTATTCCCTGGTAACATGGACGGCTGGATGGTAACGATGATTAGCAAATCCACCGAAAACCCTGAACGGGCCATCCGCTTTTTGACCTATCTGGCCAGCGAAGAAGGCCAGCGCGATGTATTCCTTGGCAAGGAAGGCGAAACATGGGAAACGGTAGACGGCAAACCACAGCTGAAGCCTGAAATGGTACAATTACTCGAAAATGATATTGAGAAAATGGAGAAAGAATATGGCATCATGGATACCTATTGGATGATGCGAAACCCTGTAATCATCAACCAGTGGAGACCCGAGAAAGCCCCTGTTCTTAAGCAAATGGAGGACTTCGCCAACCAACGGGCTGATATTGACAGTGGTATCTACAAGGGCTTAGATCCACAAGGCGATTCTGATGTATCGGTAGCCTGGTCGCGTATTTCTCAAAACTGGGAGGAAGTGCTGCCTGAGCTGATTACAGCTAAAAATGAGGCAGAATTCGATAAAATCTTCGAGAATTTCCTTGACCGCCGCGAGAGTTATAGCTTTGACAAGGTGATGGAATTCCGCCAAGCTGAACTGGATGTGCGAAAGTCCAAAATGGCAGAGTAATAATGCCCATATTAAGATTACTGCCGGCCACCGAAAGGGTGGTCGGTATTCCCTTTTTAGCGGATTCTCCCCATTGGCGAGTCAGCCTGGTTCCCTACCAGACGATTTGTAATATATGGTATATTACAAGGGTAGGAGGCTATTAAATGAAATATTTGCTGACTAAAATGAAAAAGCTTTACCGCAATTCCCGCATATCCAAAAAATTATTTTTGGCCTTCAGTATGATGATTGCCATTCCTGCGATTGTGGTATCCTTTTTATTTATCCGCACGCAGGAAAGCCAGCTATACAAGGACGCTATGGCCACCGGCAGCAGTCATGTTTCACGACTTAATGAACAGCTACGCAGCAGAATGGGTATTATTGAGAACGCTTCCTCTACTGCGCTGAATCAAAAGGCATTTGTAGATTTTATTCACTCCAATATGCGTGGGGATGGCCTGCGTCTTGTGAAATTTAGACAAAATCAATTTGAGCAAATGCATAATATCATTCAAAGCCACGAGATGATCAGTGAGCTCAGTTTCTATGTCGATAATCCAAACCTTTTTGAGATTTGGCCTGAAATCTACCATTATGACAAGTTTCAGCCGCAGGACTACTGGGTGACCCTTCGGGAGGAAGGCGGTGCGGCATACCGCTTATTTGCTTTCAAGGATGGCGACCATACATTATCCTATTACCGGCTGGTACGCCTTCAGGGACAGCAGCAGAAACGCCCTACCATTATGGAAATTCGCGCCCAGCATAACGTCTTTTTCAGTGACCTGCTTGAGGATAGCGGGGGAGATTTCTTTTCTGTAGTGATGGACGGAACCACCCCTTCCCGATCTGTATACAATCCTGAGCATGTCTTTGCTCAAACTGCCGGTGAGGAGTTGGATAAAATTCTGGGCAGTATTCATCAGCGGCTGGATGTCATTCAGCAGAGTAGCCCTATTAAGGTCGAGGTCGGCGACCAGACTTACTACGCTTTGTATCGCTACATTGCCCCTTTGAACGCTTATGTCGTGGATATTGCCTCTCATCAGGCACTGATGAAAGGCCCGCGGAGCTGGTATCTATTTGTTGTAGCGATCACATTATGTGTTCTGCTACTGATGTTACTGCTCGTATCACATACTACCCGGCGGATATTTAGGCGGCTGGACAGGGTTCTGATTTCTATGCGCAAGGTGCGGCAAGGCCAACTGGATGCAAAAATCGATACCGGTCTCGGGGCGAACGAAACCGGTGACGAAATTGACGAAGTGGCCGTCAGCTACAATAACATGTTAGACGAGATCAAACATCTGATGACCCAGGTGGTAGATAAGCAACTGGTTGCCAAAAATGCACAACTGCACTCCCTGCATTCACAGATCAATTCACATTTTTTATATAACGCGCTGGAATCTATTCGTATGCTCGCAGAGGTTCAACGACAGCCGGCAATCGCCGATGCGTTAGTGTCTCTCGGTTCACAACTGCGTTACAGCATGCAGTGGCGCAGCGATACGGTTTCCCTTAGCGATGAACTTGCCAACATCCACAGCTATATCCGCTTCATAAACTTTATGGAGGGCGGCAATATTGTATTGATGGCGGATCTCCCCCTAGAGGTGCTGCGTTATACAATTCCGAAAATGTGCATGCAGCCCATCGTCGAAAATGCCGTTCATCACGCAGCCCCTTCGGGAGGCAGTGTAAACATCGAAATTACCGTATCTGTAGAGAATGACCGCCTTTTGCTAATAAAGATACGAGATGATGGTGCAGGTGTTGACCCGGAAATGCTGTACAGTTTGCAAGCTGTGCTGCTGGGCGACACGGATTCACCGATTGTTACCAGCAAAAACGGACTGGGCCTGGAGAACGTGCATAAACGCATACAGCTTCATTATGGCAAGGGCTGCGGTCTTTGGATTGACAGTGTGCAAGGTGCCTACACCTGTGTAACCATACGTTTGCCTTGGGAAAATGTGAATCTTGGAGGATGGTAGTGTATGATCAATATTCTGATTGTTGATGATCAAAAGCATATTCGTGATGGGCTCCAGGCCATGCTGCGCCAATTCCCCCTGCAGCTGGACAACATTTACTGTGCCGTAAACGGCATCGAGGCCTTGGGAGTATTGCGTCAGCATAGCATTCAACTAGTGATTACAGATATCAGGATGCCTGATATGGATGGATTAATGCTGATGGCGCAGAGCAAAGAGGAACGCTTCGAGGTGGAATACCTGATTATTAGCGGCTTCAGTGATTTTGCGTATGCTCAAAAAGCCATCGAGCTTGGGGCAAAGGGCTACCTGCTTAAACCTGTGAAACGTGAAGATCTGCAAACCGCGGTAGAACATGTAGCGCATGAAATCAAAACACGGCAGGCGCTCTCGCGCAATATGGAGCATATCTCCCGTCGTGCTCAAGAGACAGACCGCAAGGAACTGAGTATGTATATGCAGGGGGCGGTGAGCGATGAGGCATGGCTCCTCCAAACCCAGCAGCAGAATCCAAAGTTGTGGAGTAATTACCGTCTGTGCCTGCTACGGGAGGAACTATGGATTAACCAACCGGGAGCCCATAGCAGTCACAGCATGGAATCTATTGCCTATCGGATATATGGCAAACAAGGATGCATATGCTTGCAGCACCGCCCATATCTCGTCCTCGCTGTGGATGCTTCCGTAGATACGGGCGCCTTTCCGGCCGCTCTCAAAGCAAGGCAGATCGATTCCATCACCGCTATGACCAGCCCGCAGCAAGGGTTGAAGGAACTGCCCCGCAGCTATATACAAGCGCTGGAGCTGTATCGCCACAGTTACCTTTTTCCAGAGAAGAGCTATATTCTACCCACGCATATTCAGCGGCTGGAGCAGCAGTGGGAGCTTCCCTATGAGGAGCTGTATGCCCTGTTCCAGTTAGTTGGCAGTAAGAACAGCGGCACCATCACCCAAGGCATTTCTAAGATATTTCACAAAGATACGCTGCAACGCTATCACATCCAATACACCCAGCAGCTATGCCGCGCCATCGTGCAGATGCTGGAGGAATACGTGCGTGTGATCCGCCCATATATGGGGGAAGAAGCGCTGGACATCGAATGTTTGCGTAATCTGTTCGACTATCCGGGTATTCGTGATTATATTCAGGCGCTGCAACAACAGCTGCTTCGGTTGAACCAATTCTATTATGAATATAAATGCAGCTATCGTAACTCGCAGGATTTGAATGAGGCCATTCGTTTTATACACGAAAGTTATCATAAACCACTGGATCTGGCGATGGTATCCAACCATGTGTCACTTAATTATGCTTATTTTTCTAACCTGTTCAAGAAGAATATCGGCAAAGGTTTTGCAGAATACCTGCGCGATGTGCGTTTGGATAAAGCTCGTCGGCTACTGGCTGAGACCGATCATAAAATCGTCGAGGTAGCCACTATGGTAGGGTATGAAAGCTACAAAAGTTTCACACGGGCCTTCCGGGATGTCATGGACATGCAACCTACAGAGTACCGCCAAATGATTCGCCGGAAGCATGACAGAGAAGAGAAGTATCAGGACACCGCGCTATAAATCAGGGGGCCACTGCTTAAATACACGAATATTATCAAAAGCCAAAAAATTGGGTTATAACAAAAATAATTGTACCTTTTAGCGGATTATTATATTCGATAGAATAAAGGTGTTCCTACATGTAAGCGGTTTCTATAACTAATACTTTATTACAGGAGGGCAAGTATGAAGCGACTTTATAAAACGAAGAGTGGTTTTAAGCAGAGGGCACTGAGTTTATTCTTAGCAATAGTACTATTGGCTGGTATGGGCCTGTTGCCAACATCGAAGGTTCTGGCAGCAGGGAAGACCGTTACTTCTATGGCTTATTTTTCAGCAGCAGACGGGCCTGTCATCTCAAAATCCGGGGTTGGGCAAGCCAGCTACGGATTTGTCATGCCTACATTCAATGCAGGCTCCGCCACCTGGAATGAAGTTTCCGATGATGTGGGTGTAAAAGTAAAAGTAGCTGGCAACTGGGTTGATATTGACAGTGCTGGCGGCTATACCTATAACCAAAACTGGGGACACTGGAGCGACGGCGGCTTGAATGGCTACTGGTTCACGCTCTCCGCAACCACTGAGATTCAGCTGTACTCCAAAGCTAATGGGGTAACGCTAGACTACACCCTAGTATTTCAGAACATAAACAAAACAACCATCACGGCTATGGCACCTACACAAGGACCGCAGATTACGGCAGGTTTTACCGGCAGTGCAGGCTTTACTTATCCTGCCTTCAACAACGATTCCTCTGTAACGTATGAAGCAGTGGCTGACGATTTGAAGGTATATGTAAAACCTGTAAACAGCAGTACCTGGATTGATATTGACAATAACGCAGCCAGCGGCTGGATCTATGATAACAACTTCGGACAATTCACCGAAGGAGGCGGTGGCTATTGGTTCACCATAACGGAGTCGATCAATGTAAAGTTACAATCCAAAACCTCTTCGGCTAACGTCGTCTATACCCTCACCTTTAATCAACCTGTAAGAAATTCTTATGTTCTTACTCCCTATGATGGAACGACCTTTACTGCAGATGCGAAAGGTGTCATAGGTGTACCGCTGCCCAAGATTGATGGAGGCGCGCCAATCGGTACCGAGCTTGGAAAATACGTATACCAGATCAATATTAACGGACAATGGGTGGCTATGAGTGATTCCAGTCAGAGTGGATTTGTATATGCTGGTAACGGCTATAACAACATGTCCGATGCTAACCAGTGGGGATACTGGGCTGACTATATTTATGGCCTTTGGTTCCAGCCCGTCCAAGAGGATATACAAATCCGTATAGGCTATCCATTAAATGGACAGCCGGGCGGTAATGTGGGCAACAATTACGTCAACTACACCTTTATTGGCAATCCAGATGCCCCGCGTCCGGATGTCTCTGATCATGATGACATTGCCATTGGAACGCCAACCGACCCGACCATTGAGGGTATGAATCTCATTTGGCAGGACGAATTTAACGGAACCACGCTCGATACGAGCAAATGGAGCTATGAGCAAGGGTATTATATCACTGATGATCCCAACAGCTGGGGCTGGGGTAACGCCGAACTTCAACACTATACAGACAGTGCACAAAATATATTTGTGCAGGACGGAAAGCTGAATATCAGGGCGCTACACGATTCCAAATCCTTTCCGCAGGACCCAAACCGGTATGCACAATATTCCTCTGGTAAGATTAACACCAAGGATCATTTGTCCTTCCAGTACGGCAGAGTAGACATCCGTGCCAAGCTGCCTACAGGCAATGGTGTCTGGCCAGCACTATGGATGCTTCCGAAAGATTCAGCCTATGGTGCATGGGCCGCATCCGGCGAAATTGATATTATGGAAGCCAAAGGACGCTTGCCTGGCACGACCAGCGGCGCCATACATTTTGGCGGACAATGGCCGGTGAATAGATATATTGCGGGTGAATATCACTTCTCTGAAGGCCAGACCTTCGCCAATGATTATCATGTGTACTCCATGGTCTTGGAAGAAGATAATATGAAATGGTATGTGGACGGCAATTTCTTCTTTAAAGTGAGCAGAGATCAATGGTATTCTGTAGCTGCACCGAACAATCCCAATGCTCCTTTCGATCAGCCCTTCTATCTCATTATGAATCTGGCGATCGGCGGATTTTTTGACAGCGGCCATACCCCGGACCCATCCGATATCCCTGCAACAATGCAGGTGGATTATGTGCGTGTCTATAAAGAAGGCAACGGCCAGAATCCGGGTAATAACGTCACGGTTACCGGAGTAACGCTGAATCAGAACACTGCACAGGTCGAAGTCGGAAAAAGTGTACAACTGAACGCAAGTGTAGCTCCGTCAAATGCAACGAATAAGCAGGTCACTTGGAGCATTTCAGGGAACAGCGTAGCTTCTGTGAGTCCAAATGGTCTCGTGACAGGAATTTCTCCGGGCACGGCAACTGTTACAGCTACAACAGCCGACGGCAATAAGACAGCCGTCTCCACCATCACGGTTGTGCCAGCACCATCCGGTACTATCATCATCGGCGATGAGGTCCGGGGTCTGAAGAAAACAGGCAATGATCTGCTGTTCTATGTGAACGGCGCAACCTTTGCCGACTTACACTATAAGCTCAATAACGGCGGTCAGCTGAACGTAGCCATGACTCCGGCAGGGAACGGCAACTATACCTACCCTGTAAATAATCTGCAAAATGGCGATACCATCGAGTACTTTTTCACCTATAATCCAGGGCAAGGGGCCGTCGATTCCCCGACGTTCACGTATATCCATGGGGTAACCCAAGGAACACCAGAATAAGTAGTTGAACCCTAAGCAAAATGCATGAACACGAATAGGCGAGGAGGAAGTGTTAAAGCCTCCCTCTCGCCTATTTTGTTGTTTCTGCCATGTGCTGGTCTCCTCGGTGGAAGATCAGTTGCCATGCGTGATGCTCGACCTCCTTGACGACAAAGCTCACCTCTTAGAACGTCATCAAACTAACTATTGACACCAGCCTCTATCTTCTGATCAATAAATGGTTTGAATCGTGTAAAATACCGCTCTGATGCCTCCCAACGCCTAAGGTTCAAAAAAGATAGGTCCTGCTTACCATATTGATCCGGCGGCTGATAATACCGGGAAACATAAGTTTCATTGCCCAGTGTATAAAAATAATACACTCCATCCGGAGTCTTAATTTCAATCTGACCAGGTAGAAGGTCTCCGACCTCATCCGTATGCGCTTGACGGAAGCTGTAACATTTGGATCCGTCCCAGAGCCCGTCATTCTCCTCCTCTTCCAAATATAATTTCTGAATTACAGCGTGTTGCAGAATGTCTTGCACATACTGGACCTCAATGTTTCGTAAATATAGCTCAGCCATATTAATACAGGTCAACAGGTCCAACGGCTTCGAATACAGCCCATGTTGCTGCAGGAACATCTAGTTTCGTTAAATTTCCGGGGTATTCCTTGGTTGTAGCCACGTGCGAAAAAGCCGGTTCATCACCGGACACTTTTCGCACCTTCGCTGGCTTGCCTAAATTAACACGTCGAAATGGCCCTCCGAGTTCACCGTCGCTGTCCGGGGATCGGTCAGACCGATGCCCTTGAGGCCTCCCTTCCACTCATTCCGCCAGAGGGGGAGGTGATCTTGAAGCGGAGAAGCCGGTACAAAATTTACGGAGGTGCTACTCCCGCTTTTCTGTACGAGTTGGGACTCCAGCAGCCGGATTTGCCGCTGCAGCTGCTCCCGGCGATAAGGAGTCTGCATCTCACTTCCTTGTACTGCATTCACTTTATCCAGTTCCATCATCAGCCGGTTCCGCTGTTTCTCCAGGGAACTGACATCACTCTGTGTACCGCCGTAGGCCGCAATGGCCTGTAACGGACTGATGCCTGCTACTGTCAGTGCCGCCATGATCTTCCCCTCCGTTTCCTTGGCTCCCATTCCAAATTCAGCCAATTTCGAAGATCTAATCATCTTTATTACCCACCAGACCTCATCATGACAACATCACAGCCTCAATTGGAAAATAACCGTCGTATAGTCACAGTCGGCCATTGGTTTCGACCCTACCAAAGACCCACCGAAGGCTGGCTAAAGTCCCTACACAGCTCCCTTACTCGTCCTTCAACCGCCGTTGATACAAAATGACAGATACTACTGTTAATACAACCGTCCATGCCAAAGTAATAAGCAGGGGTTTTAATAAATCTCCAGTCGTATAGCCTGTATTGCTTATCCCTAGCAAATGCACAAGCTGACTGCTTGGCATGTAATCCAGCACTTTGAGGATCGGATAATCATTCTCTAGAAATGCCCCCCATGGTGCCCCAGTGAATATGAACGCTACAGGAAGTATGGATAAAGAAGCATCAAGCAGCGTCTTGGAGAATAAACCACATATCGTCCCGGCTGCTGTATATAGAATAATCGAAAGAAAGATTGTTGCCACAAATGCCCATATGCTGGCTGGCTTATAGCCAAATATAAACGTAGCTATAGCCAGAACAACTACAGACATAACAAAGACTAAAGAGCTTTTACCGATTAGAACATCAAGGGTCGTGGCCGGAGTCATCATTAATGACCGTAAGGTGTTACGCTCCTTTTCTTCCGCAATCAAGCAGGCTTGTGCGAAACATGTTAGTAATACAAACGAGGTATTATAAAGGAAACCGCTGGCTCCAGGCAAAGACGCGCCTGCGCTTCGAAAAAGAACGGCAAACATAATAGGCAAAATTAACATAATGGAGATCCCATAATTGCGTGAAAACTCTTTGTAATCCTTCACAAAAATCGCCTGGGCACGTTTTAATGAGATACTCATAATAGCTCACTTCCTGTCATTTTAATAAAAATATCACCCAGACTTGGCTCTTTCGTTTCTAACCGGTCAATTAGCCCCCGTCTCATCCAATCCGTTATTTGATCAGCCGTTCCCTCATCGATCGGGAGCTCGTACGTTTCCCCATTGATTAAGTCAACAGAAATTATGTTTTCTCGATGCTGTCGTTTAAGCTCCTTCGGTGAGCCGATCGTTTGGATTTGCCCTTGATACAGAATCGCTACGCGGTTGCACATCAATTCTGCTTCAGCCATATCATGCGTAGTCAGAAAAATCGTTGTCCCCTTCTTATTTAAGTAGCGTAAGCCTTTATAAATATGCGCTGAGTTTACCGGGTCTAAAGCCGAAGTAGGTTCATCTAAGAATAATAATTCTGGCTCATGGATAATTGCGCAGGCCAGCAGAACGCGCTGTCGCATCCCTTTCGATAGGAGTTTAACCTTCTTTTTGCGCTCTCCGCTTAAGTTCACAAACTGCAGCACCTTATCGACCGCAGATCTGGGAAGATCATACAACTGACAATACAGCTCTAGATTTTCCTCAATGGATAATCTCTCATATAGACCACTGTTATCCGTCAGAATTCCAAAGCGCATCTTCTTTGCAGACTGCTGCATCCTCTCCGCTGGCTGGTTAAATATATTTGCCTGTCCACTTGTCGGATTTAATTGCGCCGTTAAAATTTTAATTAAGGTCGTTTTTCCTGAACCACTCGGACCGAGGAAACCAAAAATCTCCCCTTTCGGAATGGAAAATGACACATCTGCTAACGCATCCTTATTTCCAAATCTCTTTCGAATATGTTCTACCTGGATAACATTCACAAATACCACTTCCTTAGCATTGATGACCTAAATATATAGAGATTACATACTTGCAGCCATCAAAACCCGCCGAAATGTAGCTATTACCGCTTGAATGGTACCCTTTAAATGTTAAGAAGTGCTTTTAGCTCCTGTAATTTTGAACGAGATAACGGCACCACGGCATCTTTACCTGTATTCAAACGCAAGCTGTAACTATTCTTCGTCCATGTAATAATCTCTCTAACTTTTTGCAGATTAACGATGTAGGATCGATGACACCTGAAAAAACCGAAATTTAACAATCTCCGCTCCAGCTCGGTTAGAGTCAAAGCACAGTCGTAATTTTCCCCACCCACATGAACAAGGATCGATCCCTCTATACTTTCTATAAAATCAATTTCAGGCGGATTAAATAAAATCACTTTGTCATTTCTTTTGGTAGATATCTTCTGCAAGGTTATATTGGCTTCATCTTGTTTCTGTACTTCCTGCTTATCCTCTTCTGAGTCCCGAATATCCAATGGATGACATCCAAGTTCGTTCAATCGATAAATGGCGTCACACGAAATAATGGCATCCTCTAAATTCGAAGTTAAAATTAAAATCTCCTTTTCTTTCGAAAGGTCATCTAGTATCCGTTTAAATTGACGACGATCTTGCTCCTCTAAGTAAAAATAGGGTTCCTCCAGTACAAGTGTAGGCTGATGCGCAAAAAAGACACGCAGCAATGTCACATATGTCCTTTTCGAAGAGCTTAGGTCCTTGATCCTTACCTTCCGTTCTTCTTTTAAAGCAAAATAATCTAGTAACAGAGCGACACGCTCATTCCTCTCCGTTACTTTGATTAGAAAATGAATCAGCTCTTCCACCGTTAAATGCATATACTCGTTTTGCCCGGCTTGAAATAAATAATAGTGGGAATGATTCAATAATTGATTCATTAATAGCTGCTTTCGCTTCAAATCTGTTATAATGCCAATCGATTGGTTCTCTGTCATGTTTAATTCGATCTTCGGTAGAAGTAATTCCCCATCAAAATATATTGGTTGAAATTGCATGCCGTCCCCCTGGTCAGAGCTACTATAGGATATTTATAACAATTATAATGTTCGGATACTTTTTTGTCAGTTTCTACTGAAAATACTTACTGTTAACAACACAAGTATAAAGAACGACGAAAAAAAACACTTCTCAATGAGAAGTGTCAGAAATCATATTTAGATCATCTGCCAATGATGTTGCATGTCAATTCTTTTATTGCCGGAGCATGTTCTCATCTAGCCTTATTAAGTTCTTTTACTTCTATTATCTTTTTACTAAACTGATACTTTACAGTAACATTTTCAATAATCTCAGTATTCTGGTAGGCAAGAGAACCCTCGAATTCTAGAGTATCATTATCTTTCCACACTAGGTTATCTGCATTGCTATAATTCTCGTGATCTGTGCGAATCCATGTATCTATTTCTTTTTGTGCACCATATTTGACTCTTGCAGATTCTATTAATTCGGGACTTATCATTCCCTCTTCAATATTGCTAATTTGAATGAAATCACTTTTATTAGAGCATGTTACGATCGCAACTAACTTATGATTGGGTGAAGGAATCATTTTTTTTATATACATAGAGGGTGTTGAAAAACTAAAATACGCATTAAGCTTATTATCTTTTATTCTCCAAATGACATTTTGACTTCCATAGTCCGAATAGTTATTAAACAACGTAAATATCATACTTCCGTCTGCTAACTTAACAATATAAGGGCTTTTATAACTTTTCGATAAAATATCTACAGCAAAAGCAGCTGCATCGGCGATTTTTTGATTCTCATTTTTTAAAAATGGCTGAAGTTCTTTCAACGCTTTTACTCTCAACGTGGAATTATTAAAGGTTTCTACCAGCCTATTAATAGCAATATATACATATTCATTATTATCACTTTTTAAAGCATGTAGAAATTTTTCCGCATCATATTTAGTAGCAGGCTGTAACTCCATATCTTCAGCTTTTAAATAACGTATATAAGGCTCTGAATTTTGATTTTTATAATATTCTGTCGCTAATAAAGCTGACGCAGTTGAACTATATAGGACAAGACAGGCAACCAAAACAACCCACTTTTTTGAAATTCCTTTTTTCCTTTTCTCTGTTCCATTGTGCCCAGCCGCTTCAATTAAGTTCTCATCAATGAGTCCGATCTCCTTAAATAAATCTTCTTTTTTCATAGGTTAACCCCCTCTTTGTCGAGATGAACTCGAAGTTTATTTCTTGTCCTAAATAATATAGATTTCACTTTACTACTACCCATATTAAATCTTATAGAAAGCTCATCTATTGAATAGGAATACCAGTACCTTCCAATAAATATGTTTCTTGCTTGCTCATCTATGCCATATAAAAATTGATTTATTAAGTTTGCGATCTCACCTTCTTCATACTCTGTTTCTACAGTATCAGGCGAAGCTAGACATTCTTCTAGTTCCGTTAGAATGACTTCAAACTCACGACTACGCTTTTTCGCTGTATTATAACCATACTTATCAAGCGCAATATTACGGGTGATCCTCCCTAAAAATACCGAAAAATTCCTAGGCAGATTAGGCGGTATCGCATTCCATGCTGCTAAGTATGTATCGTTCTCACATTCTTCAATATCCGAGAAATTTGAAATAATGTTTCTTGCAATCACCCTGCAGTAAGCCCCATATTTATTTTTAGTCTCTAAAATAGCTTGCTGTGAACGCTGTATGTATAGGTGGATTATTCCTTGGTCTTCCATCCGTTATTCTCCTTTTAAACACTCTTATCTATATAGTAGAAAATTCCTAGAATACGTTGCACTTATATTAAAAATTTACACCATTATATAAAGACAACCCCCTCCTAAACAAGGAAGGGGTCTGCCTTTGGGTCATCTCTACAATCCAAAATGTTCTCTAACTAACCTAAATTGTTCTTCCACGCTCATACTTGGTATTCTTTCAACGGTTTTGATCCCCATTTTATTACAAGCAGTCTTAATCTCATTGGAGAACTTAACCATAGATTTGTTCCCGTGTTTAATCGTTTCTTCTGGATTTATCGTGTAGGCGTTAATACAATCTAAAATCATCTTATGATCTTCTCTGAAGTAATATAATTTCTCTATCTCATCGTCGGACGTATAAAAACAAATCATTCTCTCTTCGGGGATAAACGGTAGTATACGCTCAGGCATTATTCCCAGATCAATTATTATTGGTTTGTCATTAGACATTGTTAACAAATCAATGATAAAGAAGTCCATCATCTCTTCGACAATTTGAAATAACCACTGGCAGTGCTCATCTACCGGTTTATTGAACCACTTATTCCAATCCAAATCAGGATTAGGAAATTGAAGGGCAGGGTATTCAACAGGACTAGTGAATGGTCTGTATTTTAAGACATCATCCCCCAATGTTTGAAAGCCAAGTACCTCTACAAATTTCTTGGTCATGGTCGTCTTCCCAGCACAAGGCCCCCCATTAAGCCAGTAAACATGTTTTAATCGTTCCTTCAAATAATTATTATTTATCTTCATCCGGTACACCCCATTTGATTTATAAATAACTTTACTCTAGCACGTTGGTTTCGGGGAGATGGCGGATTCTTATCTTCCTATAACAGTGAAAACACATAGAAATTCTCCTTTCTTGACACAAGTAGTTATATTCTACGAGTGGGGAGTTCTGTTAACGTAACGACTTACTCTGTTGAATTTCATGTTCCTCAACATAATTTCTATACTTATTACCATTGTAGTAATTAAGAATGTCCTGATTAATCTCCGGATACAGTTGAATAGAGTGTAGCTCCGAAATAGGAACCCACGTTACACCAGTTTGCTTAGAATCTGGTGATTCGGGAAGTCTTGGATTTGATCCCGCTTTCAATTTACAACTAAATGTAACTCCTACTGAATGAGTATCCCCGTATATGTAATTACTTTTTGTAGGTTGATATTCGTAAACAAATGCAACGGGACCGACCTCTATCTCAACACAAGCCTCTTCTTTCGCTTCCCGTTTTACAGCTTCAATCAGTGTTTCTCCTGGCTCAAGGCCACCTGCTGGAAGATTGTAGTGCACGCCATCAAGATTGTCATTCTCAAACTCCACTAGTAAAATGGAACCCTTCTCAATTATTAATGCACCAGCGCGCAGTCTTATCTTTTCCAGAATAATCACATCCCATAGTCATTAATTTCTATATGGGATATTGTACCATTTAATGCTTCTAAGGGAAGAGTCTTTAATGGATCCTTTACAAGGATTGCATAACTTCTATAGCACTTTTAAGAGCGTTTCTGTCCCTTAATCGTCCTTTTTCTGGTACTGTCAGATTTATTAACTTAAATGCCTCTTCCTTGCTTACCCATCGAATTTCTTGTGTTTCATGATCAAAACTATGTACTTCTCCTATAGGTCTTAATAAAAAATACTTAGTTATACATGTCTCTGATTCAAATGCCCCTGGGATCGGTGCGACAACTTCACAAACATACCCAGTCTCTTCTCTCACTTCTCACAATGCTGTATTTTCAGGAGATTGATCTTGAGGTTCGCTTCCACCTTTAGCAAAAGTCCAAGCGTAGCCTCCCCAAAATCCGCTAGGGCTTCTCATCAATACCTCACCAGCATTATTGATAACAATTCCTCCATAAGCGAGTTCACTCATCTTTTATCCATCCCAACAAAAAAATAAATTCTGATTTAATCACACTATTCCATTAAAAATTCATATTCCCCTGATTCCTAGTTACTACCATCACATTCTGAGCTTAAAAAGCTCTGATTATCAATCTTTCTACTATCACTTTATCTTTAATACGATCTTTCCTTTTGCCCGGCCCGATTCGGAATACTCCATCGCCTTTTGAGCTTCTTCAAATGAAAATATTTGATCAATTACAGGCTTTATTTTCCCTGCTTCTATAAGCTCCGAAATGATCTCCAGTTGTCTGCCGCTAGGTTTCATGAACAAAAATCTGTATTTTACATTATATTGCTTTTCTAATTTTGTTAGCTTACGGGTAACCAATCGAAAAAGACTCGTTTTTATAAATCCAGACCCATATTCAATTCCGAAGCGTGCATTGGGCAGCCCAGAAACCGATACAATTTGTCCGCCTGGTTTGACTATTTTAAAAGCCTTTTCTAAGGTCTCGCCGCCAATCGTATCGAATACTCCATCATAATTTTGTAAGACTTTATCAAATTGTTCTGTTTTATAATTAATTATTTGATCTGCCCCAAGAGATTTGACCAGATTAGCTCCAGCATTGCTAGTAGTTGTAGCCACATAAACTCCCATCGCTTTGGCAAGCTGGATAGCAAAGGTCCCAACGCCGCCCGAACCAGCTTGAATCAATACCTTTTGCCCTGCCGATAGCTGTAATATATCATGTAATGCTTGATAGGATGTAAGCCCGACTAATGGGATTGACGCCGCCTCCTCAAAGGAAAGGTTTTGAGGCTTTAAGGCTATATCGTCCTCATATATGGAAATATATTCTGCGAAGGTTCCAATTCTATTTTTTCTTGGCCGTCCGTATATTGCATCGCCTATTTTGAAGTTAGTTACTTTGTTTCCTACTTTGGTGACTATACCTGAAAAATCATTTCCTAACACAAGCGGCATATCGTATTTCAATAGCATACGAGTTTTGCCATCCCGCACCTTGAAATCGATAGGATTAATACTCGCCGCATGGATTTCTGCCAATACATCATAATCACCCACTGATGGTATTGGAATGTCTGCCATCAGAAGAGGACTTTTCCCGTATTTTTCAATGATCATCGCTTTCATCAAGAAACCTCCATTTCTATTAATATTGTTCCATAAATTCATCGAGATGGTTTATAAGATTTTTTAACACGCCTAATTTTGTTCTAACGTCCATAAAATAATAATTTTTAGAGCCTTCTTTCCTCACCATTATAATTCCGGCTTCTCTTAAGATTCTTAGATGATGGGAGACCGCTGGCCGTGAAAGATGTGTTTTTTCAGTAATCTCACCTACGCGTAATCCGTTCGTACAGGTAGTCTCCATAAGTACTGTAATAATGGATTGTCTTGTCTCATTACCAATAGCTAAAAAGACCTTCTGGCACATCTTGAAATCATCTTTGATGACTTCGACTTGTTGCTGCTTATTAATGATTCTCACCGCTTTCGTCTTGTTCAATCGTTTAACTTAGTGAACCATTTGCTGACGAGTATGTCATAACAAGATATGCTCTGCAACCTTGGGAAAGAAAATCGAGATCACAAGTAAATTTTTTACATTTTCTTATTCCCAGCCCTCAAAGCAGAATTGTCGAAACATCTAAAATCGTATCAAGAACAATTGACGTTGAGTGAGCTGCCTGCACTTGAAGTACTGGTAAATAAGCTTATCGCATGGATTGATTGGCTTATAAAAAATCGCCGTCCGACTCCCAATAGGGAACATGAACGGCGATAATTTTTGAGTTATTCTATAAACGGCAGTTCAAAGTAAAGCCGATCTGCTCCACAAATCGATTAGGGAAGTTCCTCCAGTGTAATCTTGACGCTATATCAATTCGTACTTCAATTTTCGGATGTAGCTGTATTTTTAAAGGTTTTCTTTATAAAAGGCATTCAGTTTTTCAACAGCTAGTCTAACTGGTTCTGGTTGATCGTATAAGTCATAATGACTTACATTTTCAAGAATGAACAAGTCCTTTTTCGTTGACGCGGCTCTATTGTACAGTTCATGACCATCTTTGTATGAACCAAATGCACCTTGTTTATCACCTACAATAATTTGCAAAGGTTGTGTTAGCAACTCTTCAACGAAATGGAAAGCATCAAAACCTAGGACTGAAGCTAAACTGGTATATTTCAATTTATTTGGAGAGTTAGAGCTTTGCCCTCTAGGCGTTGTATAATAATCGACAGCTTCCACAATATCTATATCTGTTATACCTGCCTTCTCTCTTTCCGCTTGATTGCTAGGGATCCAATTCACTATCATTGGCTCAGCTCCACGAGCTTCCGCAGTACGTTGTTGACTAATGGCCTCCAAAGCTTTAATTGGATCGCCGCTTTCACGTTGTACACGCCCGATATTAGCTCCAACGACAGTGCCAACTGCTTGTATACGACGCTCTGTCATTGCAGCATTTACAGCATAACCCCCTCCGGCACAAACACCTAATACACCAATACGGTTCTCATCAACAAAATCAAGTGTAGTCAGGTAATCTACGGCACAACGAATATCTTCAACACGCGCAGCCGGAACTTCAATATATCGAGGGTCACCTTCGCTTTCACCTTGATATGATGCATCAAATACAATCGTCACATATCCAAGTTCAGCAAGCTTCTCCGCATAGATACCTGCAGTTTGGTCTTTACAGCTACTTCCTGGATGAACACAAACGATTGCGGGGTTATGTTTCTTATTTTCAGCATTTTCTGGCACATTTAGAATACCTGCAACTTTTAATCCATGCGCCATAAATTTAACTTTCTTTTTAATAACTAACATATGTGGCCTCCTAATGGATGATTTAATATAATACACTTGAGTGTTTTATTACACCCGTGTATATTTAAAATACATTAGGACTATAATGCTTTCAATGACCACATCTTTGTTTTCATGTAGTAATACACATTCTTTCAAATGTGTATATTAAAAAGGAGTTTTCTTATGAATAATCCAATAGATCGAAGAATCATAAAATCGCAAAAAGTAATTCAATCGACTTTTTTAACCATGCTGCTTGAGGATGGATTTGATAAAATTACAGTTAAAGCGATCACTGAAAAAGCCGACATTAGCAGAAAGACGTTTTATCTGCATTATGTCGATAAATATGATTTGCTGGATACTATCGTGAATAAACAATTAGAGGAATTAGGAGTCATTTGTGAGCAAAAAAAAGAGAAGGGTTTTATCGAGGGTACCGTGATTTGGTTCAATTATTTTGAGGAACATAAAGCTTTCTTTGCAGCTTTGTTTGCAAGTGAAAGTACCGTCTCATTTCGAAAACAGCTTCTGCAATTCATCATGCATCAACTCAATCTAAAAATAATTAAAATCAACCCTGAAAAAGAGGCAGAAATCCTTTTAAAGTTTTTAAGCATGGCTGTTCTAGGCATCGTAGAATCCTTTGTTCTGAATCAATTAAAAGCCAGCACAGAAGATACAGCAAAACAAGTGGGCGAATTACTGGAGCAGAATATCGCGATGGCCTCACGTTAGTAGGCTGATGAAACTTAATTTTAATTTATTCCAATTCATATCTATCAAAAAATCCCCAAATTGCTTTAGGACTCCATATTCATATCGAACTAATAGCTATTGCTAAATCTATTCTGGTCATTTATATCAAAAATATGAAGGCCTGAAAAATACCAAATAACATGGACGACTGGCCCTTTCCGCTAAAACGGCGGAGGGGGCTTTTGCTTTCAGTAAGCAAAACCGTCCCACCAGATACTACATTATTTGGTGAACCCAGAATGCTTGGAGAATCCCGTGTGGGCTGATTTGCCCAAGCGGTGCAGTCCCCCGATATCTTAGGTTTAATTTTCGTTGTAACCTTCTAGCTACCTACCCGATCTAATATTTAAGTAACGTTACGAACATCCTAAGACTTTTAGTCAAGAAAGCAGGTAAATCTTTGCATATTAATCCTATTGTCGTCAAAGCCAAAGCTGGGGACCCAGAAGCATTCGTGCAGTTGATGCAGGAGATAGAGTTACCTTTATATAGAACTGCAAGGTCCATCGTCAACAAAGAAGAAGATTGTGCAGATGCCCTGCAAGAGACGATGCTTAAAGCCTTTAGGTCCATCCATACACTCAGAGAGCCCGCTTTTTTCAAAACGTGGATCTTCCGGATTCTGATTAATGAATGCAACAAAATGATCAAAAACAACTCAAGAGCCCTCCCTTATGGAGAGCTTCCCGAAGTCCCTTCCATTTCCAAGGATTATGAGAAAATCGAAATATGGGATGCCGTTCAACATCTTGAGGAGAATCTACGGATTGTCATTCACCTTCATTACCTACAGGACATGCCGATCAGTCAAATTTCCGACATTCTCGAAATTTCTACGGTAGCCGTGAAGACCCGGCTGCATCGCGCCCGCAAAAAGCTAAAGCATTCATCTCAATTCATTCAAGAAATGGAGTTGCGACATGGTAAACACTAAGTTAGAAGAACAATTAAAGAGCTGCCAAAGCCTACTTCCCAATCAGTTATCGGATATTGCCCGCTCCAAGCTGAATGAGACTTACCAAATCATCAGGGAAACCGATAATTCCAATTCCCACGTTCAGAAAAAGAAAAATGTATCAAAATCTTTTAATAGATGGTGGATTTCCACTGCAGCCGCTGCAATTCTTGGAGTTACAGTCCTTGCTTCCGGCTTTGTATCGCCCGCAATGGCTGATGCACTCAAGCAAATTCCGGTTCTGGGACAAATCTATTCATTATGGGGCGAAAACAACGGAGATCCCGGTGTTCAACAAGCCGAGGATTTCATCACAAACGTAAACCAAAGCGTGACCCATGGCAATGTTACTATGAATATTCCAACGTTGTTATTTGACGGGACCCGGATTCTTATGAACATAACCACTCCTGGAAACCGTCTGGCTTCGGAGCCCAATTCGCCGCCTTCAGATGCCAATAAAGGAGCGGTGGATAAGTTTGAGGTTCTCTATAAAGGCCAACCTCTGCTCTGGAGTTACGAACACATGGACGGTGAGACTGCTTCCAGCATAATGGTTCAGGTTTTGGACACTTATTATGAGCCGAGCACGACAACACAGACTGTCCAGTTCCCTGATCAGTTTGACTTGACTGTAAATGTAACGTTAAAAGGCTACGATGCCCCGTTCGAATTCGTTCTGCCTGTCACAAAATCAACGCCCGTTACCGCACTAACTTCAGAGGAAACCAAGCATCACGATAACATTAACTTGCAGATCAGTAAGGTGGAAATCACCCCAATCACAACGCAGTTATCCATTGAGTACACAACCAAACCGGGCCAGAGCAAAGAAGAAATGCTTGCTTCTATCCCTTCGAAATATAAGGGTGCTAACGGAAGCGTCATCGCTCTTCAGTTTGACATTGTGGATGAACGTGGTGTTCAACTGAAGCCCATCGGTGCTCACCCCTTAAACGAATCTTATAATGTTCGTTTTGAGCCTTTCAAGACTATACCGAGTACCATAACCATCAAACCGTACTTAGTCGTTTCCGAAGGTCAAGCCCCAGCTGGGACTACAGGACTGTGGGAAGACAACAATATGGTCAAGGAATATATTCCTGAGCTGGAGACTATACTTTCGGTGCAATAGCATTTGTAAAAAGGACCTAATACTCCAGGAATAAAAGGGTGTGTAAACCTACAAAAGACGAAGCCATAATTGGCTTCGTCTTTTGTTTGATATTTAAATGAATTCAGATAGATTCAATTCCAATAAGGTTATTTAGATGAAGCCAGCTTCGATATTTTGTCGGCAATATCTTCCGCTTGTAACAAGGAGGAGTAGGAATCTGCTGCAAAATATTTCTCCATATCAATCTCAATCACTCGATTATTTTTAACTGCATCTAACATTTTCCATGTTGCTGGTAACTTAGGCGGCTGTTTGTCTTTCACAGTAAGGACAATGACATAGTCGCCTACATAATCATTTACGGTTTCCCAAGAAACTTCAACACGGCTCATTTCCTTATCAATGATTTCACTTTGAACTTTTGGAGTAGGTTTCATACCCAAAATATCGTAAGTAGCTCTGCCGCCTCTCTCCCCCTGATTACCAATGACCATTAAAAATTTCTCTACCGTGATATAATCTACGATAGAAATAGTTGCATCTTTTGCAATGGCATTTTTAATTTTTTCGCGGGCAGCTATTTTACGTTTTTCGAAACCTGCCACAAACTGTTTAGCCTCTTCTTCTCGATCAAGGATTTCTCCCATAGCTGTAATCTCTTCTTGAATCGTTGCGTATTTACTTGTATCAAATAATACGGTCGGTGCGATCTTAGAATAGTTACTATAAGCATCTTTATTCCAGGTTATGATGATGTCTGGCGCTAGCTCTAATACTTTCTCAAAAGAAATACTTCCTTCTGCCCCTATGTCCTGTACTGTCTCATCTAAGAAAGGTTTGAGAAACTGAGAATACTCCAATTGTGTATTTGATGCTCCAACCGGTATTACCCCAACTGCTAAGACTGGCCCCAAATCCCAATCAACTACAACACGTTGGGGATTGGCTGGAACATTAACATCCCCCATGACTGTTGTTATTTTCCGTAAACCCGTATTTTCAATGGCTTGATTGGAAGGCGTACTCTGTGTCGGTTCTACTATCTGATTGCTATTACGGCTAGTGCTCCCATTTCCACAAGCTGAAAGTAACAGTGTAAACACAAGCATTAGCGTTAATCCTATTTTCGTTTCGGTCCCCTTAAACATCTGTTTATCTCCTTCAAGTTTATATTGATAATGATTATCATAATCAATATAACAAGAAGAGGAATTTTTGCCCATGGAGGATAAGAACTCTTGCCATGGACTATCTGAAACGATCAAACCTGTCTTCACCTTATTTTTGTATTGAACTGGCGTCGTCCCGACCTGCTTTTTAAACAGACGGGTAAAATAAAAAACATCACTATAACCTACGCTTACAGCAATCTCCTGTACGGTAGCATCGGTCTGAATCAGTATCTCCTTCGCTTTAGCCATCCTCGTCTGAATTACATATTCAATGGGACTTCTCCCTGTCCGGCGTTTGAACTGCCTCGATAAGTACTGAATGCTATAATTCCATTCTTCGGCCATAGATTCAAGTGAAATAGGCCCATTATAATGTTTGTGAATGTATTGAATGATCTGTTCAACTAAATCTGTTTCTTTTAGGGCAACTCCCTGAAGCTGTAACTGCTGTGCAAGTGTATATACGAACTGATAAAGCTGGATTTTCCCTTGAAACCGTTCCATAACCTGCCTGCGATTCCATTCCTCATACATCGATTCCACATGACGATATAAAACAATCGGAGAAACAGGTTTACATGCATATTGCAGATGAAAAGGATTGTTTATATGATAAGATTTCAATATTGTTTTACTAGCTTTAGCAGAAATACTACCTTTATATAAAATGTAATAGTAGGTGACATCCTCAGGTCCAACCTCGAACTTGATGTTACTTCCTTTTCCCGCATGTAAAACAAAGAATCGTTCTAATGGATGTCGATTACCATCCAACCAGATCGTACCTTGTCCACGCACGACAAATATAAAACTACTAGCTGGGAGTACATGTTGCTGCTTACTCTCTCTGCGTATCACATGTTGGCGAATATCCACCAGTTGAATCCATGAAGTGTCCCATATCTGGATATATTCTTCCCAATTCACTGTTAATCCTCCCAAGTCCAATAGCTTGCTAATCCTTTGCAGCTGCAAATCCCTATACAAGCCAAAATCGTAAACGATAACCATTATCATTGTCAAATGATTGGTGACTAGTCAAACCAATTTTAATAGATCAAATCTGACGCCCCTGGAGAGTCTCCAACCAAGTCGATATAGCCATAGCTACCTCAGCTCTTATCTGCGGGATTTATACCGTACATTCCACCACTCCAGCCATCTCAGCTCTTTTCTACGGGATTTATACCGTACATTCCAGCATCTCAGCTACTCATGCAAAGTAATTGTTAAGTAGGCACACTACTCCAGTTTTCGTTGCTCTATATAATAAATTCGGCCTCTTAAATGAGAGTCCAATCCCATAGATAACCTAAGCAAATTATTTATACCGGCAAGATTTAGGGCCATCCTTTTACAGGATGGCCCTCTCATTGATTAAGTTGCAATTTTGCTAACCTTAATACTGTCCTTTAATTACAAAAAACGAACCCCGAATTGTTCCGGCTAGCTTGGACTTCTGCCTAGCAAACTTAAACTTCTCTTCTAGCTCCTTTGGGATCTCCATCCCCTCAGAAAGCTTAAAACCAACAGCCCGCTTCTTAGGGTCATCCACCGTATACATAACGTTGACTGCAAGACCATCCTCATAAAAGACATAAGCAAATTTAATATTTCCCACTTGAAAACGCGACGTTTCTAAAGGTTTGGCCGCAAACTCAATATCACGTTCTTCTTTTAAAATTCGGTTCACATAATCAAGGGTCTCCTGACTTTCACTGGCTTGTACAACCGTAAACTCATGTTTGTATTTGTTCATAAAGTAACGGGCCTCATTAGCACGCAGACCAGCAAGTGCATCTACTACAGGTGAAGATTCTAACCCAACCGTAGACACATTTTTGAATTCAACGATATAGGACATTTTCATCTCTCCTTTTCTCTCATTATTACCAAAAAAACTTATCGTTACTTAGGATACGGTTCGCGTGCTGTCTGTAACGGCAAGTTTCTGTGTTAACTGCTGTGCTCTTTTTCTATTAAAGTGACCATCTCGCGCTTCCACTTTTCTCGCTCCTCTGGCGGGATCGGCTTCCCTTTGTCATACAGAAATCTAATCATATAGAACCCATCCTTCGTAAGCAGGCTGGTAACAAGTTCATGCTCTAATACATTATTGTTCATCAACTGCGTCTCCACTATAGAGCTATTAACAGTCTGATGCAGTACTTGAGCAGTCAACAAGGTTTCTTGGGAGATATAGTCCGCTGTATGCTTCTCTACAGAAGACGCTGCTATTTCATCAAAATAATTAATCGTGAACGTATGCGAAGGTTCGTACCGATGGTATTCTCCTAGCGGATAATATCCGATAAATTGACTGTTACTGTAGACATGGAATGTTGCAGGTACATAGCTGTCAAGCTGAAAATAAGGGATGAATCGCGCAATGCCTGAATTGATCTCTTCTCCAGGAGGAATGACAGCATCCACACCACTAAGGAAATCACCCTTCTTATCTACAAAAATCGTGCTATAAGGGCTGTACCTCGTAATCCAAATTGAACCATTCTCCTTCACAGCCTCAACGAAATAACTGATAATTTGATTTCTTTTTTCCTCACGTTCATCGGCGGGGTTGATACAGGTATGAATGTGCTTCCGAGTGTATGTAAAGACTGCTTTAGTGGCATCCATTGACAGCAATTCAAATTCAAGAATTTCAGATTTTATATTATAGATTTGAAATGTCATCATTAATTGAAAGTGATTTAAAAAGGACATTCCCCTCTTATCTGGATGAAATCTTTTGCTCAAACCTTCTTCATCCTTATCCATATAAGCCTGCTCCAAGCCTTCAACCAGGGCATGCAGCTCCTCTTTTGTGATGCCTTTATTTTTCTTAAAGAAAAACATGTCTTCTCTCCCCTCATCATCAGTCTACTGCCAATTACTTGCTCCTATTTATTATACGGGCACACCTGTGTACTTTTCTAGTTATGAAGAAACCATCCCTGACAAAGGAATGGTTTCTTTGAGTAGGTATACCTTTCGGTCATCCTTACATTTTAAAATGTTCACAAACTAACCTAAATTGTTCTTCTACGCTCATGTTTGGTGTTCTTTCTATGGTTTTGATGCCCAGCTTAGTGCAAGCGTTCTTTATTTCATTGGAGAACTTAATCATAGATTTATTACTGTGTTTCTCAATCTCCGCATCGGATGTATAAAAACATATCATTCTCTCTTCCGGGATAAACGGTAATATAAATTCAGGCATTATTCCTAAATCTATTAGGATTGGTTTGACATCAGGTAACTTCAGCAAGTCAATAATAAAGAATTCCATCATCTCTTCGACCACTTGAAATAACCATTGGCAGTGTTCATCTACAGGTTTATTAAACCACTTATTCCAATCTAAACTAGGATTAGGGAATTGAAGGGCAGGATATTCCATAGGACTAGAGAATGGTCTATATAAAAGCTTACTCTGACACGTTGGTTGTGAGGGGTTGGCGGATTCTTATCTTTCTAGATAAAAAAAGCCTTCCCCACCCAAAAGGGTGAAGAAAGCTTAAATGTGTATCCCCAAATTATGGGCAGCTATATTAGCTTTTCGTACCCGAAGGTGCCTTAGCCAATTGCTCCTCCACCCACCTTATGATCAGCCTCTCCGGAGAAAGCGCCTCCGGAGCAGCCGTAGGTTTTTTAGTGGACAACGCTGTAACTGGCTTGTAGACAGCAAGCAACTTAGCATTCTGCATTACGACCGCGATGCCTGAACAATATTGGGCGATTTCCCGCTTGTTCATCTTGCACCAGTTCATATACAGCTGTGTGACCGCACGCTCTGGACGTGTGTTTTTCTTAGCAGAATGCACCATCAGCAGGCCGAAGGCAGATCGGCGCGCGAGCAGCTCTTCCCAATAAGCGATATATTCTTCTACGGTCACCTGATCAAACGCCTCCCCCAAACTAAGGCTTATAATCGGCCAAGCGAATTCATCCTTTGTTATAGCCATACGTTTTCCTCCTAAAATGTGCCGAGCATTTCCTAAGATGTGATGCGGAATCCGACAGATTGATGCTGCAGCTTCCAGAGACGGTCGTACAATCCGCCTCGTAGTAGTAAAGCTTCATGCCGTCCCTGCTCCACCAGCCGGCCATCTTCCAGCACAATAATCTTGTCCGCACCGCGTATGGTTTTCAGCCGGTGGGCGATAACAATGACGGTTCTGCCCGTAATCAATGCATCAATTCCTTTCTGGATTTCGGCCTCATTCTGCGGGTCAAGCGATGCAGTAGCTTCATCCAACAGCACAATTGGAGCATTCTTTAGAATCGCACGGGCAATGGAAATTCGCTGCTTCTCCCCTCCGGAGAGCGTGCTGCCGCCTTCGCCTACCGGCGTGTCATAACCAAGCGGTAATTTCATGATGAAATGATGGCAATGGGCCATTTCTGCTGCTTGTTGAATATCCTGCTGCGACGCGCCCAGCCGCCCAAAAGCAATGTTGTTTCCAATGGTGTCTTGGAACAGGTACACATCCTGAAACACAACCGACACAGACCCTAGTAAATGTTCTGGATCAATATCTTTAATATTGCGTCCGCCTAGCAGAACACTTCCTTCGTCAGGATCATAGAAACGCGAGATCAGGCGCAGCACTGTACTCTTTCCGCTGCCGGAGGGACCCACAATTGCAGTTAATGAGCCTTGCGGCATCTCTATGCTTAATTGTTTGAGAACAGGCTCACCTCCATAACCGAAGGTAACATTGTCAAAGCGAATGGTACTGCTCTCGGGAAGCGGAGCTGTAGTCCCCGTCATGACCGGCTGGCGAAGCAGGTCTACGATGCGTTCACCCGCTTGTTCGTTGTACCGGAATTCGGCATAGTTGGCGAGCGCCGTCGTCAATGGATCATAGATGCGTGTGCCGACAATAAGGAATACAGCCAGTTGCAGAATACCGAGCTCCCCTCCTAACAATAGATGTACACCTACGTATACCATTAAGGTCAGACCCGCACGAAGAAGAGCCATAGCCGTTAGAATGACCGGTCCGAATATTCCTTCAAGCTTCACACTTTCCTTCATCAAAGTTCTAAAAGAGCTATCCAGACGGACAAATCGTTCTCCCGTCAGGTTGTAGGCTTTCATCACCCGAATACCATTCAAATACTCCTGTAGCCGATTCGCGGCGTTCAATTTGGCTCTCATATGATTCGTCCCTAATCTCCGCCGCAGTCTACCTGACAGGTACATAATTAGAAGGGCAACCGGCAGCGCCACGAACATGGAAAGCGCCATCCGCCAGTCGAGGAATAGTAAACCTGCAAGTGCAAATATCGGCAGTACAAAAGCCCCTGCAAGCTGTGGCAGCAGATGTGAAATGCCTGTCTCAACCAGCGTGAAATCGCCCATCATCATATTCGCCAAATCACCGGGATCCCGGCGAGTCAGGTAGCCTAGCGGAAGCTTACGCAGATGTTCTGCTAATTCCGCCCGTCCCTGTGCCGCAACATTGTAAGCCCCGCGGTATGCAGTGCGGTAAGCGGGAATCTCGCTCAGGAACATCAGTACCATGACAGCAGCTAGTCCCGCGCAAATCCACCAAAGCCGTTCTATCTGAAGCTCTGCACCCACCGTAATATAAGGAGCAAAAATCAACCGCACCGCCTCAATCACTAGCGCATACGGAAGCACACTGACTAAGTTAGCCAGTAAGGAAAAAAATACAGGCTTCAGCAGCTGCTGTGGTTTGCCAGCAGTAATATTGTGCAATACCTTCATAGCTGTTCCCCCCTTTTTTCCAAATGCCAATCTCCGGCGTCACTGTAGACATGCCACATTTGAGTGTAAAGTCCATCGCGATCAATCAAACTATCGTGATCTCCACGCTCCACGATTTGCCCATCTCGCAGTACCAGAATTTGTGCGGCTTCACGAATAGAGGAGAGTCTGTGAGCAATGACAATAACCGTCTTCCCGCGCATAAGCTCCGTTAGTGCCAGCTGCATGTGATGCTCATTTTCCGGGTCGGCAAAAGCAGTTGCTTCATCGAGCACAAGTACCGGAGCATTTTTAAGGATAGCCCGGGCTACCGCAATACGCTGCTCTTCACCGCCGGAGAGATAGACACCACCTTCACCGATTAACGTATCGTACCCCTGCGGAAGCCGAGAGATGAACTCGTCGCATTGTGCCGCTCTGGCTGCAGCCTGAACTTCCTCCAGCGTTGCTCCCGGTTTACCGACGGCAATATTCTCATACAAAGTGTCATAGAACAGGAAGGTCTCCTGAAATACAAAGGCAACTGTATTCATCAGTTCATGAATCGCCATATGGCGGATATCCACTCCACCGATACGGATCGCACCCTCTTGCGGGTCCCAGAACCGCGGCACCAAGCTGGCCACCGTCGATTTACCTGAACCTGACGGTCCAACCAGCGCTGTAACCTTCCCTTGTTCTGCCCGGAAGGAGACCTCGCTGAGCGCAGCCGCAGCCCCCTCTTCTTCACTGTAGGAGAAGGTTACATCCATAAATTCAACGTCGAAAGCTTGCGGTGACAACGGCTTTGCTATTTCTGGTACAGGCTGCTGTGCCAAAAGACGATCCATCCGCTCTACACCTTCGCCGATATCCCGAGTGCTCGAAGCCAGCATAAGTAGCTTATAGAGCGGAGAAGATACGCCTGGTGCCATAATTAGAAAGAACAGCAATACAAGCGCAAAGGACATGGAATTCGGCTGGCCGCTTAGCATAAAGACACCCACCGGTAAAATAAAGGTAAATGAGGAGGCCAGCAATGTTTTGAACAGAATATAGCCTGACTGATAACGGTCCGTAAACTCCAGACAATAATCACGGTATCTGGTCATATCACTGTAGAACCTTCGGAAGGAATGCACCGTCTGCCCGAACACCTTCACCGCTGGCATCCCCCGCACATACTGCACTGCTGAAGCATTGATCTGCTCCAAAGAATCATGATACTGCTTCACACTAGTTTTCCCCTTACTACTCATCATAAGTGCTGACTGCACAACCATTCCTATTAGGATCGGTAGAAGACAGGCAACAGCTAACGGCGGACTCAGCCAGAACATCGCCACAATCATAAGCACCGTGGACGCCAGCGCGCTGACCAGATCAGGGAGCTGATGCGCTACGAAATTTTCCACCTTGTCGACATTCTGTTCCAGCGTCTTCTTCACTGCGCCGGTCGAAGTTCCATTCAGGAAGCCGAGCGGCAGTCTGCCTAGATGTTCAGTCATTCGCACACGCAGATTATACTGAATACGAAAAGCCGCAATATGCGAACACATAATACCGCAATATGAGGTCACCAACCCTCCGATCAATCCGCCAAGTGCAATCCATCCCCAGCGGATCATTGCATCACCGTCAACCTGTCCAGGAGACGCGGCATGCCGCAGTAGCTCAGCCAAGATGAAATAAACAGACAAAAATGGTACCAGCATTAACACGGCGCTGACAGATGACAATATGCCAGATAGGATCAGCAAGCCCCGCTTCTCTCCGGCAATCTCTAGCAGTCTCGACATGCCAGTTTTGGTTTTACTCACAGTTGTTCCCCCACTCTTTATAATTACGCACAAAAAAGTGCACTGAGAATGATTCTCTGTGCACTAGTGTAAAGGAACGCTCTTCATGGTTGCTACCGTTTCCGGGAT
Organism: Paenibacillus nitricinens; assembly: GCF_052056485.1. Classification (NCBI taxonomy): domain Bacteria; kingdom Bacillati; phylum Bacillota; class Bacilli; order Caryophanales; family Paenibacillaceae; genus Paenibacillus; species Paenibacillus nitricinens. The sequence continues at coordinate 5,604,345 of NZ_CP183948.1, forward strand.
TATAATCAACCAAATCAGGAGCATCTGTTTTCGATGTGAGCTTACATCCTTGTTCCTAAAGAACGCTGTCTACCACTGATCAGATATGCTCCAGGACGCACACCGAATTTTTTACGAAAGGCTGCTGAGAAATGGCTGACATTCACGTATCCGACTCTGGATGCTGCTTCACTTACCGTCATATTTCCATGTTCTAGCAGCTGCTGTGCCCTTTGCATCCGTTGTTCGATCACATAGGCATGGACAGTATAACCGAACATTTCCTTAAAGCCCTTCTTCAATTTGAACTCATTGAGGCAAATAATGCGAGAGAGCCCTGCTAGTGTCGGTGGATGTAAATAATCACGCTGCAGAATTTCCTTGGCTAGCCGCAGGCTCTCCATATCATCTCTAGATAGCTTGACTGTGTGGGAAATCCGATCAGCTTCAAATAAAGATTCATTGAGATAGACAGCCATTAGCTCCAGCATTTTCCCCTCCAGATAGAGTTCCCGCATACCCTGACTATAGGAACAGTCCGCAATTTGAGACAGAATAAGTCGGATAGATGGTGTGATAGCGTTTTTGCCAAAAAACAACCCAGCTCCTCCTCCGGCTTGGAGCCGTGTATCCTCGGTCAGTCCGCTGGTCATCCGCTCAAATTGTGCCGGACTCATATCTATGCTGAGGAATCTGTAGCCCGCTCCGCTAAGGTATATACAATTTTCACTTCTTACTCCGCCGTGAAGCAGCACACTTTCTCCTGTATCTATGGCAAAGTAGTCCTGCTTCAGCGAGGTCCCCCATTCAATTCCATGTCCCATACAGAATATCAGCTCCGTACGAGGTGTTCTAAACTCGCCCTTCGCTTCGATATCCCGATTAAATTGGAGATCAAAATCCGTCATCTGAAGATAACGCTGAGTAAGCAGGCTCCGGCAGCTGCCCTCCCCTAGCTCGACCGGTGGTTTTATCTCAAAGTGGCTTCCGTCCAACTGGTAAGTAATATTAAACCCTTCGCATCTAAGCGTCTTATGGGCATCAATCGTTTCTGCTTCAATCAGACCATCGTTACGCTTCATGCTCATCCCTACTTCCCCTTACTTTGGATTAATTATATATGTATTGAGAATGATTATCAATTGAATGTTCTTTTAGCAAACATGCATATACAACAAAAAACCTTCCCCCCCTAAAGGTGAAGAAGGCCTAAACGCGTCACTTCTGAAGACGTGGCCAGCTATATTTTCAGCTCCCCAAGCTATTGCATTAGACTTAATCCGTAATTTTCACATTTCCAAATACGGCCTTATTCCTCGAATCATCCCCCGGATTGCTGAGCGCTATGCCAATATACACCTTATCATTCATCGGGATTTGAACAGTTCCAACTGTTTGCCAGTTATTCCCGTTCGCCGAAATAGCCCCTTTGAAGGTATTTCCGCTTCTGGTCAGCTTTAGCCATCTTGGAGCCGAGGCAGCCGCAGTATGGTCGACCATATTGCCCGCGGTCTCTGCACGATACTGGAAGGTTGCCCCATTCTCGGGGGTAAGCATCATATCTGCGTGCTTCGAATTATGACCCAACGACTCCCGAATCATAATGCCGGCCTTGGCCCAGCCGTCCAATCGGCTAGTGGACTGCACTTTAACAATAATCTCCGCATTGCCGCTCGCGGATTGGTATATATAATTCAGTTGATCTCCATTTCCCCAAATATCCGTAGAGCTGCTATTGAGTGTAAATTGCTTATTGGATGAATTGTAGGTAACGTTCCCCGGCATGGAACCGATATTTCGAGCCTTCCATCCAGCTGGTAATTGAGCCGGATAGTCTTGTTCTGCCGGAGGCGTCCAGCCTGGCGTCGGCCAGGTTTCACGTTCCTTGATATTGGCCAATTCATCTTCTGGCCAGGCCCCGTAGGCAAAGAACGACAGGCGCTTCACGTCCGGATAATTCTCGCGGATTCCCTTGTAAATCTCCTGATATTGATCATCAGTCCAGTCATTATCCAGTGTGGCTACAATCTCCACATCACTGCCACTGATCCGGTCGCTCGTATCCTTCAGGATGCCGTAGGAAGTGCTGTATACCCAATCACTATTGAACTCCCAGTCATCAAAGTACGCCATCGGTGCGACAAAGTCGATATCATCCTTGAATTTGGCTACATTCTGTCCAACCTCTGTAAATTCCGGCGGCAAAATATACACACCGAACTGCACATCCGGATTTGTGGATTCAGAAATATCCTCACGGATATCGCCTACATACTGTCCAATTTGTTCTGTTCTCCATTCATTCCACTGTTCCCGCTGAGGCGAATCCGTATCGAAGTCAATGCTGAGCGGGGAATACCCGAACTGTGCCTGATACTTCGCAACCGTGTAATCACTGACGTCCATGTTGTAATTGTCGAAGCGGATCCAGTCTAGCACAACACCGTCAACAGCATAATTCTCGATCACTTCCTGAATGATGGAACGCTCATACAGCTGCACTTCGTGGTGAATCGGATTGACGAAGTATTCGTTGCCGTTAGAACCTGTGAATGGAATCTGAACCCCGTTAACCAGCGCTTGCATCTGCCATTCATCGTGAGCAAGGAAGGCTTGCTGATCATGGAACTGGGGAATCCAGGCATGAACCTTGATTCCTGCAGCATGGGCTGCTGTAATGACAGCCTGCAGAGCATCGAAATTCTCGTAGCCTTGCGCGATCGGAGCGATATCACTCTGATAAAATACACTTCCAGACGGAACCTCATCATCTTCATCCTGCTTCACGTTCATGCTGATGACATCGACACCGTAGCTTGTGGACAGCTGGATGAAATTATGGACATCCGCAGTGTTCTTAAACTGGTTTACGGTCCGTACAATAACTTCCGTTTCAAAAGGGGGATTACTCTCCTCATCGGCCTTAGCCGGCACGGAACCACCTGCTATCGAAGAAACCAATACGAAGCTTAACATTGCTATGCATCTCGATCTCAGCGCAAATGCCATAATATCGCCTCCAAAAGTATAAAATTTCATAAAAGTCTTATTTCGTCGCGTTGATTTTCTTGACATTCTCCTGCCATTTTTCGGTTCTGAACTCAAGCAGCTTATCCAGCCCCGCTTTTTGGGTGTTCTTTTTGGCTGTCTCCAGTGCCGACAATACCTCTTCATCCGACTTCGCCTGAACCATTTGTGCGTAAGCAAGGGTATAAATATCCCCGATATTCTGTGCGATGATGCCAATCTCCGTATCCGGAAGCGGATCGGTATTCACAAATTCCGTAATGTCCAGCGCGGTTTTCCAGGTCACCGTGGACTGCGCCACTGTCTCCCATGATTTCTGGTTCGCGGAAAGCAGTGCCTCTAAGCTCATTTTCGCCGTATCAATAAAGGTCGTATTTCCCGCCCAGTTAAAGTCCTCGAATTTTCTCATTGTTTCGGTACGCTCGTTAGCAGGAGTCGTCTTGTATTTCTCGTTCGGAATTGGTGCTCCGTCTGCGTCCTCCTCATCCCAGTACAAGCCTTTAGGACCGAAGAAAAGCACCTTCTGTCCCTCCGGACCCGTAATCCAGTCAAAGTAAGCGAAGATGGCCTCCGGATCCTTGGCCTTTTTCGTAATGACACTGACGTTCCAACCCAGCGTCTCGAAACCGCTTACAAACACTTGCGTTTTGTCTAGTCCGGCTTTATGAATAGGCCAAATAATTTCATAACCGCTGTCCGGATTGTTCGCAGTCAGTGCACGATGTCCCTCGGCTCCATACGTAGTGATATTGGATTCGACCATGACCGCTACCCGGCTGGTATTGACCTTTTCTTTGACCGCATCCTGGGTTTGCTGCAGTGCATCCTGCGTAATCAGCCGTTCACGATACAGCTTATTGATATACAGCACCATCTCCTCGTAAGCGGGATCATCCAAGATAGATGACAGCTTGTCGCCTTCCGGATATCCCATGAGTGAAATGAACTTACTGGTAGAATGCTCCTTAAAACCGCCATACATAATCTCCAGACCTGCCCCCTTCTCGCCAACCTCCAGAGGTACAACATCGGGATACTTCTCTTGCACCAAGCGTAAATATTGATACAAATCATCAAAGGTCTCCAGCACCGGTCTGCCGAGCTCATTATAAATATCTTTATTCACCATCCATCCGCCGTTGCCGAATTGCCCGGAGGTATACCAGTTCGGGATTTGATAGATTTTCCCGTCATCTGAACGGAGCAAATTCAGGGTGGATTCCTTCACATATTTCTTGAAGTTCGGATACTTGTCATAGTAATCATCCAGCGCAACAAGTTGCCCTGCCTGCACCAGCCGTTCCACTGAGGATCCCCGGTCAGTAAAAATGACATCCGGTAAATCTCCGCCGACGATCATCGTGTTGAGTTTTTCTCCGGCCGCACCTCCCGATTGAATCGGTTCAACTGTAACCTTACGGTTCTCCTGAATCCATTTTGTCGCCTCATTATCCCCCCATGGTGATGTCGTAAGCCAGTCATAGTTTCCATAGAAGCTGAAGGTGACAGGCTTGATCCCGCTGCCGTCATCAGTGGCGACCTCGGTATTCAAATTTTTCTCGCTTGTGTTTGGTGAAGTGTTAGAATTCCCCCCTCCGCTACAGGCAGCGAGAAGAAGCACCAGCGAAGTCAGCAGAAGCGATACCCATTTCATACGATTGCCCATTCTTTTCCCTTCTTTCTACATAATATGGACACTGCTATTCTTTCAATGAACCGATCATTACGCCCTTCACAAAGTACTTTTGGAGAAAAGGGTACGTCAGGATAATCGGAATAGTAGCGATCATCATCGTAGCCATGGTCAGTGACTTCGTAGTAATCGTCCGATTTCGGTTCATATGATCCAGCGCGATGGCATTCGATGAGCCAATTTGGGTCATAATGTTGGAGTTCATAACCTGCCGCAGCAGGGTCTGTATAGGAAGCAGTTCGTCCTTCGTAATATAGATCGCTCCCGTAAACCAGTCGTTCCAGTAACCGACCGCAGTAAATAAAGCAATCGTGGCCAGCACCGGACCGGAGACGGGAATAACGATTCGGAAGAAAATGCCGTAGTTACTGCAACCGTCGATTTTGGCCGATTCCTCAAGCCCCTCCGGCAAAGCGTTGAAGAAGGTGCGGATGACAATCATGTTCCAGACGCTGATGATACCGGGGATAATCAGAACCCAAAAGGTATCCAGCATACCCAAAGAGCGAACCAGTAAATAACTAGGGATGAGCCCTCCACTGAAGAACATCGTAATCATGAAGAACACCATATATTGTTTTCGAAAAAGCAATGTTTTCTTGGACATTCCGTAAGCTAACAGGGCCGTGAAGAAGACGGACAACGCCGTGCCGCTCATCGTTCTAAGAATGGTGATCAGAAAAGAATTCAGCAGGCGATGATCCTGAAACACAATATAATAATTTTCCAGGGTAAATGCTCTCGGCAACAAGGTTATACCGCCGAGCGCCGTATCGCTCCCTAGATTAAAGGAAATGACCAGCGCGTTCCAAAATGGGTACAGCATAAGTAGCGCCAGCAGCGTCAAAAGGATATAAATACTCCGCTGCATGATTTTGTCGCCTAGGCTTAGTCTCATTGTTCACCTCTCCTAAAAGGTTTATGGAGCATTACTTACAGTCGATACATTCCAATAAAACTTGCATCGGAAGCATTCGCTATGAGTAGTAGTACCTACCAGAGACTAACATCTGCCCGGCGGGCTATTTTGTTGGCCATCACCAGCAGAATGACACTGATCACCGCTTTGAAAAGCCCTACCGCTGTCGCATAAGAGAATCTGGCATTTAATATCCCAACACGGTACACATAGGTGTCGATAACATCGGAGTAGGGTCGCAGGATTGGATTGGTTGCCAGCAGCAAAATGTCCTCGAAGCCCGCACTAAGCAGACTGCCGATCGCAAGAATCATAAAGATGATGATAATGGGGGTAATGCTGGGGAGTGTAATCAAGTGAATTTGCTTAAATCGGCTTGCTCCGTCTATGGAAGCGGCTTCATATAAAGTCGGATCAATGCCTGCAATCGCGGCCAGATAGACAATGCTCCCAAATCCGACCTCCTTCCACACATTTACACTTACTAGAATAGACCAGAAGTATTTGGGTAATGCCAGAAAGTTAACTGGCTCCCCTACCAGATTGAATCGCTCCAGCACATAGTTCACCGTTCCGTTATCAACAGATAATAGCGAAAATACAAAACCGGATACAATAACCCAAGACAGGAAATAAGGTAAATAGCTGACGGTCTGGATAACGCGTTTAAAGCCCATATTACCGATCTCATTCAGCATCAGTGCAAGAAGAATCGGTGCTGGAAAAGAGATAATCAATTTAAGCAAGCTAATCACAATGGTATTTCGCATCACATTCCAGAACTCCGGTGCCTCGAAGAACATTCTGAAATGCATAAATCCAACCCAGGGGCTCTTCATCATGCCGCCAAAAATATCGTATTGTTGGAACGCCATGACCACGCCATACATCGGAATGTAGCTAAAAATGAATACAAAGATAATTCCCGGCCAAACCATGGACTGCAAATCCAATTGGCTGGTGAATTTCTTCCATCTACTTGGTTTCTCGGCCGTGTTCATCCGCTTTTCCTCCTCTGGACGATTCTAGTGAAACAACGGCAAAAACGCTTTGTTCTTCTCCAGCATTTCATCCAGCAGCTGTTCAGCTACAGTGACCGAGGGCACGAGCGGATGATGAACCATAGCCTGCAGGGCCATATCCCGGTCTCCGTGCACAGCCGCCTCGATGGTGAGGCTCTCGTATTGCTTGACCGCGGCCAGCAGGCCTTTGACGGGCTGCGGAATTTTGCACAGCGGAATCGGCAGCGGACCTTGTTTGGTTACCACACAGTTCACCTCAATGGAGGCATCGTCCGGCAAGAAGTCAATCATTCCGTTATTCCTCACATTCAACGTCTGGATATCGCGGGAATCATTATAAATGGAGCGCATCAGCAGCACTGCCGCCTCCGAGTAATAGGCTCCACCACGCTGCTCCAGTTGCTTTGGCTTCTCCTTAAGCTCTACGTTCCGGTACAGCTCAAACAACTCTTCCTCCACCTTCTTCACTACCTCAGCGCGCGATCCGGTCGTTGCTGCTGCTTCCTTCTGTTCCGCAAGCATCGCGTCCGTCATGTAGTAATAGCTAAGGTAATAAGAAGGGATGGCTTTCAAAGCATTCAGAAACCGGTGGTCCCAGGAATCAAACGGCACATTGCTCGCCTTGTAGTTCTGGGGGTAATCAATGAGCTCCTGTAGCTTGCTTTTACCGTCAATTACGATATCGGATACCCAGTGCAGATGGTTGATGCCGACAAACTCCGCGTAGATCTTCTCCATAGGAAGTCCGAAAAACTCAGAGAGCCACTTTTGAAAACCGATCGGCGAGTTGCACAGGCCTACGCTTTTTACCGATGAATATTTGTGAACAGCTTCAGTCACCATACCGGCCGGATTCGTAAAATTCAGCAACCAGGCATCCGGAGCTAGCTCCTCAATGTCCTTGCAAATATCCAGAATGACCGGAATGGTCCGTAGGCCTTTCATCATCCCTCCAGGACCCGTCGTCTCCTGACCGATGACATCGTATTGAAGCGGAATTAATTCATCCCACTTTCGCGCTTCCAGCATACCTACCCGGATTTGAGTGCAGATAAAGTCTGCTCCGGCGATGGCCTCCCTCCGCTCAAGCGTCTGGTCCACGGTAATTGGCAGTCCGGACTCAGCAATCATACGCTTGCTTAGTTCCGCAATCGTATGCAGCTTCTCCCTTCCCGCCTCAATATCCACCAGCCATACTTCGCGGACGGGAAGCTCTTTATGATGCATGATGATGCCTTCAATAAGCTCAGGCGTATATGATGAACCCGCTCCGATGACAACGAGCTTCAAAGTCTCCTTCATAATAATAGCCCCTCCTTACCCAGTGATAGACGATCAAGAACCTCCTGATTCACACGCATACCGCTGCTTTCCATTGCCAGAACGACCGCGCCTACAACCGGTTCCCGGGTTAGAATCTTTAAAGTGCCATTTGGAGCCGAATGCTTCACACTCTGTTCAATGGCCCGCCGGATGATGCCTGAGCGATCCCCCTTGGTTAATAAGCTGCCTGCAAGTACGATGTCAAAGGAATCCTCCTCCATAGCCAAATGGCGGATTGTCGAGACCGCTGCCAAACCGAGCTCATCCCCTTGCTTGGTCAGCAGTAGGGTGGCAACCTGGTCTCCTTCATCTGCCGCTTGAAACAGCAGCTCAGCAATCTGGGGAGGCAAGTCTCTCGAATGATCCAGGTAATCCTCCCTTAACTCCGAAACACTGGAATAGCCCAGCAAATGAATTAAGCGTTCGCTTAAGACAGTCTCTTTCTCTCTTCCATCATCTGCCCGAAGAACGCTACGGAATACCTCAATACTTAGATCATAGCCGCCGCCGTAATCACCGAACCGATAGCCAAATCCACCACATTGATATGTAACGCCTCGCGGATTTTTACCGGCGCAGTTCACTCCCGAGCCGCAGATCAGCACGATCCCATAATTACTCTCTGTACCTGATCGCAAGGCAATCCAGGTATCGCAGGAAATCTCAGTTCGGGGAAGGCCAAGTCTGCTGATGATGGGTCGTAAAATTTGAAAATCGGATTCTCTATCCGCTCCAGCCAGGCCAAACCAGGAATACTCCAACTGATCCTTTGTCAGTCCTGACGCCAGAATCGCTTCCGATACAGCCTGTTGCAAACTGTTCTCCGCCTGCTCACGATTATTTTGATGATTCCCGTTCCCTCCCCTGCCTGCACCAATGACCGATCCCTGTTCATTTGCAATCATTGCATAAGTTTTGCTGCCCCCTGCATCGACTCCCAAAAAGTACTTCACAGTTCGTTTCACTCCTAATATTTAGGTTAACCTTACAGATGCGGTGGATTCACGCACGAGAAGCTGAGGAGCGAGCTTCGTTACACCAGCAGGCATCACCTCCCCATTGATTAATTTCATCAGCAAATCAACACCAATGCTGCCCATTTGCGCCTCAGGTTGTCTGACTGTCGTCAATCGGGGATAAAATTCACCTACGAACTGCTGATCATCAAAGCCAACCACTGAGATATCCTGAGGTACCAGAATTCCTTCCTCACGCAGGGCTTGAACAACACCGAGAGCAATAAAATCGTCTCCGGAAAAAATGGCTGTCGGCAGCTTATCTTCACGAATCCATCTCTTTGCCACCTCATAACCGCTACTTACTGTAAATCCGCAATATTCCGTGCCGAAGGGCGTTAGCCCCGATTCATCCAGCGCCTGTACATAACCCCGCTTGCGCTCCGCTACACTCAGGAACACCGAAGGGCCACCGATATAGGCGATCTGCGTGTGTCCAAGACCAATCAAGTGCTTGGTAGCTTCATACCCCCCTTGATAGTTATCGACGACGACACTGGGAACATCCTCATGCTGGAGCTGGTTATCCAGCAAGACAAACGGAATACTTTTTCTTTTCAGCTCCTCCACATATTCTTTTTCCTCAAGCGGAGATAACAGGATAATCCCGTCAACGCGGTCCTTCTGAAACAGGAAGTTAACGCCTTCATCCTCATTCTCGGCTATCGACAGGGCCAAGAAGTAACCTTGTTCTGCCAGCTTCCGGTTCACCACGCGAATCACGCGGTCATAGAAGGAGTCGTTAAAGTTGGTAATCGACATACCGATGACTCCCGTCTTACCACGCACGAGACTCCGCGCCGCTGAATTGGGCTGATAATTTAACTCCTCCATAGCACTCAGCACTTTCCGCCTATTGCCTTCACGCACAGAAGGTGAATTGTTAAGAACTCTGGATACGGTCACTACAGAGAGCCCCGACTTTTTGGCTACATCATGAATGTTCATCTAAGCTTATATGCCTCCAAATTCAATAGTTTAAACGTTATAACTTTTAAGGAAATAAAAAGGACTAACTCTTCTCGACAAAACTACATTCTGACTGATAATCGAACATTGAATGTCAGTTTCACCTTTATCGAAAGTATCAAAATGATTTCAAAAGTTTAAAGGTTTTAACTTTAAGATGATTTTACAATCATTCCCAATATCCGTCAATCCATAAACTGCAGTCAAACTTAATATTCCGCAATCTAAATCTTCAAAATAGCAAAGTCTTTCCGCAGGATATAATTCGCTTAAGGAAATATCATTATTCAAGAACGACAACAAAAAACCTCCCCTCACCCCTAGAGGTGGAGAAGGCTTAAACGCGTCACTTCCGAAGACATGGCCAGCTATATTTTCAGCTCCCCAAGCTTGATCAGCTCGACAACCGCTTGTGAACGGCCTTTAACGTTTAGTTTTTGCATTACATTGGAGATGTGGTTCCGAACTGTTTTTTCGCTGATAAATAATAAACCAGCGATATCACGAGTCGTTTTGTCCTGCACGAGAAGCTCAAAAACTTCGCGCTCACGATGAGTCAACAGAAATTTGCTGTGGTGTTCGTTCCCCTTCAATGGTGTCACCCCTCCTTGCCCTGGGTTTGTTTGGTATAACAAGGTAAAGGGATACAGTCAAAACATATTATGTATTGATGAAGTTAATGGTGCTGTCATAACTACAAAATGGGCTTAACCATCCGAAGCTTATTACACCGCTTTAGTGAGGACATTCAGCCGCAAAACTTGAAATTGTCTTGGATAGAATCATCTCCTTACAGGGCAAACTACAACTTGTTGTTTCTTATTAAAAGGAGGTGTAAGTATGAGCAACTCGAAAAATAATCAACCTACTAAGGCAGAGGTACAAACTACGAAATTAAACAAATTGCCACTAGTCGGTAAATTCGAACCAGAATTTTCTGCTGAGGAAGCCGCAGAAGTATTCAAAAATCAACCCTCTACGGAACATGAATCCCATAATGAACAATAAAATAAAGACGACACAGAATGGGGCTGTCGAATAAGTAGCTTTTTCCAATAAATGAGACGGTCCGGTTAATTATAAAAACTGTAAGCAACATTAGCAGCGATTCATCCATTATTGGAGAATCGCTGTTTTGTGTTGTTGGTCGTGAACTGCCGCTCCTACAGTGTATTCGTCATTTCCTTCTGATGCTTGCAGACCGAAATGACGTTATTTGCGGTGTTTTATAGGCAAATAGCGACTATGAGGGCCGATAGCGATCCAAATCTCGAAAAAAATCTGCGTTTAAGGGCCGCTGTGTCCGATAGCTACTTCGTACGTGCAAATAAATGATCAAATCAAACGAAATGTTACTTGCTAATTCCCGCATATAATTAGATATATTTCTACAAACTCAACTCCCAGTCCCAGGATTTTTTTTGTCGTGCAAAATATAACTATGAAATACATCACATTTTTATATTGACAGTAAATGTATACGGACTTATGATAAGTCCAGCATAAATGATAACGATTATCATTCACATATAAAAAAGGGGTGCTTCATTCAATGAAATTCACATATGCCGTGCCTGCAGGTCTACTTGCAGCCTCCATACTATTTACCGGGTGTGCCAGTAACAACAATAACAGTAATAGTAACACTAGCAATAATAACTCTGCAAATGCTGCTAACAGTACCAAGGCAACAAATACATCTGATACCACTACAGCAACTACTGCCGACTTTACATCAGCGGTTGAACAATATCGTACATATGTCATCGAGCAATGTGATGAATTTGTAAAGCAAACAGAAAATTTCACGAACGCAGTTAAAGAAGCAAAAATTGAGGATGCAAAGGCACTTTATGCGCCAGCCCGCATGTATTATGAGCGAATTGAGCCGATTGCAGAAGCACTTGGTGATTTGGATCCGAATATTGATGCCCGCGAGAATGACGTAGATGCTGCTGAATGGCGCGGCTTCCATAAGCTTGAAAAGGCACTCTGGCAGGATAACACAACCAAAGATATGACCGAAGTTGCTGACCAATTATTGAAAGATGCCCAGCTTCTACGTGCAAAAGTAGAGACCGTAGAAATCGACGCCAATCTGCTCGTTACTGGTGCTGTAGAACTGCTTAATGAGGTTTCTTCTTCTAAAGTAACAGGTGAGGAAGAACGTTACTCCCACACAGATCTGTATGATTTCGTCGCTAATGTTGAAGGTGCCCAAAAGATATACGAGCTGTTAAAGCCAGAACTGGCGAAAAAAGATGCTGAGCTGGAAAAAACGATTGGTGAACGGTTTGCAGCTTTGCAAGCTGAGCTTGCTCCTTTCAAATCTGGAGATGGATATGTTTCCTATGAAGAGCTAAAGGAAGAAGATGTCCGTAAGTTGAGTCAGAATTTGGATGCATTGGCTGAGCCATTGTCCAACATGGGAACTATTCTAGGAGTGTGATCATCATGAATAAGCAAAATAGATCTACCGGTGTACCAGCGAATGCAGAAGGTGCCCTTCTCAATGAACAATCCAAGAGCAACCTTATATTAGATAAAAAACTAAGCCGCCGCGATATGCTGCGGCTTACTGGCGCCACTAGCCTTGGTCTATTATTAGGTGGTGGAGGTGTTGGGGGAATTATGGCTGCACGCAATGCCGTAGCTGAGCCAACAGTAGCCTCCGATGCTGATTCCATTCCTTTTTACGGGAGTCATCAGGCCGGCATTCTAACCCCTGCGCAGAATTTCATTTACTTCGCAGCCTTTGATCTGACCACAACGAAGCTATCCGATGTAAAAAAGCTAATGCAAGCATGGACAACTGCCGCAGCTTCTCTTACTACTGGCAGCCTCATTGGAAACGTCAATGACAACCCTAATCTCCCACCCTCCGATACAGGTGAAGTGGATGGTTTAAACCCTTCGCGCTGTACACTTACCTTTGGTGTCGGCCCTTCTTTTTTTGACAACAGATTTGGTTTATCTTCCAAGCGTCCAACCCTATTAGCCGATCTTCCAGCATTTACGGGAGACAGCCTGGATCCTAAGTGGTGTGGTGGAGATATTTGTGTCCAAGCATGTGCTGATGATCTGCAGGTGGCCTTCCATGCCATCCGAAATCTGGCACGTATTGCCCGTGGCACAGCCGTACTCCGCTGGACACAGGAAGGCTTCCAGCGCACAGGTACAGCTGATCCTAAAGGGACGACGCCACGTAATCTTCTTGGTTTCAAAGATGGTACGGGTAATCCTGATACTGCGAATGAAGCAGAAATGAACGAAGTGGTCTGGAACAGCAGCAGTGACGGTCCTTCATGGATGAGCGGCGGCACTTATATGGCAGTTCGCCGTGTACGTTTCCGAATTGAGGTCTGGGACCGTTCCTCTCTGAGCGATCAAGAAGCCACCTTCGGCCGTTATCGTCATAGCGGAGCACCTATCGGTGCAAAGGATGAATTCGATGATCTGAATCTTAAAGCCGCTGATGCTTCCGGGAAGCCTATTATCCCGCCGGATTCACACTCTGCCTTAGCACATGGTGACGGCACAGTTAAAATGCTGCGCCGCTCCTACTCCATTTCCAGCGGATTAGATGCCGCAACGGGTCAGCTCGATGCAGGATTATTATTCATTAGTTTTCAACGGGATTTAATGAAGCAATTTGTTGCGATCCAGCAGCGTCTCTCCAAGAGTGATCGTCTAAACGAATATATGACTCATACAGGCAGTGCGGTATTTGCCTGCTTCCCGGGTATTCGTAAAGGCGGCTACATCGGGGAAGCACTTTTAGGCTAAGTCAGCCCTATTTTCCAATCAAATGTTCCTGTCCATTATTGAAAGGGGATTATCCCGATGTACTCTCTTAATAAACGGCTGCTATCGAAGGCAGCCGGACTGATTCTGTTTAGCATCATATGTATGCTGATGCTGTCTAACCCGGCGGGGGCGGAGGGTGATGGCCCGGTCGACGAGCTGCTGCCGCCTGTCGGCAGCGCGCTCGTCGAAGCCGGCCAGAGCCGCTGGGACGCGGCCGCGGCCGATGTAGAAGCGTTCGCAGCGCTGTGGCGCACCGCGAACGCGAATACGCCGGACCCGGCACTTGCCGGTCCGGCTGCCGCCGTTGATGCCGCGCTTGCAGACGCGGCGGCGGCCCTTGCGGCGGGCGATGGTGCGCCCGCCAAAACGGCACTGTCCACGCTCGCAAGAAGCGTGGACGCGTATGTCACCGCCGCCTCCGGCACGGACGGCGGTGACACCGGAGCCGCCGGCCAAGAGACGGCGGCGAAACTGTTGCCCGCAGCGGAGCGCACGCGGGATGCGGTGCGCAGCGCCGACTGGAACGCGGCAGCGGCAGCGTACCGCGACATCGTCAGCGGATGGAAGCCGGCAGAGCGCAACATCCGGGCCGATAATTCCGCCGTCTACAGCTTGCTGGAGACGAAGATTAGCCTGCTGCGCATCGCGCTGCAGGCAGAACCGCTCCGCGAGGAGTCGGCGAAATCAGAAGCCGAAGCCTTGTATCAGCTGCTTGCCGATTACAGTGAAGGCAAAGCAATAGATGCTGGAGATACTTCCGGTAAACCAGCATCTATTGAAGGATTGATCAGCCATCTCAACAAAGCTTCTTCCACTGCCAAAGCAGGAAACAGCGCAGAAGCAGCTAATATCATGGAGCAATTCATCGTAGATTGGCCTTCTGCTGAAGGACAAGTACAGATTGCATCTCCAGCGGTCTATACCAATATTGAGAACGAAAGTGCAGCAGTCACTGGCTACCTGCTCTCTAATCCACCTAAGCTAGATCAAGCCTTAAAGATCATGGATAATATGGTCACTGAGCTGACTCCTTTGGCTGGTGAGACAACCTATAACGCTTGGGATGCTGCGCTAATTCTTCTGCGTGAAGGACTGGAAGCGATCCTCGTATTGTCTGCCCTTCTTGCCTACCTGAAGCGTGATGGCAACACAAAAGCACAGAAATGGATTTGGTCTGGCGCAGCTGTAGGACTTGTAGCAAGTATCGCATTAGCCGTTATACTCACCTATACCATTTCCCGCGCAGCTTCTGGTGGAGCACGCGAGATGATTGAAGGCATCACAGGTCTTGTAGCCGTCATTATGATGCTTACCATTGGACGCTGGCTGCATAGTAAATCAAATACCGCAAATTGGAATAACTATGTTGGACGGCAAGTGGATGGAGCATTAGCAAAGGGCAATCTTTGGTCTTTGTCCTCCGTAGCAGCGCTTGCGATTTTACGTGAAGGAGCAGAAACCACCATTTTTTATGTAGGGATGGCCCCTTCCATTAAATTGTCTCAATTGCTGCTAGGGATCGGTAGTGCTCTAGTGATTCTAGGAATTGTAGGTTACGCAATTATTGCCTTAAGTGCGAAATTGCCGATTGCCGCCTTCTTCCGTACAGCTACACTTCTTATTTACTATTTAGTATTCCGCTTTCTTGGAGAGAGCATTCACTCCCTTCAAGTCGCAGGGAAACTACCCGCACATGTACAGGATGGGTTACCTTCTATTAGCTGGCTGGGGATGTATCCAACTTGGGAAACTTTAGTGCCTCAGCTGCTTGTCCTTGCATTTATTGTGTGGGAGATACTGCGCAATAGAGCACCAAAAGCGTCACAAACTGTATAGCTACAAAGAAAAACGGTTGTCATCTTTAACGATGATAACCGTTTTTTGTAGATTTTAAATGAAGCCGATCCTATGGCCTTTATATTAGAAATGAAACTAGATGATACCGGTCCGTCACGCCCGTTAGGTTACGCCGGTTTAGTCCGGTAATCTCTTGCAACTACAGTCTAATTTATGAAATGGATTCCATAGCAAGCTTTTTATTTGCGATGTAATTTACGGACGATATAATAGAATAAAAAGACTATATACAACACAAAAGCATCAAAGGGAGGCTGTTGTTCTCGAATGGCTAATATAAAAGAAATCGCCCGTATGGCTGGTGTTTCCGTGACAACGGTCTCGCGAGTACTCAATAATCATCCTTATGTAAGTGAAGCCAAAAGAACCATTGTCCTAAATACCATTGAAAAATTAAACTACACGCGTAATATGAACGCCGTACATCTAATTACCGGCCGTACCCAAGCCATTGCGGTTATTATCCCTAACATCAACCTTTTTTATTTCTCTGTAATTATTGGAGGCTTAGCCCAAGAAGCGCTGCTAGCGCATTACCGACTCATTCTGTGCCAGACCAATTATCGTCATGAAGAAGAGCTCAAGGTACTGGAGATGCTGCGCAACAAAGAAATTGACGGCGTGGTAATTGTATCTACGAGAATGAGCTCAGAAGTCATTGAAGAATATACAGCATATGGCCCGATAGTCATCTGCCAAGATAGAGGCGAATGCCGCTTCTCTTCCGTGTATATTGAGCATTATTCTGCTTTTCGTTCCGGCCTGCAGTACTTGAGTGACAAGGGGTACCAACAGATCGGTTACTGTGAAGGCAGGCAGCACGGCAGCAGTAGTTCCATCCGGCAAATTGCCTTTAGTGACTTTCTAGCCGCTACCGGACAGCCTTTTCATGAAGAATGGATGATGTATGACTGTATGAATGAAGAGGATGGCGGTCGTGTATTGCACCAACTGCTGAAAATGAAGAAGCGACCCAATGCCCTGATTATATCAGGCGATCATGTGGCAGCCGGTCTGATCATCGAAGCGTGGAAGAACGGAATCCGTATTCCTGAAGATCTGGCGGTCATCGGATTTGACGACCAGCCGATCGGACGAACTTTAGGTCTCACCACCATAGATAACCAGTTACCTGAAATGGGTGTTACAGCTTTTCGGATCATCTATAATCAGATCCAAAATAATGATAGTCATCCTGTACACCGTAAGCTTGAGTATCGCATTATTGAACGTTCTACGGTATAGCTCGATTCAGTTATTGTTCAAAAACGGTCCACCTCGCAGTCTTCTGTGAGTGGGCCGTTTTTATTTAAATAGAAGAGAGACTAATAATTCTCGCATATTATCCTTATTGTATTCATTTTTACCCCTTGCATCCGGTTAGATTTTGTTTTATTCTGAATATGAAAATAATTTTCTTATTTTAATAAATAATTTTAAAAATAATTTTAAAAAGCTTTAGAAGTCGAGGTGAATGGATGTCCCCAATTTTATATGCACTTGAGCATGAAAAGTCCAAGCTATCCCAAATGGAGCGCAAGCTGGCGGAACGGATCCTGTCTTCGCCAGGTGAAATCGTTCATATGGGCATCACAGAACTCGCAGAGCAATGCGGTATTAGTCCTGCTACTATCACACGTTTTTGTAAGGTTCTGCATTTTAAAGGCTTCCCAGATTTCAAAGTAAAGCTGGCAGCTGAAATTGCTCATAGCGATGCAGCGCCTCAGGATGGCGGTTCTTCTTATCAAGATATCGTTGCAGGTAATCCGCTTTCCGTTATTGTGGAAGCGATGCAAACGAACCACCTGACCTCCATTCGGGATACGACTTCACTCCTAGATCTGGAACGATTACAAGCAGCCGTTAATTTATTGTGCCAAGCAAGGCGAGTGGATCTTTACGGCATGGCAACTTCCTCCATTGTTGCACAGGATTTCTATCAGAAGCTGATCCGCATTGGCGTGAATTGCACCGCTTTCGCCGATTCCCATATGCAGATTACATCTGCCTCTTCGCTCTCTGAAGGCGATGTCGTATTCGCAGTATCGTATTCCGGGGAAACCCCAGAGACCATTGATGCTTTAACTTGTGCCAAAGCCAGCGGAGCAAGCACAATCGCTTTAACCTCTTACGGCAGCAGCCCCTTGGCAACTCTGGCTGATATTCCACTGTTCTCCTCTTCTCTGGAAAAAGGAATGCGCCGAGGAGATATGGCCTCACGAATTGCCCAGCTACACATCATTGATATTTTGTTTACTGGAATGGTCAGCACCCGTTTTGGGGATTTTATTCCTAGACTGGAGCAATCTTATTTGAATGTCCAACATTACCGAAACAAACGAGGAGGTCAATCTTAATGAATATTCTTAAGTTCAACAGTGATGAAGATTTTGTACAAACGGGTGCGAATCTAATTGCCAGCCTGCTTCAAAGCAATCCAAAAGCGGTGCTCGGTCTAGCGACCGGGAGTTCCCCAGTTGGTGTTTATGCCAAATTGGTTGAAATGCACCAAAAAGGACTTGTAAGCTTCTCGAAAGCTTCTTCCTTCAATCTTGATGAGTATGTCGGACTTCCTGTTGATCATCCGCAAAGCTATCGCAGTTTCATGAACGAGCAATTATTCAATCATATTGATATTGACCCAGGGCAGACACATATCCCTAACGGCAATGCTGCAGATATGGAAGCGGAGTGCCGCGCATACGACAAAATGCTGGAAGAGAACGGACCGGTTGACTTGCAGATCCTTGGGATTGGAAGCAACGGGCATATAGGTTTTAATGAACCAGATGCTAATCTGAGCAGCAAAACACATGTCGTTGATTTGCTTGAAGACACACTGGAAGCAAATGCCAGATTCTTCGACTCTTTGGACGATGTACCACGGCAAGCAGTCACTATGGGCATCGGCGACATTCTGAAAGCTCGCCAGATTCTATTGTTAGTACGTGGTGCCGGCAAAGCTGAAGCCATCCGGAATGCCGTTGAAGGTCCGATTACTACCCAGTGCCCTGCATCTTTACTGCAAAGCCATCCGAATGTAATTGTCCTTGTAGATGAAGGAGCAGGAAAATGGCTGAAATAAACGAAGCGCTAGGAAAATTACTGTTTGGTAAGGTGCTAACCCCCCAAGGATTAATTAAGCATGGCGTAATTGCAGTATCTGGTGAGCAGATTCATTATGCCGGCGAGGCAGCATGGCTTCCAGAGATTTACGCTCACTGGCCTGCTAGTGGTCAAGCTTCGGAAGACCTGCTTATCCCTGGATTTGTGGATGTGCATGTACATGGTGGAGCTGGCCACGACTTTATGTATAGTGATGCTGAATCTTTAAATACCATCACTAAATTTCACAGCTCCCAGGGAACAACTACCATGCTGGCTACAACTATGACTGCCTCTAAGTCAGCCATTGACCAAGTCTTTGCTGAAATAAACGCATATCGCGCCACTGAGATGCCATACACACAAATCGTGGGCATGCATTTGGAAGGACCGTTCATCAGCCCGAAATGGTCTGGAGCTCAGAATCCTGAGCATATTGTTCTGGCTAATATTGAGTGGCTGGAACAATGGGAGAATGATTATCCAGGCATGATCCGGCAAGTCACATTGGCTCCGGAACGTGAAGGTGCACTAGAAGCTATCCTCTGGCTACGTAAGCATGGTATTACCGCGGCTCTTGGTCACACCGATGCTTCCTTTGAAGAGGTTATAGCTGCGGCAGATGCCGGATTAAATCAAGCCGTGCATATGTTTAATGCAATGACACCACTACATCACCGCAAGCCTGGAGCTGCTGGTGCTGTACTATTCGATAAACGCATACGTGCGGAGATCATCGCCGATGGCATACATGTTCATCCTGCAGCGATTTCTCTAGTGGCTAATCTAAAAAAAGATAACAATTTGTTATTGATTACAGACGCCATGTCTGCAACAGGTCTAAGTGATGGTGAATATACAATCGGTGATTTACCTGTGCTAGTTCAAGATGGCATCGCAACACTTAAAGATAACCCTGCCGCTTTGGCGGGTAGTACACTTACCATGATTCGTGGCTTCCGTTATCTCATACAGGAAGTAGGGCTCACCCTAGAAGAGGCCTCCCATGCTGCAAGCCTTACTCCGGCGATATCCATTGGAATGGAGCGTTCCATCGGTACCTTGGAAGCCGGAAAACGCGGTGATATCCTGCGTCTTGACGCTGAATTGAATTTGCGAGGCGTATGGATTGGCGGTCGCCCAATTACCATTTAATAAGGTGGCTATATAATAAAAAAGCAACAATTCTCGCCACAAAGGAGAGGACTGTTGCTTTTTTTTGTTTATAAAATCGAACTATTGATTAATAATTACGCGTTGGGAAAATTCGCTCAACCATCGTTCGGAATTCATCCACAAAACCCTTGATCGGATGACCCGCTCGGGCCTCTTCTGCATAAACGTTAACACGCTCTACAAAGTCTGGGTTTGCTGATACATATACATCCTTAATTGTTGCATCATGTTTTTTAACTTCAGCAGCGATTTTCGCTTTAATTTCTTTAGTAACCGTATCTGTTTCTTTCATATTCATCGTGTTATTTGTATTGTTCATGTGAGTCGAATGAGTACCGTTCATGTGAGTTGAATTACTTCTATAATTCGTACCATGAGTACTATTGGTGTAGTTTGGAGTGGTACTGCGAATACCCATTCCAGTCCCCAAACCATCTGTCATCCCTGATCCGGTTCCGGTTCCGGTAGAATTTCTAGTTCCCATGCCCATTCCATTACCAATGCCCATTCCCATATTGACATCACGTTTCGAACCGTTGCTATTCAGCAGAGGTCCATTATTATAAGTATGGGTTCTGGTCCCCGTTGTCCCAGTACCTGTACCTGTTCCCAGACTTCCCATTCCGGTTGTTCCATTTCTGTGAGTACCCATGCCAAGTGTTGCAGGTCCAGTGCTTGTTGTACCAGGGACTGTATTCACAGTGCCTCTCAGAGCTCCGTTCGTTCCATTCGTTACGGCCCCTGTATCATTCATTCCATCGCGCCCTATTTTCACTCTTCCTGTACCCGACATTACTCCAGTCGGTCCATAATTGTGTGGAACTGTAGATGATTTGGCTCGATACGATGTAGTACCTTTGGCCCGAAGACCAGTAGTTGTATCATGTAACGTTACGGCGACATACGCATTTTTACCTGCAAGCATTACGTTCGCTGTACGAACTTCAGGCATAGCAGCAATACGATCAGCAAGCTCCTGACTGACCTCCATTTTAGTAATATTATGCGTACCCATTGTTCCTCCGCGTACGGAGTTTACACCGATACGTCCGTCATTTACCCCACGGACACTATTAGTTTGCACATTAGTCTTTTCTGCCGTGTTCGTCCCACACCCTGTAATACTCACCAAGCCTAGAAGTAATGCGGCTGAGACTGACATGCTGATCTTGGATCGCATCATGAATTCATCCTCCATCTCTATTGTTGTATGTGTGCAGCGTAACAGTCGTTAGCATGACCTTCCGAAGAACAAGCTATCCTGAAAGGATTTGGAACTATGTCTGTTTACCGTCACCTGCGAATGCACATCGGCGTATCTTATAAACAGTAAGCCGTATTTCAACGAAGTCGGTATTGCTCCGCAAAAGTCAGGAGGCACGTGCATGAAAGTTTTATTCACGTTTTATATACCGAGTGGCGGGGTGGAAACTTTAAATAAGCTGCGGTGCGAGAGTCTCCAGCGGAATGGGATCGAATGTCATGTTTTATATCTAATGCCTGGTTCAGGAAGCCAGAATAAGGCTAACTTTCCGGTCTTCATTTCCTCTTTAGATGAGGAGATTAAAGAAGTTCTTGAGACACATAACTATGATGCCATTATTGTTACATCCGATTATTTATTGCTTAAGCGTCTGCGCGAGCTCGGTTATGGCGGTATTTTGATATACGAATCTCAAGGACTTGGAAAACGGAGTCATGCGGAAGATCTAATCAAAGACGCTATCCCTTATTTCCGCTCCTACTGTAACGCAGTCTTAATCCCACCAACGGATCATTTACTGGAGCTGTTTATTGAAATCTGTCCATGGCTACATCGGTATGTCATTCCCAATATTGTTGATGTTCAGTCCTTTCAGCATATCCCTGCAGATCCTCCGGCTGATCCGGTCATCGCTTGGGTCGGGCGTCTGGAAAGCAACAAAAATTGGCGGGAGTATTTGAAAATTGCCCATCAAATTCGCCTTCACAAACCAAACCTTCATCTATGGATGTTTCATGATCCTGAATTAGCCACAGAGGATCAAAAGCAGCTCTTCCAAGAAGAATTGCATAGGTTAGGTCTGAACGACCGTCTAAGTACCTTTACCAACATCCCTAACCATGTGATGCCGATTTATTATTCCTCCATAGCTAATTCTGGAGGGTTCCTGTTATCCACTTCTGTTACAGAGGGATTTGGATATGCCGTTGCGGAAGCCATTTGCTGTACTTGTCCCGTGCTTAGCACGGATTCCGACGGCGTTAGATCTTTTATTGTGCATAATATTTCAGGTAAATTTTATCCTCTTGGCAACATACAAACGGCCGTCAATGAAGGGCTAGAGCTAATGAACAATATATCACTGCGAAATGCACTCCGTCAGCAAGGAAGAATTTATATGGTTTCACGTTACGGTACGGAAAAATATGCGCAGTCTTTTCGTGAAATGATGAACTCCTTTGCCATCTTTTAACTGCAAAAGAACCTTCAAACCACTTTATGTGGATTTGAAGGTTCTTTATAATTTTGGGACATACTAAGATGGATTTCTTGATACAATCTCAAATAACATATTTTGAAATATTCGTGTACTTTTTTCCCAAGTGAACTCCTGTGAAACCTCTTCCCCCTTACGAGCCAATCGTTGACGTAAAGACGGGTCTCTGATTAAGGTTATAATGTCATCTGCAAGCCGATTCTCAAATCGGTAGGACATTAAGCAGTTATGACCATGTGTACAATATTCCTTATTCCCGCCGGCGTAAACCGTAACGAGTGCTGCACCACAACGCATGGCCTCGATCCCTGGTAACGAACCTGTATCATACGTGCTCGAACTTACAAAAATATCGCTCTCACTATAGTGGAAACAGAGTTCTGTATCATTCGCTGGAGTTCTTATTTGGTAACGTTCGTCGTTCACTAGGGCTTGTAGTGTTGTAGATTCCGCTTGTTCTCCGGGAGGAGAAATTAAATATATTTCGACCTCTGGATGGTAGGCTTTTACCTTGTTTAATTGCTGAAGTAAATAATCCTGCTCACGGTGAGCTGAGAATCCGCCCTCTGGTTTTCGCATAATCGCGGAAATTACCAGCCTTTTATTACGATCACGGATTTTCGTATTTTTAAAAACAGGACCTACCCCGATCGGAACGATTCTCCCTTTAATCCCATGGTTCATCTGGACAATTCCTTGTTGCCAGTGTGATAGAACGAGTAGGTTAGGTGCAATATTATACGATGAAAAAGAACGGCTATTGTCAGGTAAAAAGGTAGGCTCATAACAAAGCGCCAATCGAACATGAATACCTTTCCCCTCTTCACTTGCCTGCTGTGATACCTCTACTGTGGTATAGAAGTTGGAGATAATCACATCTCCTGCAGGAAAATCGCTTGTTGCCAGTTCTCCTTCTTTTGCATAGATCAGTTTACATTTCATCTCGTATTCTACGACACCATCGCTGGGTAAGAGGATCGTCACTTCATGACCCATTTCTGTCAGACGATTAGCCAGCTCCGTGAGCATACGCTGCGCCCCGCCTCTAGTTAGAGTTAGAACAGGAAATATTAATTTCATTTCCCTCTCTCCTTTTGCAACAAGCGTGATAGAACCCGGCGATGTCTTACTTGTACCTGCTCAATCTCCTTTTTCTGCTCCTCTTTGTGAATCACTGAGCCCATTTCATTATGAACTCGGTAATCAAGCAGCGGCTCCTCTATATAAGACCATGTATAATACGGCAAAATACGCAGCCATAGATCATAATCTTGTGTATACAACAATTTCTCATTAAATTTCCCTACTGTGCGGAAGATATCCGTATGGAGAAGAACCGTACTTCCATTCACCGGACAGCCTAACATCATGGTCTCAATAAACTGTGCCCTGCTGTCAAAAATCATACTTATCGTCTCTGAAATCCGCTCACCCTGCTCGTTTACATAATAATAGGCTGTATAATTAAACAAAGTGTCTGTGCTCTTGAGCATTTGCATCTGGTGATTGATTTTATTCGGATGAAATAAATCGTCAGCACTTAGCCAGGCAAAATAAGTTCCGGTAGCCACTCCTATCCCTTTGTTTAGTGCGGAGGCGGTTCCTCCATTGCTTTTTCGTATATAAATAATCTTATCCCTGAAGGGCTCAAGCTTCTCCATCCAAAGCGTAGATCCATCATCGATTACAATGATCTCTATGTTCGAATAACTTTGTTCCAAGACGCTTTGGATGGCGAGATCCACATATGGACAGTTATAAAAAGGAATGACCACCGACACTTTAGGTTCTTCACTCATGCGCTCACCTCCTTCACCTGAAGCTCGCTCTTTATACTGTTTTGCAAGCTAATAAGGCATCTACCGGAGCATGGCTTTCACCATACGCCTCACGAAACGATGGATTTTGAGCATGATGAAAGCCTTTAAGTACAGTTACAGCATACCCCAGCTCTATAAAGTCCTGCGGCTCCCATCCGCTCCGATGTTTTTGATAATGTTCTCCTTGCAAATGATAATGGTCCGTTCCCTCCTGCGGAAAAAAACCCCGAGGCGTAAACACGACTACCCGATTATAGGCGATTCTCTCGGCCATCCCGAGTAATCTCTGTCCTTCCTTCCTTTCAAAATGTTCTATGGAATCGATAAAAGTGACTGCCGAGAACGTCTTAGGAAGAAATAATTTATCCATATGACTAGCATCCCCATGCACTGGAATGATGTGAGGTGATTTATATTCACGATGCAGCAGGTAAGGTCTGTGAATTTCTAGTCCCAGGACAACTGCGGCATCATACCGTTCAAGCAGGGTACCGGTGCCGCTGCCGATATCCAGTATACTCTCACAGAATTTCAACTGCTCCAATAAGATTGGTAGAAAGTCATTCACTTCAATTTCCCGGTACATAACCTTCTTACCCCCCCATAGAAGAGATCAAGTGTTGGAGCGGACCCTTGTAGCGAGCGTTGGTTGCAGCTGCTTCTGCCATAATGACATCATAATACTTAAGCGTCCCCATCCCTTCATGATTACGGTAAGCAGTGAGTGACTGATTCAGCATCACAGGTGCATACCCGTTCAGAATCGCGCGGTACCATAAATCATAGTCATGTGTATAGGGTAGTGATTCATCAAATAGCCCAATTGCTCCAAAGACCTCTCTTTTGAACATCACCGTACAGCCATTAATAGGGTTACCTTGCAGAAAGCAACGTAAATAATCTAACTGATTCGGAAACAGAATTGCGGCGTTCATCTGAGTTAATTGAGATTGAGCGTTAATATAATGAAAGTTGGTATAGGAGATGAACAGGTTGTTCTGCTCCATGAACAGCACCTGATTATTGATTTTATCTCGATAGAATAAGTCATCTGAACTGAGCCAGGCCACATAGTCTCCGGTTGCATGCAAAATGCCGTGATTCAGTGCGGAGGCAGTCCCTCCGTTACTTTTTCCCAAATAATGAATTCGCGGAAAATACGGTCTAATCAGATCTGCATGAACGGTCGAGCCGTCATCGACGACGATGATCTCGTAAGGCTCCCAAGACTGTGAAAGCACACTTTGCAAGGCATGTTCTATATAAGGGCAGTTATAAAAAGGAATCACTACCGATACTTTCGGTCTCATAACATCCGTCCTTCCCAGTTCACGCGGCAATATTCCAAAATATCTGTTAAGGACTGACTAAACTCAATTCCCGGCTTCCAGCCCAGTGAAGATACATTTTCTTCAGGTGTCAAAGAGGGATCTGAAGTTATTAGTTTATCCCCCGTCACTCCGTTAACCGGAATAGAGAGAGCAGCTTGTGCTGGTCCCCAGTCCATCGGAATTGAAGCACTGGAGCGGCTTATCAGCTGCTCCGCAATATCCCCAAGTTGCCGCTGTGTCCCTGAGTCAATTTGATATATGGTTCCATTAGTACCTTCGCGCAATATAAAATCATAAGCTCTTACAGCATCGCGTACATCCAAAAAATCACGTAATGCATAACGAGATGAAAGTTTAAAGGGAGGTATTCCTTCGCCTGCATGTACTTCACTACGAACAATATGCTGTGCCAATAAAGAGCAGAAACCAGTAGAAGGACCGGGACCGATTAGGTTACAGGGCTCAGCCAGCAGAACAGGCTGTTTAAACAGCGTCCCCCAAGCCAGAGACACCAGCTCTTCTATTGTTTTGCTAAGGCTATATGGGTGTGGGGGTCCTGCCACCACACCCGGTTTGAATTTAAGCCGTGAGCCTGCTACAAGAATTCGACTGGCAGGTAGACTTCGCATGGCTTCGAGCAAATACAACGTAGCCATCACATTCGTCTCCATAAAGAGCAAAGGGTTACGCCAAGACTCGGGCACCGAGTTGTTTCCTGCCAAATGAAGAACAGCCTCCGGCGTAGTTTCCTTGATCATCTCAGCTACGGCCTTCCGATTGCTTAAATCACAGTAATAAACCTTCACTCCTTCTGGAAACAAGGCGGAAGCCAGGGCACCCGCTGTCGATGGCGGACGCACCACAGCGGTAACCTCAGCACCTCCTGCCAAGAACAAATGAACGGCATGTCGACCGGTGAATCCGGCAGCCCCCGTAATCAGTAGTTTTTGACCTTTCATGGGGACATCTCTGACTGTTTCATCCAGTCAGCCAGCTCTTGCAGCATCAATGGGTACGAAGGCAACGGCAAATTAACATCCGTTCTTGTATTCACTAATGTTCGATCTTGAACATGTTCATCCTCAGGGATGATTTCCACATCCTCTTTATGAAAAGCAGCCTGAATATGCTGAAGCAGCTCATACTTACTCACCGGCTTCGGATGCGCTAAATGGATCAGCCCCGATACCGTGGAGTCCAGCAGCTTATCCATTGTCTTAGCTAATTGGAGTGTAGTGACTCCGTTCCACATCACCCTGCGGTATCCTGACACTTGACCACGCTGTGCCAGAAACCAATCCATCAAACCAATGCCGTCCGGGCGGATTTCCGGACCAATAATCGAAGTGCGGATCGTAAGATGTCCAGGTTGCCGCACCTCACCAAGACTTTTCGAAATCGCATAAGCAGAAGTTCCATCAGGAACATCCTCTTCTGTGTACCCCCCGCGTGTTCCTTCAAACACGCAGTCGGTACTGATATGAATAAGTCTTGCATGCACAACTTCCGCCATCCGCCACAAGTGATGAGGAAGAAAGCCATTCACGTGGTAAGCGCCAATTTTGTCACGTTCTGCGAATTGATTGAGTACCCCCATCGCATTAATGATGCAATGAGGGGAGACGATATCGACCAGCTTCTCTACTCCGGCTATATCGTTCGCATCTACATACAGCCCGCCAAGATCGCTCTTATCCCGGGTTGTATGGAAGACGTGATGCTTGCCCTGGCGGCGGAAATAATCCGCCAGCATATGCCCCGCCATACCGTTTCCACCAAGGATAAGCAGCTTCATTGCAGGAACCCTCCTCGAATCAAGATGCTTTTGATCTCTTCCTGATCCATTAGATTCGTCTCGGAGCTGAAGCTATTAAAAGAGACATGAGGATAAGCGCTATAATGTGCCTTTAACTCTGGCATGTTCAGTGTAGGGAGGATCACTAGATACTGTTCATCGTAGACAACGGTTGTTAAGCTTTCGAAATCGCTCATTAGAATCTCGTGTATTTTCTCCCCCGGACGAATTCCGGTCTCAATAATACTTACATTCGGCTCTCCTGAGGCCTCGATTAATACCTCAGCCAGGTCGATAATCCGGCAGGTAGGCATCGTCATGACAAAGATTTCTCCACCTAAGCTAACCTCAGAAGCTTTAAATAACAACGTAATCGCATCGCGCAGGGTAAAAAAGAAGCGGGTCATTTTCATATCGGTAATACGTACCTGTCCCTTGTCCTTGATCTGCTTCATGAACAAATGTACTACGCTGCCGTTCGTTCCGAGCACATTCCCTCCACGTACGGTTACAAAACGGGTGTTTGAGCCAATTAGATTGGCATAGACGAACAATTTTTCCCCAATCGCTTTGGTCATTCCATAGAAGTTCGACGGGTTTGCAGCCTTATCCGTAGAAATGTAGATGGCTTTCTCAACGCCATTCACAATGGCTGCTTCGATCACATTCTGAGTGCCTACAACATTGGTTTTGAGCGCTTCATAGGGCTGATCTTCACAGACCGGAACATGTTTGAGCGCCGCCAAATGGAAGATATAATCAACGCCGCGGCAGGCGGCGACCAGCGCATCCTTGTCACGGATATCACCAATGATAAAGCTGAGACGTTGATCCTCGAACTCCCGGCTCATCGCCACCTGAGCGGACTCACTGCGGGAGAATACGATGATTTCCTTAGGATTTTGCGGCAGAAGTTGCCTAATCAGCTCATGCCCCCAGGAACCGGTGCCGCCTGTGACCACAATCCGTTTATTATTGAACATGCAGGTTCCCTCCAAGCAAAAATTTAACTACCTTTACCGAAACATCCGGAGTCAAGTACCCTTCCGGAGCTTCCCAATCCCGACGAAGTGCCGTCATCAGCTTGACGCTACGTAGAATACTTTTCTGGTCTACACCTGATACCACATTACTTCCGCAATCCACCGTTTCTGGACGCTCCGTTGTTCTGCGAATCGTAACGGTTGGTACTTTCATCAAGCAGCATTCCTCCTGTACGGTCCCACTGTCGGTGATGGCACACAAGGCGTGCTGTTCCAAATAAACAAAATCAAAAAATCCGAAGGGCTCATGAAATTCAACGAGAGGGTTCATTGGAAGAGAAAATTGCTCAGTTAATTTGGAGCGGGTGCGAGGATGAATGCTGCATATTAAACGAATTCCAAAATGCTCAGCCACTGCGTTAAGACCTGACATAATTTGTACAAGGGACTCTGGATCATCTACATTCTCTGCACGATGTGCTGTGACTAGGAAATACTGCCCTGAGGTAAGATTCAGCTGCTCCAGAATGCTGCTGGCCTGGATTTTTGCTCCAAAATGAGTCATGACCTCATGAATCGGATTTCCTGTTAACACAATACGTCTGCTTGGGAAGCCTTCGCTGATTAGATGTCTTTTGCTCTGCTGTGTATATGGCATATTAATGGTCGAAACGGCATCTATGACACGGCGGTTTTTCTCTTCGGGCACTTTTAGGTCATAGCAGCGGTTGCCTGCCTCCATATGCACCACCGGAATACCCATTCGTTCCGCCAAAATCGCGCATAACGCGCTATTCGTATCCCCCAGAAGCAAGACACGGTCTGGCTGTTCTTTCTGTAAAATGCTCTCTAGCCCTCCGAACATGGCGGCAAGCTGGCCGCCGAGTCCTGCTTGCTTATCCTGCAGCACATAATCCGGTGCCCGCAGTCCCAGCTCTGCAAAGAAAATGCCGCTGAGACTGGCGGTGAAGTTCTGGCCGGTATGCACCAGGATATGCCGCTCAGCATGTTCGTCGAGAAGCGGAATGATAACACTGAGGCGGATGATTTCAGGCCTCGTGCCTAAAATCGTCATGATCTTCATGAGTTCACTCCCCTGCCTGTTTGATGATGGTCTGACTTGACTCAGTCGGGTGGACTGAGCGGTTAAAGGGAGGGGGCAATTAACGGGCTGGATTCGCAGCATTATGGGGCATTTTTGCCTTCCTTTTCGCTCATCTGGCTGGATTCGGGCATTCGAGGGCATTTTTTGCCTTCCTTTTCGCTCATCTGGCTGGATTCGCGGCATTCGAGGGCATTTTTGCCTTCCTTTTCGCTCATCTGGCCGAATTCGCGGCATTCGAGGGCATTTTTGCCTTCCTTTTCGCTCATCTGGCCGAATTCGCGGCATTCGAGGGCATTTTTGCTTCTCTTTTCGCCCATCTGGCCGAATTCGCGGCATTCGAGGGCATTTTTGCCTTTCTTTCGCTCATCTGGCCGAATTCGGGCATTCGAGGGTATAAATGCCCCGCTTTTCGCTCCGCCAGCCACCTCCGCGGCAATCGAGGCATTTACGCTGCGCGCCGCCGCCCACCCCGGCGGGCCCGGCGGCGCTTGCCCCCGGCGGTGCTCCGCCGCCGGGCAGAACCCTTACGCCGCTTGCGAGCAACGCGGCGCAAAACCAACGGGCGCCCGCTTCGGCGGCGCGCCCGGGCTTTGCCGCGTCGCTTGCGGGCGACGCGGCTCGGCAGGGCCTTGCTTCGCGGCAAAGCCGGCGACGCAGCGGGCAATTCAGGCAGGACAGCGGGTGGTTCCACCACGCTGTCGGCCTCGCGCACCGGTGGTGCGCTGCAGTAGCGGAGGCTCCACATCTCCGCAAGACCCTGCAGGCGGCTCCGATAAGCCGCCGGACCATAAACGGCGTCGACGCGCTCCCGCGCTTGGGCACCTATGGTTATCGCCAGTCCCGGCTGCGCCAGCATGACGTTGACTCTTTCGGCCAGCGCGGAAATGTCCGACGCGGGCACGAGATTATCGCCGCAGCCTGCTGCGTGCAGGATTTCCCGCAAGCCTCCGGAATCGTAAGCAACCACGGGCTTTCCAAACGCCATTCCTTCCAAAGCGGTCATTCCGAAGCCTTCGCGGATCAAGCTGGGAACAACCAGCACATCCATAGCGCAATAAGCAGATGGAAGGCATTCGGCATAACCAACAAATTTAAATCGGGTATACAGACCCTCAAGTTTTACCTTACGGACACAGCGATCATAGTAGCTTTTGTCACCAGCTGAACCTATGACAACAAATTTCGCACTAGGATGGACCGCGTACACAAGCACAGCCATTTTCACAAAATGTTCCAATCCTTTTTCCTTATTAATAAAGGAAGAAATATAACCGACCAGCTGCTCCTGCGGTTTAATCTTTAGCTCTCGCCGTCGTTCGCCCCGAAGCTTGCTCCAAGCCTCAATCATCATCTCTTTGTCATTCCAAGAAGGGGGAAGCTGAATTACTTTCTCCGCTCTCACTTCCTCTGGAAAGCAAGCTGCTGCCGTCTGTGAAATAGCCAGAATCTCATCACTATTCCGATGAATCAGCCCTACACTAATGGGTGTATATTCATTGTCTGTTATCGTCTCTGATATTTTCCATACCACCGGAATGCCCAGTGACTTGGCAGCCATTGCTGGCAAAGCATGGACACAGGTACTTGTAATAATAAACGCCGGGCGCAGAGAGGTCAGCCAGTCTGTTAACTCGTGATACTCCCTGCTTTCCTGGAATTTACGAGCATCTGCCTCGAGCCCTGCATAAGGAGTGTACATTCCATATAAAAGTGGAATCGAGAGCAACTGTACACTTATCCCGAAGCTTCTAGCCTGAGCAGTCAGCTTGCCGTCCTGTGGTGCAACGAGAATACAATTAAAGTACGGAGAAAGCTCCTGAGCGAAGAACAACAACAGCTTCTCCGCTCCGGTAATACTGCGTGTATTAGATACATGTGAAAAGAGGACGATTGTAGCTTTATCAGCCATGGCGTTTCGGCGCTCCCTAACGAGGGCCTGGAGCAGCCATTCACCTCCCTAAAAGTTTTACGAAGCGTTGCTCACGTTTCTTACTTCGCAGTAAAACTCACTTCGAAAGCATCAGCTTCTTTTCATCAGGTTACAGGCATACGCTGAGGTCCGGTTCTACAGTATATCGAGGAAAAACAGATGCCGGCACGACACCTGTCCCCTGCTAAGCGCACATTTCTATATCCAGTTTAGGCCTAAGTCTAGCCGTAGATTACTGTTAGCATCTGGTGAATACGTTTTGCGTAAGTGTGATCCTTGAGCGTCCGTTCAAAAGCCCGCAGCGCGATTGCCCGGCGTTCCTCCTCATGGGTTAAGTAATAACGGATCTTATCCATCATTTCCTGAGGGCTCGCAAAGGTCTCAATTTCTTCACCAGGCTTGTAGAAAGATCCCATATCATCTCTGGCATCTACTAATTGCAACGTGCCCGTTGCTGCAATTTCAAAAGTACGCGGATTAGGAGAAACAGCAGGAATCGAAAGCGTATTGTTATTAACTACTTCATCAATGTGTGAGCGGTGGAGGTTAATGACGATTTTAGAGCCGCTGTAAGCTACTGACGTCTCTTGCGGGGACATCCATTTACCAATTTCAATACGGTCACCGTAGAGCGGAGCCTCAGGCAGACGATCCCACCAGATTCCGTTAATCACCGTGTTATAGTTCATCAAATCAGGAAGAATCTCACGGAAGAAGTTTACCCGGTTCCAATAGGCGGAGCCAATAAAGCTAACTTCCCGATTCACTGGCGAACGTGTTGTAGTAGGACGGTAATGCTCCAGGTGAGCAGCAAAGGGGAGATAATGGACCTCTGGGCAACCAAGTCCCCGATAGAAATCAATACAATTACGTTCAAGGGTGAATACAAAATCGTAGTGTGCCACAATCTTGATCGTAAAGTCAGTATAATAAGGATCATCTGTAAGCCAAATAGCGGTCCGGATGCCACTTGCACGAATAGCATCAATTTGTTCAAGAGGTAAATCCATACCGTCTAGCACCAATACCAGATCCGGTCTTTGCGCTGCAGCCAGCTCTACTAGATTTTGACGCACATCCGTAATTGTGACTTGAGCTGTTAATTTTTGTAATGCGCAAAGAACCGCATCATCTAAAGGAGAGTAAGGGTAGCCTTTGCCAGAAGCGACATACATGACATGAATATTCCGTACAGGAAATACTTCTTCTGGCCGACCATTCAGGATCGCAAGGCGCCCCCGTAAATAGCCTTCATCATAACCACCCTTGAAACCACTCAGACGACCACGCAGCTTTTCTTCCTCCGGAGGTGTCAGAGGTAATGGGGGTGTAGGCATAATAAATTCATTATTGTTCATAATCCTCGCTCCTTTATCCCTTTATAGATTTCATACACGTGAAGCAATCACATTCAGCAAATGAGGCAAACGAGCAGTGAATGTATGGTTTCGCATGGTAGTCTGTAATCCCCGTAAAGCATAGATTCGCCGCTCTTTTTCATGCTTCAGATAGTACTCAATCTTCTGCTGCAGTTCCTTAGCGGAGCCAAAAGTATCCAGATCATAACCAGGCCGATAATAATTGCCCAAATCCTCACGAACATCCGTAAGCTGCATAGTACCGCAGGCGCTGATCTCATAGGTGCGCGGATTAATAGAACGAGAAGGAAGGCGGTAGCTATTCCGGTTATCCTGACCCTCTTCCCACGGGCGGTGAATATTAATGACTATTTTTGCACCACTGTAGTAATTCGCTGTCTCCTCAGGCGGGATAAAGCCATTGCTGATAAAAGGTGTAAGTTGATCATAGGTTGCGAGGCGTTCCCAGAATCCCCCAGCGATAAGCACTTTCTTCCCCTTAAGATAAGGTGCCAGTTCGTCGAACAGCTCTGTCCGATTACGAAATGCATTACCAATAAATACAATGTCATACTGGTATTGCGGGCCGGTACGCCGTGGGTAGAACATCTTTGGATTGACACATAGTGGCAAATAATGAACCGATGACACCCCAAGGGATTGATAGAACTCTACACAACCCAGCTCATGTGTAAATACGTGATCATAATGCCTGCAAATGACTGAAGTGTCCTCTGTAAAATAAGGATCATCCACAAACCAAATGGCGGCTTTGATGCCTAGCTTTCTTATCTCCGAAATCTGTTCTAAATGATTTTCCGGGAATACATGAAGCCCATTCATCACTAGCACTGCCCCAGGCATTTCCCGTGCCGCGGTTTCCAGCATCGTTTCAGGAGTACTTATTACAAGCTCACTTACAAGCTGCTGCAGCGCCTCCGTTACGCCAGTGTCGATCGCCTGAAATCCCTGAGGAACATACATTAACTTAAATGGTCGGCAGGCTTCGACCCCTGGAGTATTCAGACGCTGCACAGCCTCACACATGCCAAGACGATATCCTTCGTGATAACCGTCGCGATATTCTCGCGGATGCTTGTGTTTTTTTCTCTTTCTCGCTTTCACGGCCTTCACCCTGCCCCGTCGTATTCTCAAGACAGTATAACTATATGCGGAGTCAGCACCCGCCTCATGGACATCTGTCTTTACTAGAACTAAATTGGCAGATGTCCCCTGTCTTTTGCCCGGCTTGCCCGAACCTTAGATGATTTCATCCACTCACAGGATGCTGGTATACTATAAGAGGCTGTTTAAAAAGTCCGCTTTTGATCACAAAGTATCCCAAGAAGATTACTCGACATCGAAGATTGAATTCAGGCGAAACTTCCGGTGCTCACGTAGCTTCCACTACGCTCCACTCCTCAGTTTCTATCTTCTTTCAATCTTCTCGGTGCTGAAGACCGTACTTTTTGAACACGCACTACAAAGGTCTAACTTGAGACTTACATCTCGTCAGATCTGAGCGGAAATGATTATCTATGGCATTCACAAGGGGGAGACTATGAATAACACCACGTTGTACTTGCGCCATGCAGAACTGCTTCGTGATCAGGTTCCATCATTCCAAACCTATCCATTTCATCTGCCGGCCGTAAGAACACTGGATCGGCTTATTTTTCAAAAGCCAGTAACCTTTCTTGTCGGGGAGAATGGCACAGGGAAATCTACCTTGCTAGAGGGAATTGCTGCTGCGTGGGGCTTTAACCCTGAAGGCGGAACACTTAACTTCTCTTTTAACACTCGTTCCTCGCATTCGAGTCTCTATGAGTATTTTAGAATTGCTAGAGGGGTTAGACGTCCAAAGGATGGTTTTTTTCTACGCGCGGAGAGCTATTATAATGTGGCTTCCTACATTGATGAATTAGATGAACAGCCTAGTTTTGGTCCACCAATCAAGAACTCCTATGGAGGCAAGTCTCTGCATGAGCAGTCTCACGGAGAGTCTTTTTTCGCAGCGTTCGTTCATCGTTTTGGAGGGCGTGGTCTTTATATCCTCGATGAACCTGAAGCGGCTCTGTCTCCTCTGCGGCAAATGTCTCTGCTGGTGCGTATGCATGAGCTAGTCGGGCAGGATTCACAGTTTATTATCGCGACCCATTCTCCCATTCTGATGTCCTATCCGGGAGCTGAGATTTTTCTCCTAGAAGGTGAGGGCATTCGGTCCGTCGCCTTAGAAGAAACAGAGCACTACACCGTGACCAAAGCATTTATGAATGACCGGCAGGGCATGTTACGCGAGCTATTGGAGGATGAATAAAAACAGCAAGTCTCCATAATCGGAAACTTGCTGTTTGAGTTGTTCCTTCTATTAACGTCTTACCATTCCCACTACCTTGTGTACAATCCATCCGAACATGACTACAACCATCATATCGAAGCACACATTAAACAAGAATAAATGCTTACCGATGTCCGCCCTTCCGTCCCCAAGAATCGGAACCAAGAAAGAGAAAATCCCTATCAGTCCCAATAACATCAGCAGTTCACCAGCAACTCTTCCCCGAACATCCCGGCTACGGAAATATTGGAACAACGCCCCGGCAAAATACACCAGATAGAATATAGTGAGAAATCCGAGCGTATGCGGAATATGCTTGTTCTTGAATTCGCTCCACCCGCTATAAGCGTACGATAATGCACCTGCTGCCTTATTTTCACTCTTCTCATAGTTCCCTAGGTAATAAGGACGAATCGCCATACTGTTACTCGCAGCATATTCCATATTATCTATTAACCGTCCTGGATGTTTTAAGTAGAAGAACAATACATCCTTATGGGATACCCGGTCGTAGAAATCCGTTACCAGCGAAGGATCATCCTGTTTGATGACTGTATCGGTCTGAAAATAATTCGTGCCCGCAAGAACCTCCAACCGCTCCGGCAATCCGAGATCCTGCAAATCTCCCTTCACATCCGGTGATTCATTTAATATCCCAAAAAACACGGTCTGATACAGGTTAATATGCTTCAGCTCTTTCGGCGCCGTCACGTACATAACGATGGATACCAGAAATATGGCAATCGAAAAGCGTAAGGCGAGCTTTCTCCATTTTCGCTCACTATCAAGTGTCATAAACCGCAGGAAGATCAGTGCAAAGGCAATTCCAATCGGCGCATTCTGAATTTTGGAGGTGACCAAAAAGAGAATCGCAATAAAAAATAAGGTTAACCCCTTAGTCGTAGGCTTTTCTTGGCTTGTTAATCTTAACCCCAGCGCAAAGGTCAACAGCATAAACACCATCGACACCGGTTCTCCGAATAAGGAGTTAAAGTATGTCAAATACCCAATATCAAAAAATACAAATAATATAGCTGCACCTAGCAGCAGGCCAGTAACATAAGAGCCGCGAGCATTGTACTTCACCAGCAGCCAGGTCGCCACCAGTAAAAGAAGACCGTAGACTGCACCAAGCAATCTAACATCAAAAAAGCTGCCATGGATGAGCCCGCCGATCAACCTCGGTACAAGCACAATCAAAATCTGTGAAGAAGGATAGAAGCCCCTAAACAAATTCTCATACGCAAAACGAGAATGGCTAAAATTAAAAAACTGGTCGGTATACGATGCTGCAGTATCATAGTAGTTCAGACCGATGGTATTCATCATACGCAGGAAATCTCCATTATCAGCAACCCCAATAAAAGGTCCTACGAATAGCAGATAAATAATGACACCGCAGCCGGCAAGGCTTACGAGATACTCCGGTTTCCAGAACTTTTTCATGATTCCCCCTATCTCTGTGGTAACAGCTTCACATATTCGTCGGACAAATTCATTAGCTTTAATACATACTCATAATCGCTCTGATATTTCGAGAAGTCCGTTACCGGCTTGAGCGTATCCAGCGACACAGCTTCACCATCTGCAAATCCTTTTCCAGGGACATAGAGAATGTCATCATTAAAGAAGGAACCGGAAGGCAAATAATACCTCATCCCTAACACATTACGATCAATGTTGAGCAGGTCATGACCAAAGGCTGTATAACCTTCTTGTTGTAGTGAAACGCCCATTAAATTAGCTATCGTAGGAAGGATATCCAGTTGTCCTCCCGTACGCTCTACTACCTTCCCTTGCTCCATTCCCGGTACACGCACAATGAGTGGAATATTAAAGCGGCTGATCCGGGAATCGTATGGAATACCAAGTGCACTTTCCACTTGCTCTGGTGGAACATCCTGAGGCTGTAGGCCAAAGTGGTCGCCATACATGACCAGAACCGTGTTATCCCACATTCCATTTTCCTTCAAACCTTCTATTAAAGTACCTATGGCATAATCAGTATAGTTAATAGCCGTCAAATAGTCACCTAACATCGTGTCTTTCATGTCATCAGGTACAGTGATTTTCTTAAAAGAATCTGGAACTTTGAACGGATGATGACTGGATGCGGTCACCATCTGTGCGTAGAAAGGGGTTCCTTTCTTCTTCAGCTCTGCCAATTTCTCGACACCCGTAATATACAGCTGTTCATCGGAAGCACCAAACGCATTAAAATGATCATTCGTAAAATAATCCTTGTCATAATAGCCGTTAAACCCAAGCGCCGGGTATAACTCATTCCGATTCCAAAAGCCTACTTTATTCACATGAAAGGTGTACGCCTCATACCCTTTATCCCTTAGCAGTCGCGGTAAGCTTGGCAGTTCTCTGTCCCCGAATCCGGTAGACATGGCCAAAGTACCCATCGGATAAATAGACGTATTGCTCATGAATTCAGCGTCAGACGTATTCCCTGGTCCAATCTGCTGATAGACATGCGGGAAATAAAAGCCCTCATCCGCTAGCTTATTCATGACTGGCGTCAGTTCCTGACCATCCAGGGATTGATGCAGCGGGAAATTCTGAAAAGCTTCCAATTGCAGCACAATTACATTTTTACCCTTTTGTGAGCCAAAATAATCAGGAGTCGTACCCGCTGGCTTGTCACTATATGGATAGGAAGATTGCAGCGCGTCAACCTTCGCAATCGTATCCTTAATATCACCCGTTCCAATGAGATTGTTATCTTCATTAATCTTAATCGCTGCAACGACTTCATAATTTAGAAATCCGGCAGTTTCTGCCTGCACAAGCTCATTTGTAATCCCCCGTGCAGAGCGGACAGAATATGCCGATAAAGAAAAACCTCC
This sequence comes from Paenibacillus nitricinens, assembly GCF_052056485.1. Classification (NCBI taxonomy): domain Bacteria; kingdom Bacillati; phylum Bacillota; class Bacilli; order Caryophanales; family Paenibacillaceae; genus Paenibacillus; species Paenibacillus nitricinens. Next base: position 5,642,233 of record NZ_CP183948.1, read on the forward strand.
AATAATGGATACCAGAATCACCACCACATGCACGAATCCTGTCTTCCGGGAACTAAAGCGTTCACGCGGGTAGGTCTTTCCTTGTTTCCATCTGCGAATCAAACCATAGATAGCGAAGAGGACAAAATCCGCGAAGAATAAGTAATCAATACTCTTTATGGTAGATTCTACGCTTGCCTTCACTTGAAATACCTGATTGATTTCAGATAAGGCCAGATAGGTTGGAACAGAACCAAAGTGATTAAAATATACAGCGGCTGCGAACAGCAACAGCGATAAAAAGCCGTTAAATATCCAATAGACGGTTGTTCTCACCCTAGAAGGCGTAATCACCGTTAAAATCCCCATAATCAAAAGGACTGGCGCTACATCCGCTGCAATCCATTCCCAAGCAATTCTATCAAAGAACAACACTCTCAGAAGCAACAGCTTTAACCATAACAATATAACAACGATAAAAAAATGGGCACGATCCGGCCCTTGCTTTTTCACTTATAATCCCCTCTTACATGTTCATTTGTTCGAAATATCAAATCTATTCTAGTAATTTGTAAAATATCAGGTTGTTCTAGTATAACAATACTTACTTTTTTTATCAAAATGGTAGAATTATCTTCCACTCAAAAAAAAGAGATGCCCCGCTGCCCTTTCGGCATTGGAATATCCCTGTTAACTATGAGTTGATCAATCTTCAGACGATTGAAGTAGACTTAAGCAATCTTTTAATAGAACGGTTCGCTTCATTTAACACAACTTCCTTATCTACAGTCTTCAGCAGACCTCTTTCCATCACGAGCTCCCCGTCGATAATCGTAGTTTCCACATCAGCCCGGGTAGCAGAATATACAATTCTAGAGATGGGATCTACGTCGTAGGAGGGGAAGGTATGGAAATTGAAGAGATTCAGAAGCACTAGGTCTGCTTTTTTACCTACCTCGATACTGCCGATCTTATCCTCCATCCCTACCGCTTTTGCGCCACCTATAGTTGCCATACGAAATACACTGCGGGCATCCATTGTCGTAGGTCCATGTTGAGGCTTCTGAATAATTGCCGCGAGCCGCATTTCATTAAACATATCCAGATTGTTATTGCACGGTGCACCGTCAGCACCCAGACTTAGTGACACCTGCTCATGGAGCATCCCCGGTGTATCAGCAATTCCGGAGGCTAGTTTCAGATTTGAGCCAGGGCAATGACTTACATGAACTCCACGATCCCGCAATATGCGCCGCTCCTCGGCATCCAGCCATACACAGTGCGCCAGTATTAAGCGCTCATTAGCTAATCCTAGGTGATCCAGGTAGACGATGTTACGCATCCCAGTCATCGCCTGCACAATCTCAATCTCCCCTAAATTCTCAGAAGCATGGGTGTGCACCTTCACATCATACCTTGCGGAGAGATCTCGTACCTCGGTTAACAAGGGTTCGGTGCAGGATATTACAAAACGCGGAGAGAATGCATATTGAATCCGTCCATGGCCATAGCCATTCCATTTTTCAAGCAAATCCACACTTTCCTGTAAAGAAGAAGCGGTGTCCTCCTGCAGTGCTTCAGGCACATCTCCTCCTTTTTGATCCATCATTACCTTACCGGACAAAGCACGTATTCCACTTTTAGCAATGGCCTGAAAAGCATAGTCCGTATGGTGAACAGTCTCCATATCAACAATCGTAGTGGTTCCGCTGGAAATCAGTTCTCCTATACCGAGCATCGCCGAATAATAAAGGGATTCCTCATCATGCGCTGCCTCTAACGGCCAAATCCGTTTACGCAGCCAGTCCATAAGCTCCAGATCATCTCCCTTCCCACGGAATAACGTCTGGCATAAATGAATATGCGTCTGAACAAAACCGGGAATTAACGTACGGTTCGTGGCATCGATGACCTTTTCGTCTCCCTGCGGGATCAGACCAATGCCGATTTCTACGATGATATCATCCTTAATTCGAACATCCCCGACAATAATTTCCTCCTGTCTGTTCATTGTAATGATCTCAGCATTTTTGATCAGAATGTTCCCCATTGTCCTTATCCCCCTCATTGTTCATTCGTTTGCCGTTTCACGGTGTAACACAAAAAAGCCACAAAAATATGCCGTAGCATATTTTCGTAGCCAGAAATTTACGGTTTCCGGTAGAGACCCTTAAACCAATTATTAAGGATATACGAAAAAAAGGACTATTCATTTGTACGTTGAATAATCCAATAGTAATTGAAAGACAACTCTAATGTCAATATATATAACATAAATACAAATTTATTTTTGTGAAATGATCATACTTCACCTTAATACGTCACTTTTCATAACACAATTATTCTTCTCCAAAGAGTCCACCCTCAAATAGCTCCCCATTAAACAAATCAGCTTGAGGTTCAACCTCCAGTCCATCTTCGGTATCCAATTGTATATTTAACTCTCCGGCTGCCTTTTGTCCAACCCATTTAATAGCACTACTACCTTTAGGAATATTTAGAATAACTTCTTCATCCTTTTCCCCACTCCAAATAGTGGTTAATTGCTGATCTGCTGTAGTCTGAATTAACTTAAATTTTCCGCGTTTGTTATTACCCTGTATTTTTATTTTCAATGAAATATCTTCTTGGGAATTCATTCGCCAGACCGTATACACCCCAGAAAATCCACTGTATTGAATAATAGCGTGTTCCTCGTTGATTTCCCCCTTTTTATTTGAAAATGTAAAACTGTCCCCAACCTCCAATAATCTGTTCTCATTATTAAACACATTCTCTTGTTTACTCGCAAAACCTCCACAACCGCCCAACCATAAAATCGCACATGCAATAACCATTAACTTAACCGAACGGTTCAATTACAAATCACTCCTTTTAAAATCCAAGGGTTCCAGCTGTTTAACAAACTATGGCGATATAATCTCATATTAAATAAATTTATATCTTGGGAGACATAGCTAATTTTCCCACGAAGTGCTTCGACGTCTATTTCTAATATATTTATTTCATTACAACTAATATGATCTCTCAAGTCTGTAAAAACCCAATAATAATTTAACTAACGTACTTTTTCCGTCAAGGATTTGCGGGAATGCAACATCGTCTAACATTTCACCTTGCATATCAAAATACTCGTATATTCGATCAAATACAACCTTACAATTAATTACATATTAATCCAGTTAGAAATATCATATATTGCTTATTTTTCAAATTAAAACACAAAAAAACCTCTATTTCAGAGGCCTCTTACATGTCACTCACGCAATCTTTATTCTGGAAAGTAATGATCTCTTACATATTCAGCACGAAATTAATAACAGTTCATAGATAATTTGATTTTCCTAGTTATCCATTAGATTGCATTCCTGCTAACACTTCAGTGGCAGATCAGTAGAGTGATCTCGTATCCTTACACCACTTTTATATCAATTCACCATCTCAAACCCTCAGCACCTTCTCGAATACTGGAAAGTTCGCCGTCCGGTTCGGAAAATCCACTTCACCTCTATGGTCATAACCAAGGCGAGGATAGATTTCCAGTGCTCTAGTATTCTTCGCATAAGTATCCAGCCGAATACTTGTGTAACCATTACGCGCTGCGTAATCCTCTGCGAAAGCAATTAGCCTAGTCGCAATCCCTTTTCCCTGAATATGTGGATGAACTGCTAAACGATGCATAATCAGATGTGGCCCTTGATTTTGCTTCCACTCGATCTTCTTATATTCCTCAGAAGCATTCTCATCCAGTACAAGAATACCCGCGATAGCTTGATCTTCTTCACATACATATAAGGTACCCTGTGCGATATCCAGTTCGATAATCTCTTTATTCGGATAGCTTTCATCCCACTGGTCGCTTCCAGCGGCCTGCATAACTTGTACACATTTTGAGATCAATTCCATGATCTCTTCGATCTCATCCTGTCTAGCTTTTCTAATTCCATTTCCTACTTGCATCCTGCTATCCCCTCTTTCTTATCGACATCTGAAAACCTCTGAATAGATTCTCGTTTTAGAAGTCTATCATATTCGGAGACAAATTCCGATAGTAGGATGATTCCAGAGAGGATGCAATCCCTCTAAGCTGAGGGACACGAAAGATCAGAATAACGCGTCATAGATTAGATCTCCGGGTCCCTTCCTCTTAACTTACCTGCCGCTGCTCAGTTAAACTCCAGCTTATGCCCGTCCTCGAAGCCCTTGGCGAAACCGGCATCGAACCCCACGTTGTATGCTTCGGTGTAGCCCTGCTGAAAGGCGTCTGCCGGCGGCGTTTCCGGCGAAACGCCAAGATCCGTGGGGAGCGGAATGACCTGTGGAGCAGGTGGAGCCTCGATAACCGGCACTACATGAACTGGTGCTTGTATAACCCTCACCTTTCGAACAAGCTTGCGGCGAAGTCTTCTTTTCTTTCGTACCAAAAGACCCTTCTTCGTCTTTCCATAACGAACGATTTTCCGAGAAAGTCCTCTGCGGGGTTTGCGGGCTAGACCTCTACGCACTTTCGTTTTCCGCGAGAGCAGTAGTGTGCGTCTGCGGGTTCTGCCTGAACGTAATGTTCTAAGGCTCTTTTTCTTCATGCCTCTATTCCTCCTGTGCTCCATGATCTCTGGAGGTTCCTACGGCGTATGCCTTGCTCAGCCATGGCGCAGCAGGAATTCCCCGTTTCGGTTGATGCAGTGAAATCCCGGACATCATCCGGCACATCGCGCTCTGATACCCACTTAAGATTCTGATATTGTCGCTCAATTTGCGGGCCGTCAGCTCAGATTGCCCCGTCAATTCGGCGATGCTCTCCAAGATGGCCGCCAAAGCAGCCTGACTGCGCGAAATGGAGCGGATCATCTCCAGCTTGACGGCATGTTCAGAGAGACGGTCCCCGCTCATTTGCTGTCTTCTCCAAAACTGAACCCATCACCTGACATGTCTCCAAAACCTTCCCCGCCACCATCATCTTCCCCACTGCCCAGCACTGCTTTTAAATTGCTGTAGAGTCCATTCTCCAATTTAGTCAGCCCTTCGACCATCTCCACGATAACTTCGTGAATGGAGAGAGATTCCTTTAGCTGCTCTTCATGAGATTCGAAAGCTCTAGCGTGGATATGATGTTGTGCCCACTGTTTTACCTTTTCAGCTTCAACCGCCTTAGCTTCCAGAATCATTGCAATGTTCCACTGGATAGTGGCGGTCGACTCCAGCATTTGCAGATAAGCCTTTTCTCTGCTCATCATCCGCCTCCTGCTCCTATAGCGTTACTCTTCTTCTTGGCCGTTCAATTCCTTAATTACTCTGCCTACCCCTTCAGCCATCGCTTCTTCCAGATCTGCAAGTGCGTTCAAGTAAGCAATAATATTCTTGTTTACTTGAGTTGAGCTTTCGATCATCCCGCTGATACCGTCAAAACCGGGATCTGCATCTGGCAGATCGTGGACAATTTGCGACATACGGACAGCCACGTGGCGCTCAGCATCTAGTATCCGCGCCATCTGTTCGTGTGTATGGGCCATGTGCTGCAGGACTTTGGTTATTTTATTCTGCACCTTCATGTCTCCTTTGCTCAAACGCCCTGCTACAGCATATGCGGCAGAAGCCGGGACGGTGCCGAGGATATAAAGGCAAGTTAGGGCTCTATACAAGCGGATTGGCGGACACAGGATACTTTAGAAGATTGAAACAGCCCGTCTATATGGAAAATAAAAGACCAACAGCCCGGTCCATTGGAACGGGCTGTTGGTCTTTTGGATTAATAATATTTATTAATGATTCTGTAAAAAAGAACCGCCGTTTCGGCGCGGGTTGCAGCTCCCGTTGGATGGAGCAATTTCCCGTCACCAAGGACAATGCCCTCCCTGACCAGTACGGCTGCTGCCTTCACGGCATAATCAGCCACTTTAGAGGCATCCGCAAATTTGCCAAAGTCGGAGATGGAACCGGCTTCTGCTAATTTTCCTGACTTCTGCAATGCTCTTACGATAAATACCATCATATCCTGCCGGGAAATCTCTGCTCCCGGATTGAACCTGTTGCCGCCGACTCCGCTGGCAATGCCCAATTGTTTGGCGATTCCCAGCGCTTCATAATAGTATGCGTCCTGATCGGCATCCGCGAAGCTCACTTCAAAACCAGCCTTTAAATCAAACGCTCTGACCAGAAGCAATATAAAGTCCGCTCTTTTCATCTTGGCGCCCGGTTCAAAGAAAGTTCTCGACGTTCCCTGAACGATTCCTTTAGCCGCCAGAGCTTCAATAGCCTCTTTGGCCCACAAATGGCTGCCGATATCACTGAAAACAGGTTTCTTGGGCTGCAGTTCCGGTGTGGGTGCCGGTGTTGTCGACGGACCTTCACTTGGCTTCAGAGCTGCCGGCGTTGGCGTTGGAGTCGGGTTACCACCTCCGCCGCTGCCCGAGCCACCGTCCCCGCTGGCCTTTAATGTAGATACGATTCTCACATTGCTTATCTTGGACGTATTTCCTGCTGCATCAACAGCTATAATATAGTATTTGTACTGGGTATCCGCAGATAAACCGCTATCTCTGTATTCTGTTGCCTCCAGTGTCTTGATTTCAACGTCATTGCGGTAAATCCTGTATCCCGTTACTCCCAAATTATCCGTGGAAGGTGTCCATTTTAAATCAATAGCAGAGCTGGATACCGCTTCCGCTCTCTCTATTGTTGGTTCCATGGGAGCCTCAGTATCAACGATGGTTGGTGTCCACCAGTTGCCGGATGCCACAATCATGCTGAGCAGACGCAAATTATTGCCAAAATATAAATCGTCTTCGGTGGAAACAGCCGCATTATAATCCCATAATCTATTCAGCCACTCCTGATTGGATGAATCAATCATGGCGCTGACCATCATCGGTGCGGAGAAGGATGTGTCTGCATAATCATTGATTGCTTCCGTGCCGTCCAGCTTATATCCCGCAAGGATCTTGGCCGGATCATTATCCGCCTTGGCCCGAATCCAGCGGTTCAGCGTGCTGAGCTGCTCTTTAGCCCGGTTATCACCTGTCAGGAGATAATCCGTACTGATCCGCCAGGGAATACGGGAAGAGTTGTAGTTGTAATCCCCGTCATTTTCCGATTCCAGGAAGTATCCATCCGGGGTATCCCATATCTTCTGGCTTACCGGTTTGTATTGCCCATCCGTATCATCCTTGAATACAAAATCCGGCAACAAACCGGCTTTGGGACTGTAATTTTCATACAGACTATTAATGATGTTGTACGTCTTATCGGTAACACGATCCCAATTGGGGTCTCCGGATACATTTTTAAAATCTTTCAGATGCTGCAGCATAAAATCGGAAGGACGTGTAGCATTGCCGAACGTGGAATCATTGTCACTGACCCAATCCGCCAATTTCAATGTCCACTCGGAATGGTTGACATCGCTTTTCATAATGGCGTTGATTACCTTTTTGGCCTGGGACAAGTAGTTAATTTCCCCGCTGCTGCCCCATTGGCTGTCGGCAAGCAGAAGAGCGTAAGCAATATCCATATCGCCGTCGGTTGCCGAATCCACACCATTGATATCAATAATTTTGGTGCCGGTATCCGCTTGCTGCCATGCCATTAAATCGGGATTGATTTCACTTGGATGTGCTCTGAAATAGCGATACATCCCGTCAAAATACTTCTTAGCCTCCGGATCATGACCCGCGAGCAAAGCGGTAATCAGCATTCCGTAGCCATGTGCTTCCGAAACTGTAATCTCGTTATTCTCAAACCAGTCACCATCGCTATACCATACGTAATATTGGTCTGACTGATATGGATTTTGTTTCAGATATTTCGTTTTCCACTCGGTATATAATCTGCCCACCGTAGCGTCCAGTTGGGCCTGAGTCAAGTGATTCGGCTTAATGGAGCCAGCCACATAAGACGTATGCTGCGGAAATGCCTTATGGACACCCGCTCCAGTGGATGAAGGTTTGGTCGTTACTTGAACGGTATTACTCGCCAGCGATTCCATCTCTTCTGCATTATAGGCCTTCACAGTATAACTATAGGCCGTATCCGGAGTTAACCCGGTATCGCCGTAGGAGACTTCCTTCGTCGTGCCGACTTTGCTGCCGTTGCGGTATACGTTGTAGCCTGCTGCCTGAATGTTACCGGCCGAAGCCGTCCATTTCAGGTTGATTTGGTAAGGAGAAACCGCAGCTCCTTTTAAATCAGAAGGTGCTGAAGGCGGCTCCGACTCGCTTGGACCTTCGATTGTTCTGACTTCAACCGGATCTGAATTAATTCTTGTGCCGACCGTTTTGACGATAAATTCATATTTTTTTGCAGGATTGATATCATCTACCGTGTAGGTGTATTCCGTTTGACCTTCCGCTACCGGCACATATATACTCCAGTGTGTCTTCACCTTGTCATTCTTCTCATAAATCCGGAATCCTCTTACTGGTTCTGTACTTGCAGAAGGTGCACTCCAGGTCAGAACCGCCTTGCTGCCGTTCAATTTCACCTTCACCGCTTCCGCCGGGTCCGGCTTGGTGTCCGTTCGCTTGATCCCATACTTGTCATATGCTTTTAGTCCGTCGCCAACGGTGTCCGGCTGACTCTCATCTGCTACGGCTGCGGTATACGCTGTAAAGGAAAGCACCCGGTCAGTGATGGAAACATCCGTAAACATCTTCTTCTCCGGCTGTTCGTCGATAGCTGCAAAGTAATCATCATAAGGAACCGGATTCCCGTTTTCGTCCCGAATCTCGCGGGGTTCTCCATTCTCATCCAGTTCATATTGATTGTTCTTATAATAGAATTTATTTCCGAATGCATTGGACATGAGATAGACCGTACCTTTGGGGTTGAGCGCATTGCCCTCTCTATCAAATGTCAGCTTCTCCTTGGGAATAACTTCATCATTGTACATTTGGAAGGATCTCATATACATATGATCATGGGCCTCGAACACCATATCAATGCCCATCTCGTCAAAGGCGGGAATCAGGTATTTCTTGTAAAACTGGACGCGATCGTCTTCCCATTGTGCAGAGTTGTCGCCTGCTGCATAGGGGCTTTTGTGAAAAGTAACAAACTTCCACTTCTTGTCGCTGCGGGCGACCGTACTCTTCATCCAGGCCACTTGGTCCCAGAATTGGTCATCCGCCCATTCCACATCTTTCCCATTCTCTGCAAGTGCCCCCGAGTACTGCGAATTGAAGACAAGATAGAGTGCATCACCGTATTCAAAAGAATACACAGAGCCTTCTTGGGTATCCGCAACAACCTGTTTCGGCAAGTTGAAATGGTTGTAGAAGTTGTTATTCGGTGTCGTCTCATCTCCGTCATAATCCATGACCTCATGACCGCCAAGTACAGGCACATATGGCACTTGCAGCAATTGATTCTGGGCTGCCCCGAGCATCCATTGCCACTGCTCCTCCAAATCACCGTTATCCACCAGATCTCCGGCGCTGATCAGGAATTTAGGGTCGCCTATATAATCAACTGCTTTCCGGAAGGTATCACCCCAAGGCTCAAAGTCAGACTTGCTGGAAGCCTGTGAATCGGAACCGGCGATAAAACGGAAAGGCTGGTGGCCGGCAGCATCCGTAGTGAACGAACCGATAGAGCTCCAATCACCTGATTTTCCGTTACCTGCCCGAAACTTGTAAGCTGTTCCCGGTTGAAGCTGGTCTGCAATGACTTTATGACTAATAAATTTCGTTTTATGGTTCGTGCTTCTATCGCTTTTACTCATAAAGGTCTCAATTTCATCGGCCTCTCCCTGATAAGTCAAAGCCCCGTTCTCCGGGAAAATGTTCCCCATAACCTTTGAGGCTTCTATAACCTGTACCACGGTATCCGTCATTGCATCCGTGTACCAGGCCAAGGCAATGCTCGTCTTTGGATCTCCGTTAAACGTCATATTAATGGATTTTGGAGCAAGAGGCGAATCCTGAACGCCAAAATTCCAGGAAACTTCCCGAACCAGCGGCACAAGATTTGCCCCCTTGATAAGCTCCTTGGGTACAGTTACCGTGTAAGACTTCCCATAAGTCAACGGAGGATGGTTTATCCGCAAAGTATCTCTGTTTAAGACTTCAAGTGTAACCCCATCAACCGGTTGATCGTTCTCATCGGCAAATCGGACTGCATAGCCCGGATCAAGGGCAATGGCCTTGTTGAATTTGATTTCAACGGGAGCTTCGGGAGACACATTTCCAGAACCGTCTGCAGGTTGCTGGACAAGATCTACAGTAGGAATGACAGGTTCTTTCCCCGGGATCGGCTCGCCGGACACCTTGATATTTCGGATTCTACTGGAACCTGAACCCCCTATGCCCTCATCATTCCCTCTAGTGTTGCTATCGGAGCTGACGATCCAGCGAATATATAATATTTCCCGATCATTGCTGTTCGGAAGGGGAGTATTCACCAGTCTGCAGATATCGCCCGGGCAATCAAAACTGGAGACAGCCATTTTAAGATTCGTATTCGGCACATCCTCCCACGTTTGTCGGTCTACACTTGTCTGCACTTTAAAATCACGCGGACCTGACCCGGATGAATTTTGCTCAGAGGATAAGGTAATATTCTCAAATCCGGTTGTAGACACGGCAGCAAGCCAATACTTTTTCCCGTTTCCATTGTCCCAGCCCTGATAGCTGATCGCTTTCTTGCTTACATCCACATCCTCGAACACACCGCCTACATTGCGAAAAGTAGACGCTGTCTCATAGATGCCGTATGTAGCCGAGATTACCCCCACATTTTCAGCGGCCTCATCAAACACCCATTCGGCAATCGTCTTTACACCGGGTATTGAATCTGAACCGACAGCATCTGGTGCAGGTGCAGCATTTGCAATCTGGTATGGCAGCAGTAAAAGCACGAGCAACAAAGAAATGGATTGGTGCAGCCTTCTTTTCAAATGACCCTTCTTTTGCACTCTCGTTCCCTCTTTTCGCAAATAATAGTTTAAGCGCTTTAACTTTCACTTGCAGCGGACCCTGATTTTCTTTTCCCCTCCTTAAATACAATTTATATGTAAATATAGCGCATTCATTTCTATTCAATCTCTGCATATTTTGTTATTGTTAATGATTTTCTACTTTTACCGCTATTTAATTTCTAGCCTGTTCAACAGGTCAATGAACGTGATACGATTGATTCAGATTTGGATCATGTTTCTACGAGTGCGAGGATCATTCCCGCCGGATTGGAGATGACACCCCTGGAAATCAACTTCTACAAGTCTGATCCCTTTCACATTAGCCGAGAGAAAAAAAATGTTTCAAGTATGCCTTCAAATCATTATCACGATGCTTATGAAATTCTCTACTTAGTGTCTGGAGAACTGTACTATTTTATAGAAGACCGAACCTTTCAAATCGTCAGCGGGGTTCTATTGTTCATTAACGCTAATGACCTGCACAGACTGATTAATGTAAACGGTATGATGTACGAAAGAGTTACTTTATTGTTTAAAAGAGAGTTCCTTCGCGACTTTTTTGCGGACAGCCCTCTTCCATTCGACCTCTTCTCCTGCTTTCACTCCAGATCAAATGCGATCAAGTTAAGCGGCTACGACCAGAACTTTGTCGAGAATCTTTTCAGCAAATTGATTCATGAAGACACCAAGAGACCTCCAGGCTTCGACTACTATCGGAAAATCCTGTTGATGGAGCTGCTGATCTTCATCCAACGAAAAAAGCTTCCGGATCAAAACGAGCATTTTGTAGTAACGAACCGGACCCATAAGAAAATTTCCCAAATCATCCATTTCATCAACGGTAACTTCGCTGAGCCTCTGTCTCTGGAATACATATCGGACAGGTTCTCCATAAGCACCTCCCATTTAAGCCGAACGTTCAAGGATACAACCGGTTTTACTTTCAGCGAATATGTAAATAATACCCGCCTCAAAGAAGCCCGCTCTCTGCTGCAGGACTCCAAATTAACCGTTTCGGAAATCGCTGAGCGTGCAGGATTTGGTAACCTTACCCATTTTGGAAGAGTATTTAAAACCATGACCGGAACCTCACCGCTCAAATACCGCAAACAGAACCGGGTTGATGAAGATAATATCTCTACGCAAGCATGAGATCGGGTGCTTCGTATGGTGAAAGATACACTTTCTTATATTTTATAAAAAAAAGAGTGCCCGACCCAAGGCCGGCCACTCCACGTTACCGCTGCCACTTATGGCAGTGCATCCTTCAGCTTCTCTCCCGCCTCCCGCAGAGACTGGAACGTCCCCGCATCGCTCCACCAATCCTTGAGAACATCATAGCTGAGCCTGCGGTTAGCAGCATATATATTATTTACATCGGTAATCTCCAGTTCCCCCCTCTTGGAAGGGGATACTTGACGGATGATGTCAAATACAGCTTCATCGTACATATAAATACCTGTTACGCAAAATTTGTTCTTGGGATGCTCGGGTTTTTCTTCGATATAAGCGATCCATGCAGCATCTTGACTATCGAACACGGGAACACCGTATCTACGTGCGTCGTCCACCGGCTTCAGCAATACCTTGGCTGTACCTTCAGGCTGCCGGAGATAGCTCTCCACGTAAGGCGTCAGATCATCCATAAATAGATTATCACCAAGCAATACGACAAACCGTTCCCCAGGGAAAATGAATCCTTCTGCTAAATCGAGAGCCTCTGCAATGCCTCCAGCAGCTTCCTGAATCTTATAAGTCAGAGATACACCAAATGCTGCACCGCTGCCTAAAAAATCCGTATACAGACCCGCAGATTGCTTGCTGATGACCAGAAGAATGTCGGTAATCCCTCCCCGGCGAAGCCGATCTATGCCGTAACAGACCATAGGATATTTGCCGACCGGAAGCAAATGTTTGTTCATAAGCCGGGTCAGCGGCCACAGTCTGGATCCTGTTCCGCCCGCCAGTATGACTCCCTTCACTTACTTTCCTCCTCTTTATCTAAGTCCTTTGCCTTCGGATCTGCACTTTATATGAAACTCGTTGGATCCACATTCCATTTGTTCATAAAGAGCTTACGATTTCGTTCCACCAGCTCCTGTAGCCCGGTGTGGTATACCTGCTTGAAGCTCGCACTTCCTTCATGGTGTACCAGACAATCTCCTGCGATAAGCAGTCGGTACCCCTTTAGCCTGGCGCGATAGCAAAAGTCATCATCCTCGTAATGTCCAGGTGAATATCTCTCATCCAGCAGACCTACGGAAGTAAGTAGCTCTCTTTTGAATAAAAAACATAATCCTACCAAACGTTTAGTCTCCAACCATTTTTGAGGATTGGAACGGTTAGTTATCTCTGCAGCCTTATGAAAATCTAACAGACTTTCATAATCAGTCTTCACCTGTTGACGTCCACTCGCATAGTTTGTCACTGGCCCAACAATACCGACTTCAGGAGCACTATATAGCGATCTCTTCAGATTAGTTAACCATCCATGAGAAACTACCACATCATTATTCAGCAGTAACAATTCATCCCCTGATGCTAGAAGTAGACCTAAATTGCAGGCGGATGGAAAACCTCGATTCTCAGGCAATGAAATAAACGTTATACGATTCGCACGGCAATAGGCATCCGTTCCATCTGATGAGGCATTGTCTACAACGATGATCTCGTAAGGCAGTGGAGTATAAGCACGTATCGATTCCACACAGGACCGCAGCAGAGGCAACGCGTTGTAGGTCGGAATAATAATACTAGTCATCGTCATATCCGGTTCCTCCAAGCAGCTACTTGTCTGCGGTATTCGCGCTGCGTTTCGCTATTAAGTAGGCCCCCATCATCTTGACGGGAAAGCACCTCAAGGAGAGCCTCTGCGTGATCCCCTATGATCAGTTTCTCCACAGCATTTCCAGCACCTATATTCGCTTGACGCAGCCGGTTATGCTTAATCACATTCACCGTTCCAACTTTCTCCACCCTTAGCTTCTCTAATACAGAACGAGCTTGGGCTTTAGGAGGAACTATTAATTCACGGTAGCCTATGGTCTCAAATGCTCTCCGGGAAAGCGCGTGCGGGACAGCCGTCATAGAGCTAACTCCGAGATCGTACCGTCCAAGAGCATAATTCAGAAACAGCTTGCTGCGAGTAACATCATCGCATAATCCAAAAGAAGGCATCAGTGGATCCAAATCATTAAGAGCCACGTCAATTCCACCATCTACAGCAGCTGTGAATAATCCGAGCTGAGCTGCAGGGATAACCATATCTCCGTCCAGGAAGAGTAGAATATCTCCTCGACTCAGCTTCGCACCAATAGCCCGCCCTACATCATGTCCAACGGACTCCGGGCAATGCACAACTATAGCTTGACGATGTTGTCTGGAAATGGGAAAGCTGCTATCGCTGCAACCGTTAAGCACGACGATAATTTCAGTAGGTCCCAGCCGCGTTACCTGTTGCAGCAGATGTCCCAAGGTCTGCTCCTCGTTACGCGCGGAGATAATAACTGACAAGGTCCCACGTAAGCACGGTAAATTCAATACCTCGCGACCTACCTTTGATTGCCGGGACAGAATCGGTGGCCGAGCGGTAGGGGTGCCTCTTTTTACCGAACGATTCGCTCCCCTTTGGCGGGGTGCCAGTTTTGTTTTGGCCTGACTAGATGCTGAACGTTTCTTTACCGTACGAGTTGCTGTTCCTCGTCGAACGGCAGAGCTACCAGATACTTGTAACAGAGCAACCATCATCTCACCATCTCTCTGCGCCGGGTTCCGTCGCTAAACCCCGCCCTGTTTCCCCGGTGTTCAAGCAAGAGGGATACAGCCTCCATATGATCTGCTGTAATCAACTGCTGCAAAGGATCTGTGCCATCCTCCTTACGTCTGACCGCATTCAGTTTGCCTACATGTACTTTGTGAGCAGCCACCACACGTAAACCACTCAGAACTGCCTGAGCATGTGCCAGAGGGGGACGAGATAATAACTGACTCCCTAAGATTTCAAGCGCTCTTCGGCTGATTGCATGCGGAACCGCCGTCATCGAACATCCTTTTAGATCCGGACGGCCAAGCAAAATATTAAGTGCATGTTTGGATAGCACCACCGGATGGGGCGAAAGGCTCCGTACCGGTCCGGAATAATCATTAAGCGCTATGTCTGCGCCACCGCTAACAGCCGTGACGAAAGGACGTAGCCCCGAGGCAGGAATCACTAAATCCCCATCTGTAAACAAGAGAACCTCTCCCTTAGCTGCCTCTGCTCCGACACTGCGGCCAACGTCGTGTCCAAGCGGTAACTCATAGGAAATAACATGCGCACCAAGCGAAAGGGCAATTTCTGCCGTTTGATCGGCTGATCCGTTGACGACTACAATAACCTCGCAGCGCGGATGGACTCCTCTAGCTCCGGCTATCGCTCCCGCGATGGTCTTCGCTTCATTCATGGCCGGAATAATAACCGAAACATAGGGATTTGGATGGTTAACAGTAGGGACTGCAGCGACTTGCCGCACTGGGCGAGAAGTCCGCCGCTTGATCCGAGAGACCCGCCGTCCCGTGCGGCGGGCAGAAGTACGTTTGGGCTTCATGCTCATCCACCTTCCTTACAGAGCCTATTCGTCAGGCTGAGGGTTACATCACAGTTTATGTACTTTGCCGAACAGAGTAACGGCCTTTGTCTCCTGTCGTGTGGAAAACAGGACAAATGTACTCACCGCCAAACTTCAGCTGAGACACATTTGCTTATACAAAATATGCTATCGGACACAATTAACTCTAAACGCCGCGTAGCGGGTACTAGGACTTGGCCGTACATGTAGCTAACGACCTAAAAACAGAACAGCGATCTCCAATAAGGAGAATTGCTGCTCTGTTTTTTAAGAGAGGCTATTTGAATTTCAATCAAACACACGATCATCCACTGCCGGTTTGGCTAACGGAGCGCCGATAGCAATCCAAGAGATGACCCCGTAGAAATGCGGAGTTTCGCGCAAGCGCACCACTTGAATAACTGCATCTCCATTGGCTCTGCTCTTTAAAGAAGCATAGAAGTAAGGTTGATTGGTCATAGCGACAAGCACATAACCCGTATGACCAAAGTTCTCATCGAACGATACGGTCACCTCCACTGTCTCAGCATCCCCATTGAACATAAAGGCTGTCATCCCAAACTGCTGAAGCGCCTCCCGCTTCCCTGCAGTCTGAATCGGGCTGAAGGATAGATGTTCAGCATTTACAGAATTCACTGCCAAATGGGCACCATTTACTGCACCGGGAGCAATATGATAATCCTGAACGCTTTCTTCCTCCAGATGACGAGCTTGAATGGCAAAAGAAGAGATTTTGGAAGCCACAACCGCTTCATCCTGAAGCTCTGCCGACCCTACCGCACCATCAGCCAGATGAGTGGAATCAATGCTGCCTGCCATCAGCTTAGCTCCGTTGATGCTCGCATCAGGAAGCAGCGCTGCACTGCGTGTTTCATCCGCAAGATGCTCTAATTTGATGATACCCGGCTGCAAATGTCGATCTGCCACAATCTGGTCAGCAAGATGCTCTCCGTACACACTCCACGGTTGTAAATGTAAAGAATTCACAGAACCTTCGGCCAGTTTCTCTTCAGTAATACTACCTTCCGGCAACAGATCGGCGCTACGCACCTCTTCTGTCAGATGTTTCAGGGTGATGCTGTCAGATCGAATGTGACGACTATCCACCGAATCCCCAACCAAATGACCACCATAGACACTACCTGGGGCAAGATGGAAAGAATGGATAGATCCACCTTCCAGTTTCTCTCCTGTAATACTGCCATCCGGTAACAGATCCGCACTACACACTTCTTCTGCCAGATGATTCAGGGTAATGCTTCCTGAGCGGATATGGCGGCTATCAATCGTATCGCCCGCCAAATGCCCGCCATACACACTGCCTGGAGCCAAATGAAAGGCATTGATCGTTCCGCCCTCCAGCTTATTACCGGTAATGCTGCCGTCTGGCAGCAGCTCGGAGCTACGTGTCTCTAACGCTAGATGAGCTAGAGTGATTTCACCGTTTCCAATATGATGACCTTCTACTGCTCCCGGACTCAGTTGGCCACTTCCTACACTTCCAGGCACCAGATGAATAGAATCTACAGAATGAATTGCCAGCTTCTCACCAGTAAGGCTACCATCTGGCAACAGATCTGAAACACGAATCTCATCCGACAGATGAGCTAGTGTGATTTCACCATTTCCAATATGATGACCTTCTACTGCTCCCGGACTTAGATGACTACTTCCTACACTTCCAGGTACTAGGTGAATAGAACTTACCGATCCTTCTGCCAGCTTCTCGCCAGTAATACTACCTGCAGGTAACAAGTCCGCGCTTCGGGTTTCTGCTGCCAGATGAGCTAGTGTGATTTCACCATTTCCAATATGATGACCTTCTACTGCTCCCGGACTTAGATGACTACTCTCTACACTTTCTGGTGCCAGATGAATAGAATCTACAGATTCTTCAGCCAGCTTTTCACCGGTAATACTGCCTTCTGGTAACAAGTCCGCGCTTCGAGTTTCTGCTGCCAAATGAGCTAAGGTGATTTCAGCGTAACCGATATGGCGGCCTTCCACTGAATCTGGACTCAGATGACTACTCCCTACACTTTCTGGTGCTAGATGAATAGAACTTACCGATCCTTCTGCCAGCTTCTCACCGGTAATGCTACCGTCCGGCAGAAATTCAGAGCTGCGCGTTTCTTCTGCCAAATGAGCCAGCGTAATCTCACCAATTCGGATATGGCGGCCTTCTACTGCACCCGGACTCAAATGACTGCCATCTACACTTCTTGGTACTAGATGATTTGAATCTACGGATTCTACGGCCAGCTTCTCACTGGTGATACTGCCGTCAGGTAATAATTCAGAGCTGCGTGTTTCTTTTGCCAAATGAGCTAAAGTGATTTCACCATTTCGGATATGACGGCCTTCCACTGCGTCCGGACTCAGATGACTGCCATCCACACTTCCAGGTATTAGGTGATTTGAATTCACAGATTCGTCCGCCAGCTTTTCTCTGGTAATGCTACCGTCTGGAAGCAAGTCTGCGCTACGCGCATCTTTGGCTAGATGAGCCAGCGTAATCTCACTGTACCCGATATGACGTCCTTCTATTGTATCTGGACCCAGATGACTGCCATTCACACTTCCAGGTATTAAATGACTTGAATTCACAGATTCGTCCGCCAGCTTTTCTCTAGTAATACTGCCATCTGGGAGCAAGTCTGCACTACGTGCATCTTTGGCTAGATGAGCTAAGGTGATTTCACTGTGCCCAATATGACGTCCTTTCACTATATCCGAGCTCAGATGACTGCCCTTTACGCTTCCAGCCACGAGATGAATAGAACCTACGGATTCCTCAGCGAGCTTCTTGCCGGTAATACTACCGTCAGGCAGTAGCTCAGAGCTAAAAGTTTCTTCTGCCAAATGAGCCAGTGTGATCTCACCATGCTGGATGTGACGACCTTCTACTGCACCCTGACTCAGATGACTTCCGTCTACACTTCCTCGTACAAGATGAATAGAATCTACGGATTCTTCTGCCAGCTTCTCCCCGGTAATACTGCCCTCTGGCAACAAGTCAGAGCTGCGTGCATCTTCGGCTAGATGAGCCAGCCTGATCTCACCATGCCCGATATGACGTCCTTCAATCGTATCCATGCATAGATGGCTGCCGTCTACACTCCCCGGTGAAAGATGCTGGGAATCCACAGCCCCTTTGGCCAGCTTGGAGCCACTAATGCTGCCCTCCTGCATTTGAATCGAAGAGATGGAATTAGGAATGATATGACCATTTCCGATGGACAACGGCCGGATATGTGCTCCGCCGATGCTTCCCGGATTCATATGTCTGCTCTGAACCGCACTATCACTGATGGATTTTGAATGAACTGCATTCACAGATAAATGCTCTGCCTGCACTGCCGCGACTGCTAATTTACTGGAATCCACACTTCCATCGGCAAGCTTAGCCGATGTGACCGATAAATCACTAATCTTATCCGTCGATACACTTTCGGGAGACAGCTTTAACGACGTTACCACATGATCTGCCAGATGATGTGGCTGCACTGCTCCAGCTGCCAAATGAACCTCTCTTACCGCAGCAGAAGCCAGCTTATCTCCTGAAACCGAACCGGACTGAATCGCAGCAGCAGTCACACTATTTTCGCCGAGATGTCTGCGTTCCACAGCTCCAGTGGCAAGATGATCTTTATCCACCACAGCATCCTGCAAGGCACGACCGCTCACGCTGGCATCTGCTAGATGTTTCTCCTCCACTGCACAAAAAGCAATATGCTCCCCACTCACCACTTCACGAGCAATCGTGCTGCCGATGACCGATCCTGCTGCCAGTTTAGCCGAGCTCACTCCTCCATCCGCTAACTTGGCAGAAGTAACGCTCTGTGGACGAAGATGCTCCGCACCCACAGACTCTGAAGCTAGCTTCTCTCCAGTAACAGCACCGGAGGATAAATGATCCGTATGAATAGCTTCATCCATAAGCTGCTCCGAGCCTATCGCCTCCGAAGCTATATGGGAGTGATTCACAGCCTCACGTTCCAGATGATTAGAGGAAACAGCTTGCATAGCAATTTGCGGTCCGCGTATAGCGGATTTGGCAATATGTCTGGTGGTTACAGCTTCATCTGCTAGCTTATGTGCGAGTATGCTTTGATCAGCAATCTTCGATGCGGTGACCGCTTGCTCAATCAGCTGTGCAGTACCTACCGCACCCTCCGACAGTTTCAAGAAAGAAATGCTTCGGTCAGCCAAATGGCGACTCGATATTTCTCCATCCCCGATATGGGAGCCGTGTACACTTTCTGCACTTAAGTGGATGCTTCTCACCACTTCTGTACCTAGCTGCTTGGAACCAATTGCACCATCCGCTACATGCGCACCTTCGATAACACCCGACTGGAGCTGTTCCTTGCCAATAAGCTTGTTGGCAAGCTGCTCTGGTCCGATCGCTCCGGGAGCTAAATGTCTGGCGGTTATCAATGCATCGCTAAGATGGCGGCCCTCAATAACAGCATCAGCCAGCTTGGAGCTGCTGATTTCGCCATCAGCTATTTTATCGCCAGATACCGCTGCATCAGCCAGCTTAGAACGGTCAACACTCCCGTTTGCCACATGGCGGCCTGTGATACTGCTACTTCCTATTTTTTCACCAGTAACCGCGCCATCTTCCAGTAGATCCGCCGTAATAATCAGATCGCTTAAATGACGGCTCTCAATGGATTTATCTGCAATTTGACCGCCGCCGATAATCCGATCAGCCAGCTTCTCTGGACTAATACTACCGTTCTTCAGCTTCTCTCCACTGATGGAATGATCCAGCAGTTTACCGCCACTTACGCTTCCTTCAGCTAAATGCTCACCCACAATGGATTCAGGCGCAATTTTCGAAGAAGTAACTGCCTTGTCCGCGATATTGATACTTTGCACAGCGTAATCTTGCAGCCATGGTGTACCGATAATGCCAAACTTCAGCTTTGAACCATCAATAGTGCGTGGAGCGATTTTCGCCCCAGTCACTGCTGCATCCGATAGATCATCTGTATAAACGGGCTGGAACCGCTCTTTTTCAGGAGCGAACCAAATCGTCTCAGGAAGATTATCCGCCTGTTTCTGAAGCTGCTCTTCCACTATAGGCTCAGGCTCTGGTTGCAGAACTGGTACGGAAATTGATTCCTCTTGAATGAATTCAGCTATTGCCCCTCCACTTACCTGAACATCAGCGAGCTCTGCTTTACTGACTCCGTCATTGCTGCTCCCCGAATCCTTAGAACTGCTTTTGCCTTCCAGCATGTTCAGTTCCTTTATATTGGGATTATCTACATAGTAGAGTCGTTTTTGTGGACTGCGCGGCTGCTTTTTTTTGGAACCCCTCACAAGCAGTCTCCTCCTTCCATCTGTTGTTTCTCCTAGGCATCATATGCAGCGGTATGGGCTGATGACACCCTTTTGCGATAAGCCCCATAATAAGATTCTGATGAAAATTATATTTTCTTATATTAAAAAAAGGCTTCTGCCGCCGCGCATTCGTCCACCCTGACACGCGGGTACAAACATACAATGACAAGAGTAGTAAAAGCGGGAATCACGTGACCGAAGAAACAGGAGGAACAAACATGGGGCATAAGCTCGTTGGAATACTACTAAATGCCGATATGCACCGGGGCGTTCCCCGGCTAAAAACAGGACAGGAGTCTCTATCCAACTATGAAGAGGCGGCCGCTGCATACGGCTTGGTCCCCTGCTTCCTGAAGCTCGCGGACATCGATACAGACTCAGGCTTCAGTGCCGCCTATATAAAGGGATCTCATGGATATAAAAGCGTAGTAGTCCCTACGCCCACTGTCATCCATAACCGGGCCATATACAGTCAGAATAGCCCAGGAATGCAACGTCTGCTGCGGCACCATCCTTTGGTGTACAATACTTGCAATCGATACGGCAAGGATGAGATCCATGAACTGCTTGAGCAGCATGAAGAGCTGCGCGAGGTTTTACCAGCAACAACTGGAGGATCTGGACTCAAACAAATGATGAATCGTTACCCCGATCTTATTCTTAAACCTTGCCGTGGAAGCATTGGGAATGGTGTCATGCGACTGGTTCGTAAAGGGTCTCAGCGCTGGAGCTTAAATTATCTATCACCCTCAATGCGTCGCTGGATAAGCACTCCCGTATATCAGGGGGCACTGCCAAAAATGCTCCGAGCACGCCTTGCCTCTGTCCCTTATCTCGTGCAGGAGCGTATTCCCCTTGCTGAGATTGGAGGACGTCCCTTTGATTTACGTGTCACCGTTCAACGTGGCTGGGGAGGCGATTGGCAGGTCACGGGTCTCTTTGCTAAACTTGCACCCCCTGGGGGGTTTGTCTCTAATATAGCCCGTGGAGGAGAAGCGCTAAGCTCTTCCTTTGCGCTGGAAAAAGCCTTCTCTAGAGCAATAGCGGCCCATATCCGTATGGCTGTCGAAACACTTAGCCTTGTTATAGCCCGTTGTCTCGAACAAGACCTTCCAGGTCTGGCCGATATCGGACTGGATATTGGCATTACTAAGGATGGTCGCATCTTCTTCATAGAGTGCAATGGCCGCGATCAACGCTATGGATTTCATAAAGCCGGCCTTACGGAGATTTGGAAGGAGAGTTACCGAAGACCTATGGGATACGCACGTTTTTTACTAGAAAAGAACAGCCTCATATATAACAGTTATTGATTTGTCTCCTATTCTATGTCAATATAATGCAGAGCAGATGGCGGCCACATACGACCGTACTGCTGTATTATGGAAGGGAGATGGGCATGGTAAAACAATTGCTGCGGCTAATGACCGAGCTATCCTCGCACCGATGGCTTTCACGGTTAATGGGGTCTTTTTCTCATAGTAGACTCAGCCGTTTTCTAATCCCGGTATTTATTAAGACTTATCAAATCCCCTCCGCTCAAGCGGAGAAGAATCCTGGAGAATATCACACTCTTAATGAGTTTTTCAGCCGCCGGCTGAAGCCTGGCATGCGGCCTATTGCAACCGATGCTGACGCTTTAGTGAGTCCCGTAGATGCAATGATTACTGCTATGGGTGACATTTCCTCTGGTACGATTATGAATGTAAAAGGGCAGGATTATAAGATCGAGGATCTACTTAATCATTCTCCGCATCTGGAGCTATACAAGAGAGGTTTTTTCTTCGTCCTTTATCTAAGTCCTACGGATTATCACCGGATTCACTCTCCCCTTACTGGACATAAGGTTGAGAGTGATCATATTCGTGGACGAGCCTATCCTGTCAACGATTTCGGCATGCGACATATGAAGGGCGTACTGAATCGCAATGAACGTCTTATTACGTATATCGCCGGAGACTACGGAGAAACCGCAGTAGTAAAGGTAGGCGCGATGAACGTCAGCAGCATCGGGTATACGGATGCTAACGCTACCGAGTGGCAAATCGGCGATGATCTAGCCTATTTCGAGTTCGGCTCCACTGTAGTACTGCTTATGGAGAGCGGTACTTTTACCCCAAGACCCAAGCTTGAGGTCAACACGAAGGTAAAGATGGGGGAATTGCTGGGGACGCTGCATCGGCCGCTTTAGTAAAGCTGCGATATAACAAAATAAGGGTATCCCTAACCGATTGAAAATCGGCGCCGGGATACCCTTGTTTTGTTTATTTCACTTTAGAGCTTGTTACGCTAGCATAGTAATCCAGTACATTGTTAATGATCACAGCTGCTTCAGCTCTTGTGGCCGAAGCTGTCGGATCCATTTCTCCACTGCTGCCTCCATTTACAATAGCAAGATCTTTGAAGGCATACACCGCTTCTTTAGCATAACCCGCAATAGAAGCATCATCTGGGAAGTCATGGTTAGTCACTTGCGGCAATTCAACATTCAGTTTCTTCAGTGCATTGAATAGAATTACACACAGGTCCTGACGGCTAATGCTGCTGTTAGGAGCAAACATGCCATTACCGATACCATTGATCAGTTGATTAGAAGTCCCAATCTCAACATAGTTTTTATACCAAGCATCTTTCAGAACGTCAGTAAACTGCTTTTGATTCTCGCCCATGCTGAAGTTGAAGCTTTTTACTACCATGGCAACAAACTCTGCACGGTTTACCTTCCCACTTGGATCAAAGCTTCCGTCTGTTCGTCCGCTGATAATATTTCTCTCCACCAGCGCTGCAATCGCAGATTCTGCCCAGCTAGGAATTAGAGTAGCATCTTTAAACTTATTCTTAAGCTCTTGTCTGATTAGCTCCGGTGTCTTCGTTTTTCCATCTGTTGTTGGAGGCTGAGGCTGTTCTCCAGGTTTTACGACTTCTCCAGGAATCGATGGTACTGAAGGTACCGCTGGGGTAGCCGGTGTTGGTGTACTTGGTTGACCATCACCTCCACCGCTGTAAGGCTTAACGATCACAGAGAACTGTACCTTCAGGCCAAGTGGATTAGTTATACCCTCCGGCAAGATCAGATCCCCCTTGATGGTGTACATTCCTTCCGTATTACCGTTATAGCCTTCCTTGTGCCACTGAACAGAAACGACCTTAGTCATCCCGGTATTCAGGGTTACTGATACTGAAGCTGGAAGCTCCAGCACGTCAAAGCTGGTACCATAAGCAACACTTTTACTTGCTAGTGCTTGCACTGCCGTGATTTCCGGTATCGTAATGACCTCCGGCAGTACTTCGATCGTAATCGATACCTTCAGGTTCTTTGGATTGCTGATACCTTCCACAGGTACTAGCGCTCCTTTCAGGATATAAGCTCCTTGCTTATCGCCATTATAACCTTCACTATTCCAATCGATGGATATCGCCTTTGTCTCACCGTTGTTCAAGGTAGCTATGACCGATGATGGCAGCTTCAATCCATTAAATGGAGTGCCGAATGGAACGCTCTTACTTTCCAAATCCTGCACTGTGACAATCTCAGCGACACGAATCACTTCCGGCATTACCTGAATGGTGATGGAAGCTTTCAGATCATTAGGGTTGATCATTCCTTCTTCTAATATCATAGTACCGTTCAGTACGTATGATCCTTCCACATTGCCGTTATAACCAGCAGGGCTCCATTTAACAACAAGTTCCTCCTGCTCATACGTATCAAGCGTTACTGTAACTGAAGACGGCAATTCCAACTTATCAAAAGCGGTGCCAAATTCAACATTTTTGCCCTCCAGCTTCTCAACTTTAGTAATCTGGATAGGTTTAGTGCCTTCTGGCAGTACAACCACTGTAATAGAAACAGTTTGATGGGTACTATTCAACACACCCTCAGGAAGCTCAAAGCTACCTGCCAGCGTATAACTCCCCGCTTTTCCACCGTTGAAATCTTTACTATCCCATTGTACAGGCAAGTGAATTACCCTTTTGTTGCCCAATGTAGCTTCCACTGTAGCTGGTAGATTTAATTCTCCTGCAGCAGTTCCGAACAGCACACTCAGCAGTTGCGGCTGAGCAATCGATATAATTTCTTTAGCATGGGTATCTTCTGTCCATTTGGCATAATACACCGCGCTTATGTTCATTACCGTTTCTACGGTTAATGCATTACCGGTCCCTTCTTTATTATCAAACCAGCCAGTAAAAATGTAGCCTTCACGTTCCGGTACCCGAGGTAAGGTGCTTAATGCTTCACCTTTAAATGCGGTTACTTTGGCAGGAGCCGGTGAGTCCAGATAATTCTGATCGAAGGTGACTTCAATCGGATCAGCATAAATGAGTTCAACATATTGTAAATTCGCGTTTAGTCCGTTAAAAATCATATACACATTTTGTTTTCCAGTCACTTTAGTTCTGTCTAGGAAGGTCTCCGCTGTCAAATAATGATCAATGTAAGAATTTCCAGGCGTTTGTTTGGTGCTTGCTATTCCATAATTTCCCCAAGCAGCGCCTGCTTTCTGAGCAAAACTAATGCTTGCAAATTCATTACCAAGTTCAAAAGAACCTCCGCCGCTGTAGGCATCAGCGTATGCTCTTCCTTGTGTAGTAGCTCTTTTAACTGGTTTACCCGTATTGTCAGCCTCTGTATAGAATTTAAAAGATGGAGACGATCCGCCTTCACGGGCATACTGCACTCTTACTTCCACAAGATTAGTCAAGTCAACCTGACCGAAATAAACAAGGTCATTAGAATTGACATAACTCATGGCGTCCGTACCACTTTCGAATCTGAACTGGATATTCGTTGCATAAATCCATGGTGCATTATAAGGATAGATTCTAATACCGTTCTCTACTTTCAGCGTTTCTATCGGAGCAATATGGATTGGCATAGATGATATGCTCAAATCTGTTATAGCCGCTTTCAAGGAAGCTATGGCTTCTGCTACAACCTCGTCATTGACCGGCTCGGCAAGTACTGCCTTAACCTCTTCCAATACAGCGTTAAATTTGAGCTTTTTATAAGCAGTATATGCATTCATATCGATGTTTTGAGCAGCCTCAATTTCCGCACCTAACGCTGAAGTGTCAACATTGTCCTGCTTCAACTGGAAGGTTAACCAGTTCAGGTCAATGCCAGCACTCTCAAATACAATTCTAAGGGTATGCTCGCCTGCCGACAGCTGAACATCAGGAATTCTGAAGGTTTTCCATACCCCTTTAGTTGTGGTAAGGTCGAAGGTCCCCAGTAGCTTGTCGCCATCATAGATACCAAAGGACATTTGGGCGACATCCGATTGGCTAGAGCGAATTCGTGATGTGATTTTGTACATGCCTTCTTTCTCCACATTTACCTTATAGGAGATGGCTTCACCCTTGCTTGTATTGGTGTAGCATAATCCGCCGTCTACATCATTACTGCTTACTGGCGTGATTATCGGAGTAATGGAGGCAAATTCCGTCTCAGCTACCTTCAATTTAGTATTTTTCCCAATCTTCTTGACTGCCAAAGCTACATCACTGTTGATTCTGACATAATCAAAATCGGCAATAAATGGATCTGTGAGATTCTGACTTCCGTTGGACGCAAGTAACCCGAACTTCGGATTGGCATAGTTGGCAGTTGTACTGCCAAGTGAAATATACTCTTTGCCATCAGCACTGACATAACCGGAATAGCTGTTGCCTATTTTTTTCAGGCGTAAATACAACTCTTTCTTTTCACCAAAAATACTCGTGAGCTGAGCGGCAGACAGTTGCCCAATCGTAACAGGCTCCGTACCTCCGGTCTCTTTGGTCATACCGATGATCTTTCCGCTACTGTATTCATACTTCACCCAGATATAGTTATTGTTATCCTGTGAAGCTGTGATGCCGACACCGTTATAATTTTGATTTGGCGCTTTGCTCATATTAATTTTCACTGTTGCTTCCCAGTTTCCAAAGGCCTCCTGCTGGAAATAGTTCTTCAAATCTGCATGATCACTCCAGAAGTCGCCTCTTTCAGCGATGATTCTCAAATATCCGGGAACAGTGCTCAAAGACCAATTTTTGTTATTTTCTGTATTGGTAGCCGTCTCTTTATTAATCATCCAGAAGTTGCTTAAATTCTCAGTGTCGAACTCATCGCTTTGTGGGGTCGTACCAAACTGTATCACATAGGAGTTGGCCTGATCGGAGCTGATACATTTGATCGTCACTCTTTTATTGATGAGGTCTACGTTGGCCGTTGCTTTTACACCATCATTCATTTCGAATGTAACTTCAGGTAAAGTAGCCCCATTACTGAGACCTACATCATAACTGAACCTAGTCTGTGAAAAGCCCTCAAGCGGCTTACCATCAATAGAGATATTCTTTAAATAAGCATAGGTCGGATTCTCAAAAATCGGTTCCAGGCCTTCCTCCGACGTGAAGATAACCTTGTAGATCCGTTTCTCTCCTCCGGCCGAAGCAGTAATTACAGCAGCCGGTCTATCTTTATCGGCTTGTCGTATACTTACGTCTACACCAGCTATCGCCGTAGCTTTGACTTCCGGGTAGCTGCTAGTTTCAGTCGGCTCACCAAAGGCTTTATAGTCGAGTTTCAATGGATTAAATATTTTGATCTTTTTGCCGCCAACCGTAATATCAGAGAGCTGTGGATCTCCTGATTTGTCCGTATTCACCCGGAACCAATCTCTTCCCGGCGTATAATTGACCACGTAATCAATCTTTGCCGTTCTTGCAAAGGCTGGAGATTGCATCAAAAAGCTCGTGATATTCTTGGCAGAACGCTGCAATTCTCCCAGGGTCAGACTGCCGTTAGCAAGCGATGTCATTGTATTAAAGGTACTGTTATTCCGATTCTTATGCGTTTCTGCATAATCGTTCGGAATGACCATGTAAAGGTCATTTTGGGCACGGACCATGGCTTTGCCGTTGGTTTCATCATAACGATTGGTAGTGGCATAGAAGCCCTGATCCTCACTCATCTTCGCCCACCAGTCTGTCATGACAATTCCGTCAAAGCCCCACTCTCCGCGGAGGATCGTGGTATTCAGATCATAGTTACTGGAAGCCCATGTTCCGTTTACCGGACCATAGGACGTCATCACTGAACGCGCCTTTCCACTCTTCACTGCCATTTCATAACCTTTCAAATAAATCTCGCGAAGCGCTCTTTCAGAGACAAGTGCATTCACAAGATGTCTATCCGTTTCCTGATTGTTCGCAGCGAAATGCTTAATAGTAGGCGCCGTACCGTTCTTCTGAAGACCTCTTGTCTGTGCAGCAGCCATGATGCCTGTCAGTAACGGATCCTCCGAAAAATACTCGAAGTTTCTCCCGTTCAGGGGACTTCTGTGGATATTGATTCCCGGTCCTAGCAGCGTATCGATATTGTTAATCAGCATTTCTTTGCCAAGAAGATCAAATAATCTTTCATTCAGCTCGGTGTTCCACGTACAGGCAAGCATCGTCCCGTTCGGGATACTGGTTGCCTTCTCTGCATTGGTCTCCATCCGGATTCCTGAAGGGCCGTCCGCAGCACTATCGATAGGGAGCCCTAATTTCAGCAGATTTTTAGTAACACCACCAAAAGCCGCAGCGGTACCGGCAGTAACTTTGGGGCTGGACATCCCTTCCCCTAAAATAATGGCCCCCAGATCGTTGTTGGACAATTGTGCAATGAACTGATCCATAGTCACTTTCTGATTGTATACATCCAATAAGGTATAACCCTTGTCTCCCGTTTGTGGAATGGACGCAGGGAGATTTTGCTTGATTCTCTCATCCAAGTCGGTAGTCCGTGTCGGTACCTTTTCAGTGACAGTGGTAAAAGTACCATTTTCATTCGGTTGACCTGGTTTGATACGATCAAATTCCTTAGTTGGCGCGAGCGCTTCCTGCAAGGTTTCTACAACCTTCAAAGCATTAAGGCTGTATACTCCTTGCTTTTCGCTGTCACTTACACTGTTACCTACGTAAATATTATAGTCACCAGCTTCTAGAACATAAGATGAATCATGACCTGTAATTCCACTATCATCATAGGAGGCCATATCTTTGGTGTCATACGTGATGGTGATCGACTGTGATTCCCCTGGCTGTAACAGCCGGGTCTTAGCAAAAGCAGCAAGCTCCTTGGCCGGCTTGCCAAGTTTACCCTGTGGTGCACCGTAATAAATCTGTACAACTTCTTTGCCTTCCACCTTACCTGTATTCTGAACAGTTACAGTCACTGCAACCTCATTCTCACCAGCGTTGACATTATCAGTCGTGATCTTGAAATTGGTATAGGACAGTCCGTACCCAAATGGATAGAGCACCTTATCCGGAGCAAAGGTCTCAAAATAGCGGTAGCCTACATAAATATCCTCACTATAAGAATTCTCAGTTTTGCTGCCAAAATGTGCAGTAGAAGGGTAGTCAGCAAGTGTAGCTGCAATCGTATCGCTCAATTTACCGCTTGGCGTAACGTCTCCGGTCAGTACGTCGGCTACTGCGCTACCGCCTTCCATCCCCCCTTGCCATGTGTACAAAATAGCAGCTTTGGGATAGTTTTTAGCCCATGACATATCGATAACGTTAGCTACGTTCAATACGATGGCCACTCGGTCGAATTTGGCATAGACCCGGTTAAGCATGTCTACTTCAAGGTCTGTCAGTTTATAGGCACCCTTGACGTCCGTATTATCCTTATCTTCACCGGCTGTTCTACCGATGATGACCACAGCTGTATCCGTTTTTGCTTTTGCTGCATCCACTATTTCGTCGGTCAAGGGCATTTCCGCCTGGGACCACGGCTCTGCTGCCCAGCCACCACCGCCATTGTTGAAAGGATTCTTTTTGATCCAGTCAGCATATACCTTCGCCAGATCTTCATTTAACTTGAGACTGGGATTGTTCCGGAGACCTTCCAGAATCCCATTCACATAATCTACCCTTACCGCACCGCCAGATCCTGTGCCAGACTTGTAATAATGCGCTTGTATGCGGCCAAATACCGATACATTTTCACTCTTCTTGATAGGGAGCACTTGTTCATTCTCATTTACTTGTGATCCTGCTAGTTTATACGCCGGATTTTGCAGCAGCACAATTCCTTCAGCGGCCACTTCTCTGGACACATCCGCTAAACCCGGGAGAACCTTGGCCATAACGGGAGAACTGGTACTAGGCGTTATGATTGAGGTTATCAGAATGCAGCAGAATAATATTTTAAGTAAGCGATTACAATATTTCCTCATACTTATCACCATTCCTTTCGATTAAGGTATAGCTTAGGATTATGGGTCATCGTAAAGAGCGAGATTTCAATTAAATTTCTAATGCATAAACGTTCACTTCATAAACCGATAGGATGAATTTACTTTCAGGAAGGAGTTATTCTCTAGAGCGCTAGCCGCTGTGGAGTAAGGCTTATTCAAGCATCAAGTGTGTTACTGATTAAATCTAAACCGGTTTAGATTTTTTGCATAATTCTCCTAACTCATACTTACAAATTAAAACGTGCGAAAATGTTCATTAATTCCTCCTTTACTTTTTAAACTTACATTGAATACTATCATCAGAAATATCATCCTAACATAGAAAATCCTCATAGATTTATTGAATATACTCATATATCACAGAACTAAATTAAAAATAGCAGGGAGAATCAGCATCGCTCAATGCCGATTCTTCCTGCTATAAAAACCAAAAGCAAGTTCGTGGACTTTCGTTGAATTAGAATTATTTTTCAGATAAAAGACTCTCAGTAATGTAATTTAACTGCGCTTCAAGCGTAACGGGATCACTATATGTATCAGCGGTTGGGTCCAGTTGGAATACGTTGCCTGCTTTTACGGCAGGGAGATGCTTCCATAAGGGGTTGTCATAGACGATTTTCGGATCGCTCGTATCGCCAGCCCATGGGCATGTGAATACAATATCTCCAGCAAATTGAGGCAGCTTCTCAAGGGAGATTGTTGCCCAACCAGTGCCGCTGTCTATAGCTTCTTTCTGCGCTTCAGGAGGTGCTTTCAGGCCAAATTCATTATAAATAATTTCTCCACCGCGCCCGTAGCTGTGACCGAATACGAATAGTCCACCGGAATACGGATTTAGAATAGAAACGGTTCTATCACCTACAGCTGCCACCACCTTAGGCTTCAATTCACTGATTTTTTTGTTCCATTGTTCCACCCAAGCTTTAGCTTCGACTTCTTTCCCCGTTAATGTACCGAAATCAAGCATTTGATCTCTGATAGTTTTTGCTCCGTATTGAATGGCTACTACTGGCGCTATTTCGGCCAGCTTTTCGAGTCCTTCCATTCCGGAGAATACAACAATAAGATCAGGATTCAGCTCTAAAATGTGTTCAAGAGACGGTTCATCCCCAAGGCCTTGAACGCCTTCCAGCATTCCTTCAAAGTAGGGACTGTTTAAGACACCATTCATAACACCAACAGGTTTGATACCTAACGCCAAGAAGTATCCAGTGTCGAAGGAGGTTAAATCGACAATCCGCTTCGGATTCCTGGGTACTTGAATATCTCCGTTACTTGCCTGATATGTAACCATGTCCACTTCGCTGGATGAGTCATTGCTGTTTGATGAAGATGCAGCACTTTCTGTCCCTTCTACTGAGGTGGTGTGCTCAACTGCTTGTCCGCAAGCTGATAGCAGTAACGTTATAACCAAAGTAAACACAAGCAATAGGTAAGTTTTTGGAGATTTAAACAAAATAAATTCACTCCAATCGACATATTATATAATGATACTGATAATCATTATCAATACAACTATATAGTATTATTCTATCCTTGGCAATGGAGAATACGTTAACATCTACTGCATTTACCTTTTGGATGCCTACTACACACTACAAACAAAAGGACAGCCCCACGGCTGTCCTTCCTCTTTTCAAGCCATTATCTGCTCTTTACACCTGTTACGCTATTACACATGTCCTTGCTTAGCAACATCAAGCGCCTTGGCGGCAACCTGTTCTGGATCTCCTAAATAAAAGCGGCTGATTGGATTAATGTCCTCATCCAGTTTGTACACGAGTGGTACCCCTGTAGGAATATTGAGCTCCAGCAGTGCTGCCTCATCAATATCCTCCATAAATTTGATCAACGCTCTCAGTGTATTGCCATGGGCTGAAATGAGCACCCGTTCCTTTTTACGCACAAGGGGGACGATGCGATTTCTCCAGAAATCACCCACACGATGAACAGTATCTTCCAGACTCTCGCCTCGCGGAATATCCTCCGGACGAATACTGCTATAACGAATGTCGTTTCTGGCATACCGAGGATCATTAAGCTCCAGCAGTGGAGGCCGAACCGATAAACTCCGTCGCCAGAGATGCAATTGTTCTTCACCGTATTTTATCGCCGTTTCACTTTTACTAAGTCCCTGAAGTGCACCATAATGCCGTTCATTCAGCTTCCAGGACTTTTGCACAGGAATCCACAGCAGATCCATTTCATCGAGAACATAGTTGAGTGTTTTGATCGATCGTTTAAGTACCGATGCAAAAGCTAGATCAAACGTATACCCTTCATCCTTCAAAAGCTTGCCAGCAGCCTTAGCCTCTAGAATACCCTTTTCGGTTAAATCCGGATCACTCCAACCCGTAAACAAATTTTGCACATTGTACTGGCTTTCACCATGACGTATTAGTACGATTTCGTACATTTTATCTCTCCTCCCACCTGTATGCTCTGGAACTCTGTTACTTCATGCAATAGATCAGCCTGATAATCTCTAGTATGGGCGTTTTTTCGCCAATTGAATGTAAGATATGCAACAGAATGCAAAATTACCCTCACAGGAGATTTATTCTATTGTATCAAATACAACAAGAGGAACGATAAATCCTTCAGTTTGCCAAGCATAAATGCCTAGCGGCATCCTTATAAGGACGGTAAGCGTTGATCTCTTATATTTCAAAAAAACCGGAAGCCTGTTGGCCCCGGTTATTTAAAGTCTTTGGTCATGTCCAGCGATTATATACCTATTTACTCAGTTTAGAACCAGCTGTCTATGGCAAAAGCACTCGATTGCTTTAATCTTCTTAAACGGTTTCTAAAAAGCCCTGCGCCTCCACTTTTACAATCGGTGTTGCAGATTCGGCGTCTGATCATCATCCCATGCGTCTCCCCTTCCAAGAAGTATGTAAATTCTCTGTAAACTAAACTGCAAAGTATTTACCCTTGGATGAAATAACTGAAACAACGAATGCAAATCAGCGGATCTCAGATGGACTTTTTCCGGTATACTGCTTGAACTGGCGGCTGAAAAAGAATATGTCACGGTATCCAAGCGCATCTGCTACTTCAGTAACATTCATTCCTGCGTAAAGCAACAAATGCTGAGCACGCTCAATCCGGGCTCGAATGACATAAGATTGAACGGAAGAGCCAGTAAGCTCCTTGAACTTAATTGAGAAATACCGCGGCGACAGCCCTGCACGTGCAGCAAGATCCTCTACGCGATGCGAAATCCCGGGATGTTGGCTCACATAGTTCGCTATTTCATGAATAATCTCTGTTAAATGGTTGCTAGCATAACGTTCCACAGGCTTCACTCGGTCCTCCCTAAGCAGATGAATCATTAGTTGCTTTAGAACAAGCTGCCCTTCTTCCTCAGCTGCGTACGTATCCACTAGGAACAGCCTGACGTAACGAGCAAGCAGATGCTCAAATTCAACGGTTTCTGCGAGTACGCGATAGGGCAGAGGAATTTCCGTCACCTCTCCGGTGACATCAAAATGAATATATGTAAGGACAAGCGGTCTTTGCGGATTATGAGTAGCGCTAGTATGGTCACCCGGACGGAACAGGAAGCAGCTTCCCTTGCCCACTTGGAAGGGTTCCCCGTTACGTATAACCGTCCCTTCCCCGCTCCATACATAGAATAAATCATAATTTTGCAGCGACTTCTCTCTTTTTTGCCATTTCCAGCTTGGTTCGCACACAATCTTCGCCAAGGCAGGTAATATAACAAAAGAGGACGGCGATGCGTGCAGCATAACGTTCCCTCCCAAAAGTTTTGTTAGCATAAACTACTTTGAGTTTCTTCGCAAAACTTGCTTCGTAAGCATTCGTTTCGTTTTGTTAGCATAAACTGCTTGAGTTAATTGTCAAAACTTACATCGTTAGCATAATCTACTCTGAGTTACTTCGCAAAACTTGCATCATAAGCATTCACTTCGTTTTGCTGTCCATCCTCACCATCATACCTTGTCATGTTGCATTTTGTACATCTTGCCACGACAAAAGGAGCCGCTTTATTCCTTCCTCCAGCTCCACAGCATTCAGATGGGCAAAAGCAAAACATGCGGCTGGCTCCCCAGCCGAAAC
Source organism: Paenibacillus nitricinens (assembly GCF_052056485.1). Classification (NCBI taxonomy): domain Bacteria; kingdom Bacillati; phylum Bacillota; class Bacilli; order Caryophanales; family Paenibacillaceae; genus Paenibacillus; species Paenibacillus nitricinens. Next base: position 5,676,405 of record NZ_CP183948.1, read on the forward strand.
TTGATATAACGCCGCATCTCTGAAATCTGTGCCGCGCCTGTGCGCCGCCGCCCGGAATGCCACGAACTCTTCTCTACTGCGCAGCCACCGCGCATATACTTGTAGCCCCGCATCGCCAGGCAACAGTTCAAACAGCTCATTCAACTGTTCCGACAGCAGAGTCCTAAGAATACGGCCACGTTCGCCGTAAATGCGGGTCATCCGGCGCAGATGACGACTATAGCCGCCGGTATTCATGAACCGCGTCAACGCACGCTGTTCCAGCAGTCCTACTGGCAAGGGCTCATATAACGCCTTGGCGGCGATCGTCGGCTTCACCAGCGAGGGTGGGAGCACTGCGAAGCCAAGCCGAAGGCCAGAGAACATCGTGTTTGAGAAGGAGCCAATATACACGACCTGTTCTCCGCGATCTAGCGCTTTTAAAGGCTCAATTGGACGTCCTGACCACCGAAACTCACTGTCATAATCATCTTCAATGATCACCGCATCATGCCGCTGCGCCCATTCCAGCAAGATTCGCCTCCGTTCCAAAGGCAGCACCACACCTGTAGGAAATTGACGACTCGTTGTAACAAACAACAGACGCGCATCCCAATCCTCCGGGATAAGACCGCTGTCATCCAGCTTTCCTGACAGCAATCGTCCCCCGTTAATCTCTACCGCTCGGCGAATCCCATGAAAGCCTGGGTCCTCGACAACCGCTGCGCCTCCTGCATCCAGCAGTAACTGTGTCAAAATAACGATGCCTTGCATCGAACCGCTAAACAATACGATATGCTCTGCATCCGCACGAATTCCGCGGGTAATCCGCAGATGTGCAGCAATAGCTTTCCGAAGTCCTTCATCTCCTTGAGGTGGACAAGTACTTTGAAGCAATCCGCCTTCCTTCCCTCCGGCATAGGACAGCGCACTACGCCATTCGGAGTAAGGAAAATGCTCCATCCTCATACCACTGCTAAGAAAGCTTATAACATTGTTGCTACGCTGCTCATACAAAGGTGTCGGACGCGCAAGTAGTCGCCTTCCCCATGCCGAGAGTGGGATCATTCTCTCTGATGCAAGGCCTCCCCCAGCAACATCTGCCACTTCACCCCAAGCTGCATTTTCACGCTTAATATCTCCAGAAGCTGAAGAGAAGCTATCTTCTGATACGAATGTCCCCCGCCCTGTCACCGTCCTTACATAACCATCAGCAAGCAGCATTTCGTACACCTGCGAGACTGAACCGCGCGACATGTCATAGTGCATAGCCAAACTTCGTGTAGACGGCAGCTGCGTGCCACCTTGGAGAATCCCCTCCAATATTGCAGCGCGGAGCGCATGATATAGCGCTAGATATTTGTAGCGGTGTATTGCCAGATATTGATCGTATGCCAGCGTGATATTCATTGTTTCCCTCCTTGGCCAGCAAGTGGTCCATTAAAAACTATCTTAATTGGTCCTTTTTAATTGTCAATGACTCTTCTATTCTTGAAAGAACATCTACATCGGAGCAAACGCTCTACACTAATAAGAAAAAGGAAGTGATCCCTATGCGCAGAAAAGAATTTCAAGTAGATCAGGAGGAAGAATTGGCCTCTTTTCTAGACGGAATGAGCTATGGTTTTCTCGGGACAAGCGATGAACAAGGGCTACCGCGGGTGACGCCGCTGAATTTTGTATATACAGATGGGTGTTTCTATTTCCACGGCAGTCATGCTGGCGGCAAAATGGAGGCGATCCGCAATCAGCAGAAGGTCTGCTTTACCGTAGCAGATGAGTATGCGCTGATTCCGTCTTATTTTAGTGATCCTGAGATGGCCTGCCCAGCCACCGCATATTTTAAAAGTGTCACCGCCTACGGCATAGCCGAACCTGTAGATGACATTAGCGAAAAAGCCATCGTACTCTCCTTGTTTATGAAAAAACTCCAGCCCGAGGGTGGTTATGAGCCTATTGATGCTGAAGACCCTAGGTACCGTCCCCGTCTAAAGGGAGTCGCGGTAGTGCGCATTACCCCGGATGAGATCACGGCAAAGTTTAAGTTTGGGCAGAATCTAAAAGAAGAAGGACGTTCCGGGGTCATTTCCGGCCTATCTGAAAGAAATCATCCACGGGATGAAGAAACCATAGAAATGATGAAAAAATACTGCCCCTACCACTCCGAATAATAGTTACGGATAAACCAGTTTCTCGTACAAAATAAGCACTACGTATAGTGTAAAACTTAAACTTCCTTAAATTTTAAAAAAACGTATCTTTCCAAGTGACGGTTGCAAGTGGCGGTGATATAATGTTAGGCAATGTTAACAGTATGTTATCCCCAAAGAACCCTGGAAGGATGAAACTGATGAATCCACTAGCTGGACAATTAAACGAAAGTATCAAAGCAGGAAATGAACATGTGTACGATATGCTCTCTACGCTTGGCAAAGAAATTTATTTTCCTAAAGAGGGTATCCTGAGCCAATCCGCTGAAGCAGGAGCTCACGCCAAGAAATATAACGCAACCATCGGTATTGCTACTGAAGGTGGCGTGCCTATGCACCTCGGCGTCATCCAGGATAAACTATCCGCTTACAGCCCTAAGGATCTGTATAGTTACGCTCCTCCAGCAGGTAAACCAGAGCTGCGTACTGTATGGCGTGAAAAGATGCTGCGCGAAAATCCATCGCTAGAAGGTAAAACCATCAGCAATCCTGTTGTAACCAACGCCCTGACTCATGGGCTTAGCATTGTCGCTGACCTCTTCGCTGAGCCAGGTGACGCTATTATCTACCCAGACAAGAACTGGGAGAACTATGAATTAACCTTCGGAATCCGCCGCCATGGGGAAACCGTTAACTATCCGCTGTTCACAGAAGAAATGACTTTCAATAGTGCGGGTCTGGAAGAAGCCTTGCTGGCTCAAAAAGAACGCGGCAAAGCCATTGTGCTTTTGAACTTCCCAAACAATCCTACAGGTTATACTCCGGGGATTAAGGAAGGCGATGAAATCGTCGCAGCTATCCTTCGTGCGGCTGAGGAAGGCATTAACGTGGTTGTCGTAAGTGATGATGCCTACTTCGGACTGTTCTTTGAAGACTCACTAAAGGAATCATTATTCGGTAAGCTTGCTCATCTGCACCCACGTGTGCTTCCAATCAAAATTGACGGTGCTACTAAAGAAGAATTCGTCTGGGGCTTCCGTGTTGGCTTCATCACTTATGCCTCGGAAGACAAGGATTTGCTGGCCGCATTGGAGCAAAAAACATTAGGCATCATTCGCGCCACTATTTCCAGTGGTGCACACCCATCACAGACCTTCGTACTGGATGCACTGAAATCTCCACAATTCGAAGAACAGAAGGAAGAGAAGTTCCAAATCATGAAGGGCCGTGCGAATAAAGTAAAAGCGCTGCTCGATAGCGGCAAATACGGCGATGATGTATGGACGTATTATCCTTTTAACTCCGGCTACTTCATGTGTCTGAAGCTGCATACTGTTTCGGCTGAAGCTCTTCGGCTTCACCTGATTCATAATTATGGACTGGGCACTATCGCTCTCGGTGAAACAGATCTGCGGATTGCTTTCTCTTGTATCGAAGAGGCTCAGCTCGAAGATCTGTTTGATCTTGTATACGCAGGCGTTCGTGATCTGGAAAAAGCGTAACAAATCTTTCATACTCCTTACAATCAGCTCCGTTTCTACGGGGCTGATTTTTTTTCTGGACTCCTCCGGCATTGGCCTATACATGCTTCTCTCTCCGCACATACAATACGATGTACTCAAGTACAACACACACCGAAAGGGGAATGAACATGAGCGAAGAAGTAAGAGGCGGATTTAACGGTTGTTGTGGAGGCGGCGGATTCACAAGTACTGGCGCCATTCTGGTTCTCTTTATCCTGCTGGTTATCATCAGCCGTTCACTCTTTGTCTAACTAGAGATGACAGTTACGGGAGAGAGCCTTGAGCTCTTTCCCTTTTCCAATGCTACACCTCATTCCCCACACAAAAAAAGGCTTCCTCATCCGTAGAATCCTCTACTTTTGAGAAAGCCTTTTTTATTTTGAAATCATCTCTTACAAATCCTCGTCAACCATCCGTGCCGCTTTGCGGGACAAGTATCCCTTAAACAGAAAGGATACCAGAATCCCTGCTACAAATGTACCAATCACTGGTAGTAGACGGTCGCCTATAGAGGCTAAGAAAGGTAAACCAAGAATCAGTGCCACTACCAGATGTGCGCGGAATACAAATTGTGTTGTGTTATCCGCCTTACTGCCTTCAGGAAAGGGATACACTGTCAGCCAAAAAGACTCACTATGCAATTTGCGGAGTGCCGACAACTGTACACCAATAATGAACAGGAAGAACAAATAGATGGCGGTGCCGAAGTAACTGTCATGGTTCAACCCATTCAGCAGCAAAGCCAGTACCGAAATCCGCATAATGATTCCGAAGATGTCTCCCCGGGCGAAGCTCTTGGTCAGCAGATAGCGGTAAGCTGTATCCTTACGCCAAGGGAGCTTTGCGCCCCATTTGGAAAGATAACGACGAGCATATACCCGTTGCTCACGACCCGGTACATCCACGAACCAGCCCAGAACCATCAGCGCGCGTCCACCTTGATTCTTTTCCATGGCGATTAGTCTTTCCCATGGTACAGCGTGACGTGCAGGGACAGACAGTGCGACAAGATAGGCTGCTGCTAATAACACGATAAAGATTAGACTTGAGCCGACTGGCTGCCACAACCAAGCGGCAATGATTAATCCGCCGACTGCCCAGCGTAAGAAAGTAAATAGACCTGCCATCGGACGCGACAGCATAGCTATCTCTTTCCATAAACCGTAACTCGCAATTAACTTCACAGCTATCAAAATCAATATGGTAAATAAAAGTCGCTTAGGATTGTCATCTGTACGTATGTACAACGGCCAAAGAGTAATGAGCACAAATAACAATCGAACAATCTTCCATACGTTCCCACTAACCCACGAAGGTGCAAAATATTCCTTCATCCGATGACCTTGAGGCAGTAGAAAGATCGTATCTGGGGTCTGCAAATAAGTACGGAAGCTGCTATGCACTGCCGCAGGCAACAGTATTGCAAGCATAATCCAACGAATGGGAATGCCTTCAGGCACATTCTGTAACAGCGATGTATACCAAGCTGAGAAGACAATTAACACAAAGAGGAAGACCATAGCTACGCCGCTTTGAATGATATATCCTACATAAGGAAGCATGCTTCCCATGAATCGACCTCGCCGCGTGCGCCGCAGCTCTTTCAAATCCATATTATTTCCCTCCCTGAACCAGCTCATAGAACAGCTGCTCCAAAGTCAGCCCCTGTAGTCCAGTGGTTGCCGCAATTTCTTCCAGCGTTCCCTGAGCAATCACCTTACCTTTATGCAGCACAATAAAGCGGTCGCAATAATTCTCAATGGTAGAAAGAATATGAGAGCTGAGCAGAATAGAGGATCCTGATTTTTTCAGGTCCATCATGAAATCAAGCAACGAGCGAATACCTAAAGGATCTAGCCCTAAAAAAGGCTCATCGATTACATATAACGCCGGCCGCGCAACGAAAGCACACATGATCATGACCTTCTGCTTCATGCCTTTAGATAGATGGGTCGACAACGTGTCCATCTTATCTTCCATATGGAACAGCTTGGCTAGATGTGAGGTGCGGGTTTCGTAATCACTTTGTTCAATCCCGTACGCTCTTGCTGTAAATTCAACATGCTCACGTACCGTCAATTCATCATATAAAAGAGGCGATTCAGGCACAAATGTTAAAGCATTGTGATATCCGATGGGATCTTCTGCACGGGTCTTACCCTTTACTGTGATATCGCCCTTATGGGGCGACATCAATCCTAGAATATGCTTCATGGTCGTACTTTTTCCTGCTCCATTTAAACCAATTAAACCAACCATCTCGCCAGGCTGCACCTGAAGTGCAATATCATGCAGCACCGGCTTATTCAGGCTGTAACCACCACTGAGGCCCGTAATTTGCAATACGGGAGAATTATTCATTGACCGTCACCTCTCGGAGTTTTGTCTTTCAACCACTTTGGTGCTCCTTTATTCTTACGGTTCTTCTCACGTTCCGCATTGCTGCTGCGTTTGCTTCGTGCAGGAGACGCACCTCCACGCGCGCCTGTAGAAGGATTCACACTGCGCTGAGAATCGCGCTGTGGTTCTACGCTTGCCTCACTTGTCTGGATCGTAGCCAGTCTTTTAACAGGTTGCCGCTCTGTGCTGGTTGTAGACGGCTGGGTTCCTGCATTCCCAGATGTTCGCGCCTGTGGCTTACTGATATGCGGAGAAGAAGCATCGCGGCGTTGTCCGCTGTTCTCATTTCGTCCCCGTCCACTATTCAAAGCATTGCGCGCTTCATCTGCTGCTAGCACCTTGCCACCGACCATTTCCCGCTCTTCAAGGGAAATATCCAGTTCACGCGCAAATTTACGCATAATAAAGGTCTGCTGCTCTGTCACAATCGTTACGGATAATCCGCGTTTTCCCATCCGGCCCGTACGACCCGCACGGTGTACATAATGCTCGGAATCAAAGGCAGGATCGAAGCTAACTACCAGTGACAAATTCTCAATATCCAGTCCTCTGGCAGCTACATCACTGGCAACAAGCACACGGAATTTTCCCTCACGGAAACGTGACAATACATTACTGCGCGTTACTTTATCAGCATCACCGTAAAGTGCCGCCGCGGTTAGTCCAAGATGGTTCAGCTTAGCCTCTACCTCTGCAATATCATCTGTAGCATTCACGAACACAATCGCTTTATCTGGATTGTAATGACGGATGACCCGGCGTAGCATGTCTATTTTATTGCGTTCTTCAGTGACAACATAATGATGCTCTAAACTCTCTGCCGTCATTACACCTGGAGCAATTCCAACCTCTGCCGGGTTCTTCATTTCACGATTTGCCAAGGCTTTCGTCTCCGGCCCAATGGTTGCAGACAGCATAACGAGCTGGCGTGAACGCAGTGCGCTGCTAACAATTTTCGTTACCTCTCCGGCCCCGCTTAGCTGGAACATTTGGTCCGCTTCATCTAGAACAATCGTGCTGACTTCATGCATCTTTAACTTGCGAAGACCAATCAATTCGCGAATCCGGCCAGGGGTTCCCACAACAAGCTGTGGATGCTCACGCAGTTTGTCAATCTGCCGTTTGATGGCTGCTCCGCCAATAAGACCCATTACTCGAATCCCACGGTGTTCGCCATAACGTTCCGCCTCACGTAAGATTTGCATCGCCAGCTCCTGTGTAGGGGCGAGCACCAGCTTTTGGACCACCTTCTGCTCCGGGTTGATCGTTTGAAGCAGAGGCAACAGATAGGCCAAGGTCTTACCCGTTCCAGTCTGGGAAGCAGCAATAACATCTCTTCCCTCCAGCAGAAGTGGAATCGTCTGCTCTTGTACCGGGGATGGGGCGTTAATACCGAATTCCGACAATCGGGCAACTAGGTCTTCCTGAATGCCGATAGCCGCAAAAGAAGCTTTATTCATAAGTGTAATTCATCCTTTTCGCTTGAGATAATATCTTCATTATATGCCAAAAAGGCCTCTCCACCAAATGGAAGGCCAATAATGCTGACGGCAGGCTCTATTTTCTGTTCATCGCATTATAAGTAAGCTTGTCCGCCAGACGAGGAAACAGACCGTAAAGCCGAATACCAAACCCTGCTAAACCCGGTAGATCAATCTCTTCTTTGCCAGTTTCCATGACCTTTACGATCTTGGAAGAGACATGTTCTGGTGTCATCATCATCCGAGCTACACTCTTTTCATAATTGCCGGAAGGGTCAGCCGTTTTGAAGAAATCAGTGGCAATGGGGCCCGGGTTGACAGCCGAAACGATAATGCCGCTCTTCCGCAGCTCCTGACGGAGTGCATTCGTGAATCCGAGAACAGCATGCTTGGTGGCTGTATAGGCTACCGATTTGGCTGTACCGATCTTCCCTGCCATAGAAGCCACATTTACGATCTGGCCACTTCCCCGCTCTAACATATGTGGAACAACAGCCTTTGTACAACGAACAATCCCCATATAGTTAACATCCATCATATCATCAAACTCATGAGGCTCCATCTCTGTAAAAGCGGCGAATTTACCGTACCCTGCATTATTTAGCAAAATATCAATTCTGCCGTAAGTCGCCAAAATTTGAGCAAAGGTCTCTTGTACACCATCGGCATCTGTTACATCGCATGTATACAGTCCAAAAACGCCCGGAATACCGGCCGCCGTTTCTTTCAACTTCGCTTCAGAACGTGCCAAAAGGATCGGAATCGCACCTTGCTTACTAAGCATTTGTGCGGTTAATGCACCAATACCGCTGGATGCTCCTGTAATCACAACAACCTTATCTTTAAGTACCATAAAAGGTATTTCAGCTCCTAACTCTTGCCTAAGAGATCATCACCTGAATATCCATCTCTCCAACCCCATCCATCAACAATGGAATACTAAGTGCTCTGCGAGGCAAAAAAGACATACTCTCAAGCTTCATAATTTGGGGAGGACTTATATCCACTGAAACCCCCTGATTATATAAAATCGTACTAGCATTTCCACTGATCATATTGCCTAGCTCTGAAATTGCACTCTGACCCATCTCATCCATCTCCGTAATCACATAGCCGCCCATCATAATCGATACCATTCGCAAGGCTACCTGCTCTGCGATACCAAATATAATATTTCCGCTCAGTTGGCCTGTCATTCCCACTTGAATCCATATATGATTATCGATCAGTTCAATTTCTTTGATGCCTAAATTCCCAGTGGAAGGCGAGACCTGAATCACTTGTTCTATAACAGTCCGTGCAGATTCTAAAAAAGGATTAATTACTTCTGCTTTCATGAAAGTCCAGTCTCCTCCTCTATCGTGCTTTAGTCATATACCAAAAGTCCCAAGTAATATGGATTTATTATACTTTATATATCGGCACAATTCAGCAAAAATTAATGTACATGTCGAATTCGAACCCAAGTTTGTTTATGTTGCAACATTGCTCTGTCGGGTATTATCTCCTATAATTTAAATCAAATGCCAACATGGAACGTAATATTTCACCCTATCACTTTCATATTAGCTTGTCCAAAGGAGGTATTCCATGAACATCAGCCAGCTGGAGACATTAATAACGATCTCCAAAACGATGAGCTTTCGCAAGGCCGGAGAACTGCTTAACTTGACCCAACCGGCGGTTTCAGCACAAATCAAGAGCCTTGAAGAAGAGTTCAAAACACAGCTGGTTGACCGGAACCAGCCTGTTACGTTAACCGATCGAGGGACTGTATTTCTGGAGCATGCGGAACAAATTGTGTCGATTGTCGAGGAGCTTAAACAGAGACTTGCGGATCTTGAAGATAATCCCCAAGGACATATTATTCTCGGCACTACTACCTCTATCGCCATTCAAATTTTACCGCGTATTTTATCCTATTTTAAAGACCAGTTCCCTCATATCAAAACATCTATTTCCTCTATGTCCTCGTCTCAAATTTATCAACATGTCGAGAATGGCATTGTCGATGTCGGCATTGGCTATTTGATCGGACGTAGTCCGAGTATGACTACTTCCATTCTTTATTATGATACATTCGAGTTGGTGGTCTCACCCAGACACCCCCTGGCTCAAGTTAAGACTGCAGGTATTGAAGCCCTAAGCAAAACCCCGCTAATTCTGCTCTCACCGGATACAGTGGGCCGTAAATTTGCCGATGAAGTATTCTCCAAGCATGGCATAGAGCCACAGGTAATAATGGAACTGACCAGCAGCGAGGAAGTGAAACGGATGGTAGAGCTCGATTTAGGTGCAGCCATTATTTCCAAGCAGTCAGTAACCGCTGAGGTGCGAGCCGGTTCCCTCAAAATTGTGCCTATTATTGAATTGGAGGTCACGCATCCTGTAGGTGTCATAACAAAGTCTGGAAAATACGTGAACTCAGCTATGAGACAGTTTCTTAGTGATCTCAAAGGTATGCCGGAGACACAATTTATTGGGTCTGAATAAAAAACACCCAAAAGTGGAATCGATACTTCTGAGCTAATTGCATAACCTTGTTTAAAGGAGTTGATCTTGATGAAATTTGACCTGCATACACATCATTTTCGCTGTGGCCATGCCGATGGAACGATTAGAGATTATATCGAAGCCGGAATTTCAGCAGGGTTAGGGGTAATAGGCATTTCTGACCACACCCCTTATTTTGGAAGCCCTTCCGAGCAAGCTTTTCCTCTAATTGCTATGGGTAAGTCCGAATTCTCAAATTATGTTCAGGAAGTGCTCTCCCTCAAAAAAGAATACGAAGGTGTAATCGACGTTCTGCTGGGTATTGAATCAGACTACTTCCCTGAGCATGCCGAGCTTTACCGCAAAACATTATCCGCCTACCCTTTTGATTATGTGATTGGATCGGTACATAGTGTTGGTGGCGTCAGTATCTTTAACAAGGGTCGCTGGAAAGGGCTTAGCAAGAATGAACAGATTCGTGTGAAGTCTGATTATTACCGATTGATTGCTGATTCCGCCCGCAGTGGCATGTTCCAAATTCTCGGACACATTGATGCGATGAAGGGAAATTATCCTGCTTTTTCAGAAATTCCTGCTCCAAAGCCAATTGATGACTGTCTGCAAGTCATTAGTGAATGTGGCGTGGCGATCGAAATTAATACCTCAGGCGGAACCAAGCTGGTTGGCGGTTGGTATCCATCAGAAGATATACTGGAGCGCGCACATCATTTTGGCGTTGAGGTTACTTTCGGATCGGATGCGCATAAGCCATCCCGTGTCGCAGAAGACCGAGATGCGGTAGCCGAGCAGCTTAAAGCGATAGGTTTTACGCATTGGGTTTATTACAAGCAGCGCGAGAAAATTAAAGTTTCACTGTAAAGATTTCTTGTATTTGAACAAATGCACCAAGCGTTATTGGTTTAGGGGTGGGGTTACCCTCCGTTAAACCAATCTCCGCTTGGTGCATTGTCGTTTATTTATAGGTTATCGCAGGTAAACCCTTGCTGCTTCAGAGTACGCTTCGCATCCCCATATTCCGGGTTGATATCGTAAAAATGAGCAATTGTGCTCGTCCAATCCCTCACCGTTAATCCCTGCTGCTGCATATATTCACGGTGGCTTTGATTATACGCCTCCAGGAGACCTTCCACATCCGGATTATATTGTTCCTCATGAAACACCGCATCCAGCGGCAGCCGCGGCTTCTGTGCGACCTCTTCGGCCGGATATCCGACACAGAGCCCGACGATAGGGAATACGTACTCCGGTAGCTTCAACAGATCAATAACGTCTGCTGTATTGCGCCGGACACCCCCAATAGGGATGATCCCGAGTCCCATGGATTCTGCCGCTGCAATCGCGTTAGCCACTGAGATACCGACATCTGTAGCTCCAACGAGCAGAGCATCTACATCTTTTACGGCTTCAAAAGACTTGCCTTCCACTTTACTTGCTAATTTCGCTCTATAGAAGTCCATGCAGAACACCAGAAAGACAGGGGCTGCTGCTACATGCTTCTGATTGCCGCACAAGACCGAAAGCTGCTGTTTACGCGCAGGATCTTTGATAGCTATAATGGAGACCTGCTGTCCATGAACCCATGAGGGCGCTGCTTGGGCGGATTCGATCATTATCTTTAGCTTATCCGGCTCCACTTGTAGATCAGAATACTGCCGGAAAGAACGGTGACTCATTAACGTCTGTATTACATCATTCAAGATGTTACGCCTCCTTCTAAATTCATTCGACTGTTTGTTAATCATAAACGATCGGATTAGGTCCTGACAAAAAAAATGGACCCGAATCATCGGGTCCCAAAGCAGTATATTTTTAAAAGGGGGTCATGTACTTAGTTTAACCGGACACTGTTAGAGTTTCATAACGGCATTATTTCATTTGTGTAACAATGTGAATACTTTCATTACATCGTCCAAGGAGCCTACTCTGGGCATCACCCGTTCCAGCATCATGCCGTTCTTAAGCATCACACGTTCGGATCTAATATTATCTCCTCGGCAGCGCCCTTCGATCCGTGTTATCCCAAGCGTATGAACACTGTAATTTAAAAATAAGCCAACCGCCTCTGTTGCCAATCCCCCTCCCCAGTACACCGGGTCTAGCATATATCCTAAAGTGGCCTTTCCCTCACGGCGGTTCCAATGCTGCAAAGCAACAATACCGATCAACTTCTGCTGCTCCTTCAAATAGATACCCGCATGTAACGCGCAAGGATCGAATGCGAATAACATCCGATTCACCAGCTTCTCCACCTGAGCAAGTTCTGATCCAGCTCCGGTGCGTATTTGAATATGAGCCTGCACTTCTGGACGGGAGAGCAGTTGCTGTAAATGACAAGCATCCTCGGGCGGAATCCTCCTAAGATCAACCGCCATACCTTGTTGCGTCTGGAAAGATACTGCCTCATAGGTACTCATACTCTCTCCTCCTCCATGCAGCTAAAATATCAGCCTATTCATCCGTTGAATGATGCAATGTCAGCACCGTTAATTCAGGCCTACATAGAAACCGAAAAGGCATGACTGTTTCGCCGAAACCTCTATTCACATACACTGGCATGCGCTTGGTATCTGTATAATACAATCCATTTATGTACTTTTGAGACCCATAAGGGGTGAATGGAGCACCTACAAACGGCAGGCGAATCTGTCCCCCATGGCTGTGCCCGGATAGCTGCAGGTGAAATGAATGAGCCTGTGCTATATCAGCATAATCCGGTTCATGCATCATCAGAACGGTAAAGGTTCCTGCAGGCACACCCCTGAGTGCCTTCACAGGGTCAGGCTCACCATGCAGCAGATCATCCAGCCCGGTCACAGCCATAACTGCTCCGCCTCTTTTTAGAAGATAAGAATCATTCCTTAGCACCCGGAATCCAGCTGATGTAAACAACTCGATAATCCGCTTCGTATTCTTGAAATCATGGTTGCCTAGCACCGCATATTTTCCTAGAGAAGCACTCAGCTCTGCCAATACAGGTATGGCATCTACAAGATCCTCAGGGTTGCTGTCCACGATGTCACCTGTAAAACATATAAGATCAGGTTCCTCCTTAGCGATACGCTCTGCAAGTCGAGCCAGATCACGGGCATCCTTATTAAACCCAAGGTGAGTATCACTGAAATGGACAACCTTCATGCCTGAAAAAGCAGAGGGAATATCTTTGAAGGACAATTTCAGCTTAGTAACCTGAATCCAGTTGGGCTCCCCTTGCCAAGCGTAACCACTTGTGAGCAAGCCTGCGCCGATTACAGTAGCCGCACCTCGAACAAGGAATTGCCGGCGGGTCATCGTTGTCTTGCCCTTAGATCGACGTTCAGAGGTGCTAGAGTGAGTGTCTTTATTTTTCTTATTGGGAGAAGCCCCAGACGATTGTATCTTCATACGGAGTTTCTCCTTCCCTTCAGCTTTCGTTTAGAGCCGTTAGTACAATTCTACATTCTTCCTCTGGCGTATCACTGTATGCGGATGCGATGCCTCTCTTAGCAATTTCTGTTTTTGGGACTCGTTTCATCATAAAGGCTACTTCCACCGTCTTCTTAAAGGGAAAAGGATCCAGCACTAACGTTGACTTATCTTTCCACTCCACGGTTATCGTACGACCTGACGTAAAACTGAAATCTTCACTGCCAGAGAATCCTTCACGCCACCATGGATGCTCCTCAGATTTCGGGCTACCCGGCTCATTTAAAGCCAAATATAAAGATAAATCATCGCAGAATTCCAAAAGACGGGCATCATAATACAGCTCATCCTCACCAATCGGTTTAGATACTTCCAGTTCTCGGTGAATACGGGATCTACGTTCCTCTTCATGCGCTTGATACAATTTCAGTTCTGGATTATCCAGTCCCGAAATCTTAATGAGTCGTTCAAAATGCAAGCTGCACAGAAGCGCTCCATAGGGTGTTCGCTCTTCGATCTCATCAAGTCCTCGCTTATAAAAGGTCAGCTTCGGTACCACAGGAAAATCAATAAAGGTGTAAGGCGCGCTCTCCGCATCGTTCCAAAAGGGCGTCTCATCCAGATCAATCCAGCCCCGGTCATGTTCAGCTACCGCCCAAAGCACCTCATCCCGGCGTCCTTCTTCTGGCACATGCTCTTCCTTGAACCAAATGGCAAGCTCTCCAGCTAACTTCCCGTGATCATGCTGTTTAACCATTACAATTGCTCCATCATGCTCCCGACAAATCACGATTATTCCTCCCTGTTGTTCCACACCTAACGTACGTTAACAATGGATATTATAGCATATGCTATTCATTCTTCTGATCTAGACAATTTCCTATTCCCTACCAATTATAAACAAAAAAGCTATCCTCAGCGAATAAAAATCCACCATTGAGGATAGCTCGATATTAAAGATCTGGCGGTACTACTTATTACACACCTAACCAGCGTTTGAACATATGTTTTGTCGTCTGCTTATTAATTTCTGCAATGGAGGTAGTCAGAGGAATCCCTTTTGGACAAGCGCGTACACAGTTCTGTGAGTTACCACAGCCGTCAATACCGCCATCTTCCATCAATGCGTCCAATCTTTCATCAGCATTCATTTCGCCCGTAGGATGAGCATTGAACAGGCGTACTTGAGAGATGGCTGCGGGTCCGATGAAATCCGTCTTCTCGTTGACATTCGGACAAGCCTCCAAGCATACGCCGCAAGTCATACACTTAGATAATTCATAAGCCCACTGCCGTTTCTTCTCCGGCATCCGTGGTCCCGGCCCAAGGTCATACGTACCATCGATTGGAATCCATGCCTTTACTCGTTTCAGTGCATTAAACATCCGAGTCCGGTCAATCACTAAGTCACGCACCACCGGAAATGTCTTCATTGGCTCAATGCGTACAGGTTGCTCCAGATTGTCTATTAGCGCTGCGCAGGCTTGGCGGGGTTTGCCGTTGATCACCATCGAGCAAGCTCCGCATACTTCTTCTAGACAGTTGGAATCCCAGCATACCGGAACGGTGCTGTCACCTTTGGCATTCACAGGATTACGCTGAATTTCCATCAAAGCACTGATTACATTCATACCCGGACGATAAGGAAGCTCAAATTCCTCAACATAAGATGAGCTTTGTGGATCGTCCTGGCGGGTGATGATAAACTTTACGTTTTTGGGAGCTGTAGCAGTTTCCGCCATAATGGTTCCCTCCTCAAATTGCCTAATTTTATTTCATTAAGCTTGCCTCGCAAGCTGTTTCACTGCTGGGAAAGATTAATCCTTCGAATAATCACGGACCCGCGGAGGGATCAGTGAGACATCGACTTCGTCGTAAGAGATTTGCGGACCGTCTGCAGTCCAGGCAGCTTTCGTGGTCTTCAAGAATTCCTCATCATTACGATCCGGGAATTCCGGCTTGTAATGAGCGCCGCGGCTCTCATTGCGCATAAGCGCTCCCAGTGTCATCGCTTCGGACAGCTCCAGCATGTTCCACAGCTGACGGGTGAATGCCACTCCTTGGTTATTCCAGCGTGACGTATCGTTCATATTGATATTGCGATAGCGTGCTTTAAGCTCTTTGATTTTGCCAATGGTCGCTTCCAGCTTCGGATTGTGCCGTACAACCGTCATATTGGCGGTCATCCATTCGCCCAGTTCCTTATGAATCACATAAGCGTTCTCTGTACCTGACATCGCTAACAGAGATTCATATTTGTCCGTCTGCTTTTTGTGGAAGCTGTCATATACGGAAGAAGAGATATCTTGTGATGATTTCTTCAAACCTTTAATGTATTCAACAGCCTTTGGTCCAGCAACCATACCACCGTAAATGGCAGATACCAGAGAGTTAGCGCCTAAGCGATTCGCTCCATGATATTGATATTCACATTCGCCTGCCGCAAACAGACCAGGAATGTTTGTCATTTGGTTGTAATCAACCCACATACCGCCCATAGAATAGTGCACAGCCGGGAAGATTTTCATCGGTATTTTACGGGGATCATCTCCCATGAATTTTTCGTAAATTTCAATAATCCCGCCAAGCTTTACGTCCAGTTCTTTCGGGTCCTTGTGAGAGAGGTCCAAATACACCATGTTCTCACCATTAATACCCAGCCCTTGATCCACACACACATTAAAAATCTCACGTGTAGCAATATCGCGCGGCACCAAGTTACCATAGGCCGGATATTTCTCTTCAAGGAAATACCACGGCTTTCCATCCTTATAAGTCCAGATACGGCCGCCTTCACCACGTGCTGATTCCGACATTAAGCGGAGCTTGTCATCTCCTGGAATAGCCGTTGGGTGAATCTGTATAAATTCTCCGTTGGCATAATGTACGCCCTGTTGGTACACCGCACTTGCGGCTGTGCCCGTATTAATTACGGAGTTCGTTGTTTTACCAAAAATAATACCCGGACCGCCGCTAGCTAAAATAACTGCGTCTGCGGGAAAAGTCTCAATCTCCATCGTCTTGAGATTCTGGGCACTTATGCCGCGGCATACACCTTCGTCGTCGATGATGGCCGAGAGAAATTCCCAGTTCTCACGTTTCGTTACAAGACCTTCAGACTCCCAGCGGCGCACTTGCTCATCCAGTGCATACAAAAGCTGTTGGCCTGTCGTTGCGCCAGCAAATGCAGTGCGGTGACGTTTCGTTCCGCCGAAACGACGGAAGTCGAGTAACCCTTCAGGTGTACGGTTAAACATTACACCCATCCGGTCCATAAGGTGAATGATACCCGGTGCTGCTTCACACATCGCCTTGACTGGTGGCTGATTCGCCAGGAAGTCACCGCCATAAACGGTATCGTCGAAATGCTCCCAAGGGGAGTCGCCCTCCCCTTTCGTATTTACTGCACCGTTGATGCCGCCTTGCGCACAAACGGAGTGTGATCTTTTTACAGGAACTAATGAGAATAAATGAACATGTGCACCGGACTCCGCTGCCTTGATGGTAGCCATCAGGCCGGCCAGACCGCCGCCCACAATAATGATATTTGCTGTTGCCATGATAGTTCACTCCCTTTATCGAAAATATCAGAAAGGATTCTGGAATGTAGTCCTGAGAGGGCAATTACTTAGATGAAAGTCTTTATGGACTGAGCTATGGAAGCTGCACTTTGAAATTCAGCATCACGGAAAGTGACTAGCGAAATGAGGAACATAAACGTTACAAGAACAAATATACCGAGACAAAGGTAAGAGGATACCCGCTGTGAACGAGGTCCTACCGTGATTCCCCAGCTGATCAAGAAAGACCATATACCATTGGAGAAGTGAAAGCATGCTGCAACGATACCGATAATGTACAGTGTCAACATCAGTGGTTGAGTCACGATATCATGCATCAGACCCCCTAATTCTTCATGCTCCACACTACCGACTGCCACCTGAACCCGGGTTTGGAACAAATGCCAGACTATAAAGATAAAGGTAATAATTCCTGTAATGCGTTGCAGCGTATAACGCCAGTTTCTTTCAATGTTGAAACGGTTCAAGTTCGGCTTGGATTGATACGCAATATACAGTCCGTATACGCCATGGTACAGCAGAGGAAGCCATATACCGAACAATTCCAGGAAGAAGACAAGCGGCAGGCTATTCAGCCATATCACGCTGTCAGTGAAACCGGAAGCGCCACCCTCTACAGCCGCAAAATTCGTCATCATGTGCTCAATGAAGAAAGCTCCAAGCGGGATAACGCCTAGCAAGGAATGAATCTTTCTGGAATAAAATCCTTTCATACAAAGTAACCCCTTTCCGATTAAAACAGCGTTTTCATTATTGTGTATTCACCGCCGGAACTACATTTGACACAGGATAACGTAGACTATGTAATGACAGAACGTCTATATTTTACCGCTATCCTTGGGTTCCCGGACTTTGTTTTCTTTTTCACAAAATGTGAATATCTTGTGTCACTTTTCATGTTACTCCTTTTTCCCTTATAAGGGAATTGCAATCTAATTATTAAACGTTATACAATAAACGCATAAGAATAGATTTTATATGATAATAATTCTCATTTAGAAAGACAACATTTTCCGACAAATCTTTTATTTCCTTATGGAGCAAGAAGTATTGTCTTCATGGCTATGAATTTCGTCACTACTGTTTATAGATTGCACTACGAGAGGAACCTAAATATGTTTGACGATTTAGATGTTTTTGCAGCGGTTGTGGAGCACTCCAGCTTGAATCGGGCCTCCCGCCAGCTCAATCTGTCCCAACCTGCCTTATCTCGTAAAATCTCCAAGCTGGAAGAACGGCTGGGTGTCGCGCTATTTAATCGTTATGGCAAGCGCCTGGAGTTAACCGAGGTTGGGCGTCTTACTTATTCCTACGCACTTGAACAACGGCAGCAGCGCTCTAAATTTCTGGAGGCTTTGTCTAAATACAAAGAAGGCGAGCCTAAGCTGGTCACCTTAGGGGCTTCACTTACCTCACTGCAGACCACTCTGCCTCCACTAGTTAACGCATATATGGAGAAATACCCGACTTCGGAGTTAAAGCTAATCACCGGCCGAACGCATGAGATTGTCTCCTCTGTCAGTGAAGGAAAGTCAGATATAGGTCTGATCGCATCCTCTATTCAAGAGCCTGGACTGCGCTGTATTTCTTTGTTTGAGGATCAGCTTCGACTGGTTGTCTCTGAGCATCATCCTCTGAATCATGCTTCTAAGCTAACCATGAATGATCTGTCCCGACTGCCGATGATCCTCTTCTCCAAAGGCACCTGGTACCGCCGTCTAACAGACGATCTGTTCCAGCGCTGCGGGATTGATCCGGACGTACGTATGGAGATTGACTCCTTCGAAGCCATCGTGCGGCTGCTGCCGACAGTCAATGTGGCAGCCTTACTGCCCAAGTCTTATCTGCGTCCGCAGCTGTTAAACGGCGGTGGGCTGGTATCTCTGCATATTAAGGAGCTGGAGCAGACTCAGCGAACTACCTGTCTGATTTACCGTGACGATGGAAGCCTGAGCACAGCGGCCCGCAGCCTCGTGCAGGTCACAGAAGAGATGTTTCTGACGGAACGAGAGGTATAGTACATACTCTGCGTGCAATCTTAATTAAAAAAATCCCTCCGTCCTATGTAAAGGACGGAGGAATTATCTATTTAATCCTGGTTTACAACTTCATCCTCAAATCGATCAATACTTTCATTAGAACCAATGAGTACCATAACGTCTCCCTCACTCAGATGATCATGTGCCGTTGGAGCCACTATTATTCCACTTTCCCGGTTCAGGGCAACAATACTGCAGCCATATTTTGCTCTTGTATTTAAATCTGATAAGCTTTTCCCGTTCATGCAAGACGGAACGGTTAGCTCGACGATTTTATAATCCTTGGAAAGTTCAATATAATCCAGCAAATTGGGTGTCACGAGCTGATGGGCTACACGAATGCCCATATCCCGCTCTGGAAAAATAACCCTGTCCACACCCAGCCTAGACAACGCACGACCATGAAGGATCGAGATCGCCTTGGCTACTACTTGCTTGACTCCGATCTCTTTTAACAATATCGCCGCCAGAATGCTTCGTTCCATATTGTCACCAATCGCAACAATCCCACAGTCAAAGTTCCGTACGCCAAGCGAGCGC
The DNA here is from genome assembly GCF_052056485.1 of Paenibacillus nitricinens. Classification (NCBI taxonomy): domain Bacteria; kingdom Bacillati; phylum Bacillota; class Bacilli; order Caryophanales; family Paenibacillaceae; genus Paenibacillus; species Paenibacillus nitricinens. The sequence goes on from NZ_CP183948.1 coordinate 5,696,014, forward strand.
ATAATTCCTTCATCTGTAGCATCAGCCACTACCGCATGCGTCAGATGATCGCTCATATCCTCCACGCGCTCCTCTTGGTGATCGATGCCGAGCACCTCGTAGCCCATTTCCATCAGCTCAAGTGCAAGACTTGAACCGAAGCGGCCTAAGCCGATTACTACAAATTGCTGTGCTTTCATTTCGGATTAACTCCTATCCAATAATTATTTTACCTTCTGGGTGCTTATACAATGGTTTACCCTGTTTTGGTCCTAGCGCATACACTAATGTTAATGGACCTAGGCGACCCGCAAACATCGTCAGACAAATCAGAATCTTGCCGATAACAGACAGTTCAGGTGTAAGCCCCATACTTAGTCCCACCGTAGCAAAGGCTGAGGTCGTCTCAAATAATATTGCTAAGAAATTACTATCCTCTGTTGTGGACAGTAACATTGATACAGAAAGGACCAATAGTAAAGCCAGTAAAGTTAACGTCAACGCTTTATAGATACGCTCCTGCGCCAATCGGTAACGGAACAGCACAACATCTTCACGCCCGCGCAGCATCGCGATTACTGCACCAATCATAATGGTAAAGGTCGTAGTCTTGACCCCGCCACCCGTTGAGCCCGGTGATGCACCAATAAACATAAGGATAACCATAAAGAACTGTGAGGCTTGCCGCAGTCCGGCAATATCCACCGTGTTGGCGCCAGCGGTTCGGGGCGATACAGACTGAAAGAATGCCGATAATATTTTGCCGCCAAAATTCAGATTACCCAGAGTGCGCTGATTTGTAAATTCGAATATAAAAATAACCAAAGCGCCGATAAGAATAAGCCCTGCCGTGGTGGAGAGTACAACTTTGCTATGCAAAGATAATTTACGTTTGACACGAAACTCCACCAGATCCGACATGACAATAAAACCAATCCCGCCAGAGACAATCAGAAACATCACCACGATGTTCACAAGCGGGTCATATACATAATCGGTTAAACTCCGGAAATCCCCGAAAATATCAAATCCAGCATTATTAAACATAGACACCGCATGAAATATTCCAAAATAAATGGCCTTTCCCAGTGGCATATCAAACGCCCAGCGTAAGGACAGAAGCACCGCTGCACAGCCTTCGATGACCAAAGAATAAATAAGTACTCTACGGATCAGTCGAACAATCCCCTCCATAGAGCCTTGGTTCATGGCTTCCTGAAGGATCAGTCTGTCCCGCAAGGAAATTTTGCGTTTCATCATCATGGCAAATAAGGTCGCCATTGTCATAAACCCTAAGCCACCAACCTGGATAAGCACCATAATTACGGTTTTCCCAAAAATGGTGAATGTCGTCCCGGTGTCCAGCACCACAAGTCCTGTCACACAGGTGGCCGATGTTGCAGTAAACAACGCATCAATAAAACTCACAGCATTCCCGCTGGTACTCGAAATGGGAAGCATAAGCAGCAAGGCTCCAATCAGAATGATCGATGCAAAACCAAGCACCATAATCTGAGGCGGAGAAAGCTTCAGAAACTTTGATTCAGAAACCCTGCGAAACTGTGAAGCCACTACGTCACCCTCTTATCTAAATTTAAAGAATTCCAACAAAAAAAGCACTGGAAAACCAATGCTAGCCTTGGTTCCTGCAGTAAATTAGCCTACGAGGTTAGCTGACGGATTCGGACTGTGCAGGCTGCCCTATTCGCTCCTAGAACGAAATTCACCCCTGATGAATAAAGACACCGCCTATGGTGTATACTCATCTTTTCATTACTTCCTGTGGTTCCCCCGTTTTCACCTGAAATTCGGCTATATACAATTGCATACAAATTATATATGTTATTTCGATAAATCACAAAGACACTATTAATGGTGATTCATATGAAAAATGCGGTTTGGAGAGGATGTACCAGTAGGAGTACCTTTTCTCATCACTTTTCCGTGTTTTCCCTGCAATTGCATCGATTTTCATGAAAAATGAAGAAATGATCACTTTAAATTCATGGTATATATTCAGATACCTATTCTATAATATCTCTATTACCCATAAAAAGAATGTACGATGATTTTTGTAACTATCATGGCACTAATACTATAATGGAACATAACATTGTCAATTTACAAGGAGGCGTTACATGAATCCCGTCGGCCAGCCCTTACAGCAACGTGCCCTCTCCAAGAGGCTCATCATCTCGGGCATTATCGGTCTTATTCTATTTATTATGTTTCAGATTGCTCCCTCAGTGCTAAATAGCCCCGTGGGGGAAGATACTACTGTCATCAGCAAGGCGGAAGCCCGCGACAAAGCGATATCATTTGCAGAACAAAAGCTAAACTACACCAAAGCACCAAATGATCAGTGGAATGTACTCTATGATACGGATTCTTCCTTTTATGGTTATATGTCCCGCGAGAAGCTTTTGGAGGACTATACAAAGAAGAAGCTGGATCAACGATATCCTTTTGACATTTTCCGTGTAACACTTAGTCCTTCAGCGGAACAAGAGCCGCTAATCACCGTTGACCTCAATATGTATACTGGCGTGATTGTCGCCTTCAAACAAGGAGTAGAAGGATCATCTGCAGGGTCACCAAGCAATGTATCCACTAGTGCAAAAGAAGAGGACAAGGGAACTGACTTGTCTCTAGCCCAAAAAGAAAATCTTGCCCGACCTTGGCTTCAGGAATGGGGGGTGAATCCCGCCAAATTGCAAATTGAATCAAATACGGGAAACTATGGGCTTGTGTATACAGATCGTTCCGTTCAGGTTGGCGAATCCTTACTACACTATTATTTCAATTTCACTGGCGAACAGGTATCCAGCTTTAAAGCAGGATTCACCGCTCCAGCCTGGCATACCTCCTATGTAAAGGATCAGACCTCTCTCGCAGAAAAGCTTACTTTATTCGGCTACGGTCTGCCTACTTTAGCTTTAGGAATTCTGGCACTCATCTACAGCATACTTAGAAGAGAACATACTTCCTTTAAGCGCGGAATATTCCTAAGCTCAGCTTATTTTGTAATCATGATGATCAGCACCTATAATATGCTTCCTGAATCCTCCGGCGAAGGACTCGAGGCTCAGATAACTTCCGTCATTATGTTCATCATTTATGCCTTATATAGCCTCCTAATGTCCTCCTTGCTATATTTTTCTTTAGTTGGAGGGGACGGCCTATGGAAAAAAGAAGAGGGGATGAACCCATGGCCTCGCGCTAAAGAGCCTGGCTATGGAAAATATGTGCTGGATAGTATCCGGGCTGGATACGTCTGGGCATTCGTGCTGCTAGGGGTGCAGACCCTTATGTTCATCGTATTATCATTTACCTTGCAGAACTGGTCCACTACTGACGCCACTCAATCTCCTTACAACATGAGATATGCTTGGCTGCTGCCCATCGTTGCATGGCTCGCAGGTTTATCCGAGGAAGCTATTTATCGTTTTTTTGGAATCCCTATGTTGAAAAAAGTATTCCGTAGCACGTTCATTGCTAGCCTGATCACCACGCTGGTTTGGGCGTTTGGCCATACGTTGTATCCGATCTATCCCATCAGTTCCCGTCCCATTGAGCTGACCGTGATCGGTTTGCTCTTTAGCTATATTTTCCTTCGTTACGGCTTTATTGCCGTCATGTTCAGTCACGTCGTGTTTGACAGCATTCTGATGGGCGCTACGCTGATCTTTATGAAGGAAAGCGTGAATGTAGGGGCTGGTATCTTCGCGATTATCATGCCGTTCATAGTGGCCTACATCGTCTATCGGTTTAACCCGCCGCAAAAATCAGAACCTAAGCCGGTTGAACCTACATCTGTAGGTTAAAGAAGTAACGGTGAGACACCCGATCATGAAAAAAGATGTCATAGCAGAAAATCTGCTATGACATCTTTTTATATTTACGTATACATCTTTCCTGCGTTTCTGATGCCTATGATGATGGCTCTTCATCCTTGAGTGCCTCAAGAATTTGACTAGCCAGCTTTTCGCCAATAGAAAGTGATTTGAAATCCTCTATGGAGGCTTCTTTAATTTTCTTTAGCGATCCGAAATGCTTAAGCAGCGCCTTGCGCCGCTTCTCGCCTATACCTGGTATGGAATCCAGTTTAGAAGTAACCATGGACTTCCCACGTTGTTCACGGTGGAAGGTGATGGCGAATCTATGGACCTCATCCTGAATCCGTTGCAACAGATAAAATTCCTGACTATCACGAGCCAAAGCGACGGGTTCCGGCGGATCTCCAACCAAAAGCTGAGCCGTCTTATGCTTATCATCCTTAACGAGACCACAGACCGGAATGAATAACCCCAGCTCGTTCTCCAGAATATCAATCGCTGAAGATATCTGCCCTTTACCACCATCGACTACAATAAGATCCGGTATCGGCAGGTTCTCTTTCAGCACCCGTTCGTACCGACGCCTGATGACCTCGCGCATCGTTCCATAATCATCCGCACCCACTACCGTACGAACCTTATATTTACGATACTCTTTTCGTGCGGGCTTGCCATCAATGAAGACAACCATCGCAGAGACCGGATTAGTCCCTTGAATATTCGAGTTATCGAACGCCTCGATCCGGCTTAAGCGTTCGAGCCCCAAGCTCTCGCCTAAGCTCATTGCAGCACCAGAGGTACGTACTTCATCTCGTTCAATAAGCCGGAACTTCTCGTCGATTGCGACTGTTGCATTTTGGCAGGCCATACCGACCATCTGCTTCTTGAGGCCACGCTGCGGCACTAGTACTTTGGTGCCGAGCCACTCCTGGAGAATAGAGGCGCCACCTGCAGCATCAACAACACCTGCTGCTGATGCTTCAGCAGCGGCCATTTCACGGGCCTCAACTTCTTCAGGCGATTCAGGGGTATCTTCCCCCTTTTGCAGATCTTCTTCGGCTGGAGCGGCAATGACAATCGCCGGTTTAGCTTCTTTATCAACCACTGCTTCCTCATCAAGCACATCCGGCAGAAGAATCTCCTGCGGCAGAGCAGGATTATCACTGTAATACTGCGTCACATAAGACATAAAGTCACTATAGGCTTCCCCATAGAATGGAAAGACAGAGGAGTGGCGCTGAATCATCTTCCCTTGTCTCATGTACAGAATCTGTACACACATCCATCCCTTGTCTACCGCATAACCAAATACGTCCCGATCCTTAGTATCTGTGGTGTTAATCTTCTGTTTCTCCATCAATGCATCAATATGGATAATTTGATCCCGCAGTTCCTTTGCCCGTTCAAAATATAATTCCTCAGCAGCTTCCTGCATCTTCTGCTGTAGATCCTTCTTAACCGCATCATGACCTCCGCTCAGAAAAGCAGCGATATCTTGCGTAATCTGCTCATACTCGGATTTCTGCACTTCCTTCTCGCACGGCGCCAAGCATTGGCCCATGTGATAGTAAAGACAGACTTCCTTTGGCATTACGCCACATTTACGGAGCGGATACATACGATCGAGGAGCTTTTTCGTTTGCTGTGCAGCATAACCGTTAGGATAAGGGCCGAAATATTTTGCTTTATCTTTAATCACCCGGCGTGTGACTTCAAGCCGAGGGTGAGTTTCATTCGTTATTTTAATATAAGGAAATGTCTTATCGTCCTTCAGAAGCACGTTATAACGCGGCATATGCTTCTTAATCAGATTGCACTCGAGAATGAGCGCTTCCATGTTGCTGGACGTAACAATATATTCGAAATCAGCAATGTTAGCGACAAGCCGCTGCGTTTTACCATTATGACTGCCTGTAAAATAAGAACGAACCCGGTTCTTAAGTACCTTCGCCTTCCCCACATAAATAATGGTGCCTTCTTCATTCTTCATCAGATAGCACCCGGGCAGATCGGGTAATAGAGCCAGTTTATTGCGGATGTTGTCCAAAATGATCCCCTCCAGCTAAATTGGACCCATGATTAGTTGGCATTCAGCACACAAAACGCCTCCGGAATGAACCGAAGGCGCTGAGCGGCAGGGCCGAGGCCCGAACAGTAGCATTTAACAATTATTGATGTTTAGCTACGATATTTTTCAGGGATTCTTTGGAGTTCAATCCCACAACTTTATCTACCGGTTGACCGTCTTTGAAGAAGATCAGGGTTGGGATACTCATCACGCCAAAACGGGAAGCCGTTTCCGGATTCTCATCCACATTCAATTTAGCAATCTTCACGCTGTCTCCCAGTTCTGCGGACAATTCGTCCAAGATTGGAGCAATCATCTTACAAGGACCACACCAAGGAGCCCAGAAGTCTACTACTACAGTACCTTGACCTTCCACTTCGTTACTGAAGGTTTGGTCAGACACATTCACGATAGCCATGATATTGTTCCTCCTCTAAGTTTTACGAAGCTTTACTCCATTCTAAACCAAAGCTTAGTTTATGGAAGTTACTCCGAAAATATAAGTTAATAAGTTGTTCATGTAATATGATAACCAAATTACCACTTACCGACACAATTCCAGTATAACATATCTTTAAGGGATATGTTATATATCACATACAATTATATTGCCCTCAAACTAATTTTATTTACGTTACTCTTTTCTTTACAATCTCCCCAGCCTTTCGGTATACTCTAAGAAAGCGCATTAAATGTCAATGACTTATTTCATAATGGTCAACTCAATTTGCATCTTAACAATACAGGCATTGTCCCTGTAAGGAGGCAGAAGCTATGGATGTCAACGCGCAAGTACGGGACCCACGAGAACATATCAACGAAGAACCCCGCAATGATCTAGGCGATTTAATGAACGGATTTTTCGGAATGACTGCATTTATGACCGTTGTCTTTTTCGGCATGGTTATCATTAAGTTCATTTCGGAGTAAGGGAATCATCACAATATAAACAGAGGCCGTCTCAAAAGTAGTAAATGCTACTTATCGGGCGGCTTCTGTTTTTAAGGGTGATTAGGGGAAATCTCCCTGATAATAGCCGATAATTACTATAATTGAATGGAATCAGGGAATTTGTCCCTAATAATCAGGAGAATATCCGTTTTCGTTGATGAATCAGTTGTATTTTAGGGAGATATTCCCTTATTATTCATCAGAGTCAGTATGCCATGGCAGCCAGAGGCTGCAAGCAGAAAAGCGATCCTCCAATAAAAGGAGAATCGCTTTTCTTTTGAATGTTACGGTTATGAATATTTAAAGTTTTATCTAATCGTCCCCCGCTGATTTTCTCCATGCAGTGGAATAACATCCACAAAAGGAGCAATACGATCCATCAGACGTTGACCTTTATAAATTTCCTCGCCATCCTTACTTGTGAAGCTAAGATGTTTCTCCAAACCGTCGAGCGGATAATTCGAGGTATAGAACGTTGGTTTACGGTTCATCCGATAATTCAGAATCGCACCAAGCACATGATCGCGCGCCCATGGATTCAAATTCTCCGCACCGATGTCATCAAAAATAAGTAAATCGCAGTTTTTCAGCGTATCAACGGTTTCCTTCATCTTCTGGCCGTCCATCATAATCGATTTTAAATCCTCGATAAAATCCGGCATATATACGATAACTCCAGTATAGCCGGCAACAGCAAGCTCATGAAGCAAGTAACACATCAGAAACGTTTTACCCGTTCCGAAGGTTCCATGTACATAAATCCCGCGTGAAGTCAGACCTTCCTCTTTCACGCTCGTAATATAATCAAATATTTTATTAACCGCCGAGACACGGCGTGGATCCTTGCCCATAATATCTATTTCATCATAACCGCCATTGAGCACACGCTCGTCCACATAAAAGCTACGGATACGTTTGCGGATGCTATCCTGATTATCTTGTGCCACTTTAAGCCGGCATGCCGTCTTGCGTTCATATAAGTCCGCCGAACCATTCACGCTCTCTACCGTAAGTTTGCTAAAGTGACCAGGGAAATCATTCGGACATTTCTCTAGACCCGGACAGTTCGCACAGTGACGGCTTTCCTCTACATATTGATACAGGCGGCTCATATGAAGCCGCAGTCGCGAATCATCTAACTCAGGATGTTCAGACTGTAATGCCTTCACAAGTGGATGATTGAATAACTCCTGTTCAAGATCGCGTTGACGCTGCCGTAGAGTTGGATTGTTGATCGAACGAAGCACATCGCCCATAGACTCCATAGTTCCACCTCTCTTTCATTACGGCGCTTGGGAGACGCCTTTTTTCTTGCTGGCTTTAATTTCTGCCGCTTTCTTCATCATCGCCGCGAATTCCTCTTCCGATACCGTTCCTGCACTTCCATCGTCAAGCCCAATCGGAATTTCCGGTTTAGCGGATCGACCTGTATTTTTAGCATATGAACGTGATCGAGATCCTGCCGCCGTGTTAGTTGTAGCTCCCTTGCCTTTCACTTTGGACTGATCCCTGATATATTTTACAGCCTTTTCGTAGGTGTTCACCTGTTTAACCAGCATATTGGAAGCGATAGCCTCCACAAAATTGCGGTTCATTCGCTGTTCTCCACCTGAGGCTACCATAGTCATTAAGTAATGAATAAGTACATTAATTACTTCACCGCTTAGCTTATAGTTCAAATCTATTTTCTCGAACATATCCATCAAATGACTGGGTACTGCACCTGGGAAAAAAGTTTGAAGCAGCCGCGTATAAGGTTCGTTCCGCAGCATCATATTATATTGGTGGATGTCACATTTGGACAAAAATTGTGGTGGTACTTCTACATAATACTCCATCTCTACAGATTGCTCCGGTGGTGCTATAGAATCATCATTCTCTTCAGAGGCACTGGAACGGATGGAAACAACCTTAGCAGCAGCAACTTCACGCTTTTCTTGTCGTTTCATATCCTGCCTGAAATGCTGGCTCGCTTTATATTGCAGTGCATCCAGAATAACCTCACCATCCGGTGCGAACACGCCATCTTCATCCAGCAGACGACATAAATCCTGCGGACTGAGTTCGTACTTATGAGCTACATAGTTAATAACACCCATTTGAGTATGGTCAAAACGCAATTTTTCTACATGAGCCCGGTTTACAGACTCCCGCGGAAAACGCAAAATAATATCACTATATCCAATCGCTTGTTCTCCAGATTCACGCATGCCAGGCTGACGCACAGTTGCTACTTCTGCAAGTGCCTGCTCCAGCTCATAATCAATGACATGTGTATTAAGTTGAAAAATATCATAAAAAGGCACGGAGATATTCTCTTTGCCTATGGATCTGCGACTCCACTCTTCTGGCTCTCGGTTCCAGAATTGTTCCCGTAAGGACAGCACAGCAAATTTGCCGATTTTATCGCGTAACAGCAACGTCAAATGCTGAGTGGCAAAAAAGTCAGCTGGCGATAGCGGCGGCATAAGCTCATATTCATATAAGTAATCATCAGTTTCCGGTACATAGATTCGACAGGTCTGTAGCAGACCTACCGCTTCTAACCGGGAAGCCTGATCTATTAAATATTTGCGGCCTTTCTCATTCGGTTCAACGCCTAGCGTCATAAATAATCTGCGCTGCTGCTCCACTCCAGAATAGCCAATGCTATCTGCTGGCACATGTTCAACCAGCAAGCGATAGAAACTGATTGCAAAAGCTCCTACCATAGGCTGATACACAGAGCTAAGCATACGTCCATCTATAACACTAAGACCAAATTCGCGGGAAACGCAGTACCGATGATGTTCGGTGAAATGATGTAAGTTACTCATGCGCATCTACGGATACCCCCTTGTTTTCACGAATTCATACAGGATTCTATTCTATCATAAAAAACGTCGCCGGAAATGTAAATAAACTACCAATTCCGACTCTTTTCGCTATATAATCAGCTTTTTCTTACGAATATCTGCCTCTATTAAACAAGAAGAAACGGCTTCGCTGTCCTCTGGAAGAGGAAGGTTCCGTTTCTCGCTGAATTTCAAAATTGATTCTTAGCGTAGAACTAAAAGCTTATATGTTCAAAAAAACGACTCTTACATCAGAGCCGCAGGTCTTCCAATTAAATCTTTAAAACATCTTGTAACCGCCAAAGCGCAGTTTTTGAATGGTCCATCCACTCAATATAGCACCTGCAAGACCAGCGACACCAGTTAAGTAATCAACAAAGTGGAAACTGGAAAGATGCTCCCAGAGCGACATCGCGCTTCTATCCCAAATGGAATAGACTACGACGGGTAGAATAATAAGTACGAATAGATAAGCGGGAAACCAGGTTGTCTTCATTAACATGTTAAGAATAAATCCAATACCAAACATCATCACAAAGAATAAAACGGTTAGGATAAACACTGGAATAAACCCCATCTTACCGTCACTACCCCTTTCTATAAAGAAGCGCACATCTTATACGAGCTAGTAGTAAGTTTACTAGAAAAAATGTCACGAAGCAATGAACTTTATTCAAAATTAGGTCTAATACTCTTACAACGGAATGTCATCATTTGCTCTAAGCAACTTGATTGCGATACAATGCATATAGATTAATAAATCATACATAGTCTATGATGCAGGAGCTTCGTAGCTAGTTTTACGCGATGTTATTTCAAGCGGAGCTTATGCTTCGTAAAACTTAGCGTATGCTTCCAATGCAAGTTTTACGCGACGTTGTATCAAGCGAAGCTTATGCTTCGTAAAACAAAGCGTATGCTTCCGATGCAAGTTTTACGCGACGTTGTATCAAACGAAGCTTATGCTTCGTAAAACAAAGCGTATGCTTCCGATGCAAGTTTTACGCGACGTTGTATCAAACGAAGCTTATGCTTCGTAAAACTTTTAAGGAGTGAGATCATGAACGAAGCCGCTATGACACTGGAAGGCTGGTATGCATTGCATGACTTCCGCTCACTGAACTGGACCGCATGGACGGCAGCAGATGACGAAGAACGTGCTGTTGCTCTGGAAGAATTACATGCTTTTATGCAAGAATGGAGTCCTGTCGAAGAAGCTAAACAAGGCAGCTCCGCGGTATATTCCATCGTTGGCCAGAAGGCCGATTTCGTAATGATGTTCTTGCGCGAAAGCTTGGAAGATCTGAACAAGCTTGAGACGGCCTTTAACAAAATCGCTTTTGCTCAATATACAACTAAAGCCTATTCCTACGTAAGTATTGTTGAATTAAGCAATTACCTTGCGGGGGGCAGCGATGGTAGTGATCCTATGCAGAATCCGCATGTTATCGCACGTCTAAAACCTGTTTTGCCGCAAGCGAAGCATATTTGCTTCTATCCAATGAACAAGAAACGCGAGCTCGCCGATAACTGGTATATGCTTGATATGGATAAACGTCGGGAGCTGATGGCTTCTCACGGATTAATCGGACGAGGTTATGCTGGTAAAGTGAAACAGATTATCAGCGGCTCCGTAGGTTTGGATGATTGGGAATGGGGCGTAACCCTATTCGCTGAAGATCCGCTGCAATTCAAGAAATTAGTCTACGAAATGCGCTTTGACGAAGTCAGTGCCCGCTACGGCGAATTCGGACCTTTCTATGTCGGCAACCTGCTGACTGAGGATTCTTTTGAGGAAATGCTTAAATTGTAACAAAAAAAGGTGAGTCTCCAGATCTTTATGGAGACTCACCTTTTTAAAATGCTATAACGAAGTTCCTGCTTCCTCATCCTCTTCGCTGCCATCTTCATCATCACGCAGACTTTCCAAATATTCAGCCGTAGCCCGGTCACGTGCTCGCCCTTTTTCCTTTAAGCGTTCAATGCCAGGGAGAATGAGCAGATCAATTTCTTTTTGAACAACATACGCTAGATCGTACTGATTCTGATCCTCCAGATAAGATCCAACCTCAATCAGTCCGTTATAACGATCCAATTCTTCTCGGGTCAGCAGTCCACGCACCTGCACGCTGCAGTGACGCATCTTATAAGAATCTTCCTTTTTTCAGAACCAGCGGAATCCCACCAATAATGAACAAATAGCGCATATCCACAACTTTTTTCAATTGAGCTGCGGTCCAGCCCTTGTAAGTTTTGCTGCCAACTACAGCAATCCCTTGCCCTTTACCTAGTGAGGCGACTGTTCCTTTATTGCTGAATGCGAATTTCTTTGGTTGTTGATTACGGATCGCAGCCACCAAATTATGAGCACAGCATTCTCCCTGTTGCATAGCAATTTGTGCCGTTGGCGGGTAAGGACGGCCTTCCGGGTTAATCATTAAGGAGCCGTCTCCAATAATAAAGATATTGTCTTGGCCTGGTGCACGTAAATATTCATCTACTTTCACACGTCCGCGCATAGCTTCAAATCCTGCAGCTTCAATCAGACGATTCCCGCGAATTCCGCCGGTCCAGACAATTGTAGAAGCTTTAATCTCTTCGCCTGATGCCAGAATTACGCCATTTGGTAGACATTCCTTGATCGCAACACCCATCTTGAAGGTAACACCCTTCTTAGTGAGCAAGTTCATCGCATACTCAACAAGTTCAGGAGCAAATCCTGGCAGAGCTGTTGGAGCAGCTTCTATGTTATATATATTTACCATGCTTGGATCAACGTCAAATTCTTTGCATAACCCAGGGATGCGGTCAGCTAATTCGGCCACAAATTCAATTCCGCTAAAGCCGGCACCACCGACTACGAAATTGATATGCTCCTGTGCATTGTTCTCGTTCTTATATTTGGCAAATTGGTACTCAATATGTTCACGAATCAAACGAACGGAGTTGATGCTCCGGATCGTCAGTGCGTATTTATCAAGTCCTGGAATACCGAAGGTTTCAGGCTCTCCGCCCAAAGCAATGACGAGATAGTCATACGAAAGAGTACCATCCTCCAAAATAATCTTTTTCTGCTGGGTACGAATTTCCTGAACAGATGACTTAACGAGATCGATCTTGAATTCATCGATTAGTTTAGAAATAGACACCCGAGTGTGTTCAATACTATCTGTACCCGCGGCAGGCATATGTAGATGGGTAGTAAAATAGTGGTACTCGTGACGGTTTACGAGCGTGACATCCGCTTCATTATAGTTCAAAGCCTTCTGTAAGCGCTGTGCGGTCAAAATACCCCCATAGCCCGCGCCTAAGATTACGATTTTGGGAATACTACTCATGTTCCGGCTCCTTCCAAGAGGTAAATCTGTCTTTGTATTTTTTATTGAAACAATGTACGGTCCTTTTTGTGAATTTATACACTTATATTTAGAAGAAATTCCAATCAAACTTAAAGGATTTCTAAATTGACCATATCCATTGTAAACCTTAGTGTACTATTAATCAAACATTAAAATACTAAAAAACGTCACATTCTTATTGTGTTCTAAAGTCTTTCTTTGCAGGTATGTGTCACAATGTTTATAATAAGAAAGAATACAAGTATGGCAAAATGAATATATCAACTCGGAGGTGTAATATCCCGTGACACAAGAGCAATCCGGCGTTCCTATGAGCGACCTTTTAATCATAGGTGGCGGTCCAGCTGGCATGTTTGCCGCATTTTACGGCGGGATGCGTCAGGCATCCGTAACACTTATTGAAAGTATGCCCCAATTGGGAGGACAACTTGCTGCACTTTATCCTGAAAAATACATTTATGATGTAGCAGGTTTCCCAAAAGTAACTGCACAAGAACTGGTTGACAACCTGACACGGCAAATGGATATGTTTCAATCGAATATCCGGCTGGAGGAGAAAGTAATTTCTGTTCAGAAACGGGACGAACGCCATTTTGTAGTTACAACTGATGTAGCAGAATATCACAGTAAAGCTATTATCATTACAGCTGGCGTAGGCGCTTTTGAACCTCGTCGTTTAGAACTGCCAGACGCAGGACGGTTTGAAAAAGCCAACCTTCATTATTTTGTAAATGATTTAAATGCCTTTAAAGATAAAAAAGTTCTGATTAGCGGTGGTGGAGATTCCGCAGTAGACTGGGCACTAATGCTGGAACCGATCGCGGAGCAAGTAACCCTAATTCACCGCCGGGATAAATTCCGTGCGCATGAGCACAGCGTAGAGAATTTGATGGCTTCCAAAGTTAACGTAATTACACCTACTGAAATTACAGAACTGCATGGTGACGAGTTTATTACTAAGGTTACCTTATCCCATATCAAGACCAAGGAAACACAAGAAATCGAAGTCGACAGTGTAATCGTCAATTTCGGATTTGTTTCCTCTCTGGGACCCATTGCAGAGTGGGGTATCGATATTGAAGGAAACTCCATTGTCGTTGACTCACGTATGGAAACGAGTATTCCGGGAATCTTTGCAGCCGGCGATATCACCACATATCCAGGTAAGCTGAAGCTAATTGCTGTTGGATTCGGCGAAGCCCCAACGGCTGTGAATAACGCAAAAGTCTACATCGATCCGGAAGCCAAGCTTTCACCAGGACACAGTAGTAATATGAAACTCTAATTCTATCTACTACAATAAAAAAGGGTATTCTGACAGGCCTATCAATACCAGCCTATCAGGATACCCTTTTATGTTTGTGACTCGCGGTTTATTTATATGTAGCCTGCTACAAAGGTATACTTTGCGCTGTTTTAATGAAGAACCGCATGAACTGGAGAGTGTAAGTTTCGTTTGCGAATCTCAACGAGTAGAAGAGCGATGAAATCATGCTCTAGTTGCAGTTCTATCGCTCTATGGTAAGAGTCTAGAAGCATCTCATCGGACAATTCAACCATAACGTTCATCTACCTTTCCTGTATTTGGATCTGAATCTATCATATCAAACTATCATTTTTCGAACAAGCGTTCGCGTTATCCACAAGTACATGTGGAAATCCTGTGTATAATATGTGCGTAAGCGTTATAAAGGTGATAACTGCACAGTGGAATATGGGGATAATAGTTATACACAGGACTGAACCACTTGCATACAGCTAAAAATATATTTTTATTGTAAATAAATTACAATATAATTTACCCCAAAAGAACGCAACTAAACGCAATTTTATCTTACTACTCTATTATCGTCAATTCTAAAATTTTTGTTAATTTACTGAGGTCTTGTATTAACCTCCAGAATCCATATTTTACCTGAATAATCCACGGCGTAATCAAAACCCAGTTCGCCTATTCCCGGGAAATGCCGCTCCATCAGTTCGATACATACTAGCGTAAGCCTGCGCATTTCTGCTTTCTTCGCTGAGGCTTTAATTCGAGGCAACGATCTGCGAAGCCCTTCTCGACAAGAAAGCATCGTGCCTCCTTTACATAAATTAGTTACGAAAAGGCCAGGCCGGGCCAATCTTCCCACCATAGAGCGAAACTCCCAAACACCACCATTTCTCACTACTTTGACCCGATAATCAATAGGACGCCCACCAATTCTGGCGAGAGAAATCCCCTGTTGAATCAAATATTTACGTCTAACCTTGACGAAATGAAGCGCTCGTCTCATGGATCTAAAGTCCTTGTAAATTCGGGTTCTGTCCATATAAGTAAATCCATAACCTCGGCTATCCCGAAACACTTTAATTACACCGTAGCCTCCACCGCCAACTATTGGTTTAATAACAACATTTCCGTATCTCCGGAGCATGGCTAACAGTGAGTCAGCCGAATACACCCTCGTCATTGGTATATAATGAGAAACCCTCGCGTCACTGAGCAATGCTTCTGTCTTCAACCATTTGCTAGCCAGTTGTCTTCCCGACATCGTCCTTTCCCTCCTTTCACATTCCAGCCTACCCTATACATTACTCAGAAAAGGCCCCGCCCTCTTGTATGATTGTCCGTGTAGGAAGAAGCTCTTAGCAAAAAGGGCATAGAGCTTGTATCGACAACATTCTCAACCCCGCAGGGTATCATTGCAGATTTTGTAGAACCTTATCTCTGAACATTCGACATCTAAATCACAATGGATGAGTTCACTATAACTAGAATAATCTTCAAAATCGTTGTATTATTAATAGCGGTTACATTTTCAATTTCTACTATTATAATAATGAATTAAAGGCTTGCTAAAAAACAGCGCGGGGAGGGCTCGGAATGGCTCAGTTTTTTGAGGTATTATATTGGGTGGCCATGCTTGGGATGTCCATCGTATTGGCTGGAACGACTATACTGATCTGCGCTATCGGCTTAAAATTCATTAAAGACAGACGCAGAGCACTGGGTGCTGGCTGTATTGCCTTTTCCCTTGGAGCCGCAGCGCTCATCGTGTTTATGATTAATTACAAGTTTATTATTCCAGCCTAATTGTACGCAGGAACAAGCAAAAGCCCTCTCGAGGAATTCCATCGGAGGGCTTTTGCTTGTATGTCACTCATATATCTAACGAAAGACGAATCATATCCACTACCTTGATCCCATTTTCAACAATCTCTTCACTGTAGTGTCTGATAAAAAAGTCTCTATCGATTCCGGTAATTCTAAATCCACATTTCTGATAAAGAGCCAGTTGTCCTACACTAGAATTCCCCGTACCCACTTCTATTGTCTTCGCACCAAGTAATCTCGCATTCTGAATCGCATGATAGACCAACTGCTTACCTATCCCTTTACTTTGCTGATTCTCATCAACGGCTATATTCACTAGCTCCACTGTCTCAGGCCTCGTTTGTAGCAAAACATAGACACCTATAATGCAATTCTCCACTTCAGCTACAAAACATTGCCCTCTTTTTAAATACGCTTCAACAAGACTTAGGGAAGGATCGGCTAATAACAACAAATGTAAGGGAGGTTGTTCTTCTGCGTTTAATTTCCTAATTAGCATGCTTTGAGCTCCTTGTGATGACTTTTGTCATTGAGAATAAAAAAAAGCCTCCAAGCCCGTGTTGTAGAAATCAACATGGGGCTTGAAGGCGTAACGTCGCGATTAGCAAGGCTCTTCGTTCGGTTTCCCCGCATCCGTAGCTGTACGGAAGCTTGAGCCGCAGCCGCAGGTTGCCGTAGCGTTCGGGTTATTGATGGTGAAGCCGCCCGTCATGCCGGATTCTTCAAAATCGATTTCGAGACCATCCAGGTAACGAAGATTCTCTTTCTCCACGACAACCTTCATCTCTTGAATGTCCATATATACGTCCTGATCGGTTTCATTATCATCAAAGCCCATAGCGTAAGAGAATCCACTGCAACCGCCGGGCGTTACTCCAATACGGAGGAACATGTTCGGCACTTCTTGTTCAGCAAGCATCGCCTTTAATTGTTCTGCTGCCTTTTCGCTAATATTAATCATGATCATATCCTCCTATAGATTAGACTGACTTCACAAGAAAAAAACTTATGTTTAAGAGGCCATCCGGCCAAAAGTTACTTTCTTAAAAATATATACTTAATAAACTCAGTATAACCGACTATTCCATTCCCCTCAAGTCACAACTGCCTTATGCTTGACCTATCACACCAAATTAAGCCATCCATATCCAGCTGTTGATCCCCTTATAAGAGAGGTTTATAATAAGGAAGGCAAACATAAGTAAAAATTCGGAAATTTGTCACGGAGGCTAAACCTCTGATTTATTTTCATGAATGAACAGCTACCGTCTGGGTAAGTCTGGGAATTATCTGCGGGCAATGGACCCCGTAAAACTTTCAGGAGGAATTTATTATATGTCTACTCTCTTCACCCCCCAAACAGACGCCCGAATGATGAACATTATTGAAAAAGTTCGCGGCGGCGAAAGATTGAATTTAGAAGATGGCGTTTATTTATATCAAAGTAACGACCTGCTAACGATTGGCCAGTTAGCAAATGAAGTCAATGTCGCAAAGAACAACAACAGGGTATATTTTATCGAAAACATGAGTCTATATTTCACCAATGTTTGCGAATCTCACTGTGCATTCTGCAATTTCCGCAAAGATGATGGAGAAGAGGGTGCATATACCCTTTCTGGTCAGGAAATGGTGCAATATGTCGAACAGCATATTCATCCTGGTGTGCGCGAATTCCATATCGTAGGCGGTCATAATGACAAGGTTCCTTTCCAGTATTACGTGGATTCTTTAAAAGCCCTGAATGAACGTTTCCCTGAGGTAACCTTAAAAGCATACACTGCAGCCGAAATCGATTTTTTCACCCGAATTAGCGGATTGAGTATTCGTGAAGTACTGGAGCAGCTACGTGCAGCAGGACTTAAGACGCTTACTGGTGGTGGCGCAGAAATATTATCTGATCAATACCGTAAAAAAATGCGTGTAGATAAGGCTAATGTGGAAGAATATCTGGAAGTTCACCGGACAGCACATCAGCTTGGCATGAAGACACATACAACTATGCTCTACGGCTCGATTGAATCTCATGAAGATCGTATCCGGCACATGATGCAGATCCGCGATCTACAGGATGAAACCAATGGCTTTATGGTATTCATTCCATTATCTATGCAGCCTAAGAACAAGAATGCAGGGATTATGCGCCGCAACTCCGCTTATGAGGATCTGAAGACGATTGCGATCAGCAGATTGATGCTGGATAATTTCGACCACATCAAAGCGTACTTTATTAATATCGGTCCTCAGCTTACTCAAGTTGCACTGAACTTCGGTGCTTCTGACGTACATGGTACTATTCTTAAAGAACGCATTAGCCATGCGGCTGGTGCCTTAACACCTGAAGGCCTCACTCGCGATGAATTGATCTGGTTAGTAAAAGGTGCTGGACGAATTCCAGTAGAACGTGACACGTTCTACAATGCGATAAAGGTATACGAATAAAAGACTACCTAGATCCGTTACCCTATATTGGAAAGGAAGTTCGGTCAGCATGAGAACACTACTCGTTCTGGGCGGCGGCTATGGCGGCTTGGCCCTAATTCAAGAATTGCTCAATAATCACCTTCCTCAGGATATTGAAATTATCTTAATTGACCGAATGCCTTA
Organism: Paenibacillus nitricinens; assembly: GCF_052056485.1. Taxonomy (NCBI): domain Bacteria; kingdom Bacillati; phylum Bacillota; class Bacilli; order Caryophanales; family Paenibacillaceae; genus Paenibacillus; species Paenibacillus nitricinens. The sequence continues at coordinate 5,714,748 of NZ_CP183948.1, forward strand.
TCAAGGAATCAAAACGGAATATTATGCGCTTGCCGCGGGTACAGTAACTGACTATCACTTGCGGATCCAGTTTCCGGTTCATCCCCGTCTCACTATCCGTTACGGTGAGGTGAGTTCCATTGATTTGGAGAGTAGAATCATTACAATGGAGCCTGATGAGACTGTGTCTTATGACATACTTGCCATTGCACTAGGTTGTACCGACAATTACCATAACATCCCTGGAGCTGATCAATATACTTGCAGTATCCAGACCTTTGCAGGAACACGCGAAACTTACCAACGTTTAAACGATGTGAAGCCTTATGGAACAATTAACATTGTAGGCGGTGGACTAAGTGGAGTGGAATTGGCGGCAGAGCTTCGGGAGAGCCGGCCAGATCTTAATATTGCTATTCTGGATCGTGGTGAACGTGTCTTATCTGCCTTCCCTGCGAAGCTGTCACAGTACGTGGAGGAATGGTTTCACCACCACCAAGTACAGACACTTGGACGTGTCTCAGTATCCCATGTAGAGAAAGATGCGCTTTTTAACGGTACAGAGGAAATTCTTTCAGATGTTACGGTATGGACCGCAGGGATTCAACCGGTGAAGGTTGTTCAGGAATTAACAGTCCCGAAGGATCGCGGAGGACGGATCATTTTGGATGAATATTATCGTGTACCTGATTATCCAGAAGTGTATGTAATTGGCGACTGTGCCAGCCTGCCATTCGCTCCAAGCGCACAAGCAGCAGGAGCGCAGGGTGAGCAGGTTGCTCAGGTTATTCAAGCCATGTGGCGCGGCGAGACCCCTAAGCTTCATCCTATTCGTCTAAAGGGTACTTTAGGTTCACTAGGCAAGAAAGCTGGATTTGGTCTGATGGGCCAACGCTCCGTCAAAGGACGGGTTCCCCGTATCCTTAAGAGCGGGGTGCTCTGGATGTCAAAACGCACTTTAGGATAAACCTAAGGGCTGCTCTTTTCCGTTATAAATACGAAAAAGAGCAGCCCTTTATTTTCCACAAAAAGCATTTAATCAAGGTCCATATTGAACCAAGCCTCTAGCTCTTTGATTTTAGCATCAATTTTCTCTTCGAGCTCAGCAACCGTATCTGCTGCAACGATGTCTCCTTCAACCATTGCAAATGGAGTTAAATAACATTCCCCACAATTGTTCAGGCATCCGTATTCGATCACATCGTAATCTGGATTTCCTTCCAGCTTTTGCATTAGCTTGTCTGTTCCGTGACCCATGTTACTGGCACAAAATTCAATAATTGGTCTCATGATGATCTCCCTATTCCGCCTAACCATTTTATTTTTTAACTTTTTGTACTATAATGAACTTACGAAAGGAGTGATTGAGAAATGAGTGAGAATGCACAAAGCACCGAAATGTATGATGAAGTATTGGAAGTGCTTGATAAACTTCGTCCGTTCCTACAGCGCGATGGCGGTGACGTTGAACTAGTCGATGTAGAAGACGGCATTGTGAAGTTGAAACTTATGGGTGCCTGCGGCAGCTGCCCAAGCTCCACGATCACCTTGAAAGCCGGGATTGAACGCGCCCTTCTTGAAGAAGTAGAAGGCGTACAAGAAGTTATGCAAGTATTCTAATCCCATTCAATATCATTCCCGATCCTCCTCTTCAGGAGATCGGGATTTTCTTATTATAGAGGATTTACACTTTCCCTACAACATACAGCATAAAACCCGCATGCCATTAGGCAGCGGATTTTATGCTGTTTAGAGAATAAGTTATCTTTCTGTCTTAAAATGCTGGAATGATCGAGCCTTTATACTGCTCTTCAATGAATGCCTTCGCTTCCGGAGAATTCAGAGCAGCGACCAGCTTTTTGATTGCATCAGAATCTTTATTGTCAGGACGAGCTACCAGGATGTTAGCATAGGGGGAATCCGTACCTTCGATGAACAAAGCATCTTTAGTTGGCACTAGGTCAGCTTCCAGCGCATAGTTAGTGTTAATCAAGGCAAGATCCACTTCATCTAATTGACGGCCTAACATTGCTGCATCTAGCTCGATAATTTTAAGGTTTTTCTTATTTTCAGTAATATCCGCTTGAGTAGCTGTGATGTTGGTATCATCTTTTAATTTAATCAGTCCATTTTTGGCAAGCAGGATCAGTGCACGACCACCGTTTGTAGCATCATTAGGGATGGCTACTTTCGCACCATCAGCCAGCTCGTCGATGGATTTGATTTTCTTGGAATATGCACCAAAAGGTTCAACATGAACAGCTGTAACCGAAACTAGATCCGAACCGTTCTTTTGATTCTGGTCATCCAGGTAAGGCTGATGTTGGAAGAAGTTAGCATCCAGATTCTTCTCTGAAAGCTGAACGTTTGGTTGAACATAGTCAGTGAATTCTTTGATTTCCAATGTAATTCCTTGCGCTTCAAGCAATGGCTTAATAGCTTTTAAGATCTCAGCGTGTGGAACAGGTGAAGCACCAACCACCAATTTCACTGGTTCTGTAGTTGCAGCACCGTTTTCAGGTGCATTAGTGGCAGCCGAGTTAGAAGCATTATTGTTATTGCCGCAAGCAGCTAGCACCACAACCAATGTCAGACTAAAAAAAGTAAGTAGTAATTTTTTCATTTTAAATCCCCCTCTTATCCTTGGTATTTGTATGAATAAGGCTATATATAGACGTACCTTATTTCCGTGTAAAATGTCTTACTAGTCGATCACCGGCCATCTGTAGCAGTTGCACCAGTATGACCATCAAGACTACAGCGATAATCATAACTTCCTTCTCATAACGGTAATATCCATAACGGATCGCTAGATCACCTAGACCGCCGCCGCCTATCATCCCGGACATGGCCGTATAAGAGACCAGTGTAACCAGTGTGATCGTAACCCCGGCGAGCAGACCTGGACGAGCCTCTGGCAAAAGAACACGCATAACGATTTGATTCGTCGATGCCCCCATACCTTGTGCGGCTTCGATCACTCCGCGGTCTACCTCTCTTAGTGCCGTCTCTACCAGACGGGCAAAAAACGGAGCAGCACCAATCACAAGCGGTGGAATCGTGCCCAGTACACCAATGGCGGTACCAACAACGGCTTTACTAAAAGGAATCAATGCCACCATCAAAATGATAAATGGTACGGATCGTAGAATGTTTACAATGAACGATAAGACCGAGTAAGTTACTCTGATTACTATACTATTCGATCTTCCCCATAAATACAATAGAATTCCGAGTGGTAAACCAAGAATAATTGTGAATATTCCGGAAAATAGTAACATTTCCAAAGTAGCAACGGTAGCATCCATCATTTCTTGCCAGTTTAAATCTGCGAAATTCATTACGAAATCACCTCCACTTCAAGCCCTTGAGCGGTTAGTTCAGCTATCGTCACAGCAATCGCTTCAGCGGGTCCTTCGAACCGAACAATCATTTGCCCATAAGGTACGTCTTTAATCGTTGAGATGGTACCATGCAGAATGGCAAAGCTAACACCTGTCTCACGTACTACATTGGAAAGGGCAGAGCCGTAGGTCTTCTCTCCGAAAAAAGTAATTTTGACGGCCTGAGAGTTGTCCCCAGCAGCAGCGTCAAGCGCCGTACGAAGGGGGCCCTCATTCTGTGATTCACTGCGAATGAAATCGCGGGTGACCTCATGCTGCGGCTTCAGGAATACCTCCGTCACTTTACCCTGCTCAACGATACCACCACCATGAATGACCGCAACACGGTCGCAGATGCTCTGAATCACGTGCATTTCGTGAGTGATCAGCACAATGGTCAGATGGAATCGTTTATTAATATCGAGCAATAGCTTAAGAATAGAGTCTGTCGTTTGTGGGTCAAGCGCAGAGGTTGCCTCGTCACACAGCAGCACATCAGGGTCGCTGGCAAGTGCCCGTGCGATGCCGACCCGTTGCTTTTGCCCTCCTGATAATTGAGAGGGATACTTATCCTTGTGATCTTCAAGCCCCACTAGGGCAAGCAAGTCTTTTACTTTTGCATCAATACCTGTTCTCGAAACGCCTGTGAGTCGCAGAGGAAAAGCAATATTATCGTACACCGTCGCTGAAGATAGCAGATTGAAATGTTGAAAAATCATCCCAATTTTGCGCCGCTGTTCCTGCAGCTGAGCTTGGCTAAGACTGGTTAGCTCTACACCATCAACCCAAACCTCTCCTTCTGTCGGACGTTCCAACAGATTAATGCAACGGATCAATGTACTTTTCCCCGCGCCAGAATGGCCAATGACTCCGAATATTTCACCTTTTTCGATAGACAGATTCAATCCGGAAAGTGCTGTAGCCGCATGGCTGCCTTTTCCAAATACCTTTGTTATTCCTTTTAGATTAATCAACGCTCGTCGCCCCCTTTATATTTCACTTATTCCATACAAAAAAACCTCCGACGATCGATGCAGATCGCAAGAGGCTCTGTGTGTTTATTTAGACAATGCCTTCTCATCTGCCAACGACCACAAACCTTGCGTCATTGTAGGAATTAGCACCATGACATTTGTATATAACGCTAATCGCGTTGTATACAAATCGGTTGCCGGGCTTCATCGGGCCTATCCCTCCGCCACTCTCGATAAGATATAGAGTATGAAATTTTTATGTTTGAATTCGTACAGACTTTAATGCAAGCATAAGTATAGTAAGTTTCTTGTTTTTTGTCAAAAGGAAATATCTTGAACGCTTAGGATTGTATGCTCTTTGCCTTGCTGATTTCCTTACGCATTTGTTCATTGCTGTAGCTGAATGCCGCGATTAATGTTTTACAGTTCATTTCAAGGGACTGCTTTAAATCCTCAAGATGGCTATCTAAATCCTCAAGCTGAATTTTGTCATGCAAGCCTTGATGTCGCTGCCATAAATCATCCTGCATTTCGGAATTCATATAATGAATTTCAGCATTTCTGCGCTTGCGTAGATTCTCCAGTGGATCACGATAAGAGTTCTTGATCTGTTCGAGTTGATCCGCTAACGCAGGATGCACATTCAATAACTGAAGTTGACGCAGCACTGTAAAATAAGAAAAATGCGTTTTTAATTTGGAGGTTTTGAGGTCATAAAAATGATTCAGCACCGTTCCAAGCTTGTCCAGAAGAGAGAATACACGAATAAATCCATCTTTATAAAAATAAACATAACGCGCATAATCGCCTTGTTCCACTGGTGACATATCGTCCATATAACCAGCGATTACCGATTTCCGGTAAAAAGCGGCCGCGAACCAGCTTTGCTCCAATTCATCCAGTGACGAGATCAGTCCACGTGTCCAAATCTCCAGCTTGCGGTATTCATGGTCATTATCCTCATGAGCGTTCATTTCCTTGCGCAGTAAGGCTGCAAATGTGGCCATGTTCTCCATCGCGTCAGCCAATACACCGCTGTTCTTTCGAGGCGGCTCTCCAAGTATAACCCGCAGCATAACCCAGTCCTCCTAAAGTTTTATCCAGCACCACGATATACCGATTTCCACTTTATTATTCCGCAGGTAAAGCGACTCTATCCACGGTGGGAACTTTCTACTAAGGGCGTTACAACGGTGTCATTGGATTTGCTCTATTTTTTTCAACAACAACATTTCTCGCGCGATTCAGCTGCCAGACTCTTACACTCATATAACATAGAACACCAAACAAACAGGCAATCAACAAAATATGAGCCAAGGCGGCAAATATGTACAATCTTTCATTATCAAGCGTGTAAACAACAGCAGCTCCACTAAACACCTGCATCAAGCATAGCAGAACAGCAGCTACGCCAAGAGCTCTTAGCTCTGGGTAATCCTTATGTTTCCAAAAAGCTAAATGACCAAGCACCGCAGTAAGAATGAATAAGATCAAAGCCGCAATCCGATGCGTAAAAACAATACCTACTCCCCCGGAAAGCTCGGGAACCCATTCACCGTTACATAGCGGCCAGCCCGAACATCCACCACGTGAATCCGTATGACTAACAAAGGCTCCAATATAAACAACAACATAGGAATATAAGGCCGTTAAGCAGGTTAAATTGCGGAAAGCCTTGCTGACGGGTTTCTTCTGTAGCTCCACCTTAGGATCGTACTCACCTGCTTCATGTCTCCTTTTAGCTCCGAGAGCCAGCATCAGAGAACTTGAAAAAGCGATTAAGGAGAAGCCCATATGCAGTGCCATCACAGCAGCTGATTGGGATTTAATTACTGCAAGCGCTCCCATACCACCTTGAACAATTACAAACAGTAAAGTCATGAATGCATATGCTAACAAGTCCTTCCGATTTCGGGCATAACGCCAAAAAGCAAACATCGAGGCAAGTGACAATAACCCAGCCAAGCCGCTAAACAAGCGATGGGTGTATTCAATCATCGAACCTACAGTATAAGCCGGAATTAATTTCCCATGACAGAGCGGCCATTCATTTCCGCATTCCAATCCCGATCCAGTCTTCGTTACTACCGCTCCCCCTAGTACAGCGAGGAACATGATAAGGCAAGTAAGATAACTAAGCCATTTCAACTGATTTGTCGTCAAAAAATATCACCCGCAGTTTTTAGGAATGAAGAAGCATCTTAAAAAACCACCGCTTTTGCTCAAACAGGCGAAAGCGGTGGTTTTCCGGAATTACTGTTGAAGGCTTTGATGCACTTGAACCGCTTTATCCAGGAAATTCTCAATTTCCTCGCGGGATTTACGTAATTTATTAACGAATCTAACCAATTCACGTCCATCGGAATACGCTACAAAGCTTGGAATACCCATAATATTTTGTTCCTGACTAACGTCACCTACAGCATCAACGTCAACCTCAACCAGCGTTAGACGATCTGCATAGGCTTGCTCTACCTCAGGAATAAAGGGATCGATAAATTTACAATCCGAGCACCAGTCCGCCTTGAAGATGGCTACAGTTAATCGAGGAGATTGAATGGCTACTTGAAATTCACCAGGAGAACTAATTTTGTCCATTGTTAATTCAGTCCTTTCTTCCATATCTGTCAAATTTCTATTCTTTAAGTGAAGCAAAATGTCATGCAGAAGTCAAACTTATTCTCGCATACGAACACGCGCAGGCTGTAATTTCATCAGCGGATTCAACAATTTTTGCAATGCACGCGGATAACTGGAGATTTCCTGTTTAGTAAGCACACCCAGTACAATTAGCATGACCAGATAAATAATAACAACTGCTGCCCCTACAACAAGACAAGTGATCAGAAACGCCAGACGTGCAGGCATTAGATCTGTTAACAGAATTCCAGCTTGGTTCAAACCAAAACCAATAACACCGGACACCAGAACTGCAATTGCGAAGCCGCCCCACCGTTTACCCATAATTTCGAAAGGTACAATGGATTTCAGCATCCGTAAGTTAAGAATAGTAATGACTACGAAACAAAGTGCTGTTGCGCCGATAATCCCGTAGATCCCAAATACCTTACTTAGTAAGAAGCTCGCGGCTAATTTAACAATAATACCCACTAGCACATAATACATTGAAATACGTGATTTGCCCATACCGAGCAAGATGGAGTTCGTTGTCATCATGGTGATCTGAAAGATCGTTCCAATCGTAAGCATCGCCACAATTCCGCTTCCGTCCAAGCTGCTGAACAGTAACCCATTCACAGAATAAGCCGCTGCCACAAGCGCCAATACAATTGGCATCCCTGTCAGGATAGAAATCCGCAAAGCAAGTGTAATTTGCTTCTTCAAGTGTCCCTCATCACGACGGGCATAGGCAGCTGATATGATCGGAATCAGCGAGGTACCTAGCGCAATGGCTAGTACCGGTGGAATTCCGGCCACACTTTGTGCACGCGTGGTTAGTATACCCAAAGCTGCTGTTGCACTCTCTCTCCCCATCTGATCGATAAGCAGTGGAACAGCCAAAGAAGTATCAATCACATTCACTACGGGAATCGTAAGTGAAGAGAGCACGATCGGAATTGATAGTGTGAAAATATCCTTGTAAATTCCCCAAATCGGCAATTTTTGAGTGGTATTGTAATTTAATCCTTGCTGTTTATCCTCTCGGCGCAGCTTGATTGCAAAATAAATCATGACACCAAATGCTGCAATACTACCAATTACGCTACCAAAGGATGCTCCTGCTGCTATAGTTGTATTGTTATATCCCTGCTGTAATAGAATATAAGCTAATAAAATAGCGACTAGTACGCGAGCAAACTGCTCTACAATCTGTGAAATACCACCGGCCATCATATTGTTGCGCCCTTGAAAATAACCGCGCATCATGGCAATTGCCGGAAAAAGTAAAAGTGCAGGTGCAATAGCCCTAACTGCCATCGCTGACTCAGGTACGTCAGCAATATGTGTCGCATAGAACGGAGCGCCGAAGTACAGCAAGGCAGTCATGATTACCCCTGCTGCTACTGAAAATATTAATGCTGCATGATATACTTGTCTCGCTTCTTCAGGACGATTCAGAGCGTACCGCTCGGAGACCATTTTACTGAGCGTACTTGGAATACCTGCTGTAGCCACGGTGAGCAGCATTAAATAGATATTGTTCGATACCCCAAATGATGCTCTCCCCACATCATCAAAAATATGATCCAGCGGCACCCGCTGAACAAGCCCGAGTACCCTTGCCACCAAAGCTGCAGCAGCAAGGATAAGCGTGCCTTTTACGAAAGACTCTTTCTTGGACAAACCATTTCCCCTTCTTCACTGTTAAAATTAAAACCGGACGACCCATATAAAAAAGAGGACGACCATAATAATTTGTAGCACAATTTTGACAACAGTACTACTAAACAACCCAAGTATGGATCCTACACTTACTTTGGCAGCTTTAGCTGGTGAAGAACCCACGATCAATTCTCCTATAAAGGCACCCAGAAACGGACCAATAATAAGTCCGAAGGCTGGGATTACAAAAGGACCAATGATTAGCCCAATCGTACTCCCGATAATCGATGAACGTGAGCCGCCAAATTTCTTAACGCCCCACGCCCCTACAACGTAATCAGCAATAAATAGAACTACAACGATCAGCGTTTGAATGATCCAGAACCAAACACCAAAAGGCTCGAAAGAAAAGAACCAGCCATATACGAAAAAAGCAAGATAAATCGCAAGTGCACCCGGCAGTATAGGATACACTGCCCCGGCTAGCCCTACGGCAAATAAAGCAATAATAAGAATCCAACCCAGGATCGTCAATACTTAACCTCCTAATAGCAAATATGCTCTATGGATTCACTTCGCAATAGCTTCATTAAAAATATATTTTTGAATGACTTCTGCAATTCCATCATTATTATTAGAAGCCACCACAGCGTCAGCCTCTTCTTTAACCGTCTCCTGAGCGTTGCCCATGGCAACCCCAAGCCCTGACTGCTGAATCGCTGCAAGGTCGTTGAGACTATCACCAACCGCTATAACTTGGGACATGTCTAGTCCTAGGAGCTTACAGACTTCCATGATTCCGGCTGCTTTATTCACTCCAAGAGGGTTAATCTCCAGGTTATGCGGAGAGGAGTTCGTAATCTCCAGCCCACCCATATCTTGAAGACGAAGCAGCAGCTTATGACGAAGCTCATCATCTTCGGTGTGATAACCGAATTTAAGCCATTCTCTGCCCGTTACATCCCCATCCCAGTTATCCTGTTTGTGGACCTTTTCCGTAGAATAGGCCCAGAACCAGATGTCATCTTCTTTAGCAAGTTCATACATTTGTTGTACCAGCATAGGGTCCATCAAGGATCGCCGATAAATTTCGTGCGGTGCTCGCCATACCTCACTACCGTTCACAGTAATCATAGGTGTTTCTAGTCCAAGCTGCTCAGCATATGGAAATGCACTTGTAAAAGCCCGGCCTGTCGATAGACAGACATGAACGCCTGCGTCGACCGCCTTTTGAAGCCATTTCACCGTTGTAGGTGTAATAATCTGTTCATCATTCAGTAGGGTTCCATCCATATCCAAAGCAAGCAGGCGGTATTTGGCAGTCATTGCCACCCCTCCATTCTTTTATGCTCTCAATAGAGCAGCTGTTTATTTTTTAATCATTATTCACCTTAGAGTCGAAGTTACTGAGTACCTGTAGTCGTTCCTTCATTCGCAGGATCATTCGTATTATTACCGGACTGTAGACTCTTCTTCGGAACGCCATCAAGTCCATATTCCCAATCATAAGCATCAAAAATTTTGCGTGCGACCGGCGCAGCACTCTGGGAACCAAAGCCCCCTTCTGGAATAACTACGGCTACGGCCAGCTTAGGATTATTTCGTGGGGCATAGGCAATAAATACACCGTTATCGCGAATTTGACCCTTTGCCACTTGTTGCGATGTTCCCGTCTTACGAGCAAAATCATAAGGGAAATTAGAAAAAGCACTCACTTCACTTCGCATACCCTGTTGGATTTCTTTCCAGTAGGATTTATCGAAGGCGGTTACCTCATCTAGCACTTCACGACCGAACTCCTTAATTACTTTTCCGTCAGCATCTGTAATCTTGCTAACTAGCTGAGGTTTGATCCGCTGTCCTTCATTAGCAAGTGTAGCTACGTATTGCGCAAGCTGCAACACTGTATAACTACCTTGTTGCCCGAAAGAAGCATATACAAGTGCCGCTTGGGCACTACCTGCCGCCTCTATATTGGTATAGTTAATCTGTCCTAAGAATTCATTGGGCAGACCACTTCCCGTGGATACACCAAGACCAAACTCTTTCATATACCTATCCCAGATATCTACGCCTTTGCTTTTGTATTTGTCATACAATCGTTTACCGATCATATCAACCATGAACGCATTCGACGATTTCTCAATCGCTCTTGCAGGGTCCATAGAACCGTACACATGTCCTCCAGAGTTTCTTACCTTGGTTTCATGACCAGCTTTACCAAAAGTCGCGAAACCTCTATCTGAATAGTAAGTTGAAGGTGTAAAGAGGCCTTCATTCAGACCGACGAGAACGCTTAAAGGTTTAATCGTTGAACCTAATAGCAATACAGACCTAAGCCCATTCCCTGAAGTTCCTGAAGAAATCGGATTAATGGTTCCGTTCTGGTAGTTATTCATAATACTGTTCCAGACATCTGTTGATAAGGAGCCTGATGTCCAAATGTTCGTATCGTAGTCCGGCATACTTGCCATACTGACGATATTCCCCGTATCAACTTCCATCGCTACAGCATAACCAGTTAAAGCATTAGGATGCGTTTTTCCCTGTACAGGATTGGAATGCAGCCACTTAATCTGATCCATAATCGCCTGCTCTGTCTTCATCTGAATGCTCTTATTAATGGTTGTCCAGACGTCATTACCTTTTACAGGAGGAACTACACGTTCGACTTTTTCTGCCATGTTCTGTGGATTGACGGAGATTTCCTGATAGCCGTTTTGTCCCCGAAGCTCTCTCTGATACTGCAGCTCCAGGCCGTCAAATCCGACAAATTCGTCGTCTTTATAAGTTAGTCCTGGCTCCGGATTGTTCTTCATTGCATTTAAGATATTCTTATAAATATTAAGGCTGTTTGCTGATTTAAAAGGCTTGATATAACCTACCGTCTGTACGGCAACCGTATCTTTGTCGTAATGACGAATGCTTTCCTCGACAATCTCAAGGCCTGGGTATTCATCCTTATGTTCCATGAAATAGGCTACTTCCTGAGTCGTTAGATCAGCCTTAATTCGCCGTGCCATAAAGCCTAGTGATTTCCGGAAATATAAATCCAGTGCCTCAATAACATCTTTTTCTGTCATTTTCTCAGCTTTTGGATCACCGTATTTATTGAAATCAGCTACCAGCTTAGCCGCCAATGCATCTGATTTAGCTTTCGCTTCAGGGGTCAGAGTAGTTTTACCGGAAATTTTATCTGTTTGCTTGGCGGTAAACTCCTTATTAAGCGTAATATACAGCGATTGAACCGGCGTAGAGTACGCTAACTTCTCACCTTCAGCAGCATAAATTACACCTCTCATGGAAGCTAGCGGTACATTTTTGGTATCTCTGCTTGTCTCCACTTCAGTTAAAGTGGGTCCTTCCACGAATTGCAACACAGCCAGGCGTATAATAATTACGCAAAATATAACAAACGTGCTAAAGAAAAACACGTTGAGTCGCAGGCCTATGGAACTTTTACTGTTGGTCTCATCTGGAGGTGAGGCCTGCTTACGGAAAAAACTCACAGTTTATTTCTCTCCTTTTTCTCTAATTATTCTTGAACGGGGCCTGACGCAGGAGCAACATTCTTTTTCGGCACACCATCGAGCCCGTACTCCCAATCATAGGCGTCAAAAATTTTACGAGCCACCGGAGCAGCGCTGTTGGAGCCAAAGCCCCCTTCTGGTATAACAACCGCTACGGCCAGCTTCGGATTATCTCGCGGAGCAAAAGCAATAAATACCCCATTATCGCGGTTAATATTTTTTCTATCTGTTTTTTCAGAGGTACCTGTCTTACGTGCAAAATCATAAGGAAAATCATCAAAAGCACTAACTTTACTGCTCATCCCCTGTTTGATCTCTTTCCAGTAGGATTTGTCAAATGTTACTGTATTAAGCACTTCTCGTTTAAATTCCTTAACCAACTTCCCTTGTGCATCCGTGATCTTACTAACAAGTTGAGGCTTAATACGCACCCCTTCATTAGCAAGCGTAGAAGCATACTGGGCAAGCTGCAATGTAGTATAACTGCCCTGTTGGCCAAAAGAAGCATAGATAAGTGCGGCCTGCGAGCTGCCTGCGGCCTTAAGATCAGTATAGTTAATCTGGCCCGGTGATTCGCCTGGGAGACCACTTTTCGTTGATACTCCCAGCCCGAATTCTTTCATATATCTGTCCCAGACCTCTATGCCTTTATCCCCCGGATATTTCTTGTAAAGCTGCTTACCCACCATATCAATCATAAATACGTTAGAAGAGTCTCTAATAGCTTTAGCTGGATCTAGTGGACCATATACGTGACCCGATGAATTTCGTACGGATGATTTATTATCCTTACCGAAATAAGTAATGCCCACATCTGAATAGGTTGTTGAGGTATTAAAAAAACCTTCATTTAAACCAATTAACACACTTAATGGTTTGATCGTAGATCCCATAAACACAAGTGAACTAAAATCATGACCTGATCTACCAGATGAATTCGAAGTAATCGTACCATTTAGATGATTATTCATAATTTTATTCCAGACAGGTGTCGGTAAGGAGTCTTTGGTCCATACATTTGAATCGTAATCCGGCATGCTTGCCATGGCGACAATATTTCCAGTCTCCACTTCCATGGCTACGGCATATCCTGTTAAAGCATCTGGATGCGTCTCACCTTGAACAGCATTGGTATGCAGCCATTTAATCTGATCCAATATGGCCTGTTCTGTCTTCATCTGAATCTTCTTATTAAGGGTCATCCAAATATTATTCCCCTTTACAGGAGCAACGTTCTGTTCAACCTTCTCAGCCATATTCTGAGGAGTCACCGAAATGACCTGATAACCATTTTCTCCTCGTAGCTCTCGTTGATACTGCATTTCCAGACCATCAAACCCCACATATTCTTCTGCTTTATACATAAGTCCAGGGGGAGAATCTTTTTTCATTTCACTACGGACATTCTTATACATCGCTATATCTTCAGTCGATTTAAATGGCTTTCCAAAGCCGACTGTCTGCACCGCTACCGTATCTTTATCGTAGTGACGAACGCTCTCCTCCACGATCGTTAGCCCCGGATAATTGTCTTTATGCTCCATGAAATAGGCTATTTCCTTTGGAATTAATCCAGTCTTGATCCGTCGCGGCACATAACCTAAATACTTTTTGAAATCTAAATCTAATGAATCCAAGATATCTTGCTGCGTCAGCTTCGGTGCATTCGGATCTCCATATTTAGCAAAATCAGCTGCAAGCCTTACTGCAAGCATATCGGAGTTGTACTTCGCCTTCTCCGTAAGTGAGGTCTCACCTGTTACTTTATCTGTCGTTCTAGCTGTGTAATCTTTAGTTAATGTAAGGTAAAGCGACTCCGTAGGTGTTGAATAGGCAATCTGCTCTCCTTCGGCAGCAAAAATAATCCCACGCATCGCTGCGAGCGGAACAATTTTCGTTTCCCGGCTCGTTTCTTCTTCACTCAACAGAGCTCCCTCAGTAAACTGTAAACCTGCAAGACGTACGATAATAATACAAAAAATAAAAAAAGTGCCAAAGAAAAAAACATTCAGTCTCAGACCTACAGAATTTCTTGAAGATATCCCGTCCTTAGGCGGGGGCTGCTTACCAAACAAACTCACCAGCTTTCTCCCCTTCTACAAGCATAAACGCCTTGACTGTCCTTATAAGGACGGTAAGTGTTTATGCGAGAAATATAAGACATAAAGTATAGTGCTTATACTTTCTTATATTTGAAAATGTCTGACATCCCTTTGCCTGTGACATTACTCTTATGATGAAGGTGAGTTCTTAGCTGCTTATTGTGAGCATGCCCTCGCATTTAAGTTAGAACTGACGTTACTTGAGTTTATTGTACCACACCCCAGGAGTTCAGCGCCCTCACTCAGAGGGCGTTCTCCCTAATATGCGTTTCATCAAAATCCTTCGGATTGAACCAATCTCCGCTGCTAGCCCAAGTCGGATCCAGCGGGATCCAAGCTTGCCGATCACTTATATATACTTCATTCCAAGCATGTGCACCATACCCGCCACGCCCATCATAACCCTGACCTGTTACAACCCGAACCTGCAAGCCCTGTGAACGAGCCATCACAGCGTACAGTCGGGCATAGTCTATACATACCCCTTGCCGAGTGTCGAATGTATCCTGTGGTGTTTGTTCATGCCAGACCCTGTTTTGCAAATAATTATCAGCTTTAGCATAATCATAAGTCACGCGTGTACCTACCCAATCATAGAGAAGTCTCGCTTTTTTCTCTTCATCTTGCGCTTGTCCAACAATGTCTTCTGCTGCTCCTATAATATCCTGAGGAATTTCATGATCGATAACCTCATATTTCCTGCGAAGGATATCATTCATCTCTGCTGCAACGGTCTTCGTCAGAATAGGGAGTTTCTTCTGCACAGTCTCACCAACAATAGGTTCAAATACAGCTGCAGCGCTCTGACTATAGATTGGAGAGGACTCCACATAACGGCTAAATCCACTCTCCGGATTTAATCCAACACAGATGAAAAGAGCGAGAACAATTACCAGACTACGCATTAAACCGATAATTAATCCAACGATTGCTCCTCCCATACGGCTAACCTGCGTAATCTTTCTGTCTTTAAACTTCTTAGCACGCCGCAATTGTGGAAAAGGAACCAACATGGATAACAACCCTAAGAGCATACGGATTAACAGATAAGAAATCAGGAGTAATAACAGAAATCTAACTAGCGGTGATTCTGATAACACAGACACCGCCGTATAATAAATTTGCTGCCACTGTGTAAGCTTCGTGTCAGGAAGACTAATCCCCGACGCCCAAGTCTCTACATAGGGATTGAGGAAGGCTGCAGCTGGGATAGCTAATACCAAAGATGCTATAGTAAATAATCCTGTTCCCAGCAGCCCAAATAATCTTCCGGTAGCACTTGAGAAACCTCTGCTCCAGCCTTGCAATAGAGAGAAGACTACAACCAGCAGGAGGGCGATCGAGATGATATTAGCATCACTCACACTAGTCATCCATCCGTTTATCATATTCGCTCTCTCCTTTCAGTCGCGCGCTTGCTCGCTTGTTATATTTTTGAGCCCAAGCCTGTTATTGATGTTTGCGGGCTTCCTCGATAAATGTTTTTGTCGTATCAGTAACACTCCACTTCCCAAGACTAACACCACGGAAAGTAACCTCTACTTTATCTTCACCCGCTGCGCCCTTCACTTCAATATTCGGCGTTGTAATCGTAAAGGTCCCGTCTCCATTTGAAGTGTACTTCGCATCCTGCGCTTCTTTAAGCATAACCTCTTGCGCTTCCTTCTTTAGCGTGCTTACCGTTCCATCTGCCACCTTATTCACAGCGTTACCAATTTGGTCCATTGTAACACCACTATAGATGAACAAACCTACAACGATCACAATGACAATCGCCCATTTCAGAACGGTTTTAACCAAATTAACAACCGCAAACAGCAGGACAAGCGCAATTACAATAACTAGCCAATTTTCCCTTATAAACTGTGACCATACCTCTGGATCCATCAATCTCACAACACCCCTATCGCCTAGTTTCGTCCCAAGGATTCTCTCTTCCCATAGACATAACGCCAATATTAATTATTATACATGAATACCCATCATAATTCATGGTTCCACCCTCCGTAAAAGGTATACCTACGAGTGGAATTAAAAAAGCGGTATAAGCCCTCTCTGTCCCACGTAAAGTACAAGTAGTGCTTAAGAATTGGTTCTTCATTATTACGCCGTCCTGCATTCACTTGTGCTGTAGGTGGCTCTCGGAGGTGTTCCCCTGTGAAAACTGCGCTGTGGCTATACTTATTTCTCTTTTTGGCGTTCTTCGATTTACATGCTCAGTATCCCGTCCTTACGCCCTTTGCCATCTCTCTTGGCGCGGGACCCACCTTTATTGGCTGGATGATGGGCATGTACTCGTTGACCCACCTTCCCGGCAATCTGCTTGCAGGCGTACTCGTCGATCGTAATGGCTCCCGCCGTTACATCGTCTTCAGCCTTGTCGCAGCGGGAGCTATCCTACTGCTGCAAGCTCATGTACAGCTTCCATGGCATCTGCTAATGCTAAGAGCAGCAAGTGGATTCGTGCTCGCTTTTCTCTCTCCAGCCTGTATGACGTTACTAGCTTCTTTATCATCGGATGCCACAGAGCAGGGTAAATATATGTCAGGACATGGTATCGTTCATACGTTAGCTTCCGTTGTATCGCCTGCTGCGGGAGCTTTTATCGTAGCAAAAGCCGGCTACTCTGGTACCTTCACCACACTTGGATGGCTCCTTATCGCAACAGGAATCATGGCTTTTTTTAGTGTACCTGCACCTTCGAGACATATCTTAAAGCCGCTAAGCTCAGCGCAATCCTCATTAAAAGTTCCAGATAAACCTTCTATTCCAGCGAAAGATGACGATCAGGTATCCAAACGGTATTACCTTTTACCTTTTTTCGTTTCCTGTTCACAAGGCGTTCTCTTTTTCGAGCTCCCACTATCTCAAACAGGGAGTAATAGTATCCTTTCCACAGGTATACTCCTGTCACTCCTCAGTTTAGGTGCTTTGGTAACGCTCAGCATGCTCTTCCTGAACCGTCTATCACCAGGAGGAAGAATAGCAGCGGCATTACTGGGAATGGCTATCTGCTTCTTTGGACTCGCCTCATTCGACAGTATCCCGACTGCTGCGATTCTTTTTGTGCTCGGTGCAGCCAAAGGAGTGCTATTTCCTGCAATGGCCTCACTCTTCATTAGTCTAGGTGGTCCTGGGCGAATGGGTCGGACTTTCTCCATGCAATCGATAGCCATGTCACTTGGTGCATTCGCTGGTCCCGTGGCTGCCGGACAGCTAAGGTCCTTTGTTTCTCCTTACTTCATAGCCTTTTTAGTTCTAATGGTAGCATTGCTTCTTCTTCCACCTAAAAACACAGGGAAACTATCGAACCTTACTTCCAAATGGAAAGGGCGAGCCGCATGATTCTTGGCTTTTACGACATTTCCCGGGGAATGAAGACTTTCCTGCCGAAACAGTTGTTAAAAATGACGATCCTTCGGTAAACTATAATGAGCCTGATGCTTGGACCCATTCCCGGAGGTGATTGTCAGCTAATGTCCATAACGATTATTGTCGAAGGTAAGAACGACCGCAGCAGATTACGACGCGTGCTGGTACCGGAAGTAGAGATCCTATGTACCTTTGGTACATTAAATACACTAAAATTAGAATCCCTCCGGCAACAAGTAGGAGATGGAGAAGTATACCTTTATTTGGATAACGACAGCTCTGGCAAAAAAATACGCAGTGTGCTCCGGGATGCCTTCCCAGATGCCGATCATATTTATACTCGCCGCGGATATGCAGGTGTGGAAGGTACGCCTGATGAATACAACATCACTCAGCTCGAAAAAGCTGGATTGGAAGATTTTATCATATACCCTGAACCACTTCCATTTTAGCTGAAGCAAGTATAAGGATAATGTATAGCAGGAAACTTATACTATCGTATATAAAAAAACGCCTTTTTCGTTATCCCCCAATAAAAAGGGATTCGAAAAAGGCGTTTTTAAGATTTGATGTTCTATTCCCGAGCCAATTCCTTCAGCTGGTCGGCAAGAAATTCAGGCGTTACATTCTCCGTATCTCCTGCGTCATACAATGCACGAAGTCGATTATCTCGGTCAACTAGCGCTATACGGTTGGCATGTACGAAATTTTCTTTGGAATTCCCTGCGATTAATACTTTAAAAGAATCCGTTGCTAACTTACGAACTTCTTCCTGATCCCCCCGCAAGAAATACCATCCATCATAATTCGCCTGAAAACGGTCTGCAAAAGTCTTAATAGCTTCCCGAGTATCATTCTTCGGATCAAAAGAGATAGAAACAAACTCCGTATCTTTACCAAAACTGCCATCCTCGACCAGAATCTTCTGTGTCTGAGATAACAAAAACGTAGTTATGGGACATACATCCGGACACTGTGTAAAAAAGAAGTATACCAGCCGTGCTTTACCTTGTGTATCAGCCAGAGTAACCTGGTCTCCATTCACATTTTCAAGAGAAAAGTCCTGTACTTCTCCGATTACTGGCAATTTTTCTTTTCCTAAATTTAAAGCGTTAATTGCCAGATAACCAGCCATAATCAAAGCAAGTATTAGCAGAAGCCAAGTCCATTTATAACGCTTAAAGGTCTGCACGGACACGTATACCCTCCCTCTTCTTAACCGTGAATCGTATTTAATACAAGTACGATCAAACTAACCGTCAGGTAGTTAATGGAGAAGAGGAAGTTCTTCTTCGCCCAAACTTCATCATCCTTTGCCTTAAAACCCATCAAGGTCAATATTAACCAAGCCAAGGACAACGCTGATGAAATGATTAGAAAAAATATGCCTGCGTAATCGTAGGCGTACATTAACACTGGAATAGGCAGCAAAAGGGCTACATAAGGAATCATCTGAAATTTCGTACGTCGTGTTCCTTTAACTACAGGTAGTAATGGAAATCCTGCCGCTCTATATTCTTCTTTACGTCTAATGCCCAACGCCCAGAAGTGAGGGGGTTGCCATAGAAACAACATGGCAAAGATCAGCCAAGCGCCTAGATCAACCGTTCCTGAAACCGCAACATAACCAATTACCGGGGGCATTGCTCCAGAAATCGCACCTACAGAGGTGCTCCATGTGGATGTCCGCTTCAACCAAAGCGTGTATACTACTACGTAAACGAACATGCCAACAATTCCAAACAAACCGGCAAGCATACCTGAAAAAGCAAACAGCACGATCAAACCTGCAATACCAAGCCCAATGGCGTATAATAATACAGTGTTTGGTTTCAGTCGTCCTGTAGGAAGCCCCCGTTCACGGGTTCTTTCCATCTTCATGTCCAGATCCCGGTCGAAATAGTTATTAAAAACACAGGCCGAAGCCATAACCAGCATTGTACCGAGCAGAGTCAGAACTAATCTGCCGTAATGAACATCCCAACCCGAGGCCAACCAATATCCCGCAAACGCCGCAATAAGGTTAGATCGGATAATACCGGGTTTTGTTACAGCAATGAAATCACGCCAGCTAGCACCTTCCGGTGGAGATTTTGCAGACATGGCTGCAGAATCGGAAGAAGCTTGAAATGTTATATGATTGTCCACACCTAATGATCCTCCTTCTAAACGAAAATCTAACGTTCTAACCGAAGTATTCACTACTTCGCTGTTAACTTTATCATAACAAACCCGTGAAGACTTTGACAGTCATGGGGCAGTAAGTTCATGAATTCGACAATTACGTGACAATATTTATTTAATTTTTCTTTCAATCCCCCTAATAACCAGAGCTGTATTTGGGTAATTATTAATAGAGAACTTCCGAACAACAAAGGAGAACTGACCAATGGATACTGCTACACATTTAGTTATGGGCCTAGGCTTAGCCGGGCTTTCCTTCGTTGATCCCATCGTTGCTTCTGATCCGAAACTGGCCGGGGCTGTTATGCTGGCAACAGTGCTCGCCTCTCAGGCTCCTGATGCCGATACTGCGCTACGACTGAAGGATAATGCGTTGTATATTCGTAATCACCGAGGAATCACACATTCCCTACCCTTTCTAATTCTGTGGCCCGCCCTGATTTCCTTCGTGTTGGGGCCTTTATTTGGCTTTACTGATTTACAAGCCCTAAGCCACATCGCACTCTGGAGCTTCATTGGCGTAGGTGTTCACGTATTTTCTGATCTATTTAATACCTATGGCACTCAGGCTGCACGTCCATTCACAGAGAAATGGATTGCCTGGAACATCATCCACATTTTTGACCCGTTTATATTTGGTAGCCATATCGCAGCCATCCTTCTCTGGATCACCGGTATCGTTCCGCCGCAACCTTTATTTATTACGCTGTATGCCTGTACAATTCTTTATTATATTTGGAGAACCGTCGTTCACGCACGCCTTACGCGTAATATCAAACTCAAGGATTTACATCATAATGCCGGCGAACGTTATATTGTAATCCCTACAATTTCTCTAAAGCGCTGGAACGTAGTAAAAGTGAAAAAAGATGGTAGCTATGATGTTGGGCAGTTAGTCAATCATCGATTGGAATGGTTCAAACATGCTGTATGCTCGAATCATCCCGCTGTGGAAATATCCAAGTCGCACCCTGATATTCAGTCCTTTCTATACTTCACCTCTTATGCAGTAGCCGAAGTCGAAGAACTTCCTTCAGGATATATGGTGCGCTGGGGGGACGTACGTTATTTACATCGTAAACAATACCCATTTGTGGCTGTATTAGTGATGGACAATCAATATCGACCTTTAAATACTTATGTAGGTTGGCTTAGCAGCGAGAAGCTCGACAAACGATTTTCCATTGACCCTGGATCTTTACGATGAAACTGTAGACTTACGCAGAGATCTATTCTATAATCACAAAAAATCCCGGAGTATTATTATCATACTCCGGGATTCATTTTAGCAGACATAGAAAGGAAGGCTCTCTTAATGGGTAAAGGACTTTCACTTTGGTTCGCTTGTTCTTCTATTCTTATTCTTACTGCCGCTTCAATCGCGATCAGTTATAGCTTTTGGTTGGCACTTCTGCTCGGATTTCTCTGTGTCATGAATATCGGCTGGGGATTTATTCTTAAGGCCAAGATCAGACGCAAGCAGGAAAGCCTAAGCGCTGATTAGATTAACGGGCTGGCAGAAATCCCATCCGCTCTTTAACTCCATTCAGCGTCTCTGTGGCAACAATGCGGGCACGACCAGCACCTTCTGCAAGAATATCTGTGATCGCACCCGAGCTACGAATTTCATTATATCGTTGTTGTATAGGCTCAAGCGTAGCTACAACCACTTCAGCAAGATCCTTCTTAAAGCCGCCATACATTTGCCCTTCATAACGATCGGCGATTTGCCCCAGTGTCATTCCAGAACATTCGGAATAAATACTCATCAAATTACTGATCTCTGGTTTATTAGCCGGATCAAAAATCACTTCACGTCCTGAATCAGTCGTTGCACGGCTGATTTTTTTACGGATTATGTCCGGTGAATCTAACAGAGCAATGTAGCTGCCTGCGTTAGGACTGCTCTTGCTCATTTTTTTGGTGCCATCATCCAGAGACATTATACGTGCACCCACCTCTGGAATGTACGGCTCCGGAATGGTAAAGAATTCGCCAAAACGATTATTAAAGCGGCCAGCTAAATCACGAGTCAGTTCCAAATGTTGTTTCTGATCTTCTCCAACTGGTACAAGATCCGCATTATAAACAAGAATATCTGCTGCCATCAAGGAAGGATAGACGAATAAACCAGCGCCAACAGAATCTTTACCTGATGATTTATCTTTAAACTGGGTCATACGCTCCAGCTCGCCCATTGCTGTAAGTGTCGTCATGATCCAGCCCAGTTCAGCGTGTTGTGGCACATGAGACTGCATATAGACATTAGAACGTGCAGGATCAATTCCTGCTGCAATAAAGAGGGCCGCTACGGACTCTGACTGTTCACGCAGTGCCGCAGGATCTTGTGCTACAGTGATTGCATGCATATCGACTACCATAAAGAAACATTGATGATCCTCTTGCAGCTTCACAAAATTTTTCAGTGCTCCAATGTAGTTCCCCAGTGTAAGTGAACCGCTCGGCTGAATACCTGACATTACTTTTTTCATAATATAGACCTCCGTTTGATTTCGTTTCTAAGTTTCCGAGAACGCAAAAAAAGCCTCATCCGCAAGGGACGTGAGACCGTGGTGCCACCCTTATTCGCTGCTTAATCTTGTTTGGACAAGAAAAAAACAGCCTTAGTCTTCCGTTAACGGGGAAGATCCGGCCGGTCTACTAGGGCATCTAGCTCCCGTTCAAGCTCGGCGCTCAGGGGTCCATTCATCAGGTTTGTCCTACCGGTTCGCATCAACCACCGGCTTTCTGAAGGTGCAATGCCTGCCTACTTGTCCCCGTCATCACATTATCATCATGAATTAATGCCTTCATCATAGAACCATAAAGAGAAGTTGTCAAATCACTTAACCACTACCGTATAAATCTGTTATGATAAGGTTATCCATGTTCTATTCGATTACAGTTACGATAAAGGAGCATATCTCATGAAACAGGTGACCAAAGGGCAGTGGGGCGGTTATGATACTTATATTTTGCACAGCCGTGAACTGGAAGTCACGCTTTTGCCGCGACTAGGAAATAACGTGATTTCATTGTTTGATGTAAAGAAACAACGAGAAATTCTACGGCGCCCTGATGAAAGCGATCAAGCTTTCTTTATGCAAAAACCTTACCATTTTGGCATGCCGCTATTAATTCCACCCGGAAGAATTCGTAAGGGCCAATTTCAGTTCGAGGGTACAAGTTATCAATTTGACCAGAACACCGCTAATGACAATCATATTCATGGTCTACACCGAACTCAGGCCTGGTGTGTCAGCGATATTGAAGAAGATGAGGATGGTTGCGCGGTCACTACTGAATTTCTAACGGAAGATGATCCCCACTGGATGGAGCAATTTCCTATCCCGCTTAAATTCGAAATGACGTTTAGGCTTCAGGAAGCCCGATTTACCCAAACTTTAAAGGTTACAAATCTTGGAGATCACCGAATTCCTTTTGGAATCGGTTATCACACCTGGTTTATGATTGATGGAGAACCTGAGCGCTGGAATCTTAAGCTCCCGGTAAATAGTATTTATGAACTGAATGATGAATTGCTCCCTAGCGGCAATCTAATTCCACTTGGTGATCTGGAAGCCTTGAACACCGGAATGAACATGCAGGGAACTAATTTTGATACTGCTCTACGTATTG
The DNA here is from genome assembly GCF_052056485.1 of Paenibacillus nitricinens. Classification (NCBI taxonomy): domain Bacteria; kingdom Bacillati; phylum Bacillota; class Bacilli; order Caryophanales; family Paenibacillaceae; genus Paenibacillus; species Paenibacillus nitricinens. The sequence continues at coordinate 5,738,195 of NZ_CP183948.1, forward strand.
GAGAAAAACAACCTGTAGAAGCCTTATTATTACGCGATGATGGTTATGGCCTTCGTTATACTGCTGACGAGAATCTATTCCGTCACTGGGTGCTATATACCAAAGGACCCGCCGAACAATTTCTGTGCATTGAGCCCTATACTTGGCTCGCGAATGCACCGAATGTATCCGAGGATGCTTCCTTCACAGGTCTTTTAACGATAGAACCTGGTCAGAGTCAGAATCTATCCACCGTGCTGGAAATGATCTATCCTGAGATTTAAAGCACATATACACTATATCGGTCTTGCCTTGCGATTACGTAAGGGAAGACCGATTTTTTTGTATAATCCCTAGCAATAAAGGATTCCTATCCTCACTTTTATTTCACTAATAATTACCATCCTTAAAACCTTTCGAAGTGATGCATGAATTAACCTCTTAGCGCTCATACTATCTTCACAACGGGCGAAGGAGGTGACACACATGGGTCAAGCAGGTCAAGGTCGTAGCAGCCGTTCCAATAACCTGGTCGTTCCTCAAGCAACTGCAGCATTGCAACAGTTGAAATATGAAGCAGCACAGGAGCTTGGAGTAACGATCCCAGCTGACGGTTATTACGGGAACTACACTTCTCGCGAAACTGGTTCTCTGGGCGGTTACATCACTAAACGTCTAGTACAACTGGCAGAACAACAACTGTCTGGTCGTCAGTAACAACGTTATCTTAAGTGTTTTATCCGGCTAGGTATAAAGCCTAAAGCCGAGTAGCTTTTGAGCCCTCTCACACTTCTTTCTGAAGCTGTGGGAGGGTTTTTGATTTTCACAATATATTGAAATTTTATGTAAACAACGCTTAACCGAAAAATTGTTCAGAGCTTTCAGCATAGGCATTACGAGGCGATCGAATCATTAGATTTGCCATATTATAATTGGACTCCAATGTAGCATCTACAATCACCATTCCCTGTCTAATGGCGAATTCATAAGAAATTTCGCCATGCGTCCAACGCCGCTTGTATTTCAGGCTTTCCAGCGCCATTAGTCGAAAAGAAGACTGCTGTCCATCTGTCATCCCTTCTTTTGCATCAGTGAATCCCCCACTTCGCCCAGAAAGAGGATTATGTCGTATCCCGAATTTTCCGATCATGTTATTTCGTATTTGCACAAAAACCGTACCAGAAGTTAATCCCGATAATTCTTCCTGTAGCTCCTTAAACACCATGTCCATCTGTCTCGCTAATGATAGTTGTTCCGTCTTAAGCATTACTTTTCCTCCTAAAAGTTTTGTGAGCATAGCTTCATTCGAATTCACTTCGTACAAAACTTGCTTCGAAAGCATTTACTTCGTTTTGTGAGCATAGCTTCATTCGAATTCACTTCGCAGAACTGACTTCGTAAGCGCTTGCTTAATTTTGTGAGCTTAGCCAAGTGGTATTCTAGCGCGCCTTATATAAGTCTTAAGACTCATTATAGGTTACTGACAAATGGCAAACAACATTATTCGGCAAAATTGGGTTATTATCCCTATGTATGCGCAAAATCCATAGATTAATCGCATATTTCTTTTTATAAATCGTGATTTTTCGACATTTTATCATTAAAAAAAGCCCCTGTTTCAGGGGCTTTTGCGTGTTCATGCTGAAAAATTATTGTTTTTTCTACCGTTAAATTTGTCTTAGTTTAGACTTTTTCAAACTAATTGCTCCGTCATCTCCAAGAACTCATTAATGTCAGCTACAATCAGATCTGTAGCACCTTGCCAGAAGTCCGGCTTCGTAAGATCCACACCCAGATGCTTAAGTACCAAATCCTCTAAAGTCATCACACCAGTATCTTGCAACAAGCTATCGTATTTGTCTGCAAAGGACGCTCCTTCTTGCAGAGCCAGTCGATACAAGCCTGTGCTGAACATGTAGCCAACGGTGTAAGGGAAGTTATAGAACGGCACATCGGTGATATAAAAATGCAGTTTAGAAGCCCAGAAATGGGGATGGTATTCCGAAAGCACCCCACAGAAGGCTTCCTTCTGTGCTTCCACCATCAATTCAGACAGCTCTTCAGCATTTACAAGGCCTTCCTTACGTTTTTCATAAAAACGAGTCTCGAATAAGAATCGGGCGTGAATGTTCATAAAGAAGGCTACGCTGTTTTGAATTTTCGTTTCAAGCAGCGCCAGTTTCTCTTCAGCGTTGCTAGCCGCTTTAACCTGAGCGTCAGACACAATGACCTCTGCGAAGGTTGAAGCAGTCTCTGCAACATTCATAGCGTAGTTCTGATTAAATACAGGTTGATCATCCAGTAAATAAGAATGATAAGCATGTCCCAGCTCATGCGCCAAGGTTGAAACATTGGAAGTTGTACCGCTATAAGTCATGAAAATCCGCGATTCCTTACTCTCAGGGAAGGAAGTACAGAATCCTCCAGGACGTTTCCCCGGACGATCCTCCACCTCAATCCAGTTATGATCAAAAGCACGCTCTGCAAACTCTGCCATCTTTGGACTAAATTTGCGGAACTGGGTAACGATATCTTTAGCAGCCTGATCATATGGGATTTTACCTGAAGATTTACCCACTGGCGCTTCGACATCTACCCAGGAAAGAGCATCCAGTCCAAGCAGCTTAGCTTTACGTTGAAGATAGGTCACGAGTGCAGGCTTGCTATTCGTAATCACGTCCCACATCGCGTTCAAAGTATCTTGTGACATACGATTGATGCTCAGCGGATCTTTCAGAATATCTTCCCAACCTCTTCCTTTATAGAGCTTCAGACGGAAGCCGGCTAAGTGATTCAAGGTATCCGCACAGTTATCTGCTGCTTCGGTCCATGCTTCTTCCCATTTATGGAACATGGATTGACGTACTTTCGGATCTGGATCATCCAGCTTGTTAAAAGCTTGACCTGCGGAGAGCAGCTTTGTTCCTTCTTCATCCTCAAATGGGATCTTAATCGAGCTTACAATCGTATCATAGTGCCCGCTCCATCCATGATATCCGTCAACGGCTAGTTCAAGCGCTAAGCTTTCTAACTCTGGACTCATCTTCTCACGGGCCAAGTCACGGCTCTCGCTCAGCACGAACGTTAATGGAGCAATCTCAGGACGTGACATCCACTCTGCCCATACCTTGTCCGTAGTCTGACGAAGCACGTTACTGAATTGTGAGTTAATGCCTTCGAATCCGGCACGCATACTTGTCACTCGAGCCGACAGTCTTACCGCACCTTTGTCCATTTGATTCTGAGCGCCCAGACAGTCTGCGAAGGAAGAGACCTCCACAAGTCTTCCTGAACAGCTCTGAAGCAGTTCTATAACCTTGTCCAGCGCCTTTGTAGACTCAACATCCGTTGGAGCTACGGCATTCTTCACCAGACCCTGTAAGGCTGCAATATCTTGTTCAAGATTCTTTAAAAAGCTTTCTAACTCAGTAGAGGATGATCCTCCAGCAAATATGGAATCAAGTTCCCAAGTCAGTGATAATGGTTGTTTCATGTCTTCTCACCATTCCTTTGCTCTCATTTGGTTTTCTTTGTAATTGACTTAACACCATGGTAAAGTGAATAACGATACCGGAACATTCATAGCCGATAAACTTTAGGAGGGCATCCATATGAAGCCACTACAAATTTCACCGGAAACAGCCATAACGTTATCCAAGCAACTAGGCGTTCCACTGGAACACTTGATGCATATGCCCCAACATATTTTACTGCAAAAAATAGCTGAGCTATCCAAAAAGCAGAATTCACCGCAAGCTGAGGATGGAAATGAAGAGTCTCCTTCTGGAAAGGATTCACAATGATTCCTTTTAGTCATACCTGGCCTTATGACATTATTTTAGGCGATATGTATGTGCAGTATTGCCCTTTCTGCAACTCGGAGAATGTTCTTCTCCCTATGAAGCCAAAAGAATTGCAAATCGTTCGTGACGGCAAGAAAAAACTACTTGTCTTCCCATGTTGCAGCGCCAGCCCTACAGTTGTAGATAACGACGGAGATTACCTCCTATTCGATCGGGCAGTTCGATAAAGAGAAGTTCATCTAAATCCCAATCTTACCATTTTTATAAAGCGCAGACGAGAGCATTACTCTCTTCTGCGCTTTTTGTTGTTTGTAAAGCTTTAAGAACCTGAAGGCAATCCATCGGCATCCATATCTACAGCTTCGCCGCGCATTTGCTCTCTTAGCACAACCCACTGCTCCCTGGCAGCTCGAATCATCGCAGCATCCATAATCTTCTGATCATTAATCAGGCGGGAGAACCACATTACAGCCACAGAGAACTCTCCAATGCGCCGGTTAAGTTCGCCAATAAGATACATGAGCCGGGCATCATTGCCAGCTATTCCGTCTTTTTCGTATACCTTCACATATTCAGCTAATGAATAGCGCAAAAAGCGTTGTTCCTGTTCCGTATTCCCTTGATACCGGTACAACCAGGCAATGTGATGAAGCAGACTTGCAATAATTCGATCCTTATCGTTAATACTTTGAGCACATAAAAGCGCCAGTTTATAGGTCTCAAGTGCAGTTTCCCAGCTTCGTTTATCCCCAAAGTCACGGCTCTTCCATCGTTTTCCTACCTGTTCATTGAATGCTTTTCGCTGCAGATCCGTCAGCTTGTCCGCTGAATTTTCTGTAGAGGCAAACCCACAACTTGGGCAGACACGTACAACATAATAATCCGGATTCTCGTTTTTGTAATATGCACAAAAATCAGCATCGCGGCGAATAGCCTTTTTTAGACTAGGGCGTACGCGAGAGGTTGAAAATTCATGTTCACAATTGCAACATTTGACCTTAATAGAATATAGGGGTATTAAGTCTGGCAAGTACTCTCATTCCTTTCAGGATCAACCTGTCCCTTATTATTCCTGGGGCATGTTAACAAAATGATGTGCGGGACCTGCAAGGCGGCTAAGCACGAAGGAACGCAGCGGCTCTTCTACGCCGGTCTCCACAAGCGCCTCTTTCATACACTGCAACCATTCTTCAGCACGTTCTGGAGTAATGGGAATATGCATATGCCTTGCTCTCATCATGGGATGTCCATGCAGTTCTGAATACAATGGGCCACCGCCAAAAAACTGTGTCAGGAATTGATACTGCTTCTCCAGAACAGGAGAAATGTCTTCAGGAAATAACGGACCCAGCTGCGGATGAAGCTGCACTTTGGCATAGAACACTTCCACCAATCGATGTAGCGCTTCAGCTCCTCCTAAGTTCTCATATATACTCTCATTTGGATTCATTGAGGTTACCAGCTCTCTTCCATATTAATGAAACGTTTCTTATTTTATTATACCAAAAAAAAGCACGGCTCGGATATCCGTCGAAAGTGCCCCTAAACGGCAGAAAAAAGACGCTAAACTATAGTTTAGCGCCTGGAGGTTATTGTCAGTAGGTCCGAAATTCTTCATCACCTGCAGGGACGAGAGAGACCCGGATCACATATACAAAAGCACAAACGAGAACTCCGGCTACCACGCTCATCGCCATCACTCCATCCCATTTATTCTTGTAACAGAGGGTGCATTTCTTATTTACATAATATCATATTTCGAGCGAAAAAGCACCGATTTATGTAACCGCTTCCTTTATTTTTTTTGTGCTGTTTGTCCTTCTTTTCGCATACATCTAACCATAGATCAGGAGGCGTTAATTATGACTTTTAAAAAGATTGGCGGCCCACTGCTGGGATTAATATTGGCGGGCTGTATGCTGCTGATGTTGCTTCATCCGGAGGCATCCCTTGGCGCAGCCTTACGAGGCCTGGCCATCTGGTGGGATGTGTTATTCCCCTCCCTATTTCCATTCTTCGTCATATCCGAAATCATGCTAGGCCTAGGGATCGTTCATCTCTTCGGTGCACTGCTAGATCCATTGATGCGCCCTCTTTTTGGTATACCGGGAAGCGGCGGTTTTGTCGCTGCGATGGGATATGTATCAGGATATCCTGTTGGCGCTAAATTAACCGCTAAGCTGCGGGAACAGAATCTGATTAGCAGAGTAGAGGGAGAACGATTAGTCGCTTTCACAACCTCCTCTGATCCAATCTTTCTGTTAGGCGCAGTGTCTGTAGGCTTTTTTCGAGACGCATCGTTGGGGCTCATCCTAGCCCTCGCTCACTATGGAAGCGGTTTGATTGTTGGCTTGCTAATGTCGTTCCATGGACGCAAAGAACAGAGATCCCCCTCCCAAGACCCATCCATAACTAGTTCTACTGCCCCCTCTGTTCCAGCCAAAAAAGGTTTTGGAAGAATCCATGCAGCACTTCTTGCCATGGAGGAGGCTCGGCGTAAAGATGGACGGAGCTTTGGGGAGCTCTTAAAGGGAGCAATCCAGTCCTCGCTAAAGCTTATTATTGTCGTAGGCGGTTTGGTTGTATTCTTCAATGTGCTAATGGAACTGCTGGCCCGTGCCGGTATCCTATCCTCCCTCTTTAACATGACAGGACATCTTGTGTCCCTTGTAGGTGGTCCTCCAGAACTAGCTCAGGCTCTCATTAGCGGATTCTTTGAGGTGACGATCGGTGCCCGTTCAGCAGGTGAAGCCGCAGCTTCCATCCCGCTTCAGTTCAAGGTAGCTGCTGCTGCCTTCATCCTCTCCTGGGGCGGATTATCTGTACATGCCCAGGTGGCAAGTATTCTGAACGGTACGGGACTTCGGTATCTGCCATTTTTGACTGCACGGCTAATTCACGCCATACTCGCATCAGGATTGGTCTTGCTGCTCTGGAAGCCTGTGATGAACACAGGACTGTCTACCGCATGGTTATCATTACCAGCCTCTACTGCCTTTACTCCTTCTGCCTCAGGGATCACGGCAAGCCTCGCCCTGCTGAGCCTATTATTAACAGCTGCAATTCTAGTCTCACTGCTTATCCCTGTATTCATTACAATGATTCGATGGGTACGGCGAAGTTGATTAACATATTGTGTTCCGGGTCAAGATTGATTATGATCGGTGTATGACTGAATTATACAAAAGGAGCCTGTACATCTTGAGATATTATGTTCTGGACCGCGGTGATGAACTATCAATCAAACTTGCCGAGCAGTTCCACAAGCTGGCGGCGGAGCGGGACCTGCAACTGGATGCCGAGTCTCCCGAAATCGTCATCTCTATTGGCGGAGACGGCACAATGCTGCACGCTTTTCATACCTTTATCGATCAAATTCCCAATCTAGCCTTCGTAGGTGTGCACACAGGACACTTAGGCTTCTATGCGGACTGGCAAGCCGAAGAGCTTCCCACGTTAATCGACTACATGTGCGGAACCGAAGATTCTGAGCCTCAGAAACCTCGTATCGTGAAATATCCGTTACTTGAGCTGGAAATTCACAAGAAATCCGGTTCTTCGTCCCACATTGCCCTAAATGAATTCACCCTTAAAGGGGTAGATGGAACTATAATGATTCAAGTTGACATCAATGATGTTACCTTCGAAATGTTCCGGGGTGATGGACTTTGTATTTCTACTCCTTCTGGTAGCACGGCCTATAACAAAAGCCTTGGGGGAGCCATGGTTCACCCATCTATAGAAGCGCTGCAGATTGCCGAAATCGCCTCCATTAACAACCGTGTATTTCGAACAATGGGGTCGCCATTACTACTGCCGAAGCATCACCATTGCGATATTCTTTCATGTAAGGATCAGCGCTTACTACTCACGATAGATCATAATAATATCCCGGTAGATGATCTGATTTCAGTACGCTGCCAAGTATCGGACAAGAAGGTCAGTTTCGCCCGGTACCGTCCTTTTCCGTTCTGGAACCGTGTACGTGAAGCTTTTTTGGTTTAAGATTAACCTTCGATCCAACGATTTTCAGTGGCTGGAGATATCCATTTCTCCGGCTTTTTTGTGTGACAAAACTAACACCAACTGATAGACTGAGAGAGAAGCCAAATGGTATAATGAGGCTATTTTACAAAGAGTTACATAAAAGGAGAGAGTACTGTTGAAAAAATTTTTATCCCTCATTAGCATAAGTCTACTGGCCCTTATACTTGCAGTCCCGGCTTTTGCAGCTTCGAAACCCATTGATGTTTATATTAACGGAAGTAAGGTTTCCTTCACCGCTGGATCCCCATACTTAGCGAACAATTCTGTACTTGTACCTTTCCGGGTTGTCTTTGAGAAGCTTGGACTTCAAGTGCTCTGGGATGCTAAGACTGGAACAGTAACAGGTAAAGGCTCAAATCTTGCGATTACCCTCAAAATTGGCAGTAATCGTGCTACTGTTAATGGAACCGTTAAAAAACTAACCACTGCACCAGTTTCCTCTGCTGGCACTACATACATCCCTTTGCGTTTTATTGCTGAGGCAACCGGGGGTACGGCCGTCTGGAATTCCACCAATAGAAGTGTACAGATTACTACTCCTGTCTCCAAAGATAAGGACGAAGCAGCCATTACAGCATTAGTTCGTTTGGCTAATAAATATTTCAATGAAGAAAATGCGACTAGCTTCTATTCCCTTATGGAGGAATCCTCTGACGCAGCATCAGTGGCCGAGCTCAAGGAATCTTTTAAAGCTTTCGACATAAAGAATACGATTGATAGCTTGGAAATCCTCGACATAAAGGCTGACGAAGCCACTGTGTATACACTTGAAAGTTCTCGCAGAATAGGTGGGGCTTATACTCCAGATACAGAGAATGAATACGTATATACCCTGGTCCGCAAGAACGGAAGCTGGAAGATCTCATCCGTGGAATCCCAAAGTTCGACCATTCTCCTTACGCATGAACAAGGTATAAAACCAGCAGCCAACATCCCTCAAAACGATGCGGATGCCATCAAAGGTACTGTTAACAAGTATTATCAAGCAATGAACGAACAGAATCCTACAGCAGTTCTTTCCACGATGACTTCCTATGGAGAAGAATATGATTCCTCTCTTAAGGCAGATTTGGATGATTTCTTTGCTTCGTATGATATTACCTATACTCCAGGCATTTCAAATATTTATTATTACAGTGCCAAAGAAGCTGCTATATATGTAGAAAGCAAAGACAAGGAAGCTAGTGAAGAAGAGACTTATGAGCAAGGCCTTATCTATATTCTATCCAAGTCGGATGCCGGTATATGGACAATCGATGACACATATAACGTCTACAATAAACTTGTGAAATCCTAATAAAAAGGGTGTTTGATTCCATGAAATCAAAAAAAATAATAAGTGCACTGTTAACGAGCTGTCTAGCTTTATCTATTACATTTGCTCCACTGGCTTCCGCCGCAGATGCCGCTAAAGCTTCCACAGACAACAGTGATCTTATTAATGAAGTAATGAAGCTATTGGAGAACTATAACCTTTCAGATGTAGATAAAGATATTTTGATTCGCGGAGCAATTGACGGCATGGTGAACACATTGGATGATCCATACAGCCAATACTTCAATTCCGAGGAAGCGGCGCAATTTGAACATGCGGTTGATCTCGAATACGTTGGAATCGGTGTTAAACTTCAATATACGCCGATAGAGCTCTACATCGAAGAAATCTCTCCAGGTTCTCCTGCTGAAAAGGCAGGCTTGAAACGCGGCGATACGATTCTCAAAATCAACGGAATACCTGTTGACGAAACGGATGATTCGGAACTGAGTGGAGCCGCGGGCACTAAGGTCACCCTGCTGATCCTCAGAAATGGGGTCACAAAATCTTATATTGTCACCCGAAATGAATTGAACTCGACTTCCGTTTTTGGAACCCTCATTGGTCCGAAGATTGCCTATATTTCACTAAGTGGTTTCACACAGAATTCTGATGAAGAATTCGCCGCTATGCTGAAGAAGATGCGTGCAGCGGGCATGAAATCCATGGTGCTTGATTTACGTGATAACTTGGGTGGCTACATGGATTCGGCATACAACATTGCCTCTAGTTTTATGGATAAAGGCATCATGATGTATACCTCTGATCAAAGTGGCGCGTTAACTCCTGTTACGATTACTAGTGGCAGCAAAATTGGTGTGCCCGTCGTAATTATAACCAACGAATACACTGCAAGTGCGTCGGAAGCTCTTACGGGGGCCCTGCGCGACAACAAGCTGGCTACTGTTGTAGGCACTCGTTCTTACGGCAAAGCGCGTATTCAAAGCCTACTTCCAGTGTCTAATGGCGACATGCTGAAATTGACCACGCAGAAATATCTAACACCTAAAAAAGAAGACTTTAATCACATCGGTCTCGCACCGGATATTGAGGTAAAGGGAAAAACTGCACAGCTGATTACCGCCCTGCAGATTGCTGGAATGAAGACTTTAGAAGTCACCGGAGATCATCATATCTTAAATATCAATGGCGTTCCTTTTGCTGGTAATGTTGGTCTTGTGAAACAGGGTGATAAAACTTATGCTTCATCGCTTGTGCTGGCTGCACTTGTCGAGGGCGAAATCACCTGGGATGCCAAGAACAAGAAGGTCATCGTAAAGAGCGGAACAGGCGCGTCCACCGGCTTTACGCTTTCCTCCAAAGAGGCGCTATCTCAGAATGGTGAGACCTACATTGAATTAAATGCCTTTAAGAAGAAGTTTCCGGCACTCGTATGGAGTTACAATGCTACACAGAAGCAATTGAAATTATCTATAAAATAATCCATAAGAAAAGGCAACAATTCTCCGGAGATGGAGGTTTGCTGCCTTTTTTGTACCTGTCTATTCAAAAGAAAAAAGCTGTCTCATTCGTAGAAGGACTCTACTTATGGTCAGCTTTAATCATTAAGATTGTGGATTTTCTATGTTTTGTGTGTTTTGTGTGTTTTGTGTGTTTTCTGTGTTCTGTGTGTTCTGATTATTTTGAGGCTTTTGTGTATGTTGGGGCTTTTGGGATTGACCTTGGGGTGGTCTGCTTTGAAATTCCTTTTTGGATTTCTTCCCTTGCGAATCTTTCCCCCGGTGATTTCGGCTTTGATGTTCTCTCAAAGGTCGTTCCTTAGCAGAAGTCATTTCTTTAAATGCAGCAGATGAATTCGAGCCTTGCTTAGATGATGGTTCTTTAGAGGAAAGCTCCTTATCTATAGCCGCTCCATCATTATCTTCAGCTTCTAGCTCCGAATCTTCTTCCTCACTCGGCTCTGGTATTTCTTTGATCAGAATATCCTTGAACAAACCTTCTTGTGGTACCTCTTTTAACTTATGCAACACAAAATATGCGCAGCCAAAATTGCAATATTCATTAATATAATCGACCATACCAGAAATCGCTGTATCCCGATTCACCTTTGGGTGGTTGTCCCGATAAAAGCCTTTCAAACGCAGCTGACTGTAACCCCAGTCACCAATAATGTAGTCGTATCTTTCCAGCACTTCGCTATATCTTCCGCGAAACGCCTCCGGATTCCAACCATCCTTATGATCTAACATTAGTTCGTAGCCTTTTCCGCCTATAACGATCAAACCTTTTGTCGCCTGCCTTTCTGTGGGGAGGGTGCGTTGATTATACCGTCATTTCCGAGAAATATTGGGCTTTCGGTCGCTGTTGTTGATTCATTTCTTTTATTTGAACCGCATCAGCGGTTGAAATCAATCAACAGTGTATGCTTACGATGCTAGCTTTCCTTCGGAAAGCTTTCAGGCGAACGCTACCGCTCCTACAGCTCCAACATTTCTCTCCAATGACTCAAATCAACGATTTTTTATGTGTAACCTAGGGGTGGGAGACTCAGATCGCTTCGCTCCTTCAGCCCCCTGCTACCTTGAAAAATAAAAAAATTAACTAGAAGAAACCACGCGCTCCTCACGAGCTTGAGCGGCGGATTTCACCTGCTCATGCGCACGATAAGAGCTGCGAACAAGCGGGGCTGATTCCACATGGCTAAAGCCGCGCTTCAATCCCTCTTCCTTAAGCAGCGCAAATTCCTCTGGTGGATAATATTTCTCCACATTCAAATGCTTTGGAGAAGGCTGCAAGTATTGTCCTAAAGTCAATATATCACAATTTACGGCTCGTAAATCATCCATTGCTTGTAAAATCTCATCCCACTCTTCACCGACCCCAAGCATAATGCTTGATTTGGTAGGAATATCCGGTTTCATTTCCTTGGCTCTACGCAGAAGTTCCATTGAACGGCGATACTTCGCTTTAGCCCGTACACGGTCTGACATACGTTCCACCGTCTCGATATTATGGTTAAGAATGTCCGGATTACTGTTCATGACAATCTCCAGACTATTCCGTTCTCCCAGGAAATCTGGAATCAATACTTCAACACTACATAACGGAAGGCGTTTACGAATTGCCGCTACCGTCTCAGCAAAAATCTGGGCGCCACCATCCGCAAGATCATCACGGGCCACACTGGTCACCACGCAATGGCGAAGGTTCATTCCCTCTGCAGCTTCTGCTACACGTTCAGGCTCCTGCAGGTCCAGCTCTGTTGGCAGTCCTGTATTTACAGCGCAGAAACGGCATGCGCGAGTACATATATCTCCAAGAATCATAAAGGTAGCCGTTCGATTGGCCCAGCATTCATAAATATTCGGACACCTAGCTTCTTCACATACGGTATGTAAAGTTTTAGAACGCATCATGCTCTTGATTTCCTGATAGTTATCACCGGTAGTTAGCTTGATTCTAATCCAATCCGGCTTAGGCTGCTTTGCTGTTTTATTCGTCAAAATAATAAACCCCGCTTCCTCCTGAATGTGATGCTGCAGATGAAAGATGCTGCCTCATATTATAACATGTGCGCTTTACAATTGCCTGTTTTTGTGAAATATGCAGGGTCTGCCATCTTCGATTCCGGCGAAGAATTTACTGGTACCTTTAGACAAGAACGGATAAAAAGTAGCCTTTTGCTTCAATCTATAATAAAAGCTTCATCCGAAGTGCCTACATTCAATTCTACGCCCGGACAAAAGGAGGCTGTTATCTTGCTGGCCCTATTTAAGAATACTAATCACCGGAGAACTATGTTATGTCTGTCCGCGGCCGCTATCCTTTGGGGTGGTTTAGGCCTTCCCGTTCCAGCAGCTGCAGTACAGGCTACAGTCCAACCGGTGGAAAGCAGCGGCAATCCTGTTAATGCTAGCAAAGAATCCATATGGTCTGCCCGTAGGGGAATTTATGATCAACTGAGCGCAGCCACTGGAATCCCTTGGTTTAGATTCGCAGCCATTGATCAATATGAACGCACCATCGCCAAAAAAGGGGCCTCAGACAAACCAGCCACTAACCGTCTTACTGGAATCATGATTCCAGCACCCGTATGGTCCGGTCCACTCAACCCGGATCAAGAGGATACTTCTCCTGAATCCATCACCTTCTTTAACGGCTTCGGCCGTGATGGCTCAGGAGATGGAATCGCCGATCCAGAGAATGATGCTGATGTTCTATATAGTATGGCTAGACACTTGCAGAAATATGGTGATTCAGCTAATGATTTTAGCATTGGCATTTGGGAGTATTATCACAATGGTCGTGCCTCTCAGCGCATAGCTCAGTTCGCCAAGCTATATGAACATTTTGGGCGGCTTGACCTATCAGGTAATGCTTTTCCACTTCCCTTAAGTAATTCTTATTCTTATCGTAGCACCTGGGGAACCGGCAGAAGCTGGGGTGGGGCACGTATCCACGAAGGAACTGACCTCTTTGCACCGCAAGGTATGCCGGTACGCAGTACCTGCATTGGCTTAGTGGAAACTAAAGGCTGGAACCGCTATGGAGGCTGGAGAATTGGAATTCGCGATATCGAGAACCGTTACCATTATTACGCCCACTTATCCGGGTATAACAAATCCATTTCACGTGGAGATATCGTCTCACCAGGTGAGATCATTGGCTGGGTCGGCAGCTCCGGTTACGGTAATCCAGGAACACAAGGGAAATTCCCGCCACATCTACATTTTGGCATCTATCGTGACCGAGGGATTACGGAATGGGCTTTTGACCCCTTCCCACTACTAAAACAATGGGAGAATCAGGAGTATAGAGACAGAAAGAACAAAAATAAAAAAAGTGCTACGAATTAAGAACAACAATAAGGCCCCTTTCTTCAGAGAGAGGCCTTATACCCTTTTAGTACAACATCAAGCAACCAAACGGTTCAATGCTCAATATAAGCTTGTTATTATTTTTAAAAGTAGCTCCTGACATTAAATCGGTTAGCAAATTCTTATCTGAACGATATGCATTAAGCTCAAGCTCGTACGCGTTCGGAGAATTATTGATAATTAAACCTATTTTCTCTTGACCCGTCCCCCGTATATAACCGAAGACATTACGGACTTCATCCGTGAACCAAGGACGAAACTTACCTTTTCGTAGAATATCACAGCTTTTTCTCAGGAAAATCAGCTCTTGATACCACTTCAGCAGCGCAGTATTTTGAGCTTGCTCTTGCCATACCATAGCTTTTCTACAGTGAGGGTCCGTAGCTCCTTCCATCCCAACCTCATCCCCATAATAGATCATCGGAATACCGATATAAGTCATCTGAAAAAAAACGGCCAACCTCATGCGCTGTATTGCCGTACTCTCACGGTCCCAGCCACGTCCCCCTTCCTTACATGCTGTAAGAAAACGCAGCGTATCATGACTGCCAATCAATTGAAACATCGCCGAATTGGCCTGGTCATTATACAACGCCTCCTGATGGAGTACTTGCTCCATAAAGCGATCTGGCCCTGTTGACTGCTCTGCAAAGAATTCCAGCACAGCATCCCGAAGCACATAATTCATGCCACCATCGAATTGATCCCCTCTAAGCCAAGGCCCAGAAGCGTGCATTATCTCCCCAATAAGTAGAATTTCAGGAAATTCAGACTTGAGCTCTTGCCGAAACCGGGACCAAAAATCCGGGTTGACCTCATTCGCTACATCAAGACGCCAGCCATCGATCGCAGTTTCACGAATCCAATACTTCGCAACCTCTATCATATATTTAGCCGTGTCAGGATGATCCATATTCAGCTTAGGCATATGCGCTTCAGCTTTAGCGAATGTTTCATAATTCGGGGCAGGCGTCTGTGTAATGGGAAAAGAACGAATAAAAAACCAATCTTTATATGGAGACTGTTCGCCCTTTTCCATTACATCTTTAAACGCAAAGAATTGATCTCCCGAATGATTAAACACGGCATCCAAAATGACCTTAATTCCATGACGATGTGCCTCACTGACTAGCGTCTTCAACCCATCTACATCGCCAAACGCAGGATCGATCTTATAATAATCGGAGGTGTTATATTTATGCTCAGAAGGAGACGCAAATACAGGCGTCATGTAAATAGTGTTCACACCAAGCTGCTGTAGATAAGGTATTTTGTCCGTAATGCCTTTTAGAGTTCCACCATTGTAGCTGCTAGGATAAATTTGATAGGTCACCGCATCCTGGCTCCATAAAGGTAACTTCATAGCCTCAGAATGGTGAATGTATGCATATTGAAAAGAACCTGCACGTTCCCGATTCTCCGACGCGCCCCTCTCTCCATACCAGACATATTGCCCCGCAGCATTCGCTACATGGAATAGATACCTGCTCCTTCTAGTGCTGGTCTGAATAATTGCTTCGTGAATCTCATAAATACCGGCCGACCCGATCCGCTCCATCTGCAAAGGAACTTCTTGCCCCGGAGAATCATAACGATCCGAGTGGATTACGGTACAGGATAATTGCTGTCCAGCTTGTGTAAATAATCTTAGCTTCAGGGTCCCTGTACCTACAGGATAGGCAAATGGATCTTCACTTGTATGATAGACAAACCATGATTGAGGCATAACTTATGGACTCCTTCTATACTTTTATCGTTCTATCTATCTGTTCATACATCATTAGAGAGACTGCTAAATTTGTGTTATTATGGTTACAAATACCGTTTTCAAGTTATGAGGGACGAAGATGAAAGTAACAATTTCTGATATTGCTAAAGCAGCCAATGTGGCTAAATCCACTGTATCTAAAGTACTAAATGATTCCCCAAAAATATCACAGGAAACGAAACAAAAGGTTCGAGAGATTATGAAGCAAATGAATTACACGCCAAGCAGTATCGCTACTGGGTTAGCTAGACAAAGCAGCTGCAATATTGGCTTACTGGTCGATATGTCTAAAGAAAGTGAGTTTCTGAACCAATTCTTTTACAACATTATTGGTGGAATCGAGAGCGTAATTGCACCTTTAAAATACGAGCTGACCATTTCCAATGTGCAACATAGCAGTCCAGAAGGCCATTTTCTAAATAGGCTTGTGTTTAGCAAACGTGTCGACGGTATTATTGCCAACAACTCCGTGCTGACTGAAGAACTTTCTGAAGAACTAAATCAACTGGAGTTTCCTTACATCTCCATTGGAGAGATTATGGCCCCCGGAAGTTGGGTTGATTTCGATAATGAAGCAGGCGGCAGCATGCTAACCGAGCATCTCATCGAACAAGGTTATTCAAAGATAGCCTTCATAGGCGGGCAGCAGCAGGAAAAAATTTATACACATCGCCTAAGTGGATACTTAAGCGCATTACAGCAGGCTGACCTTATCGTTCCTCAGCAATGGATCATTAACTGCAAGGCTGATGAACATGATAGCTATCATGCAGCACTTGAGCTTCTGCAGCGTGAAGAACGTCCAGACTCTGTAGTGTGTATGAACAGTTATGTAGCCTTTGGGGTACTTCAAGCCGCAAAAGCACTCGGAATTGATGTTCCATCAGAACTCGGCATCGCCGCTTTTGATGAATATCCGTTGTCTCGTTACACAACACCTCCTTTAACTTCGCTTAATATCGATACGTTCAAGCTGGGTGTATCTTCAGGGCAGCTACTGATGGAACGCATTCGTGGCAATGATGCGCCCCACAAACATTTGCTACTAGAGCCAGAACTAATTCCTCGTGAATCTACGATGAGAACTAAATTCTCTGGAGTAACTTCGTAATTGGACTACTCTGTATCTTCTGCAATGAAAATGCTTCATACTACTTACCAAGGAGCGGCCCCACACGGGGGCCGCTCCTTGTCATGTGAAAGGTATTATGATCCACTTGAGTAGCAACTCATAGATCTTTCCAACGCTGAACGGTCAGATTCACTGTTTGTGCGCCGCCTGCTGGTGTAAGCGTTCGATTGGAAATATCCGATCCGTTCGAGTTTACCTCCACATTAGTCCAAGCGCCCCGCGTAACTTTATATTGCACCGCTGTTCCTGCTGGTAAGCTCAGTGTGATGGAATATACCCCATCACTACCTTTAGTCAGTTGATAGACTGGATCCGCTGCATTCCAGCTGTTGAAGGTACCGGTGAGATACAGAGGTCCGCTCGCCGGAGTAGACGCTGGAACATTTACACGAAACGTCACACTGTCTGCTTGAGGTTCCCCTGCGCTAATACTTCCGTTCACCAGACTCCAGGTTCCAGCATCAAAATGGTAATTACTGCTGCCGTTGTTATCCCATGTACCACTGCCATTATTAAAGGCTGCGGTCAGTCCGGCAGCAGTGCCCAGCTGAATTGTAATCGACTTATATCCTGGGAAAGAAGAAGCTTGAAGCTGTTCACCAGGAGCCGTCGTCCAGACTGTCGCCCCATCCAGCTTGTAATGAATATAAGAGCTACTGTAAGCCGTATTCTTATAATAGATCGTTGCAGTGTTGCCAGTCGGTGTAGTCGTCGGTGTTACTGTTGGCGTTACTGTTGGTGTTACTGTTGGCGTTGGTGTCGGTGTTACTGTTGGTGTTGGTGTCGGTGTTACTGTTGGTGTTGGCGTTGGTGTCGGTGTCGGTGTTACTGTCGGTGTCGGTGTTACTGTTGGTGTTGGTGTCACTGGCCCACCCGATGTAATACTTCCTGTTGGCGTATAAGTCCAGGTTCCAGTACCGAATAGATAGTTGCTCCCCCCGTTACTGTCCCATGTGCCACTGCCGTTGTTAAAGCATGCTTCAAGCTGGCTGGCGGAGCCGATATTAATCGTTATTTTGTTGTATCCGGCTACATCAGATACAGGTATAGCCACACCCGGAGATGTCGTCCATGTACCTCCTACTGGGCGATAATGAATATAAGGCGAGGTATAACCTTGCTTATAGTAAATCGTGACACTGTTCCCTGCTGGTGTTGTAATAGACGCAATCGCACTAAGAAGAGATAGATTGCCTGCGGCATCAAATGCTTTTACCGTGTAGTTATAGGTAGTACTAGCGGATAAACCATTGTCCGTATAGGAAGTAGTCGCCGTTGTGCCTACCTTAACACCATTACGATAAACTTCATAACCAGTTACACCTACGTTGTCGGTAGATGCCGTCCAGCTGATCAAAGCGCTAGATGCATTCTGAACAGTTGCCGTTACATTGGTCGGAGTAGTTGGAGGAACTGTTTCTGAAGGTTGTTGTTGTTTTGCATAGATTTTGGCTGAATTTGCTCCTACAGTTACAGTAATTTGCTTTCCAGTTACTCCGCCTGATTGTACAGTCACTGTATCTGCAGTATTCAGCTGATTATATAAAACTGTCCCTGCGGTCAAACTACTCTCGGCGCGCAGCGGGATGGTTACCGTTTGCGAACCACTAGATTGATTACTAAATACAGAAATAGCTTCTTGACCTTGATTAGTTCCAGTGTCGATACGACGTGAGAAGGCATATAAGTTCTGCGCAGCCCACATTTCACGTTGAGTACCTGTACGTAGTGCTGGGTTATTTTTACGAATCTCATTAAGTTTGGCTACGTGCTTGTAGGTGCTGGCATTTTCATTAAAATAGTTCTCAATTACGTTTCCGCTTGCATCCCGTTTCACCATAGACCAACGGTTCCAAGTATCAGCAATACCGCCTGTCATGATCTGACTGTTGCCGTTGCCTTTGTTCTGCTCTGTTCCTTGGAAGACCACTGGTGTTCCACGAACTGTAAAAATAAAGGTTAAAGCATTCTGCAGCTTATCAACGCTTCCCCCGGCTTCCGTTAGAAAACGGTTGCGGTCATGATTGTCGATAAAGGTAACCATGTGATTGGCATTCCCATTGTAGTAGGAATCCTGTGCCAAGGTGCTTTTGATATTGGACTCAAAAGACTGCCCATAAGCAAAGCTGTTAAGTACGGAGAAGAACATTGGGAAATCGAGCATGCCCCATTCCTTGTTGTTTCCGACCCAACGTGAGACAAATTCAACATTTCCGTCGAAATTCTCGCCAAATGTATTAACGCCCAGATAATTTTGTAGTTCACCGATATCTGTTGGCTTCATCAGCTTGGCAGCATCCACACGCGCACCGTCAGCGCCTGTATAATCAAACCAGCCTTTGATGGAATCGAATATCGCCTGCTTAGCCGCAGGAACATCGAAATCAATGTCATCTAGCCCGCCCAAATCATGATTCTCTAAGTAATCCTGCGCCCACTGATCATATCTTCCATCCGCCAGAGACCAGTTAATATCTCCATTATGGTGGTACCATGCTGGATTATTGAACGGAGCCACTGGCTGCAATGATGGGATATCATAATAGGCTTGGGAACCTAGCATATAATCACCGACGTGGTTTGGCACAACGTCAATCACTACTTTGATGCCAAGTGCATGTGCGGAGTCCACAAGCTCCTTCAGCTTCTCCTTCGTTCCGAAGTATGGATTGGCAGCGTTAGGGTTCTTAACGTTGTATCCGTGATAGGCTGTATTTTTACCGGAACCGTTGTTTTCCCGGTTAGTCATTTGTGGCTCAGCCACTGGGGAAATCCAAATCGCGGTATAGCCCATATTTTTAATATATGATAGCTTATCGATAATCCCCTGCCAGTCTCCGCCTTTCATATAACGGAAATCTTCCTCAGAGTTTTCTCCATAGCGAATTGCCGCACCCGTAGCATTGTTGGAAGTATCTCCATCATTAAATCGGTCAACCATAATCTGATAAATAGTGTCGCTCTCATTAATCGTGCCGATGCTTGCCGCTTCAGCTTTTTGCGGTGTTAAGACAAACAAATTAATCACGGTAGAAAGAAGAATAGATGTAATTAGAACGGGTACATACCATAACCTACGTTTCATTGCGTGCATCTCCCTCTCTTATTAAAGCGTATTCAAAACATTCTAAAACCTACTTCCTTGATTAAAAACCAAGCCCGCCCAGTGATGTCTCTAATGTTTTTAATATCTTTAACACAAAAAACAAATAATTTTAGGGAAACCGGTTTCCCTACTAAAAATTACCATGATTATGAATACGTTGTCAAGCTATAAAAAATAAAATCCCCAAGAAAAAGAGCCTCCTTATTAGGGGCTCTTTGGAGTTCATTATTCACCTTATATGCTTAGCTTCCTACACTCTGAATAAAATGCAATACTTCATTCATTATCCGGTCCTTATCTTCACAATGACAAACCATATGACCACTGTTATCCACCATTATCACTTGTTTTTGGGCTGTAGGAATCGTATGTTGCAGGAAGTCAGCGCTTCGAGTCTTCACCAGATGATCTCGCTTCCCCTGCACGATCAAGGTTGGAGTCTCAATATGAGGATAGATTGAAAAACTCTCCCGGACCAATCGTTGAAACTCTCTCGTCGCCCTTGGGGGCGTTGAAGTGAATTTATTAATATACGTTTTTAGCATGGAAAAGCTCCCAAGAGTCTTAAGAATCTCCACAGGATTCAGCGGAAATACGGGAGTGGACAATAAAGTAAGGGATTTGATCCAGGGTTTATACCGTACAGAAAGATGTGAAGCAATAAGGGCACCGGTAGAAAAGCCAATCAGATGAACACCTTCATCCGTCTTTAACAGCTCTGTCAATTCATCTTCAGCACTCTGTTGCCAATCATGTCGATCCGAATGCAATAAATCATTCCTGCTCCCCCCATGCCCTTTCAGGGTAAACGTTCTGGAACGGTAATTATGCTGCTCCATAAACTGGGACAAGGGAGAGATCTCATGCTCACCTCCGGTAAAGCCATGAATAAATAAACAACTTTCCATAATTGTCCCTCTTTTCACATACCAATCTGATATACAACTTTATTGTATAATGCCAATCCCCTTTATTTTCTATACATTCCATCCTTTTATGTAAAACCTCAACCCAAGTGATGTTAAGGTTCAGCTCTGTGAATGGTTCGCAGCAAGAACGCTATTGCTCCCACCAAAGAAGACCCAACGCTGAGGTAATCGTTAAACCTACGGCGGAGCTGGATGAGGTTACGTTAGCACAAATAGCAGTCCCCGGCGGGACAATGATGCTGCCCGTAAAGTTCTGTGAGAATGCCCCCGGTGCCAATTGATAATTGAAAAGCGTCGTTCCCCCGCTAATGGCTGCTGTGGAAGACTGAACGGTCATCGCACTCGTCGCCGAGCTGCCCAAATTATTATTCGTTGGCGTTAATGTTGTAGGTGAAGTTACCGTCCCTCCTTTTACAATTGTAAAGCTACCCGACATTGCGGATAGTAGGGAAGAACCGCCAATACTGCCGCTTATACGTGAGATATACACAGTTTTTCCACTGCCTGAAGCATTACTAATCCGAATAGAAGCGATTGCGGAGATTAGACTAAGTACGACCAAACTAGACGCAGATGTGTTAGTTGAATATAAGACTGCAGCCTGCGAAGCGCTTATTTCAGGCGGTGCGCTAATATCTGGCGCTTGGAAGGTATTCACCATATCCACATAAAGAGGCTGATCGTTGTCATTAAATACAAATTGATTAGGCATATTTATCCCTCCTGCTTCTAATATTCCCACCAGCTGATAGACGTTGTTGCCGCCGAGGACCCCGATGCAATCGTAATGGAGGTAGTAATGGAATTTCCGGGGGGAACTACAATTTGCCCTGTAAAATCAACAATGATCGGACCGACCGCCAACAATAGAGATACTAGCGTGGCTGGACTTCCAGTAGGGGCTGCAGTTGAGGTTCTAGCCGTCATAACACTAGTTAACGCACTTCCAAAATTATAATTAATCGGTGTGACGGTAGTCCCGGCGACCGTAGCGTTCCGAAGTAATGATAAAGTAACAGCCGCCGTCGCTGAGCTGGCAGTCACACGGGATACATACAAGGTGCGTCCGCTTCCTGCCGGATTACTAATCTGAATTACTAAGGGGGCAGTCGTCGTTACCGTAGAAGTAAAGGCGAATCCAAACAATAGCCCCGCCTTGGCTGCTCCCCCCTCAGGAGCTGAATCTATACCAGGTGCAACATACGTGTTAACTTGCTCTGTAAAAAGTGGCTGGCTGCTCTGATTGAATACTGAGTCGTTAGGCATGAGATATCCTCCCCGTACTTATGCTTCTTCTCATTTTATGCCGATCTCAGTAACAGGTTGTGGGAATGTGCGTAATTTTGCTTTTCCTGCCCAGTCACCCCCTTTTTCCCACCATATATTAATATCACACCATTCGAATGGCTAAGGATTGTCCCTATCGGTTTGCGGCTTATTGGACTGCGGTTTATTTAGGCACAGGGCTCAAACGACGGTTTGGGCCTTTTCATGGATTGAGCACCAGAAATTCCGTAGGAAGTGAATGAAATCCGTATTGGCCTGGAGCTTAAAAAGCGCAGCAAGAGAAAACATAAAAAAGCGGAACTAAAACGATTCTCTCTTATTCAGTTAAGAATGAGGGAGCTCACTCTGTTAGTCTCCGCTTGAAGATCAGCCAGAATCGATTTGATTGTTTTATAGATTCAGAAGAGATTGTTGCTTTAAAAGAAATGAGAATGCTAGTGGACTCGAACCACCGCCTCCACGCTACATTCAACGGGTGTAGGCAAGATTGTGTATACGTCCAAGCCCAGTATTTAAGTATCACTTGATCATTTTATAAGGAAGGGACGAGGAACTTTGCCTAACTATAGCTCTTTTCAAGCGAATCCTGATAATCTACGAACACTTATATTTGGCCGGGATGCTACCCTGGTTGATCATCCGCTCACTACAGATCCCAGCGGAAATCTAACGACGATTATCCTAGATGGTACGATTTCCAGCGTGCTTGGCGCTACGATCACTGCGGGTACTTTGTCCTCAGCAGGTACAGTCACCAACATTCTTAACGGCACTATTACCAGCGTGCTTGGCGCTACGATCACTGCGGGTACTTTGTCCTCAGCAGGTACAGTCACCAACATTCTTAACGGCACCATTACTAGCGTGCTTGGCGCTACAATCACTGCGGGTACTCTCTCTTCCGCAGGTACCATTACCAACATTCTTAACGGCACCATTACTAGCGTGCTTGGCGCTACAATCACTGCGGGTACTCTCTCTTCCGCAGGTACCATTACCAACATTCTTGAGGGTACCATCACCAGCGTGCTCGGCGCTACAATCACTGCGGGTACTTTGTCCTCAGCAGGTACAGTCACCAACATTCTTAACGGCACCATCACCAGCGTGCTTGGCGCTACGATCACTGCGGGTACTTTGTCCTCAGCAGGTACAGTCACCAACATTCTTAACGGCACCATTACTAGCGTGCTTGGCGCTACAATCACTGCGGGTACTTTGTCCTCAGCAGGTACAGTCACCAACATTCTTAACGGCACTATTACCAGCGTGCTTGGCGCTACGATCACTGCGGGCACTCTCTCTTCCGCAGGTACCATTACCAACATTCTTGAGGGTACCATCACCAGCGTGCTTGGCGCTACAATCACAGCCGGTACAATCACTAGTGTGCTTGGGGCAACCATAACAGCAGGTACATTATCATCCGCAGGAACAGTTACAAACATCTTAAACGGCACCATTACTAGCGTGCTTGGCGCTACAATCACAGCGGGTACTCTCTCTTCCGCAGGTACCATTACTAACATCCTTGAGGGCACCATTACCAGCGTGCTCGGCGCTACGATCACCGCAGGTACATTATCATCCGCCGGTACAGTTACAAACATCTTAAACGGCACCATTACCAGCGTACTCGGTGCTACAATTACTGCCGGTACTCTCTCTTCCGCAGGTACGGTCACCAACATCTTAAACGGCACCATTACCAGCGTACTTGGCGCTACGATCACCGCAGGTACATTATCATCCGCCGGTACAGTTACAAACATCTTAAACGGCACTATCACCAGCGTACTCGGCGCTACAATTACTGCCGGTACTCTCTCTTCCGCAGGTACGGTCACCAACATCCTTAACGGAACTATCACCAGCGTACTCGGCGCTACAATTACTGCCGGTACTCTCTCTTCCGCAGGTACGGTCACCAACATCCTTAACGGGACTATCACCAGCGTACTCGGCGCTACAATTACTGCCGGTACTCTCTCTTCCGCAGGTACGGTCACCAACATCCTTAACGGAACTATCACCAGCGTACTCGGCGCTACAATTACTGCCGGTACACTAAGTAGTGTGACTTCTATATCCCAACGCAGCTTTATTGAACAGACGACTACAGGCATTGCGACCGCTAATACCTATACCCCTCTACCGGCCGTTACTACGAGCGTGCTGGGAACGTATTCCTTCTTCATTAACAATACTGGGGCAAATCCAGTCAACACACGTGTGGAAATCAGTGCTGATGGAGCGAACTATTTTGTCGATACCACGGGGGATAATCCTTTAGCAGCAGGTTCTATCGATGTCATAGTGCCAGCCAGATTCCTGAAATATACCCGCCTATCCTACCAATCAGCCAATTCAGGCTCTGCATCCACGATCAATGTAAGTTTCAATGCTCAGGGCACGTAATCCAGATGACCATCATATGTTGTAACAAGAAAGAGTACATGGATATCCATGTGCTTTTTCTTTAACTATAAGGACACCGAAGGCGTTTATGCTTGTGTCAGCAGCTATACATATGAGCATCAACCACATAATGCCTTCCAAGGAGGAACAACCGTGAATAATATTACGCTTGGCGTCCACCTCATCGTAAAAGATGAAGCTGATCTCCTGCCTCACTGTCTCGCAAGCGTAGCTGGTGCTGATGAAATTGTGATGATCGATACGGGTTCTACTGACGAATCCATAGCTATTGCCGAAGCACACGGGGCTAGAGTCTTCCAACGGGAATGGACAGACGATTTCGCAGCTGCTCGTAATGAAGGGCTCGTTCATGCCTCAACGAATTGGATTCTTATCCTCGATGCCGATGAGTGCTTACTAACCCCACTTACAGAACTCCGCAGCCTTCTACAGAATACACAAGCTCAGGCTTTTACAGTAAACATTGATAATTGGGTAGGTGTACGACCTGAAGATAAGGTAAAACACAGTGCAGTTCGCTTATTCCGAAATGGACAGGGTTATCAATATAGCGGAAGAATTCATGAGGGAATTGACACTTCAATCCTTAGCAAACATAACCTCTCGGCAATTGAGCACAGTCCACTTGAGATTATACACTTTGGATATTTACCTGAAATCATGACACAAAAAGATAAAATCAATCGAAATAGGCACCTGCTGCTCCTCGCTTTAACCGAATATCCGGACGATCCTTTCCACTCCTATAATTTGGCAGTAAACTGCTGTCAGGAAGGTCGTCTTCAGGAAGCTGAGACGTTGCTTCGCCAAGGCCTTCACCATGTAGCACTTGAAGCCTCCTATCGTCCTACGATGATTAGGGATCTTTGCAAAATCTATCATGCGCAAGGAAAAATGAATGCGATTGACCCCTTGCTGATGATTGAACTGGAGCGTTATGGTGACTACCCTGATCTACATTTTTTATTAGGCCAATCTTTAGAGAGCCAAGGACTTTGGGAACGAGCGCTATTAGCTTATCAACATGCAGAGTCCATTCCTGCACATGAGATACTTAGCGGAAAATATGTCTGTGAGCAAGGAATGAGCACCTTTCGCCCCCTATACCGGATGGGTTTAATCTCACAGCGGCTTGGTCTTCTTGAGGATGCTGCAAGATTTTTTCATCGTGCACTTCAACACCATTCTTTATATACGCCCGCCTTGCAGGGAATTGCTGCTGCTTTTCAACGTCTAGCTGTACCCGATGAGGAAATCGCCACTTTACTGATCCAACTTGTTCCCCCAACTACTTCAGTCCGTAGATCCGCGATCATTGACAGTTTATATGAGATAAATGCTTATGAAACCATAACCACCTTATCCCGAGATATTTTTCCATTGGAATTGGATACTGCATATGCAATCATCTCTTCACTCATCATCACCGGCAAATTAGAAGACGCGAGTACAGCTATTGGGCAGATGACCTCACTAGTTTCCCAAGATCACCTTGGTTTAGAGCATCAAAAGCAGTGGTATACCCTCTATGCCATTTGCCAATGGGAGTTATACGGGGAATTCAAGAACGACCTGCTCACGTTTACATCCAACGAACTTCGTTCTGGTCTGGAATACATCGAGCGATGCCAACGACAACAAGAGGAGTCATGTCCATCAGAAATAGAAGCAGATCACTTATATGCACCATTCCTTTCAGACCTCATTGGGTTATCCGTAAAGCTACATCAGCTCACACTTAGTCATACTTTAGTAGACCTGTTCCCTGCTTATCGATCTGAATTTGCCACAGCATTATATAAAGAAGGAGATTGGCAGGCCGCAGGAGAGGAATTTATTGTACTTGTTCGTGATAAGATCGCCGATGCAAACGTGCTTTTTTATATTGGTGAGATGATCTTTGACAAAGGGCATTATTCCGAGGCCAGTGAATGGTTTCAGCAAGCGCTGGAACAAGAGCCTGAGCATGAATCCGCAAGGATCGGCTTATCCCTCTGTTATCTTCAGCAAGCGAAGCTGAGTATGGAAGATGCTCTACAAAATTTAAATGATGCCCATGCTCATGGCCCATTGCAAGAGGATATCGGAGCTATCCGTAAATCCATTACCTTGCTGAATCGTACATCTTGGCACACTCAGTGGAGCTTACGTCAGAGCGAAGGGAGATCTTCCCTATGAACCATTCAAGAAGAAAGCCGCTAATTTCCTTATGCATGATCGTTAAGAACGAAGGAGATAGCTTGAGCCAATGTTTAAAAAGCGTACGGGGAGTCGTCGATGAGATCATTGTAGTCGATACTGGATCCACCGACGCTTCGGTTCAAATTGCCCTAAACTTCGGGGCTAAAATCATACAGCACCCTTGGAGCGGCGACTTTGCTGCTGCCCGCAACGCAGGTCTCCAGCAGGCCCATGGACAATGGATTCTCGTTCTAGATGGAGATGAGGAATTAAGTGAGGAGAGCAAGGGAGAATTACTGCTATGTGCTGAGCATATGGAGTACGAGGCATTTTTCCTACGCATTCATAATCATAAAGGGCTAACCCCCACTTCACAAACGATCACCGTCAATCCGATTATTCGGATGTTTCGTAATCGTCCTAAGTACCGGTTTAGCGGTATCATCCACGAACAGATTGCTGAGGCTATCATAACAGCTACACCCCAGGCACCGATGCATCTGACCACTGTTGTCATCCATCATTATGGTTACGCAGAAGGGGTAGTGATCAAGAAAGATAAAATCAAACGAAATGTCGAGCTGCTGAAAGAACAGCTAAGGTTAAATCCTAAAGATCCTTTTCACCATTTTAATATGGCTGTTGAGTATATGCGTCTTGGGGAGTATCACCCTGCTCTAAATCATATCCAACAATCACTAGAAGAGGCACCGCCTGATACAAGTTACATCCACCTGCTGCACAAATATGAAATTCGCTCGCTTGCAGAATTAAAAGATTACCCTGGGGCGCTTGCAGCTTGTGACCGCGGGATTAGCTCACATCCGGATTACCCAGACTTAGCTCATATCAAAGGAGCCCTACTCTTACAGTTAGGTATATTTGCAGAAGCCAAAGTAGCATTGCTGCAAGCGCTGGTCATCGGAGCTGCTCCTCCCGGCTACCATACTGAGGCTGGATTTGGTTCATATTTAACCTATTATATGCTGGGTCAATTATGTGAAGAGATAGGTGATGAGACCGAAGCTATTGCTTGTTACACCAAAACCGCACAGCTTCATCCCGAACCGACTCCCGTCATTACCCGGCTACTACGAGCCCTGAAATGTGCAGGCCGCGAGAGTGAAATTTACGGTTGGTTCCTCGCTCATCTGCCAGACTACACAGTGACTAAGAACAGGATTCTCCTAGAATTATTACAGAGTGAGGGATGTAATGAAGCAGCTGCACAGCTGATAAATGCCACAGAGCAGCCCATTTCTATAGAAGCGGCATTTAATCAAGCATCTGAGCAGGGGCGTTCACAGATTTTGTTAGCGGATCGTCTGCTTGCTTCCTTGTCCTCTTCTGCTACCTATTCTCCAGCAGTCAAAAGAGCACGCCTATCGCTTCCGCTACACAAAGTTTCAGAATAGGAGGGACGTTTCCTATGACTATACCCGAGATCACACTTTGTATGATCGTTAAGAATGAGGCGAACCACTTGGAGAAATGCCTGTCCTCTGTGCAAGGAATCGTATCAGAAATCATCATTGTAGATACCGGGTCTGAGGATAATAGCAGAGACATAGCACTTAAGTTCGGTGCAAAGATCATCGATATGACTTGGGAGAATGATTTCTCGAAAGCACGAAACCTAAGTCTGAAGCATGCAACTTCCCCTTGGATTCTGGTACTTGATGCCGATGAGGCTGTAGATCATTGGAGGAAGGAGCAGCTCCAGCACCTGCTGGACGCAGCGCATATCCATGGATATTGGCTACCCATTATCCACTATACCGGTGACGCCCCTGAAGCGGATTTTGTTACCGATCATGTCTGCCGCCTGTTCAGAAACGATAGAAGAATCATCTTTCGTGGAATCATTCATGAGGAGACGGCCAGCAGCATTTGGGAGCTTCCTGCAGGGGAGATTGCTTACGCTGAATTGCGTATTTATCACTATGGTTATTTAGAAGATGAACTGCAGCGCAAAAATAAATATCAGCGCAATTTAGCTCTCATCAATAGTGGTCTGCAGCTTCAACCGAACCATCTAATTCTTCGTTATGCGCTAGGGGTAGAGCATTATCAACAGGAACAATATCATACAGCTGCAGATGTACTTCTTCCATTACTCGCTGATGTTTCAACCCAATCCGGGTATGCCTCCGATATTTATCTAAAGACTGCCTATGCTTTACAACGATGTAACAGGCAGCAGGAATCTGCGGAAGTCTTTCATGCGGGGAGCTTATTGTTTCCCGATTTCACTGATTTATTAGAGGGCTATGCTGCTTTATTACTCGAACAAGGACAGCTAAGCCAAGCTAGACACTTCTTGCAGCAAGCACTGAAGAGTGGGGATACAGCACTTTCATATCCATCTTCTTCGGGAAGTGGAACGTATCGAACAGAACTACTAGCGGGCAGAGTATGCGAGAAGTTATTTCTATATCCAAATGCGCGGAAACACTACGAGGCTGCTATACAGTTTAAACCAGATTATACGGATGCGTGGAAACAGCTTGTCCCACTAAGCCTGCTATCTGGAGAGAGGTTAAGTATGATCGCATTGACCCGCTATCATATCCACACTCTCTCACCAATTACTTTAGGCTATCTCGTGCCCGCGGCGCTCAATGCTCGTGATTTTGAATGGCTGACCACTCTCTCTTTTGCTTCGCAGCTACCGCTAACCGTTCAAACCATTGTGCAGGCTTTCTTTGCTTGTACTCAGCAGCAAGAGGAGGAACACACCCTCGCCCCCCTTGAGCAGCTCCTTCATAATCCATCTCTTCTTTCCGAACATTCATCAATACTCGGTTATCTCTGGGCTTTGTCTTGCCGTGCTGGAGATAATGAATCAGCCAAGAAGTGGGTTGTCTCCATATCACCATACAGACCAGGGATCCTAACGATTCATCATATTTTAACAAGTCGTTCTGACATTAAGCCTTCTCTTCCTGATCTGAGCTATGCTATACAATTGCTGCTTCAGGTCGGTGCTTGGGACAGTGTATTAACGCTCTATCGTCATTCAGAGGGATCTTCCTTCCAATGGTGCAAACTGCCGCAGCCCTTATTCTATGGATTGCTTGAGGCTCCTATCCCCGTAAAGGAACAGTGGTGTTCCATCTATCTCAGTCAACCCCCTCATTATAATGCTTCGACGGACTGCGCCGAATGGCTATTATATGTGGCAATGGCTTGCTCCTGTGGGGAAACTCCAAAGATCGCTTTATCAGATGAAATGGCTGTGCGCAGAAATGGGGGAACTACCGCTGCAGTGGGACTCTCATACTATAAGCTTATGCTCGCTGCAAAAGCTTCCCCCCATGGAATACCCTCAGGTCATATCCCATGGGGGTTGCTCGTCAGATCTGCCAGTCAGATCTAACCGACTGGCAGATTCGGATTTCAGAGCTATACTTTCCATTCAATCAAATGGGGCTGCTCATCTAGAATGGACTGGTACTGCTCCAGACTCCCCCAGCGCCCCTCTGGATCAAGCTCCATATAACGCGAATATTTAAGTCGAAGCTCTTCCGGGGAAACTGCCCATCCATAATGCTTCACTCGCAGTTCGGCAAGAAAACCCGGCAATACCGAGTAAGAAAGCGGCAGCCTAGGAACATGATGATCCATTTTCGGGAAGAAATAATGAAAATTCGGCAAGTATCGGACAAGTGTACGAGTATGCTTCGTATGGATATTCCAATGTTCATCTTCACGATAATGGGTGGTGCCACCCCAAAAATCAAATAGCCGGAAGGATACCCAGTCATACACATCCTGATCAATCAGCCGTCTCATCTCCCGTTTAGCTGCCTCTTCATAGAACTCATCAGCGTCTATAGACAGGAGCCAATCCGGATTCGTAGACACCGCTAAATCCCATAACAGCTGCCTTAACTCCCACTCACGATTAAACAAGGAGGTCTCCAGTGTCACAAGCTTCGTAACCTTGGCAAAAGAACGACATAACTGTGCCGTATGATCTGTACTTCCATCATCAACAACTACAATATCATCCACAAACTCACTCAGTTCTTCAAGTACCTGCTCCAGATACCTTCCAGCTTCGTTACGAACCTGCATCATAGCGGTCAAGCGGTTACCTGCTGTTTTGCGGAGAGGCCATTTATGACTACTCATCCCTCCACTCTCCTTTTCAATCGTTTTACAGCCTCTTCTAGATCTGCCATCTCTGATAAAAGCGGCCACGCCTGATTGTCTTGCCCTGCCGCATTCAAGAAGCTGCGCATAGCCTCATGTCGTCTGCCATGTAGCAAGTGTATTGTGCCTTCTATAATCCCATCAACATTCCCCTCCAAATCTTGCTGAAGCTCTAGCGCTTTCTCCCATTGGAAGGTCCGAATATAATTCTGAATCAATAACCTCTTCGCCTCTGAGGTGGTAAGCGAACTCAGAATCCGTATTGCCTCAGCTTCATCCTCATTTAAGCGAAACAGCTCTGCCCGGACAAGTTCGTACTGCCCGGAGTGAAGCCAGCCCTGCAGCCTTTCCGCATCCTGCTTCTCCTCAGCTGTAACTGCCGTAATCGTATATTGTTGAACAGCTGTTTCCAAATCCCCAGTCTTACCCTCTATAGCCGAAAAAAAGCGAAAATGTGAATGAAGGCAATCTAAATATTCATACAGCACCATGAGCTCAAAGGATTGCGCCAGATAGCGGTTTGCTACGGAATCCCCCAACAAGTACAGATAGGAAGCTGCCAAGTAATGCACAACAGGTTGACTGGGCAGCTTAGCACACATGGAAATGTAATAGTCCGCCCGCAACTCAAGCTGTATAGTAACCCAATCGGCAGGTGATCTCGCTGAATCCTGACGCAAGTTCGCAATTGCCTTTCTCCACAGCACCTCATAATCCGTAAGAAAATACAGCCGATCTCCCTGAAAGGTAACTCCATAGGATTCTTGCTGATCCCCGGCGAGATAGAGCACATCTTCCCTGCGCAAGCTCTGCTCTAGATATATCCGTTCAGATCGGGTGGCTACAAGGTCAGCCTTTGCGCCAAGCAAACTGCTGTATTTATCCCATAACCACTTCTTTTCTTCTTCCGGACAGCGTTCTAGCAGAGCCACTACATAAGCTGCCTGCAAAGAGAGAACCTCTGAGAGCCAATAAGGAGAAGAGACAAGAATCGTGTATTGCTTCATGTTCAAAGAATAAATATCTGCAGCCGCAACTGCCCTAATCTGATTGTTAGTCTGCTGCTCTCTAGTCATTCGTCCAGCAAAGCAGACCCCTTCCCTATCGGGAAGAAGCTCTAGCAATCTTTTATATTCGTAGTCCTCCCAAGAACCTCCGCTTAGAATTAAATATTTCATGGGTGTGCCTCCTTGGAATCGGACAAATCCCCAATATAGCCTATTACCAGAGAGGCATTAGGGTGCAGCAGCAATTGACGGGAAGTAAACTTCCCATTGCTAATCATCCCAGGTAGGATCCCTCCTTTGTAAGCAACACGTTCAAGAGGTAGAGCGAGCGCTGAATCTCCCCCTGCAAGCAAATGAACCCCAGCTTCTTCCATTTCAGCCGATAAACTTACGATCAGATCTGCGGATCCTTGAGTTATGGCCTTCACTACCCGCTCAACATAACGTTTCTCATATTGGATAGAAGTGGACAAATACAGAATGATCTCGCTCTCATATAATGCAGATGCGTTCTTTAACGCCCGTTGCCATACATCCTCACCATGAACTGTTATCATTACATCATGTTCGCTAACCGGTAACTCAAGCGTAGCGTCCACCAAAGTATCTCTAATCCAAATCCAGCGAATATACTTGTAGCTCTGCTGCTCCCGTACAGCTACCCATCGCTCCTTCAGCTCATCACAATCCCAAGCTTCATCACAATAAACTATGGCCGTTACCAACGGAGATGCTAAGGGAATCCTGCCCAATGGTATAACCGGCTGTGGAATTTTTAAGGACTCAGTATAGGGTACTAAAAGTCCTTCGTTCTCTATCCCGCTTTCAAGTGCCCATTTCTTGTAGTAAGTCTGCCAGCCGTCCGTTTGTTTGGATTCGTCCTTCGTTCTAAGGTATTTATCCAGTGACTGAATAGCATGAACATACACAGCTTCACTCAGTGCCAGTTTCACTCCAACCTGACGCGCCCTAAGACACCAGTCAGCTATCATGAGATGCCGTGCTTGAAGCGAAGTGTCAAAGCCGCCAATTCGCTGAACCAATTCCTTAGAGAATAAAAGACAAGATCCGGTTAGCACTTCCACCTCATGCCATTCGCCTTGATACCGCCCAAGGCTGTAGCTTACATGCTCCGTTAATTCATGATGAGTACCAAAGTGAAGCCGTTTCTTCCCTTCACCCTTTTCGGTAGAAGAACGCGGAGCAATGACTCTTACGGATGCATCATCAACGGATGCCCACATTAACTCGCTTACCCAGCCAGGCGATACCATAATCGAATCTTCAAGCAGAACAGCAAAGGTGGTCTCGATATGGGCCAGAGCTAGGTTGGGCATATACTCCTCCTTCTCATAAGGTAGGAAGAGCACTGGTTCCTCCGGCGAGAACTGTCCTGCTAATACCTCCATGGGGAAGTCGGGAGACATTGAAACAGCAATAATGCGCACAGCCACTCCCGAGTGAAGCAGCAGCAGGGGTAAACAGACCGTAGCACATTCCATACGGCTAAGCTCAACTACAATAGAAATCCCATCTTCACTAGGCAAGGGTAGAAGTCCGGCACGTTCAAGGAAACCGTATCTCCCTGCCAAGCGTTCCATATTCATCGATTCATGTGACATTAGGACTCACGCTCCATTTATTTAAAGCAATTCTACCTATAGTCTATGAGCGGTTAAGCATGATATCCCTTAATTTCCTCCATTTACGCCTTTGCCGCCTTCTTCTGTATGAGCTGCGCCTGTATTTGAAGAATTGGGTGCAGCTGGCGATGAATTGCTATCCTCTTTGCTATTCCCAGTAGTATCCTTGCTCTGATCTGATACTCCATTTTTATCTCCACTTACAGACGGTGCAGGAATAGCAATTCCTGGAGCACTGCTGCCATTAGCACCGACAGGCTGACCCTGATTATCGTAGTAATACATTGGCACGTCTCCGACGACCATCAGATATGACACTGGAATTTCCGTATCCACTACCTGGGGTTCCATGTCAAAAGGAATAACCACCGCTACCTCCGTAACAATATGGATATAGACCTCAACTAAAATCATATTGATTCCGGCATTTTGCTGGCGAGTGCTGAGTTCAACCTTAACAGCACCTTGCGGTTCAATCTTGATCGGAATATCAGGCCCATAAGAGGCGATGAGAGGACTACCTAGTGCCTGACCGAGCGGAATATATTCTGTCTGATTATGCAAATCCTGCAACGTGGTCTGGATTACCTCTGCCGCTTGTGAAGTAATACGCATATGCTCCGCATAGTTCAACATAAAGCCTGATATTTTCCCGTTCTTATCGGTCTTCCAATCAATCAGTTCCTCTGCATTTCCTCCGTTCGCAACTTGTGAAGTAATCGCTTTATTTATCGACTCAGTTGCGATTTGCTTCACACGAATTTGCGCTAAATGCAAAATAGGTGGCTTCATGTGCAGCTCCACGTATCGCAGTGCCTGTAGCACAAGCACAATCAATACTAAGGATGCAATCAGCCAAAATTTACGCCGGCTTCTTGGCTTACGCGTGTTTCCACCGGTAACGTTCATCTTTCTTTCTGCCCTACTCGATGAGCTCATATGACTTCTACTTCGCTTAGCTTCAAAGCGTGCACTCTGTGGTCTAGCCGCTGCCCTACTAGGTTTTGACTTAAACGCGGAGCTTCTTCCAGAGAACCTCGGCGTCCCGCCCCCATTTATTTTTGGCAGCCGAAACTGACCTAGATCAGGTAATCTTAGCCCTCGGTTCCCCCATTTTCTTAATCTCCCCATTGCGATAGTCCCTCCCGCCTTACGTAGAGGTCAAGCCACCTCCACTTAGTTTAAGGTATTCGCAAAGAAGACAAAAAAGAAGAACGTTCCCTCCGGCAGATAATGCCAAAGAAACGTTCTTCATTCATTTGATGATCAATTAGTATTAGTGCATTCTACTCCGTTTATCTTCCTGCAAATGGTCCCAGTGCCGCCGTATAAAGATCCCGATTAGAATAGCGATAAATACGGCATACCAAGTAATATATCCATTCCATTCTTCCCTAGGGACGATTAAGCTTGAGCCGATCGTACCAAATAGCCAAATGTAAGACAGATTCCCAAGCACGGTCCCCCAAACAAAGGATGAGGCTTTTATCGGTGAAACAGCGGACATAAAGTTGATTACATTGTTCGGAATAATAGGAATCGTACGTAGAAGTACCAACGTCCAGATTCCATATCGATCCAAGTAACGCTGCCATTTGTCATACCTTTTCAGCTTGGACCTCCATTTTCGATCAAACCAATTGTAAAGGTAACGTCGAATGAGGAAGTACATCAGTATTCCACCCAGATTACAAGCGAGCCAACTGATTATCATACCTCCAATAACGTTAAATACAGACACATGGAGTACAATCAAAATTACGAACGGAAAAAATCCTAATATACTCTGCAATAGCGCCAATGGAATCGTCACAAATAAAATAGAGGGTCCACTAAGGCCAAGCGTTTGCAGCAGCCAATCTATCCAGGTATTTATGGTCTCTGTCATGAAGCAGTCTCCTCTCTTGACTCCTTGCAGCAGCTGCCTCCTGATTTACTTCGCTAAAGCATAAGTGTGAGCATTAAAATATAAGCAAAGTATAGATATCCCTTTTATTACTTTGCTTATATTCTCAAGAAAAACACCCCTTCCGGGGTGTTTTATTGAATGAGTTTGCTTATGAAGTGCATTTGTAAAGAACAGTGGTTAGCGTACAAGTTACACTTTTGTAATCCATTGATTCTTCACATCATACCACAGAATTCTATCTACTTACAATTCTACACCTTGAATCCACGCATTCACTTTATCGGGGTTGTTTTCTACCCAAGTTTTAGCAGCTTCTTCTGGTGATTTCCCACCTTGAACCTCAACCATTACTTTCGCCATATCTTCTGCTGTCCACTCAAATTGATCCAAGAACTTATAGACATTCGGCATGTCTTCTTTCAGACCTTGACGAACCATCGTATGGATTTGCTCATCCGCACCATATACACCTTTTGGATCTTCCAGATATTTCAGGTCCATATTGGCGAACATCCAGTGTGGTGTCCAACCCGTAACAACGATAGGCTCGTTGTTGTCATAGGCTTTTTGCAGCTCTTGAGCCATCGCTGCTGATGAACTTTCAAGAAGGGTATAATCAGTAAGGCCATATTCAGCTATAGCCTTTTCTGTTGTTGTCATAATACCAGCACCCGGCTCAATCCCGATAATTCGATTGTTCAATTTACCAGCTAGGTCACTGTTTTTCAAATCTTCAATAGAATTAATATCCATGTACGCAGGAACCGCTAAACCAACCTTGGTTCCGTTCAGATTTGGACCCAAATCTTCCATTTTCGCACCATACTTTTCTAAATAAGCAGCATGCGTGCTTGGCAGCCAGGCTGCAACCATTCCATCTGCACTACCGTCAGCAACTCCTGCCCACATTGGACCTGCATCTACCTGCAGCATTTCAACAGTAGCTCCAAGCTTAGTTTCAAGTACTTCCTTTACTACATAAGTACTCGCAATTTCCGAATCCCATGCTACATAAGCCAGTTTTACTTTCTCGTTGCTTGAGGATGAACATCCAGCAATCACAGTAATCATCATAATCACTAACAGGAATAACCCTATATTTTTTTTCTTCATTCTATTTTAAACCCCTATCTCTGTTTTGGTTTTAGTGCGTTCTGCGTTAAACGGTCGAGTAGAATAGCTATAATAACAATAGCGATCCCCGCCTCGAACCCATCTCCTGTCTTAGCCTGCGATACCGCACGGTATACATAGGCTCCTACACCTTGCGCACCAATCATAGATGAGATGACAACCATCGAGAGTGATAACATAATCGTCTGATTGACGCCTGCCATAATCGTTGGCAGTGCGATCGGCAGCTGCAATTTAACCAGCTTCTGAGTTGGTGTTGAACCAAAAGCATCGGCTGCTTCCACTAACTCCTCTGAAACTTGACGAATACCGAGATTGGTCAAACGAATTGTCGGTGGAATCGCAAAGATGATCGATGCAATTACACCTGGAACTACACCAAGTGAGAAAAAAGATACCGCTGGCAATAAATACACAAATGCCGGCATCGTCTGCATAAAATCCAAAATAGGCGTAACTGTATTTCTAACCGCATTTCTCTGCGCACACAAAATGCCAATCGGTACGCCGATTACCACAGCCAGTATCGAGGCAGTTAGAACAAGGGCTAAAGATTGCATCGAAGGTCCCCATAATCCGAGATTATCGATTAAGAGCAGTCCGATTACCGCAAATAAAGCCATGCGCCATTTCCCAATCCAATAAGATAAAGCTGCAATTAGTACGATAAGCACTAATGCAGGCAGGAAGGTCAGCGCACCTTCAATTGCAGAAACCATCCCACCGATTATCGTAGCGATAAAGTCAAACAAGGGGCCACAATACGTAGTTAGCCAGTTTTCCAACCACTCGAGGGCCTTTCCTAAAGGCAGTTTTGGAATGTCCATTAAGATCCTTCTCCTTCCGGTACCGCGTTACCCGCGAGTGCGGAAAGAACGGCTCCCTTAATCACAATACCCTTTAATTTATCCGCTTCATCTACGACGGCTACAGGCAAATGTGTCTCAGATATTAGTTCAAAGAAATCATTGAGCAGCGTTTCTGGATATACACGAGGGATCTCCCGCCGTGTAACCTCTAGGATGGATTTATTATCCTTTAGTGCCTGTGCTGCGTCCTCAGCTGTAATAACACCCAAGAGCTTGTTTTCTTTGTCTACCACATACAGGCTGAATATACCGCTGTCGCGCATCAGTTGAAGTGCTACACGTGGTCCGCGCTCAGGTCTAACCGTTTCCGGTTGCCGCATCACATGAGCTGCAGTTAGCACCTTGGACAAGTCCACATCCTCCACGAACCGCTCTACATATTTATTGGCAGGTTGAATGAGAATCTCCTCCGGTGTACCAATCTGCACGATAACACCGTCTTTCATCAGTGCAATCCGATCACCAATCCGCAGGGCTTCGTCTAGATCATGAGTGATGAACACAATCGTCTTCTTCACTCTGGACTGCAATTCCAGCAGCTCCTGCTGCATGTCTTTACGGATCAGCGGATCCAGTGCACTAAAGGCTTCGTCCATGAGCAGGATATCAGGGTCATTAGCAAGTCCTCTTGCTAATCCTACACGCTGCTGCATCCCTCCGCTGAGTTGATCCGGTCGATGATTCTCCCAGCCCTTTAAACCAACGAGATGCAATGCTTCCATGGCCCGTTCAGTTCTCTTCTTTTTATCTACGCCCTGAACCTCAAGTCCGTATTCCGCATTCTCCAATACCGTCCGGTGTGGAAACAATGCGAACTTCTGGAACACCATGCCGATGTTCTTGCGCCGAAATTGCCGAAGCTCCTCCGGATTCATTTTAACGACGTCTTTTCCTTTAAAAAGGACTTGTCCCCCTGTAGGCTCAATCAAACGGTTCAACAAACGAACCAACGTTGACTTACCGCTGCCGGACAATCCCATAATGACGAATATTTCTCCTTCTTCAATGCTGAATTCGGCTTTGTTGACTCCGACCGTCAACTTTAATTCCTGAGCGATCTTTTCCTTCGACCACCCTTGCTCTAATAATGGAATCGCCTTTCCCGCATCATGACCGAATACTTTGGTTAGCTTTTTCACCTCTATAATAGCCATGCCGTCCTCCTTCTCCCGAAAATATATCCGGGTTTAGTTCACTTATAGTAGTGTACCGGACTATTGAAAATTCATGCAAACACCATATACGGATAAAATTTAGTGTACAGTTTTAACTTTACGTACTTTATGTATAGAATACTCTGTTTTACACCAAATTCCTTTCTTCATGATTTCTTTACTTATGGAGGGGGATTTGATTACAATACATTGTATAAGGTTGCAGCAGTCTATCGACCTATTCCTCAGGAGGGACATCATGAACGATTTAGAAGGGTTAACACCCGAACAAATAGAGAAGATTAGTAAGGCCCGTGAACGCGTGATAGACTCTATCGGTAAAAATATGGATCTATACGGCATCACTTTATCCATTGGGCATTTATACGGTTATATGTATTTCAATCAAGGTCCAGTGACATTGGACGAACTTAGCAAAACAATGGGAATGAGCAAAACGTCCATGAGTACGGGAGTCCGTACCCTCCTAGATCTGAAAATGATCGATAAAGTTTGGGGGAGAGGGACTCGCAAAGACCTGTTCACCACTGTACCTGACTGGCATCAGAACTTCAGTGATTACTTCTCTATTAAATGGAGAAAAGCCGTCGAAGGAAATATGATTTCACTAGCGAAATCACTTGCAGAAATTAACGATATGAAAAAAGAGTATAGTGACGATAGTAAACTTATGCAGCTCTTAAATACAGATGAAGAGAAGATTACCGAATCCATTAATTACTACCGCTGGTTGCTAAAATTAATAGAATCTTTTGAGAATGGTAAGATCTTCGAATTTATCCCTAAAGAAGAATCTTAATTCCACGCCAAAAAAAAAACGGCAGTGCTCCTGTAAAAAGGAAAACACTGCCGTTTTTTTCGTTTAACTTTCGATTAAGCTTACATCATCCAAATAAATCGTGCTGCCCGCACCAATTTCACTATTCGTCTCCGTACTGTTCCCATCAATAAGCCCTAGTAAAAATACCAGATGAACCCCTGCGTCTGTCGCACCGTTCATGGTAAATGTGTAGCTGAATTCTTTCATGTTCTGGGTCAAGGCTATAAGCTCAGCCTCCATATATTTGGTGTAGTCCCCGCCTTTATGCTCCACAGCTACCTGAATATTACGGTTTACCGTAGAACGGGCCTTAAACTTCAAGGTGTACGTCTTTCCCTGAATAAGCTTCAGGTTTTCGTAATCCACTTGTGCGCTGTAGGCAGCTTGCCCTGTGCCCGTCAGGTCTATCGCAAATTCGCCATCTTTTACAGCAGCAGATCCGGTTCCATCAAAATACTGGCTCCACCCTTTTGAATCCACATCAAAGGTTCCATTATCCAGCGTGCCGCTTGGGGGTGTCACTGGCGGACCACCTTGTACTTCCCGGACCACAATATCGTCAAAAGAAATCGTATGTGGCGTACTGTTAGCCGTAGGATCAGTGCCCTGCGATTTGCCAATCAGATAATTCAGCTTCAGCGGATTGCTGTTAGACACCGTAAATTGTGCGCCATACGTTGCCCAATCGGCAGTAATATCAAACTTTGCTTGAGCGGAAGCTGCAGAAGTATTGGAGTATTCCAGGATGATTTGCCGAGGAACCGTTGATTTTGCCTTAAAACTCACCTCATACGTTTTTCCGCCTTCCAGCGGGATACCCTCTTGGTAAAATTGTGTATGCCATGCCTCCCATCCTGCCGACGTAATCAGGATTTCTGCCACGCCATCCTTCACATCAAATGCCGAAACACCACCTTCTCCAGACCATGTAGACCAACCCGTCTTATCGCTACCAAACGAACCATTGATGACCAGGTTGTTATCATTAGCAAGTATTGTCTGAAGCACATATCCGTTTGCGTAATGGTCAGCTTCTACTGTGATGGTATAGTTGCCCTCGGATGGAAATACTGCTGCATCGATTGTGATTTTCCCAGGTTCAATGGTGTATTGTTCAGTTTCAAGTGTTGTACCATTAACCTTCACTGCAACAATTTTCTTTCTCCAATCCTCATGGTCTATGAAGGTTAGCTCAATCGGCTGCGAAACTCTGTTGTTTGAACTATCGCTTATCAATTCCTGAGGTTTTGCTGGTGCATTTTTAATTTCAAATTTCACATTATCGATAATAATATCATGGCTTTGAGGAATACTATTTCCCTCAACCTTTCCAAGCAGGAATTTAAGAGACAGTGTATCTTTACTGCCTTGACGGAATTCGAATTTGTAATGAGTTGTTGCTGGTGTGAGCTCTACAATATTTGTAAATGAAGCCTGATAAGATGCATTTTCAACATTCACTCCGATTTTCCGGGCTATGGTTGAACTGGCATCAAACTCTAGCACATAATCTATTCCGCTTGCAGCTTTCAAGTTATTTTGAAACAACATCACGGAATAGGGCTGACTACCCGTATTCGTAATGTTAAACTTTGCTGTTCCATCTGTAGCAGTAGCAGTGCTCTGTCCGCCCTGCTCCGTCAACAGCCGATCCCAGGCAAGAAATTCAGCGTTGAATTCACCATTCACCAGCGGATAGTAAACAAGTGATGGATCATAATAAAAGCTCGTGCGCAGCAACTTGAAGTTATCCAAGATGACGGTATCCGCAGCACCATTCAGAATTAATATGAATTGTCCCTCATGATCCGTTGCACCTGCAAGGTTGGTGAAGACTGCTTTTATTTCTTGTTCACCTTGGGCTAAGTTAACCGATTGCTGCGCATGTACGCTGCCGTCTTTTCCAAGAAGCTGAACTGTGGCTGTACGTGCAGAGGATACTGCAGCATTAAAGGCAAGTTCATAGTCTTGGCCTTGTATAAGCTGAATTCCCTTCTGAAGCAATCGGACTTCGCCACTTTCGCTGCCGCCAATTTTCACATTCAGCTTGCCTTTGTCATCTACTTTAGCCGCAGCCGTTGCACCTTTGGCTGTTTCTACGTGCCAATAGCTCATCCGATTCGGCTCACCAAGATCGAAAGTGCCATTGTACAGATGATTACCGCTACCGAGCGGTGTCTTTATTCCGTCATGGTCAAAAGGAATACGATCTACCTCTTCCAGACGGACATTTCCGAGCCAGACTGGTGAAGCATTAGTACCCATGTTGAACTCTATCCGTGTTGCAATATCAGAGTTTTCTTTCATTTGAAACATCGTTTCGTAATGGGTCATCTCGGAAGTCAGCTCTGCCTTAAGCGCTGGAGAATAAGCGGCAAAGCCCCGTGATTCTCCCCCCGTTAGTTTAACGCTAATATTACGTGATACGTCTGTTTTCGCCTCGAAGCTGAGCTTATAGAATCTGCCTTTAGCAACGGATACGATCGCTTGAGGTTGAACGGAATACACATTGCCTCCAGCATTACTGATATTTACCTTTACGAAGTTGTGCCCCCCAATCGGCACAGTGGATACTGTAGCATCGGCTCCTGGTTCTTTAAACAAAACCCAATGTGAAGTATTCGGTATTCCCATTCCACTATCTCCGGGAACCTGCTCCGTGAAGTTGTTGTTATAGACAAGATTGCCATCAGGAAGTGCAAGCTTTGAGCCTTCTAAGTAAGCTTCCTTCTCCAGCGTTACGGGTATCGGCTCACGATACTCACGGCCTGTCAGTTCATAGACTCTGACATAATCAACCTGCATTGACTTTGGAAACACAGTCTCAGGTGTTGGGTCGCCATCGAAGTTGCCGCCAACAGCCAGATTTAACAGCAGGTGGAACTCTTGATTGAATGGTGCTGGATAAGCATTATTCGCAGGCTGGCCATTGCTGATGCTGTACCAGTCATTTTTGGTCAAGAACAGCTCACCATCTACATACCAGCGAATTTCTCCCGGTTCCCACTCAATGGAGTACGTATGGAATTGTTCTATCGTGGAACCTTCCGGGAACACATACTCTTTACCAGAGTACACATTGTTAGGCCACTCGCCGCCGTAATGAATAGTACCCGCTACCGTATTAGGACGGCTGCCCCAGCCCTCCATAATATCAAGCTCACCAGAGGAAGCCCAATTTCCGTACTCGTAGTTCTCGGGCAGCATCCAGATCGCCGGCCAGTACCCTTTTCCGGTAGGTGCTTTAGCTCGAATCTCGAATTTCCCATATTTCTTGCTGAACAGACTTTTTGTCTTAAGTCGCGCAGAAGTGTACTCCTTGCCACTTACTGCTTCTTTATGCGCCGTAATCACTAAATTACCATCTTGTACCTTTGCGTTCTTCTCATCACTTGTATACCATTGCTTCTCGTTGTTACCCCAACCTGGATTGTTAAATTGCGAACCATCTCCAAGGTCATAGGTCCATTTCGTAGGATCAATGGTCCCTTCATTGAATTCATCTCCCCAAACCAGCGTCCACGGATCATTGGTTGG
This sequence comes from Paenibacillus nitricinens, assembly GCF_052056485.1. Classification (NCBI taxonomy): domain Bacteria; kingdom Bacillati; phylum Bacillota; class Bacilli; order Caryophanales; family Paenibacillaceae; genus Paenibacillus; species Paenibacillus nitricinens. Next base: position 5,781,271 of record NZ_CP183948.1, read on the forward strand.
TGTTGGCGTCGGTGTGGCTGTAGGCGTTGCCGTTGGTGTCGATGTCGGTGTGGCTGTAGGCGTTGCCGTTGGTGTCGATGTCGGTGTGGCTGTAGGCGTTGCCGTTGGTGTCGATGTCGGTGTGGCTGTAGACGTTGCCGTTGGTGTCGATGTCGCCGTTGGTGTCGATGTCGCCGTTGGCGTTTCGGTAGGTGTAGTAGTTGCTGTAGCTGTTGCTTCAGGTGTTTCGGTTGGCGTCACTGTTGGACCTACATTACCAGAATTGCTTGGAGCAGAAGTTGCTACTGGTAATGTCGTTTTCCCAGTGTTTCCTTTTTGTACTGGTGAGCCGCCAATCGTTACTCCATCGGCTTTGTTATCTATTGAGGTTACGCTTCCGCTGCCTTGAATCACTGTGCCTCCGGCACTTGCAGTCAGGATTAACGCGGACACATATGCATTATTCTCCAGAGTCAATTGAGTTGGGCTGCCCACCGTAAGACTGGCAATAGTTCCTGAGATTCTTAGCAAAGAGCCGCTGACTACTGAGTCTGCCGAGCGAACCGCTCCAAATATCCCTCGAAGTGAGATATTATGAGGAACGACGTTCATCTCAATATCCCCAAAGCCTGCTCCCGTAAGATCGCTGCTCTCTTCCAAGATAGCCCCGGATTGCAGCTGCACAGTATCCACAGTTGTTGACCCGCTGGCATAAATTCGAACCTTGCCGTTAGGTTTGGCTACTTGAAGCGGCCCAATAGAAGTATTGTGTAAGCCAATACTTTGCTCACCGCCACCTCGTACAAACGTAGTCCCTGTTACCTTAACACCTTCAAGCTTCGCATTCCCTTCGGCAATCCCCTCCGTTAAATAAAGATTGCCTTGGATGACAGTATCTTTAAGAACCACATCGGCATGATTAATGATTACATTGCCCTTTACTGTTCCAAGCGAAGTCTCTCCAGATTTTAAGATGAGTCCCGAAACCATTCGATCAGCAAGCTGAGCAAGCTCTGCACGTGTAATTCCGCCCTCAGGCTTAAACAAACCTCCAGGATAACCTTTAATAAAGCCAGCACTCGATAGGGCTGCTATCGCTTTCGCAGTTTCATCACTGATTCCGTTCAAATCAGTGAATCCTGCTGTGCTACTTTTGTCCGTATTGAAACGAAACACTTTCTCCAAGGATAACGCCGCCTCAGCACGCGAAAGTGCATGGGAAGGATAAATATTGTTATTCTTATCACTGCTCAAATATCCAGCTGCAATCCCTTTGGCAATATCACTCTTATACCAGTCTGTAGCCAGCACATCCGCTGGAAGCTTATCCGATTGCTCCTGATGATTAAATATACGATTCATAATTGCCGCGAACTCTGCCTTTGTGACTTCCTTGCCCGGTTGAAACGATCCGTCGTCATATCCACTTATAATCCCATTTGCGCTCCAACGCTGTAATGGACCTGCAGCCCAATGGCTTGGAGATACATCCGTAAACGCTTTCAATACATCGATTGTTTCATTTTCCACTTTCGTTACCGCTGAATCAGGTGAGTTTCCCTTTAATGGCTCTGCCGCTGAAGCATTCATGCTCCCAACCGGTGATAGCAGCCCGGTGACAAGGAGCATAGCAGCTATTGCTGCCGTGAAATTCCTCTTCATCCTAAACATCACTCCTCGAATTTCGTAATATTCGTAATTCAAGCGAAGAATCGAAATCGGTTTCGACAATGTTATTGTTGCTTAGATTTCCATATTTGTAAAGATATAATTTTGAATTTTTTTACATTATTTTTTTCGGAATATATCTCAGGATTAAAATATCCGTTTGACTTGTTTCGGCAATAAGAATAGACTTAAAATAACTGTTTTACTCTTCACTCCATTCAAAAAAACTCATAAATAACCGCTCTACCACAGTCTTTCCCCCATATTCCAACTATTAAGCGGAGGGTGGCTTATATTACATATGAATATCAAAATGATTGCCGAAATGGCAGGCGTTTCTGTCTCGACCGTTTCGAAAATTATGAATAATTACAGCGATGTTTCGGAAAAGACCAAGAAAAGAGTCCTGGAGATCATCGAGCAAACTGGATATTCACCATCCAACTCCGCCAAGACACTTGCAACCAAAAAATCAAATCTGATCGGTGTGATTTTTGCAGGTGAGCTTAATGTAGAATTTACGCACCCTTTTTTCGTCGAGGTATTAAATTCCTTCAAGAAACAAATGGGTGTACTGGGATACGATCTCATCTTCTTTTCAAACGAAAAATTTATTAGCAGCGGAGATTACTTCGCGCGCGCTGTTCATTTTAATGTGGATGGCTGTGTCATTATATCTGGACAGAAGATGGAGCCAACGATCCACGATCTGGACATGAGCAGTATCCCTTGTATCGGGGTAGATCTCGAACTAAAAGGGAAGAAGTCAGGCTTTGTTATGTCAGATAACTTCCAAATATCCTCTAAGGTCGTGGAGCATTTTTACCTCCTTGGTTATAGGGAGCTTGGTTTTATAGGAAGTGCTGCGGATTCAGAAATATCCAATCTACGGGAAGCAGGATATACCAAAGCTATCGAAAGTTTCGGTCTCCCTTTGAACCGGCGTTGGTTTGTACATGGCGACGATTTCTTTGAGTCCAGCGGATATACGGCTATGCAACAATTAATTCAAAGCGGCAGTTTACCAAAGGCCATTTTTGCTGCCTCTGATTTGCTGGCTTTAGGAGCCATCCGTGCATTAAAAGAACATGACCTCCGTGTCCCTGAGGATATCGCCATCATCGGCTGCGATGACATCGAAGCCTGCAAATATACTACACCAAGACTGTCTACCATCCGTCAGAACAAACAACGACTTGGCATCCTCGCTGCCCATATGCTCTATGACTTGATTAACAATCAGTCAGGTGGCGGTTCTTTTGTTGTGGAGCCAGTACTTGTTGTGCGCGAGTCCTGCGGAAGCCAATTGAAATCTTAGGGTATAACACGAATAAATCCCCTCAAGGTTTACAACGCCTCAGACCTCAATAAGAGGTCTAAGGCATTGTCTAACTTGAGGGGATTTTTCATTTAGGGAGCTTACCATTTCATTTTAGAATTTCGCAAGTAGATTTGAAATACTCTGAGCTGCCTCGGCACGGGTTGTCATCGATTGCGGAAGGAAGTTACCATCCTGATGACCCGACAGAAGCTTAGCTTCTAGCGCACCTTGTACATAGGTTACCGCCCAAGAACTAACTTTAGAGCTGTCCTTAGTCGCATGGAATGAACTTACTTCCGGCTTAACGCCCGTACGATATGCATAGGCTCTTACCAGCATAGCCGCCATTTCCTCGCGGGTAATCTGTTGATTCGGGTCAAAACGATCCTCGGATACGCCTTGAATAATACCTGCTTCAAAGGTTGCATTGACCGCCTCTTCATACCACGATCCAGCGTCTATATCTTGGAATGAAGTCGGACGACTCGCAGTTAAGGAAAGCGCTCTGCTGAGGAGAGCTGCATATTCCGCTCTTGTGATGGAACCCGATGGGTTAAACATAGAGTCAGATTCTCCCTTCACAATTTGTTTAGCAGATAGTTCCTGAATGGTCTTGTATGCCCAGTGACTTTCAGGTATATCTCGATAGCTGCTTTGGAACGAAAGAACTACGTATTGGCTAAAATGATTCAAATCTACGGTAAGACTGGTTTTGGACGGATTCATCGTCCCACCTAGATAGGTAAAGTTCCCATTGTCCTCAATACGGTAAATACCAGCTAGAGCTGGATTGGTTCCATTCAGAATCGGTAGTGTTATCTTCACGGGTATAGGGAATTGCTTCAGTGAATATTTATTACCAGACTCATCTGACATGATTAATGAGAAGTCCATGATGTCACCAACCCGTGAATACGGTGGAGTTATTGTTAGTTGATTTGATTGAATAGCTTCCATCTTCAAAAGTATTGTTGCTGTCTTCGCAGTTGATGGCAGAAGCTTACGAAGCTCGTTCAATACTTTGGAGGACATAATGGTACGAACCCCATTCACTTGTATCTCTAGATCCCTATTGCCGATCTGATCAAGTTGATCGATCGGAATCATTACTTGATTCTTATCTCCTTGAAGCTGTAAGATGATGTTTCCTTCAGCACTCTTCGTTAAGAGTTCATCTGGGATAACAACCGCCCCTGCGGGCAGCTCCGGCTTCACCACCACTGGCGGCGTAACGCTTGATCCTGGGTTCCCCCCACCCGTTGGTGGTGTTGTCGACGTATCATTTTTGCGCATAACAGTAATTGTGTAAATCTGTTTGGTTCCATCTTGAGCTGTCACAGTTACGGTGATCATATTAGTGCCGACATGTAAATCTCCACTACCTGTAATCTTAACTACGCTAGTCGGATCGTATGCCGTATAGGTAATATCCGTTACCGACGTACTATAGGGAACCGTTACGTTATAGTTCAACGTACTAGGTGCAAAAGCTGGCAGAGTTTCCCCATTCATTCGTAGATCGGACAGCAGAATTTGGTTAGGTAAGGATTCTGACTCACGGATGACGATAATCGTATACATATTCGAGCTGCCGTCTGGAGCTTGAACATGCACTTCCACAAGATTCTCGCCTACTTGCAGAGATTTACCACCCATGACATGAACACTTAGCAAAGGATCTGCCACCTTATAAGTAACCTCTGCGACCGAAACATTATTAGGTACACGAACCGAATAATTCATTTGATCCGGTGTGAAGCCCATCAACGATTGACCGTTTATCTGAAGATCTACTAGTGTTGCCTGAGAGATCTGTACTTCTTTAGTTGCAGTGGTCAAATTCGGCATCGTTTCATGCCCTTTCGCATCTGCAATCATCGCTTGCGTAATTTGTACAGCAGTAGCCTTTTCTTGCGGTGTTACTTCTAGCTTAACAATAGGAGCATTTGCTTGAATGCCATTTGTTGACGTTAGAATGATTCTTGTCGCTCCATTAACCGTCTCTTTACGAACCATCTTAACACCTGGTTGAGCCGGTTCAATCGATGAGAAGTTAAGGGTACTAGCGTCTATGTTCAAATCGATGGCTGTCACATCTGAAATAGCATTGTTGATCGATACTTCATAACCTTTGAGCTGTTGTGTAGCAGCATCCACTACTTTCGTGAATTGTAAATCTGCAGCACCCGATTGTTTCTGCTCGGTCTGCGGTATGAACATACCGTCAATGACATGAGAATCTCCAATGGCCGGATTCAAGCCAAGTGCAGTTAGCACCGTTGCAGCCAAGTCTCTTGTATTCCCACCTTGCAATAATTTTTCCTTGCCTGCTTCGGTGGCTACCGTTCTACCATTCGCTGCGAAGAAGATTGTGGTGGCAAGGGGCTCATCTTGCCCGTGACTTGTTGCCATACCCAAAGTTCCGTCTGCATTCTCTTTGCCCCCACCATGGTCAGGCAGCATGAGGATAAGCGTGTCTTCCAGCAAATCATTGTTCTTTAAAGCATCATAAATAGTCTGAACATTCTTGTCCGTCTTCTTTAGTTGTTCATAGTACGCCTTCGTATAGAACCCTTCACCGTGGCCAGCCCCATCCATATCATCCAATTGGAAGAAAATTAACGAGGTATCTTTCGCTTTGCCGCTAGCTGCGTATTGCGTGAATGCCGCTACATCCTCTTCATCCCCCAAGGAATAGCCTTCAACACCAACAGAAGGTTCAATATGCCCCTGAACAATGTTGCTCCATGTAGAGAACACCGTTTGTTTCGTAGCAGGTAATGCCTCTCTTATTTTTTTGAATACCGTTGGGTAGTCCCATGATTCACTGTACGTGTAGGCTGCGGTATCGTCATTATATAGACCATGCTTCTCATAACCAACACCATTAATCATCGAGCCCCAGTTTGGAGACGAGCTGGATGGTAACGTGGTTTTGGCCGTATAGCTAATGGCTCCATGCTCGATAATATTGCGAATGGCTGGAATTTGCAGACGATCGCCTACCTTTTCTTTCTTGGAGCTAGGTGTCTCCCAATAAGGAGCATCTTTTGAGACGGATACACCTCCACCATCAATCCCGATAACTACTACACGTTTATAGGGCTGGTATTGGACCTCGGCTGCAATATCTGTTAACTCTTTATCCGAAATGCCTTTCGCAAGTGCAAGGTCACCTATCGTAACATAACCATCTTCATTAAGATCTTCGGAAGCTTTGGCATGGATCTGAATAACGGCAGGCACCGATTCAAATGCCTTAATCGTTAGTTTTGTTGATCCGGTATAGAAATCTGCATGCTTTACTTCGATGATACCTTGGCCGGAAGCACCAAGCGTATTGAATTTAAGCTCCGAAATTCTGGATTTCGCATACTCCAGCGGATTCTCGATGTTATAGACATTACCCCCTGGCAGTTCTAGTCTAACGATACCAAGGGTCGAAGTGTCTGTCTTCGTTGCGCGAGATGCGCTGACAAATTCGAATTGTGCTGGATCATAGGCTATCTCAACGACAGCTTTGTCCACTTTAGTCGTCATATCAGGTGTACGCAGATCTAGGTTATATCGGAATTGCGTACCTTGAATCGTGTGCTTAGCTCCGATCAGATTTAATGAACCTGAAAAATCCTCAATGGAAGCAAGCGGCGGAGCACTGTTATACATATTAGAAACTTCCTGAGCGGTTAATGCTCTTCCATACATATGAAGCTCATCAAGCTGTACTTGCAGCGCATTGCTGTAATTGCCTGTACCATCATTTCCGATCATGGTTGACAATCCTGTATCCAGCGTACCCTTTCGACCTGCAATCGTCATGGTACTTGCGATCCCCTGATAGTTCGAGCCATTAACTTTGGTCACATTTACAGGAACACCATCTTTATAAAAATCAACTCGCCCTGAAGCACGATCATGCGATATGGCGATATGATGCCAGGTGCCATCTACAACATTTGGAATTTGGGCATCTGCACGCGATTCGCCGGATGTATTGAAGTTCCATTGAAGTGCACTTCCCTTCAGCGCTAAGGCATAACCTACATTTGCACCAGAATCCCAATTCTTATTGGATAGAATCGCAGGGTCTCCTGAGACAGAAGGTGATTTAACCCAAAATGCGAACGAGAAGTTCTTGTCCTTGCCGAATTGCAGACTTGTTGGTTTGCCAAGATCAACATATTGCAGCGCTGAACTCTTGGAATCGATACTCAAGGCTTGTCCGACGCGACCTTTCACGAACTGTGGATCTTTAACCGGTGTTGCCGGTATAGCATTTACAGATTGATCCTCCAAATTATTCTCGAAGGACATCTGTAGAAGTGCGTCCGCAGAGAATACTGAGCTACCGGTAAAATCGATCTCACTCATACTGGTGAATAAAACGGTTGGGTTATAGGTGCTCGTGACAACAAATTTCACATATCTGCCTTGTATCGCTTTATCCAGCCTATTGAAATCTTGATAGCTCGTGCCTTTCCAGGTTTTCTGGAATGTACCGCTCGCTTTATTCGCCGGATTACTCAGGTACACCGGATCGGTCAAATCCGATAATTGATCCGAGGCGTAGAGTTCAAAATCCTTTGGAAATTCCAGAGCCGTCTGACTTAAGCGGCTAGTGCGCCCAATACCAGTTAAGTTCTTACTACCCTTCATGTCGATAATGACCCAATGTGGAAATGAAGCGACAGGCTCCTGCCATTTGGAATGCCAAATCGTAGCCGTATCGTTATCAAGGATGTTCGCAGCATTGGCATTTTCATTGTCCGCATAAGAACTAAAGGAGTCGATAGTGAATGCGTTCTTAGGAATAAAGGAATATATTGCTGCCTGTTGTATTTTTTTATAGACCCACTGAAGCTCGACATAAGCAAGGTCAATTTCGGTTGGGCTATTACTTGCCGTCAGTTGTCTGGCTTTCTGAAGTTGGCTTGCAAGCTCGCCCAGCTGGTCTTTCGGGTAAGATACACCACTGACTTTATCGCTGTTCTGTTGAAAGGATGCAGCGTCATGAATTAATGTAGTGAGCTGTTCAAAGGTAAAAAGCTGAACACCCTTATAGGAATCCGACAATGCTTTGTTTTCCGTGGCTGTGAGAGATCTCTTCCAAATTCTCAGATCATCTATGGTAATCGTTGCTCCGCCATTTCCTTTGTTGCCATCCACACCAATCAGCGTGTTAAAGGTTGTATCTACACTTTGAGTACCAAGCGAGGCAATACTCCCCGATGCCTTCTCCGTCCCATCTACATAAACTTTTGCTAAGTTGTTTGTTCTGTCCGCTGTAATGGTAAAGAGATGCCACTCCATTCCTACACTTGATGCTGTAATATCCGCTCTTTTCGTTCCATCACTAATATTTAAGGTCATACCATTGGTGGAGGCAGGTCCAATATACCAGCCTAGGTTACTTCCACTATTCCAGTTTTTATTGGAAAGGATAGTCTGATCCCCGGAAAGATTGCCTTTGTGCCAGAAAGACACGGTGAAGCTTCCTGCTCCGAATTTCAAATCATCACGCCTGCCCAAATCAATATAATTACTATTACCCGCTGCAATGAGCGCAGCTTTATTGGCTTTACCATCGACATACGTTACATTGCCTGCTAGACTTGCTAGCCCTGTCACGTCTTTAGCTTCATCGGATAGGTTACCATCCAATTTCATATCGACAACTAGATCCTTCCACATGGTCGATGGATCAATTGGCGTCAGTTCAGGTCCTTCATTGCCGGCTGTGAACGATTGCTCTAGCGTTGCAGAGCGATTCCCGTAGGCATCCACAGCTGTCACTTGAACAATGTATGAAGTTTGAGGAGCAAGTCCTTCGAGTGGAATATTCATTGCATTCGGAATCGGGGAAAAGTAATAGTCAGAGAATACATTTACAGATTTGCTGCTGACTCCAGACCTTTTATCGATGACATTGATTTCATAATGATGCATAGATTGATCATCTTTCGCTTGCTTAAAGGAAAGTAAAGGTACCGTATCCTGATTCGTTATGCCGAGTTCACTATTGAATACAGGAGCAACCTTATTACGGTTAGCCGTAGTGTACTTGAAATTGCTCTTCATAGCTTCATTCGTTGAGCCTTTTAGCTGAATGACCCACTTCTCTCCAGCAACTGTACCCGCACTGTTGAATGGAGGCTGCGGCTCAGCCGTCCATTTACCGTCTGTGTAGATATCTCCAGGATCTGCGTTAAACGCAATACGATCCACTTCAACCCGATCCGCATATACCTCAACGAAGTCGGCCTGACTGACAGGAAATTCAAAACGTCCTTCAAGTCCCTTCTTAGTCACTTGGGAGTAGCCTCGATCGGATTCAATGTAAGACATGGAGCCAAGGTTAACTGAAGTGAAATCCTTCTGGTAAATGGAGCGATCATCACTAATATTCAGATGGGAATGTCCTGAGAAGGTAATCACTTGAGGATAGTCTTTGAGATCCGTATAAAGATTAGGATTGGATGCCTGTTGCCCATCCATTACCGTATTCGATATAGGCTGGTGCACATTCACGAAGATGGGGGTATTCTGATTTTTCGGATCAGCTGTGAGTTCTGCAAGTCTACCCTTTAGCCAATTACGCTGACCTGTATCTGAGTTGTAATTGTTCCCGTTTAAAAATATGAAATGATAGCCACCGATTTCAGATTCATAGTAGCCATTCGGCTGGCTTGTGAACCAGTCCGCAGGATAATGTTCGTTGACTTTAGCAACGGTGGAATCGTGGTTGCCTATAGCCATCCGGATTTGGGTGTTATTCCACTGCTTTCTAGCTAAATTTTGCTCAAAAATTTCTCGAACCATCACATGATCATTGGGCTTGTCATTCCCATTATCATTAATCATATCGCCAACGACGAGTATTGCATCCGGGTTCGGGAAAATCGACCCTATCGTATCAAAGAATTGGGTATAACGGGCATCCGCTGAAGCATGTGAGCCTACATGTACGTCTGACATCGCTACAAACTGGAGCAAGGGCTTTTCTTTGGTCTTGATGATATAAGAGAAGGTTACTCCTTTACTTGCCACGCCATTTTTGATCGCAATGGCTGACAAATTTGTTGTTTTGGAAATTAGGATCGGCCCGTTATATTTCAAACTATTAATATCCGGAAGCGTGCCGTCGAGTGTATAGTAAACGTCAGCATTCTGCGTTGCAGTTGTAAGGTGGATCGTTTGTACTTCTTCATATCGGCCGGTCGGTACAGAAGTCGTTGGTTGATCTACAGATAGAATCTCAGATTCTTCAGCTGCAAACACAGGGGTGATATTCGGCATTGTGGAACAAATCACTGTGAGTGCCAGTAATAATGCAACAAATTTCCTACCTTTTCTGAACAAAATCATCTCTCCCAAGCATTATTTTATAGTTTTGAATCACATGAGAACTCACCATCGACAGAAGAGCTAGCTACCCTATCCCGGATATATTCGATAACGCCTCCTTTCTTCATCCGATTCAAAGTACATCCCATACTATTATTTGGTAGCCTGGGGTCTGCTGTGTATATTGTAGGTATGGATTATTTGCATAACATTAAATATCTGTAAAATTCAAAAGATGCATCCAAAGACTGTGATATGGGTCAAAACGCCTAACTCAATCCCAAAAGTCGCCTATCAAATGAATAACATCTGCATACTATCAGACCAATATGATCATAACAGTAGCCAAATACATGCATAACACATGCCCAAAAATACTTTTAGTAACGAAACAAAAACGACCATCCCTCGGAAAAATACCGAGAAACGGTCGCATGTTTACAATCTTTTATATTTTATGTTTACCTGAACAACTCACAATGAAGTTGGCTCCCCTACCCGCTCATCTAAGTTCAGCTCTACCAGTTGACCCGCCTGGGTCAATCCCGCGCCAAAGCCATACATTAGAATCTTTTGCCCATTCTTTACTTTGCCATCACGTATCCCCAAATCAAGGGCTAAAGGAATTGTAGCGGCAGAAGTATTGCCAAAATTCACAAGACTATGCAGCACTTGCTCCATCGGATAGTTCAATCGCTCGCAAATCGGCTCAATCATCCGCATATTCGCGCTGTGTGGAATAAACCAGTCGACTTGTTCCAGACCCACTGCTGCTTTTTTAAGCAACTGCTGTATACCAAGAGGGACGGTTCTAACCGCCCAGCGAAACACCTCGCGCCCGTTCTGTACCAGCATCTGTGTGTCTACCAGTTCAATATTGTTAACCGTATGGGCTAGACCTGTGCGATACACATGATGCCCCCCGCTGCCATCACTAGCTAGCTGAAAGCCTAAAAATCCCGTCGATTCCTTATCACTCTCCACAAGCACTGCCCCAGCTCCATCACCAAAAAGGATACATGTACTTCGATCAGTGTAATCGGTAATCTTGGAGATCGTATCCGCACCAATCACTAGAACCTTACGGTGCATCCCTGAAGCGACATAGCTATGAGCCGTATGAAGCCCATATACAAAACCCGCACAGGCTGCGCTCAAATCTATAGCTCCAGCAGTCTGTGGAATATTTAAACGGTCTTGAATCAAAGAAGCTACAGAGGGAAAGGAAAAATCAGGTGTACTAGTAGCTACCAAGACCATGTCGACATCCTGAACGCTTTTTCCATAACGTTTCATTAGGTCCTGTACTGCAGCTACACATAAATCACTTGTGTATTCATCCTCTCGACTAATTCTGCGTTCACGAATTCCAGTCCGCTGAACAATCCACTCATTATTAGTATCCACCATCTGCTCAAGATCGGCATTCGTCAATCTTTTTGCCGGGACATAAGTTCCGATAGCTGTAATTTTTGCACCTGTCATTCCAATCACCTCTTCAATTAGTATCTGATATTAGTACTTGGTACTAATTATAACTCTACACCTGCTATAAAGTAAAGAAAGCCGGTAAAGCAGCATGGCTTCCCGGCACTATCAATACGTATCTCGACTCACTTAAGCACGATTTACTTTACGGTGTTTTCTTTTTCTGACGAACAATAGAATTGCAGCAATGATCACCACTACTAGGATGATTATCACGATCACAATATTCCATACGTTCGGCACATAAACCTGCATTTTGATTGGCTCTGTATCCCCAAGCGTAACATTCCAACTAAGTGTTCTGCCTTCATCAACAGCTGCATTATTATCACCAATTAGATCTATTGGCAACGTTAGTTTAAAATCAAATGCCAAGTTTTTCAGCACCGCCCGAATAATCGGCTTCGATAAACTCAATGTTCCCATGTTATCCATAATGGTATCCATATAGCTATTAAATTGAGGCTGTGCCTCAACATCATACGTGGTATATAACAAATTCTTTTTAGTAACGAGCTGTAGATCCACAATATCCAACCCCATAGAGGTTGAACCTATATCCTCAAATGAAGCGTAATTTTTCTGGATTTCATAGACTGTAGACTTACCTTCTTGTCGTTTTTCTAGCTGAATCCCATCCTCCTTCAATTTATCTGTCAGACTCTTCTCCATTTTATCGCTGATCAATGCCTCTGTTCGGGAATCCAATTTCACATTCATTGCTAAATCTACGCTTTTATTCTTATTCACCGTGACGTGAACTGTACCATTAGAACATCCCGATATTAATATCATCATTAAGAGCAGTACTAGGATCGTCAAGCCTCTCCATTTTAACGGCATTTTTCTCAAACCCTTCAATAGTATGTATTCCTAAAACAGCTACCCATGCTCTAAAGGCTAACTCATTTATCCCTTTGAATCAAACTTAATATAAATTAATCCTATATATTCTCAGAAAAAAGAGGTTATCTCAAAGTAATAAGTTCTACTCATAAGATCACCTCTTTCTCCAAAAAACCACAGGCAAATCGCTTTCTGTATTCTATTCATTCCTTAAATGCTAAGGGAGGTCCTTCTTTTACTCCCTCTGTGAATAGATGCATTCTCTTCGTTTTTTAAAATATCCGCCTGACGGAGAACTTTCCTACCTCTCCAGCGCATTAGAACAAGCATCCCCCGCACAAACTCATCAGCAATCATACAGCAGTAGATCCCTGTGAGCCCCCAGCCTAAGCTGATTCCAAACCAATAGGAACAACCAACTCCAATAATGGACATAGACACGATAGAAGTATACATCGTATAACGGGTATCACCGATGGCGTTCAGCGCATTACCCATGCCCATGTTCAGCATTTTGCAAGGCTGGAGTAGGAGATTTAGAGCCAGTAGAGAAATCCCAATCGCAATAATCCGCGGGTCGGAAGTGAAATAACCTAGTAGATTCCTGCCGAAAAGAAATAGCAGTAACATGTTCGCTGATACAATAGACAAGCCGATATACAGCGTGCGATATGCACTACGATAAGCCTCCTTCAGCTTCCCTGCCCCGAACAAATGCGCGATCTGTATCTGTCCAGCCAGAGCGATTGCATAACCTAACGTGAAGCAAAAGGATTCTAAGGTATTGAGATAAGTCCGTGCGGCTAACGCTTCTGCACCCAGTGCGGCTAGAAAGGAATAGACAATCAACTGCGAGAACACCCAGCAGGAAGAATTAATTCCAAGTGGCCAAGCAATCTTTATAATTTCCTTGAATAGCTTGCCGTTGAGTATACGGAAATCCCTAAGTCTAATCTTAATCTCGAAGGAACCTCTAAACATGGTATACAGCATGATCACTCCGACCAGTCTACTGATAATACTTGAGATTGCGATTCCCGCAAGCCCTAGCTGTGGCAGACCGAACATCCCGAATATAAAGGTATAGTTCAGAATAATGTGAATGACATTTATTATGACCCCTGTGTACATTGGACCTCTGGTGTTCCCTGTATTACGAATCGCTGTTCCCAGGGAAGCAATCATCCCCACCAAAAATAGACCGCCACCGACATACGAGATATAAATATTGGACAGTGATAATAGCTCAGGCGAAATATTTAGAATCCCCGCTATTGGACCCGCATAGAAGAACAGGATGATACTCACGACAATACCAAGAATGAGACTAACCGATACGCCCATAATTGCAATCGTACGTGCTTCGCTGAAACGTTTTGAACCCATTCTTTGCGCGATCAGGATCCCCGCCCCGCCCGCAAAGGTGGTAAAAAGTGTGGTCAACGCACCGAACAATTGATTAGAAATGCCGACTACGGCGACTGCATCGTCTGAAATACGGCTGACCATGAGTGTATCCACCGTACCTAGCAGGGTCTGAAGAAACACCTCTATAAATATAGGCCAAGCCAATACCCATAGTCCAAAGCCCTGTCTTTCTTTTTTCACTAAATAAACCTCCCCTTAAACCAAACATGCATATTGGACCTAAGATACAGCATATTTCTTCTTTAGGTCAGACTAAATTATAGATGATATACTTTTGGTGATGGTACATATTTCAAACCAATAATTTCATTATATCAACCTCATAAAAGGAGATCTCTCCATGAACATTATTAATTTCACCGTCCCGCCAATGCTCTATTATATCGTAAGTGGATTGCACACCTTCTCACCAGGGCATTACCACATGAGCCGCCACAATATTAAGGTATTTGACTTGCTTGTAGTCAAGCAGGGCTGCCTATATATGAATGAAGGAGGTCTCACCTTTCAGGTACGCGCAGGTCAGGCACTGCTTCTTCGTCCAGATAGCCATCATTTCAGTACGGACAGCTGCAAGGAACACACCTCTTATTATTGGCTGCATTTTCAGACAGTGGGCGATTGGAATATTTCCGAGGCTACAGCTTCAACACCAGAGACAGAACATACCAGAGTGGAGCATCCTCTTCATTCAGACGAATTTAATATACGCACTTTTACCTTACAGCTGCCCCAATATACCTCTCTGCTACAACCGTCCAAGATGGAAGAACTGCTCTCGCAGCTGAATCAACTAGCGCCTAATTCCCATTTGAGCGATACTCCATTTCAGCAGCAGTTGCTATTTCAAGAGGTTCTCCAGCAATTATCTGCCTCTCTGCGCCATGAGCGTCCCTCTCCCTCCAAAATATGTGCAGAGCAAGCTGCCTCCTATTTGCGCAGTCATTTCCGTGAGCGTATCACAGCACAGCAGCTAGGGGAGAACCTGAACTTTCATCCTGTATATATCGCTCGTTGCATGAAAAAGGAATATGGCTGTGCACCTATGGATTACCTGCTGCACTACCGAATTCAGCAGAGTAAGCTATTGCTGATGCAGACCAGTTACACGATTGCCCGGATCGCCGAGGAGGTTGGCTTCAATCAAGCACCTTATTTCAGCTCCAGCTTCGTCCGTATTGAAGGAACCACTCCACGGGAATTCCGCCAACGTTTCTCGTAATTGCCCTTCAATATAAAAGAATCGCTCTTATGAAGAGCGATGTTAATTAACTACTCTATCAAAAAGGCAGCTACCGTATTAGCAGTGGCTTGCCTTTTTGATGTAGGTTCATGTGTATCGACTTCCAGAGCGATTACTGTAACAACTTCCATTTCTCTGAATATGCTGATTGGGCAGGTTCCCAATTTTTAAAGGAATGAAGAGGAGAAGCTCAAGGAGGAGATACAGTAACATGTCGGAACATAATCATAGACCCTTTAAAGGTGACGCTATCCTAAACAAGCAAGGAAGAATAAGCAGTCCTATTAGAAAAAGGGAGTGTGCCGCTCTATTAAAAATAGTCACTGAGCTCTCTGCAGTGGTACCTCCCGCGCTTACGAATCCCACAACACTTCATATTACGAATCTTCAAAGAGTGTTAAGAGAACTCATGGAATTCTTGCATGACGCTAAGATATGCAGCCCTTTTAGAACGGAGCTTCTTTCTGTAGTAGAAATAACCATTGTTTCTACTGAAGTCAGTCCCTTCTCAGTCGTAAGCGTTGGCACCAATCTTCAACAGCTGTTAGCCGAGTTATTATCTTTTATTCTCGCTACGAAGATTGACGCTCATTGCAAAGATCAGTTGGTCATTCAAATCAGACATATTCAGGCTTCTATTTCACAAGCACTTGGCTTACCTATTAAGGGTGCGACGGGGCCACAGGGTCCTCAGGGTCCTCAGGGACTCCAAGGTCCTCAAGGACTCCAGGGTCCTCAAGGATCTACTGGTGCAGGACTGCAAGGTATTGTAGTCTTCAATCCCGCACAAAGTCCTTCTTATCCAGCGGGTCAAGTAGTAACCTTTAATGGCAGCACTTATATAGCTACTGTTGCTGGACCCAAAGGAACACCAGGTAGTTCGTCAGATTATTTATTAATTGCTGGTGGAGCGACAGGCGCGACGGGAGCGCAGGGAGCACCAGGATCTCAGGGATCTCAGGGACTTCAAGGACCTCAAGGACCTCAAGGACCTCAAGGACCTCAAGGACCTCAAGGACCTCAAGGACCTCAAGGAGCACAAGGAGCACAAGGAGCGCAAGGAATACAGGGACCGACAGGTCCTGGAGCAGGGGCAACTGGACCGACTGGTGCGACGGGTACGGCTGGGCTTGCGGGAGCTACAGGTGCGACGGGTACGGCCGGACTTGCGGGGCCGACGGGGGCTACGGGTACGGCCGGGCTTGCGGGAGCTACAGGTGCGACGGGCACGGCCGGGCTGGTTGGACCGACGGGTGCGACGGGTACGGCCGGGCTTGCGGGAGCTACAGGTGCGACGGGTACGGCCGGGCTTGCTGGACCGACGGGTGCGACGGGTACGGCCGGGCTTGCTGGACCGACGGGTGCGACGGGTACGGCTGGGCTTGCGGGGCCAACGGGTGCGACGGGTACGGCCGGGCTTGCTGGAGCTACAGGTGCGACGGGCACGGCCGGGCTTGCTGGACCGACGGGTGCGACGGGTACGGCCGGGCTTGCTGGACCGACGGGTGCGACGGGTACGGCTGGGCTTGCTGGAGCTACAGGTGCGACGGGTACGGCTGGGCTTGCGGGGCCAACGGGTGCGACGGGTACGGCCGGGCTTGCTGGAGCTACAGGTGCGACGGGTACGGCCGGGCTTGCGGGAGCTACAGGTGCGACGGGTACGGCCGGGCTTGCTGGAGCTACGGGTGCGACGGGTACGGCTGGGCTTGCGGGAGCTACGGGTGCGACGGGTACGGCTGGGCTTGCGGGAGCTACGGGTGCGACGGGTACGGCTGGGCTTGCGGGGCCAACGGGTGCGACGGGTACGGCTGGGCTTGCGGGAGCTACGGGTGTTACCGGGGTTACTGGCGTTACTGGTGCAACCGGGGCTGGTGCAATCATTCCGTTGGCTTCCGGTGGACCTATTATTATGACTACGATTTTAGGTGGTTTGGTTGGAACAACAAGCCTTGTTGGCTTCGGAAGTTCAGCCACAGGCATTTCTCTTGTTGGCGGGAATATAGATTTGACAGGTACAGTTCTTGGACCTCTTATCAACTTTGCATTCTCGACTCCGCGTGCTGGAGTGATAACATCCCTTGCTGCTTACTTCAGTAATACCATAGCTCTATCACTTATTGGTACTACTGTAACTGTGACAGCACAATTGTACCAATCTGCCACACCAAATAACACATTCACTCCTATTCCTGGAGCAATAGTACCACTGCCACCTATCACAGGCGCTATTACTCTAGGTACGTTTGTCAGCGGAGTTACAAATGGTATCGATTTTGCTGTAACACCGCAGACACGTCTGCTTATGGTATTCTCAGCTACTGCCACAGGTCTCACCCTTGTAAATACAGTCACTGGTTATGCAAGTGCTGGCTTTACAATTGTATAATCGCTAAAATCAATAAAAGCATCTGCCTATCCTTTTGAAGGAGTGACAGATGCTTTTTTTTAAAATATACGATATGCAGATTCAACTTCTAGATTTTCCGGAATCACACAAGCGCCATTAGCTACTCCACCACTGGCAATCTATTCACAACAAATATCCTTTCAGCTTACCGATAACCTCATCGATCTCCGTTATCGTCGTATACCGTCCCACACTAAAACGAACCGCTCCCTGCCCAATACTTGCTGAGACATTCATTGCCTTTAGAACAGGTGAAATCAATGTTTCTCCAGAATGACAAGCTGAGCCTGTTGAGGCAGCCACATCTTCTAGCGAAGCAATCACTTCGTGACCCACCGCTCCTAAAAAGCTAATGTTAAGTGTGTTGGGCAATCGTTTATGCCTATGACCGTTCAGGTGAATGTTGTCGCCAAAAACCTCCTGCAATCGATCATAGAAATAATCCGCAATCTCTTTCACACGTTCTCTGGAAGCAGAGTCCGAAGCAAGCTCACAGGCTTTTCCTAATCCAATAATGTAAGGTGTGTTTTCGGTACCTGCTCGTCTTCCCTGCTCATGCCCCGCTCCGTGTACTAATGGTTCGATGAGAATGCCCTCTCGGATGTAGAGTGCTCCAATCCCTTTTGGCGCATATAATTTATGACCTGCCAGCGTTAGAAAATCCACCGCTAACTCAGCCACATCGAGTACTACTTTTCCAGCGGACTGTGAAGCATCGGTATGTACAAAAACACCTCGTTCGTGGCAGACCTCGGCTATTTCTTTGATCGGCTGAATCGTGCCCGTTTCGTTGTTAGAGTGCATAATGGAGACTAGTATAGTTTGGTCTGTAAGCTGCTTTTTCACATCGTCTACCTGCACCATTCCATACGCGTCAACAGGTACATAGGTAATCGTGTAGCCCAATTGCTCCAGATACTGACACGGTTTAATTACCGCAGGATGCTCCACAGCAGACACAATAATGTGATTGCCTTTATGTCGATAGGTTTGGGCGACTCCCTTGATGACGGTATTATTCGATTCACTACCCCCACTGGTGAAAAGCACCTCTCCCGGCGCACAATTCAGGAAATTAGCCACCTGTGTTCTCGCTTGCTCGATTCCGAGTTTAGCTTCTTGCCCCAAAGAATGACTGCTTGAAGGATTGCCAAAATGACCATAAAGATAAGGAATCATAACCTCTGCTACTTCCTTATCTACAGGTGTTGTAGCGTTATAGTCTAAATAGATCATTTGTACTGAGCCTCCTCTAAACCCCTCATACATCACGATACATAAAGCTTATTAAGCCTGATTATTTTTCAAAAAAGAACGCACCGCAACCTCAGCTTCATCTAAATTGTTCACCTTAAAGGTAACTCTCTCAATGCCTTCATACTGAGTAGACGTGTAATCATATTTAGGATCATAGTAGTATTCTAACAGCAGCGCCACAGCTTCCCCGAACAAATCGGCTTGCAAGCACCGTTCGATTTCCGCCGCAATGGGGATATGAATTCGCGATTTGATACTTCGAAAGGCTGAAATACACTGTTCTTTATATTCTTCTGGACGATAATCCTTAAGGATTTGCTGCACTCGAGCTTGCAAAGGCAGTTCAATCCAAATCTGCGTTGCGGTCTCTTTTTGCTCGGTCATAAATGGAGGCATTACGACCTTTCCAATCTTCTTGCTCTCTGCTTCAAACAGTACGTAAGGAGCATCCCCAAGCTTAATTAATTCTTCCAAAAGAAGACTATCGAACGTTTTCTGATTATTTGCATGAAGTCCGATCTCGCCAAAGATAGAACCGCGGTGACCCGCCATTCCTTCCAAATCCAGAATGGGGTAGCCTTGCGCTTTCAGGCGATGCAGCAGGTTTGTTTTGCCTGTCCCCGTATTTCCATGAATCACATAAGGCTTCGCCTTGAATTCAAAGGACTCCAGTTCATCGAGCACCCATTTACGGTAAGCTTTATAGCCGCCAATCAATCGGTAAGCGTGAATATCCATTAAAGAAAGTACGGTCGCAGTTGTACGGCTGCGCATACCTCCCCTCCAGCAGAATACAGCCTTATCCCCTTGAATCGCAGCAAATTCTTTGACAAAGGAAGGTAGCTTCGCCGCAGCAATCTCCAAACCGCGTTCTTTCGCAGCCTGCACACTTGTCTGTTTATACAGCGTACCTACTTCAGCTCGTTCGTCATCGTCAAAAAAAGGAATATTCAAGCTCTCTGGCAATGTCGCATCTTTATATTCAGAAGGAGATCGAACGTCGATAACGGTGATCTGCTTCTTATTCTTTAACACTCTTAGTTCTTCCAGTGTGATATCCTGAAACAATGCGCTCTCTCCTCTGGTGGCTAACTTCTTAGGTCGCCTCTAAGCTGAACTCCATCGTTATTGCGCAGCTATAACTGCAATCTGACCCGGATGTTCTTTCGTGACCTCTCCTATCAATGCCGCTTCTACACCTGCATCTACTAACTCTTTTAGCAACTCCTCACTTTGTTCAGGAGCAACAGAGATTAATAGTCCGCCAGAAGTCACAGCATCACACAGAATATAGCGGCTTAATTGGTCCATTTCTTCCGGATAAAGAATACTGCCCTCCAAATGGGCAAAGTTATTCTTAGTGCCACCTGGAACAAAGCCCTGCTCCGCGAGCTCTCTTACTCTTGGCAGCATCGGTACATCCCCTTGACGAATAATCAGTCCGTGATTGCTCCCTTTTGCCATTTCCGAGGCATGTCCCAGCAGCCCAAATCCGGTAACATCTGTACAAGCATGTACATCATAGGGCTCCATGACTTCAGCCGCTTTTTTATTTAGTGTAGACATGACTGTCGTAAGGCGTGTAGTTTCTTCTGGGGATAGCTGATCCTTTTTAATAGAAGTCGTTAAGATGCCCACACCGATAGGTTTGGTCAAAATCAGTTTGTCTCCTACCTGCGCACCTGCATTCGTTCTTACTTTGTCCGGATGCACAAGGCCCGTAACAGCCAATCCAAATTTAGGCTCTTTATCGTCGATGGAATGTCCGCCCACAAGTGTTGCTCCTGCTTCCTGCACTTTATCTGCTGCACCGCGCAAAATGTCACCGAGAATGCTTTTGTCCAGAACAGAAATAGGGAAGGCCACAATATTAAGCACCGTAAGCGGCTTACCGCCCATAGCATAAATATCACTTAATGCATTGGCTGCTGCAATTTGCCCAAAGGAATAAGGGTCGTCCACGATCGGCGTGAAAAAATCAACAGTCTGCACTAATGCTAGATCATCACTTAATCGATATACTCCAGCGTCATCACTGGTATCCAGACCTACAAGTAGATCCGGATTTGGAACGGTTGGTGGCAGACTGCGAATAACCTGCATGAGATCAGCAGGACCAATTTTGCAGCCGCAGCCCCCTTTTGAAGATAATGAGGTCAATTTTATGGTTTCGGCTTGAGACATCATGACTCAGCTCCTTTAAATAGTTAATGTCGAATATCTTTAATCTTACATCAGTAGACAGCATTGTACAAAATACGAAGCTACTAAAAAAGCTGGCTCACACGTAGCATTCACTACCCTTGAGTCAGCCTTTGGTTTGAAATCCAATTCTTTAGGGAAATCTGCCCTATAGCTCTAATGAAATAGGAGTGTCCCGCATAATTTCAATGGCTGCGGGAGCACTCCTTCTTTTCTCAATTTCATAGGATCAGCTAATCTGCTGAGTGCCCTGCTGCTTCTCCAAAAAACGTTGAAGAATCGCATTAAACTGCTCCGGCTGACACAGATTACTCGGATCTAATGCATTCGGGATAATCGCCAACTGCGCATGCGGCAATTGAGACACCATTTCCTTCATACAATTCACTCCAAATTCATTAAAGTCCCCTACAATACATAAAGCAGGACGGTTAAAAGCTTTTAAGCATCTGGTGTAATCCACATGGCTCGTGGCCAGCCTTTGCCGATATAGCTCCCGTGGGCGTTTGTCCAGCAGCCCTCTTCTAATCTCATTATAGGCGAGACTCCAACGTTCTCGGTACATCATCCGAATCGAAGGCAGCACCAGCTCGCTTGGGAGATAATACATTAGCAAGCTGCAATACGCTGCCATAAGCTGTATTTTCCCTACTAGGGTTGATCCGTGGCTCCTACAGAAGCTATCCGCGACCACGATTGCTTTTACACGCTCAGGATATTGTTTGGCAATATGTTGCACGACTAAACCGCCATAGGCGATCCCAACAAAAACTGCTTCACGAACCCCCAGGTCATTTAACAGCATAATCAGATCCAGACATTGCGTTTCAATAATCTCATTAGGGGCCTCCAGGAGTTCACCTGACTTGCCATTCCCCCGTAAATCGCACAAAATCACTTTATATTTATCGGAAAAGTACTCCAGTTGTGGTTTGAACATACTGTGTGTTAATCCATGTCCATGGATAAACACAACCGGAGTGCCAGTTCCATTGATTTCGTAATAGAGCGAAGTTCCGTTCAGTTTAGCGATAGGCAAAGGTAACACCTCTTTCATAATAAATTCTACGACTGTATCTGCTTATAAACGCAGCAAAAAACCACAGAGGGATTCTCTGTGGCTATTCATCACTAAACACGCCATTCATCCTCTCTCCATACGCTTACGAGGTTAGCTGTCGGATTCGGGCAGTGAGAGTTGCCCTACCTGCAAGGTTGCATGTTATGCACCCGGAACAGGATTCACCCCATAACTAGTACCGATTGTTACACTGGTTCCCAGTTGTTGGTTCCCCCGCTTTCCTTAACGGAAATTAAGCGGACTTCATATGTAATTGTCAGTTATGTGATGAATCATACTCCGTGTAAGGTTTCTTGTAAAGTTGAGCTGTGGGCAAAATAATGTTGAAAGCCATGCTTTTCATTTCATATTGAGCATACACTTCGTTTTCTCTTTCTTTTGCTCTTGTTTACTCAATATATCTAGAAAAAGCCGAGCAGACATCAGAGATCAATCCCTGAACCACTCGGCTTCTTTATACAATCATATGGCTACAACAGATCGGCGTTTTTCAATGCATGCTCCCAGCTCGGAAAAAAGAACAGCGCACTTCTCATTAGATCAGGGTCGCTTTGCTTCACTTGCTTTTTGCTGATCGAGCTTCCATCGGTTTGAAGCTTTTTGATACGAGTTAACACTTCATCAGCCTCCAAAGGAATTTCCATTGAAACACTCCTTTCTCAGTGACCTGGTTTCCCATCATTTTCTCCATAATATGCAAATTTATTCTTCATTTCCATTTCGATGGACTACACTAGCTGATAGATCGGTTGTTCAGCAATAAAATAAGTAGGAATTATTCGATATTTCTGTGCCAGAACTTCAGCTAAATATTTCATTCCTGGAGCTTCACTTTCCGCATGACCTAACATAATCAGCGCTTTTGATCTGCCTTGATGGACTGCATCCCTCACATATTCTGGAGTTTCCCATTCCGGGCCCTCGCCAGCAATGATTAAATCAAGATTGTGCTGATTAAAAAGAGGAATAGCCATCGTCCCACCTCCTCGGTAACCTACTAATATCCCCACATGTCTGCATGTCTGTGATAGATCGCCGGCAACGCGTACGTAGGGGATGCCTAGCTTTCTTTTTATATACTGAGCCGCTTCACTTACCGTCATAGCTGGAATCGATAGGATTGTAGCAGTGGGTTGCTGCTCAACCACATAGGCTGACCATTCAAGCTCTCGTAGCAAGCCCACCATGATCCCATCCGGTTGATGCCGATGCCAATAATCATGATAACGAAAAATAGCCAGTTCAGAACGCTCAATTAAACTCAGTTTTGAATGATAAACAGGGTCATTCTCTAACCACTCGCTCGGATCATGATGACTGTAAAACAACCCTTCATGCGTGATCAACAAATTGGCGTTCATAGCAATCGCTCGTTCCACAACATATTGCGTAGCGCAAAATGCCGTAGCCATCCCTGTAATCACCGTTTCCGGATTCCCCGGTTTTAGAGTATCTACAGTTCCATCTATCTGTTCCACAGTTCCCATTAAATCTTCCAGAATCGTTCTAATTGTCACACTCACTTTCATCCGCCCTTTGAGATCTATTCTACTAATCTATCAACGTATAAATAACCCGCCCTTAATCGATATAAGGACGGGTTCACAGTTCACTATTTGAGCAGCTTGCCCACTCTATGATTTCATTTCAGAGGCGATCATTCGATGGAAAGCTGGCTTCGGCTTATGCCCTTCATCGAATAGGAACGGCCAGTTCTTCCGTCCACGAACAGGGAAATCATCCAGCCAAGTATAGTCATCTGCTGCTCCCCAGAACGTGACCGAGCTAATCACGTCACGGTATTCTTTCAGCAGGGCAAACATCGCTTCATATCGTTCTGCCTGCAGTTCAAGCATATCAGTTGGTGCAGCCCTTAGATCCTTACGTTTGTCATCGAAACGGAACATGGATACATCAAGCTCTGTCAGTTGGAGCTGAAGTCCTAAGGATGCATATTTCTCAATAGCTGCACGGATATCATCTAGACTAGGATCGTATAAATTCCAGTGTGCCTGCAATCCGACGCCATGGATCGGCACATCCTGCTCCAGCAGTGACTTCACCAGTTCATAAATTTTGTCACGTTTTAGTGGATGGGATTCATTATAGTCATTGTAGAATAATATTGCCTTAGGATCAGCTTCATGGGCGAATTCAAACGCTTTGGCGATAAAATCCGGGCCCACAATGTCGAGCCACTTGGAATGGCGAAGAAGCTCTTCTCCTTCATCGGCTATAACTTCATTGACAACATCCCAAGCATAAATATCTTCCTTATAACGCCCTACTACGGTCTGAATATGTGATTTAACTCGTGAGAGCAAAGTTTCTTTACTTACAGATCCACCATTTTTATCCTCAAACAGCCAATCTGTAGTCTGGTTGTGCCAGATCAAGGTATGTCCACGCATCGCCATATCATATTTCCGGGCGAAGGCAACCAGCTGGTCTGCCGTCTTAAAATTATAAATGTCCTCAAGCGGATGCAGACTTTCAAACTTCATCTCATTTTCAGCGGTGATACTATTAAAATGATAGGCAAGTAAATGCTCCTGTGATTGGATCGTCAATGGGTTGACGGCTGCGCCAATTTTGAAATCCTTAGCGAACACTGTCTTTAATGCAGGCTCAGTAAAATCACTAGCTTGTCTCAACAAGTTCCCTCCTAACAAACGCAATTATATTCCGTGTTCGACTTATTAAGACCGATAATCAAACCAATCAAAGCAGGCAGGTAGCTCAGTCACTTGACCATGACCTGACGCGTATAAGCCGATAAGAACACCCGTAAATCCGTTTCCTTTTACAGCTTGAGGAGATAATGGGTAGGCTAGAGCCTTAGATAGCTCAATCCACTCCTGCCCATCCAAAGCGTACAATAAGGTATATTCGGTTAGCTCCGCTCGAATTTTCAAATAAAGATGTCCAGCTGTCGTTGGAACCTCTGCCGCCACCTGTGTTATTCCATCAACGGTTAAACAAGCTACGATTACTCTTTGTCCATTTCTTTGCGATAGAGCAATCTCATAATGTGCATTCTCATCCAATCTGGCGCAAAGCCCAGCCTCGTCACCGTCCCTACTTGGGTTAAACTCCAGTAGTGTGCTCCATTCTGCTGAAGTATGCTGCTGTCTTCTACCTATAAAAGCCACCTGTCCGATATCACTAAGATCTTCAGCTTGACCCCGAAGAGACAGCCATCCCGGACGTTCCTCTAAAGACCAGCTTGCCTCAGCAGGATTACGGAGAAAGGCTAATGACAAGGGTAAGACTTCGTCATCAAAGTCATATCTTCCGCTTGAAGCAGGTTTAGGAGAGGAACCAGGAACCCGCGGCACCTTCATTTCCAATCCTACAATATCTTCATTATTATCAATCATCGGCCATCCGTCTTCATTCCACGTTACAGGGGCAAGAAAAGTTTCTCTTCCTAGTACGGTATACTTGGATTCCACTAGTCTTACGCCAAGAAACACGGACCACCAATCCCCGTTCTGATCTTCAATCAGATCGGCATGCCCTAAATATTGAATGGGACTCTCGGTTTGACTATGCGTTAATATTGGATATGGTAATCGTTCGAACGGTCCATATGGAGAGGAGCTGCGGCCAACGATCTCCCGATGCTCCTTCGCCGTTCCTCCTGAAGCCGTCATGATATAATACATTCCATTTATTCGGTACAAATGTGGCCCTTCCGTCCAAGGTCCACCATCCCCAGTCCAGATGACAACAGGTTCTGTTAATGCTGCTCCCGTAGCAATATCTATCTCATATTGGATGGCATGAGAGTCATAATCTGCTCCCTGCTGGGTGGTTACATATACCTTTCCATCCTCATCAAACATTAGGGAAGGGTCAATGCCCCCATAAGGAATAACAATTGGATCGGACCACGGACCCGCCGGGTCCGTAGCCGTAACATAGAAGTTCCCCTTCCCGTGTACCTCGGTCGTTATCATATAGAAGGTTCCATCATGATAACGAATGGTTGGTGCAAATATTCCTCCAGAGCTCTTGCTTTTACGTGTATCTAGCTGACTTATACGATCCAGCACATGACCTATTTGTGTCCAGTGAATCAAATCCTGACTATGAAAAATAGGTACGCCAGGAAAATACTCGAAAGAGCTGCAAACTAAATAGTAGTCATCCCCTGCCCGAGTGATGCTTGGATCGGGATAGAAGCCCGGAAGTATTGGATTTGAATATGTGATTGAAGATGGGGTCATATTTTAACAAACAACCTTTCCATTCCCATTACTCAATAGTGATAGTAAGCTACTTATTCCTTCACGCTACCTACGTTCAATCCGACTACAAAATACTTTTGCAAGAATGGATAGACTATCAAAATTGGAACCGAAGCAACGATAGTAACAGCTGCCCGTATGGACATTGGAGTAACTAACTGCGCCGACTCCGCATTCATCCCTGCCCCGTTGGCTACACTAGGGTTACTATTCGCATTCATACTAGATGATATCAGCTTCATTAATTCATACTGCAATGTGCTCAAGTTCTGGCGGGAAGAGGTGTAGATAAAAGCATCAAACCATGCGTTCCATGCACCTACTGCAACAAAAAGGGCGATCGTAGCCAGTACCGGTTTACATAACGGGAAGACGACTCTCATGAAGATTTTAAATTCCCCAGCACCATCAATTCTCGCCGATTCCAAGAGACTTTCTGGCAAGGTACCAATATATGTGCGGATAACGATCATATTAAACGCACTTATCATAGTAGGTACGACGTATACCCAAAACGTATTGAGCAAATGAAGATCTTTAATCAGGAAATAGTTCGGAATAAGTCCCGCATTAAAATACATAGTAAGAACAAATACCACGGTGATCAGCTTACGGAAAACATATTCTTTCCGGCTTAACGTATAAGCAAGCATTGTGGTTAAAAAGAGATTCAGGATCGTCGATATTACTGTCCGTGCAACAGAAATCCAAAAGGCATCATAAATGGTACCTGAAGCGAACACTGCTTTATAGTTCTGTAAAGTCCACTGTCTAGGCCACAGGTAAATGCCACCACGGATGGTATCGTTCCCCGCGTTTAACGAGACTGCTATCGTATTCAGAAACGGATACAAGGTAACAATAACTAGACAAATCATAAATACTGTATTGAAGGTGCCGAACAATACTGGTTCGATCCCCCTATTTCTCATGCGGGTTCCAACATTACTTTTTGGAGATTTTTGAGGAATCAATTGAGTTTTTTCCATAATTATAACAGCCTCTCTTCCCCAAGCCGTTTCGAAGTCCAGTTTGCTAATAGTAGCAACGTTATACTTACGACTGTTTTGAAAATACCACCCGCAGTGGCTAAGGAATAATTCCCTTGTGCAATCCCGTATTTCAATACAAATATATCAATCGTCTCCGACCAGTCTACAACAAGCCCGTTTCCTAACAAGTACTGAACTTCAAATCCGGCTTCCAGTACATGACCTACGGACATTATCAACAGGATTACAATGGTTGATTTAATTCCCGGCAAGGTTACATTGAACATTTTTCTGTACCGGTTAGCCCCATCAATCTCAGCAGCCTCATATAAAGCTGGATCAATAGAAGCAATAGCAGCCAAGTAGATGATTGTACTCCATCCAACCTCTTTCCAGACGTGTGAAGCCCCCACAATACCCCAGAAATACTTCCCTTCACTCAACCAAAGGATCGGTGAATCAATAAGATGTAATTTCATCAGTACGATGTTGATAATCCCGTCATTAACCGAGAGGGAGGTAGCTACAATTCCTGTTACAATAATCCAAGACAGAAAGTGGGGCAAGTAAGATATGGTCTGCACGGCTCTCTTCCAGATCACATTTTTGATTTCATTCAGCAGCAAAGCAAGTATTATCGCAGTTGTAAAACCTAAAATCAGATTAATGATACCCATCGCAAGCGTATTGCGTAGTACCCTCAAAAAGTTATCGTCTGTAAAAAGAAACTTGAAATGCTTAAATCCAACCCATGTTTGTTCGCTAAAAGCGCGGGCCGGTTTATAATCCTGAAAAGCCATAGTCCATCCCCAGACTGGGACGTAAGCAAAAAGAACGATATAAAGTGTCAAAGGCAAAGACATCCAAATCAATTGCTTCTGATTCTTGATCAAAGACCAAGTAACAGGCTGTTTCTTTTTTCTTTTAGGATGCCGGTCAACTTTTTTCCCTGCTAAGATCTCATCCATATATAGTAATCTCCCCACGCAATCCTATATTTCAGTAGGCGGAAGGCTTAATAGCCTTCCACCTGCTGATCTTATTCATAGAATTTCTGCTTATTTACTCCACTTTTCAATTCTCCATTTAATTTGCTCGTTGATTTTATCTTCATAGGCTTTGACATTAGCTTTGCCGATTTCTGATACATACTCGCTCCAAGCAGAATCAAATTCGGATGGTTTAGCCAAAATTACTTTTGGCAGATACTTGGTGGACGTATCATTGATCTTGGTGTTAGCCACTTTAGCGTCAGAGCCTTCTACTAAATCAATAGACCAGGCTGGGTAAGCTACAGGATTGGCAGGAGGTTCACTGAAGAAATCTACATAACTATTAAATCCGTAAGCATCAAGAACTTCTTTGTCGAACGGCTTCAGACCCGCCTTATATTCTTCAGGCTGTGCAGCAGCATCTGTCGCATTGCCGTCACTATAGCTACCTTCTATCTTAGGTGCAAAGTCCATGAATTTTTTGGCTTTATTAGCCAACTGCCATGTAGCATCAGCAGCTTGATCGCGTTGCTCTTGCGTTCTCATAAATCTGCCATTCTCAACGATGTAATCTTCTCCTTCAATTCCCCAAGAGAGGACCTTCTGCCAATCTTCTTGTATCAGCGTATCCAGAAGCTTGATAATTTTCACTGGATCTTTAGCATTCACACTGATCCCGAAACCGTTATTCAAGTTAAGAACGGCAAGATCACGATAATAATCTTTTGTCGCTGTATCATATACAAGCGGCAGTCCTACATAAGTTCTTTCGATCTTCCCTTGCGTGGTAAGGGAATCTTCTGCGGCATTGAAGTTCCAGTGTTGATCAAACATTCCGAGAACAGTACCACTGGACAATTTCGCCATGTATTGGTCATAGTTCTGTACGAAAGCTTCTTTATCGATCAGACCCTGTGCATTCACTTCGTTAAGTTTTTTATAATATTGCTTAGCATAATCTTTATCCGCAAATAGCTCTGCTACACCATCCTTAACCACAACTCCACCATCATTCGGATGACCAATCAGGTGCTGAGGAGCGTTAAAGAGACCCCAGTTTCTCCAGTCGTTATTAAGGATTTCAAATCCGATAGTTGGACTTCCATCAATCGTTGGGTACTTTTCTTTATATTTGGCAATGAGGTCGAAATACTCATCCAGTGTTTGGACCTTTGGATAACCAAACTCCTTAAGAATCGCCTTTTGAATCCAGAATGCTGGTCCTGAATACCAAGAGCTGTTTACTTTACCGTTATAGACGCCATAGTTAGGCAGAACATAGATATGACCGTCATTTGGGTCCTTCATCATGTTCCAGTAATCTGCATAATGCGCTTTCAAATTTGGTGCGTACTCTTCTATCAAATCTTCCAGCGGAATAAATGCACCTGCTCCTGTTAACTTGGTATTACCTGTCATCAAATCAGGATAGTCCTGACCTGCAATCATAACTCCAAGCTTCTGGTTGATATCCCCTGCCAAAAACTCAAAATTAAAAGAGGCACCTGTTTCTTCTTTGATTTTCTTGTAGATTTTGTTATCCGGAGTTGGCTGTTGGCCCGCCTCGCCTATGAAAATACTAACTTCAAATGGTTCAATCTTCTTGTCATCTGTTCCAGCAGCAGTAGTTGCAGCGGTTGTTTCTGCCGGTTTATTCTCCCCCTTAGCAGTGGTATTATTGTTATTGTTTCCACCGCATCCTGCCAAGGTAAAACTCAGAGATAACACTGCAATCAGACTAAGTTTGAACTTTGATATTGACTTGCCCCCCATAAAGCACCTCCATATTTTGTTGGTGTAGCGATATTGTAAGCCCTTACAAGTTAAATTATAGAGGTGATAATGTACTGAGAATACGCCAGAACTAAAGGTATACCCCCAAAAAGTTTAGGTGTTCTGATGCTTAAATTCATTAGGGCTCATATGCATCTTTTTTTCAAATTGTTTGAGGAACTGGCTATAATTGGAGTAGCCTACTTTCTCTGCGATTTCACTGTTTTTCAGCTTGCCATGTTGAAGTAAACGTGTGGACTCCTTAATCCGGAGGTCATGCAGCTGCTCATTAAAATTAATGCCATTTTTCTTGATCAATAATTGTCCCAGATACACTGGATGCAGGAAGAATACCTCGGACAGCTTTTTAATCGTAAGATTTTCACGAAAATGCTGTTCAATATAGTTGTTAATTTCCTGCACAATCCCCTGCGATCTTTGGCTTTGTTCTCTTAGAAGAATATCAATACTTGCCTCACCACATGCTAGTAAATTTCGCATTAAATCGTTCAACTTCATCATCGAATCCCGCACTTCAGGGATTGTTATTTGAGTTAACAAGGATGACACCTGAACTTCACTAGCTTCCGAAGTAAACTCAACAATCTTATACATAATATGAATAACGATCTTCTTCACAACCTCTGGAGCGATGCGCATCTCACGAAAACTGCGGGAGGCTAAGCCCACAGCTTGTTTAAATCCTTTTGTATCCAATGTATTAATAGCTCTCATTAAGTCATCCATCAGTTTAATTTGATCATAGTGATAGCTGAACTGACTATCCTTGGTTCCCTGATAGGTCAAGAACCCCGAATGATCAGAATTATAAAAATAATACATTAACGCTTCTTTCGCCGTTCGATAACTATTCGCAATTTGAAGCAAGGAACTCTCACTAGCCCCTACTGCAATATACATGGCTTGCATAGGGTGTTCATTCAACAAGGGAGATATTGTAGGGTATATAGCAGCACCCTCATCAGACTCCGAGGGATACCCGTATACGATGCCAAAGCAATAGGTCTCCAGATCAATCAGAAACATCGATTCCGTATTCGTTAGGAGAGCTACCGCCTTCTCTCTTATTTCCGTATACATCGTCGGGTCTGTCTGTAGTAAACAAATATTCCAAAGGCTTTTGCCTTCCGATAAACCGGTAAGTACTGTATAATCCGATTTATCTTCCGCTTTCTCATTCAGAATACGCTTAAGAAGAGAGACAACTTCCTCAGAGGTTGCCATTTGATTTAAGCTTCGCTTCTCTTTTTCCTGTTCTAACTCCTGATATATCTCCTTCAGTTCTTCTGCCGCCTCTTCTTCGAAAAGCGGCTTCATCAGATAATGATTAATGCCGTAGCGTATAGCCGTCTTAGCATATTCAAACTCACTATAACCGCTTAGTATGGCAAACTTAATCTTCTTAGTCTCTTCTTGCTGCCAGGCTGCAACCATCTCCAGGCCATTCATCAGCGGCATATTTACATCTGTAATTACAAGATCCGGCAGAAGCTGCTTCATTAACTGTAAGCCCTCTTTGCCATTACTGGAGGTTCCACACACCTCAAAGCCAAGCGCCTGCCAGTCTATCCATAATTGCATCCCCTCAAGAGCGCTAGGCTCATCATCGATCAATAACACTTTATATTTCATAAGCTCCCTCACCTTCTAGCTATTTTTTCGTTCCAGGAGCTTTAGCGGAATACCAAACGTGACAACAGTTCCTTCATTTGGGACGCTGTTGATTTCAAAGCGAACCTGATCATCATAATATAACTCCAGTCTGCGATACACGTTGCGAATTCCGATATTCGTTCCTGAGGAGGCTTCTTCATTTTGAACATTAAATAATATTTGTTTAAGCTGGCCCGGTTCGATCCCTTTGCCATTATCAGAAATCGTAACTTGCAAACGGCCATCCACAATTTCCGTCTTAACTTTAATGATGCCGAGTCCTTCTATGGTCTGCAGGCCATGTTTACAGGAATTTTCTACTAACGGCTGCATGCTTAGCTTCGGAATTTTATATTGTAGCGACTGCTCATCGATCTCAAATTGATATTCAAATTTATCCCTGAACCGGAACTTCTCAATTTTTAAATACATCTCAATAAAGGTCATTTCCTCTTCCAATGTGACGAGATCTTCCTTCCAGCTAAGCAGTCTTCTAAGCAATTTCGATAAGCTCTTAATGATATCCGTTACATCCGAGTAATTATTTTTGGTACATACCACTAGGATAGCGTTTAACGTATTAAATAGAAAATGAGGATTCATCTGACTTTGCAGAAAATTCAGTTCAGCCCTTACCCTTTCCATTTCCAGACTATTCTTCTGAATCTCCAGCTTGTATACATCATTGATCAGAGAATTAATTCTAGTGGTCATCATGTTAAAATTACGTATCAATCCGCCAATCTCATCCTGACCTTCATCGATTCGAATCAAATCGAATTTCTCATTTGTTACCTTCTGCATATGCCTCGACAACCGTTTTACCCGATAATTGTAGGATCTCAACATCACATATAAAAAGGCGGTAGTAAGCAAGGTTACTATGGAGGCCAGAACACCTGCATAAATTCGAATTTCCAGTATTGCTTGAGCAATACGCTCCCCTTGTGTAACCCCTATAATTCGCCAGCCTTTTATATAACTGGCCCCGCCAACCGACACAATATGTACATCTTCCTTGCGTTCATCATCAAGTAGCTTGAACACCGGATAAGGATCTTTCGTCCCTCTCTGATATCCGCTCAGTGCAGACATAATGATTTCATCCTGCTCGTTCACCAGATAAAGACTCAAATAATCCTTTTCTCTAATAATGACGTCATATATTTTACTGAGATCCAAGTCGATTCTAAGCAGCTTCTCAAATGTATTCAATGAGCTGTATACGTCCATTCGTTCAATTACGCTCAAATAGGGGGCAGTAGAAGCCACATTGGGGGCCTCGCTCATATGATAAGCAGCAAGAAACACATGTTTATTCGCAACTCTGAACTGCTTGTACCATTCGCTCTCCTTTACCTTGTCAGTGATGACCTGATAGTTGCTGCCGGAAACAATGGATTCATTATTCGTAAATACAGTAATCCGTTCAAGCTGATTGTTAACTGGCATATAACTGTTCATCCGGCCTCGAAGCTGTTCGTCGAAGGTGTCATAAAATTCAATAGAGTTCCCATACCTCCGCTCTAACAATTCATACAGATTCTTATCTGAGGAAAGCGTGTAGCTGACTGCTACTCCACCCTCAATGAAATCTTGAATATCCTTTCTGGCTCTCTCTAAAGATATTTCTAAGTTCTGCTGTTCTCTAGATTTGATCAAATCGGAAATCCGATCCAAAAAAACAAGGTTGATAATAATAATAGGGAGGAGGACACCTATAATGTAAATGAGGGAAAATTTATAGTTCAGTGGAATGTCATTCACTACTTTTCTAAATCTAAATTTCTTTCTTTCCATATGAACACCTTGCTTCCCCTAGAGCTAATGGTTTTTATTTTCATTTTTATAGACGGATGGTACTACCCCTACAAGCAGCTTGAACTTATCAATAAAATAGTCTGTGTTTGAGAATCCCACCTGCACCGCTATATCCGATATTTTCAGTTGCGTTCTCTTAAGCAGACTTTTGGCTTCCTCAATCCTTTTGGCATTTAAATATTCACTAAAGCCCTGACCCGTTTGTTTCCTGAATAGCTGTCCCAAATAGGTAGAATTGATATGAAATTGCCGTGCTAAGTCCTGAAGCTTCAATTTATTCCGAAATTCACGATCCACATACTGAATCACCTTGTAAATCGTATTTCGTTCATTCTGCTGCTCTAATTCAGATAGATAGACTGTCGCCAGCGTACACAGACTTTGAACATAGCGGCTTAATACCAAATAATCATTTAATTCACCTAGATTCCCATACTCTAGCTGAAGCTTTGTCATCATCGTATCCGGTACACCATTCATTTGGGCAATATGTGTACAGATCGTAAGCTCCAAATTAGCCACTTGGGCTTGCACGACCTCAATCGTCAACTGATACTCTACAAAAGAGGCAAACGCTTCTTTTACACATGGCTGGATCTGTTCTATATCATTCGCCAAGACTTTATCCAGCAGCCGCTTGAAGTGATCCTCATGATGTTCTTTCTTCTTTAGGATTCCAAGCTCACAATAATAAAAGATTCCATTCTTTTGCTGATGTTTCTTTCGTTTCCATACATCAAGTGCCTGCGTATAGATTTCTCGAATCGAACATACCCCTATCAATCTAGTGCTAATCGCTAGGAGAACCGGTTCATGAAATTGTTCAGCGATATCCGAACAAATCTGGTTGACGATCGCGTCCAGATTCTCATTTCCTATAGTAGCTGACTGAAGAATGATCCCTGTTCTTCCCGATCGATCTTGAAAGAAACTAGTACATTCCTTGGGAAAATAGTCAATGATCCGTGGCTGGAATGGATTCATAGACGTGGCTGGTTCGATAAGAATACACATTAACTCTGCATTCACTTGAATGTTCAATGTGCTCCGGGTTAGATGCTCTAAATTTTCGTTATACTCACCTTGAATTAGACGGTTGGCGATATTGTTTACGATAAAAAATTGCTTCTTATCAAACGCCTCATTGGAAGCGATTTCATTTTGGATCATAGGCGTAATCCTGCTTAATAAAGAATCGATTTCTTCATCATCAATAGGCTTTAATAAATAGTCATTCACTCGTTGTTGCAATGCCGTACGTGCATAATTAAAATCGTCATACCCGGTCAACACCACAAATTTCGGAGGATTTGGCATCACTTCATTTAACTGTGCGATAAGCTCTAGTCCGTTTATAACCGGCATATTAATGTCTGTTAAGACCAATTCCGGTTTATATTCCTGAATAAGCCTCATCGCTTCTGAGCCATTTTGAGCTTCAGCACACACTTCAAAGCCATATTTCCCCCAGTCAATCATCGTTCTCAGCCCTTCAAGTACCCAGGGTTCATCATCCACGATCAGAACCTTCAGCATGATTTTCGCTCCAATCTTCTTAAAATAAGGCTGCGTTTTCTTATGAAAATATATATTATGCTATCATAATTGGATATTGTTGTGAATTCATAAATTTTCCTTCTTTTGATTAAAACAGTACTTTGGAGCCTGAAAAAAACATAAAAAAAACGACGTACCCAAACTTCAGACACATCGAATGTAGTATTTTTTAGTTGATAAGCTACCTACGAACTAAGGTTGTTCTCATGATGGATTAACCATTCTTTTCTTGCGATCCCGCCGCCATATCCCCCTGATTCACCGTTGCTGTTTATCACCCGGTGACATGGAACTAGGATTGATAATTGATTCGCTCCATTAGCCCTTGCTACAGCGCGGCAAGCAGCAGGATTGTTAATTTTCTCTGCAAGCTCCTTGTAAGAGACCGTTTGTCCTACAGGAATTCTCCGAAGTTCATTCCATACCTTTTGCTGAAAATCAGAGCCTATATAACGAATCGGCGTTCTGAATTCTGTAAGTTTCCCTTCGAAATAAAGATTTAATTCCTCCTCAATCTGCGCTAGTACGGGTACATTTTCAGGCAAAATAGTTGCATTTAAGCGGCTGCGTAGTTTCTTAATTTCGTTCTCAAGCCCTTTTCGATCCACAAATTCCAGCAGTAAAAGACACTCTTCATCTGAGATCGCAAGCATAGACCCTAAGATCGTTTCTATCCAGGTACAATACAATACTTTAATCTGCTTGGAATGATTGGGGACAGTCCCCATCGTTCGTGAAAAAGCATCCCTAAACCCATTACTCGAATCGTACCCGCTGTCCAGTTGTGCGTTAATAATTGAATCCCCATTCCTGATATGTTTGAACGCCAGCCCTAAACGTCTAGAACGTGCATATTCAATAAATGTCATTCCGAATTGCTTCTTAAATTGCCGGCGTGCTGTATTTGCACTCATGGACAGCTCATCAAAATCTTTATCTGTCCATTTTCTTTCCGGATTAAGCTCAATAGCTTCAACAAGAAGCTTAACCTCTGAAGACATTTTCGTGGGATTGGACAAAGGCTGGCATCTTTTACAAGGTCTATACGACGCTAACAAAGCTTCTTTGGCTGTTGCAAAAAACTCGCAATTTTCTTTATATGGCTTTTTAGCGGGACAAGTTGGCCTGCACATGATCCCTGTTGTCCTCACGCCTACGAAAAATACGCCTTCATAATTGGAGTTTTTTTCGACTAACATCTCATAATATTTATCGATTTGCTGTTTATTAGTGATCATAGTGTCGTTAGCTCATTTCTAAATAATGTGCGCGGATGGCTGCAGAATGGTTCGAGCGTCTTCTTGAAGATTATGCTGTGCCTGAAAGTAACTATACGGTCCATAGCTAATTCTTTTTACACCAAGCTCCTGTAATTCAGCATTTGAAATCATTCCGTCCATCACCATGACATTTACAGGCAGTGGTGACTGCTGCACAAAATGTTCTATCAGAATTCGATCGGTAAGCCCCGGAATAAAAATCCCATCCGCTCCAGCAGCAGCGTAAGAACAGGTACGCTCTATTGCTTCATTCACTAAATCCAAAGAATGCTTCCTATTTTTGAAAAAGAGATCGGTTCTGGCATTCATAAATACACTCTTTTGAAGTTTGACTGCCACTTGCTTTATAGTTCGAATACGATGACTTTGTTCCTCGATTGCCCATAATTCATCGTCCGGATGATTCACCTTTTGATCCTCGAAATTGATCCCACAGATGTCTAGCTGGAATAATTGTTCCATGTTATTGGCTAAGGACTCTACATCTACAGCATATCCACCCTCAATATCTACCGTCAATGGCACCGATACATGTTCTGCTATTCTTGAAACATACCACAGTAGCTGCTCTAATGAAAACTGTTCACCATCTGAATATCCCCATGCGTCTGCCATAGCGAAGCTACTTGTGGCTATAGCCTGTGAACCCGCTTGTTCTATCGCTTTAGCTGAGGCTACATCCCAGCAGTTATACAGGATTAGCGGATTTTCTTGATCGTGTAAAGACTTAAAATAGTCATAGTCGTTTCGGTTCATCAGTGGTCATCTCCATTAAATAGAATAGCACCACTATATAATAGCCGTTGATCCGCCATACCAGAAAAATTAACACCAATCTTTTTCTGCAAAAAAAAAACACCGATTGATAATCTCATCCTATAAGGACCTGATCATATCATCGATGCTAGTTTACAGTTTAAAGTTCTGCCTTACGGAGTGACGGTTTGGAGGATCGTTTGGGTGACTTTTTCCCTGTTCGCATCGGTATGATTTGTGGTGCAGCAATGCCGATCAGAACAACGAAAATTCCAACCCAGCGAAGTAGAGATACCTCTTCTTGCAGGACTAACACGGAGGCTACTACAGCTGCCGGTAACTCCGCCGCACCAAGAATCGTTCCCAGACCTGATCCCAGCTTCGGAACACCGATAGAAAAGAAAAGTACAGGAATAACTATACCAAGCAACCCTAAAGGAAGACCATACTTCCAAAGTCCGTCTGTAAGTGCTCCGTCATAAATAAAGGAAGGGGAAAAAACAACCATAATAATAATCATTGCACTTGTAGTCATATACAAGCTTTTATTCACAGCAGGTACCTGCGTAGCCACTCTCCCACTGACAAAAATATAAAAGGCAAACGACACCGCAGACATCAAACCGAAAACAATACCACTCGTAGTCATTTCGCCTACACTAGGTTCTAGAATCCCCCCAGCTAATATGGTTCCTATCAAAAGGATAACCATTGAAATTATTTTCTCTCGACTAGGCCATTTTCTATCTACAACAGCCTCCAGAATCACACCAATCCAAGTAAATTGGAATAAGAGAACAATCGCAATTGAAGCAGGTAATTGTTCAACGGCAAACCCATAGAAAATACCCGTCATACTAATGGTAATCCCCGCGCCTAATAACGAAGCACCTACCTTTAATCCGAGTTTTTTTCGGGAAAATAAAACAACTAACAAGAGCAGCATGCACCATCCAAAAAAGTATTGCGACCCGACCAGTTGCTGCATTCTAAATCCATCGTTCATTCCAAGCTTAACGATCGTAGACAGCGATCCATAACTACATGCTCCTATAAATACTAGTAAAGCATATTTGAGTAACTTCATATTCATCGTAATCTTCTTTCCTTTCTGTTGAACCGTCCTATTGAGCCGTCCAAATCACATAATAAAGCCCCTTGTCATCGAAATGACAAGGGGCGACTGAAACCAAAGAATACATCTTTGACAAAATTCCGCCACTCCATCCACTGGATAGAGTTTGGTTTATTTACTTATAACAATACGAATTATAATATGATAAATCACACAGGGTGTCAACTTGAAATGTTTACAATAACTGAAACAACCGATACACAATCACTGCTGCCTGAGCCCGAGTAGCATGTGCTTTAGGTGCAAAGCTGTCCTTGCCAACTCCTTGAATGATGTTTGCACCACTCATAGATTGAACAGCCTCTAGCGCATAGCCCGAAATACCAGATGCATCAGTAAAAATAGCTGACTCGCCTAACCCCGTTACCGGAAGCTTGGCGACTTGTGCCGCACGATAGGCCATCAATGCCATTTCCTCACGGCTGATGGATTCATTGGCACCGAAAGTACCATCAGGTCTGCCCTGAACAATACCAAGCTTCGCGGCGGCAGCAACAGAGCTATAGTACCAGTCATTCAGCGCCACATCCTGGAATGTACTTACTGCGCTGGCATCATCCAGTTCAAGAGCCAGCATCAGCATCTTCAGGAACTGTGCCCGAGTTACATCCAGCTGTGGTCCGAAGTTATGATCTCCTACTCCCTGCAGAATTTCTCTGGCTGCAAGAGCATGAATACTATTTTGTGCCCAACCTAGTCCAGCGATATCATTAAAAGAATTCTCTGCATACCCTACTGTAAATCTGCTGGAATCCTCTGGTCTAAATATCATCTGCCCTATTCCTGCGTTGTATTGGGAGTTTCTAACGACTTCCATTGTCCCATCTGCACGAATTTGGTAAGTTACTATTTGCTCTACTTCCGAAGTCGTCTTTGGTTTGAAATCCAATCCTACCTTCAGTCCACGTCCAAAACTATCAAATCGCTTACCATCAACAAAGAATGTAAATTCATAAATATCCCCGACATCGGTCTGAAGTACCAGTGTCTTTGCATCCACTCTGCCTACTACAAGCTTAATATTCGAAGCGTCAGATCCAGCCATTGCACGAAGCAGATCAGCATTTATTCTGAAGGTGGACAGACCCATATCTATTTCCAATGACTGCATACCATTTGTTGCAGCTTGTGCCAGTTCATGAGCTGGTAGGGTCAGTTCAACCACCGAGCTGTCCGCGGATGGCTTCACTTCAATGCTTAACCCTCCGCTCTGCATCGAGTTTATGGCTTGCTGTAGAATAGTCGCCGTGATCGTCGCAACAGCCTTGCCCTTCGTATCTGCTGTCACAGAAAGAATGACTCTCCCTGCGTTCACTGCTGCTTCCGGTAATTTCTTCGTCTCCACTGTTGATGATGAAGACGTATCCCCTGATTCTGAAATCTGAGTATCCGCAATAATCTCAATAGACATTATACCTGCAACACCTGAGCCATCTTTGGCCGTCGCCTTCACAGTTACTTTACCCGCTGCTATAGCGCTGAGCAGACCAGCATCCGTAATGGATGCGCGCTCAGCCGCAGATCCATCCTCATTGACCACCGACCATATGACCGAGGGATCTGATGCATGTTCTGGTAGGACCGTAGCCAGCAGCTGCAGGGTCTCCCCTTTTTTAATTCGGCTCACATTGTCTTTGGTTGCCACTTTAATTTCCAAGACTGATATCGGAATGATTCGAACAATGGACTGTGCCTCGTGCAGAATGTCGAATTCGCCATCTGCGTTCGAGCCGCGGAATGAGATAAATCCAAGCGGTACAGCCATTTCACTGGTCATCTTCTTGGCCTTAAAGATCATTTCCACGAATTCTGCATCGTCAGTCAGGACATTCTCTGCCTTGGTCCCGGTTACACTAACTCTTATTAGACCTGGAGTTTCTTGTTCAATATGAGTAATTCTCAATTCGTCTGGTATAGTCTGGACGGATACAAATTCTACACCCGTTGCATCGAATTCCAGCTTAAAGTCTACAGCATATACTTCTTTGTAGACGGAAGTAGTTACATTCGTGAGCCCGACACGATAAGCAAACGCTTGACCTGACGATACGGTAACAGGTCCTTTCAGCGTTGCAACAGGTAATTCTGCTATAGGTTCACCTTGACCACTGATGTTGATCTCTAGACTTCCTGTCACTCCACTGCCATCCGCCGCTCGTGCAGTCACTTGAATCGTCCCGTTTTTTCTGGCTGTAAGCAAACCATTCTCATCAATAACCGCCTTATCCGTAGAGGTTATACCATCAGAATCAGTCACAGCCCAGCTAACATTAGGATTCGTCGCATTCTCTGGAAGAACAGAAGCTGCCAGCTGCAAAACCCCACCCTCTGAATCAATGCTGCTGGCTCCATCTTTACTCTTTACTGTAATTGAAGACACATGTATCGCAGGAAGCTGTGCTTGATTGACCAAGATTGTTGATTTCTGCGGATTCCATCCATCATTCCCACCAAGAACGGCCTGAATCGTATAGGCTGCTGCCTCTTCTGCCGTTAATTGCTTAGACCAGCTATAACGTAAAGATGCGTTACCTCCCTCACCATAGCTCAAATACTCGGAGAAACGTGCTGTCTTGGATCGACCTTCATACCATTCATGCCATCCAGTCGCACGAATATGTGCATCCATCTCCGTGTTGATGAAGATTGAGCTGCCATAATCTCTCCAGGGTCTCCCCAGATCCACTGTTCCAGCAGCTACACCATCATTCGCTGTTAGCTGATTGTTGATGAACACATAGCCTGGCTTACCTGATTCAGTGGAAGGTGCAGTAACATAACCGGCACCTGCACTTTGTATCACATTATTCTCAAATACCGCAGGAGAATTACCGAAAATGAAGTCTACCGTACCTTGAATATGACTGTCGACGAAATAGGCTCTCCCCTTATCCGCGAACAGGGTATCCTGATATCCAAGAAGCTTCACATTCCGGTATACACCCCGGTCCCCTTCAGCATACAAAGCAACTGCCTGACCAGCATTCAATCCTGCACTATTCTGAACCGTCATATTCTCCAGTGTAAAATCTGTTGCCGCAGCTTTCAGTGTATAGCTGCCACTGGTGCCCACTTCTTTGCCATCTGAGCCGATGGTTTTGGCTGAATCTCCATTAACAAGAACGGTACCCTCTCGGCTCTCCCCGATCAGGTTGATCTTCTTCTTATTAGAAGGAACTAGAACCTTCTCATTATAGATGCCGTTCTTTACCTTAATAATCGTGGTTATGGCATTATTATCAGGCGCTGCCTGGATGGCTTCATTAATTGTCTTATAATCTCCTGCCCCATTCTGATCCACGATAATCACAGGAGCTGGAACGACATGAACCATCTCGGATGGAACACTGGCCCCCTTATCTCCGATGGCTATTACCGCATATTGATAGGCATTACCGTTGGTTAATTCTTTATCGGTATAGCCTGCTGCTTCAATCCCTTCAGCTACGACCACATAGTTTCCCCCGCTCTCCGAGCGTATAATTTGGTAGCTGCTCGCTCCATCAGCTGCGCTCCAGATTAGACGAACTTCATTGTTGCCCGGCTCTGCCATAACTTCTTGTGGAGCCTGCGGCTGACCGAAGTTCTGGTATGAAACCGCTGGGGTAACAGCTGAGTCCAGACTACTACGGGTACCGTCTGTAGCCTGGACCTTGTAATAATACGGCGTGCCGTTTACTGTCTTGCGGTCAATAAAGCTTGTGCCGCTTATATCAGCACCAAGCACTTCA
Source organism: Paenibacillus nitricinens (assembly GCF_052056485.1). Lineage (NCBI taxonomy): Bacteria > Bacillati > Bacillota > Bacilli > Caryophanales > Paenibacillaceae > Paenibacillus > Paenibacillus nitricinens. The sequence continues at coordinate 5,823,499 of NZ_CP183948.1, forward strand.
TAAGGTCCGTTCGAAGATAAAGCACGTTTAACTATATACTGGCTCGCATCCTCGATCACTGCCCAACTCAATGTCATCACACCATCACCAGCTTGAATGGAAACCACCGGCGTTTCCAAAGGAGCTGCCGGAGTGGCAATAACAGGCTCCGACGCTTTGCCTTCTCCGGCAACATTTGTCGCCGATACAACATACCGATAGGCATGCCCGTTGGTTAGTCCTCCAATACGATAAGTTGTTCCGACGATGTCTTTTGCCACAGGTTCATAGCTGCTTATGGCTTCATTCCACTTCTTGATAGAATAGCTTGCTGCATTCTCCACCACATCCCAGCTCAGATCTAGCTGAGTATTCCGACTTACAGCAGCAAGTGACTCTGGCGCTGGCAATTTCACCGCAAGTGCGGATGGGATAACCCTAATTTCATTAGAATTCCCTGATTCACCCGTAGGCGCCATCGCGGAGATCACATAATAATAAGTAGTTTCATTGGTTACCTCTGTATCAATATATGATGTCTCTGTAATAGCACTAGCTATGGTATCGTAAGGCCCCCCACTCGTAAGGCTTCTCTTAATATTGTAAGAAGTCGCACCTTCAAGAATAGGCCATTTCAGCTGAGCTGCTTCGTTCCCCGGGAGACCTGTCAAACCAAGTGGCGTTTCGATCGGTTCAACATACACTTTAAGATTATCTAAATAATAATGGCCTGATCCTCCACCCGGCGTCTTGGACAAAATACGACCAATACCATAGCTGGCAAAATTCGTAGTTGTAAACGGAAAAGCGCCAGCAAGCTGATCATCGATGTATACCTCTACTTTATCATTTTTCACATCGACCTTTAGCTTAAGGTTATACCACTGATTCAATGAATAGGAATTCATCAGTTGATGATACTGGCTGCTCCCTCTGCTCATAGTTAATGTAAACTTGTTCGAGGCCTCAGGAAGCGTTGGCTTTCTGCTCTCGATAGAGAACGCCGTTTTGGTACCGTCTGTACTCTGGGCTTGAAGGAATACTGAGGTTCCCGATTCTGACGCAAACATAAAGTCAGTATCAATGACTAACGCACCCGTAATGGGCGCGAATTTACGGATAAACTGCACATTACCGTTTGCTGCATCATACACATCCAGTACTTTGGCTGAAGTATTCCCCTTACTGCCGGATGGTGTGGCAGATACGATAACCTTTTGCGCTTCAGTCTGTGGTTTCGGAGTGACCTCATAATATTCAGGAGTCACACCCACGTCGACCTGCTCATAGTCCTCATCTACGTAATAAATATTCCCAGCCTCGCCGTTAGGCTCAGCGCTAGCCTCCATGGAATCGAAGCTTTCTCCAAGCTCATTCACCGCACTAACTACGTAATAATAGGTTTTCCCTGGGCTCAATCCAGAATCCTTATACTGGCTATCTAGGACATCTGTGCTGATCGTCTTGTAGGGACCACCTGAAACCTCACTACGTTTAACACTATACGATTGAGCAGTTTCTACCGTCTCCCAGTCCAGCTTCACCTTCTCCTCGCCTGCTGTTGCCGTAAGTCCACGAGGAGCACTCGGAAACTTATCCCCAAGCGAATTTAGCTCCACACCACTGAAGACAGAAGTATTATATCTGTTAACCTTGTTGTCTACTTTTGCTGCATCGGCTCCAAGACCAAAATAAACCGTGTCACTAAGACCAAGACTTACTGTACCGACCTTACTCCAAGTTAACTTATCTGGTGATATTAGGCCCGTCACTTCATTACCAAGACGAACCAATTTAACCCAATAAGGCGTATTGATGAAGCTTTCTGGCTCGGTTTTTATTACCTTGGCCCCTTCAGTAGAACGTGTAATTAGAACGCCTTTCTTGCCATATTTAACATAAGGGATCGCCAGCAAAGCCATCTTGGCATTATCCTTGAGGCCATCACGAATCATGACTCCTGCTTTAGCATAATCATCAGTCGGTGTCACGGAATCAATTTTAGCGATAATTTCTCCGTTGCCTTTCAGGGTTTGATAAGCAAAGTGAAAGTTATCAACCGCGCTTTCGCTTTCCGAAGTAGCTCCGATAAGTCCAGCCGACTTGAGCGTGATTTTGCCACTCTCCGGATGAAGTGTGGTCTGTCCGGCAATCCCTGGATGGCCAATATCCACTGACGTCCACGGGAGCGTAGAGCCTATTGTATTAACATGAATAGCCACGTTATCCGATTGTGTCTTAAGACCCTTATGGTCTATGGCCTGAACAACGAGGTAATGGGTCCCGTCTTGAACATTGTTCCAATCGAAACTGTAAGGTGCAGTGAGATCTTCCCCTAGCTTCACACCATTTACAATAAACTCCACTTTAGCAATTCCATCGCTATCACTCGCAGAAGCAGTTACGTTCACCTTACTACCTGACTCAAAGATTTGATTATTCGCAGGATAATTGATAGCGGTTACAGGATTATCTATGTGCTCCCCCTCTGCTTCACCTTGAATAATTAGATCATTCAAATATACTTCCAGATTGGTGTAACCTTCCATAGAAAGCGTCGTTCCATTGCGATCTTCAGGATCGGAAGGAGACAGACCTTTCGCCAGCTCCCATGCGTCATCCATTCCATCATGATCACTATCCACCACGCTTGATGCTGTCTCTGGATAATCGGGATACCCGCCAATTTCAATAGGAGAATTAATATGCTGCCCGGTACGGTTCTTCACATCATTAATGACTCGTGCATCATAGGCATCTCGTCTAGGCAGAGTGGCTCCCGCATCAGCCAGTACATTTACGTAAGCCTCCTCCGCTGACACCGCTTTATACGGATTAGGCATCGTTGCAGGCTCTGTAAGCTTAGAGATATTGGAGAACTTCTGCACACCCTTCCAATTGTCCGCAGTAACTTCCGTACTCCCCTCCATTATGTTCCCATCAATAAACAATCTGGTTTCTGGAGCCACTTCCCCGAACAATTGTTTATTCACACTGCTGTAGGTGTTTGGTCCATTTTTATAGTAATTATTAGTAATGTTATATCGATAATCCTCTGCTCCGCCACCATAAGTCGAGGCGAATCCCCAGTTATAAATAACGTTATTGGTCATCTCCGTCAGATCAATCAGCTTGGTGATCGTAGGTAATCGAGGGTTACGACTCGTACTATGAGCGATTAAATTATGGAGATAGCTGGCATTTTTACCACCCCAAATCCCCCCGTAACCATGGCGACCTTTTTGATGGCTAGTCATCAGCATACTTTCAGCAGATATCGACCATTGCACAGTAGTATTCTCGTTATCGTACAGACTGACCACTTCATCCACGGACCTGCTGAATGAGCTATGGTCAATAATAATATCCTTATGGTATCGTGATCCAAAGGCATCATCTTCACTAGCTACCCGGTCTCCTAGCCGGAAACGCATATACCGCATAATAATATTGTCCGCCTCAACAGATGTTGTGTAGTCGGTAACTGTGATCCCGTCACCTGGAGCCGTTTGCCCGGCAATCGTCAGATTGGAGCCGGTAATCTTGAGGGATTCCTTCAGATGGATGGTCCCTCCCACACGGAAGACAATAGTCCGATTGCTTTGGCTTACCGCATCGCGGAAAGAACCTGGAATGGGTGTTTCCTTGAGACCGTAATCAGCCAGCGTCGTCACTTCATACACAGATTGAGCTCTTCCACCGGTTACATATTTCCCGCCACCTTCCGCGCCGGGAAAGGCAGGAAGCGCTTCCAAATATGCAGCTTCAACACCCCCAAACGGTATACTTGTTGCGAGAAGACCTGCGACCAGCGCCCCAGATAACCATTTCCTCTTCATACAAGACCTCCTACTATCTATTGGAATAGGAAAAGGGCCTGATCCATTTGAAGCAGAACCCCTTCCTTAGTGAAGCCGTGTTTATTCCTTGCCCTGATAACGGAAATGAGCAAAATCAGCACTGCTGCCACCAGACTGCTGCATATCATGCGCTGCAATCCCAACAAAATTTCCAGTGAAACCACCCGATAAGAAGCTGATATTGTATGGATTGCCAAACAGCTTCCACTCCGTATCCTCACTGGTTTGATACATAAATTGACCCGTTACTTCCTTCACCTCAACTGCGATTCGAAGTGCTTCTCCCGCTTTCAGTCCAATCCTTACAGGTTCCGCAGTGAACTCATCCCTCTCACAACGCATTAACCGCAAGACCTTTCCAAGCCCTTCTTCATGACTGATGTACGCATACAGATAGTTATCTTCATTTAAGTATAGGAGCAGCCCCGCCATCTGAAGATAGCTAGACGGTTCATATTCAAGCGCTGTTTCTGCACGGAAACTCTTATCGGTCTGACGAATAGCCAGAATATGATGCTCAAATAGACTTTGTACCGATTCCCCAGCCCTGATCCTTAGCCATCCCGGTCTTTCAGCTAGAGAACACCAGCTTTCATTCCCAGGAATTCGTAATGTATTCCAGTTTTTTTTCAGCTCTGGACCGTTAAAGTCATCTTCAAACGCAAGTATCTGCGCTTGTTTGCGTGCTTGCGTCCCTTTAGGTGCAGGCACCTCTAGTAGCGGTGTATTTCCGCCAGAGGTTAGTCTTAGCCAGCCATCCTCATTCCAATACACCTGCTGAATAGCTGTCTCTCTCCCCAGAATGGCGAACTGACCTTCCAGTGGACGGGTGCACAAATGAGCCATGTACCACTCCCCATCAGGTGTCTCAACTAGACTTCCATGGCCTGCACATTGAAGCGGAAGTTCAGGATTATTCCGAGAGGTTAACATCGGATTGAGCGGATCGACCTCATACGGTCCGAGTAGCGCTTTAGATCGCGCCACGGTTACCGCGTGCCCTGATCCGGTGCCCCCTTCCGCCGTAATTAAATAGTAATAGCCTTCCCGCTTGTAAATATGTGGTGCTTCTGTCTTCTTGAGCGATGTACAATCAAAGATCTTAACGGACTCTCCCCTTAATTGACGCTGCTCAGGATCGTATTCCTGAATCACAATACCGCAGGACTTATTGCCTTCTGTGATGCGGTAATCCCACAGCTCATTCAGCAGCCATTTTCGCCCATCCTCATCATGATACAGAGAAGGATCAAACCCGCTGCTGTTCAGATAAATCGGCTCAGACCATGGACCCTCGATTGACTTCGCAGTCATCAGAAAGTTGTGGCAATCTTTAAAGGGCCTTTTGGTACTTTTTACGTCGGTATAGATCAGATAGAACAAGCCGTCATTATAACTAAGCTGTGGTGCCCAAATACTACAGTTGTTTGGATTGCCACGCAGATTTACCTGATGGGTTAGTACATCTGTACAATGCTCCCATTCCACCAAATCAGTTGATTGATACACACGCACACCAGGCAACCAGCCAAACGAGGAGACGACGATATAATAAGTTTCCCCTGCTCTTACGATACATGGATCTGGATTAAACCCTCTTAATACCGGATTGCGGATAACTGCGGTTTGTATATTGTCTGTAATCATTGTTGTGCTCCTTCCGAATTCCAAAAATTATTTCCTTTGAAAACTACATTCGCACTTGGCATCTCGTCTTCCGCTTCATAATATTGCACCCATTCCACACGCTGACGCTTCAAGCTGTTGGCATTCCGGATCCCGTGTTCTCGATAGCGGGCCGTTCTACGATTCGCTTCATTTCCCCAGTCGTTCCATCTCTCAGGATGAATATGAATTCCCATCAGACAGTTCACATACTCGGCAGCGGCATGCTCCCGCCATGGTCGCCCTAAATAGACATTCACTACATTGTCTGCTGCCGTCAATACACATTCGTTAAAAATATACCCGTACTCGGATTCTTTAGGTGTGGAAGCTGCGGTAATATAGCCCGGCTCGCCGTTTGAACGGCTCAGACTATGCAACTCACAATGCTCAAACCACGCCGTCGCACCACCAAAAATATAATCCACGGTCCCTTCTATTCGGCAGTGCTGGTACATCTGACGGTAATGGACATGATGTTCTCTCAAGGGAACGCCGCCAAAACCTCCACCCTTCTTCGAAGCAGACGGTAACGGCCCCGTAAACAGTGTGTCCTGATGCCCTTTAAAGGTGCAGTAACGAAAAACCGCTTCATCACAGTGAGCATATAGGGCAATGGCCTGCCCGACTGTATCTCCCTGTCCAGCCGTATTCGAAATGATCAGATTCTCCAGTGTCAGCCTACGCCCGCCCAGAAATAAGGTCGGGGTTGCGAACGTGCCAATTTCCTCTCCGTATTCATCCCTCTCCTTGGCATAACGGTTCATCCGAATCTCAACCGCCCCTATTCCAATAAGGGTTAGGTCCGAACGGTAAATTCGCACCTCTTCTTCATAGAGGCCTGACAAGATATATAAGGTTTCAGGCTGCATTGGAAACTGCTCTTCAAGAGCATCAACAGCCTCTTGAAGGGTATGATAATCGCAAAAATCTTCTTTCCCCACCAGCAAAGAGCATCCCTCTCATCCTATAAATGCTTGGTCATAAACGATTTCCAAGCTACCCGCATTTCCAGGGTTTCCATATGTCCGCTACCGGATATCATTGGTTTCCAGTTCTCTGGACTCCCTGCCATTCGGTACTTCTCATGCAGGCCTGAGGCTAAAAGCTCTACCCCTTCGAGCGGACACATCCGGTCATTGCGACCCGTCAGACTCATACGAGGACGAGGGGCAATTCTCGACTGAATATCAAGTGTGGTATAATGCTTCAGCAGTCCTAGAACATAAGAATAGAACCCATGATGGTCCAGTCCTCTTTTGGCGATTAGGGTATGAGCATCTACCTGTCCGCATATATCAACGGTTACCTTAATTCGTTCGTCCAGCGCAGCCAGCCACCAAGACATCAGCCCACCCATAGACATTCCAATCGTCGCCACCCGTGAGGCGTTTATATCAGGCCGTTCAGACATATAGTCAAGCAGACGTCGGCAGTCATGCAGCATCATTCCCCATAAGACCTGACCCTGCCAGAGCATTTCCTTCACTAGCTCACTTTCAGTTTTGCCCCGCCGTTCACCAAAGCACCACACATCGATGCAGCAAGCAGCATATCCCATACCCGTAAGCGTCTTTGCAAAAGAAGGCTGCTGCAGATAAGGACTGCTGCAAATGAATTCATTCCGTCCATTCTCATAATTCCCTCCATGGGAATGGTTGAAGATAACGAGTGGAAAAGGACCCTGCTGTTCAAGCGGAAGTGCAACATATGCCGGAACCTTCTCTATACCATTCAAATCCAGCAAAAGCGTCTCTAGCCGATAGCCGTCCCTTTCCTCTACACATAACAGCTGCACAGAAATCGGCCTGTTCTCTGGAAGATCGCCAAGCAGAGCTGTAAGTTTATCCTGTTCTAGCATTAGTCTTCCCGCCCGCTCAAATCTTCCTGTGAAGGAGCGACGGTCACCTGTTGGACTAACTCCTCCACTTTAAGAGTGTTTTTAGACTGACAGCCGCTAATGTCAATCGCCTCTCCATTTTCAATATAAAAAGCAGGTCCCTCATGATTTTCAATCGTTACTTGGCGGAAGCGGATGTCTTTTACGTTGCCAAGATAGAACCCGCGATTACTCATATCCTGAATCCCAGACATCATTGCCGGACGACCAGGAATCGCGTCTTCTGCCATCGATATATCAATATCTGAGAAGGTAATCTCCGAAATATACTGCTCTGCTAGACCGTATAGAAAACCAGCAGCAGCATGAACGTTCCGCGCAGTAATGTTGGCAAAGTGAATACGTCTGAAGCAAGGTGTTTCCTCGGTAATCGGATAAGGATTTTTGTCCCACACATATTTGTCCTTCCCACGAGAACCACAATAATAATAAAGATTAAGGATAAACGGACAAATCACGTCATCCATCACGATATTACTAACACGGATATCTTCGACAACACCTCCGCGTCCACGTCTAGATTTCAGCCGAATACCGCGATCCGTCTGTTTGAATACACAGTTGCTAATAACGATATTACGGATATCCCCGCTCATTTCACTTCCCAATACAACCCCGCCATGTCCATGGATCATCGTACAGTTCGTAATCGTAATATTTTCGCAGGCGATTCGCTCCTTCGTTTCCTCTGTTCCCGCTTTAATGGCAATGCAGTCATCACCTACATCAATATTGCAGTTGCTGATCCGGACATTCACGCAGGATTCTGGGTCAATGCCATCCGTATTGGGCGAATCCGCCGGGTTAAAAATCGACAGATTATCTATCGTAACATCTTGGCAACAGATAGGATTCACAGTCCAGCTAGGGGAGTTCACAAGTGTCAGATCTCTAAGTGTGACTCTACGGCAGTTATCGAAGCTGATAAGCTTCGGGCGAGGAAAGATCAGCGACTCGGGGGAATTACGTATCTTATCCCACCAAGATGCTCCCCCTCCATCCAGCTTGCCTGCACCCGTAACCGATACGTTTTCTAGATTGATCCCAAAAATACAAGAAGCATGAACTTTCTGCTTTACTCCCTCCCAGCGAGACTCCATCACGGGATAATCGTTCGGATCAGAGCTGAATTGAAGTACGGCTCCATGGCTAAGCTGTAGCTCAATGTTGCTCTTCATAAAGATTGCACCGGTATGATAAGTACCAGAAGGAACATAAACTATTCCTCCTCCAGCTTCGCTTGCTGCCTGAATCGCGCTAGCAATAGCTTCCGTCGAAGACTCCGTACTATTAGAGTGTGCTCCATAATGTACTATATTGTAGAAAGTCATAAGCTTCACTCGCTCCCTTTCATCACGGCAGGACGCTGCAAATATTCGTACTCACCACAAGCCAGAAGAAATGCGCCAAGCCCTTTTTGATCATTGGTAATGATAGGTTCACTGATGTAGTAGGCATACGTACCATCTCTTCGATCATCTCCTCCAAGTCCTGCGACTTGGCAATTCTTGTTCAAGTTGACCCAGCCATGCCTCGTTTCCATTACAAATTCCGTCAGAAGACCCTGATAGGCATGGTCAAGCATTTCGAACCAGCTGGCATTCAGTACACCGAGCCGTATGCCCTTAGCCAAAGCATAGGTAATCATGCTAGAAGCTGAAGCCTCCAGATAATTGCCCTTACGATCGCCCATGTTTACTACCTGGTACCAAACTCCGGAATCAGCATCCTGAACCTTACGAAGGGATGTCAACGTATCGGTAAGAATACGCACTAACTCATCGTAATCCGCATGTTCCGCAGGGAGTAAAGCAAGTGCATCCACCAGCGCCATGACATACCAGCCTAACGAGCGCCCCCAGAAATTGGGAGACAATCCCGTTTCGGGATCGCACCATGGCTGTACCCGCTTTTCATCCCAGGCGTGGAACATAAGACCTGTCTCTGCATCCTTGGTATGATGCTCACACAGAATAAATTGCCGGGTCACATCATCCAGACCCTTTCCGCTTTCATATTCTAGTAAATACTCCAGATAGAAGGGCGCGCCCATGTACAAGCCGTCTAGCCAAATCTGATACGGATATATATTCTTATGCCAAAACGCACCTTCCGAGGTTCGAGGATGCGTTGTTATCTGCTTCCTTAACAAATCTGCAGCCTTTTTATATTTCTCCTGCCCCGTTTCTTTATGGAGAAGAAACAGTAGCTTTCCGTTATTTAGATGATCAATGTTGTGTTCACCCAAGTGGTAACCCTTCACTGAGCCATCCTCTTCTATAAAATAATCCATATTATCTTTGATATATTGATAATATTTAGGCTCTCCCGTCTGTCTCCATAGTAGCTCAAAGCCCTTCAAAATGACGCCATAATCATATGACCACTTTCCATGATATCCTTTATCGTTATATAGTCTTGGTGTTCGTTCCATGATTGAATCAGCCATACGGATACCCCAGCTAGTACTTCTAACTGCAATGTTGTCGGCCATTTCTTCCTCCTGTTTGAATAAATATGGTCCTAAACGTTTCACTTTCGTTTAGGACCCATTCACTATTTTCTTATCCTGTCGTCTGTATTAATTAAGGGTTTACCCTTTATAAGCAGCCTCATATTCAGAAATCACCTTACTGCCTCCGGATTTCTTCCACTTCTCAATCTCAGCCTTATACTCCTCCACATTAATTTTGCCAAGAATATATTTATAAGTAGCATCTGTCACAATCTTCTGCAGTTCAGAACCTTGGGTTGAGAACGTCTCCGACTCCAGCGAGTAAGCAGGATTCAGTACAGCATAATCGGCATTCTCCTTGATCAGCTTCTCGGCTTCTACTTTGAGCGGATCAGCATCATGAATAGTGAATCCCAACTCTAAAGGACGGGAGCCTGCAAATGGCTGAACCTCCTGTTTCCACAGATTTGTATCTTTAATGGTAACGGCCTGATCCGCATCGATGGTGTAATGAACATCCTGAATTCCATAGGTCATCAAAGCGTAGACCTCTTCATTCATGAGATCATTAATAAATTTCAATATCCGTCTAAGCTCATTTTCATCCTTGACCTCGGATTTTGGGAAAGACAGCAGTCCACCGATTCCGTTGTTAGCGGACCAAATTGCACGATCTGCTTCATTGCCTGTGGAGGTGATATTGTTAACCATGACCAAATCCATATTATCCTGAATGCCTTTAGCCAAATTCAACAGGTTCTTGCTATCAAACAGAGCTCCAACATAAATTCCGGCCTTCCCCTGTGCAAAATTCTGCTGCTGATCTGTTTTAGCTGTCACAGCGAAGTCCTGATTAATATAGCCGCCATTATAGAGTGCTTTCATATAATCCATGGTTTTAATATAGGAATCTGTGTCAAATTCAGGTGTCATTTTCCCTGTGTCGTCTACACTCCATATATTTGGTGTTCCAAAGTAGGAACCCAAGGTCTTGAAGGCTCCATAAATAAGATCGCTACGATCCATAAACCCTGTAGTGTCCTTCTTGCCATTTCCGTCAGGATCCTTCTCGGTAAACGCTTTCGCAATTTCCATCAATTCATCGGTTGTTTTTGGCACCTGCAATCCCAGCTTATCCAGCCAATCCTTACGAATGACCACACCATTTCTCGCCAACGGCTTTTGGAAGGGAACCCCATACAATTTACCGCTAATGGAGGCCGAGGTACGTGTGTCTTGTGAAATCTTTGCCAGATTCGGGAACTCATCCAGATAAGGACTTACTTCCCAGAACATCCCCGCCTTTAAAGCGTTACGTACCGAGGAATTATCAAGGATAGTCAGGGTAACGATATCCGCCAAGGAATTGGAGGCTAGCGATGTATTAATCCGTTCTTCTTTGGAAGCATCGGGTATCCATGAGAATTCAATCTCTGTATTCGTAGCTTCTTCTATTTTGTCCAGAACAGTATTTGTAGGTGGAGTCGGAGTCTGCAGGATGTTCAGCCAGCTAATCTTTGCTTTAGACTCTAAAACATCAGCTGGTGTCGCTGTCGTCTTAGCCGCTGAATTCGTTCCCCCATTTGAAGAATTTGACTCCTTCGCGTTGTTGCCTCCTCCGCATGCAGTGAGTAACAGCCCGCTACACAGCATTAAGGCTACAAGTTTCTTGTAATTGCGATTCATCAACATTACCCCTTTTTTAAATGTATTTGTTGTTTTATCTTCCACCTCTGCCTAAAAGACAGAAGCATGAATTAGAGTCCTGAACAAGTTAGTAAACACCATCTTCTCCGATTTTCTTAGCCAACTTGTTCGACAGAATCACGAGAACCAAGCCAACCACACCTTTAAATAAACCTACGGTGGTACTGAAACTCAACTGGCCGTTCTTTAGGCCCGCGGTATAAATGTAGGTATCAAAAATCTCTCCAACCTCGCGGTTCAATGAATTAATCAGTAAGTACATATGTTCAAAGCCTAGATCCAGCGTATGACCAATCTTCAAAATAAGTAAGGTGATAATAATGGGTCGAATCGCTGGCAAGGTGATATGCCATGTTTTGCGCAATCTGCTTGCTCCATCCATTTCAGCTGCTTCATATAACTGGGTATCTACTACAGTAATGGCTGCCAGATAAATAATCGTCGACCAGCCAATCTCTTTCCAGATGATCTGTCCAATGTACACAGTACGCAGCCACTCTGGAGAAGTCAGGAAGCTGATTTTTTGCATCCCGAGCGCGGCCATCATTTCATTCAGCACCCCTCCATCCACGTTCATAAATACATAGGAAATGGAGACGATGATCACCCATGACATGAAATGGGGGATATAAATAATCGTTTGAATGGTGTTTTTGAACAGCTTGTGCTGAACCTCATTGAGCATCAACGCCAGTATAATCGGGAGCGGAAAAAAGATAACAATGTTTAAGGCAAATAAGATTAACGTATTACTCAATAGCATAAAGAAGGTTGGTTCGGTAAACAATCGGACGAAATGCTTAAGCCCAACCCAAGGGCTATCTGCTATGCCCAGAAACGGCTGATAATCCTGAAAGGCAATAATAAGACCGCCCATAGGCAGGTACTTAAAAATAACAAAATATAGAAACCCCGGCAGTATCATCAGATACAATAATTTGTTTCTTTTTAAACTCAGCCAGCTATGCCCTGTTCGCTTTTTCCTCACTGGTTTGACTTTCATGTTCAGCATGGTGACGTTTGCCTCTTTCACCTGATCGGCCTCCTTGATCGCGTTTCCTTACGATTCTCAGATTACGATCATTCGTCTATTACGTATATAATCTTCAGATACTGATACTACGAAATCCGCGTGGTTATAGGCTTTTTCGTTCCTCCACCTCTTATAGTGATTACTACAATACATAAGGATCATCTGCAATTCCGCACGCTTTTCATGCCCAGAACAAAGCCCAAGCTAATGATTATATACGGAATAACAGACCCCTGATAAAGTTTCATTGAAACGATTACAAGGAGGATAACTGCATGACGCAACCATCTTTTAAAAAATTAACTTTGGGCAGCCGGCTGTTTACAATTGTAAATACCACACTACTTTCGCTCATTGCCCTCATCTGTCTTTTACCCTTTGTCAATGTGTTTGCCAGCTCTTTTGCTTCAACGCAGGAAGTGGTAGAGAAGAGGTTTATCCTGTTCCCAACAACCTTCTCTCTGGATGCTTACCGTTATATACTGTCAACGCCCACGATTTTTAAAGGGTTAGGTGTATCCATCGGTGTAACCTTAGCAGGGACTGTTGTAAGTATGATTCTTACTGCTTTAATGGCCTATGGGTTATCTAGAAAGTATCTATATGGAAGAGATTTTATCAATTTTGTAGTCGTGTTCTCCATGCTGTTCAGCGGGGGGATGATTCCCACTTTTCTCGTGGTCAAATATTTCGGGCTCATCGACTCCTACTGGTCCATGATTATGCCGGTTGCGATCAATGCCTTTAACCTGATCATTATGCGCAACTTCTTTCAGGCTCTGCCGGAAGGACTCGAGGAATCCGCCAAGATTGACGGATCCAATGATTTTGGTGTTCTGTTCAAAATCATGCTTCCACTAGCGCTGCCCTCTATCGCGACGCTCTCCCTATTCTACGGGGTAGCTTACTGGAACACTTATATGAGTGCAGTTTTATATATGACAGATTCTACGAAATGGCCAATTCAAGTGCTTCTGCGTCAGATCGTAATCGTCTCTAGTGGTATGCAGGGTGATAATGCTTCGGTCGATATTCTCCCGCCTGCACAAACTATCAAAATGGCGGTAATCGTAGTCGCTACCGTTCCAATGTTGATTGCTTATCCTTTTGTACAGAAGCATTTCACAAAAGGAGCTTTGCTCGGTTCTGTTAAAGGCTAAGCTTCCATAAGATGCGAAACAGCCAGCTCCCATAATCTGGAGGCTGGCTGTTTTTGTGATTTAATCAATTACTTGTCCTGTTTCAGGTTGCGGTAAGCGCCAGGGGTTACATGTTCTTTTTTACGGAAGGATCGAATAAAGTTCTGAGAATTATGGTATTGCAATCGTTCGGCGATCTCTTTAATGGTCATATCGGTCTCCACCAGCCACTTTTTAGCCATTTCTAATCGATAGTTCATCACATACTCGCTAAACGTCATGCCGTATTCCTTTTTGAAAATACTGCTTAAATAGTTAGGACTATAATGAAGGCGATCTCCGATTAATTCCAGGGACAGATCCTGATCGAACTCAGAACGGACAATCACTGCAATTTTATCAGACAAGAGGCGGAACTGACGGTCGGTCTTCTCCTTTACGCTTGAGACCATCGGATGGATAACTTCCTTCACCAGGATACGTTCAATTTCTTCCGGGTTACGGATGTCTAATAATCGGTGGTACAACGTATAATTATCCTCCGTCAACAGAACCTCAACACCTAGCAGCTGCTCTAGCTGTATCAGATTGTTTACGAAACGAATTAATGTGACTTCGAAATTCAGCGGATTCTTGCTATGCTTCATCATTTCTCCCAGCAGTGGGTACAGAGAACGTGAGACTTGTTCTTCATCCCCAATCCGAATCGCATCAAATAGCTGTGACTCTAACTCAGACGGATAATAAAGGAGAACAGGGCCTGAGATCACTCTCGATATATCCTCGTAGAAAATAATTGACTCTTTCCCCAGATTTAACCGATGATGTAGCGCCTGCTTACTCATCTCACAAGCTTCCTTGCTTAATAATAAATCATCGTAGAAATTGCTAATTCCGACGCTGACAGATAGTTTTAAGACCTCTCTAGCTGTTCGAATTATCGTCTTAGCATATTCTAATACTTGCCTCCTGTTCTCCTGTTCATTCGTTCCCTCAAAGATCAAAATGGTCGCTTGCGTGCGGTCGTTTAATAGAATAGGGATCATCCGATCCTCCTGCGGAATCCTTTCTTCTACCAGCTTGTTAACCGCAACAAGTAAAAGATCTTTATCAATCGCCTGACGTTCACCATAGTTATCCAGTTGAATCAATAAGGTGGCGTACACAGAATCCTCTGACAGCTTATGACCGAAGCGTTGCATACCCTGCTTGAGCTCCTCAGGCGATATCCGGTTACGGAATAAATTGAGAATAAACTGGGTTTCCAGCTGAGGCATTTCAGATTCAATGAGACCCTCAAGACTTTCCTTCTCCGATAAAATCGTATCGATAGAGCTGATAATCCAATCCACCTCATTTTTAGGCTCCAGCTGAGAGTTGACTGGCAAAATACGTTGAATCTGCCGGAAGGGCTTGGTGAAATACAATGAGATCACGTAAGCGATGATCACGATCAACAGTGTGATTAGTAGTACCATCATTACAATCCCGTATCTTGTTGTCTTTAAGGCATCGGAGATTTCACGTTGATCCAACAAGGTTACATAAACCCAATTATTGTAGGGAGATTTAGCGTAAATCGCCTTCATCGATTGGTGGTCGGCCCTCTCCAGAGCAATCGCTCCATTAGTACCTCCGCTGCCAGCAACATACGTGATATGTCCTAATTGCCTACTTGATAGTAAGGATTTCCCCGTTTCGGACTCATATAAAAGCTCTCCCTCCCGGTTAAGAATATATACCGGGGTGTTTCCTTCCGTTTGAAGCGTGTTATGTAAGGTTTGAAGTGAGATATCAGATAAGGCAATCGCCTGTTTGGTTTGTGAAAATACTGGCAAGGTATTTACAAACCGGATGCCTTTATCCGTCTTAATCCAGAATAATCCCCGGCTTCGATTATCGATATAGCTCTCATACAGAGTATTACGTTCTTCTTTCGATAAATGCGAGAGCTTACCATTGGAGATTTGCCAATTCTGCTCCAGACTAATTAAAGAATAGTCTACGAAATCCATTCCCATCGTAGCAATATAATTAAGCTGAGAGTTAATATCCCGGTACGCCTCAAAATCCCGCTCCGTAATTGGATTCTGAACGACTTCCCTAAAAGAACTAGTCGTACTGTAAGTATTAAAAGCGTATTCGATTGTTTGAATTTTCTGTTCTAAGGTGTTTTTAATTTGTGTAATTAAACTCTGCTTGCCGTCTGCCACTCTTTCAATCACTGAATTTATAGTCGTTAGATAAATATAGCTGCCGAAGCTAATGACTAGGCCAATACCCAGCACCAGAATAGGTACAAAAATCTTATAGAATATTCTGCCTCTTTTCATCGGTAGACTCCTTAAGAATGTAATTATTTTCAATTATAGCGCTTTCATTAGGCCAAACCAAATGTTTTTAATGCGATTATTAGTACCCTATATATTTCAGAGGATAATGTAACAATGAAAACGGTAAAAACCGCTTCATCAAGTCCTCTTGAAACTCAAGAAAATTATGTACATAAAAGAAAAGCCTGACCATGAATGGCCAGGCTAAAAATCCGTACTTCACGCGGTGAAGCTAAATTTCAAACTCTTCTGTTGAATTTGAAAGACCACCATTCTGTACACCACTATTATTGGCTACAGCAAGAACATACACCTTATATTTGACACCTTTAACAATTGAATCTCCATTAACATCCCTTGTCGCAGTGAATGTTGAACGATTCGTCCCGTTAGGGATTACCGACGAATAATAAGAGGAATTCACCGCAAGAGCATCCGCCGTACCAAACCCTTGTTTAGACGGAACCACCAATACTCGGTATTCCGAAATATTGCTCTCATTGGTGGATTTGTCGAAACTGATCAGGATTCTACCGCTACCTATTTCTTCTTTATACGTCACATTGGTTACAGAGACCACTGGAGTCTTAGTCGTAGACAACGTAATGACCGATGACTCCCCGGATAATGCATTGGGACCTGAATAATTACTACCACCCACAGCTAACACGTACACTTTATAACTAATTCCATCCTTTATCAAATTACCACGTACGTCTCTGGCGGAAGAATCTAATACTTGACTGGTACTGTTGCCTGATGTGTTTACCGAAGTGTAGTTAGAACTGGATACATTATTAGCTTCGGATAGGCTAAAGCTGCTGTAATATGACGTAGGCACCACCATAATTCGGTATTGGTTAATGAACGTTTCATCTGTGGCATGGCTAAACGACACCTTCAAATCTCTGCCATCGCCATAGTCATTTACATCGCTGACACTCAAATTTGTAACGGCTTTTACGCTAGAATCATTCAACAAAGTAATGACCGATGAAGCGGAAGAGAGCGCATTCGAATCCCAATAAATCCCGCTTCCAATGGATAACACATACACTCTATAGCTAGTTCCATTCTTAATCGAAGCTCCAAGAACATCTCTAGTTGACGAATTCAATACTTGACTGGTAGATGACCCAGATGTACTCACCGATGTATAGTTGCTACTGGATACATTATTCGCTTCAGCTAAACTAAAGCTACTATAATAGGATGTGGGTACTACCATAATCCGATACTGGCTAATATAGGTTTCGTCCGTCGGATGGGTGAAGGACACTCTCAGATCTCGTCCATCACCATAGTCGTTAACGTCACTAACACTCAAGTTTGAGACGATACTCACACTAGAATCATTCAACAACGTAATGACCGATGAAGGTGACGAAAGCACATTGCCAGTATTACTGCTTCCAATAGATAAAATATATACTTTATAGTTGACTCCATTCTTTATCAAAGCTCCACGTACATCTCTGGTTGATGAAGTCAATACTTGATTGGTTGTAGTACCTGTTGTACTCACTGCTGTATAGTAGGCACTGGATATATTATTAGCTTCAGCTAAACTAAAGCTACTGTAATATGACGTTGGAACTACCAGAATACGATACTGGCTAATATAGGTTTCGTCCGTCGCATGAGTAAATGATACCCTCAAATCTCGGCCATCATTATAGTTGTTAACGTCGCTAACATTTAAGTTAGAAACCCCTATGTTGGACAGTGTAATTGCTGAGGAAACAGATGACAACACATGATTAGCTGCATTACTGCTATCCATCGCCATGACAAACACTCTGTAGCTGACACCAGTTTTGATAAGAGCTCCGTCCACATCTCTGGCTCCTGAAGATAAGATTTGCGTGATATTATTACCTGTCTTGCTGACAAGCGTGTAATTCGCACTGGACACATTATTTGCTGCAGCTAAATTAAAATTCGAATAATTAGTAGCTTTGACAACAAATATCCGATAAGAACTTATCTTCGACTCATCTGACAGTTTATTGAAGCTGACGGATAAATCTCTTCCATCCCCATAATCACTTGTATCATTTACTTGTACATTATTTATTGCCGCTACAGTCTTATTCACTAGTGTCATAGTGGAGGATCCACTAGAAAGTGTACTGGCATTACTTCCTTTGCCAACCGTCAAGACATATGCCACATACGCTTGATTACTCTTAATTGAATCACCATCAACAGACCTTGAAGCAGAAGTCAATTTAATCGAAGGATTAGTTCCTGTTGGTAATACGGTAGAATAATTGTAAGAGGCTATCGTTTGTGCGGACGACAGATTGAGAATATTGCCTGATTTCACAATCAGTACACGGTAATGATCCACTAGTGACTCATTCGCCGCTCGAGTGAAGCTAACCTGAAGATCACGACCATCACCGAAATCACTCACATCCTGCGCTACTACGTTGGATACTGGCCCTGCATTTCCAACGTTCGAGGTTGAAGTTGTTATGGTTACAACTTGTGTCTTGGGGTTCCATCCCACTTCATGGCCCAGTGCTTCACTGACAAACCTTGTTGGAACCATCGTTCTCCCCTTCAGATTCAAACCAGGCACGTCTAGCGTTACAGCCTTATTGTTAATGGTGGCTGTCTTTGAGCCAATCTTTAACATAATCGTTGTATTATCTTTCGTTGCGGTTACAGTTTGTGCTTTTTGATCCCACTTGATGGTGGCATTAAAAGCTTCAAAGATAGCCCGCAGTGGCACCATCGTCCGCCCATTCACCATAACCGGTGCTTGATCTGTTGACAATCGAACCCCGTCAATAATAATACTGATCGGAGTAGCAGCCTTCACAGAGGATTGAAACATCATCGGTAAGACTACTAAAACTACTAATACTGAAATCCATAACTTCTTCACAGATCCACCCTCCTGGAATGACGAATACAATTTTTACCTACTCCTTTGACGCTGCTACCTAGATAAAAGTTTCATGATTTACTGGTTACAATATTTTAATCTAGACTCAGCCCCATTAATCGATCACAATCCCTCTTGGAAAAAGAAAATGGAGAGCGCGGAATGCGCCCTCCCTTCGATTATTCGTTCGTATTTTTCACAATATTCTTCTTCGGAATTCCGTCCAATCCATACTCCCAATCATACGCATCAAAGATTTTCCTAGCGACAGGTGCGGCGCTATTTGATCCGAACCCACCCTCAGGAATGACTACAGCCACAGCAAGTTTTGGATTGTCACGTGGTGCAAAGGCTATAAACACTCCGTTATCCCGGTTAATTTTTTTACTATCCGTTTGTTGTGAAGTCCCTGTTTTGCGGGCAAAATCATATGGGAAATCGCCGAAGGCACTTTTAACGTCACTATTCATCCCTTTCTTGATTTCCCGCCAATAGGATGGATCGAAATGGGTCACTTCATCAAGCACTTCCCGTTTGAACGCTTTGATAACCTTCCCATCTGAATCAGTGATTTTGCTTACCAGCTGCGGTTTAATTCGTTGCCCTTCATTGGCTAAAGTAGCCGCATATTGGGCTAACTGAAGAACTGTATAACGCCCCTGCTGTCCAAAAGAAGCATACACAAGCGCAGATTGAACAGATCCAGCTTTCGCTTCAGCCTTATAATTCAGATCGCCCAGGTATTCCCTAGGTAAACCTATACCTGTTGAAACACCAAGACCAAATTCCTTCATATAGGTGTCCCATACATCGATACCTTTAGACTTGTACTTGTCATACAATTTTTTTCCAATCATATCAACCATATATACGTTTGAGGATTTTTCAATTGCCTTGTAAGGATACAAAGAGTGGTATACATGATTCGATGAATTCCTTACAAAGGTCTCATGTCCCTCTCTACCAAATGAGGTGATTCCTTTATCTTGGTAAGTAGAAGATGTATTGATAAAGCCCTCTTTTAATCCAATCAGTACACTCAATGGTTTTATGGTCGAGCCGAGCAGCACCGTGGATTCGAAATTATGCCCCGATCTTCCTGATGAAAAGGGAGTGATCGTTCCGTTTTGATAATGTTTTTCGATTTGTTCATACTTCTCCGGTAAGATCGAACCCGTAGCCCAATCATTCGTATCATAGTCAGGCATACTCGCCATCGTAATAATATTACCTGTATCGACTTCCATGGCTACAGCGTAACCTGTTAAAGCATCAGGATGTGTTTCCCCCTGTACGGTGTGCGAGTGCAACCACTGAATCTGCTCTTTAATGGCCTCTTCGGTCTTCAGCTGAATTTTTTTATTTATCGTAGTCCAGATATTACTCCCTTTAACCGGAGGTTCAACACTGACGATTTTTTCCGCCATATTCTGCGGATCTACCGAAACTTCCTTATAACCATTCTGTCCTCGAAGCTCCTTCTGGTATTGCAGCTCCAAGCCATCAAAGCCTACTAGCTCATCCTCTTTATAGTTAAGACCAGGGTCCTGATTAGTTTTCATCGCCTGAAGTACATCCTTATAAAGATCTAAACTAGTAGAGGATTTAAAAAATTTCACATAACCAACCGCTTGTACAGCCACCGTATCGGTATCATAATGCCTAGAGCTTTCCTCTAACACCTCAAGATTGGGATATTCGTTTTTGTGCTCCAAAAAATAAGCAATTTCTTTCTTGGATAAACCTGATTTAATTCTTCGTGCCATATATCCAGATGATTTTTTAGAATATAAATCCATAACCTCAAGGATCTCTTTTGCTGTAATTTTTTTCTCATTAGGATCACCATAGGTTTCGAAGGCAGCTGCTAACTTGCTAGCCAGTGTGTTTGATTTATGATTTGCCTCGGCAGTTAATGTAGTTTTTTGGGTCGTTTTATCTGTTTTTGTGGCAGTATATTCTTTTTGCAAAGTGAGATATAAAGATTGAACGGGTGTAGAATAGGCCAATTTCTCACCTTCAGCTGCGAGGATATTCCCTCTCATTGCTGATAATGGAACTATTTTCATATCCCTATTAGCCTCGGCTTCAGTAAACTTAGATCCTTCGACAAATTGCAAGACTGCAAGACGAAGGATAATCACACAAAAAATAATAAAAGTGCTAAAGAAAAAAATATTGATTCTTAATTCACTAGAGTTATTTGTAGCTTTACTGTCGTCTTTTATACCTTTTCTGTCGAAGAGTCTCACATAATCCCACTCCCTATTTCCAAAATTCTACAATATAGGTTCTAAGTATAAACTAGCAAACTGAAATATACAAAATTAAGAATAATAGTTAAATAATTGTTCACAATCGATAATATCCAATTAAAAAAAACAGCAATCCTCAATATGCGAGAATCGCTGTTTTTTTTGTAGACGTTGGGTAGCCTGCACCTATGAATTGTCATCATTTGCTGAGGTTTAAGGACTCAAATGACGTTATTTGCAAGTTTTTAGCCTTTGGAGCTTGAATTCGACCTCCAGCGACGTTATTCCTTAGTAAGAGGGGCAAACTGAATAATTTTTATGCCAATAGCGGCTATGCAGTCATTTCCCACTTCAGATACGGAAATAAAGCTGATTTAGGGGTGGCTGTGTCCGATAGCAACTGCGTATGTGTAAGCTCCTCATCGAATGAAACGAAGTTTAAGGCGATCTAGATCGAGGAAGCGCTAATGAATTAGGGGATGCCCCAATGACCATTGTTATGGCTTTTGGAACACCCCCTATTTTATCTTATAGTAAAATCTATACTTTTCTAACCTGAGACCGATACATCAAGAACAAGAAATACGGAGCTCCGATCAACATTATAATAAGACCCGATGGGATTTCTTTTGGTGCCATAATGGTTCTTCCCAGCGTATCCGCAATCACAAGCATTATTCCGCCAAGTAATCCTGACAGAACAATGGATCGTCTCGTGTGATGTCCAATCATCATCCGTACTGCATGCGGCGCCATGAGCCCGAGGAATCCTATGGTTCCTACACTTGCAAC
The DNA here is from genome assembly GCF_052056485.1 of Paenibacillus nitricinens. Lineage (NCBI taxonomy): Bacteria > Bacillati > Bacillota > Bacilli > Caryophanales > Paenibacillaceae > Paenibacillus > Paenibacillus nitricinens. The sequence continues at coordinate 5,845,513 of NZ_CP183948.1, forward strand.
GGCTCCCGCTGCAAGCATCACACCGATAATCATCGCCCACAGCCGAGTTCCTCGAACGGGTAGTCCTAAACCTGTTGAACTCTCATCGCCAAATGCTAGCAAATCGAATTTACGCCCCAAATAATATGCCAATGGAATGAGTACAATCAGGAAAATAAACAAGCTATTAAATTGATTCCAGCTTCGTCCGTAAGTCGAACCCGTTAACCAAATTAAAGAGCTGCTGCTCCATAAACTGCCCTTGACGATCATAACCTGTATTCCCGCAGAGGCGATCGCTGATACCGCGATCCCAAGCAGAATCAGGACAGAAGGATTCAAGTCTCTACGCCAGGCCATAAAAAACACAAAAGCCGCTGCCAGTGCACCACCTGCAATTGCTGCAATAGGGACCGCTAATACCGTCAATGCCGGAAAAGCGATCATCACGGTTAGCGCTCCTAGTCCAGCACCCGAAGTCACACCAATAATGGACGCGTCGGCCAGCGGATTTCGGACAGCGCTTTGAATCAAGACACCACTAATGGCAAGCGCAATACCGCCTCCAGCCGCAACGAGTGTACGTGGAAGTCGTAAATTCAGCAGGACGGAATAAGATCCATCACCGCTATGGACAAGACTGCTTAGCAGATCGCTAATTGGTATTTTGGTTCCTCCAAGTGACAAACTCACAAGGATAACAACAATGAGCAGTATGCTCATGAATATCACCGCCGGAACAAAGCGCATCCGAAGCGCTGTCCCTCCTATATTCATAGATGACTGACCAGCACCTGAACCCGATATATTTTTCATCTTGGTCAGCACCAGCCAAATAAGCCACGGCGCGCCAATAATCGCCATTACTGCACCAACCGGCATTTCACCCACACTGCTGCGCACTACCCGCGCGAGCGTATCCGCTGCCGTAATGAGCAGGGCTCCCCACAGCGCACTTGCAGGAATGAGCAGGTGATGCTTTCGAATACCGCTAAGCCGAACCAGATGTGGAGCCACCAGACCAACAAATCCGATCGGACCAACCACGCTGACCACGACCGCAGCCAACAATACCGATAAGCCTAGACCTAATCCCCGTGCCAACCCAACACGTTGCCCAAGTGAACGGGCTGTGGACTCATCGAGCTCTAAAGCATCAAATTGTCTGCCTCCGAGCACAGCGGCTATAAGCAGTGTAATTACAAAAGGCCAGGCATACTTCACACCGTCCCAATCTAGTTGAATCAGTGATCCTGAACCCCATAAGAATAAATTTTGCGTTTCGTTCTTGTTAAAAATATGTAGGGCGGATGTAAATGCTCCGAGAACCATAGACACGATCATACCTGACAAAGCCAATCTGACAGGTGTAGCCGCTTTACCTCCACTCAGCAAATAAGCAGCTAAAGCTGCAAACAATCCCCCTGCAACTGCCAGCAAGAATGGGAATTGATGCTGCAAAGCCGGGAAAGTAACCATACCAAGAACAACCATAAAATAAGCACCGGCATTAATCCCCAATGTATCTGAGGAAGCGAGCGGATTCTTCGTTATCGTCTGCAGTAAGGCTCCAGCCGCTGCCAGAGCGGCACCAGCCAGAAGGCCAATCACCGTACGCGGCATCCGAATATCCCAGAGCAGATTATGTTCCATCACATCCTGGCGGTTCAGCAATCCCTCCAACACCGTAGCTGCCGGGATTTTGGCTTCTCCAAAGCCTAGACTAAGAATGGATAGAACAAAGAGGGCGGCAAGGCCGCCCCCAAATATTCCAATGATTCGCCAGGTCATTCCACTTGAGGCCTCTTTGCTACTCTTCCCGTTCATAAATGCACTCATTTCGTTAATGTATTTACAACTTCATCCACGATAACTTTAGAGGAGATCGGGCCGCCGAACACCCAAGTAGTACTGCTCAATCCGAAAGTACGATTCTCTTTTACAAAGTTAAGTCCGTTCCAAACGGAATTATCCTTCAGTTCTTTCGTGAAAATATTATCATCCTTCTGAACGATATACATCAGGTTAGTATCCTGAACAGCTGGCAACGCTTCAACAGTTGAGGTACTGAATCCGTAAGCTTCGAATTTCTCCGGTTTCCAGTCGTTCTTCAGACCAATCCGATCCAATGTTTGTACCGCAAGTGAGTTATCTGTAAACAGACGCAACGTTGCTGCATTTTGATAGCTGTAAGCTTGGGTCAGTACATAGTTCAAGCCTTCTTTCCCTACTTCAGCCAGCTTTGCCTTTGCATCCGCATAGTGTGTATCCAAATCAGCAAGAACCTTATCGGCTTCTGCAGTTTTGCCTACTGCCGCTGCAATCGTTTTGAAGGTTTCTTCCATCAAAGTGTACTGATCGCCTTCTCCTTCATTCGGATACAGACCGAAAATCAGTGTTGGCGCAATACCTTTTAGTTGATCATAAATTCCTTCGTGCCCACCCGTATTGGCAATAATCAGATCAGGCCTTAATGAAGCAATCGTCTCCAGATCTGGCTCATCACGGGAACCAACATCAGTCACATTTGCATCAAGTGGTGCTTCAGAAGTCACATACAGCTTATAGTTCTCGTTATCGGCATTACCTACTGGCTGCATTCCTAGCGCAATAATATCCTCCGTAAAGGTCCATTCTAATACCACAACCTTTTGCGCAGGTTTGTCCAGCGTAATCTCACCTTTAGAATCTTTTAGTACAATAGGTCCGCCTGTAGATTCAGTGCTCGTTTTATCAGAGACCGTATTGTCAGCTGCTCCTGTATTGGATACCGCATTATTCTTTGAATTATTTCCACAGCCTGCTACCACTAATATGACAGCTATAATCATAAATAAACTGATTAACCTTTTGTGCATTTTCTTTATCCCCCTGTATTTTAACGATCGAAGTTGATTCTATGATAATTGTTATCAATCTATTGATAATGATTATCATAGAAAATCATACTAGTTATCTTATACGTGTTTTTAGCGAAAGTCAAAGTTAAAATTTAATATACAGCGCCTTGCCCCTAAAAAAAAGAAGTCCTAACAAATCAAGGCCTCCTTGATTTGTTAGGACTCTCCCTACTCCATGATCTGATTGGTGATTCTTTCAACGTGAATGGTGAGATACAGCATTTCATCATTTGTTAATTCACGGTTGTAGGTTTTGTAGATATAGATTTTAATTTTCTCAACACTTGCAAAAGCTTCCTTATATTGCTCCTTCACCAAATTAAATAAGCCATTCTCATTATCAGGCGGTGGAGTACCATTAATGAGGCGTTGCGCGAAAAATTTCAAATGAGTAATAAAGCGGTAATAGGCAAGGGATTCTTCATCATATTCTAGCCTGAAATGATGCTTCACGATATTTAAGATGTCGTTCATAATCTTCGTAATATTTACCATATTGGGCATTTCTTCGTTTAATTCAGCATTTACCAGATGGAGAGCAATATGTCCTGCCTCATCCTCAGGTAGCCTAATACCGAACTTGGAATGAATAATTTGCAGCGCAGCCTTCCCAACCTCGTATTCTTCCTTGTAGAACCTTTTAATTTCCCAAAGCATAGCGTTTTTAATCTTCAGCCCTTTTGAGAAGCGCTCCAAGGCAAAACTGATATGATCGGTCAGACTAACATAAATACTATCGTCCAGCATTTTACCGAGTTGTAGCTTGGCAAAGTTGATGATCTCTTCTGATAACTCCATATGCTCAATTGGAATCTCGGAAAGCAGCGTTTTTAGCTTATCTGAAAGCTTTTGATTGTTTAAAGTAAATATCTTTTCAATTTTCTCTTCCGCTAAGAAGTCTCCTCGCTTTTTCTTAAAGGCAAGTCCTCTCCCCATGATTACCAATTCAACATTGTGATCATCTATGACAGTAACAACATTGTTGTTCAACACTTTCTCAATCCGCATATTACAGCTCCTTGCAATCCTTTCCATTTTGCGTAGCTAGTCTGTTGTTATAATGTTCGACAAAAGATCAAACTACAACAGTCATCAAATCCACACCCGGTGTGATAGCCGTTTTTTTGGTACCAATCACATCACTAAAATTAGCAGTATTGGTGATAATGATCGGTGTTGTACATTGATAACCTTCATTTTTTATTTGTTCAAGATCAAATTCAATCAAGAGTTCACCCTGTTTGACGGTTGCTCCCTCTTCAACTTTCACATCAAAATATTTACCTTTTAATTTCACAGTTTCTATACCGATATGGATCAGGACTTCAACGCCCTCATCTGATACTACGGCAATACAGTGACCTGTTCTAAAAATGGTAGAAACCACCCCACTAACCGGTGAGTAGAGCTTACCTTCGGTAGGTTCGATGGCCATGCCCTTACCCATTGCTTCAGAGGCAAAAGCTGCATCATCAACGGAGGCTAAAGGAATTACGTTACCAGCTAGAGGGCTGACAACGGTTGAACTCTGCACAGCGTGAGGGAGAATAACCTCGCTCTTGTCAGTATTCGTCTTTTCTGCGACATCATTCACTTTTTCTTCTACAGCATTCACTTTCTTTTTATCTTCATAACCAAACATCATTGTAATCACCATTGCCAAAATAATCGTCACACCAGCGATGATCGCTTGAACTGCTAACGGAGAAAATGCCGGAAGACTTAATACACTCACAAAGGCGAAGACTTCCATCTTCACTTTGAAAAGACCACTAAGTGCGCCACCTATACCGCCAGCAATGGTTACATATATAAAGGTCCGTTTGTAACGGGTCAACAATCCGTAAATAATAGGTTCAGTTACACCTGAGAGCGCTCCTGGTAAAAATGTACTAGCAGCCAATGTTTTCAACTGCTTATCTCTTGTTTTCAGGAAGATCCCCAAGGCTACACCAAGTTGTGCAAAGATAGCCATGCCTGCCATTGCATAGATCGGATCTCCACCCTTAGCAATGTTCTCAAGAATAATCGGTACAAGCCCCCAGTGCAATCCGAGCACGGTCAAATACGTCCAAGAGATCCCTACTATTGCCCCCGTAACGATACCGCTCTTTGTACTGAGGAACAAAATAGCATCTCCAATTAAGTTCCCTACATTCACGCCAAAGGGTCCGAAAGCCAACAGGGTTAAAGGCACAATCACAATAAAACATATCATTGGAACCAAGAACATCTGCAAATCCTTGTGTATAAACTTTCTTAGTTGCTTATCCAATAAAGCGTATATACAGATGGCGATAAAAATCGGAAATACGCTTGAGGAATAGTCTGACATGACTAAAGGAATTCCTAAAAAATGTGGAGATTCAACACTCGCTAATCCCGTAATGTTAGGTTCAAGCAAGGCTGCACCGATACTACCACCCACATAAGCATTTACACCCAGTCTCATCGATAATGTAATACCTAAGAAAATTGGCAGAAAATAGAACACAGCATTACTAGCACCAGCCAATACTTTATAAGTCTCACCGTCTGCCGCTAAAACATTTAACGAAGTCAATACGGTTAACAGCGCTTTCAACATACCCGCACCTGCTAAGGCACCAATCAGTGGTGAAAAACTTCTAGAAATCACATCAAAAATCAGAGTCCCTAGCGGTTTCTTTACCTTTTTCTCACCAGAGTCACTACTAGGGGATATGGATTTAGCAATCTCTTTATAAACATCAGCTACATGGGTACCCACTATAACCTGGAATTGTCCCCCTTTGCTGACCACTCCAATAATCCCTTTCATTTTCTCCAGATTTTCTTTATCCACTTTTTGTTCGTCGTTAAGTGTGAATCTTAGTCGAGTGGCACAGTGGATCACGTTATTAATATTTTTCTCCCCACCGACAGATTGAATAATGTCTTTACCTAGCTGCTCATAACTCATTTTCGTACACCCCTTCGGTAACAGATCAGATCAATTAATCACGGAACACAGTGAACGAAAAAAAACCTAAATCACATCCATGCACGAAAGAGAAATCTCCCGTAAACATAAATGAAACTTAGGTTTTGCCTGCTATGCAGTAGCAATCCTGATATCCGATTAATTTATTACTTACAAATTAACATGTCCCATTAGCGATGTCAACGATAACCATAATTTGCATAATAAAAAGTCCTGATCATCAAGAGGATCTTGACGATCAGGACTTTCGCTATTACAACAGGCTCTGCCCGTTAGATTCAATCACTTCTTTGTACCAATGGAAGGACTTCTTGCGGAATCTTTCCAGCGTACCTGAACCATCATCATGACGGTCCACATAAATGAAGCCATAACGTTTCTTCAGCTCGGCGCTTGTTGCACTGACCAAGTCGATGCAGCCCCAGCTTGTATACCCCATAACTTCCACGCCGTCGGCAATCGCTTCCGCCACCTGTACCAGATGATCTCGTAAATAATTGATCCGGTAGTCGTCGTTTATCACCTTTTCACCGCTTCCATCTACAACGAGCTGATCCACGGCACCCAGACCATTTTCCACAACAAAGAGTGGCTTCTGGTATCGGTCATAGAACATATTCATCACATAACGTAAGCCCTGCGGATCGATTTGCCATCCCCAATCACTCGCTTCCAGATACGGATTTGGCACCCCGCCTAACAGGTTCCCTTCCCCTCTGATCTGTTTCTCTGGATCAGCCGTTTCACAAGTGCTCATATAGTAACTGAACGATATGAAATCCACGGTATGCTTGAGAATTTCTTCGTCCCCTGGCTCAAAATGAATGTGAATTCCGTTTTCTTTGAAGTAACGCTTCATGTATCCCGGGTAATATCCTCTAGCATGAACATCTGCAAAGAACATATTTTTATGATCACTTTGCATCGCTCGGATCAAATCATCCGGATGAGGAGTGAGTGGATAAATCGGCATACTTAGCACCATACATCCTATTTTAAAATCAGGATTGATCTCATGGCCGATCTTCACAGCCAAAGCGCTTGCTACGAACTCATGATGAATCGCCTGATACAAATCCTGCTTGCTCAATTGTTCCAATGGCGTGTTGATCCCACCGCTCATAAATGGGAACTCTAGAATGGAATTGATCTCGTTAAAGGTCAGCCAATATTTAACCTTGTCCTTGTAACGATTAAAGATCGTTCGCACATAACGCTCGTAAAAATCTACCATTTTGCGATTAACCCATCCATCGTATTCTCGTGCCAGATGCAGCGGAGTCTCATAATGGGAAATCGTTACTAACGGCTCGATACCGTATTTATGACACTCGTCGAATAGATCATCATAGAACTGCAGGCCTTTTTCATTCGGCTCCAGCTCGTCCCCTTTCGGGAAAATTCGGGACCAGGCAATAGATGTCCGAAATACTTTAAAGCCCATTTCTGCGAACAGCTTAATATCTTCTTTATAGCGGTGATAGAAGTCGATACCTATGAGCTTCATGTTATCGTCGGTAGGAACCTCTGTAGGAGCAGATTTAATTCCGTGTGGCATAACATCTTGGGTAGACCAGCCTTTTCCATCTTCCTGGTATGCCCCTTCAAGCTGGTTAGCAGCTACAGCACCGCCCCATAAGAATCCTTCTGGAAATTGTAAGTTCATGTTTCTTCCCGCCTTTGCTATTGTGATAGTATAGGATTACTGCTCTAATCCGAATCCTAACTCTTGGAACGCGTTACATGTCAAGCATTAATCATGCAAAGGAGAGAAGTCGATGTCTACTCTTGACGAAATTGCTAAGCTATCAGGCTTTTCTAAAGCTACGGTATCCCGAGTTCTGAACGATTCCCCACATGTCAGCAAGGAGACAAGAGAGAAAATTCTCGCCATCATGAAGGAGACGGACTATGTTCCCAATCGGAATGCTATTTCTTTATCGAAAGGCCAAACTCAGCAAATCGGCATGATTACCTTAGACCTGAATGAACTTATTCTGTGCTTTATGAACAGCTTCGTCGAAATTTCCGGCCATTACGGGTATCAGACGATTATTTATACCACTGGCGGAGATAAGCAAAAAGAGCTTCAAGCGTTCGAAGATCTTAAACAAAAAAGAGTCGACGCCCTGCTTATTTTGACCGCTGTTAACGATAAACATGTCATAACTTCCTACTGCAAATATGGACCGATCGTGTCATGGCAGCGCATGGACCATCCTGAAATCCCTTCCGTTGCCATGAACCAATATGATGGATATGCACTTGCTCTGGAGCATTTGATAGAACGAGGGTATAAACGTATCGCCAATGCTTTTGGCCGTCCTAGCAGCATTAATACTCAGAGCCGAAGATTAGCCTACGAACAAATCATGTCCAAATATAATCTTCCCGTCCTCGAGAAATGGTATTACACCACTATTTATGGAATTCAAGACGGAGAGCAATTAGTGAAGACATTCATGGGACAACCAGAACCGCCGGATGCCATTCTATGCGCCAATGATTTGGTGGCGGTAGGTGTTCTCAGCGAAGCTCGCAGGCAGAAGCTAGATGTGCCAAGGGACCTCGCCATCGTTGGTTTTGACAATTCAAAGCTGTCGCAGACGCTCGGAATAACCACTATTCAGAATCCGATTGCGGGACAGGCAGAGAATGCTTTTCTTTTGCTGGCTCCTGCATTGCTTGGACTGGACATGGAGCTGCAGCCACTGTCGTTTCAACTGATTGAACGGGAGACAACCTAACTAAGTCTGCCCATTCTCAGAATGCAATGAAATCTTAAGCTAAGAATTGGAGTGAAACCATGATTAAGATCCTTGTTGTGGAAGACGATAAGCATGTCAGAAAGCTGATGAACGCTGTCCTGAAACGGGAAGGTTATGAAGTGTTAACAGCCGAGAATGGCATTCAGGCATTGGAAGTTCTTGAAGTCCAGCACATTGATCTGATTATCCTCGATATCATGATGCCTGGAATGGATGGTTACGAATTCGCCGAAGAGCTAAGGAATGCCAACAACATGATCCCGATCCTCATGGCAACGGCCAAACAGCTTCCAGAAGATAAGAAAAAAGGATTCCGTCTCGGAACTGATGATTATATGACCAAGCCTGTAGATATAGAGGAAATGCTGTTGAGAATACAAGCCCTTCTGCGCCGCTCGCAGATTGTAAGCGCCCGGAAGCTTATTGTTGGTAAAGTCATTCTTGATTTCGATGCGTTAACAGTAATTCGAGACAATGAAAAACAGACACTTCCTCAGAAGGAGTTCCATCTCCTCTATAAGCTTCTATCCTATCCAGAGCGCATTTTCACTCGAATCCAGTTGATGGACGAAATCTGGGGGATGGACAGCGAAACTACAGACACTACGGTTAATGTGCATATCAACCGCTTGCGGAAACGGTTTGAGAACTATCCGGAGTTCGAACTTGTGTCCGTCCGCGGTCTCGGATACAAGGCGGTGAGAACATGATTAAAAAGCTAAGCAACAAAATCAGCCTGCCGATCTACTTCTCGCTTGCTGTATTTATTATTTTCCTTATTACAGTGCTAATCACCGGAATCCTAACCTATCTGTCCTTAGTCTTTGGCCTGCTGGATGAACGGATTCTCCAGGACAAAAAAATCCTAACCTTGATTATATTGATTGCCTGCACCATTATCGGTACCGTCACATCGGTAATTACCAGTCGCAGGATGCTGAAATCAATCCGCACATTTATTGATGCGATCGACCAGTTGGCCGGAGGGGACTTCTCTATGCGGCTGCAGCTCAAGCACCCTCCAGAATTCAAAATTCTCTCCGAGAATATTAACCGGATGGCTGAGGAACTAGGTGGTATTGAAATTCTGCGTACAGACTTTGTAAACAATTTCTCCCATGAATTCCGTACTCCGATTGTGTCGATTAAAGGGTTCGCTGAAATCCTGAAGGATGATGAGCTGAGCAAGGATGAACGAAATGAATACCTAGATATTGTTATCGAGGAATCTACCCGTTTGGCCGCTCTGGCCTCCAATGTCCTGAACCTCTCCAAAGTAGAGGCACAGGCGATATTAAGCGACCGGCAGCCCTTCAATGTTGGAGAACAAATTCGCCAATGCGTCCTGCTGCAGCATACTAACCTTACGAAAAAACATATATCCTTTAAAGCCAACGTGCAGGACTATATGGTACCCGGAAATAAAGAGATGCTGAACCAGATCTGGCTGAATTTATTGGACAATGCGATTAAATTTACTCCAGAGCACGGCGAAATCGAAGTGACCATGAGGCGGTTGAAAGATCAGGTCGAAATTACATTCCGTGATAATGGAGTAGGCATCAGTCCAAGTGCACTTCCAAAAGTCTTTGACAAGTTCTATCAGCAAGATACCTCTCACTCTTCTGCCGGCAATGGCCTGGGGCTTACGATAGTCCGAAAAATCATTGAACTGCACGGCGGAACCGTCACCTGCGACAGTGTTCCGCTGCAGGGAACAACCTTTACGATGCTACTCCCTGCCTCATCTAAGCCTTGATAGAACCGTTGGGTTCTTTCAGGGCTTTTCATTTTTTTTCAGCAAAAGTTAACTTTCAGTTTATTATTCTCCTTTACAATCAGAGCATCATTAATACAAAGGAGTCATTCTTATGTTGAAATTACTCAAGAATCTGGAACCCAAAGAATGGTTCTTATTCGGAATCAGCCTTATGTTCATCATCGCTCAAGTCTGGCTGGATTTAGAACTGCCTGACTACATGAGTGATATTACCCGGCTGATCCAGACACCAGGAAGCGAAATGAATGAAATTCTTGTCGCAGGAGGCTGGATGCTACTCTGTGCTCTTGGCAGTCTGGCGACCTCGGTTGTTGTAGCGGGCATTGCTGCGAGAATAGCGGCCGACTTGTCTGCAAGACTGCGTTCCAATTTGTTCGATAAGGTGCAGTCCTTCTCCATGGAGGAGATCAGCAACTTCTCAACAGCCAGTCTAATTACCCGATCCACGAATGACATCACGCAAGTACAAATGCTGATTGTGATCGGCTTACAGCTACTCGTGAAAGCACCAATCCTCGCAGTCTGGGCGATACTCAAGATTTCGGGTAAAAGCTGGGAGTGGACTCTTACGACAGGTGCTGCGGTCGCATTGCTAGTAGTTATTGTCGCAGTCTGTATCGTGCTCGTCCTGCCTAAATTTAAAAAGCTGCAGCTGCTTACAGATAATCTAAATCGTGTATCCAGAGAGAATCTTAACGGTCTTCGTGTCATCCGGGCGTATAATGCCGAGGAATATCAAGAACAGAAGTTCGCTGTAGCCAACAACGAGCTTACCAGCACCAACCTATTTACCAACAATGTAATGACCCTATTGATGCCAAGTATTACTTTGATTATGAGTGGACTCAGTCTCTCCATCTATTGGGTGGGTGCAGTGCTCATTCAAGCAGCCGAGGGTACCGCCAAGATGGGCTTGTTCTCAGATATGATCGTATTCTCATCTTATGCCATGCAAGTGGTTATGGCCTTTATGATGCTGATTATGATCTTTATTCTACTGCCCCGTGCTCAAGTATCGGCTAAACGTATCAATGAAGTGCTAGAAACAGTACCTAGCTTGAAGAATGGATCAGTAACTCAATTCCCTGTGAAGCGAGAAGATGAAATTGAATTCAAGGGGGTTAGCTTCAAATATCCAGATGCAGAGGAATATGTGTTGGAGAACATCAGCTTCACGGCGAAGCAGGGGGAGACGGTTGCTTTTATCGGATCTACAGGCTGCGGGAAAAGTACACTTGTTAACCTCATTCCCCGTTTCTATGATGCTACAGAAGGCGAAGTGCTGGTAAATGGTATCAATGTCAGAGAATACGACCAGCAAGCGCTGCGGAATAAAATGGGCTATGTCTCTCAGAAGGCTGTTCTATTTGGCGGAACAGTGTCCTCCAATATTGCATTTGGTGAGAACGGATCCGGTCAGGTCCTCAGTTCAGATATTGTAGATGCAGTGTACACTTCCCAATCCTCTGAATTTGTAGAAAAGCTAGAGGGGAACTATGATGCCCATATCGCCCAAGGCGGAACGAATCTGTCTGGCGGGCAAAAACAGCGGCTATCGATTGCCAGAGCGATTGCCCGGCGTCCAGAAATATTAATCTTTGACGATTCTTTCTCCGCGCTTGACTATAAGACTGACCGCAAACTGCGCAGTGAACTTAAGAAAGACGCGAATGATTCAACGATGCTGATCGTTGCACAGCGTATTGGTACAATTAAAGATGCCGACAAGATCATTGTGCTGGAAGCCGGACGAATCGCAGGTATGGGAACCCATGACGAACTAATGCAGTCCTGCGACATCTATCAGGAAATTGCTTATTCTCAGCTTACGAAGGAGGAGCTTGCATAATGAAAACCAAAAATAAAGGCCAGAATACATGGATCAAGCTGCTCCGCTACTGCCGTAAATATGTCCCGGTTATTGTGATTGCGCTAATCTGCGCGGCAGTTGGAACGGTGCTCACGTTATTCGGTCCGGACAAACTCTCCGAGATCACCGACAAAATTACAGCTGGTCTTGCCGGCAGCATCGATATGGACGGCATTACTACCATTGGCATTACCCTCGTCGTAATTTACGGCGTCGGTGCGTTGTTGTCACTCTCGCAAGGCTTGATCATGTCGATTATTACCCAGAAGGTCTCGAAGAAATTAAGAACTGATCTGGCTCATAAAATGAACAAACTTCCAATCTCCTACTATAATAAATCGGCCACAGGTGATATTTTATCCCGGGTAACGAATGATGTAGATACCATCGGGCAATCGATGAATCAGAGTATTGGTAATGTCGTGACCGCCATAGCCATGTTCGTCGGCTCGATCGTCATGATGCTGAAGACCAATGTAATTATGACCCTTACCGCTATCGTGGCAACGATCATCGGCTTTGGCCTTATGGTGGTCATTATGAAGAAATCACAGAAATATTTTGCTAGCCAGCAGGAGTATTTAGGTAAAATCAACGGTCATGTCGAAGAAGTGTACACAGGACATAATGTAGTTAAAGCGTATAATGGCGAAGCGCAGATGCGCACTACCTTCCAGGAATTAAATCAGGGACTGAAGAACAGCGCCTTCAAAGCGCAATTCCTCTCTGGGCTGATGCCACCCCTGATGGGCTTTATTGGTAATCTAGGATTCGTTGCCGTCTGTATCGTTGGTGGTGTACTCGCCATGAACGGCACGATTTCTTTTGGGGTTATCGTCGCCTTCATTATGTATGTACGTTACTTTACCCAGCCGTTGTCCCAGATTGCCCAGGCCGCGCAAAGTCTGCAAGCTGCATCTGCAGCTGGCGGACGCGTGTTCGAATTTCTGGAGGCTGAGGAAATGGAAGACGAGAGCCACAAAGAGAACACAATGCCAACTGCTAAAGGTAAAGTAAAATTTGATCAAGTACAATTTGCGTATGAGACTTCAGAAAAACTGATTATCAATAACTTCTCGACAGATGTAAAACCTGGGCAGAAAGTGGCTATCGTTGGTCCTACCGGCGCAGGCAAAACTACGCTGGTCAATCTGCTCATCCGGTTCAACGAATTGACGGGCGGAGAAATCTACATCGATGATACGCCGATCAGCAGCCTGACGAGAGAAAATATTCATGATCTGTTCTGTATGGTCCTGCAGGATACTTGGCTGTTTGAAGGTACCATCAAAGAGAACCTGATTTACAATCAGCAGAACATAACGGACGAGAAGCTTATAGAGGCTTGCAAGTCCGTTGGCCTGCACCGCTTCATTAAATCCTTAAGTGACGGATACAACACCGTGCTGAACGATAAGGTTAATCTGTCCGCCGGACAAAAGCAGCAGCTGACTATCGCTCGCGCGATGCTGAAAGATGCTCCCATGCTCATTCTTGATGAAGCTACAAGCTCAGTGGATACCCGTACAGAGTTGCTGATTCAACAGGCGATGGATAAGCTTATGGAAGGCAGAACCTCTTTCGTTATCGCACACCGGCTCTCAACGATCAAGAACGCTGATGTGATTCTGGTCCTGAAGGACGGCGATATCCTGGAAAGCGGCAGCCACGCGGAATTGCTGGCTCGAAACGGATTCTATGCAGAGCTTTACAATAGCCAATTTGAGCAGGCTTCTTAAAACGACAAAAAAAACTGCAACTCAATCATGAGCTTGCAGTTTTTTATCGTCCGTTCCTGTATTAGAAACAGCTTAAACCTCTCGCTGTCTCATTCCCTCAAACAGCAAAATCGTCGCCGCCATCGCCGCATTCAGCGATTCCGCCCGCCCCGCCATCGGAATGATGATACTCTTGTCCACGAGACGCGCCGTTTCCGGCGAAATCCCCTTACCCTCGCTGCCAATCAGCAGCCACTGGCTGCCGTGAAAATCGTGCTCATAGCATGATTCTTCACCCTGCAGCGAAGTGCTCACCAGCAGTGTCCCATTTTCCCGGGCCTGTGGCAAAATCTCACTTAAATCTCCCTCCACCACCGGGAGATGGAACATTGAGCCCATCGTTGAACGGATGGTCTTCGGATTATAAAGGTCGGCACAGCCTTGGCCGAGGATCACTCCGTCTGCTCCCGCAGCATCCGCGCTGCGGATGATGGTGCCGACATTACCGGGGTCCTGGACGCCGTCCAGGACAACCACCAGACTATCCTTCTTCGCTAGGATAGCCGCTACCGCCTGCTGTTCCTTCCGCACAATGGCGAACACCGGCTGCGGTGTATTAGTGCTGCTACATTTCGAGATGATCGCCGCTGATACGCCAATCACATCCATGCCCTGAACGGACTGAAGAAGCCCTTTGAGTTCAGCGGGCATTCCCTTGTCTAAGTCATAAGCAAGGCATTCCACATCTGCTTCAGCCAGCAGCGCTTCCTGTACAAGATGAACGCCTTCTACGATATATTTACGAGCTTTGTCACGGTGCTTTTTCTCTTGCAGCCCGGCCCACTCTTTAACCCGCGTATTTTGCGGAGACATGATTTCCATAAAGTCTTCCTTTCTTATGCCTTGCCATTTATTCTTGCTCTTATATCTTTGTTCTTTATCTTTATCTTTATCTTTGTCTTTGTTCTTCTTCTCTTTTACTCCCCTATAAGCCTGATGAATACGTTATGGAGAGGAAATTTGGAACTGTAGGAGCGTAAGCGCTCGCCCGAAAGCTTTACGTAGTAAAACTCACTTCGAAAGCATAAGCAGTCTCCGGATTTTATCCGCAGCAGGCGTTTCAAATCAAAAAAATCTGGAGACAACAGCGTCCGGAAATCCAAACTTTCCTCGCAATAACGCTTATCATCAGAATCGCCTCACCTACTGATACGCGATCTCCAGCTTCGTCAGGTTATCTTTATGCCCAACGATTACAAGGATATCCCCATCGATCAATCGATCCTCTGCGCGAGGGGAGATGTTCATCTCTTCACCTTGGCGAATAGCCATTACGTTACAGCCATATTTTGCACGGATATCGAGCTCTTGTAGATTTTTCCCGAGCATCGATCCGGATACCTTCATGTCCAAAATACTATAATCAGGCGACAGCTCGATATAATCTAATATATTAGGCGAAGCCAAATGGTGCGCAACCCGCATTCCCATATCCCGTTCAGGATAAATCACCTTGTCTGCACCAATTTTGCCTAATACTTTGCCGTGCAGCTCACTTTTTGCTTTTGCGATAATTGCTGGTACACCAAGGTCCTTCAGGATTAAAGTGGTAAGAATGCTTGCTTGGATGTCCTCTCCAATAGCCACAACCACCACATCAAAATTGCGAATACCAAGTGCGCGTAGCGCTTCTTCATCCGTTGAATCTGCAGATACAGCGTGTGTAACTATATTTGAAATCTCCTGTGTCCGCTGCTCGTCCGCATCAATCGCAAGTACGTCAAACCCCATACCGCTGAGTGCTCTCGCAACACTGGATCCGAAACGCCCCATGCCAATGATGGCATATTGTTTTTTGGCCATGTCTTATGTACCTCCTGTAGCATTTCTATATCTCAAACAGTATATCATAAGCCAAGAAGAAACGTCATTGTCGTGCTTTATGGATGACAATCGTTTATCGCAAAAATATAAGAATGATGTATAGTGTCAACTTATACTACTTATATTTGAACAAAAACTTGAATTTCCAGCAGCTATACAGGGTACATTAAAACGACGTGAATATCACTATATTTCAAAAAGGAGGTACGTTATGCCGGTTACTATTGACTTACGCCAGGCGATTATTCATAAAGTGCATGGTCAATCTGAAGAAGATTTGCGGCATATGATTGAAGGCTCGGTAGACGGACCGGAAGCAGCACTCCCGGGACTTGGCGCCGTGTTTGAAATGATATGGAAGGACTTAGACACCGCTAAGCAAGATAATTTGGTGTCTATGCTGCATGATCACCTGGAGACTATTACCCCTGGGAATATCACATCATAACGTGACGTAATAAGTCAAAAACCTCCGCTTCTCCAGCGTGCAATTGCACGTCGGAAGCGGAGGTTTTTTATTAACATTTAGGATGTTCTAGCTTATATCCTTAATTATAGCAATGCTTTTGGAGCCATCTCTAGGAACGTAGCTGTCGGGTTCTTATCCATCGCTGTCCGCATAGCATATTCGTTCTCGAACAAGACAACAAAATTCCCCTTCTTATCTGTAACGAGCGTAGAGTTAATACGGAATTTACTCGCATCCGGTTTAGCATCATCTACGATCCAACGTGCAAACTGGTATGGCATACGCTGCAACAGAACATCGACACCATATTCACCCTTCATGCGGTACTCGAACACCTCAAACTGCAGCTGTCCCACTACGCCGAGCAGAATATCATCGAAGTTAACCGTGCGGAATACTTGAATCATACCCTCTTCAGTCAGCTGATCGACACCCTTTTGGAACTGCTTCGATTTCAAAGCATTTTTAATACTCACTTTAGCAAAAATCTCTGGTGAGAATGTTGGCAGCTCATCGAATTCCAATTCTCCTGCCTGGCTCAGTGTATCTCCAATTCTAAAAATACCTGGGTCAAACAACCCGATAATATCTCCCGGATAAGCTTCCTCTACGATATCACGGTCTTGGGCCAAAAATTGTTGCGGCTGGGCGAGCTTAATGTCCTTACCCGCACGTACATGCTTCACGCTCATCCCCCGTTCGAACTTACCGGATACAATACGCAGGAAGGCAATTCGGTCACGGTGAGCCGGGTTCATATTGGCTTGGATTTTGAACACATAACCTGTGAATTTCTCATTCATAGGTTCTATTAAACCTGTAGTGCTTCGGCGTGGTTCAGGCTTCGGTGCCAGATCCAAGAAATTATCGAGGAAAGTCTGTACGCCGAAATTGTTAATCGCACTACCGAAGAACACAGGTGTAAGTTCACCACTTAGTACTTTTTCATAGTCAAAAGCATCGCCTGCTACATCCAGCAGCTCCAGATCCTGACACAATTGATCATGCAGATATTCTCCCGCCATTTCACGAATGATTGGATCACGATATCCGTCAACCTTTTGCACCTTGATTACGGAGTGATCGTCACCTTGGAACAGCTCCACCTGATTCTTCATCCGGTCATATACGCCGCACAATTCACGTCCACTGCCAATCGGCCAGTTCATAGGCACAGAGCGAATGCCCAGTACCTGCTCCAGCTCTTCCATTAGATCAAACGGACTGCGTCCTTCACGGTCCAGCTTATTGATAAAAGTAAAGATTGGAATCCCACGTTTAGCACATACCTGAAACAGCTTGGTCGTTTGGGTTTCCACCCCTTTTGCCACGTCGATAAGCATGACCGCACTATCCGCTGCTGTTAGTGTACGGTAGGTGTCCTCACTAAAGTCTTGGTGACCCGGTGTATCCAAAATATTCACGCGGTGATTCAAATAATCAAACTGCATCACAGAGGAAGTAACAGAAATCCCCCGTTGCTTTTCAATTTCCATCCAGTCACTCGTTGCATGCTTGTTCGCCTTACGGGCCTTAACCGTTCCCGCCAGACGGATAGCGCCACCGAATAACAGTAGTTTTTCCGTTAAAGTTGTTTTACCCGCATCCGGGTGGGAAATGATCGCAAAGGTTCTGCGTCTGTCCACTTCCTTTTGCAGCTTCTGATCTATTGCTTTGTTCATTACACATATCCCTTCATATATAAAATTCCTGCTTCTGCTTCAATTACACTGGGGTTATCTTCAAATCGGTGCTCTGCTCATTGTTCATACCCCTTCATTTCTGAATGAATAGCTATCTTAGGTCTAGCTCCAGTCCGCTTCAAGTGAAAGCATCCCCTAAAGTATATCAAAATCCGGCAGATATTATCTACTAAAAAGCTTTTGCAGCAAAATATCTCCCAAATCAAGTCTATATCCTGTTCACCAGTTCCCATAGCTCAACAAGAAAAACGCCTGACGGCGTCCTTGGAACTAGAGTTACAAGCTGAGTACATCCGTTCCATACTCGTATCCATATGCACCTTCGTAGTGAGGTTCCGCTACGGACCGTACGGATCTTTATTTCGATGAAATGAGCACATATATTAGGGACGAATCGTATTGCACTTATTCCCTAATAACAAGCCTTTCCTGGGTGATTCAGGGCGGATAACAGCGCTAGTTCGATTACGTTACCGGAGGCACATTGTATTCGGTTTTTCGCATACATTTGGTTCGTTTACGTTACTGGAGGCACATTGTATTTGGTTTTTCGCATACATTGGCTCGATTACGTTACCGGAGGCACATTGTATTCGGTTTTTCGCATACATTGGCTCGGTTACGTTACCGTAGGCACAATGTATTCGGTTTTTCGCATACAATCGGCTCGTTTACGTTACTGGCGGCACATTGTATTCGGTTTTTCGCATACAATCGGCTCGGTTACGTTACTGGCGGCACATTGTATTCGGTTTTTCGCATACAATCGGCTCGTTTACGTTACCGTAGGCACAATGTATTCGGTTTTTCGCATACAATCGGCTCGGTTACGTTACTGGCGGCACATTGTATTCGGTTTTCCGCATACATTTGGCTCGTTTACGTTACCGGAGGTACATTGTATTCGGTTTTTCGCATACATTTGGCTCGGTTACGTTACCTGAGGCACATTGTATTCGGTTTTTCGCATACAATCGGCTCGGTTACGTTACTGGCGGCACATTGTATTCGGTTTTTCGCATACAATCGGCTCGTTTACGTTACTGGCGGCACATTGTATTCGGTTTTTCGCATACATTTGTCCGTAAGCTCGACTAAAACATGCATTTCAGAGGTTAAGGTCCGCTCGGTCCGTCCCAAAGAGGTGTGTGTTAATTGGAAACAGGGCTCCCCATGCCTACCTGTTGAATACAGGCCCCTCCCTTGAATTCGTTTCACATTTCTCCGCAGTAGTAAAATAGTTGTATTTCCTACACTTATAAGAAGTATTAGCATTTCCAATCGCCTTTAGTTGTATTTGATGCAATTAAAAATTCAATGTGCTAGCTTTTAGGCCTTATGCGGAGAAAATAGTTGCAGAGAATACACTTAAAAGACTAATTTCCACCCAATATGTGATTTTAATTGTACAAAGTGCAGCTATTTGAAAAATGCTCCTGTCGCCCGAGCGGCATTTGGAGCCAGAGTGGCCTTGGGAGGCTGAGTGTTTTCTAATCTCAGCATTACAAAAAATCTCCCTGCATCCTCTGCAGGGAGATAGCATTAACGCAAAGTTTAGTTATTCTTCAGCCATACTACATTATCTTCTTCTTGACCGTTTACCGGCCACCAATGGAAGCCATCCTGAGCAAGCAATTGATCCGCTTCAACCGGACCCCAAGTGCCAGCAGGATAAGAAGATAAATCACGCGACTCTTCCTTCCAAGCCTTCGCAATACGATCCACGAACGACCATGCCGACGATACCTCATCCCAACGAGTGAAATAAGTGGAATCTCCACGTGCCGCGTCATGAAGCAAGCGCTCGTAAGCTTCCGGGGAATTGATTCCAACCAAGCAGCTCTGACAGAAGTCCATAGCTAGTGGTTGAATTTCAGACTCGGAACCCGGCTTCTTGGCATTAATCTTTACATAAATGCCTTCCATTGGGTTCACACGGATAACAAGCAGGTTAGGCTCCAGCGTATGCTTTTGTCCCAAATAAACATTGGTTGGCATTCCCTTGAACTCAACTACCACTTCCGTTGTCTTCACCGGTAGACGTTTACCTGTACGAATATAGAAAGGAACTCCAGCCCAGCGGAAGTTATCTACAAACACACGGGCAGCAAAATACGTCTCAGTACTCGATTCAGGATCAACCTTATCTTCCTGACGATAAGCAGGAAGGGGCTTTCCACCATGCAAGCCTTGAATATACTGTGCTCTCACGACGTTCTCACGAACCTCGTCAGATGTACCATAAGGACGAAGGGAACGAAGTACCTTCACCTTCTCGTCACGAATATCTTCTGCAAGCAGACGGCTTGGTGGTTCCATTGCGATCATAGTCAGCAGTTGCAATATATGATTCTGGCCCATATCCCGTAACGCTCCAGCATGGTCATAATAACCACCACGCTCTTCAACACCTACGGTTTCGCCAAGTGTAATTTGAATATTGGCAATGTGCTTATTATTCCAAAGCGGTTCGAAAAAAGCGTTGGCAAAACGAATGACTTCGATATTCTGAACCATTTCTTTACCAAGATAATGATCGATCCGGTAGATCTCCTCTTCCTTGAATACCTCACGGATCTGCTCGTTCAGCTGCTCAGCTGACTCCAGATTATATCCAAAAGGCTTCTCGATGACGAGGCGATTCCAACCTGTGCTATCCAGCATGCCGCCAGCCTTAAGGTTGAACGAGACACTGCCGAACAATTCAGGTGCCAACGCAAGATAGAACATCCGATTGCCCGGAATTCTGAACTTCTCTTCAAGAGCTTCTGTTTGAGCTCTTAATTCACGGAAGCCATCAATATCGTTGATGTCCAGAGATTTGTATTCAAAATGCTGTACAAACTCATTCCATTCGTTCTCTTCTCCCGCTTTATAACGGCAGAATTCAAGGATGGATTCCTTCACATCACTTCTAAATTCTTCCTGAGTACGCGGGCGCCGCGCCACGCCAATTACCGCAAAATCATGTGCCAGCTTACCTTCACGGTACAAGCTGTAAATCGCCGGGAAAAGCTTACGCCGGGCTAAATCTCCGGTTGCCCCAAAGATAAAAAAGACAGCACCGGGTGTGTGCAGTGCATCAAGGGTTTGATTTTCAGCCATGGCTCCTCATCTTTCTGTATGTAATATAGTTTATTGACATTCTCAGCGTCGAGTAAACGACGTTATGTCATTTTAGCATATTCCTAAAAAGGATGCTATCAGATTCCTGACAAATACTCTCGGGATTTCGAGAATTTCAATTAAAATTTCTTATTACTAATTATATCTTTGCTTATAAAAAAGGAATTTGTCAGTATTCGATGGTGATTAATGGTAAGCCAATGGTTAGGCGATTCGTCCCATTTTGATCTTCCTGATGCACTGCGATTTGCGCTGAAACCGAATGGTTCCCGCTGACTACCGAGCGTTTCAAATCAGGAACCGAATACGTACGGCTGACTGTTGCTACATCCTTATAGCTCTCTTTCTCACTCACAGTTTTAAACTGCTCTTTAAGTAACCCTTCGGTTTGCGACAATACACCTTCAGGTCCCCCCTGGTTTTCAGCTATTCCTTGAAGGGATACATTCCATTCTGCCTTGATGTTACTCTGTTCTAGGATTGTACTAACTTCATCGGCAGCCCCCTGAAAGCTAACCTTATCCTTTAAATCAGCAGTATCTAACGTCACAATAACATAACTATTTCCTTCTCCAAGCTCGCTCCAAAATAAGGAGAGACGTGATCCATATGGTTTTACCGCTGCTGAACGATAGGTCATATGCCCATCTTCATCATTTCCTGACGGTACTGTCAATCCAAGGCGGGCGCTAAGCTTAGCCACTTCAACAGAAGGATCATTGTAACCGCTGATTGCCCCTTGCCATTTTAAGACGATATGTAGTGGTGAACCAGATACCGTTGTTTTCGTCCCGAGATCTATTAAACTCATCAGTGAAGCATTCAGTTCCGATGTTACTGATGTATGTGAAACAGCTTCGTCTTGATCGATTGATTTTGCTTTAGCGCTTTGAAGGTTTACCAGTAAAGCTACAATGCAGCACAGGAATAATAATATAAAAAGAGTCCCTTTTTTTGTTCCGTTGTTCAACATAGCCTTCAGCATAATTTATTCTCCCTTTCGAACCTCTCTAGCAATCTACTAGACAGTATGTACGAATTAGGAGATTCTAAACTTATGCATTAAAAAAAGACTGAAGCAAGAGGCTTCAGCCTTTGGTTTCTATTCAGCTAGTCCATTTTTATATGCATAAATAGCTGCTTGGGTTCGGTCTTCCACACCCAGCTTCGCGAGAATATTCGTTACATGAAATTTCACAGTCTTGATCCCAATAATTAGTTGGTCCGCGATATCCTGATTCGATTTACCTTGCGCCAGCAGACGTAATACTTCCATCTCGCGCTCTGTAAGCTCTTTATAAGCAGGAGATTCACCCTTTGCATTGTTTCGAAAACGATTCATCATTTTAGAGGCGACCTGTGACTCCAGTACAGACTGGCCTCTTGCCGCGGCACGTATGGCATCTGCCACTTCAGTAGCTCGTGAGGTCTTTAGTAAATAACTGAATGCACCTGCTTCAATCACCGGATACATTTTTTCATCATCCAGATAGCTTGTCAACACAATAACTTTGATTTCGGGATACTGCTTCATTAGCTGTTTGGTCGTTTCAATTCCATCCATCCCATCCATGACAAGATCCATCAGGACTACATCCGGATTGTACTCTTGTGCCAGGCGGATACCTTCTTCCCCACTTCCAGCTTCCCCTACGACTTCTATTCCGTCTTCAGTACCTAGAACAGCAGCTAGTCCAATCCGTACCATTTCATGATCATCTACAAGCAATACCTTAATGGCTTCCTCCATCTCCATGGTCACTCTTTCCTCCTATTATTCATTGACTAACGGAACGGTAATTTCAATCCGCATTCCTTTACCCGGAGCGGTAATAAACTGAATGGAACCTCCGATTTCATTCATCCGCTCCTGCATATTCGACAAACCGTAGGAAGTTTGTTTACTATCATCCATTTCAAAACCAATCCCATCATCACGGAGCGTCAACCGAACCGTATCTCCTCGACGATGCAGCCTAATTTCCATCTTTTCTGCTTTCGCATGACGAAGCGTATTAGAGATTGCCTCCTGCACAATACGGAATAAGTGATTCTCTACCCCTTTTAGCAATTGTACATCAGGGTCCATCTCGAACACGATTTCTATCGGTACTTTAACCTTAAGCTCCTTGATCAGCTCCTGTAGCCCCTGCTCTAATCCCTTACCTTCCAAATAAACAGGTCTTAAGTGCAGCAATAATGCTCTCATCTCTGATTGTGCTACAGCAGACATTTCCTCAATCAGTGCAATTTGCCGTTGCGCCTTGTCAAAATCCTTCTCCAGGGTCCGGCCTACAGCCGTGGCGGTCATAGAGATCGCGAACAGCTGCTGAGAGACAGCATCATGCAATTCACGCGCAAGCCGTTGCCGCTCTTCCATAATAGCAGATACTCGTGCTTGCTCCGCGAGCTTCGCGTTATTTGTAGACAATCGCTGCAGTGTTGTCACTTGGTTTTCCCATTTTCCGCTGATTCGGCCCAATTGTTCCCCGAGCCTTCCCAGCTCATCATCGCCCAAGTCTGGCATAGATAGCGTTAAGTTTCCCTTCTCCCACAATACGAGCGTTTCTCTCAGGCGTTCCAACTTTCGCTTTACCCGAAAGCTCTGATAGAAGCCAAAGCCAACCCCGAACCCCATGGGCAGCAGAATTAAAGTGAAGGCCGTACGTAATCCAATCGTCCAGCTTTCAAAAGGTTTCAAATAGCCATATGTATACATGGTGTACAATATCACTAGCAGCATGACAAAAGAGAACAGAGCCCCCTCACCCATACTGCGTGACATCATATTTTTATTCTTTCTTTCCATACGGGGACCCTCCCTTCAGTATCAAACTAATCAGGATAATCGCACATCCAAATCTCCCATCAAATAAGACACACTAAACTTTACCTTATACTCACTGCTCTCATAGTTAGGGGATTTCCAGTTCAGACGGTTTAGCATACCTGTGTCCCGCTGGTTACCAAATTCAATCGATCCAAAAAGCACAAAGGCTTCGATTTCTATCCCGTAATCATCTGACAATTGAATGTCCATATCCCCAAAGATACCTTGAAACAGCATCACCGTTTCTTTTTGCTCCGCCATAGCCAGTGAAAGATCAAGATCGGCCTCTCCAAGGATATGCCATGAGCTGAGGCTATGCATCACCCAGGGTGAGCGATCCCAGTCAAATCTAGACGAAAAGTTCTGCTTCTGCATGAACCCTTCCTTACGCTGAACTCTTTTGGATTTAGTAAAAAACATCCCTAAAGAAATCAAGCAAATCCCCAGTACCAGCACCAAATGATCCAGCAAAAGCAATATAGCGCCAATCCCGAGCAGCTTATAACCCTGCTTCACTTTGCCTGACGTCGTGCGGTAGACTCCTAGGAACAGGAATAGAAGCGCGACAATGGAGAAAAAGCCGAGCCATCTACCAAAAATCATCATGCAGCCAACACCGATCAGTCCGATGGCAATCAAACGGTTTCGTTTATCCATTTCGCACCTCCTACAAGATATATTATAGCCAGCCGCTACAAAAGCCATATCGGTATGGAGATCCATACCGTATGGCTTCTTCTTGTCCAGCATATCATATCTGCTTAAGTTTTAGGAACAGGATTTAATCTTCTTTTTTGTTTAAAGAAGGAGCAGCCGGTGTATCATTCAGCTTGCTTCTTAATGCAGCCAGTTGCTCATCCACTTTCAGTTGCTTCTCAACATCGACTGGTTTAGTGTAGGCAGCGGATGGGCTGTAAGGTGCACGCATTACATCTGCTTCTGCTTCAAGCTGCATAATCTTCTCTTCCATCCGGTGGAATCCGAGTGACGCACTGCCACTTTCGATGGAATGCACGCTACTGATTTGTGTCATTTGTTTCTTCGCCTTAGCCATTTGAGCGCGGGATACGAGCTCGTTACGCTTGTTGCGCAGCTTGTAGAATTCATCCTTCATATCATGCAGCTGTCCAACCAATTCCTTCGCTTGCACTTCAGCCTGAGCATGAAGATCGCTGTATTCCGCTTGTTTTTGATCGAAGTAGATTTTTTCTTCCAACAGCTTGCGAGTCACTTCTTCTTGGCCGTTTTTCAATGCCAATTCAGCTTGTGCTCCACGTTGTGCGGACATTTTTGCTGCTTCTTCCACGCGTTGCTTCATGCGACGTTCGTTCGCCATTTGCTTGGCAACTGTAACTTCCGCTTCGTGAATTTCAGCCTCCATATCGCGCAGATATTGGTTAAGCATTACGATTGGGTCCTCTACCTTATCCAACAAGTCATTTACCGACGCCTTAGTCATATCTTTAATTCTTTGAAATACTCCCATGATTTACAATTCCCCTTTCTCATATTTAGACAGTTTTTGTTTGAGTTCTTCTACTTCTTTTTGCAGAGCCTTCTTCTCGATATCCTTCATCATCGCATCCAAACCGGAATCCGGAGCTGAATAAGCGTTGTTCTTTTCAAAATTAGGATTGTAGTTAGGTTGGCGTCCGTAAGGTCCATGTCCGCCGTTAGCCTGCGGTCCGTGTCCATGTTCTGGTCTACCTGAGTAAGGACCATCGAATGGGCCACCCGGTGCACCAGGGCCTGGTCCGAAAGGATTATAATGCGTAGGCTCCTTCGGAATGACCAGCGCAGCGATGAAGTACACTGGAATCACGGCACCTCCTGTAAACGGAATGCTGACCAGTAACAGAATCCGGAATAGCGTGGAATCAATACCGAGTGTCTCAGATAATCCACCTGCAAGACCCGTCATCACTTTATCTCTTGTTGAACGATATAATCGACTCATAGCGCTACTCCTTTCCACCATTGTTCAGTTTCTCCTTTAAGCGTGCCATTTCTCTTTCGAGTACGGTAGCTACAGTCTCACCTGCTTGCACCGCATATTCCTGTCCCATGCGACGTACATCGCGCAGGCTCTTCGCTTCTAATTCCCAATCTGACATCCGATCTTCCAGACGTCCGAACATTTTGGGAACATCACCACCGTTACCATAAGCACTTGCTCTTTGATTCATCCGTTGCTGCAGTCTCAGCGACTCCATCCGGGCTGCGTAATACTGACGTTTGCTATAAACTGTCTGATACTCTATTTTCAGCTCATTCAGCTGTCCTTCAAGTACAAACAAGGATTGCTTACTTTGTTCAAATAGCCCGCTGTACTGCTCCAACTTTTCCTCGTGAATGATCTTTTCTTGCAAAGCCAGCTTTGCAAGATGATCTTCTCCTGCTTTTAATGCGAGTAACGCCTGTTCCTCACGTTTGTTTCTCATGGCAGTCGCTTGGTTCACTTGCTGTTGCAATTGCTTCGTATGGGAAGCGTATTGCTGATACAATCTTTCAGCTTCACTGATTTCCTCGCGAGTTGAATGTAGAAATTGATCAATTAGCTTCACAGGATCTTGACTTTGCTCTAGACGTTCATTTAGATTAGCTACTGTAATATCCCTCATGCGACGAAAAACACTCATAATCTCCTGCTCCCTCCCTGCTTCTTGTTTAAGTACAATTCTTCTTAATAAGTACCATTTCTTCTACCCTTTAAAGCTGACACTCCCCATACGATCAACGCCACACCTAGAAGTGGTCCGATGATCCAGGAAAGCTTCGCGATCAAGGTCATGACACCAATGAACATTAGTACCCAACCGATAACCTTGCGTCCACTCTTAATCCCATAGTACCCGAGAACAACCAGCAATACTGGGAACAGTAATCTGAAAATACCGTGAATCAGAGGAAGCGCTAAACCGAGCAGCATTACCGCACCAATCACAATCAGTACAACCGCTAATCCGTTTCCTTGTCTTCTTTGCATTATTTTCTCACCGCCTTTCGTTTCGTTGTCCTTAACCTTATAGCCTTATTCTAGAGCAAATCGCAGACTTTCAAAACAGACCAACGACGGTTTTTGGTACTGGACCTTAGTCGAGGTAGCTGTGCGACTGCAGACCACTATAGGGCTAGCAAAGGACTTTTCATCAATGAAATAGCGACTTTAACAAGCATAAACGCCTTTGGCGTCCTTATAAGGACGGTAAGCGTTTATGCGAGAAATATAAGGATAATGTATAACGTGAAACATATACTTTCTTATATTTTGAGAAAAAACCCCAATTTAGGGGCTAAGCTTCGAGTACATTCAGAATCAGCGTAACGGCAAAAATATAGAAAAAACACTTCCTTTACTTAACTCGGATCTCACTTTTATATATCCACCCTGCTCGGTCACAATTTTACGGGCTAAATAAAGGCCTATGCCAACACCTTCAGTTCCATTGGAACCCGCACCTCGGTAAAATCGTTTAAAAATGTCATTCATCTCAGCGGCAGGAATTCCTATTCCACCATCGGCAACATCAATCCTTGCAAAAAGATCATACCTGCGAATCGTAATTCTAACACTGCAGGACCCGAGCGTATATTTCAGAGCATTATCGATGATGTTATAGATAGCTTCTCCCGTCCACTTGGGATCATGTTGCAGCATAATTCCCTGATCGGATTCCAGTAAGATCTCTATATTCTTTTGCTCGGCTGCTGGAAACGCCTGTTTGATCGCTGACAACACAGTATTCTCAAGACCATACTTCTCCGTATGAAGCTCTATAATACCGGATTCGAGACGCGATAACTTGATCAGATTCTCCATGAGCCAATACAGCTTCTCAATCTGGCTACCCATATGGCGAATAAATTCACTGCGTGTTTCAGCGGGGAGTCCTTCATCCATAAGAAGGCTGTTATACATCCCTAAATTGGCTAAAGGAGTCTTAAGTTGATGAGAGATATCAGAGATCAATGTTTTGACTTCTTGACTCTCTTCACGGTAGCGCTGCTTCTGCGAAGACAACAGCTCAGATAATTGAATAACCTGATGCTGTAATTTAGAGAGAAGTGTATCCTCCTGTACCGGGAACATCTGAGTCATTTGTCCATTAATAAGATCTTGAATCAGTCTCGACAATGAAAATAGAGTGTTTAGCATTTCTTTACGAAGCGCGAGCACAAAACTTATAAACAGCAAAACCATCAAGCTAATAAACACCACGGATACAATAACTACATGCCTCTCAGGCTTATAATAGATAAGCATAGATACAAACAACACAACGGCTACAGCAAAAAAGGTGAACGAGCTCCAAATAATTTTTGTAAAGGGATTCTTCATCCTTACTCTCCCCATGTGTAGCCGATACCGAATACAGTTTTAATATATTGACAATCTTTCGGATCATCCTCAATTTTAGACCGCAGCCTACGAATATTTACGCTTAGTGTATTCTCATCCACGAAATTACCATCTATATCCCATAGCTTCTCCAGCATTAACCTCCTAGTAAGAACTTGACCGCTATTTTCGGTTAAGATGGCAAGGAGACGATACTCATTAGTGGTTAGTTTTATTTCTTGTCCATATTTGTAAATCTTCATTTTGGCTGAGTTAATTGTAATATCCTTGTAATGAAACAGCTCTGAGCCCCCATCAGTGCCTGTTCGTCGGAGAACAGCCTTAACACGTTGCAAAAGTACGGCCATGCTAAATGGCTTCGCAATATAATCATCAGCTCCTAGCCCAAATCCAGCTACCATATCCTGCTCCGTATCGTTGGCAGTTAGAAATATAACCGGAATGGAACTCGTTCGCCGAATTTCCCGACACAGTATAAGGCCACTCTCATCGGGGAGATTAATGTCCAAAAGGACCAGACCGATGGTCTGATCCTGATTCGCAGAGATGCCCTCTTGATAAGAATAGGCCTGAATAATCTTATGGTTTTCTTTTTCAAGCATGAACTTTAATCCCTCATTTAAGAGACGATCATCCTCTACTATTAGAATGGTTGTCATTGAAACTCACCTCAATACCTATCATTGTAACAAGCAGAGGAAGGCTACGCTGTAAATTAATTAGCTCTATTCCATTTGCCGCAGACGTTCCACAATGCTGTCCTTTTTAATTTGCTTATAAGCAATAAGCGGAACACTCAGGCAAACCACAAAAACGAGTACAATTGCAATTGAAAGCGGAAGGGTTGGGAAGCTAAACACAGCATAAGTAGCTTCTTGGCTGAACAGGCTATAAGCACCGTAACTGATTAATGTGCCTATTGTTGAGATTAGCAATGTAGATATGATCGCATAACCTGCTCCTTCAAACAGCAACAGCTTTCTCATCTGCTTAGAGGTCATCCCGATGCTCTCCATCACTGCGAACTCCAGCTTCCGAGCTACAACTCCTGTATACATAATATTAACGTAATTCAAAATTCCAATCAGCGCTAGAATGAGCGCAATTCCGCCACCCATAATGTAAAAGGTTAACTTTGCCGATTCCATGAATTTTTCCATATACAGCTTCGACTCCAGCTTCAGCTCACTATCTCCGCCGATGAGTCCTTCCAATTGATCGGTAATCTGCTTCCAGTCTTCTGAGTCAGCATTAATATACACTTTACTTATAAGTGGGTTTTTCATAAATTTCTCCATTGCAGTGTGACTGATGTATACATTCGGAGCTACAAAATGTGCCGACCCTAGAGAGCTGAAGTCACCTAGCCCGCCAATATCGAAAGATTGTGTCGCTTCGCTGTTTATAGGACCTATTTGAAATAGATCTCCTATCTCAAGACCACTGAGACTAAAATTGTCCAGCAAGGCGATCTCACCTTTTTCAAAGCGTTCCATATCTACAGTGATTTCTAATTTCTCTTCCATCTTCTTAACCTGAGCTGAGTCTAACCCAATAACATGGGTCATTGAGAACATGCTTTGAGGCACAGCTAATTGTTCATCGGTAGGGCGATCTGTGTGATATGATTTTGCGAATTCATCCATATACTTACTGAACACCTTAGGATCATACTTGATCTGACCTATCCCGGTATAAGCTTTGAAGACCTCTTTTACTCCCTTTATATCCTGAATTTCCTTGATCATATCCTCTGTAATCTTGGCTTTCATTTCCCCCTCAAACCCAAAGGACATCGTCTGATTGGACAGCGTGAAATCGCTATCCATGTATTCAGCAATAAAATGATCTGTACTCATACTAAGCACAAGCGTATTGATCACCAGAAAAGTTGTCAGCCCGAGAAATAAAGAGAGAAATACAACCATCGCTCTTTTTTTCACTCTAAAAATAT
Source organism: Paenibacillus nitricinens (assembly GCF_052056485.1). NCBI lineage: Bacteria > Bacillati > Bacillota > Bacilli > Caryophanales > Paenibacillaceae > Paenibacillus > Paenibacillus nitricinens. Next base: position 5,875,816 of record NZ_CP183948.1, read on the forward strand.
TACGCCAAGCCAGTCGATGCAGCTTAGATCCGCCAGTTCCCCGCTTCGTCTTAGCTTTAACCATCGTACCTGTATATCTCACCGCTTCTATTGGAGAGACTTTGCCAGCGATAGAGGCAGGTTTGATAGCGCTAAACATGGTGGTCAACCAAGCAAACAACGCAGCTCCAATAAAGATTAACGGGTGAAAAGAAATCACCACGCCCGTATCCAAATCCATTGTACTCATAGCCAGCGGCACCATTACGAAGGAAGTCACAGCTCCTGCGGCAAGTCCCAGTGGGATAGCGATAAGTGCTAACCGTGAAGCCTGTGCCCTAACTATTTTTTTAATCTGCAGTTGTGTAGTTCCTAGCGTTCTAAGTAGACCGTAGAACCTTGTATCCCTTGAGACAGAAATATAAAGCACATTATAAATTAATAAATATCCGCTCAACATAACAAATAATATAATTCCAGCATAACCGATCAAAGTCGCTGTTCTATCTGAAGAGGTAGACGATTGGTTAGAGACAGGTTCGAGCTTTTGATTTTTTTCTAATGTAATATCCTGTTGCAAACGCGAGATAAGTTCATCCGTGTTTTTCTCATTAAATAGAATAGTGGCATTTTTGGGATTCTTAAGATCTACGCCATGAGCTGTAGCAAAAGCCCCCGATACCAGCATAGCTCCAGAATTCCCGGTACGGACATGACTGTAATCGGTAAACCATCCACTTAGTACGAAGTTGTTATTCTCTTGAGATTTCACCCCATCTCGCGAAACAGAGTAAGTAAATGGCAAGCTCATGCCTAACTGCGGATCATTAATCCCCAACGACTGTAATATCCATAATGGAACGGCGATTTCATTGTCCTTCTCTGGGTACTTGCCCTTTAATCCGTCGATCACAGGCACACGCATTTCTGTCCATTCCGTAGAGTCATACCAGAGCAAAGCTAAATTAAGGTCTCCCCATTCAGGAGTATTGACAACATCCCCCACTTTGGACTGAAGTCCGATGGTCTTAATATAGGAATGTTCCTTTAACTTGTTTAATTGCTGTTCTGACGGTGAGGTCAAGTAGGCATCAGCCATGGTCCCGTTTATTTTCAAGTGCTGCATTTCGAAGGTTTTATAGTTGCTAAGTCCAATACTAAAAAAAGAAGTAATAAGCCAGGTAGTAAGCACGATGGCTATAATTACGAACCGATTTCGGGTCCGGTTGGCTTTCAGGCTCCTGCTTGTCAGCTTTTTAACAATTGGTTTATTGCTGTTTGGAAACATCATCACAATGCCCCTCCAGTAACTTTACCGTCCTCTATCCGGATGGTCCGGTCTGCAAGCTGAGCAATCTCTTCATTATGAGTAATCATTAGAATCGTCTGATTAAACTGTCTGCTAGTTACTTTGAGTAATCCAATGACCTCCTGACTAGTAATGCTGTCCAAGTTCCCTGTAGGTTCATCTGCTAGGATAATGGAAGGTTTAGCTGCCAAGGCTCGTGCGATAGCTACCCTTTGCTGCTGACCGCCTGATAGCTGACCGGGGAGGTTGTCCAATTTTTGCGAGAGACCTAACGTATTCACAATATGATCCACGAAATCCTTATCTATTTTGTTTCCATCCAGCTCTATGGGTAGCACTATATTCTCGTATACATTCAGAATCGGCACCAGATTGTAGTTCTGAAACACAAATCCAATTTTTCTTCTCCTAAATACGGTTAACTCATCATCCTTCATCCTAAAAATATTCTTTCCATCTATGATCACTTGTCCATCAGTTGCCCGATCAAGTCCGCCAAGCATATGTAAGAGCGTTGACTTCCCACTTCCTGATGTCCCGACAATCGCTATAAATTCACCGTTGTGTATCTCTACGTTAATACCATCTAGTGCCTTGACCAGGTTAGTACCCTTACCGTAATGTTTTGTGAGATTAATTGCGCTAAGTACAGACATATCCCCATCTCCATTCCGCTTTGTTATTCTACAACCCATTATATAGAGCAGTTCTTACATTCTAGTGACACAAAAAAAGACTTGCCCATAATGGACAAGTCTCGTTGAATTACTAATCTAACTATTTAAAAGCAGGCAACGCGATATCCGCGTAATTATCCTCAAGGAATTTCTTCACTTCAGGGCCGCTAATGCGTTTAGCCAACTTCTGAATCGCATCAGAGTCCTTGTTGTCTTCACGTGCAACCAAGGTGATGGTGAATTCAGAATCTTCGCCTTCAGTAATCAGCGCATCTTTCTTCGGTGTCAATCCAAGTGGGCTAGCATAAGCCGGAGTCATTGCTACTAGATCTCCATCATCCAGCATACGGGCCAACATCAACAAATCTACTTCCTCAAACTTAAAGTTTTTTGGATTTTCAGTAATGTCTGCTTGTGTAGCCTGGATGCCTACGCCTTCTTTTAGCTTAATCAAATCGGCTGCAGCAAACATCTGTAAGGAACGACCGATATTTGAAGGATCATTAGCCATTACTAGTGTTGCACCTTCCGGCAGATCCGCAACATTCTTGTAGCGCTTGGAGTATCCACCATAAATAGCGTCATAGACAGGCTGTACCTCTACTAGATTGGAGCCTTTACTTTCATTAAACTGCTTCATATAAGGAACGTGTTGGAAAAAGTTAGCGTCTACCTCTTTATTCGCCAAAGCTTCATTAGGCTGCACATTGTCAGACAGCACAACAATTTCAAGATCAATACCATCTTCCTTCAGAAGTGGCTTTACAATGTCCAGAATTTCCGTCATTGGTGGAATCAAAGTAGCAATCTTTAATTTGGTTAAATCATCGCTACCTTTGGCAGTATTGTTCTTTGCTGCATTATTAGAACCACAACCCGCTACTACCAATACCATTAACATTAGCACAATTATCATTGATTTTTTCATGATTACGACTAACCCCCGCTTTATATAGTAAACAAATTTGTATTTCCATGCTTTGCAATGAAGGGTAAACGATCAACGCTTATCTAACAGCCGCGAAATCGTTCCTCCTGTGAATTGAACCATCTGAACTAATACAATCATCACAACAATCGCATAGATCATCACTTCAGTCTCAAAACGCTGATAGCCATAACGGATCGCAAAATCGCCAACCCCGCCCCCTCCAACAACCCCCATTACGGTCGAGTAAGAGATAAAACTAATGGTAGAGGTAGTAAGCCCGAGCACCAGACCCGAACGGGCCTCTACATACAGGAATTTAAAGATCAACCCCAGCTTCGAGGCTCCCATAGACAACGCCGCTTCTATGACTCCTTTAGGAACCTCCAGCAAAGACTGCTCCACCAGACGTGAGTAATAAGCAATAGCAACTATGGATAATGGAACCGTGGCTGCCATTGTTCCAATCGCAGTTCCGACAAGGAAACGAGTGACGGGAATAAGTGCAACGACAAGCAGCAGGAATGGAAATGAACGGATAATATTTACGATGCTGTTAAGCACCAGTGACAATGTTTTATTCTCATAGAGCTGCCCTTTTCGGCAAAAGAACAACAACGTCCCGAGCGGAAGCCCCAGCAGCAGTGCGGCACCAACAGAAATGCCGACCATTATAAAAGTTTCTCCAATCGACTCCCACATCTGTGCCTGATATTGAAGTACATTATCAAACATGAGTTTCCCCCGCTTTACCCAGAATTTGATCCCGGTAGGAGCCAGTACGAACTGCAGCAGGCCGGAAATCACCGTCATCGCGAGAGAACGAATCTACGATTCGACCCTTTTCCATTACGGATACGTGCGTGCAAATGCTTTTGACAACATCCATCTCATGCGTAACAATCACTACAGTAACCCCAAGGCCCCCATTAATATGCTTCAGGACATTCAGAATATCCGCAGTTGTTCCTGGATCTAGTGAGGATGTTGGTTCGTCACATAGCAATAGTCCTGGACTGTTAGAAAGCGCCCGGGCGATCGCCACACGTTGTCGTTGTCCTCCACTTAGCTGTGCGGGATATTGCTCTGCCTTATCAGCCAATCCGACAAAATCGAGACATTCCTTCACCCGCTTCATCCGTTCACGCTTCGGCACCCCTGCCAGTTCCAGAGGGATCGAAATGTTGCGGCTTACCGTGACGTTATTGACCAGATTAAATTGCTGAAAAATCATCCCAATCTTTTCCCTAGCTTTCCGTAGCTGTTTACTCGGCATTCCGGTTAAATGTTGCCCTTCTACGGTTACTGTCCCTTGGTCCGGCTTTTCCAGCAGATTAATTAGTCGCAGCAGTGTGGATTTCCCTGCACCGCTTTCACCAATAATCCCGTGAATCGATCCTTTCTTCACATCCAGCGATACATCATCCACCGCCTGATACATGCCGTCCTTCAGCTTGAAGGCTTTACTCACCCCACTCAGCGATAGGATTGCAAACTCCCCCTTCCTTTCCATTTATACTGGAACCTTCTAAGCCAAGGTTTGTACTATAATTATTTAAAAACTGTTTTACTAAAAATCTCTTTAAATAATAAGGCATTTTATGTTCTGTGTCATCATTTTTCTTCAAATGATATATCAGGAAAAAATAGTGATAACATAAAAACCCTTTATACCGGGCTATTTTTAAGTGTTTATCTCCCTAATAAATTACTGTACAACTCCCTCTTCAAATCAGGATTCTCCTGTTACCTAACTCCTAAACCCCTGTTACATCTATTTCAAGAACTAGATAGCTACGAAAAAAAGGATGTCTAAGCTCGATAGCTTAAGACATCCTTTTTTTTCTATTCGCATTCCCTGATCTAAGACTTTCCGTCAAGCTCCTTGCGAATCTTCAAGAACACCTGATAGCTTCGCTCCGCGCATTCCGAAATCGCTATCGGATGGAACCCAGGCAGATCCGCATATAGCGTATCATGGAGCGGTTCAACCCACGAAGCCGGCAGCACACTTGCTCCAAGCTTCGCTCCCATAATAGAACCAACTGTAGCACCATTACAGTCTGTATCCATTCCGCCGTAAACGGATGTAACGACCGCTTTTTCAAAATCATTCCCCCCATAGACTAGCGAAGCAGCCACAAGAGCTGCATTATTATTGGTATGCACCGCATCATAATGACTGAATGTATCCCAAATTTTACTCACTAATTCACGCTCACTCTTGGCCTTCTGTGCAATATCTATACCCCGTAGAACGTCACTTGCCAGACGGCTAGTACTAGGGATCTCACTAAGAGCAATCTCAAGAATACGCTCGTTATCTTTTTCAGCAAAAGCTGCCGAAATCATCGCCGCATTAAACATTTCGCCATAGATCCCGTTCTTCACATGTGAAAAAGAAGCATCGCGCCAGCCTAACTCCGCCGCAAGCTCAGGATGACCCGCCGCACCATAAGCCAGCCCGTCTGCGCGTATTGCCGCACCAATCCATTCCCGGTAAGGATTTAAGTGCATCCGCACTCTTTCCTGCCGCGCCAACCAATCCGCAGGCTTCTCACCATGCAGATGAGACGTCTCCTGTGCAAAATTCATATACGACTGTGTCTCTGCCGTACATACCTGAGCATATGTCAGATATTTATGCCAGAGCTTCCCGATATCCCAAGAATCCCAGTCCAGCCCCTTCTGCTCCAGCAACATAAGGCCTAGAACCGTGTAACGAATATCATCATCGCTCTCCATAAACTTAATAGTCTCGCTGGTACTCGCATACGTCCAATCACTTAAACCAAGGCCATATTCTGCCTCTGCCCGCGAATGCCCAGGCGTATAACCAGTAATTGGCCATGCGTCCGCACCCCGGAACCACAGCTCAATATTCTCCCAGCCCGGGCGTCCATCTTTACCGTAGAGGTAGTCCCAATACTCCAGTGGTTTGCCAAGTGCGCAACCGACACTTCTACCTAGCCAAGCTCCGTAGAACTTATCTCTCCATTCTGCTTCGCTCCAGTCAGCCTCAAGCTTGCGTGGACCTTCTGGACGTAGACGACGAATCTCTTCCAGTGAAGACGGCTCTTCATAAGGAAAGTCCTCAGCAACCGTGAGCTCCATCAACTCGTTGTATACTTGCATCAGCTTAATCTCATCGGCACCTGCAGCAGCTAGTTTATCCGCGAAGCCGTTAATCCTGCAGCCTTCTTCTCCACGCTGAACCAATTCAAACTGAACCGTCTCCTGAAGTCTCTCCCATCCTGCCATAGGTTAATTCCCTTCAGCCGCAAGCAGCTCTTGATCTAGCTTTTCCAGTGAATCAAAGATCAGTTTCATAAATGCTTCCCGGTCTACTCCCACCAGAACTTCTACATTTGCTGGACGATCTGTCTTCTTTCGTTTGTCTGCAACCGTCATTCCACGTGTTAGCTTGCCTTCTGTCTCTACCGTTACATATAGATGCTCGGATTCAAACAGTTCTGGATGCAAGAGCCAAGCTACGGCGCATGGATCATGCAGTGCACTGCCGACATAGCCCATTTTCTTTCCGAAGATCGAATAGAAATCTAACAGCTCTCCGACCATAGTGGACACTGGCCCACGCTCTTTCAATGCTGCGATCTCATCTTCGAAAATGGCTGCCTTATCAGTCACATCCAGACCACTCATCGTAATCGGAATACCCGACTCAAACACGATACGAGCAGCTTCAGGATCTACATAGATGTTAAACTCCGCAGTAGAGGTTACATTTCCATAAGAAATTCCTCCGCCCATCAGTGAAATCTTTTCAATTCTTTCCTTAATCTCTGGATAAGCAGTGATTAGCAGGGCGATATTTGTTAAAGGAGCCATCGGTACGAGCGTAATCTTCTCCTCCGAAGAACGGATAATATTCAGCATAAATTCCACAGCGCCTTCTTCTACAGGCCGGAATTTACTTGGTGGCAACATTGGGCCGTCCATGCCTGATTCACCATGTGCTTCCTCACCAGTAACAAGCTTGCCGAACAGCGGACCCGCAGCCCCCTTGGCTACAGGAATATCAGCATTCACAAAGCTGATCACTTTAAGTGCGTTTTCTGTAATTTTATCGAGGATCTGGTTTCCACCAACCGTTGTAATCCCGCGCAGATCCAGCTTCTCCGAATTTGCTATTGCAAGCAGGATAGCGATTGCGTCATCATGCCCTGGATCGCAGTCAATAATAATAGGTGTTCGCATAGTCATTCACTCCTTAGTTGTATAAATCCTCGTTATTTCTATCGCTATTTCATTAGCGGGCTCTTTAGCTTTTTGTTCTTCTTCCGTGTCTCAGATACGGCATAGATCACTAGTCCAATTACCGTTGCTACATAAGGAAGCGTGCCGATTAGCTCCGCAGGAATTTTCAGCACCTGAAGCGCATTCGACAATGCATCTGCGGTACCAAATAAAACAGAAGTTAACGCCGTACCTACTGTCGTACTTCTCCCCATAGACTCTGCCGCAATGGCAATCCAGCCCCGACCAGCGATCATATCGCGAGTGAACAGTGACAGGTAACCCATCGACATGTATGCCCCACCCAAACCAGCGAAAAATCCACTAAGCAGCAAAGCCATATACTGTATTTTCACAACACTTACACCTACAGATTGAGCTGCGTGTGGATTTTCACCCACTGAACGAATGCGCAGACCAAGCGGTGTACGGTTTAAGAGATAGTAGACAACAAACACAGCAATGATAGATACATAGGTCAAAATGTGATGCCCTGATAAAATCGGCCCCAGCACCGGAATATCCTTCAGCAAAGGAATCTCTACACTAGGTAGCACTTTACTCGCCAGAGAAGTAGAAGATCCCTTGTCTCCACTAAGTAGATAAAGAATAAACACGGTTCCTCCCGAGGCGAACATATTAATAGCTACACCACCGAGTATGATATGTGTTTTGAATTTCAGTGTGAAAAAAGCTAAGATTCCAGCGATCAATGTTCCGGACATCACGGCCCCGAGTAAACCTACCCACGCGCTATGCGTGTAGCTGCTTACAATGACACCGGCTAACGCCGCGACAAGCATTATGCCTTCCATACCAATGTTGATGATACCAGCCCTATTAGAGATTAACGCTCCCAATGCGGCGAATAGAATCGGTGTCGTCACCCGAAGAACAGAAAACGCAAAGTCAGTCGTAAAAATTACATCAAACAAGCTGTTCACGCTTCCTTCGCCTCCTTCAAGAGCATCCGATTTTTCCAGAACTTCAGAAATTGCTCTGCTGAAATCAGAAGAATGATAATCGCCTGTATAATAGAAATCATCTCTGAAGGTACATCAGACAGACGTGCCATCATATCGGCTCCGATCCGGATATACGCAAGGAATAATGCTGCACCGATTACGGATAGCGGATTATTCTTGGCTAACATCGCTACAAGAGCACCATCTAAACCATAACCTGGTAACGAGGTCCATTGGAATCGGTTGTACATCCCTAGCACTTCTACGGAACCCCCCATCCCCGCGATAAAACCAGCAATCAAGTGAACCAGTATAATAACCTTCGCGGTCTTCATGCCTGAATAACGTGCAAAGTTCCGGTTGATGCCTGTCATTCGCAGCTCATATCCCCATTTAGTCTTGTATAGGAATAAATGTGCTGCAATAATAAGCACGATAACGATAATAAGTCCGGTATGAATACGGGTGCCAGGTACCATTTTACTCAGCAGTGCCGTTTTCTCGAATTTGTAGGATACATTGGCAAATGCTTTTGCATCACGTAAGTGATAGTTCAATAGATATAAACCTACTCCAAACAAAATATTATTGAACATCAAGGATGTAACCAGCTCATTGGCATTCCATTTGGCTTTGAGGATGCCGGGTATTGCCGAGAGCAATGCTCCTACAATAGAACCCGCAGCAATAGCTACGATCGGATGAAGCCACCCGTCCAGCGTTAAATGAATAGCCAACACGGAAGTCACAACACCGGAGAAATAGAAAATCCCTTCAGCTCCCAAGTTGAACATATTTGCCCGGAACAACAAAGAAACTGCTAATCCAGTGAACATGAGCGGAATGGCCATCTCAATCACATTACCGATATGGCCTTTACTGGATAGCGGCTCAAATAGGAATATCCCAATTGTCTTCACCGGCTGATTACTGACCAATGAGATGATCAGAAAAGCAATAGCGAGTGCAATTACGATGACTGCCGATGTTCGAATGTATTCAAAATATTTTACTTTAAACATGATTTACGGCCCTCCTGATTTGCTCCTCGTCCTGTCGATGAATCCCTAGCATATAAAGCCCTAATTCTTCTTCACTAACCTTGGAAGGCTCCTCGAAAAAGGCAACAATCTTTCCTTCATACATCACTAGTAGACTATCGCTGATCTCCAAGATCTCATTTAAGTCTGCTGACACTAGCAAAATAGCGCAATCGTCTGAGCGCAGCTCCAACAGCTTTTGATGTATGAACTGCGCCGCGCCTATATCTACGCCCCTTGTCGGCTGCTCTGCAATAAGCAGTTGCGGTTCTGTAGAACACTCTCTTGCCACTACTACCTTCTGCATGTTACCACCTGATAACATTCCTATTGGCTGAGAAGGTCCCGAACAGCGGACTTTAAATTCTTCTACAAGTGATACTGCAAGCTTGGCAATTCGTGATCCATTTAAAAAGGGACCTTTATTCATAGCTTTTGTACGATACTGAGTAGACAGCAGATTATCCGCTATGCTCGCATCACTGGCTATCCCTTGATGCATCCGATCCTCTGGGATATAGGAAACGCCTAGCTTACGAATATCCAAAATATCCGATTCACGAATATCTTTTCCCTTCACTAGCACAGAGCCTTGGCTTGAGACCCCTCTTAGGCTACCCGTAAGAGCCTCAATGAGCTGTGTCTGCCCATTCCCTTCTACACCAGCAATCCCGATAATTTGTCCCCCGCGTACTGCAAAGTTGATATCTGTTAGCAACGCTTTGCCGTGTGCATCATTTACACCTAGAGCTTGCACAGTGAGTACCGGCTCGCCAATAGACAGAATCTCCTTGTCGTATTTCAACACGACGTCTCTGCCCACCATAAGGCGTGAGATTTCTTGCTCCGTGACATCCTTCGTTTGGAAAACACCTTCACTACGTCCACTACGCATGATCGTAATTCTGTCGCAGATCGCTTTCACTTCTTTCAATTTGTGTGAAATAAAAACAATCGTATGTCCCTGCTCTCTTAACTGCTTAAGCTCCCGGAACAATTCCTCTGTTTCCTGCGGGGTCAACACTGCGGTCGGCTCATCCAGAACGAGGATTTTTGCACCTCGCAGCAGCGCCTTCAGAATTTCAACCTTTTGCTTCATACTAACCGTGAGATCCTCCACTTTTGCTTTTGGATCCACTGCCAAATTGTATTTCTTCGCAGTCTCTTCGGTCATGCGTACAGCTTCTGCATAATGGATGCCAACCCCCTTACGGGGCTCCATACCCAGCACCATGTTCTCTGCTACCGTAAAAGAAGGGACCAGCATAAAATGCTGGTGGACCATACCAATTCCTCTATCAATGGCATCCTGAGCAGATTGCAGCTTCACTTTTTCACCCTTGATAAAGATTTCACCTTCACTAGGCTCTTCCATGCCGAACATGATCTTCATTAAAGTTGATTTACCAGCGCCGTTTTCGCCCGCAATCGCATGAATTTCTCCCTCACGTAAAGAAAAATGCACGTCTTTATTTGCAACGACACCATTGGGATACACCTTGGTAATTCCCCGCATTTCCAGCAGAGCTTTGTTCATAGGTCTCAACGCCTTTCGACTTGGAGGTCTGCAAAAATATACAGCTGGAATTCTTCTGAAAGAAGAATCTCCAACTGTAGGTTTATCACTTTATAGCTATACTTAAGGCTTAACTGCGTTACGAATGGCTTCTACTTCAGAGGTTTCCATTCCCATAGCATTATCTACTGTAATTTCTTTGTTGATCAGCTTTTGCTTCACTTCTTCAACTTTAGCCTGAAGATCAGCAGGGAAGATATTTTTATAGATATCATTTTCTGCAATGCCCACACCATCATCTACAAAGCTCAACACATCACGTTTACCCATTTCAAGCGTACCCTCTTGTAATTTCTTCACGGCACCCAGAATAGCCATATCAATCTTTTTAATAGAAGAAGTAACAATCAAGTTTGCTTTTTCGCTATCTGTTGTGTTAAGCAACATCGCCTGATCGGAGTCTACGCCAATAGCGTATTTCTTCTTCTCTTTAGCTGCATCAAAGATCCCAAGACCTGTACCGCCAGCTACGTTAAAAATAACATCTACACCGGAGTTGTATTGAATCAACGAAAGCTCCTTACCTTTAGCCGGGTTAACGAAATCACCAGCATAGGATACAGCGACCTTCACCTCAGGATCAACATATTGAGCGCCCTGAATGTAGCCTACCAGGAAAGCGTTAATTCCTGGAATGTCCATGCCGCCTACAAATCCGATCACATTCTCAGGATTAGCATTAGCCATATCAGATTGAGTAGCTAGTGCTGCTACAGCACCTGCCAGAAAAGATACTTCATTTGTCGCATAAGACATGTTGTACATATTCTCTGGTGCTTCATCTATATCGGTATCATAGTTAATGAATTTTTTGTCTGGATATAATTCAGCCGTTGCATTAAACATCTCTGTAATTTCTGATCCGCCAGAAATAATAACATCCCAGTCCTCAGCGGCGATATCGTTAAACGTAGGCTCCCATTTCGTTTTATCGACACCCATTTCTACAACCTTTGTTTCTGCACCAAGTTCATCCTTAACCTTTTGCAAACCGCTATTCGCAGAGTCAAAGAATGATTTATCCCCAAGCGTACCTGGAATCAGAAGTACAACTTTGAGTTTATCCCCTGAACCCGGTTCTCCACCTTCAGCTGCATTAGATCCTGCATCCGTGGAAGACCCATTACTCGACGTATTATTTCCACAGGCTGTGACCATTACCATTACTACTAGTAACAACAAAGAAAGAACTTTCTTTTTCACTTTTCTATTCCCCCTATTTATAGTTGGTTAGTAATTTGAGAGATTCTCCTTCTTAGTCCATTGCATGTTTCACGATTTAGATGGAAACTCTCATATTGCAGGTTACATTGTTAATAATTCAATGATTTTAACGAATAGACTCTAAAATAGAGATAAAATTATCATTTTCACAAATAATCCGACTAATTCCCGAACGAGATGGCCAGTCAGGTTGCTAATTTCCGGATTTATTGATACGATCATATCAAATATTAATGAAAATAATTATATGATTTCGGTCATATTTTTGTACGATTCGGCTAAAACATAATTAATGGAGGGTCATCATGGATCGTGTTCTATATATTGTAAATGCAGCACATGAGGTTAATACCTATATTCCACCACACCAGCATGAATGTTATGAACTAGTCTATTATTTAAACGGATTAGGAACTACTAATGTAGGTTCGCGAAGTTATCATTTTCGTTCTTCTTCATTCGCGCTGATACCACCCAATCATAAACATGACGAGAATCATCGCGAGGATGCTACTATACTATTTGTAGGCTTCCATTCAAATCACCCAAATATGGAGAATTTGCAAGGCGTATATGAAGATGATAAAGACCATACTGTTCTAGAGATCTTGCTTCGAATGAAAGCAGAGTTTACGCGCAAACAAGATGGATTCTCTGAACTATTGAACCTGCAAATGAGCGAAATCACTGTTCATCTGATACGGCTTCTTAGCGCATCTGGATTTCAATCGCCAACGGAAGACAGAGTCCAATATGTTCTAAACTATATGAATGAGCATTACCGCCATAAGCTATCGGTCGCAACACTTTCTGAGATGTCTGGATACAGCTATGATCGTTTCCGCCATTTATTTAAAGAGCGATTCGGTGCTTCACCTCTACGCTATCTACTATTGAAACGTCTGGATTATGCAAAGTCTCTCTTGCAACATACCCAAATGCATATCTCTGAAGTATCAGCTGCTGCTGGGTTTGTGAATGACGCCCAATTTTGCAATATGTTTAAACGTGAAATTGGTCTCACTCCACGAGCATTCCGCCTAAGCAGTCAATAAAACAACACTCCACACAAAAAGGCCGTTGAATTAGAGACGCCTCTAATTCAACGGCTTAAGAATAAAAGCTCAAAGACAAAGAAAAAAGGTTTGTAAAGTTGCTTATACAAGCGACTTTACAAACCTTTTTGATATACCGGCGAGAGGACTCGAACCTCCACGGTTTCCCTCTCGATTTTGAGTCGAGCGCGTCTGCCATTCCGCCACGCCGGCACATATGAACTTAATGGAGGCGCCACCCAGATTTGAACTGGGGATAAAGCTTTTGCAGAGCTTTGCCTTACCACTTGGCTATGGCGCCATGTAAAATATGGAGCGGACGACGGGAATCGAACCCGCGACCCTCGCCTTGGCAAGGCGATGCTCTACCGCTGAGCCACGTCCGCATAAAATGGCTGGGGATATAGGATTTGAACCTATGCATGACGGAGTCAAAGTCCGTTGCCTTACCGCTTGGCTAATCCCCAATAACATTTTAAAGTAAAATGGGGCGACTGATGGGTCTCGAACCCACGAATGCCGGAACCACAATCCGGTGCGTTAACCCCTTCGCCACAGTCGCCATATTAAACTGAAATTCGTTGCCATTCTTCTTTGTTAAAGTAAATGGGGCGACCGATGGGTCTCGAACCCACGAATGCCGGAACCACAATCCGGTGCGTTAACCCCTTCGCCACGATCGCCATATTAAACTTTAGAAAGAATTTGGCAGGGGCAGCAGGAATTGAACCCACACCAACGGTTTTGGAGACCGTTGTTCTACCTTTAAACTATGCCCCTAAAACTGGTGGAGGATGATGGATTCGAACCACCGAACACTTACGTGAGCAGATTTACAGTCTGATGCGTTTGGCCACTTCGCTAATCCTCCAAGGATGGTGCCGGCGAGAGGACTTGAACCCCCAACCTACTGATTACAAGTCAGTTGCTCTACCAATTGAGCTACACCGGCATGGCACTCATTCTATTGTGAAAATCATGGTGGCTCGAGACGGATTCGAACCGCCGACACGAGGATTTTCAGTCCTCTGCTCTACCGACTGAGCTATCGAGCCAAGGTAAAAATGGCGGAACCGACGAGATTCGAACTCGCGATCTCCTGCGTGACAGGCAGGCATGTTAGGCCAACTACACCACGGTTCCAAAAGATATAATTTCTTGATGAAAATTGGTTGCGGGGGCAGGATTTGAACCTGCGGCCTTCGGGTTATGAGCCCGACGAGCTACCGGGCTGCTCCACCCCGCGTCGTTCTTAAATGAATATGGTGGAGGCTGAGGGGATCGAACCCCCGACCCTCTGCTTGTAAGGCAGATGCTCTCCCAGCTGAGCTAAGCCTCCATAAACAACAATTGTTATTGTACCAAAGTCCACTATGTAAAATCAAGTGAAAATTTGGTGACCCGTATGGGATTCGAACCCATGTTACCTCCGTGAAAGGGAGGTGTCTTAACCCCTTGACCAACGGGCCATACTAAGTAAAAATTTGTGGCGGAGAGAGAGGGATTCGAACCCTCGAGACGCTTGTGGCGCCTACACGATTTCCAATCGTGCTCCTTCGGCCAAACTCGGACACCTCTCCATATGGCTCCCCGAACAGGACTCGAACCTGTGACAACTCGATTAACAGTCGAGTGCTCTACCAACTGAGCTATCAGGGAATATTCATACCAGGCTTGATGCCTGAAAACTGAATCCGAATTGAATTTGCGTTTTAAGTATAGGATAAGCCCTCGACCGATTAGTATTGGTCAGCTCCATGCATTACTGCACTTCCACCTCCAACCTATCTACCTCGTCGTCTTCAAGGGGTCTTACTAATTGGGAAATCTCATCTTGAGGGGGGCTTCACGCTTAGATGCTTTCAGCGCTTATCCCGTCCGTACGTAGCTACTCAGCCATGCTCCTGGCGGAACAACTGATGCACCAGCGGTACGTCCATCCCGGTCCTCTCGTACTAAGGACAGCTCCTCTCAAATTTCCTGCGCCCACGACAGATAGGGACCGAACTGTCTCACGACGTTCTGAACCCAGCTCGCGTACCGCTTTAATGGGCGAACAGCCCAACCCTTGGGACCTACTTCAGCCCCAGGATGCGATGAGCCGACATCGAGGTGCCAAACCTCCCCGTCGATGTGGACTCTTGGGGGAGATAAGCCTGTTATCCCCAGGGTAGCTTTTATCCGTTGAGCGATGGCCCTTCCATGCGGTACCACCGGATCACTAAGTCCGACTTTCGTCCCTGCTCGACTTGTAGGTCTCGCAGTCAAGCTCCCTTATGCCTTTGCACTCTTCGAATGATTTCCAACCATTCTGAGGGAACCTTGGAACGCCTCCGTTACTCTTTAGGAGGCGACCGCCCCAGTCAAACTGCCCGCCTGACACGGTCCCCGTACCGGATTACGGTACTAGGTTAGAACCTAGATACGATCAGGGTGGTATCCCAACGGCGCCTCCACCGAAGCTTGCGCTCCGATTTCTACGGCTCCCACCTATCCTGTACAGATCGTACCCAAATTCAATATCAAGCTGCAGTAAAGCTCCATGGGGTCTTTCCGTCTTGTCGCGGGTAACCTGCATCTTCACAGGTATTAAAATTTCACCGGATCTCTCGTTGAGACAGCGCCCAAGTCGTTACGCCATTCGTGCGGGTCAGAATTTACCTGACAAGGAATTTCGCTACCTTAGGACCGTTATAGTTACGGCCGCCGTTTACTGGGGCTTCGGTTCATAGCTTCGGGTTACCCCTAACCACTCCCCTTAACCTTCCAGCACCGGGCAGGCGTCAGCCCGTATACTTCGCCTTGCGGCTTCGCACAGACCTGTGTTTTTGCTAAACAGTCGCTTGGGCCTTTTCACTGCGGCCCCCTCGTGCTATTCACACTACCGGGGCACCCCTTCTCCCGAAGTTACGGGGTCATTTTGCCGAGTTCCTTAACGAGAGTTCTTCCGCGCGCCTTAGAATTCTCTTCTCGCCTACCTGTGTCGGTTTGCGGTACGGGCACCTTCTCCTGGCTAGAGGCTTTTCTTGGCAGTGTGAGATCATGACCTTCGCTACTGTAATTTTCGCTCCCCATCACAGCCCAGCCTTAACGATGTGCGGATTTGCCTACACATCAGCCTCACTGCTTAGACGGACATATCCATCAGTCCGCGTCACTACCCTCCTGCGTCACCCCATCGCTCATAGCGGATTACGGTGGTACAGTAATTTCAAACTGTTGTCCTTCGACTACGCCTTTCGGCCTCGCCTTAGGTCCCGACTTACCCTGAGCGGACGAGCCTTCCTCAGGAAACCTTGGGCTTTCGGCGGATCAGATTCTCACTGATCTTTTCGTTACTCATACCGGCATTCTCACTTGTATGCTGTCCAGCGCTCCTTACGGTACACCTTCAACCCACATACAACGCTCCCCTACCCCAGATACATAGTATCTAGCCATAGCTTCGGTGGTGTGTTTAGCCCCGTTACATTTTCGGCGCAGAGTCACTCGACCAGTGAGCTATTACGCACTCTTTCAATGGTGGCTGCTTCTAAGCCAACATCCTGGTTGTCTGTGCAACTCCACATCCTTTCCCACTTAACACACACTTGGGGACCTTAGCTGATGGTCTGGGCTGTTTCCCTTTTGACAATGGATCTTAGCACTCACTGTCTGACTCCCGGCAATAAGTATATGGCATTCGGAGTTTGACTGAGCTTGGTAATCCTTGCGGACCCCGCACCCAATCAGTGCTCTACCTCCACTACTCTTATACCGAGGCTAGCCCTAAAGCTATTTCGGGGAGAACCAGCTATCTCCGAGTTCGATTGGAATTTCTCCGCTACCCCCACCTCATCCCCGCATTTTTCAACATGCGTGGGTTCGGGCCTCCAGTGCGTGTTACCGCACCTTCACCCTGGACAGGGGTAGATCACACGGTTTCGGGTCTACGTCCACATACTCATTCGCCCTATTCAGACTCGCTTTCGCTGCGGCTCCGTCTTCTCGACTTAACCTTGCATGTTAAACGTAACTCGCCGGTTCATTCTACAAAAGGCACGCCATCACCCATTAATAGGGCTCTGACTTTTTGTAAGCACACGGTTTCAGGTTCTATTTCACTCCCCTTCCGGGGTGCTTTTCACCTTTCCCTCACGGTACTGTTTCACTATCGGTCGCCAGGTAGTATTTAGCCTTAGCAGATGGTCCTGCTGGATTCATACGGGGTTTCACGTGCCCCGCACTACTCGGGATCCGTCTCGGAGAGAACACAGTTTAGGCTACAGGGCTTTTACCTCTATCGCGGGCCTTTCCAGACCTCTTCACCTACCATATTCCTTTGTAACTCCATGTGAGACGTCCCACAACCCCTAAGAGCAAGCTCTTAGGTTTAGGCTGTTCCGCGTTCGCTCGCCGCTACTGACGGAATCACTATTGTTTTCTCTTCCTCAGGGTACTTAGATGTTTCAGTTCCCCTGGTCTGCCTCTACATCTCCTATGTGTTCAGAGATGAGTAACTGCGAATTACCACAGCTGGGTTTCCCCATTCGGACACCCCCGGATCAAAGCTTGCTTACAGCTCCCCGAGGCAGTTTCGTTGTTCGCCACGTCCTTCGTCGGCTCCTGGCGCCTAGGCATCCTCCGTGTGCTCTTATTAGCTTAACCTTGATTTTTCCTAAGAAAAATCTCACTAATAACATTTACTTGTTTGCACAAGTTGCTAAAAGATGTTCTAAAACGCAAATTCGTTTCGGTATCCAGTTTTCAAGGATCAAGTCTTACTTGAGAGCTTAAACTCTCAAAACTGAGCAACGAGTGAGTAACAGGCCTAAACCTGAGATTGTGGAAGTTTAACTTCCGATTTGAATGTCTCCATTGCAGGAAACGATTCTCCATAGAAAGGAGGTGATCCAGCCGCACCTTCCGATACGGCTACCTTGTTACGACTTCACCCCAATCATCTACCCCACCTTCGGCGGCTGGCTCCCTTGCGGGTTACCCCACCGACTTCGGGTGTTGTAAACTCTCGTGGTGTGACGGGCGGTGTGTACAAGACCCGGGAACGTATTCACCGCGGCATGCTGATCCGCGATTACTAGCAATTCCGACTTCATGCAGGCGAGTTGCAGCCTGCAATCCGAACTGAGACCGGCTTTGATGGGATTGGCTTCACCTCGCGGCTTCGCTTCCCGTTGTACCGGCCATTGTAGTACGTGTGTAGCCCAGGTCATAAGGGGCATGATGATTTGACGTCATCCCCACCTTCCTCCGGTTTGTCACCGGCAGTCACTCTAGAGTGCCCAACATTACTTGCTGGCAACTAAAGTTAAGGGTTGCGCTCGTTGCGGGACTTAACCCAACATCTCACGACACGAGCTGACGACAACCATGCACCACCTGTCTCCTCTGTCCCGAAGGCCGCCACTATCTCTAGTGGATTCAGAGGGATGTCAAGACCTGGTAAGGTTCTTCGCGTTGCTTCGAATTAAACCACATACTCCACTGCTTGTGCGGGTCCCCGTCAATTCCTTTGAGTTTCAGTCTTGCGACCGTACTCCCCAGGCGGAGTGCTTACTGTGTTAACTTCGGCACCAAGGGTATCGAAACCCCTAACACCTAGCACTCATCGTTTACGGCGTGGACTACCAGGGTATCTAATCCTGTTTGCTCCCCACGCTTTCGCGCCTCAGCGTCAGTTACAGCCCAGAAAGTCGCCTTCGCCACTGGTGTTCCTCCACATATCTACGCATTTCACCGCTACACGTGGAATTCCACTTTCCTCTTCTGTACTCAAGTCACCCAGTTTCCAGTGCGACCTCAGGTTGAGCCCAAGGTTTAAACACCAGACTTAAATGACCGCCTGCGCGCGCTTTACGCCCAATAATTCCGGACAACGCTTGCCCCCTACGTATTACCGCGGCTGCTGGCACGTAGTTAGCCGGGGCTTTCTTCTCAGGTACCGTCACTCCGATAGCAGTTACTCTACCGGACGTTCTTCCCTGGCAACAGAGCTTTACGATCCGAAAACCTTCATCACTCACGCGGCGTTGCTCCGTCAGACTTTCGTCCATTGCGGAAGATTCCCTACTGCTGCCTCCCGTAGGAGTCTGGGCCGTGTCTCAGTCCCAGTGTGGCCGTTCACCCTCTCAGGTCGGCTACGCATCGTCGCCTTGGTGGGCCGTTACCCCACCAACTAGCTAATGCGCCGCAGGCCCATCCCTCAGTGACAGATTGCTCCGTCTTTCATTCTCTCTTCAGGAGAAAAAAGAAATTATCCGGTATTAGCTACCGTTTCCGGTAGTTATCCCAGTCTAAGGGGCAGGTTGCCTACGTGTTACTCACCCGTCCGCCGCTAAATTACTTTGAAAGCAAGCTTTCAAAGTAATTCCGCTCGACTTGCATGTATTAGGCACGCCGCCAGCGTTCGTCCTGAGCCAGGATCAAACTCTCCAATTAGTATTGAAAAGAGCGATATGCTCATTTTGAAACATCTGACGAGAAAATTAATTCTCTTTTTTTTGGATTTCACTTTTGTGATTTCCTACTCACTCGTTGTTCAGTTTTCAAAGATCAAGCTGTTTGTTTCGTCGTTGTGTTGTTCAGCAGCGACCTTTATAATATATCACAGCGTCCTCGTTTTAGTCAACCTTTTTTTTAATTTCTTTTTTCGGTTGTCTTTCGAATGTTTTCGAAAGCACATCTCTGTGTCAGAGGGACGAGTTATAATTTAACACATGAACTATGAAAGAGTCAACCATAAATTTATTAGAATAAATATGAGCGTTTCATAATAGCGTGCAAACAAAAAAGAGAGTGCTTAGCCTCTCCCTATCCCTACTTATTTTATCTATAGATTACCGGCAAATCCTGCATCTAATTTCTTCTCTATAAGGTATATCGGATCGCATGACCCTCTCCCCCATGACCGTCAGCCCATAAAGTAATCTCACGGATTAGCGATCGAGAAACAAGCTTTCGTAAAACTAGGGGCAACTCAGCCTCTAATTGACACAGGCCAGAATGCTGTAGTAATTCTTTTATACTCCACGCTTCCTTACGGCTATTCAGAATATTAAAAAGCAATGCACAACAATCCGTCATTTTGGACATGATCCCAAATTCACACGCTAGAAGTACAAGCTCTACTCTTTGTTCTAAGGTCTCCGTGCTGATGGTTAGTTCCTCATATAGTTTATGGACTGAGGTGTTCATACTTTTAACCTGCTCCCAAATAGCCGGCTCTGGAAATGAACCAGATTCACTCACTTCTATTCTTGCCCAATGATATAGTGCCATCAATACACAGTTATACGAATCCATAATGTAGCCAGCTTCTATATACCGTTTAGATTTCATATACAAATGCAAGAATCGTGCAAACTCCATGAACTCCACTCGTTCCTTAAGAGGCCCTTCAAATTGTAAAATCTCCCGTCGCATATCCCCTAGTATTCCTTTGGGATCCCAAATCACTTCCCCAATCATCAAACTAGTAAGGAGCTCGTTATTATCTCCCGCCATGACAGCCCTCTCCAAAGCGGAAAGGCCAATATGGACTGACTGGGTCCGTGTGTCACCGGCAATGGTGTGGCGAACAATACGTTCTAAATCCTGTTCCTCATGTAAAACTAACACAACCATATCAAAATCGTGAAGTAGTGCGCTTTGAAAAGGAGTACTCCCTTTCTGCCGCAAAGCGACAGCTCCTAAAACATTTTCTTCAAACGTTTCTCCACTCAACAAAGTTACATTGGATAATTCCATGCTTCCCTCCATTAAATTTGGCGAATTTGCGTCCAGTCAGTTATAATTCAGTTATAATTATTATTCTACATATGAAAGACAGTTCCTTCTGGACAACCCAACTATATTTAGTTAGGAGCAAACACTCATGAAGTTTAAAACGGCTAAGATCAACGCTTTTCGCACATGGGGATTACTGCTCACAATGCTCGGAATGGGACTTATGGTTTTGGGTACAGCAGGCATCGTATTCTGGGGATCAACCGGGAAAGTATTCGCCGGAATCGGACTTGTAATCGGTTTAATTTCCATGATGGCAAGTCTTGCGATCTATTTCTGGGCTGGTATGCTCTCAACGAGTGCTGTTCAGCTAGAGTGCCCTGAATGTCACAAGCTGACCAAGATGCTCGGTAAAACAGACCGCTGTATGTTCTGTCACACCATTCTTACTATGGATCCTGCTGAGGCCACCATTACTGCGGATCAGCTTGAGCATCAGCAACTAAACCGCTAAACACACCTTACAGAGGCTCATTACTAACTAGTTAAAATGCACTCAAATATTTGCTAATACAACAAAGAGGCCCCCGATATGGGAGCCTCTTTGTTTGCTATAAATAATTATGATTACTTATGAATCTCTTGTAATGCTTCCCATGCTGACGGATTGCTAAAGCTCCGATTCCATGATCCGATGCCTCCAAGCCCCATGGACTCAGCAAGCTCAACTCTTGATTTTAAGCTCACCTTATCTTCTATCCATATTTTCTTAAGAGCGCCATCTTCCTTGTACTCTACGTAATTCTGCCCAGCATCCTTATCAAATGTAGGAGTTAGCTTCTTCTCTTTGATAATTTTTTCAACGGCATTCATACTAACCGATTTGGAGCTTACCTTTGTCTTACCATCTACTTGTGCCTCAGTCCAGATGCGGGTGTACAATGGGATCCCCAAAATCACCTTCTCAGGCGGCACATTGTCTTCCTCTATGATCCGGCTTATTGAATTCTCTACCCAAGGTAAGGAGGCAACAGAGCCCGCGATAGGGCTAGCCGCCCAATGTTCATCATAAGCCATCACGATTAGATAATCGACTAATGACCCCAGAGCCTTACGATCAAGGAATGCTGACCACATCTCGCTATTAGATTTAGGTGTCACGTCTATGGAGACGATTAGATTCTTAGCCTGAGCCATCGGTTTTAGCTCTCTCATAAATTGAGTGACATTCTCTCCGTCCTTCGTATACACATTCTCAAAATCGATATTAATTCCATCCAAATTATATAAATCCGAATACTCTAAGATCTGCACGATTGCATTCATCCGTTTCTCATAGGTGGACAATGCCTCAGTAGTCATGTCTGGCTCGAAGCTATTGCTAAGCAACCCCCATACCTCTAATCCGCGCCCATGCGCCCACTGCACATACGCACTGTCGGCCTGACTGCGCACATTGCCATCACCATCTATAATACTAAACCAGGTGGGGCTAGCCACGTTAACGCCTGGTAGCTCACCGAAGGTTTCTGGGTTAGGTTTGCGTTGGTAAACAGCCTCCCAATACAAATTCACTGACTTCCCTTTCCAGTTACGTTCAGCACGTGTTGGTGTGGATTTTTTCGGTTCCACTGTCTTTTGACCATCCCGAACAATGTCACTTGCCTTGGCATAACCTGCATACCCGCTGCTTAATTGTACAAATAGCCAGTCCTTATTTTCTTCATTCCAAATATTCACGACTGCCCCTGGAGACATATCCGCAACTATAGGTGCGTGAATGGATGCCTCATTTCGTAGAGCTACTGACTTGTCGCCTTTTTCACCTTTAACTTTTCCTAGCGAGACAGACTCTCCTGCCGTCATTAGTAATATTGCTCCGGTATTTGTATCCTCCTGTATTTCAAACCCATATAGATCTTCTAATACATCCGCAGGAAGGTAGGTCACTTTCTCCTTTACTTCAGGCGCTAACCGCAGCTGCAACGGACGATTATTCAGACTAGCATCAGTTTTATCCTCCTGCATGTAAAGGAGCTCACTATCCGTTGATAAAATGACCGATTTGGTCTTCTCTTCATAACGAATGGAAGGATCCACATACTCTTGCAACAATGGTAATGGTAATAGCATGCTATCCCCAGTTCCAGAGGCAGAATAACCTGTATGCTCTCCTTTTACAAAGATGGGATGCGCTTGAGCTTTCCAATCTACATCTATGTGCTGACGATTTGGCAATACATAAAACACTACCCAATATGCTGCTGCTACAATGATTAAGAGTCCAAATAAACGCCTAAAAAAACCTCCGCGCTTTTTGACGCGCCTCTGTCCCAGTCTTCTGTCCAAAATATATCCTCCAGATAATAATATGATTTTTAATAGATTCTAACATTACGATTATAACATCCACTTGGTTTCGTATAACCAGTAGAAAATAGTCATTTATCCTACAAATTGTTATATTCAAGTAGAAACGACATTGTCGTCTTTATATTTTTATAAAAATAAAAACGTGAGTCCTCCGCTTTCGGATTTCGCACGTTTATTGTGGCCACTTGGTATATCACCTTGACACCGTTCTATTCTAGTCTTAATACTGCTTCTCTTTACAACTTTCGCAAAATCCATGCAGTTCCATACGCAATCCTGTAATCTTAAAGCCTGTAGCTTGCTCAGCATGCAGCTCTACATCCCTAAGCGAAGGATAACTGAAATCCTCAATCTTACCGCATTGTTGACAGATAACATGATAATGATCAGACACATTGGCATCAAAACGGCTGGAGCTATCCCCATAGGTCAACTCACGAACCATGCCAGCTTCCATAAACATCTTGAGATTATTATATACGGTTGCCACGCTCATGCTCGGAAATTTAGGCTCTAATGCCCGATATATATCGTCAGCTGTAGGATGATTCATTGCTTCCATCAAATACGTAAGAATCGCATGACGCTGGGGCGTTATACGGACACCTGTTGTTTTTAATTGTTCCAATGCATGTTGTACGCCACTCCCCATGACTGTCACCGCCTTTTAAATTTAAAAATAAAAGAAATATTTCTTATAATTGTAAGACTGGGTTTTCAATCTTGTCAACGAAGTCGATACATTATATTCATTATTATATAAGAAAAATTACTTTTTTCAATAACCTCTCACATTTAAGTTGCTGTTTCCCTCAACCTGAATCTTGAACTCACCTGTGCCCACTTCACCAGATATCTTCTTCTTATCAATGGTTAAGATAGGTAAATCTGAAATAATATCGCCATATCCACTTGAGCCATTCAACTTATAGTTCCCTAACTGCGGCAAATACAATTGAATATCGCCAACTGCACTATAAATGTCCCAGTCTCCTCCGACTTCATGTGAACGAACATCAATGATGCCATTCAAGGATTCTGCATGCAGCTTCGACCTAGCTCCATCAATCTCTAAATTACCATTTTTGCTAGAAATATCGATCTCGGCTTCATTCCCGGATGCACCGATATTGCCAACAGCCGTTGATAATTTCAAGGCTCCTGTGACATTCCATGCATTCATATTGCCACCGCTCGTTGATAAATCAACACTGCCCTGGACGGATCTCGCACGCACAGCTCCATTCAGTGATTTGCCTTTCACATTACCAAAGATACGATGAAGAATAAGTTCTCCATTCCCCGTTTCCAGCGAAATATCTTCGATCGCTTCTATGTTCTGCAGGGTGATCCCACCATTCATAGTACGAACATCGAGGTTAAACCGGCGGTCCTCCGGCAAAGAAATGTCCAAATCCATTCGCGGCTGACGCTTACCTGATTCTCCATAAGCCTTGCTGTTTGAAGTGATTTTTATGGTTGGTCCTTCAACAACGTCCACAAAGGACTGCTCCGAAATGGCTTCAGCCATCGGACCCTCCAATTGATCTACCCAAACTGTAGTAGTAATTTGAATATTATCTACAGGTGCCCGATGCAATAAAATATCCCCATTAATACCATCAACGGATATTTTAGCTGTATTTAACTTCACTGGAACAATAAGCGGAGCTTTCTGAAATTTGCTTCCCTTCGCCTCGCCATAGTCGACTGCAGCTGCTGTAAGGTTGAGACTCACATTTTTCCACAGATATAAATAATGTTCTTGTTCGGCAACGATAAACACACTCGCAGCAAGCAATATAGCAGATAAAAGGCCGCGTAAATCTAATCTGATTCTTGTTCCCTTCTGTACAGAGCCTGAACGACCAGAGAAGAAATACATGAACAGGAACTCAATCCCCCATAACACTGGGATGACCGGCCACCACTTCAAGAGTAAAAGCATATAATCCGACCCGTCTCTCCAATCCAGAAACAACGGGATGGCAATAGCAATAAGCAAGACCGATGCCGTATATCTTCCTACACGCCGGTTATGAGACTCATTTTTTTTGCGCGAAACGATTCCTCTGACAATTTCTCTTACTCCTATATATATACCACCACATAATAAAACGGCAGACACGGCCACTTCGGAGTAATGCTCAATAAAAAATTGCAGCCATGCCGGCTTTTGGCGAAACAAAATGAGAACTGCTCCCCCTAAAAGAAGTAGAAATCCAAAGGATACGCCAGGTTCACTGACGATACTACGACGCTTAGGAGGTGTATTTATATTTGCCATAGGATCATCAAGCTCTTGATCTTCAGGGTAACGAAGAATCTTGTCCGCTGATTGCAGTACATCATACACATTATAGAAATATATCGCCGGAATAATTAGTGCAAGTAAAATCAGCAATGGAACATTAATCTGCATTCCAATGGATGAGAAATATATTAAAGCTGAGATATCCAATAGTATCAAGAATATAAAGGTAATTCCTTTGCGGAGAAGCCCAAAGTATAAGTGCCCAGTTCCCGGGATGAGAGCTGCCAATAGTCCAGCGATAAATTTGCGTTTGCGGCGGCGCCGCTTTGGACGTGGAGGGATTATCTTCTTCTGAATCTCACTCTCCGTAGTCTCAAGAACGGCTGAACCCCGCTGCTCTTCCTGCGCTGAGAGCATTGCAGAATCATTTGTCATATCTCGGCTCCTCCTTTCGTAAACAACGATCTGTGTAAATGCTTCTTCAAAGTGAACCACTCCGATAAAAATCAATCAATTCCACACCGGGAGCAACTTCCTGCGATCCCATAGGTACAAAACCATGCTTGCTGTACAAAGATACGGCAGGCAAGTTTAGCTTCCCCGTAGATACGATATATTGCTCCATCCCTGAAAAATGTTCAAATACATATTCCAAAAGACTGCTTGCAATCCCTCTACGGAAAAAGTCCGGTCCCACCATCATCCGCGTAATCGTGAGTTTACCCGGGGATTCTTCTTCTATAGCAATAGCACCCATCAGTTCTTCATCTTCATCAAAGCAGCCGTAAAAATCCTCTTTAGAGTGGCTGAGCATCTCTCTCGTCTCCATAAGCGGTGGGATCTCACGGAACCCTATTAATTCAGCTTCTAGTCGGTAGGCCTTATGCTGGAGGCTCCATAGTTCATTAATGGTACTATCATCCTGGAGGTTTAGCTTAATAATTGTATTCATCCCTACTAGTCCCCTTATATGCCGCTAAGGGCCTGCCGTTGCCGACAAGCCCTTAGCTTATTACATAAGTATTTTACCCCAAGTCTAAACACCTTTGGCGTCCTTTTATGGACGGCAAGCGTTTATACGAGAAATATAAGGTTTAGCTGCTCAATACCTCGATCAGAAGTTTATTCGCAAGACCTGGATTTGCCTTACCTTTACTTTCTTTCATAACTTGTCCTACGAGGAAACCGATTGCTTTCTGTTTACCTGCTTTATAATCTTCCACTGATTGTGGATTAGCAGCTACGACAGCTTCCACAATTCCTTTAATGGCACCTTCATCACTGATTTGTACCAGACCTTTTTCCTCAACGATTGCAGCAGGCAATTTACCGCTTTCTAGCATTTCTTTAAATACCGTTTTAGCGATCTTGTTGCTGATTGTTCCGCCTGCAATGAGGCCAATCATTTCCCCGAGCCCTTGCGGCGTAATTTTGACCTGAGGCAATTCCAGGTTATTACTATTCAAATAAGCAAGCAGTTCACCCATGATCCAGTTAGCTACAGCCTTGGCATCCTGCGTATAAGTAAGACATTCTTCGAAAAAGTCCGCTAAAGGTTTAGAGGAAGTGATCACACCAGCATCATAAGCTGTAAGACCCAGTTCTTCACTGTAGCGAGCTTGTCTTGCATCCGGTAATTCCGGGATCGTCGAACGAATGGATTCTTTCCAGGCATCGTCAATATGCAGCACGATCAGATCCGGATCTGGGAAGTAACGATAATCGTGCGCTTCCTCTTTCCCACGCATAGATAAAGTTTTCCCTTGGGCTTCATCCCAGCGGCGAGTCTCTTGTACAACTACTCCACCATCATCCAGGATCTCAGCCTGACGATATTGTTCATACTCCAGTCCACGCAGCACACCGCGGAAGGAGTTCATGTTCTTAAGCTCTGCTCTAATACCGAATTCCTCTTGGCCTTCTGGGCGTAGACTGATGTTCGCGTCACAGCGCATCGATCCTTCTTCCATCTTCACATCCGATACGTCGCAGTATTGCATAATGGCACGGATTTTTTCCAGATAAGCACGAGCTTCCTCTGGGGAGCGCAAGTCTGGCTCAGATACGATTTCGATAAGTGGAGTTCCCACCCGGTTAAAATCGACAAGCGAAGCAAAACCGCCATCTACGTGCGTCAGCTTACCCGCATCCTCTTCCAAATGTAGACGAGTAATGCCGATCCGTTTGGTCTCTCCATTGACTTCAATGTCAATCCAGCCGTTCAAACCGATAGGTTGATCAAATTGTGAGATCTGATAGGCTTTCGGAGAATCGGGGTAAAAATAGTTCTTGCGGTCAAATTTACTAACATCACCGATGGTGCAGTTCAGCGCCATCGCTGCTTTCATAGCGTAATTTACCGCTTGTTTGTTGAGCACTGGCAATACGCCGGGGTGACCCAGGCAGACAGGACAGGTATGCGTGTTAGGCGGGGCTCCAAATTCAGTG
The DNA here is from genome assembly GCF_052056485.1 of Paenibacillus nitricinens. NCBI lineage: Bacteria > Bacillati > Bacillota > Bacilli > Caryophanales > Paenibacillaceae > Paenibacillus > Paenibacillus nitricinens. The sequence goes on from NZ_CP183948.1 coordinate 5,903,626, forward strand.
GAGCATCCGCAAAAGATTTTGGAGTTGGTATGAAGCTCTACGTGAACCTCTAAGCCGATGACCGTTTCGTATTTAGACATAAGTAATCCCATTCCCTCCTTTACTACAGCTGTGGACGCTGCTTATGATGATCAGTATTTTGTTCAAAAGCGTGAGCAACACGCAGAATCGTACTCTCGTCAAACTCTTTACCGATTATTTGCAGGCCTACTGGCATGCCTTCCGCAAAGCCGCAAGGAACGCTAACGGCAGGAATACCCGCCAAGCTCACAGGAATCGTAAGAATATCGTTCAGATACATAGTCAGCGGATCTTCCGTTTGTGAACCTAATTTGAATGCTGTAGTAGGCGCTGTTGGGCCGATGACCACATCATATTTTTTAAAGATGTCATCAAAATCCTGTTTAATCAAAGTGCGCACCTTTTGCGCTTTTAAATAATAAGCATCATAATATCCAGAGCTTAGTGCATAAGTCCCCAGCATAATACGACGTTTTACCTCAGGACCAAAGCCGCGACTGCGGGAATTTTGATACAGATCGAGCAATCCTCCACCTTCATCTACACGTACGCCATAACGTACACCGTCAAACCGGGCAAGGTTCGATGAAGCTTCCGATGAAGACAGCAAATAATAAGCCGCTACTGCATATTCCGTATGTGGTAATGAAACTTCCTCCCAGACAGCGCCCATTCCTTCCAGCACCTTAAGTGCGGACAAGACCGTCTCACGAACAGAAGCATCGACACCCGCTCCCAAGTATTCCTTAGGTACAGCGATACGAAGACCGGAAACATCACCAGTCAGCGAACTCAAATAATCAGGAATGTCTACCTTAGCTGAAGTAGAGTCCTGTGCATCATAACCAGCAATCGCTTGAAGAACATATGCAGAATCTTCTACATTACGCGTAAGCGGGCCAATCTGATCCAGAGAGGAAGCAAAGGCTACCAAACCGTAACGTGACACAAGGCCGTAGGTAGGTTTGAGACCTACAACGCCGCAATAGGAGGCTGGCTGGCGGATGGAACCCCCAGTATCAGAACCTAATGAGAAGAACACTTCACCCGCAGCTACGGCTGCAGCAGATCCACCGCTGGAACCGCCAGGCACACGCTCTAGATCCCAAGGATTGCGTACGGGACCAAAGCTTGAGTTCTCGTTAGAACCGCCCATCGCGAATTCATCCATATTCAACTTACCAATGGTTACGGCATCTGCTTGCTGCAGTTTTGAAGCAACAGTAGCGTTGTAAATCGGTTGGAAATTGTTTAGAAATTGGCTGGCACAGGTCGTACGCAGTCCTTTCGTTACAATATTATCCTTAATTCCCGCAGGAAGACCAAAAAGCAACCCACGTGCTGCTCCGGATGCCAGTTTGTCGTCCAAAGCGCGTGCGGTGCTACGAGCGCCCTCCTCGTTCAAGGTCAAAAATGCATTTACTTTCTTATCCCGCTCAGCGATAACCGCCAGCGATTCTTCAGTCAGTTCACTGACCGATACCTCTTTAGCAGTTAACATGCGATGTACTTCAGGCAATCGATTTTGAAACAGGCTCAAGATTCTTCCCCCTTTCTAATTATGTAGTTATTCCAAAACAGCCGGAACCTTGAAATGTCCGTCTTCATCATCAGGTGCGTTAAGAAGTGCTTCCGCTTGCGTTAGGCTTTCCTTCACAACATCCTCACGCATCACATTACTGACCTGCAGTACATGCGTGGTCGGCTTCACATTCTCCGTATCTAGCTCATTCAACTTCTCAGCATATTGTAAAATAGCATTCATTTGTTCTGTAAAGGTTGCCTCTTCTTCCGGGCTCAATTGCAGACGAGCCAGCTTGGCCACATGCTGCACATCTTTAACGGTAATGCTCATAAGATAAATCCCTCCTAATTAAAGGGCTAAAGTGCCCGGATAACGTTTTTAATTATATTGTAGAAGCTTAGACAATTCAATGATGGGGTTATAACAAAAAAGCCGGCTTTCGCCGGCCTTCCTTAAATCCAAGCTCTAAGATTCACTTGTTTAATGAAATCTGCTTGGGACATGCTTTCGCTTGACGTTGTTTCCGTCTCTTCTGTATCCATATCTTCACCGTTCATCAAATGATGGAACAGCTTCTCATTGTACGTGGACAAAGCATAATCAATTAACGCTTCATGCGTTGCTCTTTCAGCCTCAGCTACTAATAAATGTTCTTCCGCCTCAATGTCTTCAGCCGGAACATAAAAGTTCCTATTGGCTTCCGGTACACGTATAACATAGTCAAACGCATTATCGGGATTGCGGTCGTAAGCAATTAGGTAGCCGTATTCCCCGATAGGAAGACTCTGCTCAAAAGCGTCCGCAACAATGACAATCTTTTCTCCTAAACGCAGCATCGCCCTACCTCCTGACCCCAAAATCTATCATGATTTTGCTTGTTTCAACAGTCTACTAAAAAAAGATAGAACTGTCTAGCGGCAGGCCTGACGATCCTGAAAATTGTACCAAGCAATAACGCCTTCGGCGTCCCCTAAGGACGATACGCGTTTATGCGAGAAATAGAAGGATAATGTATAGCGTGAAACTTATACTTTCTTATATTTTAAAATATACTATATTCGATACAGCACAGCTTAATAATCAATTGGGAAGGTTGTTCTTTCTTGTCAAAAGCGCGGCCCCAACAAGGCAAATTAGGATCAATACACCGGCAGAAAGATATGGACCTGCTCTAAAGCCCTCTCCATCTGTAAGAATTCCTGCTGACAGCCCGGAAAGTCCTGCGGGTGTCCAGTCAAACCATGTAGGCAATAAGCTTAAGCCTAATGACAATCCAGCCATTAACGCCAGTGCTAAAAAAGCGGCTACTGGAGGTCTTAAAAAGGCACTAAACAACAACGTAGCCGAGACAACACATAATAACCACAAACCATATACCCCTGAAGCTGCGATAACCCCGCCCCATGATAGCGATCCAATTAGCTGCTCCGTGTAATAAGCTGCACCCGCTGCACCCAATCCAAGCGCAACAACAAGCAGGGTCAGTTGAGCTGTCCATTTAGCGATCACTATGGCCGCGGGAGAAACCGGTCTTACTAGAATTAACTCCATAGTTCCGCTATAGCGTTCTCCAGCTAAAGTATTCATCGAGCCTAGCGCCAATACCAGCATTCCAATTGTTCCATACTGTCCCAGTGCTTGCGCCATCACAACTGCGGCACTCGGTATTTCATACCCTTCCAGCAGACCTGGTGGCACATCCCCGGAGGCTTTTAATATTTCCGGCAAATAATAAGTGGTTAAAGGCTGCATAATGCCTAAAATGATGAACACGACAGGTATCCAGATTAGCTTATAACTGCGAGCCATCTCGAGCATTTCTTTTCGATAAAGGACCCAGGTGTTGCTCATACGCCCACCACCTTCATAAATAAATCCTCTAATGTGGAAGAGCCTGCTTCAAATTGCAGCAATGGAATTTCGAGCTGCGCTGCTTCTTGCAAAATCGTCTGGCGGGCCTTTTCCACATTATTCACATTAAAAACCGCATGATCTCCAAACAACTCCGACTCCAGTACAAACGGCTTGGAGGCAAGAGATTCCAGCCACTGAATGGCTTCTTTGTGCTTCTCGGTACGTAAACGAATAACAGGAAGGCTGTATTGTGAACGAAGCTGCGACAAAGACCCCTGCTCAGCAATGTGTCCATGATTCATTAAAATAATATCGTCACAAATCTCTTCCGCATCATGCAGCACATGCGTGGAGAAAACTACCGTTGTCTCTTCACGTATTTCTCGCAGCAATTCCATCACTTCCCTGCGGCCGATCGGATCAAGTGCAGATACGGGCTCATCCAGTAAAAGCAGTCGAGGGCGATGCACAAGTGCCTGTGCGAGACCCAACCGCTGCTTCATCCCCCCGGAATACCCACCAATCTTGCGGCGTGCATCGTCTTTGAGGCCTACACGCATAAGCGATTCCAAAGCGCTGCTTGTTGCTTCTTTAGCTCCCATTCCACTAAGCTTTGCAGCAAACACAACATACTCCTGTCCAGTCATCCAACCGTAAAAGGCTGGGGATTGCGGTACATATCCTAGTCCTCTGCGATATTCTGATCCAGGACGGCTCCCCTCAAACGAAATCATTCCAGAGGTAGGTTCTAGAAGACCTGCCAGCATACGTAGTGTGGTCGTCTTGCCTGCACCATTGGGCCCTAGTAAGGCAACACATCTTCCTTTTTCAATATCAAAGCTTATATCATGTACGGAAATATGCGCCCCATAGCTTTTGCGTATATTTGTAACTTGAAGGAGTGACATTAGACATCTTTCCTTCCTATCGTGAAATAAGCTACGCTGCCTAATATATTTCCGAAAATAATGACTATAATCCACAACCATTTTGGACCGCGCATTTTATCTGCTTTGGCTAAAGAAATCAAACCGATAATAGCCAGTAAAGCCTGCAAAATGATCAACGGCATAATTAATCCCCATTTTACATCTTCCATGAATTACCACTCCTTTTGTGTTATGAAAGGAACGAGCTCATATCCCGGACCTTTACAACTTCTTTCGCCTACGTCTTTCCGGTAGAATGACAACAAGTAAATAGACCAAAGCAGGTGAAGGAACTGTAGTTATAGCCCATAGACCCCAGAACCAGGCTTTTCTTCCGCGTCGTCTTGCATCCCGGAATAGCAATGTCCCTTGCAGCATTAATGCTATAGCTATGCAAAACCATAACCATAGGGGCACATCCTGCAGCTCATTCATTCTTGCGCACCTTCTCTGTTTCTCCTAATCCTCGCTATTCCTAGAGCACTGAGTCCCGCAATAGGAATAATCGCTTGAATAATCCAATAGATTATCGGTGCAGAACCGAGAATGGATAGAAATACGCTGACCAGGATCAAAGATATGCCCCAGAATAACAGCAGCTCTTTACGTTCCATGCTCTTTCTATGCACAGAGGCATCAACCATTAACCTCTCCAGTTCCTGTAATGAAGGTGGTGTGATGTCATTATATTGTGCATCTAACCGGTCAAGCTCATTTGAAAGCTTGTGCAAATACATCTCAGGCTCCTTATCTTTATCCTTCTCCATCCTCATTCAGCTCCTTTCGTAGTTGGTTAAGACCAAGGGATACACGCGACTTGACTGTACCTGAAGGAACTCGCATGATCTCGCCAATTTCGTCATAACTATAGCCATAGTAATGCTTCAATAGCACAGCCACTCTTTGTGCAGAGGGTAATCTGGAGAGGGAATCCAGCACTTCACTCCACTCTTCCCCTCTGCTCTCAAATCGCCAACGAATCGAACGGATCCCCTGTTCCTGCTGCTCCCGCTGTTTCCATTCCGCTTCACGCTTCCAGCGCCGCTTGCGATCAATAAATATTCTGGTGGCAATTGTGATTAACCAAGAGGAAAAGGAAGAAGTTCCGTTATAGGTGCTGATCTTCTCCATACATCTGACCATGGTGTCCTGTACAAGATCCTCTGCCAGCAACGGGTCCATGGTCACCTTGATTAAATATTTGAATAAAAAAGTATAGTGTTCTCGCAGCAGTGAAGACAATGCTGAAGTATCTCCCTGCTGTGCCCGTCTGATTCTCTCCAGCGACCGATCGCTCATCTGCCCCTCCATTCAAGATTTCGTTTCTATTTGTAGTACGAATATGTATTATGAATCGTTCATTCCACTTAATAATTATTTTTTGAGATCCCACAACTTGCGCCGCCAGGGCTGAATGATCCCTTCCCTTGCCGGAAAATGCCAAAAAAGAGACGTCCTTCTGATCTCGTCTCCTGAAAACACTGATACTCCCCCGTAAACCCCACTGGTCTCCTGAAGCAAGCCATTACGAAGATCCTTATTTTCAAATTGTATGTCTCTACGTTCTTCGGATGCACAAAAGCCAGCCTTTCCTGGACACTCCGAAAAAAATCGGCAATTACTGCTGCAAAAATGGTTCCATTTCTCCTTGGAGTCATACCAACCATAGTCCAGCGGGTAGTATATATTCTTCTCCATTCTACTTCCCTCCATGCTTTTAAGCCTATATGAAGACAAAAAAAAGAACGCAAACCGGGATTAATTCCGCAGTCTGCGTGCTTCGCGAGGTAAAAGTTACATTTAATTAACCTCATTCTAGTCCTTTTGTAGTCTTTTGTCTATTAAAACTTCCTCGTTTTTTGTCGGTTCTACTAGAACCAACGTTTATTGAGGAACATAAGGGTTGCGAATCTTTTCAAATCCAATAGTTGTCCGTGGACCATGTCCTGGATAAACCTTCACTTCATCATCCATTTTGTATAGCTTGCCACGAATAGAATCAAACAGATCTCGTTCCCTACCACCAGGCAAATCTGTACGTCCAACTCCCATTTTAAAGAGTACATCTCCGGAGAATAGATCATTTCCACAAAGGAAACTTACACTGCCTGGAGAGTGACCAGGTGTATGGTATACACGGAAAGTGTGTCCAATGAACTGCAGAACTTGCCCTTCTGCCAGATCATATTCCGCAGGATCTGTAGCTAGAGGAGGTGACACCTCCGACCACATTAGTGAACCGTTCAGCTTGGGGCTGCTTAGCCATTCACTTTCAAGTGGATGTAAATAAACAGGACATTTCTTAGCTTTACGAATTTCATCCACACCGCCCATATGATCAAAATGTGCATGTGTTAACAAAATAGCTTCGATTTCCATTCCTTCGATACTCCGCACTAACGCAGCAGGATTCATACCGGGATCTATGATGATACCCTTCGCAGGATCCGCACCTGTCAGTAAGTAGGCATTCGTCTGAAGCGGACCCAGATTAAATGAACGAATATTTAGCATCTGCCCTAGAATCCGGAAATCAGACTACGCAGTTCTTTGGCAATCACTGTCTGATATTCCGTTCCTTCCCCATAAGCTTGCCCCATTGCTGTACGTGCTTCTGCGATTTTGCTGTCGTAATCAGCGGCCTCACGATCAGGATTCTCACGTTTGAACTCTCTCATTATACTCTGCACATGCTCTGGTCTAGGACCCCAATGTCCGAGCACATATCCGCCAGTGTCCGCAAAAATCACGACGGGTACAGATCTTCCACCCATGGTCAAGAAATTATCCATAAGATCCAGATTCTCTTCCAAAATGAATACCTCTGTCTTCATACCCGCCGTCTCCAGAATACGGAATACAGCAGGAATGTTGCGTACTACGTCTCCACACCAATCCGCTGCCAGGATTAGTACCCGCAAATCGTCTCGGTGGTTCAGACTTTCGAAATATTCCTTATCGTTCTCATCTTCCCAAGTAAACTTCTCATACCAGGATTCAAAGGCCTGTTGGTTCTTCGTCATACTTTCTACGAATTGGCGCGGTGTTAGGCCTTTTCCAAACTTTTGAGCTACATTCTGCTTCATTTTGTAGTCCCCTTTTTCTTGGATTTGTACCATTTAAACACAAAGTAAATGATGATCAGAGCGATCGCTACAAGAATAATTTCGTTGGTATACTTAGCGGCTACTTGGTCAATATCTTCCCATTTATTCCCCAAGGTCATCCCTAGATATACAAACAATGCACTCCATGGAATAACAGCAAGCGTAGTCAACAAAGTAAACTTACCTAAAGGCATACGAGAAATACCCGCTGGAACAGAAATGGCATGGCGAACAATGGGAATAAAACGTGCTGTAAAGATTACGCCCGTCCCGTATTTATTGAACCACTCTTCCGAATGGTCAATATGCTTCTTTTGAATAAAAATATATTTGCCGTATTTCTCGAGAAAAGGTCTGCCACCGTAACGACCAATCCAATATACAAAAATCTGTGCAATGACTCCGCCGATCGTACCGAATAATACGGCACCAAAAAAATTAATATCTCCATTCCATACTAAAAAGCCACCGAAAGCCAGTACGATTTCACTCGGGATGACTTCAATCATAAGTCCGATCATAATCCCAAAATAACCAAGACTTTGAATCCATTCAAACAATGTTGAGATCAGATCAGAAATAATATGCAACCGTGCTCCTCCTCCATTTTCTGCAGAATATGGCTATGTATCAAACATAAACATCTTTGACGACTATAAAGACGCTAGACGTTTAAGCGAGAAATATAAGAAATAAAGTATAGATACTAAACTTTTATTTTCTTATATTTATAGAAGCTTTGCCGCTCTGCTTTTTTTCCAGTTTCTCTTAGCCTATTCTAGCACAAGCAACCTTATCACTTCTACTTACAGGAACAAGGCCGTCACCCTATTTCGATCCTCTCTTAAAAAGAGTTGGAACCATCTGATTAACCCCAAAATGAGGAAGGTACACATTGACAGATAAGAATACGAAGGATTATTATATATTTAGATAATTACCTAAATATCGAAAGGCTGGTGGCATATGAATGAGTCTTTCAAAGCACTAGCTGACCCTACCCGTCGCCAAATCATTCGGTTACTAAGGGAAAAAGACCGCACCGCAGGTGAAATCGCCGATTTCTTCAACATGTCTAAACCAAGTATTTCTCACCATCTGAATGCTCTGAAGCATGCCGATCTCGTACAGGATGAACGAAAAGGTCAATTCATTGTGTATTCCTTAAATACGACGGTTCTGGAAGAGGTTCTTGGCTGGCTGCTCGAGCTAACAGGTACAGGAAAGCAAACGGAGACGAAAAGTAAAGCTTTGGACGGAAAGCAAAGCCGTCAGAATATTGATTCTGAGAAGGAGGCTGATTGACGATGAAGGATTTTAAATGGAGATGGCAAGATACACTAATTGTAATATTAGGTTTAGCTTCACTAGCTTATGCTTTAATCAATTACGGTAAGCTGCCGCAAGAGTTGCCTGCCCAGTTCGGAATTACCGGCAAGGTCAACCGCTATTGGGATAAAAACATAGCTATTCCCATGTGGGGTATTCTGGGCATTGTGCTCCCCCTGATATTGCAGTTCACACGCAGCATCGACCCTAAGCGAGAAAATTACAAGAAGTTCGAAAATGCTTATGCCATGAGCAGACTCACTATTGGGGTGCTTTTTAATCTCATGCTTGTGCTCACAGTTGCTTACGGATTGGGAAAAGATATTAACGTGGGCAAAATTGCTATAGGAGCCGTCGGAGTGATGTTTATTGCGCTCGGCAACTTCATGCCACAGATAAAAGATAATTATTTGTTCGGTGTTCGTACAGCATGGACACTTTCCAGCCCAGAGGTGTGGCGAAAAACACATCGTCTCTCGGGAAGAATGTGGATGATCGGTGGGTTGCTCATTTTTGGAGGAGCCTTTTGGAGCGGAATCTTGTCTCAGGTCCTTATTATTACGGCACTTGTGCTTGCTATTATCGTTCCCGTTCTGTACTCTTGGATCATTTCGCGTCAGTTAAAATCGTGAAGCTAATCCCCTAAGCCGCCGACTCAGGTCGTCGGCTTGTTCTGTCATTTGGAACTTTCGATCATTATGCTGCTCACCTTTTCCAGCCTCGTAGTCTGCCAACACTCTATACTGCCGCAAAAGCTCATTTCCTGAGGCAAAACAGTTTATAGCCTCCACTCGATTCCCTTCCGCTAACTTTTTTCGGCCCATCATTAGCATGCCTTCAATTCCTTTGACCCACTTAGCGTTGTTGTATTTATCCAACCGAATACTTCGATGTATCCAATACAGTGCAGCTCCCGGATCATCACTGTACATCCATCGCCCAGCCATTTCCCAGCTTAAACGTGCATTCCTCGGGGAGTATAGCAAGCTCTGCTGGAGTATTCTCACGCCCTTCTCGTTCGTAAGCAGCCTGGATAATTCTACCGCTGTTCTAGGAGACCGGGGATTCCACGTTAGCGATTGCTGTAGCATATCTATCTTCACCGAGGAATCAACCGTCTGAACTGCTTGCCTGTAGTACCTCTCTCCTTGTGCGGCATGAAGGGACAATACAGATAGCATGAGATAAAGGGAGCAGGCGGCAGTGATGAATAGTCGGCGGGGATATAGATGGGCGAGTTTAGGCGAGGTCGCGGACTCGAGGTGAGTTGACTGTGGGCTCGCGGACGTCGATTGAGTTGGCGGTGGAGTCACGGGTCCAAAATGAGTGGTGAACAAACTTATGGACGTAAAGCGGGTATTCACAGATTGATGTTTCTGCTCATATTCAGACAGGGCAAGTGCTGGCAGCCAAAAAAGCAGCAGCCAGATTAATCCGTAGCTCCAGTCAAAATCGACTGCGCTATGCAAAACGATAACCAAAAATGGCGGCAAGAGACGCAGCGATCTCTTAGCCAGCAACCAGCCTGCTGCCAGCAGCATTAACAGTATGGCTGCGAGGCCGACAAATCCTAGGTTCAACAGGATGTCGAGATAACCGCTATGCACTTGGCTGCCAACATAAGGGCGGGATTGGGCGGCGAGATATGAACTCCGCCAAGTCTCGCCCCCGCGCCCCAGCCAAGGTGCCTCTACCGCCAGCCGCCAGGCGTCGCGGTAGAACAGACCACGCGCGGATACCGTCGTTGACGGTCCGGTGATCCGCTCGCGCACGTGCAGAAGGACGGCGGTGCCCGCCGCCGTCCAACCTGCCGCCGCCAATGCCAGCATGGCGGCTCGGGCACTGCCCGCCGCGCTGCGCTGGCTGCGGCACAGCCATAGGCCGGCTAGCCACGCGCCGGCCCAAAGCCCGGCCAGCCACAGCAGGCCGGGCAGAGGCTCTACCGCCAACCCGGCACGGGCCAGTTGGCGGTAGAGCAGCGCCGCGGCGACCACGGGCGCGGCGCCAGCGGTAAGAAGCGGCGCGATGAGCTGCCGCTTCCAGAGCAAGACGGCGGTGCAGGCACAAGCCGCCGTCAGCCACGCGCCGCGCGACTCGCTGAGGAGCAGCGCGGCGGCGTACGGGAACAGCGGCAGCAAGCGCAGCAGCGCGGCGGCCGTGCTTCCCGCTTCTCGCCGCTCCACTCCTACATTTACGCTTACCTTTTCACTCCCACGCTCCTCTTCTACGCACTCACTCCCATATCCCAACCGGGTATACTCTATCCCTGTCTTTTCAGACTCTCGCCCAACACCGCAACCTCCTGCTGGCGACATCCTCACACTCTTCTGAGGTCTTTCATAATAAGCAGCGACAGCAAACAACCGCTCCAATAGAAAAACAGCCATCACAGCACCAAAAGCATTAGGATATTCCATCACTCCTGCTAATCTGGCCCCAGTGATGCTTACTTCCGGTGAATTGCTGTAGGCTACAGCGAAAGGTAACTCTAGTACCCCGCACACTGCCAGCAAAGCACTTATGCTTAAGAACATGCCCAATATAGTCCATGCGGCAATGATAAGCTGACGCCCCACCCGATTCAACGCACAAAAACAAACCAAAAATGCAAAGCTAGCATACAAGCCCCACCGTAATATTTCATTCATTGTTCCCTGTGCCGAAAGGGGTTCTCTTAGCGAATGAATCAGATAGAGTGATAGAACTATTAAGGGTGCAGCCAACATTATTTTCAAAGCTCTACTTACTCCACTTGCTCCCCCTAAGCTACTTCTCCTATTGCTTACGCCAATGTACAAATAAAGCAAAACAGCAGAACACATCACAAACCATAGGGTCAGAAAGAGGTACATCTCCTCTGTAAAAAAAAATCCACGCAGCAAACAAGCTCCTACTCCGGCTGCGATGACTAAGGCTGCACTAAAATATACGATTATTGAATCCGGATTCCACTCTCTGTTAACGCTCCCCATTTAGATACCCCTATATTCGTTAAGTTATCTCTATCCTTTCCACATTTCCCCTTCGCAAAACTAGAATGCAAAAAGGACAATACCTCTCCACGAAGGAGCTGTACCGTCCCAATTCTCATCAAAAAAGGTTTATTGTTGCAAAAAGTACAACTAACCTCTGATCTTCGCTACTGCGTCCTAATGTAATTGCATAATATACAACTATTTTTCGAAAATCCCGCCAGATGGAGAGAATTGATCGTTATTAATTGTACAGAGTGCAACTAATTCACAGTAAAGCAACTTCAGAGCATATTTAGCTGCACAAAATACAACTAAACCAATATACCGCTCCTCAAACGTCGCGCTACCCCTCCACCGAACTTCCACTCGGAAGCAGGTCCGCACATACGCGCTCAAGGTAAGGTTTCGCCCCTATAAAATCACGGAAGTCGGTGTATTCACGCCATTTGACGGAGTTATCACCACCCGAGCTTTTAACGGCACGGATTAAAATATTCTTCGGTGTATTCTCCAGGTCGATGAATTCCAGCAGCTGGCTGCTATAACCCATCATATCGAGCAATTTGGCACGGATAGCATCCGTAGCCAAGGCAGAGAAACGCTCCTTAAGTATCCCATGTGAAAGCATCGGACTCATTACTTCATTCTCAATCTGCGCGAACAATTCATGCTGACAGCAAGGCACAGACAAAATAACGGAGGCGCCCCAACGTACTGCTTTTTCGAGTGCAGCATCTGTAGCTGTGTCACAAGCATGAAGCGTTATAACCATATCTACCTGATCCAGCTCATCGTACTCGGCAATGTCACCCACAAGGAACTTCAGGTGATTATAACCGATTTTCGTAGCAAGCTCATTACAATGCTCAATTACATCTGCTTTCAAATCAAGTCCAATAATATTAAGCTCCCGCTTCTTGCGGACGGTCAGGTAGTGATAAAGAGCAAAGGTCAAATACGATTTACCACAGCCAAAATCAACAATCGTTAATGGCCGTCCAGTTGGCAGATCGGCAAGCACATCCTCAACCATCTCCAAGAAACGGTTGATCTGCCGGAACTTATCGTATCGCTTGGCCAGCACTTTTCCTTCTCTGTTCATTATGCCAAGCTCCACAAGAAATGGCACAGGTTCTCCATCCTCCAGCACATAGCGCTTGCGCCGGTTGTGTGCTAGATCCGGCTCTTCTTTTTTACTTGGAGACTTGGTAAGGATAGATACTTTGAATTTCTTGCTAATCAGTACCTGATAATCCGCTTCCACCGTGCATAACAAGCCTTGGCGATATGATTCTCTAAATAAAAGGGTCATCTCCTCCGCTGCTAATTCTGCCGGTACGTTGCGATGTTCAACCTTTGTACCAATATAGGACGCAAACTGATAATGCAACTTACCTTTTAGTTCGACAGGTTTAATCTGTACCTTCGTACAGGTCTCCCCTTTGTTACGCACTTGGCTTAAGGTAGCCATAATCAAGGTACGGTCATTAATCAGTTGTTCAATAAGAGCTTTTAAAGATTCCACAACGCACATCTCACTTTCGGGATTAAAAATGGAGATTCTATGTCTCCTAACCAACATCGTTCCATTATATCACGGCTCTACAAGAGTTATCCTATCAGGGCTTCACCTGCAGCTCTCCACTAACAATAGTTATTGCTCGGCCAGACATCTTAATCTGATCTTTGCTTACCTCAAGTTGAAGCAAGCCTCCTCGTTCGGAAGCTTGATAAGCAGTCAGCTGCGTACGGTTAAGTCGACTAGCCCAGAAAGGTGCTAGCGCAGTATGCGCTGAGCCCGTGACCGGATCCTCATTTACCCCCATCTTCGGTGCAAAAAACCGTGACACACAATCTATGCCTTCGGTGGAGCTTTCTGCAGTAACCGCAAAGGCTCTCTCTTCAAGCCGGGATAAAGCCCCGAAGTCTGGGCTAAGTTCGCGAACTAGGGATTCCTGATCGAGCCGTACAAGTACATTGTCAGCATATAGCATAGTTTCTACCACATTTGCTTCTGAAATACCAAGTGCTTCTATAAGAGCCGGAATTGTAGGAGAAGACTTAAGCTCATAAGGCGGGAAGTACAGTGAGATCAGATCATCCGCACGAGAAGCTCTAAGCAACCCACTGCGTGTATAAAATCTAGCTTCCACATCTGGATCCAGCAATCCCAACTCCCATAATATATGTGCACTCGCTAGAGTAGCATGGCCACATAAATCAACCTCAACCTTGGGCGTGAACCAGCGCAGGCGATATCCATCAGTCTCCGGCCAGAGAAATGCCGTCTCTGACAAGTTCATTTCTGCTGCTGTCTTCAGCATAAATGCCTCGTCGACTGGATGCCTCAGCAAGCATACTGCTGCCGGGTTTCCTGAATATGCTTTTCCTGCAAAGGCATCGATAATAAATAAAGGGGTATTCATTAGGCTTCCGACTCCCTCCGAACTTCTGTGATCCGGTGCCACTCTTTCCATCCTTGTTCCACTTCATGGATAGGGAGCAAGCCTTGTTCCAATTCTTCCGGTGATTTAAGCAGCAGCCGTCTGTACAGCTCATCACCTTCCAGTGACACATCTTCCCCCTGCTCCCATAGTCGGTAAAGACCGTCCTCCGCTTTACTATAATGTCCGATAGACTCCATATAAACTAGAAGCAGCCGTTCCGTCTTGGCTGGAAGACGATACGCTTTGACTTCCTCCAAAAGTTCATCAATATCCTCTGTCATCTGCAGTATTTCTCGATCAGCTCCGTGCAAATCTGCGTACAAATATAAGTGCAGTGCTCTCATACTTCTAAATAGTGCCGCATCATGATCACCATTTGCAGCATAAATGCTGCCCTCTTCCTTAAGCAGCTTGGCTACACCTTGAAGCTTATCTGACTCCAACACACCGTTAAACCGGAACATATCTATAATATCTTCTACTGATAATGAATTTAAAAGACGTGAGTTCAGCGGAAAATGACGGTTCAATAGCTCATCAATTTCCCATAAGGCTTCCGTTGTCTTCCGCTCTTGCTTTAGCGTTAGAACCTTGGCAACCATCGCCGTCATATCTTCGATCATTCGGACAATATAGTCTCTTCGGAACATGAACTTCCCCCTTTTCCATTCTGGAACTGTAAATCTTTTGTATCTAGCCATTTCATGTGTGCTATTCATTTATCTTAAACCATTGCACTTCGCTATGCCACTTATGAGCTTGTAGAGAAAGAAGATTGTTCCATCCATCTGCAAATTTCAGTAGTCTCCATGTAAAAGAGGCAACCCACGCCAGTTACTTTGACGCGGAGCTGCCTCTTTTTGAATTATTTTTCAGCGATCATGAATGACTGTTAAAATTAACTGTAGCTTGGGTGAATTCCCTGATAACCTCAGCTAACCGTTCAGGAGCTTCAAAGAGGCTCATGTGGCCCGCTCCAGAAATCATAGCTTGCGTTATATTTGGTTTATCCGAAGTAAAGGTGCGTTCCGCAGGAATCAGTCCATCCTGCTCGCCAGCCACAAGTAGTACCGGCAACGTGGTAGCTGTGATCACATCACGTCGATCCGGACGCTCGCGCATCGCCAGTGCAGCTCCCGCTGCTCCTTGTGGAGGAGTTTTGTAACCAATTTCTTTGGCTCGCTCCAGCAGATGCGGTGATGCAGAAGCAGTTGCTTTAGCAAAAATTCCTGGGACGAAGCTGTCCACAAAAGGAGTAATGCCTTCATTTTGAATTCTGCTGACACTTTTCAATCGATTCTCCCGTGCTTCTTCACTATCCGGATATGCAGTAGAATGGATTAATCCGAAGCCCTTCAATCGAGAGGCATACCGCTGCGCGAACGAAAGTGTAATATATCCACCAAGTGAATGTCCCAGCATGGTGCATTCAGAAATTTCTAGTATATCTAACAAGCCCAGAACATCGTCTGCCATTTGTTCAATCGTATAGGGGCCTAGTGGAGCCTCTGAAGCTCCATGACCACGTAAATCGGGAGCAATCACTCGGTAGTCGCTGCTTAAGATGGGAATGACTTGTTCCCAGTATTCAGCACTTCCACAAAAGCCATGCAATAATACAATAACCTCGCCTTTTCCCTGATCACTGTAGCAAATATTGCTTCCGTCACAACGTACTCTTTCCATGGCTGCTTCCCTCTTTCCAAAATACTAAGATATATTAACTAATATCTATTATTAAGCAAAACAGCTCTTCTTGAAACTGGCATCCTATTCTTAACGCTCAATTCCAAACCCTTTTGCTGCTGCGGCGGCAATTTGTTCAGCCATAACCATAACTCTATGTAGTGGAGTCGTCTGCAGCGTCCGATATGGCTTGGGACCGTTGATATCTACAATCGCCGCCAAGCTATAATGCCCCACTGCGGGAAGGCATACCCCCACCGATTGTGCTGGCTGAAGCGGCTCATTCGAAACGAAGTAATATCCAAGAGCTATTGGAGGTCCTAGGCAAGCATCCACAGCAATAATGATATGCTCAGATGGAATCTCAGCGACTCTGGCCACCAAATTATCTGCATCGCAAGGAGATGGCAACGTACCGATTACGTGTGGAAAGCCATATTCCAGAAGTTTGCTGCCTGTTAATGGACCGAGAGCATCACCTGTAGATCGATCCGTTCCGATACACAGAAAGGTAACTTTCTTAGCTGAATGCAGCGCTGCAATTTCCATAAAAAAGGACACCAATCCTACATCGTCCATTTTGCTTCGTTTACTGCTTCCCTGTTCTCTAATTGCCAATACCTTTCCTCCCTTCGATGATATTTTTGATTTCATGCCTTTAATTTAACATGATTTCTTTGAGCCCGACAAAAAAATGGTGATCAAGCTCACAATCATGGTAAAATACATGAATCAGTGTACAGAAAGGATGTTAATAACCCTATGGATTTAACACAACCTAGTCAGGAAAATGTTGAATATATGATCGAGGCCATCAAGAACAAACTGAAGATGGCAAGTGCTGCTGCAATGCAAGCCTCCGCTTTTTCAGTAGATAAATATGAAGATATCTTCGATGTCTATGAGGTAGCCATGGGCAGCGATAGACTCAGTATTTCTCAGGTAGAAGCGCTCGTCTCCGAACTCGGCCGTCTGCGTCAGAAATAATTGTTCTTCGATTACAAAAGGAGCCCGTCGCTGCGAATCCGAGATGGATGCGCAGCGACGGGCTCCTTTTTAAGTTCCTATTTCATGAGATGAAGCTGAAATTCTGTATCTGCATGACCTACCCGCGTACCACCATCATTGTAGATCACACCTGAAAATGCATTACGCAGCTTTTCCAAAGTATTTTTCTGGCTGTATCCAATCTGATTTAAGATCCCCTGTACAATAAGTCCCCACTCTTCTTCTGATCCATCCAGAATCTTGAAGGCAATGCCCAGTCGCTCGCGGCGCAACCCAAAGCAATATACGCCTTTAAATCCACCCTTAGCAATAATATTTTCATCTTCCAAAAGGATTGAATCAAGGCGTCCAGACCCAGAAACCATCTCCGGATGAGCATTCATGGCCGCAGTGATCGTAGTGACCGCTCTGCGAGTTGCCTCGTCAGCAATTAAATCAGGATTGGCTAATTTCAAATACGCAGTCGCCAAGGCTGTCAAAGGCATGGCGAATACCGGTAGACCGCATCCATCCGTACCTAGACCAATACTGTCTGGTGCTACACCAGCCATATAAGCAATCGTATCTATAATCTCACGCTGAACCGTTTGCTCCGGCTGAGCGTATTCTTCAAGTGGTAGTCCTTTGAGCTTACTATACGATAAAATCCCCATGTGCTTGCCCGCACAGTTATGATAGAACTTTCTTTTGCCCGCGCCGCGAATGGCATTCTCTCTACTCGTATAATCCAGTGGATAGCTAGTGGCACATATCATTTGTTGCTCATCGATCCCAATCTTGGAGGAAATACTCTCTAGCGCTGCAACATGGTAGCTCTCTCCTCGGTGAGAAGCAGTCATTAGGGCAACCTCAGCGGGTGTAAAACCATAATGCTCCACGATTCCTCCACGAATGCCTGGGATAGCCTGAAGTGGCTTAGCCGCAGAACGGGTAAAGGACACAAACTCAGGATCACCTGCATATCCCTTTACGTTCCCGTTTTCTCCTACGATAGCAATATGTCCGCTATGGACACATTCCAGCAAATCTGACCGATATTCTCGTACTAATACTGTTTCCATGGTAACTCTCCTCTTTTCTCTTGCTGCTCTATAACCCACAAGGATTTATTAGAATTCTACATTTAATAAATGCTAGAAAATAACCCCGTGCTCCGGGGATTTTTTGTACATCACAAACTCCCTTAAGTGTTAGTTCCATGAGGAATTCTACTCCTATTTTCATCATTCTTCAATCCTCTCCACACCAAGAAGATTTTAGAAACCACACAAAAACAATACCATCAGCAATAAATCCAGAGTGACGCCTCCTCAGATTATTGCTTTTCTGAAAAATTACTACATCTCAATCTGCCCGAATTCGTTCTATGTGGTATTCCAAGCTGTTAATAAATAGTCTAGAACAAGTGACTCTCGCCATCGTCCCCTTATTCATCAATTGTTTCAGCCTATACGCCAAAGTTTAAATACGAAGTAAGATAACTTATAAGGAGTGATTGGTGATGAGTAACGTAGAACATAAAGTAGAGCATGAAGTAGAAAACGGAAGCAACTTTTTCAAAGGCATCTTTATTGGTAGCTTAATAGGTGCTGCCGCAGCCCTGTTATTTGCACCAAAGCCTGGCCGTGAAATGCGTAGTGATCTGTCTGATAAACTTACGCTTGCTACTGACAAAACCAAAGAAGTGGCTGGCGTCGTAACTGACAAAACCAAAGCCATTGCCACAACGGTAGGTGAAAAAGCAACCGATCTGGCTAGTACGGTTTCAGTCAAAGCCTCTGATATCTACACAACTGTCAGTGACAGCAAGCAGCAAATTGCCGCTACCCTTCAAGACGCAGGCAGCAAAATTGGTGACACTGTAAGTGAAGCCTCAAATAATGTAGCCTCTGATGTGAAAGACGCTTCTAAAGAAGTCGCTGACGAAGCCAAAGCATCCTCTAAAGAAGTCGCCGATGAGGCTAAAGATGCAAAAGAGGATGTTAAATCCTCCTATAAATCCAGTTACTAATCTGCGGCATAATACAGCTATCATTTCATCCGACAACAGCCAGCTGTCCGCAGCTGGCTGTTGTTTAGTTATACCCTCAATAAAGATTCATCTGACTGAATAGATCCTTAATAAATGCCCGTTCGGGCTACAGAAAGCAGGGGTGCTCCATGGGAGAAACAAATAGCCAAACAAAAGCATATGAAATTGATGAACATCCTTTCGAATTACGGCATGAGGTCAAACGCTTAAACAATCGTCTGGATAAGATTGCTGACTCACTCGAAAAATCAGAATTTAAGGACATCCTCGATAACTACTCAGATCCAAAAAAAAGAATTATCACAAACTTAATGGCCGGTATATCCCGAGGTCTTGGCCTATCTCTCGGAACGTTCGTAGTCCTTGGTGTCCTGGGTTACATTCTCAGCCTATTTCTTGATGTTCCCGTGATCGGTGAGTACCTTGGTGAGATCAAAAAATACATCGATGCGAACAGCTAACAACTGGGCTATCTATCACCCATCTATCACCGCTCCCCCTTACCCCGCTTGTCCGTCTAATCCTTCAAGGTTAGCCGGACAAGCGGGGTAAGAGCTTTGTAGAACACAAATAAAGGACATGCTATTCTCCAGGCACGGAGAGAGGCATGTCCTTATCGTCGAACAGTAAAATTCAAATCCAGGTAATGTATATTACACATAAAGGAGCTCAATAGGATGAGTTGGCCATAATCTGCTTTAACTTCTCAGTGGCCCGCTTCTGTATCCGTGAAACGCTCATCTGTGAAACCCCCAGCTTCTGAGCGATTGCCCGCTGGGATTGACCATCTTGGAAGGCTAGCAATAATACCTGCTGCTCTTGCTCCTTCAATTGTCCTAGTGCTTGCTGCAGATCCATTCGTTTCTCTACAGTCTCGTAATCGTTCGCATCAGAGCTGATAAGCTCCCCTAGCGTAGCTCCAGTCTCCTCTTGGGAAAGCGGTGAATCCAGAGATACGTAATGGTAACATTCTCTGCCTGCCAGTACTTCTACAGTTTCTTCAACAGACAGATCAAGATAATGAGCGATCTCATCGACCGCAGGAGAACGCTCAAGCTTCACTGTAAGTTCATCAATCGCGTGTTGAACAAGCGCTCCTTTTTCTTTAATCCGTCTAGGAACCTGTATGTACCAAGATTTATCACGTAAATAATTCTTCATATGTCCAATCATGCTTTTCATCGCATAGGGCTCAAAAGGGATTCCGAGACTGATATCATATTGCTGCAGTAACCGGATGAGCGCCATTTGCCCGACCTGATATAAATCCTCATACAAGTCGGGGCGATTACGGGAAATTTTCCCAGCAGCCATTTTTACCATAGGCTCATATTTCTGTATCAGCAACGTCGCCTGATCGTTATCCTTGGTCTGCTGATACTCCCAAATTTGGGTGACTGCTTCATTCATGGACTCGGGGGGAGTCACTTTGTCACTCATACTTTCTCCTCGCTAAAATTAAGGTGCTTCTTCAAAGTTACCACCGTCCCTTTTCCGGCTTCACTTACAACACTAACGTCATCCATCAACGCTTGCATTAAGTAGAACCCTAACCCGCCAACCTGAACGTCACTTAACTCCTTATCGTGCAGTGTCATACGTTCATTAGACTTGTCCAAGCCGTCAAAGCTCTCCCCTTCGTCTTTGACTGTAATGGATAAGGAGCTTTCCTCTACCTCAAAAATAACATCTACTACTCCGTCTTTTTGGCCATAAGCATATAATACTGAATTGTTACACGCCTCTGATACTGCCACTTTCATGTCTTCTATATCCTCATAGGTGAAACCCATTTTCGAGGCAATGCCGTATAAATTCAACCTAACAATATCCACATACTCTGCGCTAGCAGGCAACTGAAGAATTACTTTTTGCACATCATCACTCATTCTTTGTTCTATCCTTTCCTAGTGGGAATTCTCTTGGGAGGCAAAAAACTTGGAAATACCAGTCATGTCAAACAGCTTCTGAATTTGTGGAGGAACATCCTCAACCATAAACTTAACGTCCATTCCTTGTCTTGATTTCAGGATCGAAAGTAGAATACCAATCCCTGTGCTATCAATGTATTTTAATTCTTTTAGATTAATAACTAAATCTAGTTTGGTATCTCCCACAAGTGGCTCCATAACCAGGCGGAAATCGGAAGCCACTGATAAATCAAGTTCACCACTCAGGAAAACTGTGCATACATTCCCTTTGGTTTCTGTCTTAGCATGGAACTTGTTACTTTTATGCGTATTCATTAGACGATCTCTCCTGAACAAATATTTTCTATATTAATAACCTTAATGATATACCTTTGAATCAGATAACGTTAAAAAAATGAATTGGTAAATACTAGATTACGCTTGAAAAATAGATATATCAGGTTCTACTAATACATTGTCGCTACTAGAATATCGAGAAATAATTTGTTTTATACTACTCATCTTCAGCGGTTTGCTGATGTAATCATCCATTCCAGAGGCCTTACAGCGATTCTGAATCCCTTCCATGACGTTCGCCGTCATTGCAATGATAACGGTCTTCTCGGCAGCAGGACCGCCCTCTCGACGAATTTGAGCGGTTGCCTCCAAGCCATCCATCACTGGCATCTGAAGGTCCATAAAGATAAAATCATAAGGACGTTTAATCGCCATCTCCACAGCCTGTTGACCATCTTCAGCCATATCGGCCGCATAGCCCAGCTTATCCAGCATGCTGACCATTAGACGCTGATTAATCGGATGGTCATCCACAACAAGGATTCTACTTCTCCCCTCTTGATTGGGAACAAGATGCGTGGATTCCTCTTCTTGATATCCACCTATCAAATCTTCTCCTGGCATGGATGCCTGAATCGTAAATATAAAAGTGGCTCCTTTTTGCTCCATCGATTCTACCCGGATTTCTCCGCCCATCATTCCGACAAGAGATTTACATATAGCTAATCCCAGACCTGTTCCCCCATATTTCCGTGTCATGGAAGAATCAAGCTGCGAGAAGGGCTCAAATAATCGGTCACATTTCTCCGGAGAAATACCAATCCCCGTATCCATAATTGTGAATTCAACTTCCATCTTATGATCCGCAACGCTCTTGATCGAGGCGACTAGATAAACCCCACCTTGATTTGTGAACTTCACTGCGTTAGCGATCAGATTAATTAGAACTTGGCGTAAACGAGCCATATCCCCATATAAAAGCCGAGGCAATTTCTGATCAATAAAATAAGCGAGCTCCAGGTTCTTCTTTCCCGCTTCTATCGAAAAGAGACTGAACACCTCTTGAATACAATTTCGGAGTTCAAATAAGTGCTCTTCAACTTCCATTTTTCCGGATTCCATTTTAGTAAAATCAAGAATGTCGTTAATTACCGTAATCAACGTGTCTGCACTTTTCCGAATGATCTCTGAATATTCCTTTTGCTCAGAAGTAAGATCCGTCTCCATTAATAGATCGATCATACCAACTACGCCGTTCATAGGTGTACGAATTTCATGACTCATCATGGCTAGAAATTCCGACTTTGCTTTCGAGGCGATCTCCGCCTCTTCTTTTGCCTTGATAAGCTCACTATTAATGATTTCCAGTTCTTTCGTCTTTTGCTGCAGCAGCATGGTTTGAGTCTGATGCTTCTTGCTCGTGATGTACATTTCGACAAAGCCTTGTATCTTAGAGTTCAAAATTTGTGGAATGAACGGCTTGACCATATAATCAATAGCCCCTGCCGAATAGCCAGCGAATAAATGCTCCGCTTCTTTGCTATTGGCAGAGATAAAAATAATCGGAATTTCCTTCGTTTTCTCTCTGGCCTTGATCAATTTTGCAGTTTCAATTCCATCCATACCCGGCATCTGTACATCTAGTACAATGACAGCAAAATCATACCTTAACAAACAGCGCAACGCTTCTTCACCGGAGGTAGCTTTAATTAGCTCGTAATGCTGGCTCTCAAGCACTGCCTCCAGCGCCAGCAAATTTTCAGGACGGTCGTCTACTAGTAGTATATGAATTGGTTCTTGAAACCCCATAGGACCACCCTCCCACATGCGTTATTTTATGTTACGGTATATTTTCTCCACTCTGTCTAAAGATTCATAGCAATCGCTATATTTCGTAAAGTGAATGGACTCCTTAGAGCCCAGAACAAGGATTCCAAAGCGACTTAGACTTTCATGAAACAACCCGTGAACATGATCACGAAGCTCATCATTGAAATAGATCATTACATTTCGGCAGAAAATAACATTAAATTCATTAAATGAAGTGTCAGTAGCTAAATTATGCTCAGCAAAAATAATATTTTTGCGTAAATAAGGTTGTAAAATAACTGAATTATACTTCGCAGTATAGTATTCGGAAAATGCCCGAGTACCTCCTGCCTCCAAATAATTCTTTGTGTATTGCTTCATTCTGCTAATATCATAAACGCCTTCCTTAGCCTGCTGTAAAGAACGCTCATTCATATCTGTGGCATAAATTCGAGCCTTATCATAAAGCCCTTCTTCATGAAGCAGGATGGCCATGGAATAAACTTCCTCCCCAGTGGAACATCCAGCATGCCAGATACGAATATAGGGATAGGTTCTTAACAATGGAACTACCTTCTGGCGAAAAGTTAGAAATAATCCCGGATCCCTGAACATTTCAGTAACAGGAATAGAGAGACTGTAGACAAATCGTTCAAAACAAGCCCGATCATGCAGAACCTTCTCTTGCAGCGCGGATATGGTGAGTACATTCTCCGCATGAACATGATGCCAGATGCGTCGTTTTAATGAAGGCAACGCATAATTCCGGAAATCATAGCCATATAAACGGTGTACCCCATCAAGAAGCAGCTCAATCTCAATTTGCTCCAGTTCGTCACTTCCCGCCAGAACGGGTTGCTCTTCATATCCGTGTTCTATTGCTTTCATTGTTATCCCGACTCCCTTATCAACACGCCGTACTTTTGAAGAATGGCTTTTTGTTAGTTCTTTTAAAGTATTACCCCAATATTGAGGTTACGAATACAGCCAGACTCGCATTAAAGATAGAAGTTGACCCGTTGCGATTGGCTTCTTCATATAGTCAGAGGCCCCCGCTTCAATGCATTTGGCACGATCCTCTTTCATAGCTTTGGCGGTAAGCGCAATAATAGGCAGTTTCTTGTACTGCGGCATCTCGCGAATCCGGCGCATAGCCTCATATCCGTCCATCTCCGGCATCATCATATCCATTAGTACAAGATCGAAATCTTCTTGCTCTACCAGCATTTCCAGCGCCTCGCGTCCATTCTCCGCAAACTTCACTTCCATATGATACTCTTCGAGTACACTGGAGAGCGCAAACACATTGCGAATATCATCATCGACGAGCAGTATTTTCTTTCCTTCGAACAATTCTTCTTTATTATGAAGCTTCTGCAGTATCTTACGTTTATCTTCCGGAAGATTGGCTTCTACCCGGTGCAAGAACAGCGTAGTCTCATCTAATAACCGTTCTGGAGAACGTACATCCTTGATAATAATTGATTCCGCATATTTGCGTAGCTGTGTCTCTTCTTTGCCATCCAAATCCTTACCCGTATAAATAATAATAGGTAGATCATTTAATTCCTCATCATCACGAATTTGATCCAGCAGATCGAAACCAGTCATATCCTCAAGCATCAGATCCAGAACCATACAATCATATCTCTGCTTCCGTAGCTCACTCAGTGCCTCCCCGCCAGTTGAAACTGCGGTTATAGCCACATCGTCGTGACCGATCAATTCCATGATAGAACGACGCTGAATCTCATCATCCTCAACAATCAGCAAGTATTTCAACGTACTGGAGGTGTAGTTCTCGATTTGCGAGAACGCCCGCTCTAGAGCTTCTCTAGAAGATGGTTTTCTTAAATAAGCCATAGCCCCCATCATAAGCCCCTGCTTCACTTCATCATTTACAGAGATGACATGGACAGGAATGTGGCGGGTCTGAGATGCGCTTTTTAACTCTCTAAGGATGGTCCAACCGTCCATTACAGGCAGCTGAATGTCTAGAATAATTGCATCAGGTAGATAAGTCTTCGCCATCTGCAGTCCAGTATCGCCTTGAAGGGCTACAAGCCCTTTGAAATTGCGGCCATGAGCCATATCCAGTAATATTTTCGCAAAGCTCTCATCGTCTTCAATAATAAGCAGAACCTTATCATTTGCAGTCAAATGATCACGGTCATCATCGATCATCAATTGTGGAATAGGTTCATGGACTGGCGTTGGTACAAGGGTTGGAAGCATATCTCCGATATATTCTTCGAAGGCCCGATCCTCTCTAGAAGCAGCAGCTTCTATTACTGCGGGTTGTTTATTATAATTCCCTATAACCGGCAAATACATAGTAAAGGTACTGCCTTGACCCTCACGGGATTCCAGCACAATAGCTCCACCCATTAAACGCGCTAACTCACGGCTAATGGATAAACCTAAGCCTGTCCCCCCAAATTTACGGCTGGTTGTCCCATCCACCTGTTGGAAAGCTTCAAACACAATATCGGTCTTGTCCGCCGGTATACCAATTCCACTGTCCTTCACAGCAATAGCAATATATTCAACTTCACTCGGCAGATCCAGCGGAATAAGATTGTCATCTGCTTGGCTAACCGAGAACTCAATAAACCCTTCCATCGTAAACTTAAAAGCATTAGAAAGTAGATTTCTTAGCACCTGCTTCAACCGATGACCATCGGCAATGACGCTATCTGGTAATGGCTCGTTAAAGGTGATTTTTAAAGAAAGTCCCTTTTTGAGCGCTTGCGGAGCAAAATTCTGCTTCACAAAGCTCTTCAGCTCCGTTAATTTAATTTCTTCTTGGTTCAGTTCCATCTTGCCAGCGTCAACCTTGGATAAGTCCAAAATCTCATCAATCATCTTAAGCAAGTCTGCACCTGACATATAAATCGTATGTGCAAATTCAACCTGTTTCTCTGACAAGTTGCCATCCTTATTCTCCGTAAGAAGCTGAGATAAAATCAAGAGACTGTTAAGTGGAGTCCGCAATTCATGAGACATATTCGCCAAGAACTCTGATTTATATTTACTTGTCACAGATAATTGTTTGGCCTGTTTCTCTAATTGAATTTTTGCATGCTCAATTTCATCTTTCTTCTCTTCAACCTCTTGCACTTGTTCCTCTAAAGCGCGGGTCTTGGCAATAAGTTCCGTATTATAATGCTCCAGTTCTTCCTGCTGACGCTGGAGCAGTTCTTCCGAACGTTTAAGCGCATCCGTCTGCTCTTCCAAGTTCTCATTGGAACGACGCAATTCCTCTTGCTGAGTCTGTAATTCCTCCGACTGACACTGCAGCTCTTCCGTAAGAGCTTGTGAATCACGCAATAATTTCTCCACGATCAAACGACGGCTAATATTATTAAAAATAATACTTAAATTATTCGCAAGTTGTTGCAGCAAATCATTTTTCAAACTGCTAAAAGGTTGGAATGAAGCAAATTCTACTACACCCAGCAGTTCGTCTTCAAAAATAAGCGGATGGATAGAAATATATCTAGGTTGCGCATCCACAAATCCGGACTTGACGGATGAATAGTCTTCAGGAGCCTTCTCCAGTCTAATGGGGTGCATATCGAGCGCACTTTGTCCTACTAGCCCTTCTCCAATCATAAACCCGTCCTTAGGTTTCTTATCGTTATCTACTGCATAATATCCACTGCTTCGTAAAAAATCAGGACGATTGGCATCTTTTAAATATACAGCTCCGAACTGTGCTCCCAGCACAGGGGTAAACTCATTGATGAAGGTCTGTGAGACCTGATCCAAGGAGCTAACACCTCGCAATAGTTCCGTCACCTGAGCAACATTCGCATTCAGCCAGGATTGGTCATTCTGCGCTTGCGCATAGGCCTGTTCCATTTGCTGCTTCTGTTCAAGATCTAAAGCCATCTTCTTAAAGACGAGAGCAACCTCACCAATTTCATCTTTAGTAGTAACCTTTATACGCCGTATGGCTCTCACTTTACCGTTGCCAAAGCTGGTAATCATCATCGAAACGACATTAAGCCCCCGTGTGATGCTAGGGATGATCCAAAGAACTACTCCAAGTCCGAGAAGTAAGCCCAGAATCATCATAAGAACTACCATCTGAGTCGAACTTTTATAAGCTTCGTTGGCCTTCGTACTCTCTTCGTTCATAATAAACGCATTATAATCAGAGAGACTGTTCAGAGCGTTTAACACGGCATTCTGAATCGCTTGTCCCTCTGTGTTGGAATATGTGCTGGCATTTTGAAAATAACCAGCCGATAGCAGTTTCAATACCTTTTCCTGATAATTTAAATAAGAGGTGTACGCATCATCTATTTGACTAACCATTTGCATCTCTTCAGCGCTGGTCATCGACGCTTTTATTTTCTCGTAGTGCTCATTCGCTTTATTAATCTTTTTATCAATCTCATTCTTTTGAGATTCTACCGATGATGCATCTGCACTTAGCATGGTCGTGGTCAATATTCGCGCCATATCATTGACTTCTCCACGCATCCCCGAAGAAGACCGCCCCTTCATATATCTGTCCTGATAACCTTCCAGTTGGTCATTCATATAATTTAAGCGGTCGTATCCTATCATCGTAAGTGCAAGCATAATCGCTAACATGGCACTGAAGCCAATTAAGAGTTTAGCCTTTATCTTCATTCTCTATCTGTTCCCTTCTTCAGTGAGATCCACACAATACATTTATCATCATCACGCTCTTTAGGAACCTCTACATTGAAAAATGCAGCCCGAATAGCTTCTTCGTTCCACTTATGTTCAACATTTAAATGTTGAATCATAAATTTAAGCTGCTCTTCTTGTTCACCCTCAACCAGTTCCAATAGACCATCTGTATAAAGAACTAAATGCCCTTCATCTTCATAGGTTAAGCTCTGTGGCTGAATATCGATCCGTTCAAACAGACCTACTGGGTGACAGTTACTCTCCAGCATGACTGGAGTCTTAGCCTCGCCTTCAAAAAACAGCGCTGGTGGATGCCCGGCGTTAACGTAGTCAATACGTTTCATACGGGTATCTATCACAAGATAAATGGTCGTAAAGTAGTATTGGATCAACTTTTTCTCAATATAGAGCTGATTAAACCTTCGATTGAGCTCCTGAATTACCTTTTCCGGCTCTACATACGTAGTTACCGTGTCCTTTAATACAGAAGCAAGAAACATACAAAAAAGAGATGACGATATTCCGTGTCCCATAATGTCCAGCAGGATCACGCCATATCGGCCATCACCAAGGGGGTACCACGCGTATAAATCACCGGCAAGCTCAGAGGATGGCTGATAGATGGCATTGACCTCAAAATTCTCTTCCTGAAGAGGCGAGCTCAACACAGCATTCTGAACAAGTGCGGCCAGTCTCAATTCTTCTTGAATTCGCTGATCTCGTTCCTTATGCCAATCTTTCTCTCGCTTCAACCGCAGCGCGAGCCTAATTCGGGCCATCAGTTCCACTTTGTTAATGGGTTTCGTAACATAATCTACTGCACCTGCATCCAGTGCTTCTGCCAGCTTCTTGGAATCTCCAACAGCTGTAACCATTATTATTGGAATATCCTTCAGGTGTTCGTATTGCTGCACAACACGACATGCCTCGATTCCATCCATTTCCGGCATCATCATATCCAGTAAAATCAGATCGATATCTGACATCCGAGGACGTCCATCTTCACTCACAGAACCGATACCCAACCGCGTAAGCATCTCTTTTGCTGAGGATGCGGTTACGAAATTTCGGTAATCTTCTTTTTTCAGGATTTCACGGATAATGATAACATTAGTCGGATTGTCATCTACGATTAAGATTCTCATCATCTTCACCTCACACGAATAGTATTACGAACGAAAAATTCTGCGACTCATTACCTATATCATACGCTATTTAAATGTGTTATTTCTATTTTTAATATATGTAAATATAGTAATAGGTTCATTTACGCCTTCAGCAAAGTAACCTCCCGAGCCACTACATGTAGTGGTTCGGGAGGTTACTCTATGGTAAAGACAGCCCCTATTTATTAACCAAAATGATCAAAAGTGAAACATATTAAGAAGAAATACTATCAAATAAATCAATACCTTCAAATTCACCTGCTAAATTTCGATATATTTTGAGCGCATTATTTCCTCTCATATACACATCTCCATCTTCGGCTATAAAATACGGTTTACCCAAGGTAGATTGCACATTATCCTTCATGGGATCAATTCCCGCCCCATTTACCTGTAGACCAAACTGCTGTGCTTGAGATGGTGAGACATGCACATACAGCACAAACCCCTCACCAACACCCACTGTCACATCTGCATATTGGTACTCCTCTGTCCCTTGCAATGGATCATTTGTTACCGCAAGCGGATCACCCTTGGCCAGAAGCAATTCTTCCTTCGTAGCATATAAAGCAACACCTTGCAGTGAATCAAACCGGTTTATAGAAGGGCTCGTTTCTGAGGAATATTCAAATGTGAGAACTGTCTTAGGCTGATCACTAAAAGTTGAGATAGGCGTCAACTGTGGAGACGCATCAAAGTATGGGGAAAGTAGACTAAACAAAAGAATGATAATGTTCATGTTGTTATCCCACCTTTCTTATCTGCAGCCGCCATTTACAGAGGACTTGCTGCCTTAACTTTAATGACGGAATTTTTTCCAAAGAGTTGCAGCTACATCTACACTTTTTAACACAGTAGCTATTTTCCCCGGTGCTTTCTCGTTATTAACAGCATCATAAGAGTTTACCGTACGTTCCTCAGCTGGAGTCAGCGGAGCTTCTTTTAAGGATACCCCCTTACGCTTCTCCCTCAATTCATGTGATTTACGATATCTTTCAATCACAGTTACTGAAACTTGCTTAACGGTTAAGGTCAACTCATTCATAACTTCTCCCAAATTCTTCACAGAATCTATGACAGGATCAATCTTCTGAATTTTATTCTGTACATCAGCGGTAATTTCATTTGCATGTCTGACTGTAGTCTTCACTTCATAAGTCAGTTCATCCATCGTCTTCTGCACTTCCACCAAGGTCTGGCTTACTTTGTCAAGAGATTGCTTCGCTGACTGCAATGTCTTAATTAGAAAGAAAACAAGTATTGCGAATGCGATGGCAACGAGAGCTACACTAAGTTCAATGATCATATTCATAACCCCTTCCAAATCTCATAAATAGTGGCTAATCAGCCTTGTATACTGCATAGTTACCCCTACTACCATATGCCGAAACAATCTGTCGAGCGTTGTCAAAACTCCCTGCTCCCCTTTGTTTCAGAATCAAAGTCCCCGTTTATACAATGACTACAAATCAAAAAAAGGATAGGTGATATGTAATGTTAAAATGGTCCGCAATTCTGCTAGTTGTAGCTGTAATCGCTGGTATCTTTGGTTTCTTCAATCTTGTAGCAGCCGCTGCTGGTCTTGCAAAGATACTATTCTTCGTATTCTTGGTTCTGTTTGTTGTTTCCCTCTTCACGGGACGCAGAGGTAGATCGATGTAGCCTCCTCCCATAACTATCCATATATCTTATTCATCATGCAGAAAGTATAGGTCATTCCCACACAGATGTCACTTGAGAAAATAAGAAAAAGTTTTGAAATTAGATCATAATGAGGAGGAACTTAACATGAAAAAATTCGCCAGCATTACAGTTGCCTTGGGACTTATGGCTTCAATAGCAGCTACAGCATCAGCCGCAGAGGTAACAGGGACAACTACAGATTCTACGACCGCAAATGGAAGCACTTACACAACATCTTTTGAAACGATCATTACCCCATCGGATATTACTCCAGCCACACCACAAATTGTTCTAACCGAAAAAACAGCTTTCCACTTTTCAGTTGGCAGTATGATTCCCGCAGGCTGGCTTAGCGCTCAAACGCTAGATACCACAGGTGAAGTGATTACGGATACTTGGGGCAATGAATGGAGAGAAATCTACACTTGGCTAGGAAAAGCGTGGGTAAAGGTTCCTGTTGCTGCAAATGTAATTATGTAATTAGTACAAAAAAGATAATAACAAGCATAAATGCCTTCGGCGTCCCTATAAGGACGGCAAGTGTTTAAGCAAGAAATATAAAGATAATTTATAGAACGGAACATATAAACTCTTATATATACAAAAAGCTACCCCCTCAGTAGATCATTCTACTGAGGGGGTAGCTTTTGCGCTTACGCCGCCTTTGTTCACCCGTCACAAACATGCGATGCTGCCGCTTCTGTATACCTATATAATTATCGGATGACCGATCCCCCGAAGAGGAAACGATTCGTCCAAGAAGCGCTTAATTTATCTACTTTCACCCCGCCTGAAGCTACGGAATACGTATGGAGAACTTGTCCATCTCCTAGATACATAGCAACATGCGATATTCTTGCCTTAGATTTGTCGACCCCTTCATACGCTGAAGCGGAGTTCCCTTTATAATCCATAAAGAACATTAGATCGCCGCGTTTCAAACCGGAAATAGACGTAACTACCGTACTATTCGATTTCACCCAATCTCCCTGTTGACGGGAATCAGCAGGCAGTTTCAGATTCACACCATCCATGAAAATTTGCCGGATAAAATCAGAACAATCGAAGGTACTTGTATCATATCTGCTGGAACCAAACTCATAAGGTGTCCCAAGATAGCCCATACCTGCTGAGATTACACTCTCGATTTGGGCAGAAGCCCCAGGTGTAGAAATAGGTGGTACTGGTGCTGGCGGCGTCGGTGTCGGCGTTACCGTCCCAGTCCCCCCATTATTAGCGAACGAAGTATATTGATCATTTGAACTTATATATCCAATGCTACCATCAGAGGTTTGAATTTGATACCAGGAGCTGTTCGGCTGTGCCAGAAGCTGTACTTGTTCTCCCTTCTTCAGAAGTCTCAGTACTTTTCCGCTTGTAGAAGGTGTAGTTCGAAGATTCACTCCGTACTTTATGGTTCCCGTTTGTGCTGATGGTGCTGATGGTGTTGTTGGTGTACCTACTGATGATGAATTTACGCTGATATACTTATCATCTGCACTTGTATAGCCTACGGATCCATCCGCTGCTTTCACCTGATACCAATAGCTATTCGGTTGTGCCACAATCTGCACTTGATCTCCCTTTTGCAAATACTTCACTACTTCTCCACTTGTAGAAGGTGTACTGCGAAGGCGAACACTTGCCTCGATGACCGCTGTTTGACCGGCTGCTGCTGCCATAACTGAATTTGATGGACTTGAGGCTGCTGCTGCATTTCCAAGAGCAGATACTCCTAAACCTGCAACAATTGCAGCTGAAACCAATAAGGATGCTGTTAATTGCTTATGTGATTTAATCATACGTTCCCCCAATACCATGATGAGATTTCAACAAAGGTGTGTACTACATTCCTTTATGCCCTCATTATAGGCTTGCCCGGGATTTGGAACATGCTCCAAATTGCACATATAATCATGCCACTTTATGGTAAAACACAGGACTAAAGTCTTGAATCCTCCTTGAATATGTTTGTTTTTTCCTTAAAATAGAATTTTTCAATTTAATCTTTAGGTTCCACATGCACCTGTACATTCATAATATTGTGTAGCTTGCTCATTCTCTCTTCAATGGAATCACTAATCCTATGACCTTCCACCACTGTAATATTCGCGTCTACCTCCACTACAACATCCACGTGTACATGGTTCCCGTGCACCCGTGCCTTCACATCTTTAATCCCCTCTACTCCCGGTGTTCGAGCAATCGTACTACGTAGATCCATCAATCTATCTTCATCAAAGCCATCCGTAAGCCGGTAGGTCGAGTCACGAAAAATATCCCATGCCGTCTTAGAGATAATTAGTCCGACAACTACTGCCGCCGCAGAATCAATCCACGGCAGTCCGAACTGCGCACCTACAATCCCAACAGCAGCACCTATACTAACCATAGCATCCGAAAAATTATCTTTCGCCGCTGCCATGAGTGCACTGCTATTTATCTGCTTAGCCAGCCTTTTGTTGTATATGTATACTCCCATCATTGCTACTGCACACACTAGGGCCACACCAGCAGACCATAGCTGCGGGGTTTCCTTTGCACGATCGAAAAAGGACCGCACCGCCTCCACAATCACTTGAATACCTACTACCGCCATAATAAATGAAGCCAACAATGCAGCTACTGTCTCTGCCCGAAAATGTCCATAAGCATGGTCAGAGTCAGGTGGCTTCCGCGAAATCTTTAGACCAACCAACACGGCTGCAGATGCTACGATGTCAGTTAAATTATTGACACCGTCCGCGACCAATGCACTAGAGGCGAATAGATAACCGCTAACCAGCTTGAATGTCGATAAAATGAGGTAAGCGGCTATACTAACCCAAGCGCCACGCTCGCCTTTACGTATATCTTCGTAAATATCAACCATTTTGGCTATCTCCTCGTTTTCTGTTTTGTTAGAAAAGAATTCTTTCAATTATTCTTGCCCTTGTAGCAGCATTTAAAAACAATTAGAATAAAGTGAAGGACTTGCTTCAAAGGAGGTTATCATAATGAGCGAAAACAATGAAAAAGGAAAAATCAATTTAGCTGAAGCTATCCGGCAAAAGCTGGAGCAGAAGAAACAACAATCTTCCTCTAAACCTGGATCAACTTTCCAGGCCGGATCCGCTAAACCCCTAAAAAGTCAGAATAACAAAAAGCCTAGCAACCAACGCCGTCGTACCGGCGGATCCTAGCACTATTTTATAAACATAAAAGGCTGCGTATCCCTCAGGGACAACGCAGCCTTTTATGCGTTCGTCTGCCTTAATGGATGGGCTAGAACTCATCAAATTCATAACTGATTCTCTTTATTGTATAATTAGCCAACTGAAAACATGCGCTTTGGGAAACCTCAAGTGATAAGGCGTCCTGTCTTGCAAGCCCCGCGTATACTCCCCGTAGAATTCTACTTGTTAATCCATGTGTAACCGCAATGACCCGCGGAGTGGAGGACAAGCTATCAAGCCAGTCTGTGACACGCTCCTGAACCGCTTCATAGCTCTCTCCATCTGGTGAACGAAAATACCAATCATACATAGTCGTATCTTCAAGACTATTCGGCCAGCCCTGCTCAATTTCCTTAAGCGTTAACCCTGACCAAGAACCAACGGAAACCTCACTTAACCTAGAATCCGTTTCTACTTTATTGAAATCATAACCTAAGATATCACACAAAATTTGTGTGCTTTGCAGCGCTCTCCCAAGTGGACTTGAAATCACCTTCCATTCGGAGGGATGATCCACCGAATAACGAAGCAGCCTGCCCATTTGTCTGACTTGATCCATTCCATGCTCAGTCAGAGGTGAATCCAATTGGCCTTGGTAACGACCTTCCGTATTAAATTCGGTCTCCCCATGCCTCATAATAAAAATAGTTCTGTCCACAAGCATCACCTGCCGTTATCTTTTCAAAATAGAAATTATAAAGACAGCTACTCCAATCCTATTAGGATTAGAGTAGCTGCTTAACGGGTTCCTTCCGCATAACGGCGGAAAGTAAATATTATACTTCTACAGGATACATGCGTTGGCGCATTTCCTTAATTTCTGGATTCTCTAAATACTCATCGTATGTCATCGTGCGATCAATTACACCTGTAGGTGTGATCTCAATGATACGGTTAGCAATCGTTTGGATGAACTGATGGTCATGGGAAGTGAATAGAATAGTCCCGTCGAAATCGATCAGTCCGTTATTCAGTGCCGTAATGGATTCCAAATCCAAGTGATTGGTAGGTTCATCGAATACAAGCACGTTCGCACCGTTCAGCATCATCTTCGCCAGCATACAGCGAACCTTCTCGCCCCCGGACAATACGCTTGCTTTCTTCAGTGCTTCTTCTCCGGCGAACAGCATCCGTCCAAGGAATCCACGTAGGAACGTCTCATCTTGATCTTTAGAATACTGACGCAGCCATTCTACGAGATTCATGTCCACGCCATCGAAATAGCTGGAGTTGTCTTTCGGGAAATAAGCTTGAGTTGTAGTGACTCCCCATGCATATTCACCTGCATCCGCTTCCTGCTCACCCATGATCACATCAAACAGCAGCGATTTAGGCTGGGAGTAAGGACCCACGAAAGCAATCTTATCACCTTTGTTAACTACAAAGCTGATTTCATCAAGAACCTTCTCACCTTCAACCGATTTGGTCAATCCACTGATTGTCAGAAGCTGCTTACCTGCTTCACGTTCAGGTTTGAAGTTGAGGAACGGATATTTACGGTTAGATGGACGAATGTCATCCAACGTAATTTTCTCGAGTTGTTTCTTACGAGAAGTCGCCTGCTTAGACTTGGAAGCATTGGCCGAGAAACGCTGAATAAAGGCTTGCAGTTCCTTGATCTTGTCTTCCTTCTTCTTGTTCGAATCACGCTGCAAAGCTTGAGCAAGCTGACTGGACTCATACCAGAAGTCGTAGTTACCAACGTACATCTGGATTTTGCCAAAATCAATATCCGCAATATGCGTACATACTTTGTTCAAGAAGTGACGGTCATGGGATACGACGATAACAGTACCTTCATAATCCATGAGAAAGTTCTCTAACCAGCCAATCGATTCTAGATCCAAGTGGTTGGTAGGCTCATCGAGCAGGAGGTTATTTGGACGGCCAAACAAGGCTTGTGCCAAGAGTACCCGTACCTTCTCATTGCCGCTCAGTTCGGCCATTTTCTTATCATGCAGTTCACGCATAATACCAAGACCGATCAGCATAGCTGCCGCATCCGGCTCTGCATCCCAGCCATTAAGTTCTGCAAATTCGCCTTCAAGCTCACCGGCACGTAGGCCATCTGCTTCCGTGAAATCTGACTTCGCATAAAGCGCGTCCTTTTCTTTCATGATTTCATAAAGACGAGTGTGACCCATAATTACTGTTTCAAGTACCGGGAATTCATCGTACTCGAAATGATTCTGCTTCAGAACTGCAAGGCGTTCACCTGGTGTTATATGAACATCACCCGTGTTCGCTTCAATCTCCCCAGACAGAATTTTCAGAAAGGTTGATTTACCAGCACCATTGGCACCAATCAAACCATAGCAGTTACCAGGGGTGAATTTTATGTTTACATCTTCGAAGAGAGCGCGTTTTCCGTAGCGGAGTGTTACGCCGCTTGTGCTAATCATTACGCATTACCATCCTTTTCACTTTAGGGTTTCGGCTCATTATAGCATAAAATCAGTGCAAAAATCCCGTGAAATAGGCATTTAAGCTGATCTCTCTCCTGCGAAACTTATTCCAGCTGTTTTACAGCGACAACTTTTAAGGAGGAATTTTTTCAATTATTCCCCAGATGTGCGATTCTCCTTTTGTACGACCAGTGTTTCTCCATAACCGAGTATACGAATTCTTTCCTCCGAAATCGCGTGTTTAACTCGGGCCTTCTCCATGCGATCCAGCGCTTCCCGGGCGGTATCATCAGCAAGTCTGAAGGTACCGTAATGCATCGGAATCATGGTCTCCGCCCCTACATCTAGGAAAGCTTGTATGGCTTCCTCAGGATTTACATGCTGAGAGGTCATGAACCATTCCGGTTCATAGGCCCCAATCGGCATAAGCGCGATATCGATCTTATAACGGTTTCCGATCTCCTTAAAGCCTGGGAAATAACCGCTGTCCCCAGCGAAATAAAGATTTGGAGAAGACTTCTGATTTCCGGAGTCAGCGGGCTCCAAGATGTACCCACCCCAATGAGAAGTATTCGTATCCCATGGCGTTCTCCGCGTCCAGTGCTGAGTAGGAACAAAACTAAGCTTGATCTTACCTAGCTTAATCTCCTGCCACCATTCCATTTCCACACAGTTGTGGAACCCTTTGCGAAGCATTTTACGCTTCAGACCAACAGGAACTACAAGCGTTGTCCCTGCCCGATATAATTTACGGATAGAGGCGATATGCAAATGGTCATAATGAGAGTGCGAAATCAGAATCAGGTCAATCGGTGGCACTTCGCTAAGTGGAATCCCAGGTTGTCCCAGTCTTTTTTCAAAGCCTAGCCTTCTCGCCCAGATGGGATCTGTAATGATATTCATCCCTTCATATTGAAGGAAAAATGTTGAATGCCCAATCCACGTAATGGTATTCTCCAATCGATTCTCAGACAGATAAGATACTTTGGGCGGCGTATTCGGTACAACATAAGAATAGTCCTTCTTCTTGCGACGACGCTCCTCACGCCACTGGCGAAATTCCTTTAATGATTTATCGGTACTTACATTATCGACGTTATGGTAACGAGTTTTAGGCATACAACACCTCTTCTTCAGAAGTTTACCGGGCAATCCTAGCTTTTGCGAATATACTACAACTATATTGAACAGCAGCGTATTTTGCAAAATATACAAATAGCATGATAAAGGTTCGCCCTTTTATTCCTCACAATGGCAGACTTTAGCGAAATAATAGAAGAGTTCTTTTGGTTTCACGCCAGAAATGAGATAATATGTGTATAAAGTATGGCGGTGCATATACCGTTCAAGGGGGAGCTACGTATGAAGATTACTTTTATTGAACCGACTCCAAGTCCAAATACGATGAAGCTACATTTGGACGAAAGTTTAGAACTCGGAATTCGCAAGACCTATACGCCAGAAAGTGAGCGTTCCGCACCTGCTTGGGCACGTGAAATGTTAACGATACCGGGCGTTACTAGCATTTATCATGCCGCTGACTTTGCAGCACTTGAGCGCAAAGGCAACGCCGATTGGGCGGCCATTCTAAGGGAAGTTCAAAGCCGCTTCGGGAGCAACGAAGGATTAACTGGAGATTGGAGTCTGGCTGACGAGAATGCCGGTGCGCATTTTGGGGAAGCGCAAGTCTTCGTCCAATTGTTCCGCGGAATTCCGATGCAAATCCGCGTAAAAACAGGCGCGAATGAAGAGCGCATATCCTTAGCTAACCGCTTTACTAAAGCGGTTATGGATGTGGCTAGCGCCGTAATGATCAAAGAGCGCAAGCTCACCGATTACGGCGTGCGTTATGGCGAGCCCGCGGACATTGCGCGCGAGGTCGAGCAAGAAATCGAGGCAGCGTATCCGCAGGAACGCCTCGACTCCCTCGTGCAGCAAGCTATTGCGCACGGAGCCGAAGGTGAGTTCGTCGAGCAGAGACGAACTCGCACGCAGGATGAGCTGCTGCGAGACCTGAAGCATGAGGATTGGCGCGTGCGGTACGCCGCGCTCGAGGATCTTACACCGACGGCGGAGCTCCTGCCGGAGCTTAAGGCAGCGCTACACGATCCCAAGCTGCATATTCGCAGGCTTGCTGTCGTGTATCTAGGCGACCTTCGCACACCTGAGGCGATGGAGCTGCTCTATGAGGCGATGGCTGACAGCGCCCCAGCCGTAAGACGTACGGCTGGCGATACGCTATCCGACATCGGCGATCCTGCCGCCACGCCAGTGATGACGGCAGCACTAACGGATAAGAGCAAGCTTGTCCGCTGGCGCGCAGCTCGTTTTCTTTACGAAGTTGGCACATCTGAAGCTCAAGATGCGCTTACACTTGCAGCGGATGATCCAGAGTTCGAGGTTGGCCTTCAAGCCAAGATGGCGTTGGAGCGTATCGCCTCAGGTGAAGCCGCAGCAGGTACTGTATGGCAACAGATGTCAGAGCGCCGCCGTAATTAACACGGAAGTACCTGATTTTGTCATTGCTTTGAGAAGTAAACTTGCTTTATACTAATTCCTGTTGTTTATAAATGAATGAAGTAAAGATAGCCTCGTCATACTAAGATGAGGTAGAGGTCGCGGATATAAAAAGTACGCGTGTGGAGACGTTAGAGCCGTCTATGAATCACGCCGAAAGGAATATCCGCCGAAGCTTGTGCTGTAGCTCTTACAGCGGTGCAGGCTGGGGCCGTTGCCGAAAGGCACGGAACTGTCACATTGTACAGCCTGCGTAAGTAGCAGACTGCAGTGTGTTGCGCTATCTTCACAGGGAGTATGATGCGGAGCTGTATAGATGGAAGCCGCAGACATAGTTTGCGGCTTCTTTGCGTTTACAGAATTTGTATGTTTCGTACAGTTATCCATAACCTTCTGGAATCACGAAGTATACCTCCCGCATTGCGGGAGTAAGCAGCTCAGCGCTCCCCGTTCATGAACAGTAAGATTAGATCATAAGGAGTGTCATATTCATGCAGGGCAATCAGCACAACCCAGCGCAAGGCAACATGAATCAGCCTGCGCTTAAAAAATCGTTCAAAGCAAGACATTTGACCATGATCGCACTAGGCGGATCTATTGGGACGGGTCTGTTTCTAGCCAGTGGCGGCGCGATCGCTTCAGCAGGACCTGGTGGAGCCCTTCTGGCTTATACCGCTGTGGGGGTAATGGTTTATTTTCTCATGACTAGTCTTGGAGAGCTCGCCACCTATTTACCGGACTCCGGGTCCTTCAGTACCTACGGCACTCGTTTTGTCAGCCCCGGCTTTGGTTTCGCCATCGGTTGGAACTTCTGGTATAACTGGGCGGTTACGATTGCAGCAGAGCTATCAGCGGCTACCCTTATCATCAAATATTGGTTCCCGGACAGTCCTTCCTTCCTCTGGAGTCTGGTGTTCCTTCTACTGATGTTCGGTCTGAATTTCCTATCTGCTCGTGGCTATGGGGAATCAGAATATTGGTTTGCTATTATCAAAATCATTACCGTTATCGCCTTCCTTATTGTCGGGGTGCTCATGATATTCGGCATTATGGGTGGAAAAGCTGTAGGCTTCAGTAACTTCCAAATGGGGGGCAGTTCCTTCAACGGCGGCTTCTTTGCCTTCGTCGGGGTATTTATGGCAGCCGGATTCTCCTTCCAGGGTACCGAGCTAATCGGCGTTGCTGCGGGTGAGAGCGAGAATCCACGCCGCAACGTCCCCATTGCGATCCGCCAAGTATTCTGGCGTATATTAATCTTTTATATCCTTGCTATATTTGTAATCGGAATGTTGATTCCTTATACGAATCCAGATCTGCTGCGTGGTGGCATCGATGACATCGGAGTCAGTCCGTTTACGATCGTGTTCAATAAAGCCGGGCTTGCCATTGCTGCATCCGTAATGAATGCCGTCATTCTCAGCTCTGTACTGTCGGCAGGGAACTCTGGAATGTATGCTTCCACCCGTGTCCTGTATGCAATGGCTAAGGATGGAATGGCTCCACGCGCACTGGGCAAGCTTAATCGCCGTGGTGTCCCTGTTGGCGCTTTGCTAGTAACTACGGCTGTCGGAATGCTCGCCTTTCTTGCTTCATTCTTTGGTGATGGTGCCGTATATAACTGGCTACTGAACGCCTCTGGGATGTGCGGATTTATTAACTGGCTAGGCATTGCAGTCTGCCACTACCGCTTCAGACGTGCCTTTATAGCACAAGGCCATTCCCTAGATGAACTACCTTACCGGGCCAGATGGTTCCCATTCGGACCTATTTTTGCCTTAGCACTTTGTATTGTAGCTATACTCGGTCAGAATATGGGCGCCTTCACAGGTGGAACGATCGATTGGTATGGTATCGCCGTTTCTTATATCAGCTTACCGCTGTTTCTCTTAATCTGGTTCGGCTATCGCTGGTTCCGAAAGAGCAGTATTATTCCTTTGGATAAATGCGATCTTAGTACTCACCCAGAATAAAATGACTTGAAAAAGTGGCTGTTTTGAGCAATCTGAGTAGTAAAACATTGTTTGAATGCAAATGAAGGAGCCTAGCAGTCTGTCAACGCTTAGCTCCTTCATTTTTGGCGTTCACTACAGCTAAGCTATGTGAAAGTAATTAGGGAAAATCACCCTAAAGATAGATAAAAAGCTCTTAAACTGAATGGAATTAGGGGATTTCTCCCTAATAATTGGGTTGAGTTCTATATTTACCAACGAATCAGGTGAATATCAGGGGGATTTTCCCTAATTGTTATCAGCGCTTCAGATTATAGGCATCATTGAAGTAATACACAAAGAGATTCGCGAATAAGAACCCGTAAAAAAAACAAAAAGGGATGTCCCGCAGCCATTCAGGCTTATGGGATGTCCCTTTCTTATATCCTTCTATTCCCAAGTCACAAACACTTTGAGATCGCCCGTATTGTCAAAAGCAGAACTGGAGTAAGATACATCCTCTAGTCCAAGCTTATATAGCTCCTGCAGGTCATTCTTAAGCTGAGTTCCACTCCCATGATAGCGGAATAATATAGACACCTCACCGGAGGCCATTGCCTTATTCGCTAGCCGAGTCAGATCTCCTACCGAACGTACAATTAGCTCCTCGGCATATAGCTCATAATTGAGATCCTTCTGAAGCTTTTTATACACAGCTGCACTCTGTCCTCCACGCTCCACAAGTGCAGACAAGGTCTTATGATAGCCTACCGACGCTGCCGGATAGGATTTCGTCCAGCTATGATCCTGACGCATCTGTGCATCTGTCCTCATGTAGTACGCCGTACTAATAACGCCAGCCTTATCCGGTGTCGGGTCATCCCAAGTCGTGTCGAGATGATACCACCGTCCATCTAATAACACTAGATTCCAGGCATGCAACTGACTACGTCCTCCCGGCTGCTTTGCTGTACCCTCAACGATTTTATTCGTGAATCCAGCTTCCTTTAACAGCTTATAGGTCAACAGCGAATACCCTTGGCAAACGGCGCTGCCACTCTTCAATCCTTCATAAGCCGTATATTTACGATACGAAGTATCATATTTCAGATGAAGCACAACCCAATCGTGGATCGCCTTCACCTTCTGATGATTGTTCATGCCCGGCGTTATGATCTTCTTCAGCGCTGCCTTCACTTCTTTGTTCACAAAAGCCGTCTGCTCCAGCGTCTCCAAATATTTCACTTCCACCGTAACTTTTACAGAGCTTGCGCTTCCTCGATAAGTATATCCGTAGCTGTCTATAATGTAATACAAATAAGGGTCACTAGCCATCGCTTGATCCAGGGCCGCTTGTATTTTCGTTTTCAAATTTGAACCTTTGCTCTCATAAGTAAAAGTAATGGTCTCCCTTCGGTTGTTCATTGCACCCGTTAGCTTCTGCGCTACTTCATTTACAGAACGAAGGGTGGGTGAACTCGAAGCCGCATAAGCATGACCCCAGCCCCAATAAATCATCGGTGGAATAGCAGCGAATATAATCACTCCTCCCAGAATGATCTTTACTAATGTGAAGCGTTTTTTCCACATATATATTCCGTTCCTCCGGCTCCTATAGTCTTATAACGAACCCTACCATTTAATAGATAATGAGCGTTTAGGCAAAAAAAGACTGCTCCCTGTAGAATAATTCTACTCTGAGAACAGTCTATATGCTAGAACGATGTGTTTTATTCGCTTTGTGGTGTAATGATATAGGTCTCTCCTATTACGGTTTCAAATTCCATCTCTAGCCCTATTCGTGAACCATCAGAACTTTGAATGAGCAAAGGCTGGTGACTATAAATTCTGCAGATTTGACCATGAGTCGAGGTCAGCTCCGCCTTCATTAAGCGTCCTTCACGCCATTCTATATTTGTGATAAAGCCGCCACGTGCTACTAAGCCTTTCACACTACCTTCAGACCATTCTTCTGGAAGAGCCGGTAATAATTCAAGCCCTTCCTGATGACTCTGCAAGAGCATTTCAGCAATTCCGGCCGTAGTTCCGAAGTTACCGTCAATCTGAAATGGAGGGTGATTACCGAATAAATTCGGCAGACTTGAATCTTGCAAAATACGACGTAAACAGCTATACGCACTCCCTCCATCCTTCAAACGTGCATATAGATTAAGCAGCCAGGCTGCACTCCAGCCCGTGTGTCCACCCCCGCCTTCCAAGCGCTTCTTAAGCGTTAACGCTGCTGCCTCCGCTAGCTCTGGTGTGGAGGAAGGACTAATTACATTTCCGGGATATAAATCATACAAATGAGAGACATGGCGGTGCCCAGGCTCTTGTTCAGCAAAATCCTCACTCCATTCACGAATACGTCCGTCCGGTGCAATCCCAGGATGAGCGAGTCGTTCCTGTTTCTGACTCAGCTCCTGCCTCAGCTGGGCATCGGTATTCAAAATCTCAGCAGCCCGAATGCAATGCTTGAACAGCTCATCGATCAGCGATAAATCCATAGCTGAGCCAGCTGAAACACTGCATGGCGTGCCATCAGCAGTCAAGAATACATTCTCCGGTGACGTAGACAGACCCGTTGTCCATCTTCCATCTGGCAGCTCTACCAGCCAATCCAGACAAAATAATGCGGCTCCCTTTAACAAAGGAAAAGCTGTGTTGCGCAAATATTCCTCATCTGGACGGAAAGCGTAACGTTCCCATAAATGG
The DNA here is from genome assembly GCF_052056485.1 of Paenibacillus nitricinens. Lineage (NCBI taxonomy): Bacteria > Bacillati > Bacillota > Bacilli > Caryophanales > Paenibacillaceae > Paenibacillus > Paenibacillus nitricinens. The sequence continues at coordinate 5,946,852 of NZ_CP183948.1, forward strand.
CGAGAGAGCCAAACGCCTCCCATTGGCCAAAATGCCCACATCGCCTTGCCGTCTGACGGAGATGTCATACGCCACAAATCTGTATTATGATGCACCGTCCAGCCACGTGCGCCATAATGAATATTAGCTGTACGACTGCCAGCCACACTAAGTTCAGTAATAAAATCGATTAAAGGTTCATGGCATTCACCCAACCCGCATAACTCGGCTGGCCAATAATTCATTTCAGTGTTTATATTGGTCGTATAATTACTGTTCCATGGCGGCTGGAGATAGGGATTCCAGATCCCTTGCAGATTCAGAGCTTGTGTACCCGGCCGTGAGCCAGCAATCATCAGGTACCGGCCATACTGGAACAGCAGCGCTTCTAGCGCAGAATCTGCCTGCCCCTCCTGGTACCGTTTTAGTCGCTCATCCGTGGGAAGCTCTATCCGGGAGGACGAAGATGCAAGCGTCAACTCCACGCGGCGGAACAAGGACTGATGATCCTCTAGATGGCGCTGCTTCAGCTTCGCATATCCAGTAGAAGATAAAGCCAATTGCTCTAGGCACAACTCCGAAGGTAGCTTACCGCCGCTTCCTGGCATCCGGTCATACCCGGCAAAATCGGTTGCTGCAGCTAGACGGATCGTAATGGAGCGCGCACCTGAAACCGACAATATACCGTTCTCAGCTCTACAATTACCGCCATCTGTACGGATCTCCATTGCAGCGGCAAAACTTATGCCGAGACCCTCTTCGTATAATACAGCACGCGGATGATCTCCTACATAATTATCAGCAACATGCGACGGGGCACGACCGGTCATTATCAGCATACCGTCAGGAGTAATCTCTGGTCGAGAAGGATGCGGCGAAGTTAGAGCCACCGAGAAATCCGGTAGAATGCCCACACCCTTTCTCCCCTCTGCATGGATATGAATGACTATAAGTTCATCTGGTCTGCTGGCCAAAACTTCGCGCACAATCCTTACATCCCCAGCAGTATAGGATACCGTAGCAAGCGCTTGATTCAAATCAAGCTCTCTCTGATAATCCTCTATAGGACTACCAAGATTGAACTTCATTCGCAAGTCTCCGAGCGGTTGATAGGATTCAGTCCGTCTGCCTAACATCTTGGAATCTACCAGTGCTTCCGCTTTCTTGTATTCCCCCTCTGCCACTAAATGTTTGGCCGGAGCCAAATGACGCAGCGCCTCATAATTAGCTGTATCCCGTGGAAAGCCCGACCATAAGGTGTCTTCATTTAGTTGAATCAGTTCTTCTTCCGTTCCGCCAAAGACCATGCCGCCCAGACGGCCGTTACCGACTGGCATTGCCTCTTCCCATACAGCCGCAGGCTGCTTATACCAGAGATCATGCCGCCCAGTGTTCTTACCTTCTCCCACGTATATTCCTCCTATCCTGTAATTACAGATGAAAAGAAATCGGCGGAAAGCCCGGACTTTCGTTCGGACTTCCCGCCATCTTCATGCTTTTATTTTATTAGCCGCGATTCAGTAATTACTCATTCCAAAGTTTCACGCGTTGTTTAACCAGCTCTTCACGTAAATCTTCAGCTTTCGTCACGTCAGCTTTATCCAGTTCAGCCATATAAGCATCCCAAACTTTGTCGAAATCAGCTGGTTTGGACAAGATGGCTTCAGGAATCCGTTTCCAACTGATATCCTTCAGCTTGTTGTCGAGAACGACAATTTCACTATCCCCAGGAATCGTGATGTTCCATGCCGCGCCCCAAGGTTTAACTTTGAATTCATCTTCATTTGGGAAGAGGTCTTTCCAAGTTGTTGCTTTATAAGCAGCAAGTGTTTCTTTTTCAACTGCATTGTAGCCTACAGTTACTTGCTCAGGGAAACGAGTTGTATAGTAATTTCCAGTTGGGTCCAATACGCCGTCACCATAGTGAGCGCTAAGCAGAGCATAGTTTGATCCGACATTGCCAAGTCCTGTTTCTTTTTGGAAATTGGTAGTGTCATTATATTTGCGGTTGTTCACATCTTCAGGAATGACACGTTTGCCGTCAACTACGTTATAATGCTTACCTTCAATACCCCAGTTAACCAATACTTGACCTTCATCGGAAGCTAAGTAGTCCAAGAATTTAATTGCACGTACTGGATCTTTAGCATCTACACTGATCCCAATACCGTTACCACCCATAAAGCCTGTAGGCCAGAAGGAAGTTTCTTTGTACTCTTCAGACAGGGTTACTGGATAGTGCCCGTATCCTTGATCCAGCTTACCTTCAGCTTTCAATGCTCTTTCTCCATCGCCATAACCCCAGTCTTGGTCAATCAAACCAATAACACGGCCGGTAGCGATTTTAGCTTTGTACTGATCATACTTTTGAACGAAGCTTTCCGGGTCAAGCAATCCGATATCATTCATATGGTTGAGCCAGCGGAAATATTCTTTCTCAGCAGGACGACGGAAGTGATAAGTTACCTCTTGTGTGTCGATATCGATTGCATATTCACCATCATCAGGAGAGCCTGTAGTAGTGAATGCTGGGTTAGTTACTGTAATGTACATGTACCAATCATCTGCATTTAGGGTCAGACCGATGTTTTTGTTACCATTTTCATCGGTGGGATGTTTTTCCAGGTAAGCCTTGATTACGTTCTCATAATCTTGGACCGTTTTAATTACAGGATATCCCGCTTCTTTAACAGCACGATGCTGTAGTTCAAATCCGCCACCAGCATCAAAGTATTTGTTATCCACACCTGCATACGTAGGAATAGCATAAATCGCGTGGTCATCATCACTGTAGCGTGAGCGTTTCATGCCTTCTTCGCCTAATACTTTTTTGATGTTCGGAGCATATTTTTCAATCAGATCTGTCAGATCAAGCATTGCGCCTGCATCCACCAGCTTGCTTACGTCGGTCTTGGCACTGATCAGATCCGGATAATCACCGCTCGCTGCGATCAACGCTACTTTTTGAGCAGGGTCACCAACCGCGTATTCAGCATTCAAGGTAACTCCTGTTTTTTCCGTAATCACTTTACCAACTTCGTCTTGCATGCCTGTCCAGTTCGGGTTAGGGTCAGCACTGAAGAAAGTCATCGTGAGCGGAGAAGTATCCTCAACCGCATTGGCCGAATTAGCCGCATTACCCTTATTTGTTGCATTTTTAGCTACATCTCCAGCTGCGTTATTGCCGTTATTTCCACCACAACCTGCGAGCATGCCGAGCATCATAATAGAAGTGAGTGTAAGTGCAGTTGCTTTAGCTTTTATTTTTCTATTATTCCCCATTACATAAACCCTCCTTAAAATTGTTTATCTATCGTATCACAGATAAATCCTGTTAATACTTATCCCAAAACTTCCCACAGGAAAAGAAAACGGATACAAAACACAATTAAAGTGCAGGGGAGACTAAGCTCCCCTGTAGCTGTGATTAGCTCTTCACAGCGCCAAGTGTCATACCTTGAACAAAGTACTTCTGAATGAACGGATACACCAACAAAATTGGTACGGTTACGACAATCGTAATCGCCATCTTGATAGACTCTGGCGAGACCTGATTCGAAGCTAGAGAAGCAATGTTGGAGCGGTAATCGCCACCATTACCACTGGTTGTACTCTGCAGAACCTTCATCAGTTCATATTGCAATGTCGTCAGCTGAGGGCTTGAACCATTATACAAATACGTATCAAACCATGCATTCCATTGACCTACCGCCAGGAACAGCGCGATTGTTGCTAGAGCCGGCTTCATCAGCGGCAGGATGACACGCCAGTAAATGGTAAAATCATTCGCTCCATCCAGTTTCGCCGATTCCTGCAGTGCATACGGCAGACCGTCAATAAAGGAGCGGATAACGAAGACATTAAAAGCACTAACTAATCCAGGCAATACGTAGACTGCAAAGCTGTTCATCATGTGCAGATCCTTGATCAGCATGTATATTGGAATCATCCCTCCAGAGATATACATGGTCATCGCCAAGAATGTGGAGACGAACTTGCGGCCTGCAAAGTCAGGACGACTGATCGTAAATGCTAGCATCGAGGCACTGATCAGTCCGAACAAAGTACCGATGACTGTCCGCAAAGCGGATATTTTGAACCCGGTCATTAGCCCTGCGAAACTGAAGATTTTCAAGTAATTGTCCCAGGTAAATTCCCGGGGATAAATGGTGATACCGCCGCGCACACTATCCACTGAATCATTCAGCGAGATCGCAAGCACATTCAGAAACGGATAGATCGTGATTACAACCACGAACAGTACTACGAAGTACACTATGAAGTCAAAGATCCGGTCTGACCACGACTTTCCGGTAATAGCTGTGTTCCCCACTGTAACGCTCTCCTTTCATGAAAAGGGCAATATTGCAGCCACGATTGGTAGAAGGTCTTCTGTGTTACAGAAGGCTCTCTTTAGTTGTACGCTTGAAGATTCCATTAATCGTAAACAGTAGGATTACACTGATCACTGAGTTGAATATATTGATCGCGGTACCGTAGGAATATCTCGCCATGCCTAGTCCGTATTTCAGAGAGTACAGATCCAGCACCTGAGAATAATCGGTAACGAGGTTGTTTCCAAGCAAGAATTGCTTCTCAAAGCCGATATTCAGCAAATTACCAATCGACATAATGAGTAGCACTGTAATGGTCGGCCGGATACCTGGAAGGGTAATATGCCATACTTGGCGAAGCCTGCTGGCTCCGTCTACCCGGGCCGCTTCGTACAGTTCAGGTCCGATACCCGAGATAGCTGCAAGGTAGATAATCGCATTCCACCCGGTTTCTTTCCACACATCTGATAAAGTAACGATTCCCCAGAAGAGATGGCCCTGAGCCATGAACTGAATAGGTGAGTCTATAAATCCAATTGTTAACAAGAGATCGTTTACAAGACCATTTTCACTAGATAACATTTTAGTTACAATTCCCGCTGCAACCACCCAAGATACAAAGTGGGGCAAATACGAGACCGTCTGAGCAAATCGTTTAAAAAATCCGAGGCGAACTTCGTTTAGCAATATTGCAAACGTTATCGGAAAGATAAAGCCTGCGATGAGACCCATTCCACTCATCGCCAGCGTATTACGCAGCGCCAGAAGGAATTGCGAGTCACTGAACAGTGTCTTAAAGTGTTCAAAACCTACCCATTCTTGTTCAAAAAAGCCACGTGCGGGCTTGTACTTTTGAAAAGCCATCGTCCAGCCCCATAAGGGGAGATAACTGAAAACGAATGCCCAGATGACAAAAGGTATCGACATCATCCACAAATACTTTTGATTCTTAAAGCTTCTCCAAAACCGTCCTCCTGAAGCAGGCTTTTTGTTGCGCATTCGGGTGTCCGGCGGGATTTGAGCAGTTACTGTGTCCGCTTTCATAAAGCCCCTCCTCTCTATGTCATAATTCTAAAACTTTGTAAGCGATTGCAGTACCCTATAAATTCGACTTAAAATCAGGTGAAAATTAGAGATTTTTGTCCGGGGTGAATTCTCTTTTCGCTCATCGACACAGGGGGGCTAATGCTGCTGGCGTTTGCATTATTCTTTGGATTGGACTTCTGGAAACACTCAGCTGGATGTTAGTCGCTACGCGGAATATTTGGACTTCCGATCGCTGTTATCCTCAGATTTCCTGATATGAACCGCTTCTCGCGGTAGAAATCCGAGGATAAAGGCGAGCGCTCCGCTTCTACAGTTCCAAATATTCCTCTTCACTCCTTTTCCAGCAGATTTCATTGAACCGAAATCAAAAGAAAATGCATTATATCTCCGCCTGCATAAGCTTAACCAGGTATCTATTTAACTGCATTAATACTTCACCACGTACAATTGGTGGGAGTAGGGAAAACAAAAAAAGACCCGTGGACTGAAGTTCGGAAAACCAACTGAACTCAGCCACGGGTATAACAGACAAGACAAGAACACCACACCATCCTTAGATACTTTTTCGATAAGAAGTTGGTGAGATTCCTACATATTTACGGAACTTAGCGTTGAAATAATCAGGGTTCATATACCCTACCTTCTCGGCCACCTCGTATACTTTCATCCCTTGCGTCAGAAATTCCTTAGCCTTCTCAATCCGCACTTTGTCCACGTACGTATTAAAGTATTCCCCCGTCGTGTTCTTGAACATTTTGCCTAGATAAGCGCTGTTGTAACAAAACAACTCGGACAAGGTCTCTAGCTTTAGGTTTTCATTGTAGCGGCGGTTGATTATTTCTATGATCTTCTTTATTTCATTTCCACGCCCACTGGTCATCTGACCCGCAATTTCTTCGAGAAATGAGACAGCTTGATCCTGAAGATCAGATATATAATAACTTTGATATAACTCCCCTATTGGAGGGGAATGCTCTGCTGCATAGCTACGTATTTCCGGATACGTAGGCTCCAGACGGGCCAGCACAGTACTAAGGAGTCTCACAAAGGTCTCTTTAATTCGCAATTCGTCGCTGCCTGCAGATACAAGCTCAGCACAGATGGTCTGCACGATCGGTCGGATCGCACCAAGACTTCCTGTCTCTACCGCAAGCAGCAGACGACTCTCTGTCTCTTGCGCGTCTTCACTCTCCTCTTTCATCTCCACCAGAAACCCTGAAGGATCTGCACTGATGATGATCCCTTTCTTGAAGAAGAAGGCGCGTCTTATTAGTTCACGTGCTGAATTAAACGATTCTCCCGCCATTTCAGGCCGAGGTACTACTCCCCCCGTTACTGCAATGAAGTCGTAACCCTTTGGTTCTATCACTGCAGATAACCCCTCATATAATTCTTCCCGTTTGCTTGTACTCTGGTCCGGATCCTTCATGAGAATGCCCAAATACTGGGATAGCGTAAAGAAAGAAGCATTAGGATGATTACTAAAATACTGTTCCATTACTATTTTGATTCCCCGGAGATCCTCATCATTTGCACCAGCTGTTTTTCTTAACGCAATGAGAATGACTTCATAATTCCCCTGATCGAGTCCTAGCGCATCCGCATGTCTGCTAAGGTCCTCCTCCAGTTCTTCCTCTGAAGTTGGCTGCAGAAGCGCACGAAGTAAAGTTTCCCTATTGCGAGCGGGCTCCTCCTCATTCCAGTCACTGAACCGCTGCTCCTGCTCGATCGTTTCATGTAGCTGTTCCAGACATACGATCATCTCATCCTCATCCACTGGCTTCAGCAAATAACCGTCAATCCGATAACCAATCGCCCGCTTAGCATATTCAAAATCCGCATGACCACTTAGAATAAGCACATGACTTTCTGAGCCTTCTTTTCGAAGCTCACTAATCATTTCTAGACCATCCATTCCAGGCATACGAATATCAGCAACGATCAGCTCCGGGTAGAAGGTATGATACTTTTCAAGTGCTTGCAAGCCATTAGCTGCTGTAGCTACCACCGTATAACCGAGTCTCTCCCATGGGATTAGACTCCGTAGTCCTTCCCGCAGCTTCGGCTCATCATCGACAATCATCACTTTTATCATAGATTGTTGTCCTCCATTGGTATGCAGAAGAAAATAACCGTTCCTACATTAGGTTTACTCTCAATCGTTAGCCCATACTCTGCGCCATAAGATAGTTTTAGCCGGTCATGGACATTACGAAGGCCAATTCGCTCACCTTCACGCTCTTCCTGGCGCTCAAGGGTATTCTGTAATTCCTCCAGCTTAATTGGAGATATCCCCACTCCATTATCTGTAATCGTAAATTTAGCATGATCTCCAACTTGTATAACTTCCACCGTCACAAATGCTCCCTCCATCGTATTATCCAGTCCATGGATTACTGCGTTCTCGACAAGCGGCTGAATAAGGAGTGGAGGCATGTAAAGGGTTTCAACGGCAGGGTCTACGGTAAATTGATATTTCAACCTCTCCTCATAACGGAATTGCTGAATATCCAAGTAACAGCGTACCACTTCTAATTCCTGACTAAGCAAAACTTTACTTCGTCCTACCTCCAGGCTACTGCGCATCATTTTACCCAAAAGACGTACTACGCGAGCAATTTCCACTTGCCCTTTCATGTGAGCTTCCATTCGAATTGCTTCTAGTGCATTGAACAAGAAATGCGGGTTAATCTGGCTTGCCAGCATTTTGAATCGTATATCATTCTGTTTCTGTTCTAAAAGACGGTTCTGAGCATTGGATTCCTGTACCTCATACATCAAATCATTAACGCTACGCACCATGGAATTGAATTGACGAGCTAACAGGGCGATTTCATCCTTGCCATCAATTTTTAATGTCGTATCAAAATCTCCGGTACTGACTCGGTTAATATGTCTGCTTAAATGCAGCAATCGTCGTGAGAACAACGAAGAGAAGCTATATATAATTAAAAAGGCTAGAAGAACACTTATCGCAACTACAGTAATCGAAAGCTTAATCACTTGATTGGGTTCTTTCACAATACTTTCAATGGAAAAGACAGATATAATTCGTAGTGCATTTCGGCTAGATTGTGGTTTAAGCTCCTCGATCACAATTTTGGAGGCTTCACCATCTACTACTGCTTCATAGCTTCCACTCCCCTGGCCCAAGAGCTTGGTGTCAAAAGAAACATCCGCTAGCTTTTTACCTGTTCGATCTTTCCGGTTCGCTGCAATGATATTGTCCTGATCATCGACGATCATCGTATCGAAAGACTCCTGGCTTAGTATGGATGCAAGCTGCTGACTGTTCACATTAATAACGAGAACACCGATTTTGCTGGAGCCCTCCAGCTCGATTTTGCGAACAAGACTTAAATAATTCCGCTTATCACGCTCATCTTCGATATATTCCCAACCGACAAAGCTATCGTACCGCTGTGCTCTCTGATACCACTCACTCTCCTTAATTGCAGGAGAAGGATTGATCAGCTCCCAGTTGTTAAGCAGCGTCGCATTGTCAGTGTATAAACGAATGTTAGATATATCTTTATACAACCTAAGGTACTCACGCATATCCGAGTAATCGCGGTAAGCTTCCACCACATCATAAGTGCTAACATACTGACGAATGGCAAGTCTTTTTAACCGTGCATCATTACTCAATCGATATGCAATATCTTGAGATACACCGATGACTTCCTCCGTTCTTTTTTTTACCCGATCTACGTTGATTGAAGCTTGTTCCAGTGCGCTCTGAAACGCCATGGTTCTCATCTCAAACGTAAGATACCCGCCTACCAGTAATACCGGAAGTAACGTGGTGAGTAAAAAAGCAAGCAACAGCTTATTGCGGATTTTGATGTCATTCAACAGCCTAACCATCCATTGGAACATGGCCTTCCGCCCCCCGAAACCTTCACTACCTCATGCAGAGCTTATCTCTGCCTAGAGATACCCATACTTTACAGAAGAAAAATAAGTACGGCAACAACTTCATGTTCATAAAAAGGTCCTCCGCCATATGCGAAAGACCTTTTTTATCAGACATATCAAGCATAAACCTTCGGCGTCCTTATTTATTGGCGGTATGCTGCCAGCTTGTTATTCAGTTCACGGGTCTGACCGTAGACTTCCTGATAGAGGTTAAATAAGCCGTCATAGATTGCCGCTTGCTTCGGATCTGGTTTATATACATCCGCAGGACGGATGAAAGCTTCTGCACATGCACTAAGAGAAGTGAACCAGCCGCTACCGTAAGCTGCCAACATCGCTGCTCCCATAGCCGGACCTTGCTCACTTTCAAGCTTCACGATGGATGCATTGAAAATATCTGCTTGCATCTGGAGCCAGGCCTCATTTTTAGCCCCGCCACCGATCGCAATGATTTCTGTAATCTCTTTGCCTGAATCACGTACAATCTCGATAGATTCACGTAGCGAAAAGGTAATGCCTTCTAATACGGAACGTATAAAATGAGTCAAAGTATGCCCTGAATCCATACCAATAAAGCTTCCACGAATATTCGCATCTGGATGAGGTGTACGTTCCCCTACGATATAAGGTGTAAAGAGCAGTCCGCCGCTACCCGCTGGAATGGAGGACACTCCACTTAGCAATTCATCAAAGCTCTTGTCCGCCGCAAAGGTTTCTTTGAACCATGTAAGGCTATGCCCAGCCGCTAGAGTAACGCCCATAATATAGTAGGCATCCTTTTCACCATGGTTGAAGAAATGGACTTTGCCTTCGAGGTTTAAATCTTTATTGCTCTCATAGGAAAGGACCACACCCGATGTACCAATACTGCACATCGTCCGTCCTTCACCAAGGACACCCGCTCCGAGTGCGCCGCATGCATTATCCGCGCCACCAGCAAATACCTTTGTGGATGATAAAAGACCTGATGCTTCCGCAATATCCGGCAATAACGTTCCTGTCTGTTCAAAGGACTCTACCAGTCTAGGACAAAGGGAAATCGGCAGTTCAAAAGCTTCAGCAATTTCAGCACTCCAAGTTTTAGAACCTACATCTAATAGAAGCGTTCCTGCAGCATCGGAATAATCCATCGCATAATCACCGGTCAACCGGAGACGCACATAGTCTTTGGGCAACAGGAACTGGTGCGCTTGTGATAATACCTCAGGTTCATTCTCTTGTACCCATAGAATTTTAGGGAGTGTGAAGCCTTCCAGCGCACGGTTTCTAGCAACCTCAATAAGCTTTGCTCCGAGCGTCTTCTCTATTCTTCTGCACTGTGCAGTAGTACGTGTATCATTCCAAAGAATGGCCGGACGAAGCACTTGTCCGTCCTTATCGACCAGAACTAATCCGTGCATTTGCCCGGAGAAGCTAAGACCGTCAACTTGTGATGGGTCTATGCCTGATACTTCAATCAAGCGACGAAGACTGACTAGCGTGCCTTTTACCCAGTCCTCAGGATTTTGTTCGCTCCAGTTTGGCTGTGGTCTGCTTAGCGGGTAGGACTCGGAATGCTCAAAAGCCACCTTGCCTTGTGGGTCCACTAAAACAGTCTTCACTGCGCTAGTGCCCAAATCTACACCTATAACGTATTTCATTTTTGACCTCCTAAAAGTTTTGTGAGCATAGGCTTCATTGAATTACTTCGAACAAAACTCACTTCGTAAGCATCGGCTTTAGTTTTGTGAGCATAGGCTTCATTGAATTACTTCGAACAAAACTCGCTTCGTAAGCATCGGCTTTAGTTTTGTGAGCATAGGCTTCATTGAATTACTTCGAACAAAACTCGCTTCGTAAGCATCCGCTTAGATTTATGAGCGCTTACTACGTTGAACTATATCGAATAAAACTCGCTTCGTAAGCATCCACTTAGTTTTGTGAGCGTTTCTAGAATTTCTTTGAACAAAAAGGGGACTGCCGAAGAATGCTCTCTTCAGCAACCCCCGTTGCATTTGTTCATAATGCGCTCAAGGCGTATGCCTTAAGCTCCCTATAAGCACTACTCAGCCAAGATGTATTGGTTAAGTGTAGCTCTCAGGTATTCTTGACGTCCGGATTGGTTAGGACGTGGGTTCTCATTGTTCAAAGCATATTCAGCCAAAGAAGCCAGAGTTGCTTTGCCGGACACGATATCCGCACCAACACCTTCATTGAAGCTGCTGTAGCGTTTGTCGACGAAATCTTCGAATACGCGGTCTTCGATCAATTTAGCAGCTACTTTCAAGCCTTTTGCATAAGTATCCATACCAGCGATATGTGCTAAGAACAGATCCTCAGGCTCGAAGGAAGGACGACGTACTTTAGAGTCAAAGTTGATTCCGCCTTTGCCAAGACCATCATTCTTGAGTACTTCATACAGTGTGAGTGTTGCATCGTAGATGTTCACTGGGAATTCATCAGTATCCCATCCGAGCAATGTATCCCCTTGGTTGGCATCAAGCGATCCAAGCATGCCGTTGATACGAGCTACACGAAGCTCATGTTCAAAGGTATGACCTGCAAGTGTAGCATGGTTAGCTTCTAGGTTCAGCTTGAAGTGCTTGTCGAGGTTGTATTTTTGTAAGAATGAGATCGTTGTTGCTGCATCAAAATCATATTGATGTTTCGTAGGCTCTTTTGGTTTAGGCTCGATCAGGAATTGACCGTCAAAGCCGATTTCCTTAGCGTAATCTACAGCCATGCTGAACAGACGAGCAATGTTGTCTTGTTCAAGACCCATATCTGTATTCAGCAATTCTTCGTAACCTTCACGACCGCCCCAGAATACATAGTTGCTAGCGCCCAGACGTTTACCTACTTCCAAACCTTTCTTCACTTGTGCTGCTGCGTGTGCAAAAACATCAGCATTAGGTGTAGAACCTGCACCGTGCATGTAACGTGGGTTAGTGAACATATTAGCTGTATTCCACAACAATTTCTTGCCGGAAGTCTTCATGCCTTGTTCTAGGATATCAACGATAGTGTCGATGTTGCTATAGAATTCACGCAAAGATGCGCCTTCAGGTGCGATATCTACATCATGGAAGCAGAAGTAAGGCAGATCCATCTTGTCCATAAATTCAAATGATGCTTCAGCGCGAGCCTTAGCTTTGTCCAGACCGTTCAATTTGTTCCAGCTGCGAATTGCTGTTTCAGCGCCAAACGGATCAGAACCGCCAGCAGTTAATGTATGCCAATAAGCCATTGCAAATTTCAGATGCTCTTCCATAGTTTTGCCGGCTACGACTTCTTTAGGATTGTAGAATTTAAATGCGAAAGGGTTGGTGGAACGGCTTCCCTCGTAAGAGATTTTGTTCACTGTCTCAAAATAAGCCATTGTGTAATCCTCCTCAATTTGTGCTTCGCCCGCAAGCGTTTACAGGATCATCTTAACACATCTTTTGGACTTTGTATATTGGTTAAACAAAGTTTTGAAAAGTTTTTTATATCCATTTTTTTGACCCTATCTAGCCTCCTCTCTCCGCTTCCCAAATATAGGAGAGCCCTGTTGGAAAATTCCCTCTAGACGCTATGTATTGCAATTTCCAGCACATCACTCTAGACTAAGTGGCATACAACAAATGGGAACAATGCCAAGCTAAAACGCCTTTAGCGTCCTTTTAAGGACGGTAAGCGTTTATGCGAGAATTATAAGGAGAAAGTATACCGTGAAGCTTATACTTTCTTATAATTTAAGAAGGATGTGTGATTTGTGAAGGTTACTGGAGACCAAGCACTGGTCAAAAAAATAAATAAATCGATTGTACTACATACCATTCGAAGACACTCTCCACTCTCGCGCGCGAAGGTCTCAGAGATGACCGGACTGAATAAAGCTACTGTGTCCAATCTGGTAGCCGAGCTGTGCACGCAAGAATTGGTAACTGAAGTCGGACCTGGGGAATCAAGCGGTGGCCGCAAACCATTAATGCTGCATTTCAACACGATGGCTGGTAGTGTAATCGGCATAGAATTGCGGGTAAAGCAACTAACAGCGGTCTTATGTGATCTGAGCGGGGGCATTCTTTACGAAAGCGATTTCTCCTTAGAAAACCATGATTTCCCTTACGTTCTGGAACAAATGAAAAAACTTATCTCAAGCTTGATTATCAACGCTCCAGAATCCCCTTACGGCATCGTCGGTATCGGAGTAGGTGTCCCCGGCATGGTGGATGAAAATGGTGTTGTACTCTTCGCTCCCAACCTTGGCTGGGAAATGGTCGAGCTGCGAGCGATACTGGAAGCTGAATTTTCCGTTCCTGTCACCATTGATAACGAAGCGAACGCAGGTGCACAGGGTGAACTCAACTTTGGTGCGGCACGAGAGGTAAGGCATCTCCTTTACATCAGTGCGGGATCAGGGATTGGATCTGGAATTATTATTGGTGGAGAGCTATACAAGGGTGCAAGAGGATATGCCGGCGAAACCGGACATATGACGATTGAAGCACAAGGCAAGCCTTGCAGTTGCGGGAGTCGTGGCTGTTGGGAGTTATATGCTTCTGAGAGAACTTATGATAATCCCGATCTCTCCCTCCCTGCACATACTACGCCAGAGCTGGTTCGATATGCAGCCAGCGGGCAAGAAGACGCTCTGCATCACTTCTCAACGATGGGCGAATATCTCGGTATCGGGGTGACCAATCTAATCAATAGCTTCAATCCCGAGCTTATTGTGATTGGTGGGGCATTGTCTGAGGCTGAAGAATGGCTAGGCGAACCGCTGCGCCGGGTTGTAGCTGAGCGTACTCTTCCTTACCATAAGCAGCAACTCGAAATTACATTCTCTAAGCTCGGCAGCCGTGGAACGATGATCGGCGCAGGTTTCTCTGCTGTTATGCATTTCCTGGGCGACATTCGAGTGACGCTATAGTCCATAACGGTAGGTGTTTTATGTGAGAAATATAAGAATAATTTATAGCGTGGAACATATACATTCTTATATTTTGAAATAATTGACGTAAAATTGACGCATTTGAGTGAATCAAAAGTGCAGTAAAAGGAACAGAAATCCTATATAATAAAGGTCAAGCTAGTGTGACATTTATCACTACAACCCCTTTTTTGAAATGGAGAGCGAGTCCATGACCTATGTTGATACGTCTGATATCTCGGCACAGATGTTCATCACTGTGTTGCTTTTTCTGCTCATTATTGCCCCTTTGATCAGCCTCGGTGTGCTCCGTTTTTTTCAAGCTAAAAAGAAATCAGGATTTATTCTTATTGGCAGCGGGGTTGCTGTATACGCGCTATTTCAGATCATTACATCTTTCACTCAAACCTAAATTCTACTTCTAGATCTACTTTCATAAAAATAGTCTGCGCACAGATGCGTCAGACTATTTTTTATATGCTAAAAGCTCACAACAAAAAAGACCGCCTCCTGACCGGAAGCGGTCTTTTACAATTCCCTTGCGGAAATCTTATTTAATTAAACAGTTGAAAGTGCTTTGTCGAACTGCGTTTTGTTCATGCCAACAATTTTATGCTCACCGATTACAGTTACAGGAATAGCTCTCACGCCCATGTCCCATACTTGCTGCGCAAAATCATCGCTCTGCTCGACATTGCGTTCTTCGTAGGACACGCCTTTTTCGCTTAAAAAGCTCTTCACCTGACGGCAATGCGGGCAATTTGTTGAGGTATATACAATTACTTTCTCCATGATATGACCTCCTATAAAAGATATACAGTGATGATATCAATGTAGCATTGAAGGCTTTTCAAACCCAATTATAGAATGACTGCACTGTGCTCCAAGCTTTCGATATATTTCTCAGCATCCATAGCTGCCATACATCCACTACCTGCTGCAGTAATCGCTTGTCTGTAACGAGTATCCTGCACATCACCACATGCGAAGACGCCTGGGATATTAGTTTCGGAAGTGCCTGGGTTCGTCATGATATAGCCATCCGCATTGGTTGTGATTTGTCCACCTAAGAAAGAGGTATTAGGATGGTGACCAATCGCAACAAACACACCGCTTGCTTCGATGATTTCTTCTTCTCCAGTCTCATTGTTAAGCACTTTTAGTCCATTGACGCCTCTTTCGCTCGAAGTCACTTCCAAAGGAGTACGGTTCAAGTTCCAGTCTACTTTAACATTTGCGCGTACACGATCCTGCATGATCTTCGAAGCACGCAATTCTCCACGACGGTGTACCAAAGTCACTTTGGAAGCAAAACGAGTCAAGAAACCCGCTTCCTCAAGTGCCGAATCTCCACCGCCAACAACCACGATTTCTTTATTACGGAAGAAAAATCCATCACAGGTAGCGCAAGTGCTAACACCACGTCCCACGTTATCTTGCTCCCCTGGGATACCGAGGTATTTTGCTGTAGCGCCTGTGGAAATGATCAATGTATCTGTAGTAAGAACACCCATTCCTTCAACATTCAGCTTAAAAGGACGCTCTCCAAGTTCTACACTGTTCACCCAGCCCGTACGGAATTCCGCACCAAAACGTTCAGCTTGTTTACGCATATTATCCATCAAGTCAGGGCCCATGATTCCTTCAGGAAATCCAGGGAAATTCTCCACTTCTGTAGTTGTGGTTAATTGTCCACCGGGTTGGGGTCCTTCGATTACTAGTGGGTTCAAATTGGCACGAGCCAAATAGATAGCGGCGGTTAATCCTGCCGGTCCAGTACCAACAATTATTGATTTATACATATCTATGTCCTCCTTGAGCTAAACGGCAATGACGTCGCTTCTTATTTAAAATAATTATAATGTAGTGTTAATTATGATAACTGAAAGCAAATATGTCAATATGCCAGACTCCCTCGTTTCAAAACTATTTTGTGAACAATTTAATTTTAAGAAATATTATCTCAATAACCTTAGTCCATTTAGAATCACTAATATTGTACTGCCTTCATGACCTATCACGCCAAAAGGAAGGGCGATCCCCTGCACAAAGTTACTAATCATAAGCACTGCAATCACAGTCACAGCAAAGATCATATTTTGTTTCACAATACGCTGCGAACGACGTGCCAATGATATCGTGGAAGCAATCTCTTCTATATTATCATTCATCAGCACTACATCGGCTATTTCGAGCGCTGCTCCGCTCCCTTTCATCCCCATCCCCATGCCTACGGTGGCTGTCGCCAAAGCCGGTGCATCATTTACACCATCACCTACCATAACGACGTGACCATACTTTTCACGCAATGCCTTGATATGCTTCACTTTATCCTCCGGCAATAGATCGGCAAATACCATATCTACGCCAGTTGTACCTGCAATAACCTGAGCCGTAGCCTCACGATCTCCGGTAAGCATTGCTACTTTAATCCCAAGCTCCTGCAGCTTCCGCACTGCGGCTTCTGCTTGTGGACGAACCGTATCCTGCAAGGCAATCATTCCTGCAATTTGCTCACCATCCAGCATGATGGAGACCGTCTTTCCTTCTTCAGCCAACTGCTGCCGCTTAAGTTTCCAATGTTCTACTTCAGGATTCATAGCAGATGGAGCCAGCTCATCAAGCAAATTAGACTTCCCGATTCTCCAGAGATGTCCATCGATTTGGCCTTCGATCCCCCAGCCTGTGATGGTCTTACTGTCCTCCACTCCCCGTAACTCCAGCCCTTCCTCTTGCGCTTTACGTACAATCGCTTCCGCCAGTGGATGACGAGACATATGCTCAATGGATGCGCTAACCGTTAGCAACTCGTGCCGACTGTAGCCTTCACCTGCAATAAAATCAGTTACCTGAGGAGTTCCCTCTGTAAGCGTCCCTGTCTTATCGAATGCCACAACCGTTGTACGTGCCATATTTTCCAAATGGACCCCGCCTTTAAACAGAACCCCTTTTCGCGCACTTTTGGAGATGGCTGACAGCATCGCCGGCATTATGGAAGAGACCAAAGCGCAAGGTGATGCTACTACTAGAAAGACCATCGCTTTATAGAAAGTTGCGCTCCAGCTCCAGTCCAGCAAAAACGGTGGAAGTATAATCAGTGCCACTGTCGAGGCAACGACAACCCGTGCATAGATGGCTTCTAGTCTTTTAATAAAACGCTGCGAGTTTGGAACTTCCGTTTCTGCCTCTTCTACCATTTTGATGATTTTAGCAAAAAGGGTATTCTCAGCTGCTTTCGTTACCTCAATATAAAGGGGACCTTCTCCATTCACAGTGCCTGCAAAAACTTCGCTACCAGCACGTTTCTCTACAGGAACCGATTCTCCCGTAATGGAAGCTTGATCTACTGCCGATTCTCCCCCATATACTTTACCGTCTGCAGGAATCAAATCTCCCGGGCGCACAAGCAACAGATCTCCGATCACCAGCTGGTCGATATTGACCTCATTCATACTTCCTTTTTCAATACGCATAGCCGTGGCCGGCTTGAGTGCCATCAGCGAGGAAATATCCTTTTTACTACGTTCCATCGTATAGCTCTCTAATGCTCCACTGAGAGCAAAAATGAAAATAAGCATAGCCCCTTCATTCCAGTACCCAATAGAGGCTGCGCCCAATGCGGCTGCAATCATTAATAGGTTCACATCAAGATCTCGCTCTTTGACGAGCGTTTCTACGCCTTCCTTTGCCTTGTTCCAGCCACCAATCGTATAAGAAATGACATAGAGCGCTATGGAAAGAATTTCTGACCAACCACCAACTGACCAAGCAAAAAGCATAAGCAGTCCGCTGCCCAGAGCAGCCTGCATTTCAGAATTGCTGAGCATGGCACGCGGATCGAACCGACGCTTTGGAGCGCCTGGCTTCTTCATACTGCCAGAGATAGATGACTGCTTGGGTAAATGTTTTGATGTTGCTTGCATAATAATCGCCGTCCTTTAAAGTTTTGTGAAGCTTAACTTCATTTGATTTCTCTTCGAAACAAAACTCTCTTCGTAAGCTTACGCTTTGTTTTGTGTAGCTTAGCTTCATGTGACTTTTCTTCGTAACAAAACTTGCTTCGTGAGCATACGCTTTGTTTTATGGAGTTTTGCTTCTGCCAAATGAGAATGAGAGCCATTATTAAGACCCCTAAAATGACACATGCTGCCCCGGCTTAGCCGGGACAGCATGATTGATAACTATGGGTAGTGAGAATGATAATCATTGTTGCAATAGTACAACTATATTTCCTTAGTGCAACTTATATTTTAATCATACCATCAGAAATGAAAAAGTAAAGCCTATCTATTCAACTAACCCAAGAGGTCTGACCGCCGTTATGGGCCAAGCACCACACGCCGGAAATCAATTTCAGCTACCCGCTAGTGGCGTATTTTTCTTAATAGCTGATCCTCAAGCTGTGCCTTCGTTTCACGGGTTTTGGACTTTTCTCCGGCGGGGAAAGAAAAAAGCTCCGCATGAAAACCGTTCTGAATCAGCTGTTCCAGTAAGGCTTGTCCATACAGCACTTCAACTTTGGAATCCGTAATTATCGCAAATTTGCTCACATTCTCTACGATTCCTTGTTTTAAGTCCTCTATTAATGAGTTAAATAAAGCTTCTCCGATCTCAATGTCGTAAGAATGGTCAACAATCTTCTTCAGGGCAACTCTAAAATTTGCGGACATGCGCAGCGCCTCTTTTCAGCAGGGTGCTAATAGATTCGATCCGCCTCTTCCATTATACTTTTTATGTAAATTAATAAGGGCCTGAAGGCAAATCGTCTGGAGCAAGACGATTTGACCCTGAAGACAGGATTTATAAATGAAACGCTCAACATGAAGAAGATCCCCCAACAATAAATTACAGTGAGCATTCAATAACGAAGAGCAGTGATCCTCTAATCATAAAGAGCAGTGATTCTCCAATAACGGCAGAATCCCTGCTCTCTTGTCTTTTTATCTTATTTAGAAGAAGAAGCGGCTTATGTGACAGCCGCTTCGTTGTTGTCCTACTGCCTTCCACCGGCGGCAGTGTCCAGTGTTTCCTGCTGCCTGGCGATCCAGATCAGACAGGCTGCTCTAAGCAGCGCTTCGGTCCGCTGGCCGGCGCTGCAAAAGATCCCGCTGAAGCCGATCTGATACAGATCGGCCAAAGCCGACGCCGCCGGAGTCCCCGCGGCGAGAACTACCGCCGCCGGCTTCACGCTCCGCACGGCGGCAAGGATCTCCCCCGCCGCCAGGGCAAAGCCCTCTGCGGCGGCCCCC
Source organism: Paenibacillus nitricinens (assembly GCF_052056485.1). Lineage (NCBI taxonomy): Bacteria > Bacillati > Bacillota > Bacilli > Caryophanales > Paenibacillaceae > Paenibacillus > Paenibacillus nitricinens. Next base: position 5,966,273 of record NZ_CP183948.1, read on the forward strand.
TCCGGCGCGAGCTCGCTTGCTGCGCCGTCGAGCACTAGGAAATCGGCGATGCGCGCGATTTCCGCGGCGGCGGAGGGCGCCACATCGGGCGCGATCAGCGCCCCGATGCGGCACGCCGCCGCATAAGCGTGGCCGAGGGTCTGATCGGCCACGACCTCGATGAATTCGCGCTTTGCCGCGAATTCGGCTCCGCTTGCGGTGTAGGCGGCCAGCAGGTCCAGGCGGCAATCGCCGCCTTGCCGCTGGCTCTCCGCCACCGCAGTAAAAAGCGCTTCGAGCTGCGCGTCCTGAAGCGCGGTGAGCTTTGCGGGCTGCGTCGCAAGCTCCTCTGGATGCAGCAGCGTAACTGCTGCCCATTCACCATCCGGTGATTCCAGCAGCGCTGTCGTCGCTGCCTGCAATCGATAATAAATCCGCTGCAGCATTCGATTGGCCTGCAGCTCATCTTCACTGGATAACCAGTTCTCATAAAGACAGAACAATTCAGGTTCGAGCAGCCATTCCTCACTTCGTATCAGACAAGGGCCAGCTTGAACGGATCTTATTCCTTCCCTTGTTGCAGGGCGCTCTTCACGTTCTTCTCGTCCTTCACGCAGCACTAAGAAGGCCGACGGTTCCCCAGGCCGCTTAAAATAAGAACGGTTCAAAGGTTCTACGACATCCTTCTGCTCTACTCCGTTGATAAATTCTGCGGCAGCGGAGGCTACAGATCCGGCTTGGCTCATCTCCATCCCAACAGCCCGATCACTGGCCTTATACATGAACTTGAACGGGCGCTCTTCACTACTCCGAAAACCATCCTGCTGACGTTCACCCTTCATCTTCGCACCCACCCTTTATCTTTGGATTGCTGCCGGTACGCCTAGTACATAAACATCATGCCACCGACATCTTATTACCACACTTATAAATACGGGAACCTCACATGAAATATGCAAGCGTTGCCAAATCATATGAAGATTTAGCCTTATTAAATCACAAAAAAAAGGCATCGCCGCATAGCAGCAGATGCCTTCCTTGAACTTCATTGTTCTATTGTTGACTAGCGGCAATGGCCTGTTCCAGATCATAAATAATATCATCAATAGATTCCGTACCAATCGATAAGCGGAGCAATTCCGGGGTTACTCCCGCTGTGGTTTGCTCTTCTTCGGACAGCTGTGCATGTGTTGTACTTGCAGGGTGAATAATCAATGACTTGGAGTCACCGACATTCGCCAAATGCGAGAACAGCTTCACATTTTCAATCAGCTTGCGTCCCGCAGCACTTCCACCTTTAATACCGAAGGTAAGGATCGCTCCTTGACCTTTAGGTAAATACTTTTGCGCTAATTCATGAGATGGATGAGTAGGAAGTCCAGAATAACTTACCCATTCTACATCTGCATGTGCCTCCAAATATTGCGCAACCTTCAGCGCATTCTGGCTGTGACGCTCCATTCGCAAATGGAGTGTTTCTAGCCCTTGCAACAGCATCCAAGAGTTAAATGGTGAAATAGCAGCACCTAAATCGCGAAGTAATTGAACGCGGGCTTTGATAATATAAGCAATCGGTCCAACAGCTTCCGTATAAACAACGCCATGATAACTTGGGTCAGGCTCTGTAAGTCCTGGGAACTTACCGCTTGCCTTCCAGTCGAACTTACCACCGTCCACAATAATTCCACCGATGGATGTACCATGTCCTCCGATGAATTTGGTTGCCGAATGAACAACGATGTCAGCTCCATGCTCAATCGGACGCAGTAAATATGGACTTGGGAACGTATTATCCACAATGAGAGGAATTCCATGTTCATGTGCAATCGCTGCAATGGCTTCAATATCTAAGACATTCCCCTGTGGGTTACCAATGGTTTCTGCATACAAAGCTTTGGTTTTGTCATTGATCGCAGCACGGAAATTTTCTGGATTATCTGAATCCACAAAATGCACCTTAATGCCAAGCTTAGGCAGTGTTGTAGAAAAAAGATTATAAGTTCCACCGTATAGGCTTGCCGCAGATACAATTTCATCTCCAGCGCCCGCAATATTTAGAATGGAAAAAGAAATAGCCGCTGCCCCGGAAGCTGTAGCAAGTGCACCTGCTCCACCTTCTAGTGCTGCCAAGCGCTGTTCAAATACATCTGTGGTCGGATTCATCAGCCGAGTATAAATATTCCCAAATTCCTTGAGTGCAAACAGATCTGCTGCATGATCAGCATCACGGAACCCATAAGACGTGGTTTGATAAAGCGGTACAGCACGTGCGAAAGTAGTTGGATCAATTTCCTGGCCTGCATGAACAGTCAAAGTTTCAAATGACAGCTTACGGTCTTCTGACATTGGTATTTCCTCCCTTTATAAATAAGAATAGAAATCTTTAACAAATAATAATTGTACCCATTCTCTCATAAACGGCATCATTTGAAAAGAAAAAAATCTTATTATTCCGGTGTGAATTATTATATTTTGATTCATTCGAAGGAAACCCTGTCCGACAAAAATCAGATAACGCTTTCAATAAAAGTCTTTAAACTAAAAAAACTTATGAAAACCTATGTAGCTAGTACAGAATGTCTATGTAATTAAAAAGAATAGCGGCGAATAAAGCTTGTCCACCTCATCTCACCGCTACCGATTCACTTATCTTTTTATCTTCTATTAGTAATTGCTTTGGCTTGTTTCTCCCTTAGCAATCGCTACACCACCGCTAGTACCAATACGGCTTGCGCCTGCTTGTACCATTACTTGGGCATCTTCTGCACTACGAACACCACCAGAAGCCTTCACACCCACATTAGGTCCAACCGTTGCACGCATCAGCGCGATATCTTCCTTCGTTGCTCCACCTGTAGAGAATCCTGTGGATGTTTTTACGAAGTCTGCTCCAGCTTCAACAGAAAGCTTGCAGGCACGGACTTTTTCTTCCTCCGTTAATAAACAGGTCTCGATGATGACCTTAGTCAGTGCTTTACCGCGAGCTGCGTCTACAACTGCTGCAATATCACGTTTAACGAGCTCATCGTTACCATCTTTCAGTGCTCCGATGTTGATGACCATATCCACCTCACCCGCACCATTAGCGATTGCATTGGTGGTCTCGAATGCTTTGGTCTCTGTTGTCGAGGATCCAAGTGGGAAGCCGATAACTGTACATACTTTAACCTCAGGCGTATCCTTCAGCACTTCATGGGCAGTAGCTACCCAAGCAGGGTTTACACAGACCGAAGCAAACTTATAGGCTTTTGCTTCCTCTGCCAATTTAACGATATCTTCTTTCCGTGCATCTGCTTTAAGCAGTGTATGATCAATGATCCGCGATAGTGTAATTTCGCTCATTTTTGTCATTCCTCCATGATTTGGATAGTGAATTTTTTTCATCTCTGTAATCATACCAATAGAACTCTGCTTTGCAAAGTCGACTGGGTGATCAGAACCACCCTAACCTGGGTTAACTCATATAAATATATTTAAAGCAGGTCATTATTAACTCAATTATCTTTTCAAGTTAATTTTATAGCTTCTTGTATTTTTTAAAATATAAAGGATAATCCCCCTAAACTTTCCCATTAAAAAATACGATAATACCTATATAAATAGGTTTTTTAGCCTATTTATTGAATTTTTTCTTTTATCTACTTAGGAGGAGATTGATTTAAAATGGGAAACTTTAATTTCACCTCAAACGCTACAGCCCAAAAACTGAATGTACAAGTGGAAGGTTCTATGTCCACTGAGGACGCCGGGCGCTTCATTCAGGAGTACAATCAAATTGTAAGTACATTTGACCCGGCACAATACGAGATCATTTTAGATTGCAAGACATTAAACGTATCCTCGCCGGACACTCTTCCTATGCTTGAGCAATGCTACATACTGTATAAAGAATCAGGATTTAAAAAAGTAACCTTCATTATTGCCAAAAGCCCTGTCTTAAAAATGCAGCTAAGCCGAGTAGCACGGGCAACGAAATTAGAAAATTACGAAATTATTGAAGCATAGGAGGTTTCATTTGGGACATATAACCATCCGCCAAGCCGCTTATTACCATCCGGAGCATGTCGTATCTAATGATTATTATCTGGAGCATTTCCAGAGTATGGGCAAGGACATCAAGCGATTCCTAGAAGTCATGGGTCGTGACCGGAGGTACATCGTAAAGGAAAAGGATGAAAATGCCCTAACGATGGGACTAAAGGCCGCCCAAAAAGCGCTACAAGAAGCCAATTTACAAGGTGAAGATATGGATATGATCATGTTCGCTTCACAGACACCGGAATATACCTACCCTACCAATGCACTCCTGCTGCACCGTATGCTTCAAGGTAAACATCGGACCATTACGCAAGATTCCAATGCCAACTGTGCAGGAATGGTGTCTGCCGTGGAGCAGACAAGTCGTTATATGCAGGCTAATCCTAGCATCCGGTATGCGCTCGTCGTGGGAAGCGACTATAGCTCGGTGAACTGCAATACGGATGATGAAATTACTTACCCTAACTTCGGGGATGCCGCAGCAGCTGTCATTCTGGAGCGAAGTAGCGAGCAATCAGGCTTCATTGACTCCCTTTATTACACTGATTCTGAGGGATCTGAGAATATTATGTTCCCTGCTTGCGGTTTATCGAATATTTATCATGAGGACATTACACCGGAGCAAATCCGGATACGCTGGACACCCTTTGACGGTACAGTTTGTGTAAATGCGGCGGTTGCAGACATGAAGGAGCTTCTCTCAAGAAACGGCCTGACTACAGATGATATCTCTGCCTTCTGCCTTTCACAATTCTCTCTCAAAAATATCGAACTTATCCAAGAGGGTCTTGGACTAACTAATGAGAAATTCATCTATGTAGGTGACGAGTTCGGGTATACAGCTACAAGCAGTCCTTTTATCGCCTTTCAACGCGGCATCGAAGACGGACGAATCAAACGTGGCGATTATGTCTTCTTCTGGTCGGTTGGCGCGGGTTGGCAAATTCCTACAATGCTTTATCAATATTAATAGTAAAAAGAGCTCTTCTTCTATTGAAGGAGGGCTCTTCTATATTTTCATAATTTCAATCAAAATTTATTTAGTCAGGGATTGAATATCTACAAATGGAGTGGCTCCCCCTGTTACAGACGGCAGCACGCCATTCCATTTTTCTAACGCTTTCTCTTGGACCTCTATTTGCTTCAGCTGCACCAGCTCAGGAGTAACCTCTTGCTTCTTAAGTCTTAAGGATTCAGCCTCTGCTTGCGCCTGGGCGATTTTTTGCTTCGCTTCAATCTCGATCCGCCGGAGATCATTTTCAGCCTTCAGCGCCTGCTGCTGAGCGACCTGCTTCGCTTCAATCGACTGATTGAACGCCTCCGAGAATTTAAAGTTAACAATGTTAATATCGTTGACGATCAGGTCATATTTTGCCAGCCTAGCAGTTAAATGCTCACTGATCTCACTCGACACTACATCACGACGTGTTATCAAGTCCTCTGCTGGATATTTTGCCGTCACTTCCTTGACGATTTCCTGAATAGCCGGATTAATAATTACATTATCAAAATTACCTCCGATATTGTTCATCAGATTAAAGGCGGAAGCCTTATTTACGGAATAGTTCACCGCCACATGTGTGGATACGGGCTGAAGATCTTTTGAAGAGGCGGATGTATCGGTCTCCGCTTTCGTTACCTGCGTATTGACTTGAATCACCGTCTGAATAAACGGAACTTTAAAATGAATGCCAGGTGACAACGTATTGTCATTTAATTTACCAAAGGTTTTGTACAAACCTACATGCCCATATTCCACAGATACAAAAGAGTTCGCGCCAATCAACAATACAATGAGCACTGCTGCAACACCGCTAACTATTTTTCCCGGACGCAGCTGTTTCAATTTCGGATTCATTTGCATATTCATCCAATACCCCTCCTAGATTATGGATAATCATTTAAGCTTAATCGTCTATACGGAGTTTTGAGGGAATTGGTCGCAGGAAATATTTCAGCAGCAGTAGTCATGGCGTTACCGCTCTGGGATCAGTCCTTCTAGGGTCAATCGGAATCTTTTGCTCTGCTTGTCCCCGATATCAGAAGCTTCATATATTCCTTCATCTGTTAGCACCACGGAGTCCGCCTTCAAAGCATCATTAACGTAAGTTACCTCAGCGTGATCAACATTCCAGCGGTAAATGTAGGCACTCATCGGATTTCCATGTGCAGCTACACTCTCTATAGAGCCATCCCCATCAACATCCAGCTCTTTGGAATGTCCGGTATCTATTTGCAGCAAACCCAAGGGGTTACCGCTCTCGTCGATTAAATAATAGTTACTGAGCGAGTTATTTGCTCCTAGTCCTCCGGTGATTTTCAACACCTTTTCGTTAAACAGCCGCACTACTTCTACCTTGATATCCTCCGGTTGACGATAATTATAAGTTCCTATCGCCCCTAGACTGTATTGTCCTTGGGATGTAGAAATTCCGGCATACACATAGTCTTCGTCACTAGCCATCGTATACACACTCACTTGGATTCCTCCGAAATTATCCAGCTTCTTCTCTGTAATCAAAGTAGCGCCTGTGGGTGAAGCACTAAGTTGAGAGACTACGGGGATTGTATCCACCAGCTTCCACTCCAGCTTTATGAGGTTAGCAGCGGTGTCTGTTGGCTTCGGTCTTGAGGTGTGGTAGCCGTTAGCCGATTGAAGGGGGGATGGGTCAACCTGATGTTGGCAGCCTGCCAGCAAATTAATTAGAAGCAAGGCTGTCAGCGTAACGGATTTATGTAAAGGAAACATCTCTTGGTCACTTCCTATCCTCTTTTTAAAATTTAATCTTTCATTAATCATAGATGAAGTTAGAATTTCAAATGTTACTTTTAGGAGGCTGTAGGGTTAATTTATTGTCTTTTGAGGGTATGTATCGATCAAAAAGCTAAATTGGCATACAAAAAACCCGCATCAAATGCGGGTTTGAGAGGAAAGAATCAAGAGCCTAGCAGTTCACGCGCCAACAGTCGATAAACCTCTAGACGTTTCTCCTGCGAATGCGGAATGCTGCATATCATTGCTTCTTGGAATCCATAGTGTGCTTGTTCTTCTTGCAAACGTACAGCGATGTCTTTAACCGCACCAACCAAATGAATCTTGCGCCCTTCTTTGATTGACATCCGGTCAATTTCCGATAACGAAATGTTCTGAGCTTCTTCTGGTGTCAGCACCTGAGTAATCCGGCCCTTACTCATCATCAACCGAAAAATATCCTGCGGTAATGCTTCATACTCAGCTTCTTCCTTCGTTTCTGCTGTGGTCACCATATAGGATACACTGATCTCTGGTTTGTCCATAAAGATAGAAGGCTGGTAGTTATTCCGATAATGGTCCAAGATCTCATTACTCATCGCACCATTAAAAAATTGTGCGAAGGAGTATCCGACTCCCATTTGTGCAGCTTTTCGCGCACTATTGCCACTTGAGCCTAACAACCATACTTCAGGAAGCGCCACCTTCGTTGGAGCAGCGAGATTTTTGGCATATAGCTCATCTTCCGGAATCTGATCACTAAGCAGCTGCATAGTAATGCCAAGCTTGTCATACATATTATGCAGCATTAACTCGCGGCCTTCAGACAAAGCGTACATGGCGCTTGTATCGCCACCCGGAGCTCGCCCTACACCAAAATCAATTCTTCCCGGGGAAAAAGCACTTAACGTTTTAAATACTTCCGCCAGCTTAAGCGGAGAATAATGCATCATCATTACACCGCCGGTGCCGATTCGAATACGGTTGGTTTTGGCGGCTAAACGGGCAGCCGTTACTTCCGGAGCTGAGCTAGCAAATGTATTTCCGCCATGGTGCTCTGCCATCCACATTCTGCTATATCCCAGCTCATCTGCTAAAATAGCCAGTTCTTCTGCTTTATTCAAGGCACCTTCCGCAGTGTTACCGCTTGTCACGGGTGCCTGATCCAATATGCTTAATCTCATGCGAATACATCCCTTCTTTGGTTAGATGACCATTTTATTGCTGACCCATTCCTCTAAGGCTGCAATCTTATCTTTAAAGCGTTCACCACGCATTTCCTCCGACAACGAAGCAATGGTCTCCCGCTTTAATACAGCTTTCCAAGAGGATTCAGCTTCCTCCATCAGATTCGTTAACAGGCAGCAGCTATCTTCTTTTTCTAAATCCAACATGTCTACCAAAATACCATTGGATGAGTACAGCGACTGCTGGCCTTCCACTGCAAGGTAAACGTCATATACACGAATATCTTCAGGTCTTTTCTTTAATTTAAAGCCACCTTTAATGCCGGGAACAGACGTGATGATGTCTGCGGTTACCAGCTTTCTTAACAGTTTTTGAAAATAGGTCGCCGATGCTCCGAGCTGTTGGCTAATCGCTTCTCCAGGCAGCACCGCCTTGTCCGGCAGCATGTTAAGCAGAACCAGTGCGTACACCGACTGTTCTACCCCTGTTTTCATATGCATGTATAGCACCTCGATTTACGTAAATAGCTTGATTAAAAATGTAGATAGTACCGTCCGCGTATAAAGCGGATAAACATTATCCACTTTATATTTTATATTAGATTGTACCAAAAGTAAAACCTTGCCCGTCTTCTCTTACCGTTAATATCTGCTATAAAAAAAAAGATCACGCATATAGCGCAATCTTTTATCAGGGTATCCGTTATTTTCTTGTATGTCCTACTGTATAGATAACCCCACCCGCTGAACCAGCTGTGAGCTCTGATCATTAAGTCCGGTAATGGTGACTTTTTTGCCATGCTCAGCATATTTGCTCATTGTCTTCGCTATGGCATGAACTGCAGATTGGTCCCACACATGGGAGTGTGAAAAATCGATAATAATATGATCCGGATCGCTATCGTAGGCGAATTCATGAATGAAGTGGCTTGTCGTGCCGAAGAACAGCTGGCCGGACACCGCATATGTGTTGGAAGAGGTTGCTTCCTGAACCGTTAGGCGGATCGAAGCTATTTTCCAAGCAAACGTTAAAGCACTTAACAGAACCCCAAACAAAACTCCAATAGAAAGGTTGTCCGTAGCCACCACAGTAACCACCGTTACAATCATAACGAGTGCATCGCTTAGCGGGACACGGGTTAAAGTTTTGAGTGAGCCCCATTCAAAGGTGCTGATACAGACCATTATCATTACGCCGACGAGAGCGCCCATCGGGATCTGCTTCACCACATCGCCAAGTACAATAATTAGAAACAATAAAAAGATCCCTGACACAAACGTGGACAGACGCGTGCGTCCTCCTGACTTCATGTTAACCATCGACTGGCCAATCATCGCACAGCCTGCCATCCCTCCGAAAAAACCAGTGACTACATTCGCCAGCCCCTGTCCCTTCGCCTCTCTGTTCTTATCACTACCTGTGCCCGTAATATCGTCTATTAAGGTGGCAGTCATCAGGGATTCCAATAGCCCAACTACGGCCAGTGAGAGTGAATATGGCAAAATAATAAGCAGCGTATCCAGCGTGAACGGGATCTCAGGGAGATGGAATAGGGGCAAAGTTGCTGTAATATTCCCCATATCACCTACGGTTCTTACGTCCAGATGAAGAGCGATACTAAGAACAGAAACGATAACAATCGCTACAAGTGCTGAAGGTACGGCTTTGGTAAACCGAGGAACCGTGTAGATAATAAGCAAGGTCAGAGCTACCAGGCCGTACATTACCCAACCTTGTCCCTTAAAATGGGTAAGCTGCGCCATGAAAATCAGTATCGCCAGCGCGTTAACAAAACCCGTCATGACCGGCTGTGGCAAAAACGTAATAAATCGCCCCAGCTTTAGCATCCCCATCAATATCTGAAACACACCAGCCAATACCGTTGCCGCGAACAGATACTCAATTCCGTGTTCTAGTACAAGACTTCCGACTAATAGAGCCATAGCCCCCGTAGCTGCCGAGATCATTCCGGGTCTGCCCCCGGCAAGTGCGGTTACAATTGCAATACAGAAAGAGGCATATAAACCAACCATCGGACTTACTCCTGCCAGGATCGAAAAGGCAATCGCTTCAGGAATGAGTGCAACGGCTACGGTCATCCCCGATAAAATATCGGTCCGAGTGTTAGAAAACCACCCATTATTTAAGGTAAGCTGCTTCAAAATCTAATTTCCTCCTGTGACTAATAAGGTATATAGGCCTTTTTCAAAAAGACCCGGGGCCGGTGCAACGCTTATGTTCCTTATTGTACTCGACCCGCCTTCACCTTCACAAAAAGATTAGATAGACTTGTAAGCGCTTATTCACCTCATTTTCTAGCCAATCCTTGAAATATCATTTAAATTCTATATTTCTAGATTACCGGTATAGTCCGGAAGCTTTCACTTCATTAAAGAAGGTGTTGAACTCATCAATATTCAGCTGCTGCGCGGCATCGGACAACGCGGTTGCAGGATCAGGATGCACCTCGACCATAATACCATCGGCTCCGGCTGCGAGTGCGGCTTTCGCACATGGGATAAGAATATCTTTGCGTCCTGTGGAGTGAGTAACATCGACCAATACTGGCAGATGGCATTCCTGCTTGAGAATAGGCACCGCTGAGATATCGAGCGTGTTGCGGGTCGCTTTTTCATACGTGCGAATTCCGCGTTCAATCAACATAATTTGTGTGTTGCCACGAGACATAATGTATTCCGCTGCATGGATGAATTCATCGAGCGTGGCAGCCAATCCGCGTTTCAACAGCACTGGCTTATTAACTTCTCCGACCGCTTTTAGCAGCTCGAAATTATGCATGTTCCGTGCACCGATCTGGATGATATCTACATAGTCCAAGGACTCTTCAATATGTCTTGGATCTACAATCTCACTGATGGTCAGCAGGCCATAATCATTTGCTGCTTCACGTAGTATTCTTAGGCCATCCATGCCTAGACCTTGGAAGTCATAAGGGGAAGTCCGCGGCTTGAAGGCACCTCCACGCATTACACGTACGCCAGCTTTTTGCAGGGCTGCAGCTACGGTGCGGGTCTGTAGTTCGCTCTCCACAGAGCAAGGACCGGCTACCATCAGGGAAGAAGAACCGCCAACGGTCACATCTCCCGGCAGAACAATTACTGTGTCTTCTTTGTGACTCTTACGTGCGACTAGCAAAGTTTTTTTATGTTCATCGGATTGTAAGTCCAGAGATGCTGAAAAAATTTGTTTGAAGAGGCTGCGGATGGTCCCGTTAGTGAAAGGTCCTTGATTGCTCGCTACGAGCTGATCGAGCATTTTCTTTTCACGTTCTGGATCAAATTTAGGCACACCTTGCTTTTCTTTAACTACTCCAATCTCCTGCACAATCTTAGCCCGCTCGGAGATCAGCTCCAGCAATTGACCATTGATTTCATCCAGACGACCTCTAAGCACATCCAATTCCACGTTACTCATTACCCTTCCACTCCCTCTTGTTATTTATAATTTGAAACGCAAAAAGGCCCCCCGTCGCAAGGGACGAGGAGCCGTGGTACCACCCTTATTTAGAATTAACCTGAATACTAGCACAAAGGAATAGACAATCCGATTCCCTGGACTAAAGATTAACTCTGTCTTTCACCCGGTAACGCGGAGCGCGGGCCTCCCTACTCATACCTGTCACGACCTGTGACAATTACTTCAGGGGCCGACTCGGAAGTGAACTTCGGCATTCATCGTCTCATGAGGGTGCTCTCAGTCTCCGGCACGCCTTCCCTGTTAAGATCCGCTATAATGCTTACTCTCTTCGTCATTGTCTTTGATTATGTCAGCGCGTCTTTTACGCTGGTTTCTGCTATCTTAATCAAAAAATGTTGCCGACGCAAGATAATAATGTAACGCTGAGTAGCTTTAATGCATTAAAATTATTTGAAGTAAAGTTTTTCCTATATCAACTTGTTTGAATAGGCTTTGAAGATGAAATAACCCATATGCATACTATGATAGCAATGCCTTAAAGGTTCCTATCCCTTTCTATGTATGATGTTGACAGCGATATTTTGATTGTTTACAATTAAATCATTGAAAATATTTCCTTTTCTTATTCACTGACAGCTTTAACGTTTTGAATACACAACTGAAGGGATGTAACAGCATGAGCATTTATCCATATACAGCACGCAGTATTCGGGGAAAAGATATCGAACTAGAGCAATACAAAGGTAAAGTCCTTCTGATTGTGAATACAGCAAGTAAGTGCGGATTTACCCACCAATATTCCGACCTGCAAAAGCTCTATGAGAGATACGAAGATCGCGGCTTCCAAATTCTCGGATTCCCATCCAATCAATTTGGGGAGCAGGAACCTGGCAGCAATGAAGAAGTGAATGTATTTTGCCAAATCAATTACGGCGTTACGTTCCCTCTCTTTGAGAAGGTTGAAGTAAAGGGCGAAAATAAACATCCCCTCTTCACTCACCTTACTGAGCAGGCTGGATTTGAAGGTTTCGACATGAACCATTCTTCAGGAAAGCTGCTTCAAAGCATGCTTGAGAGCAAAGATCCGGAAGCATTGAACAATGATGAAATCAAATGGAATTTCACTAAATTCCTGATTGATCGCGAAGGCAATGTTATCACTAGATTCGAATCTACAGTAGACCCGTTGGATATTGAGCCAGCTATTGAAGCACTGCTATAGATTTTAACGTATCAAAAAGCCCCCCCTTTCGGGTGGCTTTTTTAGTTTTTGTACACTAGCACTTTCACGTACGGTACTGCTCCGTAAACACTTCAAAATAAGGGGTGGTATCCCTTTCCGCCATCGAGCCGTTAGCCTCTGGCCCCCAGCCGATCTCAGCCCTCCAGCTTCCTAGCACTCCCGTCCGAATTAACGCCTCCTCATTTACACCGATCAACCGATCTGCCTGCGGCGCTACATAAAGTGCATCTACAGGACAATAAGCTTCACACATGAAACAAGTCTGGCAATCTTCCTGACGCGCAATGACCGGAATCTTCCCCTTCATCTCGAATACGTTCGTTGGGCAAACCTTCGTACACAGTTTGCAGCCCACACAGCGTTCCAAGCTAATTAGTTCGATCATATCGCTTGCCCCTCCTTTAGTGGATTCAGTTCATGAGCATGGGGCACAGCCTCGGTACTGATCCTTATTTGCTCTATACCGGATACAATCAGCCGGTAGGTTTGACGCGGATCAAGCGCTGGATATTCCGCGAGCTTTTGCAGGCCGCGCGTCTCCTTGCGGGCGAGCGCGGCGGTGTACATCCACCTGCCGACCGCGAGCATTGCCGCGGCTTCACGCGATTGCACGATGCCCTGTACGGTGGAGGGAACCCGCCCGTTCAAGAAGGGCATCAAGGCATTCAGCCGCTTCAAGGCTGAAGAAATGCCCGGCTCGCTGCGGAAATAATTGATCTGCAGCGGCAAGATTTCACGCTGGATCGCCGCGACTAGCGGCTTCACCTCCAGCGTGTCCGAGGTGTTGGCGCCAGCCGCCAGACCGTAGCGTCCCGCTGCGGTGAGGTTGCGGCTGTTCGCCTGCCCTCGGCTGGACCGTGCATGCTGCGCGGCTCCCTGGCCTGCCCAGCTTCCGCTGCATATGGCCCAGGAAGCGTTATAAGCCCCGCCGCCGGAGATGGCGCCGGTCACTTTCTCGCGTGATGCGGCATCTCCGGCCGCATAAAGTCCGGGCACGGTCGTCCGGCAGTCCGTGCCCGTAAGGCGCAGACCCCCAGTGCCGCGCATCGTGCCCTCATAGCGCAGGGTGAGCGGGAATTTCTGCTTAAACGCATCAATTCCCGCCCGCTCCAGCGGCATAAAGAAAATCGGATGCGCTTTTCGCAGAAAATCCTGTTTCTCCGCTGTATCTGCCAGATCAAGCGAAGCATAAACCGGCCCCTTGAGCAGCATTTCAGGAATGCTGCCAAAAGTCCGATCCCCTTTATGCAGCGGATGACCGTCCGCGTCATAAAGGGTGGCCCAGGCCAGCATACGTCCACGTGTTACGGTTCCGTCTGCAAAGCTCGGCGCGTATTGGCGGCTGAATTCCATACCTGACAAATCGGCTCCCACTTCAGCGGACATCAGCAGCCCTTCGCCTGTCAGAACGTTGCAGCCAAGACCTTTGCTGAGAAAAGCACAGCCTCCGGTTGCCATCACAACGGCGTTAGCCTTCACTTCCCAGGTCTCTCCTGTCAAACGATTGATCCCGCGAGCCCCGCCAACCCCATGTTCATCATGAAGAAGTTCCAGCGCTGGCGACTGATCGAGGATCGTGACCCCCGCTTTGCGGACAACTCTTCGCATAATCCGCATGTATTCTGGTCCGTGCAGATGTGTGCGCAATGAGTTTCCTGCCTCATCTTTTGGAAAAGGATAACCCCACTGCTCGATTAAAGCCAGATTCTGTTCTACCTGATCCAGCACACGGTGAATCCAAGCATTCTCCGACAAATATCCACCGGATTTTAGCCTGGATTGTACCGCCTGCTCCCGCAGCTCAGCAATTGGAGGGATAACGAGCAGCGTCGTCCCTCCAGGCGCAGTTGCGCCGCTTGTGCCCAAGTAGCCCTTATCTGCAAGGACTACCTTTGCACCTTGTGACGCTGCACTCCATGCCGCCCAAGCTCCTGCAGGACCTCCGCCAAGCACGAGGACATCCACTGTCAGTTCCTTCTTAAGCTGCGACATTTGACTTCCTCCCCAAAAACTCGCTAGTACATGTTATTCTAGACAGCTTCAAATTCAGATTTTGCTTTCCAGCCATAGTTATTTCAGCTGCCAATCGCTAATATTAAAGTCTTTTTTCGCTAGTTTTTCTTCGACAAGGAAGTTCTTGGTACCCTCTAGTAGCTTGGTTCCTTCGTCAGTGAACGCGGTATCTTTGATATCACTGATTGGATTTACTTGCTTCGCCAGCTCTGGCGTTGTATCTCCGATTTCAGCCAGAAATTGATAATACTCATCCTCGTGCTGCTTCAGATCTGCTAAAGCTTTCTCACGAGCCTCGTTCCACACCTTCGGAAAATCAGGGAATTTCGCCAGATAGTCCTCAGACACAACAGTTGCACTGGTGCCAAGCAGATTCGGATGCTTCGAGGCATCATCTAAATGAGTGTAGCCTTGGTCAATTAACTTCAGCGCAGGAACACCAAGATTCGTTGTAGCCTCTACATCTCCACGGGCTAAAGCTGCGGTAGCATCCGGAATGAGCATATGCACGAGTTTGTAGTCAGTTACGCCTTCCTCCTGAAGTAATCCAACGACATAACGGTGCATAAAAGAGCCTTTTTGAATGGCAATAGTCTTCCCTTGCAGATCTTTCACCGTCTTTGGTCCATCTTTCTTACCGATTAGATAACCGATAGTGTTGGCTGAGGATTGTGAAATCAGACGTGTCTTGGCGCCAGAAGCATAAGCAATAATAGCAGGTGTATCCCCAAGGCTGCCGATATCTAATCGACCACTAATTAAGGATTCTGTCTGATCAGGACCGTTTGGAAAGCCCGTAAGCTTCACTTCAGTAATGCCATATTTCTTCAGCTCTTCTTGAATGATCCCTTTATAAAATCCCCAGCCCTCCGCGCCACCTGGCACATTCAACTTATTAGAGCCTATAAAACCAAAGTTCAGTACCGCTGGAACGTTACTTTCGGATTTGCCTCCAGATTTCTCTGTACTAGAGCCGCCGGATGCAGATGCTCCATTTCCTCCAGCGTTATTTCCGCAAGCCTGAAGTACCAGCATAACCATCATAATCGTAGTTAAAAGTGCAAATCGTATCCTTTTAGAACGTTTCCCTTGAATCTCTCTGTACGCTGGTTTCATTTCTTTCTCCCCCTAGATTTATGTTATTTATCTTAATCTTAATCAAGGTCAGAACCCTGCCCTCGATGCCAATTTGTACATAAAGTCATGACTTGCTACCGGTTGTCTGCCTTTGCCCCAGCCTACCTTTTCACGATAACCACCAAGTAATCCCTGCTCCTCTAGCCCTGCCTCTGTCACCCCAATCACTTTCTCTGAATCTGGAGCAACGTAGAGAGCATCCACAGGACAATACAGCTCACACATAAAGCAAGTCTGGCAATCGCTCTGCCGGGCAATAACAGGAATGCCATCCTCTACCCGTTCGAAGACATTGGTCGGGCAGACCGATACACATTGGTTGCACTCTACACATCTGGCAGCGCTGATCACCTCAATCACGATAGAACCCCCTCCTTGGCCACGGCTTCTGTCTTTACCCATACCTGATCCAATCCACCGCTAATTAAGCGATGATGCTGTTCTTGATCCGTTCCCTTAAAATCTTCACGCTTATGCATGCCCCTCGTCTCCGTACGGGCAAGCGCGGAATTGTACATCCAACGGGCAGTTGCAGTCATGGCTTCTGCTTCACGCGCTTTAACCCCTTCAGGGGTACGCTGAATCTCACGGCTACGCTGTTCTTTCCACAATTCATTCAGACGGCCTAATGAAGAGGTCAGCCCTTTGTCCGTACGGAATAAATTAATGTCATACGGCTTCACTTCAGCCTGCACAGCAGACACAACCTCTGACGTATGAGCTGATACTCCAGGCTTCACTTCTTGATGAACCAGTGGGGAAGATGATAATCCGACTGGATTACGGTACGCTGCATTCGAGCCAAGGCTCTGCGCATAGATAGCAGCCCCTTCTCCTGCAAAACTGCCGGATGACATAGCCCAAGCCGCATTATGGCTGCCACCACCAGTAAATCCCCCGCAAATTAGCTCACGAGTAGCTGCATCTCCTGCCGCATAAAGTCCGGGAACACCTGTGCCACAGCTTTCGTCTGTGATATGAATACCACCCGTCCCACGAACCGTTCCTTCGAGACGAAGCGTAACCGGAAAAGCATCCTTGAAAGGATCGATCCCTTGTCGATCAAAGGGTAGAAAAAAGTTCGTCTGCGCCACCCGCAGAAGAGGTCTTAAATCTTCTGGTGCTCCATCCAACTTGGCGTATACCTGATTGCCTGCTAGCAAATTCCGAGCGATAACTGAACGCCCTTTCTTGGAACCCGCCCCTTCCACAATGCTTCCATCCTCATAATAAAAGCTGGCATAGTTGTAATATGCTGTCTTGGTTACAGAGGAGAACGTAGGGCAGATCGCGTAGGCATTAGAGAATTCCATGCCGGACAAGTTCGCCCCAGCCTCAGCTGCAAATAGATAGCCATCACCAGTAAGCACGTTGCAACCAAGCGCCTTACTTAGGAAGGCACAACCCCCAGTAGCAATAACGACTGCCCCTGCTTGAACCGTCCAGGTATCACCACTCTGGGTATGGACCCCAGCCGCTCCAGCTACGCCATGCTCATCCGCAAGGAGCTCCATGGCTGGGCTATGATCTAAAATTTTAACGCCCGCCTTTTTCACCAGCTTACGCATTAATTTCATATATTCCGGTCCCTGAAGACTTTTACGATACTGGTTACCCTGCTCATCTACAGGGAATGGATATCCTGAAACGCCAAGTTTGTTCATATTGGCATAGGTACGGTCTAGCACTCGGTCCATCCAGCGGGATTCAGCCAACTGACCGCCCAATGTATAACGACTTGCTTTGGCCTCCTCCCGGAGCTTCTCATCCGGCTTCACATACCAGACTCCTGTTCCTGAGGGGGCCGTTGCACCGCTCGAACCGCAGTAGCCTTTATCTGCGAGGACAACTTTCGCACCCTTCGCTGAGGCCGTAAGGGCTGCCCATGTTCCTGCCGGTCCTCCACCTATAACAAGCACATCCGCCACCAAATTCAACGATCCTTTTTGTATCGATCCACGCATAGCTCAAGACCTCCTCAAATGATTTACCCTTCGTAACTATCGCGCCAGAACAGGAACTTACGTTCAATGATTCGGAACAATGAATCGATCAGCTTACCGACGATAGCGAATATAATAATGCCTACAAACACAACCTCTGTATTGGAATTCTGCTTCGCCTCATTGATCAGGAATCCGATCCCTGACTGTGATCCAATGAGTTCAGCTACAACAAGACCGATCCATGCTACAGCCAAAGACAGCCGTAATCCTAACAAAATTCCGGGCAATGCTGCTGGCAAAATCAGCCTGCGCAGCTTTTGATAAGGGCTAAAACCTAACACCCGAGATACCTCGAACAGCTTATTGTCCACATTGCGTATGCCCATAAATGTATTAATATAGAGCGGAAAGAATGACCCTGTCAGAATGATCACTATTTTGGACATTTCCCCAAAGCCGAACCATAAAATGATCAGCGGTGCTATAGCTAGATGAGGAACAAGCCTAAGTACCTGTACACTGGGATCGAGCACATACTCCACACTGCGAAACAAGCCAGTCAGTACTCCAAATAAAAGGCCTAGAACGCCTCCGATAAGAAATCCAATTCCCGCCCTCCCCATACTGACACCTAGGTGATGAGTTAACTCTCCAGTCACCAATAGGTCTGTAAAAGCTCTGGCGATCGACAATGGAGTCGGCAGAAACTGCGCAGAGATCATTCCGGTGGTTCCTGCCAGCTGCCAAAGAATGAGCGTCACCACCGGAATGATAGCGCCCGTTCCCCAATCTGACAGTAGAGATTTCCATGCTATAGATACCGCCGATTTCTCCAATTTCTTAGTCGATAAAGGAGCAATATCACTGCTATCTAGCGATTCTCTTGCTCTTGTAGTATTATTTTTCAAAATAGCTTCTACTCCATCGCCCATGGTGTATCCCCCTTTCGTTTCATGCGCGTTTTCGGTTTATCCGCGATAGTTGTCCTGCCATCTCAGCAGCCGTCGTTCAATGTAGCGAACAAGAGAATCACTCACCAGTCCTGCAATGGCAAAAATAATAATTCCCACGAACACCACAGGTGTATCCGCGAATTGACGCGCGTCCGACATCATATACCCAATGCCTGAAGTGGAAGCAATCAGCTCTGCGACTACCAGACCTAACCAAGAGAGCCCCAAGGAAAGGCGCACTCCGAGAATAATATTCGGCAGCGCCGCTGGAAGTACTAATCTTGCAATTTGCTTTATAGGGCTAAATCCAAGCACTCGAGATACTTCAAACAGCTTGTTATCCACGCCGCGGATGCCCATGAACGTATTAATATACAGTGGGAAAAATGCCCCCTTAGCAATCAGTAACACCTTCGACTCCTCACCGATCCCGAACCATAAGATGAACAGCGGGACTACCGCCAGACTCGGGATCATACGAATCATTTGCAGGGATGGATCTAGCAATTTCTCTGATCTGCGGAACAGACCTACGAGAATGCCTAATAGCAGACCAAGTCCACCACCGAGCAGGAATCCGGAAAGGGCTCTGACCAAGCTGATCCTAAAGTTTGGCCATAAATCTCCTGAAGCGGCCAAGGCTACAAAAGATTCAGCAATGGTATACGGCGTCGGGAACAACATATCTGAGATCATTCCGTAGTGTCCAAGAGTCTGCCACAGAATCAGTACACTGCCCGGCAGCAGGAGACCCAGTCCCAAAGTTGTTACCTTTCCGGGGCGTCCGGAAGTTCTTACGGCCATCGCCCGATTTGTCATACTCTGCACCCACCTTTTTTAAGCTTTACCTTCACTTTAAATAACAAAAAGAGACCCTCGAATGTTAGTTCATTTCGAAAGTCTCCATCGGTATGGTCGACATCTTTATAGTCATTAAGCTACTTAAATTTGTGAATTCTATATTCCTGCCCCATCAATAAGCTCAAGCTCATCGACTTTTTCAAAATAATTCAATACCTTCAGGCGTAGCTCTTGAAAGGAAGACGTTGTTTTTTTACGTGGATACGGTAAATCTACCGGTACAATCTTACGTATTTTTCCGGGGCGGGGTTCTAGAATCACTACCCGATTACCTAGAAATACAGCCTCATCAATATCATGCGTTACAAAAATCATGGTTGTTTTGTTGGCCCTCCAAATGTCCAGCAAGACCGTCTGCATATGCGCTCTAGTGAATGCATCCAGTGCACCAAACGGTTCATCCAGCAACAGAATTTTTGGATTTCGCAGCAGCGCACGGGCTATCGCTACCCGTTGGGCCATCCCTCCCGATAACTCCCGGGGATAGGATTTCTCAAACCCATTTAGCTTGACGAGATCAATCAACTCATCGACCTTGCGTCTAATTTCCTTGTTGCCTAGCGTCAAATCGGAAGCAATATTCTTCTCTACGGTGAGCCAAGGAAATAGACGATGCTCTTGAAAAATAAACCCCTTATCGATGCCGGGACCTCCAATTTCCGTCCCTCCTAAGGTAACACTCCCCGTATATCCACTGTCCAAACCGGCCACGATGCGCAGCAGCGTGCTTTTTCCGCAGCCACTGGGCCCGATGACCGTAATGAATTCGCCCTCTTGCACATGGAGATCAACATTATACAGTGCCTGAACATGCCCTCCGGCAGACTCAAAACGTTTATTTAGATTTGAAATCGACAGCAACGCTTCTCCCATCGTGACCCCTCCTTCAATTCTGTATACAAAAAAAACAGAGGTATTGCGCTTTTACATTCGCAATACCTCTGTAGGAACAGTCGGTAATTATTATTCAAAGTAAATCAATTGGAATTATAATATTTAAAATATCATCCATTTGAAAAGCTGTCAACAATAAAACTTTTTCAGACACACTTGTTCACATTAGATATCTTAAATATAAATATACACTTGAGATCACAATGGACAGCAGCATTAAAGGGAAACCCACCTTCAAATACTTCATAAATGTAATCGGATAGCCCTCCTTTCCAGCTAGACCCGCAACGATCAGATTAGCACTGGCACCGATCAATGTACCATTGCCACCCAAGCAGGCACCCAAGGCTAGACTCCACCAGAGGGGCTCCAGATTGGTGATCCCCATCTGCCCCATCTCCTGTATTAAAGGAATCATCGTTGCTACAAAAGGAATGTTATCAAGAAACGCAGAAGCTATTGCACTGACCCATAAGATCATCATCGAGCTCATGAGCACATCCCCACCCGTTAAATCAATTGCTTTGGCAGCCAGCTCCGCGATGACACCTGTTTCGACGAGTCCTGATACCAACACAAACAGTCCGATAAAAAAGAAGATCGTAATCCATTCCACGCTGTGAAAAGCTTTTTCCAGCATGTGTTCTCCTCCAGTTAATAAGAGCAATAAAAAAGCCCCCGCTAAAGCAACTGTAGCGGACTCCAAATGTAATGCCTGATGTAAAAAGAACCCGGTAATAGTAATTCCGAGTACAACCAGGCATTTTCGCAGCAGCTTATGATCCGTAATCATTGCTTTCTCATCCATGTCCATGATACTCTGCTGCAATTCTGGTGTGGATTTAATTTGCTTCCCAAACATCAGTAATAGGAGCGGGATATACGCCAACATAATGATGATAATCACGGGTGCCAGATTGTTGATAAAAGACATAAACGTTAGCTCTTTCACAGCACTGCCAATCATAATATTCGGCGGATCTCCAATCAATGTTGCTGTTCCACCGACATTTGATGCGATAATTTGTGACATCAAAAAAGGCAGCGGATTTATGCGCAATTGCCTTGTAATACTGAAGGTAACGGGTACCATTAGCAGTACTGTTGTCACATTGTCCAAGAAAGCTGAAGCGAGTGCAGTAATAACAAACAAGGCAATCAGTATCCGTCTCGGCTTTCCTTTTGCTAACTTAGCTGATTTCACAGCCGCATATTTAAAGAGTCCTGTCTCTGCAGTAATCCCTACAATCATCATCATCCCCACAAGTAGTCCAAGGGTATTAAAATCAATATGATGCAGTGCCGTCTCCTGATCCACAATGCCCATCGCTACCATAACAATAGCGCCTAACATCGCTAAGATTGTACGGTGAATTTTTTCGGAAATAATCAGTCCATAAATCAGTAGAAAAATACCTATTGCCCAAATCGCTTGCTGTTCCATGTTATCCCCCGGTCCTTCTCTTTAATTTCGTTAATGTATAACCTACTCATTATATAACCTATTTATCATAAAATAGATTTGTTTTTTTCACACTGGAATTGTGGATATTCCATAAAAAAAACGACCCTACCGAAATTCTTCGGCGAGCCGCTTAGATGTTCTACTATTTCATCTTGAGAGCCTGCGGCTCCTTAAAAGCAGTTAACTTCCCTTTGCTCTGCACAATGATCATACCGCTTTCCAGCAGGGTTGGTCCAAATACTCTATCCGAAGTTTTGAGCTGCACCATCGGTTTTGCGGAAATCAAATCTATTGCGATTAATTTGCCGTCGGTCTGGGCGACATACATACCATGTCCCAGTAGATCGAAGCGGGCAATCGGATTGCTGATTCCACTATACTGAACCGCTGACTTATTCGCCATTTTAACACCATAAATGCTTTGTCCGTTGCTGAAGAGGATTCTTCCATCATAGGGACCCGCCGCGTAGGACAGCTTATCTCCAATGGATTCGTAGGAATAATTATCGCGTATTACGGTAGAAGGGTCAGCATTGACTGGGTAGCTGTAGACTCCTTTTTGTCCTGTTATAAAAATTCTGTCACCATCGCTCCAGGCACTGCCCCCCTTTGGTGCCTCGGGATCATTTGGGTCTATATTAGCAGGGTTATAAACGACTGTCTTCACTACTTTACCTGTCTTAACATCCAAACTATCGAGTGTAGTAAGAGGAAGAGCATCGAATAAGGTAGCCTTTCGTTGTGTGATAAGCGTTCCGTTAATCTCAGTAATCGGAAAATAATAATCTCTGTTATTCCAAAGTTCTTTACCCGTATTTCGATCAAAGGCATGTAGAATGTCATACGTATACGCTCCGGATTCTGAGTTTTGAGCTAATATCAGGTTTCCCTCAACCATGAACGGTTCATACAGCTTTTCACCGAAATTATCACGCCACTGCAATTTTCCATCCTTTAGATTGAAGGCATGAATATCCCCATTGGCGGCAAAAAGCTGATCTTTATCAATAACTAATTGGCTGATGCCTTTACTGTTTGCTGATGAACTCCATTTATTTTTTCCAGTAGCCGCGTTGACTGCGTAGATCGTACCCGCTTCTGAAGTCACATAGGCCACGCCATCTTGATAAAGTATCGGAGCCTTTAATTTGGAGCCGTATTTCCACATTACTTTTCCCGTCTGGGCGTTAATGGCTAAAAGCTGGCCCTTTTGAAGGATAAAAGCTTTACCTGTGCCGGCTGCAACAACGCCCTTACCCATGAGGTAGTCTGTCGATATATCTCCTAAAGTTGGTAAATCCATAGTGGTTGACCACTCAACCTTTGCAGCAGGCAGGTTTGCATAATAGTCATCAAAATTTGAGCCTATATACGAGGTATGTGAATCAACCGCAGCAGCTTGTACAGGATTTACCATAAACAATACTCCTAAACCAATAACTGTAGCACGAAGACATGATTTCAATAATGTTCCTCTCACGGCCCAACTCCTCCTCATATGTACCTCATTTCCCCATTTCAAAAAAGCTGTGTGTACGTGATTCCCCTCATTAGGATAGATTCTCAAAATCAAATATAATACTAATGAAGATGCGAATGTAAAAACATGGATTATTATTCCTCATTTTGCCATTAACAAAAGAAGAAATCAAAACATTTACTCATAAACTTACATTTTGTAAGTAATTGTGTTATAATAATCACATTCTTTCATAAAACGAACAAGATCCAACAAATATATGAATAACAAGGGGTTTGTTAACATGAGTAACGAGGTAACCACAGCATCAGCATCCGATTTTGAATTCGGTATCTACACTTTAGGAGACATTGTAGCGGATTGTCATACCGGTAATAAGATCAGCCCGAAACAACGACTCGACGAAGTGATAGCTGCGGCCAAGCTGGCAGATGAAGCAGGGCTTGATGTATTTGGTGTAGGTGAACATCACCGACTTGATTTTGCAATTTCTTCGGTTCCAGTCGTTCTGGCAGCCATCTCTCAGGTTACCCGTAGAATCAAGCTGACGAGCGCCACTACTGTATTAAGCACCATTGATCCTGTGCGCGTGTTCGAGGATTTCGCCACACTTGATTTACTGTCAAATGGCCGCGCAGAGATTATTGCCGGACGTGGTGCTTTTGTGGAATCTTTTCCGCTCTTTGGATATGAACTTGAAGACTATCATAAGCTATTCGCCGAGAACATTAATCTGCTCTTGGAGCTGAATAAGCATGAAATTATGAATTGGGAGGGTTCCTTCCGCTCATCCTTGAAGGATTCTGAGATTGCACCACGCCCTCTTCAGCAAAGCCTTCCTGTATGGATTGGTGTAGGTGGTTCTCCTGAAAGCGCGGAGAAAGCTGGAGCACTCGGAACTGGAATGGCCATCGCCATTCTTAGCGGCAGTCCAGAACCTTTTCAAGAGCTTGCCGCCACTTATCGACGCGCTGGAATTCAGGCGGGGCATGCACCTGAAGCTTTAAAGATTGCGATTACTAGCCACGGCTACATTGCTGAAACCTCACAGCAGGCACTCGATGAATATTACCCGTACTACTATAGCTATCGTAATTCCATCAGCCCAAAACCTGGACAAGAATACAACGTCTCTCGTGACGACTTTGGACGATATGTATCTGCTGATAACACAATGGCTGTGGGCAGCCCGCAGCAAATTATTGAAAAAATCCTCTATCAGCATGAGCTGTTCGGCCATAGCCGCTTTATGACTCAGCTCGACATCGGCGGCCTTCCTTACGCCAAGGTAGCCAAAGCTATTGAACTATTGGCAACTGAGGTCGCCCCTGTTGTACGACGCGAGATTGCAAAGAAGAATAGCCGATAGAGCTGGAGGCTGTCTCAGTAAGCACAGTAGCGCTTCTCCTGTTAATGGAGAAGCGCTACTATGTGCTGCTGCAACATTGTTTGTGGCTTGGTTGCACTATGACTTGCTGCAACACGTTATGTAGAGCGCCCTCACAACGGCTGAGTTGATCCTACTCAAAAAACAAGGCTGAAGAATTGAAACGGAAGCTCATCTTAGGAATTAGGGAATATCTCCCTAATAATCGAAGGTTTCTGCTCATTAAACTAACAATTAGGGAATATCTCCCTATAATTGACCTGATTCGGTGATAAATATAGATATTGCTCTTATTTTTAGGGAGGAATTCCCTGATTCCGTTCATTTAGGGTAATTACCAACTATTTTCAGGGAGTTTTTCCCTAATTACTCTAAAAAAATCTTTCATTAGTCCTCGTCTCACATCACATCCCACAATGGACATATTATTTCCTCTATTTATCCATACCTATCGCTGATCTAGAGAAAGCCTGCAAATGCGCTGCTTTTTGTGCAAATATTCTCTTCATTAATCGATCCTTACATTTACGCAAAAAAAAGCTGCCCCCTAAGTAGATTCACTACTTTCGAGACAGCACTTATGCTCTTTACGCAAAGGATGGTTTATTGTTGTCTACCTTCCCGCTAATAAGCTTCTTATATTCATCGTCTCCACCATCTAAAGAAGGCGCAGTATAAATTTGAGCTGAAGCTGGTTGCTGAGCGGAATGGCTCGACCCTGTTTTGCTTGTGGTATTCTTATTATCTTCTGCACTCCTGCTTCCACCACTTGCAGAGCGGAGAACAGCACCCGATAAGTTGTTAATACCCTTTATTCGCTTCATGCTGAATCCTCCCCTACTAAATGATTGATGGTACGGAATAAATCCTGATTATTCGCAACTACCGCCTTAAGATCATCCGCAGATAATCCATCACTCCCTGAAAAGTGTACGGAAAGAACATACTTCTTACCTAGAGGATAGCATAGGATATATACCTCCGCAACTTCCGTGCGTTGAAAAAAAGTCCATTTGCTCGATAAAAATGCATCTACCACACTAGGCTGCTTCTCCTTCCCTTTCGTTACAGTCAAGGAATAGGAGTGCCCACGTCCGACATTTCCTCCCACCTGAACAAGCTGTTCTTTCTCTTGAGCCTGCCAGATCGCAGCACCGATCACACGACAATGCTTCGGAGGTAAGAAAGAATTGCGGATCGCCTCACTGAGTGCGTGATACTTCTCTCCATCCTCAGAGATGGTCACATTACTATTATATTGCCAAAAAAAATGAAGGATACTTTCTTTGCGCCTTAATTCCATCTTTAGCTGCTCTAAATCTTTCACCGGGTCACGGAATTTCCCAAACCCCTGGACACTATCAATAATCTTACCACAGCTCACATCCACAGCAGCCGTAGGATTATCATGGTGCATCTCATACTCTAAAGCTGTAATTCCCGACAAATCGGACAATAGATGATATTCTTCAACATTCTGTCCAGGGATTAAATCATCGCGGGCAGTCACCTGATCCGGCACTAAGCAAAAGACGCGGTTACGCCGTAATCTGGCCCAAAACAATCCCATTTCAAACCCCGTATTATCACGAGTCACATAATAAAATTTACCGCGTATTTTGGCAACATCATCTGGCGAGAACACAAATACGGCAAAATCACTCTCATCCAAATTTCTCTCCAATGCCTCCATCGTGTATTCATTCGCTCGAAAGGCATTGGCATACCAAGGATGTACTTCAGCATCCCTCTTCAGCTGCTCATGAATCGCTCTTGCATAACGTATGGATTCCCTGGAAGATCCAATGAATAGCTTTGGTTTAGTCACGGCAGTGCTCCTTCATCCTTCCCGATATGTAATAATTATACAAGTCTTTAGACCACCGGAAAAGAGGCCAAGTTCTCATAAATATCTCAAAAAATATTATTCTAAACCTCGTAAAATGGGTAAAAAATTACGACTACTTTGAAAAAGCGAGGATACTATGAAAAAAATGATAGGTGTCACATGGCTTGCAGCAAGCCTTATGGGTATAACAGCGTCACAGCCTGCTGAAGCTAAAACGGCAGCCGTTAGTTATACCGCTCAGGTATACGCGAACTCTTTAAATGTACGCAATGAGCCGGCAAAGAATGCAACTGTTGTAGGATCTATTAAGAACGGAGCAAAAGTAACTGTGACCGATGAACAGCACGGGTGGTTAAAGGTTAAGACGGGGAACACCTCTGGCTGGGTAGCCGGCTATTACCTTAAAAAGGTGAACAATAGCTCCAAGCCATCTGGCGCTTCTGGATCATCGGTAGCTTCCAAACCCAGCACTATTTCTTCCACCTCAACCAGCGCCTTGAGTAGTACCACAAAGGTTACAGTTACGGCAGATTCACTACGCGTACGAAGCGGTCCAGGCACACAATATAAGGTGCTCGGTTCTTTAAAAGCTAAGGATACAGCTACCCTCCTCCTTCATCAGAACGATTGGGCACGAATTCGAACAGCCAGCGGTGACATCGGTTGGGTCGCAGCGCAATATATCCGATCTGGAACCACGCCAAAAAGCACAAGCACTACAAGCAGTATTTCACGCACAGGGAATTTGCGAGGTAAATTAATCGTCGTAGATCCTGGTCATGGCGGCAGTGATCCGGGAATGCTTGGCACTACATATAACACCATGGAAAAGGATTTGAATCTGCAAACTGCAATTTATGTTCGTGATGCCCTTGTAGCTAAAGGTGCACGGGTAGAAATGACGCGTACCCGGGAGGATCAGAAGCCTACACTCGCTCGGCGTGTTCAGATGAGTGAGGCTCTGCGTGCAGATGCATTTGTAAGCATTCATTATAATTCTTCTCCGAAAAAGGTGTCCGGGACACTAACCTTCTTTTATTCCGAATCGGATGATCTGAAGCTCGCTCGGGCGATTGAAACCAGACTTGGGCAAGGCATTGGTCTAAAGAGCAACGGGTTGTCCTTTGGTGATTATCATATCCTTAGGGAGAATCGCATACCAGCTACCTTAGTTGAACTCGGATTTCTTACCAATCCTACAGACGAGTCTATTGTCCGTAAATCCTCCTATCAGAAAAAAGCAGCCAAAGCGATCGCTGAAGGATTGGCAGACTATTTCAAAAACTAATCAGACGTACAAATAATCAGTAAAGAAGCAGGCTAGGAAATTCCCTAGCCTGCTTTAAGTTTAGATTTGTATTTAGCCTTCGATTAATCCCTTCTTGATCAGGAAATTACGAGCTACATCCTCTTCCTTGAGCGCATCCACATCAACCTCTGCGTTCAACTGCTGCATTTCTTCGTCACTGATTTGTCCGCTCAATTGATTCAGGATACCTTCCAATTCAGGGTATTTATCTAGCGTATCCTGACGAATAATCGGTCCTGCATCATACGGTGGGAAGAACTCTTTATCATCTTGCAAAATCACCAGATCATGTACTTTAATTTGCGCATCCGTCGCATAGGCATTGGTTACATCGGTTTCCCCATCGTCGATCGAACGATACATGATACCATGGTCCATTCCTTTGCTCTGCTTGAAATCCATACCATAAAGTTTTTGGATACCAGGGTATCCGTCCTCACGATCCAAGAACTCGAACTCTACGCCAAGAACCATATCTCCAGATACTTTCGCCAAATCGCTAAAGGTCTTCAGATTGTACTTCTCAGCCGTTTCACGACTAACCGCTAAAGTATAGGTATTATTTATGCCGAATGGGTCCAGGAACGCCAATCCATCTTTTTCGAGCAGCTCTCTGGTTTTTGTCAACGACTCCTCAGAGTTTCCCGTCTCCTGCTGATAGTAATTGGCTACAATGGTACCGGTATAATCCGGATATAGCTGGATGTTATTATTCTCAAGTGCACTCCAAGCTACATTAGAGCCGCCTAAGTTCATCTGGCGCTTCACTTTAATATCGGTTTTATCTTCTATTAGATCTGCCATCATATGAGCGAGTAGAACATTCTCCGTGAAGTTTTTGGAGCCAATCGTAATTTCTCCACCGTTACCGGCAGCAGCTTTATTATTCCCGCCACCACATCCAGTAAGTAACGCCCCTATTAATACTGTAGTTAAAACGCCTGTCATTAATTTTGGAATTTTCATATAATATCTCCCCTTTTTATATTCTTTCGAGACCAGAGTTTTAGTTATACTTTTAATCCCTTTGGAGTCGTTACCCGTTCAAGCAAGCCGAGTAGATAATCCAGTATGAGTGCAAGAATCGCGGCTGGAATAGCGCCAAGCAAAGTTAGAGCTTCGATGTTCCGTTGAATACCGAGGAAAATAAATTCACCCAATCCGCCAGCACCGATAAAGGCTGCCAAGGTTGCTGTCCCAACATTAATAACTGCAGCAGTGCGGATCCCCGCCATAATTACACTTAAAGCTAAAGGGAGTTGAACCCTGAATAGAATCTGCCAGTTCTTCATCCCCATTCCTCGGGCCGCTTCCACGATAGACTGATCCACATCCGTAATTCCCGTGTAGGTGTTGCGGATAATTGGCAGTAGTGAATACAGAAATAATGCAACAACCGCCGTCTTCATTCCTATGCCAAATAGAGGAATCATAAATCCGAGCATCGCCAGACTAGGTATCGTCTGAAGAATCCCTGCCGCGCCAAGCGTAATGCCTTTCAGAGGTTTAACCCGGGTAATCATAATTCCAAGCGCAATGCCAACAATAATTGCAAATAACATGGACAAGAGCACAAGTTGCATATGCACTCCCATAGAATGAATCAAATCATCTCTACGTATATCTAATTGATAGATGAGTTGTTGCCATAACGATTGATCTCTCATACAGACACTTCCTCCTCCTTCACGCCTCCCCATTGTGCAGCAAACGCCGTCAGAAGACTGCCTCTTGTAACAATCCCGGCAATGTTCCCCTCAGCGGTTACGATCGGAATAATGCCGTAAGGAGCTTCCGTAATTAATGATAATGCGTCTCTTGCTGTTGCTGTATCCTGCAGCACCACCCCAGGTGGTGTCATAATTTCTTCGATAGTAAGACTTTGTTCCATTTTAGCGGTAACATCATAAGCGGAGACGATGCCAAGCAGCTTACCTTTTTCGTTTCCAACCAGTAAGGTATCCATTTTGCGTTGACGCATAAAGGTAAGAGCCTTACCCAGTGTGCGGCTTGGAAGGGATGTAGATGGATTGTCACGCATGACTTCTGTTACGGGGATATACTCAGGGTTTTGGTAAATACGGTTTTTGCCGATAAATGACTCTACAAAATCATTAGCAGGCCGGCTGAGTAGCTCATACGGTGTATCTAGTTGAACGATTTCACCATCTTTTAGGATAGCGATTTTATCTCCAAGCTTCAGTGCTTCATCCATATCATGTGTTACAAATACTATTGTCTTCTTCACTTCTTGTTGCATGCGTAGCAGTTCATCCTGCAGCTGCTCACGGGTAATAGGGTCCAAAGCACCAAATGGTTCATCCATCAATATAATCTCGGGATCAGCTGCCAATGCACGAGCTACACCTACACGCTGCTGCTGTCCACCTGATAATTGTTTCGGATAACGTTTAGCATATAAGACCGGATCAAGTCCGACTAGACGGAGCATTTCGAGCACCCGTTCTTTTTTCTTATTCACATCCCACCCCTTTAGGTCGGGAATCAG
The DNA here is from genome assembly GCF_052056485.1 of Paenibacillus nitricinens. Lineage (NCBI taxonomy): Bacteria > Bacillati > Bacillota > Bacilli > Caryophanales > Paenibacillaceae > Paenibacillus > Paenibacillus nitricinens. The sequence goes on from NZ_CP183948.1 coordinate 5,996,714, forward strand.
GCCTACATTGTCTTCTATGGTGTAATGCGGGAATAAACCAGCTTGTTGTATAACATAACCGATGTTCTTGCGGAGAGTTACGGGGTTCTCCTTGGTGATATCTTTGCCGTGGATATAAATATGGCCTGAAGTATGCGGAACAAGACGATTTATCATTTTCATCGTTGTTGTCTTTCCGCAACCGCTCGGGCCGATCAATACTAGTATTTCTCCAGCTGCGATTTCAAAACTAATATTCTTAACTGCTTCATAACCATTTGCATACTTCTTACCTACTCCTTCAAATTTCAGCATGGGTTTCCTCCTTCTAATAACTATCGTCAGATCATCTCTCCGGCGACTCTGTAAGTTAAACTATAACAAACAACTCCCAAACTGACAACCTATATACTAGATATAAGTTGTTTGTAAATAATTGTAATAATATAATTATAAAAAAAACTATCCAGTGATAAACCCTGCTGGATAGCCTTTTTCAATCTATTTTTATAAATGATTCTCTGAATTTTTATTGATAAATTGTTCCGTTCTTTGGTACATTTTCTCATCACCAACTGCTACAAGTACATCATGTTCTCTGAGGATGACATGAGGACCTGGGGAGATCGTTATATTAGCACCTCGGCGAAGCGCTATAATCGTAGCACCTGTATTCTGCCAAAATTGTAATGCTCCAATGGTTTTGCCAACCACATGTGATTCTTCATGGATTGTGATTTCTTCCGGATGGTACGGCTTTAAATTCTTCATCCGGTCTGATGCTTCGATAATTCCAGTGAGTACCCTTTCGAACTTACCGTCGAGCTTCTTTTTTTCAAGCAACAATTGCTCTAGGTCCTGTTTCAACGAATAAGCTGATTTCAGATAGTTATTCCTGGTAATATACTCATACGCCTTTTGATCAGAGATGACAATAATCTCTTTCCCCTGTGAAACAAACACTATATTCTCATCCTTCAATAATCCCATAGCCTTACGAATCGTCTCGGGAGAAACATGATATTGCCCTGCCAATAGAGAACGCCCGGAAAGCTTACTCTGTACGGCAAATTCCCCGCTTACAATTCTTTGTGCAATATCAAGGGCTATAGACTTATAACCGGATATTTCTTGCATGGACATTGTCGATCTCCTTACTCTGGCGTGAATTATAAACATGCTCAAGTATACCTTTTTTCACTCACCAAATAAAGATGTCCTGCCTTATACAAACATTTGATATACCAAAAATAAATTTAACGATACAACCAGACCCGAGATAACCCAGCCGAGCGCAGCTGTCATCTTACGGTTCACTAACCCGCCCATAATCTGACGATTGCTTGTAAACACAACCAGTGGCACCAGTGCAAAGGCAATCCCAAAGGACAAGATCACCTGGCTGATCACGAGCGCCTTCGTTGGATTTACACCAAAGCCGATGATCGCCAAAGGTGGAATAATTGTAATCGCACGGCGTAAGTACAGGTTAATTCTTTTGTTGATGAAGCCTTGCATCACTACATCACCAGCCATAGTTCCTACAGAAGAGCTCGATAGTCCTGCGATGAGTAGTCCTAAACCAAAGGAGATGGCCGTTACAGGTCCAGCTAAATGACTAAATTGCTGAAACGCAACATCCAAATCCTCAACCACGATACCATTTTTGAAAAATAATGCGGCTGAGACAATAACCATTGCCAGATTCACTGCCCCTGCAATAATCATTGCAATAATAATATCTATGAATTCCAGTTTAAAGATCTGTTTCTTCTCCGCTTCATTTACTCCGACAATTCGGTTCTGTGTAAGGGATGAATGTAGATAAATGGCATGTGGCATCACGGTCGCGCCTAGAATTCCTGCGGCTAAAAGGATGCTATCCACCCCTTCAAACTTAGGTGTGAACATGCCTACAGCAACTGCCCCCATATCCGGCTTAGCTACAATAACTTGAAAAGCAAAGGCTAATACAACTATAAGAATCATTGCAGCAATTCCTGCCTCAAGGGAACGGTAACCCCGGCGCTGAAGCTCTAGGATAGCAAATGAACCCACCGCAGTGATAAGTGCTGCCGGCAGCATGGGAATATCAAATAATAGATAAAGCCCCAATGCCGCCCCGATAAACTCCGCCAGATCCGTAGCTATAATCACCAGTTCACTTTGAATCCATAAGAAGATCGAAACACTCTTCGGAAAACGATCATGAGCGATCTCCGGCAGGTTCTTTCCTGTAGCAATACCTAGCTTGGCGGATAACGCCTGAATAAGAACGGCCATTAAATTCGAGGCTACAATCACCCACAATAAAAGATAGCCGTATTTTGAGCCTGCCGTAATGTTGGTGGCAAAATTACCCGGATCCAGATAAGCAACCGCAGCGATAAACGCTGGACCTAAGAAAGGCAGTAATCTTTTAATGCCTTTGGTCTCCCCATTAAGTACGGCCTGCGCCGAAATGGAGTTTTTATGTTGTCTCATTTGCGGTTGTTCTATATGTGGTTTTTCTATTAAAGTTTGTTCCAACATGTCAATTCCTCCTCTTGCCCAAAAAAAGTTGTCTATATACACGAAAGTTTCCTATGTGCAACTTATATTTAAAGTATATGCTCATTCCTGAAAAATGTAAATATGTTTCATAAGAAATTTTCATATGCTTGTCCACCTACGACCAAGAACAAAAAAAGCTGGACGATGATCAGAAATTACCCGATCTTCGCCCAGCTTAAGCCAATTACTCCGAAATGCTTATGGTGTGAGACTTTGAATATCTCTATGTGCTGTGAATTACGAATTTTTCTTCCATGTATCCTTCAGCGGTACAATTCGGTTCAGTACCAGCTTATCTGCTGTGGTATATTTCTTATCCACACAGAAGAATCCATGCCGGATGAATTGAAATTTATCTTCTGGAAGTGCACTCGCCATGGAAGGCTCCAACAAACAATCTTTCAGAATGGTTAGAGAATCTGGATTAAGATACGCGTCCCAGCGTTCATCCTCTTCTTTAGGACCCTCGTTATCTTTTAGCAACCTCTCATATTGATGAACTTCCGCCTTGATCGCGTGCTCAGCCGATACCCAGTGGATGGTCGCCTTAACCTTCCGTTCATTAAATCCGCTTCCACTCTTCGTTCTCGGATCATAGGTGCAGCGAAGCTCTATAACTTCTCCAGTTGCTTCGTCCTTGAGCACCTCATTGCACTTAACGAAGTAGGCGCCCTTTAACCTAACCTCATTCCCTATGGTCAGCCTGTGATAACCTTTGGGTGGCTCCTCCATGAAATCCTCTTGTTCAATATAAAGCGTCCGTGAAAAAGGAACTTCCCTTTCCCCAAGCGTCTTATCCTCACTGTTATTCTCAATCTTCAGCCATTCGCTTTGATTCTCAGGGTAGTTAGTAATAACTACCTTTAGAGGCTTTAGAACAGCCATCACGCTAGTTGCCTTCGCCTTCAAATCTTGTCTTAGCGAATGCTCCAACATGGCAATATCTACAATGGTGCTATTCCTAACAAATCCAATTTCCTTCACAAAATTCCGAATACTCTCCGGCGTAAAACCTCTTCTCCGCAGTCCGCGAAGCGTTGGAAGTCTTGGATCATCCCAGCCATCCACATAATGTCCTGTAACCAGTTGTCTAATATACCGTTTGCTAGTAACGACGCCGGTGATATTTACGCGTCCGAACTCCCTTTGCTTTGGAGCCTCAGGGGTATCCAGTTCATTCAGCACCCACTCATACAGTGGTCGATGATCCTTAAACTCAATCGAACATAGGGAATGCGTAATCCCTTCGATCGCATCTTGTATAGGATGGGCAAAATCATACATCGGATAGATGCACCAATCGTTGCCTGTTCTATAATGCTCCGCATGAATGATTCTGTAAATCACTGGATCACGCAAGTTGATATTAGGTGAGCTCATATCTATTTTGGCCCGTAATACTCTGGCTCCCGTCGGATAGGCTCCATTCCTCATCTCCGTGAATAACTTCAAATTCTCTTCCACAGAACGCTCCCGATAAGGACTGTTCGTTCCCGGCTCCGTAAGCGTTCCTCTATAAGCTGACACCTCTTCAGGTGATAAATCGCAGACGTAGGCTTTCCCTTTTCGGATTAACTTTACCGCGCTATTATATATTTTATCTGAATAGTCTGATCCGTAGAAAGTATGGTCTGGCGGGTAGCCCATCCATAGCATATCTTCGCAAATAGCATTTACATACTCCAGATCCTCTTTTAAAGGATTGGTGTCATCGAACCGCAAATGGAACTTTCCGCCATACTTCTTCGCCGTCGTATAGTTCGTGTGAATAGCATACGCGCTGCCAATATGCAGATACCCATTAGGCTCCGGTGGGAATCTCGTGCAAATATCTCTACTGTAAGTCCCAGCTTCCAGCTCTTCTTGAATCAATCTGTCGATGTAACTCTCTGCTAATACTTCCGGTTCCTTGTTCATTGTTATTACCTCCTGTTTATGAGTGATATCCGCTTTGTTCATCTGCAAAATAAAAAGAACCTCACCTCCAAGACTTATGGTCTTGGGGACGAAATTCTCGCGGTACCACCCCAGGTTCATTAATATGTCGCCATATTAATCTCATCAAGTACGGCAATGCATCTTACGCAGTGCTTATACTCTAGCTCTATAACAGGAGCTCCCGTCATACCATCCCCGTCGATCGGTTCCGATATGCCGCTCAGAGGCTTGTTTCGATACAATCGTCCTTACCCTATTCTCATCATCCAGGGCTCTCTGTGAAGGAATGAATGTATTTACTCTTCTCGTCATCGCGTTTAATTATTTTGTATAGGATACCAAATAGAGGGTCCTATGTAAATGGTGCTTTCACTTCTATTTAGCTTACTCTCTATTCCTCGCTCAAAGCCGTTATCAGTTCCAATACCACTTCATTATCCGGCTCTACAGCCAAAGCTCTACGCGCGTATTCCAGTGCAGCCCCTTCAGCTCCAAGCTCATAGTTACAAATGGCCATGCTATAAAGCACTGATGCTAACGGTTCTTCCGTGTTGATATGCTTAGAACGCTCTAAGTAGACTAATGCCTCCTCGAACTTATCCATTTCATACAGCAGTAATCCAGCGTCCAATGAGAGGTCATAGCTCTGTTCCATCGGATAATAACCTGTCCACATGAGCTGTATGCCTTGCTGGAGATCCAGCATTTCTTCATCACTAGCGTCGGGTAACAGCTCCGAAATCTTCTCAGCACTATGGATAAACCATTCCGCTTCGTACCCACCCAAACGCCAAAAGGCCAAAATTTCCTGCAGTCCCATCGTATCTAATTGCAGATCCATCCATTCCTTCATACTGAAGAAATCATCCGGACCAAAACGCTCTATAAACCGCTTGTAACCCAGCCGAGTGTTCGTATAACTTTGAGGGGCTTCCACCATAAGAATACATCCAATGTTCAGGTTCTTATAGTGATGTGTAGTAAATAAAGAGTGTGCCCCTTTTTGTTCCAACATATGCTGGATCGCATGATAATTCGCCGTTAAGGAGAAACTACCGTGATGAATTAGCATAGGCGGTTCCGCAAATTCCCAATTCTCTATTCGGTGATCCCCCTTATCCGCTGTAAGGAGTACGAACCCTTCTGTAGACAACCTAGCCAGCCGCTCCAGACAAGTAAGCCCCACCACAGGAAACAGAATATGTGAATCCTCCAGCTTCTGCTGATAAAGTTTTATAACATCGTGATAAGGGTAAGTCTCCGCTTCGTAACTAGCCCCACGACGATAATGATACTGTGGAATGATTGTGCCCAGAACATCTGAGGGGTTATCCGAATCTGCATCCTTTGAATACTGAATAGATACCTCACATTCAAATATTTTACCTTCATCCACATAAATCAATTCCTGCGGGATACTATCAAAAAAATAATTCGCAACAAGCAGCAGCGGCTGCTGTAAATCACCGGGCCTGATACTGAGCTTCGCACGTACTAAATACAGTTCAGTATCCTGTACTGCATCAAAACGTGCGAAATCAAGAATACCCTGCTCTACGAATGGAAGTAAGCTTGGGTGCTGCTGCCAGCTGGTTATATTTTTAGCAGGCAAATCACTCATCACATAACGAAAAGGAGGAATTGGAGTCCCTGCGTAATCTATGATTTCGCAAAGCTTCTCAAGGATATGAAACGCTAATCGTCCCGCCCCTGCCCCTAATTCCAGTATGGTAACTGTTTCAGAGAAATGTCCTTGTCCAGCCCGATCTTGCAGAAATCCGAAGATCATTTCCGCATAGGCAGTCGCTATCATAGGATTACTCGTAATATACTGTGGGACCTGATCATTATTCCAAGCCTTTAATCCCTGTTCCTCATAATAAGCTCGTTGCAATTCCCAAATTGGCGCTTCACTGAAGCGATAGCGCTGCCCTTCTTTACCTGTCATCTATTTCTTAACCTGCTCTCTATATATCTTGTTGAACATGCAATGATCCTTACTCCGCTCTCAAGGTACGTGATCTGAAAATGACATATTCGGCCTCTGCCGGAATGGAAACGGAAAATGACAATAATGCCGCTTTGGAGGTTAACGAATCAGGCCCTTTTAACGTTTGGTAGTAAGAGTTCCCTTTACTGTCCACACTCACCAGCTCCAGTTCCGCATTCCCTTTAGGGATAACAAAGCCAGAAGTATTTTGCACGCCTAAGGTTAGTCTGAATTCTTTCCCAGATGGAGTCTGTGTTAGCTTAAATGGATATAACGGATATGGATGGGCTGTCGTTTCCACTGGGTAAGGGGCAAGCGCTCGATCCGCCTCAGGCTTTGCCCATTCCTCGCCTTTTCTGGCGCCAATACCAAGGGTTAATTTATTCACATTATTGAACTGAGTTTCCCAGCGAAATGTCTTTAACCCCTCTAGAATAGGGGATGCTGGAACAAATAGGATTCCATCCTTGATCTCTGGGGCGATCCCTAATGAATCTTCTGTCTCCCCATTAAATTCTGCCTCAAGTTGCCCTGCTTTAATCTTTCCAACCGATCGATCCAATAGTGAAACCGTAACACTATTCGTTAACGCGTCATAGAGCAAATCTGCACCAATCGCACTCGAGAAAGCCCGAATCGGCACCATTAATTTACCTGATTTAAAATAAGGAGCGAGTTTACCTGGAAAAAGGACGTAATACCCCCCGTATGATAGTGGCATTACCTGAGTCCCTAACTGAACAGCTGCCGACACCGATGTAGGTGTAACCGCGGAACCCGCGGCGAACATGATTACCAATAGACCTATGACATAAGCTCTTATTCTCCCTAATCGTTGCAAGGACTCCTTAATGTGATTCATCTCAAACCCCTCTCCCTCTCTACTCCGTCTAGAACAAAGCCTCTATTAGTAATAATCAATGATCCCCTTCCGCATGTCAACTTGTTCCACTTCTGCTATTCATCATAAAAGACAGGATTCCGCATATATTTTCATTGAGTTATTTAGAATCATGAAAGGAGTGCGATGGATGACTGCAGATGGACAGGATTCGCCAAGAAAGACAAATATCCCCCAGCCCATTCGAAGTGATGGCGCAGGGGGATTAGATAAAGGACCGCGTGATATCATGCGGGATTTGGAGAATCCGGACATGTTTGTCCCTCCCGTGACCGATGCCGGTCTCGTCCCCAATTTAAAATTTTCTTTCTCCGATGCACATATGCAGCTTAATCATGGTGGCTGGTCGAGAGAGGTGACGGTCAGAGACCTCCCCATCGCCACTACACTAGCTGGCGTCAACATGAGCCTAACCCCCGGTGGAGTACGTGAACTCCATTGGCATCAGCAAGCGGAATGGTCTTATATGCTGCTAGGTCGAGCTCGAATTACTTCCGTAGATCAAAATGGTCGAAACTTCATCGCAGATGTGGGGCCAGGTGATCTATGGTATTTTCCGCCAGGTATTCCCCACTCTATACAAGGTCTTGAAGAAGGCTGTGAGTTTCTGCTAGTATTCGACGATGGAAGTTTCTCTGATCTAAACACCTTGTCCATTTCCGATTGGTTTGCCCATACTCCGAAAGAAGTTCTTTCGGCTAACTTTGGGGTGCCTGCCGCTGCATTTGACTCTATTCCCACCGAACAGGTCTATATTTATCAGGATCGGGTTCCGGGCTCATTGCAAAGTCAAAAAGTAGAATCTCCATACGGTGAGATTCCACAAACCTTTAAATATTCCTTATTGGCTCAGCCTCCGCTGAAGACTCCCGGCGGGAGCGTCAGAATTGTCGATTCCAGTAACTTTCCGATCTCCAAAACCGTCGCTGCCGCATTGGTAGAAATTGAACCCGGAGGGATGAGAGAGCTGCACTGGCATCCAAATAACGATGAATGGCAGTATTATCTTACCGGAAAAGGACGCATGACCGTATTCGCTGGAAATGGTGTAGCACGAACCTTTAATTATAGAGCAGGTGATGTAGGATATGTTCCTTTTGCGTTTGGACATTATATTCAGAATACAGGCGATGACTCCTTATGGTTCCTTGAAATGTTCAAAAGCGATCGTTTTGCCGACGTTTCTCTGAATCAATGGATGGCTCTCACTCCCCAAGAATTGGTTCAAAGTAATCTGAACGTTGGACCAGAGGTTATAAACGCCTTAAGGAAAGTGAAATGGCCCGTTGTGAAATACCCTGAGCCAAGTAAAAACGCCTCCGGCTTTCCTAAAGGACGATAAATGTTATGCTGGAAATATAAGGATAAGGTATAAAAAGAAAAGGATACTTCACCTGGTAACTATTCACCGGTCTCCGCAAATCGTTTGATTCTTTCCTCAATCTGGTCACGCACACGCTGGAACACTGCCCACTTCTCTTCATCGGTCCCTTGCGCTTTTGCCGGATCATCGAAGCCCCAGTGTTCCCGTTTGACCTTCGGAGGCGTCATTGGACATTTATCCGCAGCGTCCCCACATAACGTAACGACTAGATCAGCATTATTCAGCAGATTAGAATCAATCATATCCGAGGTCTGTCCGGTGATATCTATGCCTACTTCGCTCATGGCTTGTACAGCTTTTGGATTTAGACCATGGGCTTCAATTCCAGCGCTATACACGTTCCATGCTTCCCCTAGATAACGCTTCGCCCAGCCCTCAGCCATCTGACTCCGGCAAGAGTTTCCTGTACATAAAAAATAAATCGTTTTCTTGTTCATCTTGATCTTCCCCTTTTCAAATTAAGTAATCAACAACCACAGATAAAGACCTAAAAGTGTAATAAACAACGTTGGAATAGTTAATATAATACCCGTCTTAAAATACGTTCCCCAGGATATCTTCACCCCTTTGGCCGAAAGCACATGGAGCCACAGCAGCGTTGCTAGTGAGCCAATCGGGGTGATTTTAGGCCCTAAGTCTGAACCTATAACATTCGCATATATTAACGCCTCTTTAATAACTCCGGTTGTATGCGTTGCATCAATTGCGAGTGCGTCAATCATTACAGTAGGCAGATTATTCATCAATGATGAGATCAATGCAGCAATGAACCCCATACCCATAGTTGCAGCGAATAGACCCTCATCAGCAATCATTCCTATCGCCTTAGCGAGCAGATCAGTTAGACCCGCATTCCGAAGTCCATATACCACGACATACATTCCAATGGAGAAGAACACAATCGCCCAAGGTGCTCCTGTAAGCACTTCTTTCACCTTGACGGAAGGGCTTCTTCTCGCGAGGAGCATGAACACAATTGCAATGATTCCCACAACCACTGATACCGGAATCTTCAAGAATCCACTAACGAAATACCCTATTAAAAGAATAGCCAGTACAATCCATGATAGACGGAACATCTTCTTATCTTTGATAGCCTCTTGCGGATCTTTTAGCTGGGAATCATTAAATCGCTTCGGAATACTTTTACGAAAAAAGAAATAAAGCACTACGATACTCGCCATCAACGAGAATAGTGTAGGTACAATCATTTTCCCCGCATACTCCATAAAGGTAATTCCAAAAAAGTCAGCCGATACGATATTCACAAGATTGCTAACCACAAGCGGTAATGAGGTAGTATCCGCAATAAAGCCGCTAGCAATAATGAATGGAAATACTTTTTTCTCATCAAAATTCAGCGCTCTTACCATAGCAAGTACAATAGGGGTAAGTATTAGAGCCGCTCCATCATTTGCAAAAAAGGCAGAAACCAATGCACCAAGAACGATGACATACACAAACATTCGTGTTCCGTTCCCCCGTGCCGCTCGCGCCATATGTAAAGCAGCCCATTCAAAAAATCCGATACTGTCTAAAATCAAGGAAATTAAGATGATTGCAACAAACGCCAACGTAGCATTCCATACCATCTGTGTTACATCCAGAACATCATTAAAGCTAACTACCCCAGCTAGTAAAGCAATGATCGCTCCGCCGCAGGCTGACCATCCAATCGATAAATTTCGAGGCTGCCAGATTACAAAAATTAAAGTGACTATAAAAATAAGTATGGCTAGCATGACCACTTTCTCAACACTCCTATAATCTGCGAATGAATCCTATATCACCATATAACTATATAGTTATATACACTCTAAAAAAACCACAACTATATTTTAGTCACAGCAAGGTGCTTTAACTTCTTTATTCAAACTAGCCAATATCGCGGCTGAACTGGGCATTTGTTGAAGAACAGCCCTAAGATGCGGTTTATCCTCGACATTTAATGAATAATGCACCCACTGTCCTCGTTTGCTTTCTTTCACGATCCCTCGACTCTTCAATTTCCGTAAATGCTGACTAATCGCCGGCTGGGATATATCAAAAATATCAAGGAATTCACACACGCACCATTCCCGTTCTTTCAAAAGTGATAGCATGGCCAGTCGCGTCTTATCTCCTAAGAGCTTCAAATCATCTGCAATATCCGTCAGTGATTGCATCCCTACTTCTCCTCCTTCCAATATATATATAAGCGAATACTTATATTGTAATGAACTAGACATTGAGAAGCAAGAATTTATTTTAAATTGTCTTGCTTACACCACTCGTGCTCCAGCATACTGAACATCAAAGAATCACGCCAGCCATCTTTTATGAGTAAAGCATCTCTTAATCTGCCTTCATAGGTCATGCCAATCTTGGTGAGCACCTTGGATGATCCACTATTTCGAGGGTCACAGGTCGCGTATATTCGATGTAGATGCAGCTCTTCAAAACCAAACTTCAACATTAGTCCGGCTGCTGCTGTAGCGACTCCCTGTCCCCAGACATCAGGATGGACAATATAGCCGATTTCACCGCTTCTGTCCGTATGGCTTCTTATATTTAGTTCAACCATGCCGATCAAATTTTCAGTTCCTACTGCAACTATGGCTTGTGCGAACCTAGTTCTGGGAACTTTTTGAGAGTCATCTAGTGCCTGACTCACAAAGGAAAGGGTTTGATCAGGAGTATTTGGGCCCCAGGCTTGAAAACGACACACACGATCCTGTGAACAATACGCATGAACATCTCTCCAGTCCGTTTGCTTCAATTCGCGTAAATAGATTGGATTTAGATCTTGCATCATCATCCCCCTCTAAGTTTCCCTTTAGCTTTATCCCATTAGCTATTCATGTGGTTTAGGTTCTAGGAATCGTTACAACAAACTGTGTTCCTTCTCCAACTTTACTCTCCACTTCAATTCTACAATCATGTATTTTCAGAATCTTCGTTACAATGGAAAGTCCAAGTCCATTCCCTTTAAGAGCGCTGCTACGCGCCTTCTCCACCATATAAAATCGATCAAAGATAAGCGGAAGTGCTTCCTCAGGAATGCCTTTTCCAGAATCTTTAATATATACCTTCACAAATTGCGCGTTCATCTCAATTTCAACATGAATGGTACCTTCTTGCCCCGTATATTTTATAGCATTATTTATTAAGTTCTGCCAGACCTGATCAAATAAATCTTTATCCACCGTGATCTCGCAAGGCAATAAATCCAATTCAATCATAATATCTTTCCGTGCCCATTGTGGTTCCGCTAATACGATCGTTCTTCTTAATTGTTCATCTAATTGGAATGTGGTGGGATTAACCGGATGGTGTTCTGAATCGAGTGAGGCTAATCGGAGCAGATTATCACTAAGCCTAGATAATCGTAAGGTTTCCTCATAGATAATATCCAGATGCTCTTTTTGCTCTTCTAATGGAATGACACCGTCTTGTAGCGCTCTTGTAAATCCTCTAATCGATGTAAGTGGTGACTGCATTTCATGAGAAACATTGCTGACAAAATCATCACGAACTGAGTCCATTTTCTGCAGCTCACTTGCCATACGATTAAAGCTCTCCATCAGTTCACCAAATTCATCCTTATTACGATAGGTCAATCGGACAGATAAATTACCTGACGCCATTTCCTTAGCTGCAACAGTCAGCTTCTTAATAGGCTTCACAATATACCTGGACATGAACAAAATAAGCAAGCTTCCGATGACTAGTACAGCTAATAGTGTAAACAGAAGCGTAATTCTCAAGCCTCTTACAATCGATGAAAAATCAATCTTGATAATGAAAGCACCTTTCCCATCATCTATCTTAGGAATCCCTACGATAGCAAGTCCGCCCCTACCCGATAAAAAGACCGCATCGGTTGTGTTGGATTTGAATAAGGTAGCAACCTTCTCCTTGTCTAATGAAAAAACAGATTCACTTGGCTCATTAACAACCGCTATATCAACACCAAATCGATTAAGCAGATCTGCAAATGCGTTTACTTTTTCCGGATCATCTATTAGATTTGTCACCTTAGCTATATCTTTAGCAATATTAATGAACATATGGTTTGGGGTATTATTTTTTTCTGAAAACTGCATAAAAAGAAAAAAGGAAATAATTAAACTGACTAAAACAATACCAATGAACGTAACGACGATTCGAAGACGCAAACTTTTTCTCACCATCTAGGCTAGCTCCAGTCGATAACCAAGTCCTCTTACCGTAGAAATAATGACCTGAGGAATAGGCTCAAGACGTTCCCTTAAGCGTTTAATATGCACATCAACCGTACGATCATCACCTTCATAGTCCATTCCCCATACATTTTCTATAAGCTGAGTCCGTGTGAAAATTTGCTTTGGCGAACCCGCCAAAGCAAATAACAATTCACATTCCTTCTTTTTCAATTCAACCATTTGATCGGCATTAGAGACTATTAAATTCCCTAGATCAATCGTTACTTCCCCTAATTGAATAACATTCGAAGGTGTTACATGATATCTCTTCAATAATGATTTGACACGAAGAATCAACTCTATGGGATCAAACGGCTTTACTAAATAATCGTCTGACCCGGCATTAAATCCCCTGACTTTATCTTTAGACTCTCCCTTGGCTGTAACCATCAGGATTGGCATATCGATATAAGATCGAATATCTTCTGTCAGTTCAATACCATCGATATTCGGCATCATCACATCCACAATCACTAAGTCAATTTTTGTATGAGCTAGAATGTCTAATGCTATTTGACCATCTTCCGCTTCCACTACGGAAAACTGATTTTTTTCAAGATATAATCGGATTAGCTTGCGGATATGGGAATCATCATCAACCACTAGAATTGTGCTCATACATCAATTTCCTTTCCAACATTGTATTTATTCGTATCGTAGAGATTCCATCGGATCGAGCTTGGCAGCCTTCGATGAAGGCATCAAACCAGCGATAATACTAATCCCTGTACTTACAACTAATCCGAATACGATATAAGATCCAGATAAGTTAATAAGCTTTACGCCAAATGCATTTTCCAGAAGTATATTTAAGCCAAAGCTAATGATAGCTGCAAAGATTATGGCGAAGACACCGCTAAATATTCCCAATAATGCGGATTCGGAAAAGAATATTCGCTTGATATCTTTCTTTCTTGCCCCAATCGCACGAAGGATCCCAATTTCTTTAGTCCGTTCCACTACACTAATATAAAGTACAACCAATATCATAATCCCTGATACGATGAGCGAAATCCCCGCAATACCAGATAGAACGATCGTAGCCATATCCACATAAGTTGTGATACGCTCCATGATTTTTGCCGTTTGGGAGCCCGAGAAGCCCGCATCAACAGCCGCTTTATTAATATCATTCACATATTTCATATCCGTTGCAAAAGCATTAACCTGAATCGGGCCAATGGTAATCCCTTTATCAGTATACATTTGCTCCAGTGTCTGTGTTGGAATATATCCTGTTGGTGACATTTGCGCTCTTGGATCAGTGGCTTCATAAACACCAGAGACCGTGATTTCTTTTTCCAATGTGATCGGTTTATGTTTAGCATCCATTTCATTAATATACAGATGAATAGACTTCCCTACCATAGCATTCGGTTGGTCATTTCCACTTAATTGACTCGCTATTTTCGTTGGTAATAATACTTCATTTTCTTTCGGTAAAGCCCCTGCTTTAATCGTCGCTTTATCAAACGTATCGTTTAAGGTGGTTAATTGTGTAAGACTACTCGTTTGTTCCCCAAAAACCGTAGTAGATTTGCCTGTAATGGTTGTTATGGACTCTACATGATCTACATTTGGAAGGTTACGAATCGTTTCAACATCGGCCTTTGTAAATGTAACGCCGGGTAACATCATCGCTTCTGGGCCCTTCATGTCCTTGGCTTCTGGATTTGGCTTAGTGATATCCACCAGCAAAGGGTCCATACTTGAATTTATTTCATTATTAATATAGCTCGTGATCCCATTTCCTAAGGAAAGCATCAAAAGTACACTTAAAATACCTATCGAACCACCCAATGCTACCAATACATTACGTTTGGCATTAAGCTTCATATTTTGAAGAGCCATTTTGAAAGAAGCCATTAAGCTGAGGTTTCGAGCCGAACCATCTCCACCATTGTAGGTAGCCATGGAACGTTCCTTCAAATGAATATCGTCTTTAACCAATCCCTCTTCAAGCTTAACGATACGGCTACCGTAATCAGCTACTTTCTGCGAGTGGGTCACGGTAATGACCAAAATCCCTCTTTTCGCTATGCTGTCCAACAAGACTAATATTTGATCCCCTGTATCCTTATCCAGCGCACCCGTAGGTTCATCTGCCAGTATAATATCTGGATTGTTCGACAATGCGCGTGCAATGGATACCCGTTGCTTCTGTCCACCGGACAGTTGATTCGGACGTTTTTTCAGATGATCCTTTAATCCTACCTCCGTCAAAATCTCTATAGCACGCTTATTACGTTCCTTTTCGCTTGTATTCGTCATCTGCATCGCAACCGTAACATTTTCCAAGACGGATAAGTGTGGAATCAGATTAAAGTTTTGAAATACGAAGCCGATGTTGTTTTTGCGATAGTCATCCATTTCCTTTTCGGTCATCTTGCTTAGGTTCTTCCCGCGAACAAGGACATCGCCTTCATAATCAGAGTCCATTCCACCAATGATATTCATTAGTGTGGACTTTCCGCAACCAGACTCACCGAGGATGGAAACAAATTCACCTGTCTCAAAGCTTAAATTCACATCATGGAGTACTGGAACCTTTTCCTTACCATACAAAGTATACGATTTTTTAACATTCTTAACCTCTAATATGTTCATTCCGATCTCTTCCTCTCCTGGGTCACGCTCTTTTTCTCTGTCTTTGATGTTGCCTATCCTAACAAATTTATGTGAACTGATAATGAACTGGAGACTTTCATGATTTGCAGCGAAAAAAGACAACCTTCAATAACTGAGGTTGTCTTGTCCTGATCTATAAGAAATTAGTGAGTCATATAATAGGCAATTCGCCCAATTTCTTTACCTGCGTAATAAACGATATCAAAGATTAGCACTGCTAAGATAAATTTAGAGAACAACGGATACTTGTTAAATAAAGGCTTAATACTCTTCTCTATGAACTCCATTCATGTTCCCCTTTCTTTAAGCTAGCGCTCTTTTTCGTAACAATCTAATTTGGCCTCTGTGATTAATTTCATCTTCGAATACATGAAACCACATGAAATAGTAGTTCGCCTGTTTGTTATGCCAGAATTCCTCTTCTGTATATAACCAGTCATCATCAACGTTTGCGAACAATGCATACGTTCTTTCTCTTACTTCATTTAAACGGTCTAAATAATAGTTAAGATCATTCCCTTTAATCATTGCTCGCCCTTCGTCACCTAAGCTTAACGCTGGCCCCCATATGGTTAATTCTTCCTCAGACAAATCTCTTCCCTCAAACGTTGCCACTTGATACGCATATTCTACCGCAGCGTAGTGTGATAATAACGCTCCAATGGAGTTGCTTTCTGAGTCCAATAAGTAGTCCAGTTGTTCCACTGTTAGACCGGCAACGGCTTGTAGTGTTGTGTGTCTGGCATAGTTCATCATGGATAAAAGACGACTAATTTGCGGTGAATAACCGGGGATATCTGTAATCAGATATATTTTGTCCATGTCGATCATAGTGTGATCTCTCCTTCATATCTTCGAAATTGTAAATTTAACAAGACTATGTATTTGTCCAGTTCAAAATTGCTCCGTTCTAACAAGTCCCAGCCGTTTTCCCTCCACGATAGCTTCGGATCTGGAGTGTACACTCAGCTTCTCAAAGATTCTCGTCAAGTTATACTCCACAGTTCTTTGTGACATTAAAAGTTTGCTGGCTATGTCTTTGTTGCTTTTTCCACTGGCAACTTCTTGGAGTATCTCTTGTTCTTTTTGATTAATAGATACTTCTTCAATGAACTGATTATCCCGGTTACTGGATATCTTGATATCACTTCTGCGCAGCTGCTTTAGTAAAGCTACTGGAATGACAGCCTCATTTCTTAGTGCACAACGAATGATATTTAACAACTGTTCTCTGGAAGCTGTCTTAGAGATAAATCCTGTAACCCCTGACTCTATCAACAGGTTATAATGCGCACTGATTTCATATCCGGTATATATCACTACTTTAGATTCGGGATCACGCTGAACGGCTCTTTTGGTGAATTCGAGTCCGCTAATGGTAGGCATATTAAGATCGCATAATATCACATCAAATCCTTGCTGCTCCAGCCTATCGAAAGCTTCCATTGCTGACAAAACAAAGGTTACCTCCATATCAGCATCCTGCTCAATCATGTTTTTGGTTCCTTCTCCAACTGAAGGATGATCGTCAACCAACAAGATACGTATCATCGTCATCGCCTCCTCTATTTTTCTCCTCTACAAGTGTCATTGTCGGTAAATAAATAGTAACCTCCAACCCTTTACCCTTCTCCGAGTTAAACTTACATTCTCCTTCTAAACTCGCTACACGCTCTTTGATACCGGACAAGCCCATATGATGAAATGATTCTTTAATATCTCCGATATTCATTCCTACTCCATCATCCTTGTAACGGAAATAGAGCTGCTCTTTCTGTTCCAGTTCAATCTCAATCTGATTTGCCTTGGCGTGCTTCCCGGCATTTCTCAGAAGTTCCTGCACAATTCGATAAAGAGCTATCACCAATTCATCACTTAACTCGCCTATCGGATTTGATGTAAAGCTAATAAAATAATTGGACTGCAGCTGAGCATACTCAAATAAAATTTCCAGCGCCTTCACAATCCCAGCTTCCCTAAGAAGCGGAGGACGCAGTTCATTGCAAGTCTCCCGGATCTGATAGATAACATCCAACAGCCCCTCTTTGATCTGAAGCAGCTCCGGTAAGATTTCTTTTGAAATGTCGTGATCGGAGATCAGCGTTTCTAGCCTACGAAGCCAAATAAGTTGATCTTGAAGAGCAGAATCGTGTAAATCTGCCGCCAGCTTTCTTCGCTCATTCTCTGACAAGTTAAAAATCAGGCGCAGAACCCAGGGTGACCCATGTTGCTCTTTTTTCATTTCAGCTTCAAGGTCTTCAATCAGACCTTCAATCAGATATAAATTCTCATAGACGATGCTTGCATAGTTTGCGATGGTGTTTAACCAATTTAGCTCATCCCTATTCGTCTTGATATGATTCTTCTTATGATCGATCCATAGGAGATGAACACTCTTTTTATGGCGACCTATCACTAGTAGGATCCCTTGCTGAAGTTGAATGACCTCCCCTACTTTAAGAACAGGGTATTGTGATACAAATTGTATATAGATGTCTTGGCCAGAATCATCCACGATTGGCTCGAGACTATGCAAATTCTCATCCTCATCTATCTCAAAAAAAGCCAACCGATTAACCGGTAAAATCTCATTGATCTCCTTGTTGAGTGCAGCTTCCAAATCAGATACCTTCATAACCTTTGAGATTTGCTTAGAGAATCGTTCCAAACTCCCTTGATAATGATGAAGTTCATGGACCAGCTTAGGCCGGAAATAATGATCTATTTTCTCCTTAAAAAATAAGAAAGTCGTAATCGATAAATACACCACCAAAAACATCTGAACCCATTTGATCCAATCATATTCCGGCCTACTCTGAATGATCGCCAGTACTACCACAATGATTAGCGCCGGAATGAAAGCAATGAACAGATCATATTTGAATCGACTAAAAGCGAAATCAATATCAAATAGCTGTTTAGCAGTGAGCAGATAAAAATAGGTAACTGGCATTAAAAACAAGAAAATCGTAGTGATTTCGTAAGGAATCAAGTCGATCCCAAAAGCTATCGGCACAGCTGAAAGAAAAATAAATGGTGTAAACGCAAGGATTTGTCCGGTTAGCATAATTTTAAGCATCGATTTAAGTGCTGTGCTCCGATAATTGATGTATACATAGAGCAGCTTAAATATGCTGTATAAGATGCCTACAACAAAAAAACCAATAATAATTAGACGCATAAAGGAATATAAGGCTCTATCCCAGGAGTAAATAACTAAACTAAAGCTTGAAACCATACCAAGTAAAATGACGAATCCGTAGGATGTCTTGATAAGAAAATTAGAAAGAAATAGAACATTAAATCCTTTCAGATGTACTTGGACAAAGTGGATAAACACCAGCGGGATTAAAGGTAGTAAGCCACTCATAGTAATTCTACCGATGAGATCTGATCTGCTTGAGGCATATCCGGCGAAGTACGTCACTCCCACCAATAAAAAGAACAAAATCAGCAGTTCAGCTGCGCGTTCTCCATTTTTTCTACGGTATAAAAGAAGACTTAACACCATCAAAAAAACAAAGGTTGCTCCAGGTACTACAAGCTGTGTGAACGTATGATATACCGACAATTTATTCTTGATATCATAATGTTCTGCGATCAGGATACCCTCTTTAGAAATACGGAGGAGATCAATGGATTGAACTTGCGTGAGATTTCCGTATCTCACCGGTCCATCCACTTTTTCAATCGGTGTTCCATTAACCGCTACTAAAATATCCCCTTCCCGTAAATTCTGCTTATAGCCCTCACTGGAAACGTCGACCTCTGCGATATAATATTGTCCTTGTTCATTCTGCTCCAGGCCAACTTCAAGTAAGATATTGGAGTGAATGATTCCCACAAAATGAATGATAAGAAAGGCAAAAACGCATAGTAACCCTGATATGAAAAAATAACGGAGTTTCATTCTCATTTGAATCCCCCGGAAGAACAAAATTATACATATTTGTAATTCAGATCATGTATCCTCTACTATCTTAAATGAATTAAATAGGGAATAATATACTTTTATGCATGATATTCCTTCATTTATAAACGAACGCAAGAGTTATTGCGCTAAACTGATCGGCTGCCGTTTAATCCTGAGGTTTCGATTCAGAATCCAAACTGCTACAGCACCATATAAAATTACCGGGACCCAACCACTCTCTCCAGCTACATACTCTAGCATCGGTGATGAACTCGAAGTAATATTGCGCAACACACTATCTAGAGCATTATTAGTTCCATGTAAAAGCACTGCCGGCCATATACTGCCAGAGGTCAGACGCAGTTCATTAATAATAATTCCCGCAAATACAACGGATAAAGTGAACAGGGTCAACACAAGCCAGCGGTTCCCTGAAGAATGATAGGCACGTGGGCCAAGAATCGCGGGATAATGCCATATTGCCCAGATAAAACCCATTGTGATACTGGAACTAACTCTTCCCATCCATTGAAAGCGCGGAAGCAGCCAGCCCCTCCATCCTATTTCTTCCCCCAATGCAGATAGCGAACCCAGAACAATATAAACGACCAAATATATAGCCGTCTTGATCCATGAATCTGGAGGATTCAAGCTTGATGCCCATCCTGTCCAATAGACAGCATAACCCGCTCCCAGTGAAATTAAGGGAATAACCAAAGCCAATATGTATTCTTTTCCACCTCTAAATCTGAAACCTAACCTTCTCCAGCCCTCAGCACGATAACCATCGCGTACAATCAAGAACATCATGAGAAATACTGTGAGCAACGGGGTAAAACCGTACAGACCTTGTGCTGATTCTGGGAGTAGCAGCATCCCAAGTGCCATTGCCCACACCATAATAATAAATAGAAGAGATTGTTTCTTGTCAGAGAGCAATATTCTCACCTACCTTTTTATAATTAAACGCCTGTTTTTCCTATATAATCCAATTCTACAATAGAAGCCAGGTCATTTCACCGAAAATAACTGCCGTTAAACCCGCAAGTCTTTTGCGGTGGTGCACCTCAACACCTCCTCATCTGGCATAAAACTCAAACTACCTTCTCATACTATGGGGAGAATATGGAGGTGAATGTCATGCCAAAAAATAACGCCAGTCCCAAAGGTGAACCAGGCAAACATCAACCAAGTAAGAAAAACAATGCACAGAATAACAATAATTTTAATGAAGCGGCTCAGATGGTTAACATCGATAAAGCTGCCGATTATGTTCCCAGCTTAAACGGTGTTTCCAAAACCGACGTCTAAACCGCACTGTTAAACAAAAAACACTCCTCAGAATATTCTGAAGGAGTGTTTCATTTCAAAGATTATATGCGATACGTTAAGCCTACTACACCGTTACTGTAAGCTTTTGAGTCCACAAGATGAAGTGGGACTTGATTCGTGATCTCGTCAAAAAGACGCAATCCAGAGCCAACGACTACGGGACAGATATTAAGCCTAAGCTCATTTAACAATCCATTTTGTAATAGGGATCTGACTAATTTCGGACTACCAGGGATCTGAATGTTCTTTTCAGGCTGTTGCTTTAGCTTCATTATCTCCTCGAAGAGATTGCCCTTGATCAGGCTTGCAGGTTGCCATTCGAGCATGTCCTCCGTAATCGTACTGGGGACCAGATATTTGTCAGAATGGTTCAGGAATCTTGCCATGGGTAAAAATCGTCACCCTAATCCTGCTAGAATCTTTCTAGATGAATTTTCTGCATCTTGTTCATGATAATCTACAGGCACACTCATCACTCCTTGTACCAGAAATGAGTACTTAACACTCGATCCGCAATATAAGACATTCTTGATTATTTCAAGTTTTCTAACTCGACGGTCACTTTTTCAATCAGATTCACGAAGGAAGCCAGTTCTTGAGAGCCCTTCACCTGATCTCTGGAATACATGGAATTGTGTTCTGATTCTTTTTTTACCTTGGACAGTGTGGAGTTGATATTATTCAGCTTCTCATCAATCGTTCCTATTGAATCTTTAGAGCGGCGAGCTAACTTGCGTACTTCATTCGCGACGACTTCGAAACCTCTTCCGTACTCCCCTGCTCTTGCTGCTTCAATAGCTGCGTTTAAGCCCAAAAGATGCGTATGATCAGCCACTTCCCTAATCATTGTACCCACTTGATGAATAGACTCTACCTCTTTGTCGAGATATAACACAGTTTGATGTGTTTTCTCTTGATAATCAGCATTCTTACTAGCTAATTCCTCGATGGATTCACTGCTATCTTTCAGTTGAACCATTAAGGATACTAATTCTTGAACCGCAGAACTAACACCTGTAAGCAAGTGGTTTTGCTTTTCCAATAAATTTTCTATTTTTGCTTTTTCATCGACTTCGTAGGCTTCAAGAACCAACTGTGAATCCAGATTAAACATCTTGGTTAATGCATGTATGACGGGTTTCCAATCAGTCGGTAATATCCGTTCAAAATAAGCTGTAGCGAGATCTAAATATAATATGTAAGTACCCAAATACCAATTCGTTGTCAGACCAATACGCGAGTGAATTTTACCTATAAGCAGGCGTCTTTCAATAAAGGCTTCATCAATCACACCCGAGGCCATGGATAAAAAATACCACTGCTGCGTTTCCTTCAATCGATCAAGTGTACTGTGCTGTTCAATGATATGGAGTAGCTCAGGCTCCTCTATCATCTGCTTATACAATTCATCTACAAGGGAGCTTACGATTTGCTTGAATTCTTTTTCCTTCCCTTTCAATACATTTAAATCAGCCTCAGTAATCCCAATATAGCTAATTTGCTGTTGTCGCTCTAAACTAAGATTGATCATAATTTGGTCAACTTCCCTCTCATTTTGTTTATATAATGATCATCGCATCTTCCATGCCATCCCCTATGGCATCTATTTATCTTGATAATAAAGGTATTATTTTTATAAATTTTAACACTTTATTTACTTAAATAGTTTATTAATTTTACAAACTTTGCATTTCGTAGCATTATTCTTAGATCACACAAAAAAGAGGAGCTCCTGTAAAGGAAGCCCCTCTTAACATTATAACCTTACCCCACAGCAACAACTTGTTGCAGTAATTCTATCGTCATCCGGTCAATGAATTTCCTGAATTTCTCTTTGCCTTTAGCGTTGGCCTTATAGTAGTTAATCAATGATAAAATTACTGGAATGATTTGATCTTCACTTAGCCCTGACCTAAGGGATTGTGCAATCGAAGTTTTAAGCCCTTTCGGTTCTCCTCCAACAAAAATCTCATAGGTATTACGCATTTTGACAACGCTAATGTCTTTCAGCAAAGGCTCACTAGTACCGAGTGCACAGCCCGCATAACCAATCTTCAGTGGCATAGGTGTTTCAATCCCTGCTATGGACTGATTTAATTTCTGTGCAACTGCCAGACCTGCTTCCTCAGCCCCTCTGCAGAAATTACAGGCAATCAGGCTTTTCGTGACAAAACCAGCTGAATATACTTCCAAGCCTAGAAGCTCAAGTTGTTCTACGATCTCTTTACGCTGTTCCAGAGGAACCTCCAAATAAAGCTGTTTAAAAGATGTCATTTCAATTTTTGCATTCGTCCCTAGAATAGCTCCTATTGTAGCAAGCTGCGCTGGCGTAAACAGGCTTCCCCCCACTTGAATTGGAGGCGCAATTGCAATTTTCGTGACCTCACCCAAGATCTCCGTCTCCATTCCTCTAACCATTTAGTTACGGATCTTCACACGTTGCAGACGTAGTGCATTAAGAACAACGGAAACCGAACTGAGAGCCATTGCCGCACCCGCTACCCATGGAGCCAAGAAACCAAGTGCTGCAATTGGGATGCCAAGTGAGTTGTAGCCAAGTGCCCAGAATAGATTTTGTTTAATATTAGTCATCGTTTTACGGCTCATGTAGATGGCATCAGGAATACTGGATAGATCGCCTCGCATTAAAGTAACATCCGCTGCTTCCATAGCCACATCCGTACCGGTACCGATAGCCATCCCAATATCTGCAGTTGCAAGGGCTGGAGCATCATTAATGCCATCGCCAACCATAGCTACTATCTTTCCTTGCGCTTGTAATTTTTTCACTTCCTCCGCTTTTCCTTCTGGAAGCACCTCAGCGCGTACATGATCAATGCCAACTTGAGCTGCGATGGCCTTTGCCGTACGTTCATTATCTCCGGTAATCATGATGACCTGGATGCCCATTCCTTTCAAGCGACTGACAGCAGCCTGAGAGGTTTCTTTGATGGTGTCCGCAACAGCTACCATACCCACGTACCCTTTATTTATAGCCACAAGCATTGCTGTTTTACCGGATTCTTCTAAAGTAGACATGATGTTATAAGCATGACTTGCCTCTACGCCGTATTTGTCCATGAGACGCCGAGTACCAATTAACAGCTCCTTGCCTTCCACGACAGCCTTAATCCCATACCCCGGTATCGCTTCAAAAGAGTCTGTCGCTGGCATTTCAATATTTCTTTCCCAGATGCCTGCGACAATAGCTTCTGCCAGTGGATGTTCTGAATTCTTCTCAGCTGCACCCACCAGTCTAAGAAATTCTGTCTCATTACCTTCGACCAAAATATCGGTAAGCTCGGGTTTCCCCTTTGTTACTGTACCTGTTTTATCTAAGATGATCGTGTCAATTTTATGTGTTTGCTCTAAATGCTCTCCGCCTTTGAACAGGATTCCCAGTTCAGCTGCACGTCCGGAACCAGCCATAATGGAGGTTGGTGTAGCCAGACCCAAGGCACAAGGGCAAGCGATAACTAGAATGGCGATTGCTTTTTCCAGAGCTCCTGCAAAATCACCCGGTGTTACGATGAAGTACCACACCAGGAATGCAATAACGGCAATCCCAACAACAATAGGAACAAAAATACCGGAGATAACATCTGCGACCCGTTGAATAGGAGCTTTCGAACCTTGCGCTTCTTCTACCACTTTAATAATCTGCGCAAGAGCGGTTTCTTTCCCTACTTTTGTGGCCTTAATTCGAAGCAT
Source organism: Paenibacillus nitricinens (assembly GCF_052056485.1). Lineage (NCBI taxonomy): Bacteria > Bacillati > Bacillota > Bacilli > Caryophanales > Paenibacillaceae > Paenibacillus > Paenibacillus nitricinens. The sequence continues at coordinate 6,021,266 of NZ_CP183948.1, forward strand.
ACCGTTTTTATTAATCGTCGCTCCAATGACGGAATCTCCGGCTTTCTTTTCCACAGGAAGGCTTTCCCCTGTCAGCATGGATTCATCTACCGACGAGATCCCTTCCAGCACTTCACCATCTACAGGTACTTTATTCCCTGGACGAACAAGTACTATATCACCAGTAATAACTTCCTCTACAGGGATGCTTAATTCTTCACCGTCACGGACAACTAAAGCTGTCTTGGCTTGCAGTCCCATCAAGGATTTAATAGCTTCAGATGTCCGTCCTTTTGCCAAGGATTCGAACAATTTTCCCATTAGAACCAGGGTAATCAATACTGCACTCGTCTCATAATACATTTCTGGTCCATGATGCGCGCTCCCACCATTTGCAGCCCAAACTATGGTTAGGTACAAACTGTAAAAAAACGCTGCCGAGGTCCCAAGGGAAACTAGAACGTCCATGTTCGCACTGCCGTTACGTATTGCTTTATAAGCACCGATGTAAAATTGTTTACCAATATAAAATTGAACTGGTGTTGCCAAAATCAATTGGAACCATGGATTCATAAAAAGGTCAGGCAGCCAAATCCACGAAGTAAACGAAAAGTGGCTCACCATAGCCCACAGTAATGGAAAGGATAGAATCGCGGAGATTAGAAGCTTGCGTTTTTGCTTGGTTAAATCTTGTTGTCGCTGTTTGGCTGGATCACCTTGCTCTTGTTTGAGAACAGCCTTGTATCCAAGCTTATCCACCCGCTGCTGCATATCAGATACAGAAACTTCAACGGGATTATATTCGACATGTGCTGTTTCCATCGCAAAGTTCACGTTGGCTATGCTTACACCTGGTAGCTTATTCAGAGTCTTTTCAATTTTCAATGCACAAGCAGCGCATGTCATACCTACAAGCTGTAAATCTACAGCTTCTTTAGCCGTGCTATACCCGAGCTTCTGAATACTTGCTTCCATTTTACTTACGTCCACTATACTCGGATCATAAGTCACTGTAGCCCTTTCCATTGCAAAGTTTACGTTGGCTTCTGTTACACCTTCTAACTTGTTCAAGCCTTTTTCTATGCGGTTTGCACAAGCAGCACAAGTCATCCCTGTGATTTGTAATGAAGTTTGTGATTGTCCCGCCGCAGCAGTAGTCATTATATAAACACCTCTTCCACTTTTGTGATGATTTCTATTGTTTGTATCTTCCTCTTCTAGACATTAGTATACCCCCCTACCCTATATTATGTCAAGCGACAAGCTATACACCAAACACTTAAAAAGGAGTCCTCTCAGTAACAGAAATCCTGTTTCTGAGAAAACTCCTTCATGAATCCTCTCTGAAGAGAGTCCTACTGAGTTAAGCGGCCATTTCACGGCAAATTTTCGCACAGGCAAAACATGCTTCTGCACATTGCTGGCAATGATCATGGTCATGTTTTTGGCATTCGTTGCCACAAGCTTCACAAGCCTCTGCACAAGCTAAACATAAGGCCTTGGCATATTTACTATTCATTGAAAGGGCATGCGCAGTGAATCCGCATATATCTGCACATTCACGATCCAGGCGAATGCACTCCTTCATCATTGCTACATGATCTTCCTCCAGGCAAGATGAGTAACAGTGATTACAAGCTACCATACATTTTAAACACTCTTCAATACACGCTTTATAGTTTTGATGTGACATCATAAAAGCTCCTCTCAGGATGTAATTTAGTATAGTCCCCTACTCTATATATACCCAATCGTGAGCTAACTTATCATGCTCAAAGAAATTATCCGGAACTAAACACTAGACAAGTAACTGTTTCTCAATTTCTTGACGATTGAACACAAATCCGAAAAATACCTGATTGTTAATGAAAATGGTAGGAACCAGCCTTTTTCCAGTTCGATTAAATAACGTATCTGCATGGTCAGGATGATCTGCAATATTAAATTCAGAAAATGGAATATGATGCTCACTTAAGAACTTTTTAAAATTTCTGCAATCCTCACAAGTCGGTGTTGTAAATACCTCTACGTTCATATGGGTCGTCCTCCTTCAGTATATCTCCTAACAACACTAGTATACCCCCCTACACTATATATGAATCTAAATAAAAAAAGGATTCCAACGAATCCTTTCTATTATCAATTTATTTAATTAATTTATTGATAGTAATTAATAACTCATCTAACACTTCATTTTCACCATCTTGAATTCGTTCCACGACACAGCTCTTCATATGATGTTCTAACAAAAGTTTCCCTACGCCGTTCAAAGCAGATTGGACTGAAGAGATTTGATGCAGCACATCATCACAATAGGTGTCCTTCTCAATTAATCCCTTTAGCCCTCTCACTTGTCCTTCAATTCTATTGAGTCGGCTAACCAGGTTCTTTTTAGTCTTCTCAGAGTGATGACTTTTCCGTTCACCCGTGCTACATGATTCGTGCTCGTGCGTATGATCTTCCATGCACCAATCACTCCTTTCCATATGGTTTTATTATACTATACCCTCCCTAATCTATTCAAAATATAAAATATAATTAGACTTTCATCATTTCATGGGATATCACCGATGTCTCAATTTGAATAGTAGTATGCTGGATTTTGAAGCTTTCCGCTATTAACTGAATGGCTTGCTGCAAAATACGTTGATCATCTTCCTGATCTTTGATTAAGAGATGACAGCTTAGTAAATCAAGGCCTGAGGTAATTGTCCAAATATGAAGATCGTGAACATTTATAACGCCCTCGATATTTTCTAAAACTGCCTTCACCTCAGCTGGATTGACTGTAATCGGTGTACCTTCCATAAGAACATGAACGGTATGTTTGATGATTCCCCAAGCGCCTCTAAGAATTAATAGAGCAACTACTACGCTTATAATTGGGTCGGCAATATACCAGCCAAAAATCATCATAACTAAACCCGCAACAATAGCCCCTACCGAGCCCAAAGCATCGCCAAGCACATGTAGATAAGCGCTGCGAAGGTTAATGTTATTCTTTACATCCCCTTTTCTCATAAGAGACCAAGCACTAGCAACATTGGCTAGTAGACCTATACACGCGATCAGCATCATAGAACCACTTGCAACCGTAGGCGGCTCAAAGAATCGACCATAAGCTTCCACGATAATAAAACCAGCAACTACAAATAAGGTCACCCCGTTCAATAGTGCCGCTAGAATTTCAAACCGATGGAATCCATACGTTTTATTGGGAGATGCAGGTTTAGTTGCAAACCAGACCGCCACTAGGCTTAATGCTAAAGAGCTTGCATCGTTTAGCATATGCCCACTGTCCGATAGCAGCGCTAAGCTGTTAGTGACCAGTCCGCCAAAAAACTCCAAAAACATAATTCCTACCGTAATTATTAATGCAATCATTAGTCCTTTTTTGTTTCCGCTAGGATCAAAATGATGATGACCGTGAGGTCCGTGGGAATGATCGTGTCCTGCATGGGAATGATTGTGATCGCTGTGATCGTGATCGGAGTGTTGCACGTCTACATGTTCAATCTGAGGGTTGTGATTATTCTTGTTCTTATTCATGATTTACCTCCTATTTACCTTCAGCAAGATAGTATTTGTATGCGCGCACAGCGGTATTCAAAAGCTCCAGATCATAATAACATATGAATAAGTGCTCATATGTTATTATGATCTGGATTTTTCTTCTTGTCAATAACAAAGCAGAAGAGGGACATCCTCAGCCAGAAGTCTCTGTCTAAGCTAATAATACAAAGAGGATCCTCCGCAGCTCTACCTGCATGAAGGATCCTCTGAAACCATAACCGTGAATTAAATCAAATCTGATTGTTGTAGTAATCTTTGAATGATAGCCGCAACTTCCGCTCTCGTAATAAAGGCTTTTGGCGCGAGTACATTTCCGCTTCTACCTATGATAATTCCTGCTTGCAGAGTATCTGCAATGCCACTCTTAGCCCATCCCGATGCTTCAATCGCATCCGTGTAAGAATGCAGCAGCTCACTCGCTTCTATGGAAGGAAGCTTAGCTTTCAAATCGGTAATAATCATAGCTTTAGCAATCATACTCATCGCCTGTTCGCGAGTAATTTTGTCTGTTGGACGGAAAGCTCCATCTTCAAAACCATCGATTAGTTTATAGGAGTAAGCTGTCTGTACCGCATCATTATACCAATCTGAGATCTTTACATCTGTAAAGGTTGTAGTGCCTCTCTCTAACTTCAATCCCAATCCACGAACGATAATAGCTGCAAATTCTGCACGTGTAATTTCCTGACTAGGGTTGAACAACTCGTTGCCGATACCATTAATAACCTTACGTGATGCCATTTCATTAACAATATCCTTAGCCCAATGGGTGGTGACATCCTTGAAGCTCTGCGGATCTTGAACTATGAAATACGTACTGTTCGTTAAACTGTGTATTTTCGCATAACCTTTACCATCAATAACAACGATCTGCGTCGGTACATGACGGAACGTGCCTCCCGCTTCAAACACTAGTCCAGTTGTGATCTTCTTCAGGTCTACGCCATCCGCAAGAGGAATCGTTCTTTCTACATAAGTATTAAACTGAGTGACTTCAATAGTTTTCCCAGCGTAAGTAACCTTCACTGTGAAATCTAATGGCTGAGCTACCAGCGTTAGCCCTTCCTTTTCTGACAACATTTCTATCCTTTTCAGTACATCCGCAGTAGGAACAGAAATTGAAATTTGCACTTTCATATCTTTTAGAGCAATGCCTGTGCCAAACTGTTCTGAAATAGCACTGATATCAATCTGTGCTGCTGACAACGTATAAGTTCCTTTTGGAGTACGAATGATTAACTGTGCCTGTTTTTGCTCCATATTCTTGATAATTTGACCATTTAGCTCTCCAATGATCACATCTGAGGTAGCAGTTACAGGAATAGTTATAATTGCATTCTGACCTTCCTTGTCGATACGTTGCTCTATTTTCGCCTGATCCACAACAATCGTTGTAATCGTCTGTCCATTTTGCTCAGACACCGTTGCTGTTCCGGCATTTTCAACCTTACCGTTCACCAATACCTCAACGATATTACTTGATGGTGTTGGTGTTGCAGTTACAGTTGGAGCCGTTGTTGATGTTGGTGTTTGTGGTGTAGGTGTAGGTGTAGGTGTAGGTGTAATCTCAACCTCCGTTGATGACTTCGGTGTCACGGAGTTCGAAACTTCAGAGGCTACACTACTACCAGCGCTATTAATCGCTTTAATTGAAAACGAATAAGTTGTTCCATTCGCTAGACCTGTTACCGTTATTGGACTTGTTGCCCCAACCGTTACGATATTACCCGGAGAAGCAGTAACCTCATAATTCGTAATTGGGGTTCCCCCGTTCGAATCAGGAACTGCAAATGTTACAGTTGCCTCGCCATCTCCGGCTACTGCTATTAAGTCCGTAGGTGCAGATGGTGATGTTCTTGGTTTCGTGCTAACTTCGTTAGAAGCTGCACTCTCCCCTCCCGGATTGGATGCCTTAACTACGAAATAATAGGATTCGCCATTGATTAGCCCTGTCACATCATAGTTATATACCGATTCGCTCACCGTAGCTACTTTCGTCTCGTAGATTCCAGAAGAAATCCCCTGGTAGATAGTGTATCCTATTGCACCCTTCACCGGATCCCATGTTAAGCCGATGAGGCCATTACTTGCCACAGGTGAATGAAGGATTGGCGCACCTGGTGCTGGAACCTGAGGCGTTCTAGTTACTTCATTGGAAGCTGGACTGATACCGTCAGGATTAACAGCCTTAACAATAAAATAATAAGCAGTTCCATTAATTAACCCTACAGCATCATAACTGTTCTCAGAGCCACTTATAGTAGCTACCTCAGCTCCATAAACACCTGAAGCTGTAGACTGATATACAGCGTAACTATCGGTACCATATACGGGACTCCAAGTAATACGAATATGTCCGTTCCCTGCCGTCACAGTCTCAATACTTGGCGCAGCAAGTTCAGGCCAGGTAAGGTCAATAACTGCACTAGTAATCTCTGCAAGACCTGTCGCATCAAACGCCAGCTGTGCTCCGGTAATTCCAGCTGCATTCGTAGCTCCCAGATCGGTAAACGTGACGATACCCGCTACTGCGGTCTGCGTCATATTCCCCGTCAGTGTCCAGCTTCCTGCATCCTTCTTCGACGCAGTCACAACCGTACTGCTATCGCTCGTATTCACGTTACCGAACTGATCCAGCAGCGTAATGACTGGCTGCTGAGCGAAGCTGCCGCCATTCGTCTGCGGCGCACTCACCCCTGTAGTCAGCTTCATCGTCGCTGTGCTGCCTGCAACTGAAATTATGTTCAGCGCTGTTGCCGCTGGCGATGCTACGCCTGCTTGGCTGAACACCACAGCTTGCGCTCCGGCTTTGTTCAGCTTCAGGTTCACCTGAGCTACACCTTCAACGAAACTTACGTTGATTTTGCTAGGTGATGCCGCCAAAGCGGTCCCCCCAAAACTTCCGTACGTTCCGTCTGGTGCAGCACCATAACCCGCTACCGTCACTTCTTTGGTTCCGGTGAATGTTGTATCTGTATCGCCCAGCGAGTTCTTCACTGTCAAAGTGATCGCATTATCCACACCTACAACAGGGGTTAAAGTCGCCGCTGTTGCGGTGAGGCTTTGTGCTCCCTGTGGCTGTGGAAGATTCACTGCAACGCTGGTGATCTGTGCAAGATTAGTAGCATCAAACGCCAGCTGTGCTCCGGTAATTCCAGCTGCATTCGTAGCTCCCAGATCGGTAAACGTGACGATACCCGCTACTGCGGTCTGCGTCATATTCCCCGTCAGCGTCCAGCTTCCTGCATCCTTCTTCGAAACACTAACAACTGTACTATTATCGTTCGTATTCACGTTACCGAACTGATCCAGCAGCGTAATGACTGGCTGCTGAGCGAAGCTGCCGCCATTCGTCTGCGGCGCACTTACCCCTGTGGTCAGCTTCAGCGTCGCTGTGCTGCCTGCAACTGAAATCATGTTCAGCGCTGTTGCCGCTGGCGATGCTACGCCTGCTTGGCTGAACAACACAGCTTGCGCTCCGGCTTTGTTCAGCTTCAGGTTCACCTGAGCTACACCTTCAACGAAACTTACGTTGATTTTGCTCGGTGATGCCGTCAAAGCGGTCCCCCCAAAACTTCCGTACGTTCCGTCCGGTGCAGCACCATAACCCGCTACCGTCACTTCTTTGGTTCCGGTGAACGTTGTATCTGTATCGCCCAGCGAATTCTTCACTGTCAAAGTGATCGCATTATCCACACCTACAACAGGGGTTAAAGTCGCCGCTGTTGCGGTGAGGCTGTATGCTCCCTGTGGCTGTGGAAGATTCACTGCAACGCTGGTGATCTGTGCAAGATTAGTAGCATCAAACGCCAGCTGTGCTCCGGTAATTCCAGCTGCATTCGTAGCTCCCAGATCGGTAAACGTGACGATACCCGCTACTGCGGTCTGCGTCATATTCCCCGTCAGCGTCCAGCTTCCTGCATCCTTCTTCGAAACACTAACAACTGTACTGTTATCGCTCGTATTCACGTTACCGAACTGATCCAGCAGCGTAATGACTGGCTGCTTAGCGAAGCTGCCGCCATTCGTCTGCGGCGCACTTACCCCTGTGGTCAGCTTCATCGTCGCTGTGCTGCCTGCAACTGAAATTATGTTCAGCGCTGTTGCCGCTGGCGATGCTACGCCTGCTTGGCTGAACACCACAGCTTGCGCTCCGGCTTTGTTCAGCTTCAGGTTCACCTGAGCTACACCTTCAACGAAACTTACGTTGATTTTGCTCGGTGATGCCGCCAAAGCGGTCCCCCCAAAACTTCCGTACGTTCCGTCTGGTGCAGCACCATAACCCGCTACCGTCACTTCTTTGGTTCCGGTGAATGTTGTATCTGTATCGCCCAGCGAATTCTTCACTGTCAAAGTGATCGCATTATCCACACCTACAACAGGGGTTAAAGTCGCCGCTGTTGCGGTGAGGCTGTATGCTAGAGTAGGTCCTAGGTTTAAGGTCATTTTGGTAAAATGATCTCCCACGACCTTAAAATTATTACCATCATAAATGATGCCATTAAGATTAGAGGTAAGATCTGATGTTTCCTGAGTCCACGTGGATCCATCTGCCGAAGTGAATAACTCACCTTTTAATCCAACAGCCAGAAAACTCCCATTACCAAAGCTGATATTATTTAATGCATCAGCTGATATTGTAACCTTCGTAAAAGTTACCAAATCTTCTGTGGTTAGAATTACCGCCTGCTGACTAAGTGTATCTTCTCCAACCAGAATATAAGCTCTACCATCATAGGCAATTCCCTTTAAAGAGGTATTTGGAAAACCAATCTCTAAGGGCGTACCCCACTGTACACCATCTGATGATTTTGCTATAACAACATTATCGGGCTCATAGGTACTAGGATTGTAATTCATCCCGAGAGCTACAAATTGATTATTCAAGTAGGTTACTGTATTAAACGCATAATCCCCGTTCTTAAATCGCTCTGTCCATGCGTTTCCATTTACTGAAGAGTAAATTCCACCATAATCAGAAACAGCAACGTATTGATTTGCGCCAAAAGCGACGCCGCTTAAATTGTCCTGCACACCGCTATCTGTCACCGTCCAAGTGTCACCGTTAGTCGAGGTAACCACTTTGGCATTAAGATTGTAGTTTTCTTTATTTGTAACCGCAATAAACTTCCCTGCTCCATACGTGACCGCATTCATTCCCGGCAGCTTTGAGGAAGTGACATCATTCCATACTGCGGAGCTATTAGATTTGTAGATAGAACCATATTCCCCGGATGAGACGGCAATATAATTACCATCACCATCCTTAGCAATACTTTTCAGATTGCCGCTGACATTACTCCACGCCGATAGGTCAGAAGAAACCAGCAATCCGCTGCCCCCTGAGGCAACATATTTGCCATTTCCGTAAACCATATTGTTCACCATCATTGTTGTATGGGTATCCGAAGATGTCCACTGGGTGCTGTCCAACGGAGCCGCAGCAGATTTATAAATTACCCCTTGTCCATATAACAAATAGCTCCCATTTAAAGAAGCCCCCCCATAAAATTGCTTATTATCCCATGAAGCATCAACGGTCCAGTTAGCGCCGTCTGTAGAGGTAAATACTTTTTTAGCAAAAGGAGTCACGATATAACTAAAAAAACGATCCTTTAAATACATTACATTCGTAACAAAAGGCCAATTCGAATTATAGTGGTCGATCACTAGATTGGTTAAGGTAACCGTTGTCCAGTTGATCAGATCTGTTGAGGTGTAATAGACTGCATTGTTAGCAGAGACTACGTATTTGTTCTGTCCGTAAGCAATATCCGTTAACATTTGCATACCGAATATTGTATTGGTAGAAGTAATTCTTGTATCTGTCCAGACAACGCCATCCGAGGATTGCAGAAGAGTTACATCATAAGAAGGTGGATTGGTACCATTTTTATATACTGACTGCCATACAAAGAATTTTCCATTAACCGCTTTCAGTCTTTCCGGAGTGATCGATAACGTAGTTTTGGTCCAGCTTTCACCATCGGCTGACTTATATACTGCCTTTTCACTGCCATCGATAGCTAAGAACAGCCCATTAGCGAACACGATTGAGTTAAGCTTGGGACTTCCCACCTTTTTAGAGATAGACCAATCCACACCATTCGTTGAAGTAGATATTCCTCCTTGGCCCACCGCAACAAAAATACCATTGCCAAATGCAACACTGTTCAAATCTCCAGCTGATGTGGAACTTTGATCAATGATATTGCTATTGCTGGGTGCTGCATCCGTTACTCCAGGCATAAATAGAGAACTTACGATAGAAAATACTAAACTTATTGCTAATAAAAGATTGCCACTCCGCTTAAACACAAGTTTCCCCCTTTGGCATTACACCATAATATAAATCAACAGTTCCACCATATGGAAATTGAATGTCTTTTCTAAGCTTTTTAGCCATTTGGTTTGTTTTTTATATCGGTATAATCCGAGAGAATTATTATGAATTTAACATTAAATTTTGATTAAAAATGAAGAATCTTTTTATCGCGCACATGTGGTTTCCATGACTTTACAAATGAGAAAAAAACCTATTAAATATCAGGTCTTCATCCTGTATTCAATAGGTTTTTTATGAGAATGCACATAGCTTCTTATATTTTATTGTTAAAGAGAAATCGCTGCTTCTAATGCAACTTCCATCATGCTGTTGAAAGAATTTTGTCTTTCTTCAGCCGTGGTTACCGCATGAGTCACTAATGAATCTGAAATAGTAAGAATACATGCCGCTTGTTTACCTAATACTTTCGCATTATGGAACAATGCATAGCTCTCCATTTCTACACATACACAGCCATGTTCATTGTAAAATTCATTGTGGCCGGGCACGTTGTCTTCATGGTAGAATACATCGCTTGAATGAATTCTCGCCGTTAAAATTGGCTTGTTAATACGTTTAGCTGCTTCTTCAATGACTTCGTTCAATTCTTTACTTGGCAGCTGCACGTCTCCTTCTACACCACTTTGCACATAGGCGTATGTAGATTCACTCCAGGCACTATCTGCCAGTACCACATCAAATAAATTCAATTTATCTGTGTAGGCACCTGCACTACCGATACGAATGATGTTTTCCACACCATAATTTTTGTATAGTTCATAAGAATAAATACCGATACTTGGCATTCCCATTCCCGAACCCATTACTGACACTTCTTTACCTTTGTAAGTGCCTGTATATCCAAACATATTCCGTACCGTATTAAATTGGGTTGGATTTTCCAAATAGGTTTCTGCGATATACTTCGCTCTTAACGGATCTCCTGGCATTAATACTGTTTTGGCGATTTCACCATTTTGTGCTGCATTGTGCGGTGTCGACATAATTTATTCCTCCTAAGTTTGTTACTCAACTACTATCTTACTATACCATCCATGAATTTAAATATACGTTTAAAATATTCTTTTGTTATAATTTATTCGCAATTCATTTAGTTTCTGGAACATTATTTTGATTTCCTCCATCTTCTCTATCGAATTATCATTTGGTTCGTAATCCCCTTGATTTTATTTGCTCATTGGCGCATAAAAAAGCCCCCACTTTGTGAAAAGTGAGGGCTTTGGATCTTTGCTTTTATTAACCGTATCGATTAGTTACGGATCAGATAATCAAATGCACCTAAAGCTGCAGTTGCACCAGATCCCATCGAAATGATGATTTGTTTATAAGCACTATTAGTGCAATCGCCAGCAGCAAATACTCCTGGTACGTTTGTGGCACCATGGCTATCTACAACGATTTCGCCAACGCGAGTACGTTCAACCATGTCACCTAACCAATCTGTATTCGGAACCAGACCGATCTGTACAAATACACCTTGCAATTCGATATGGTGAGTTTCTTCTGTTGCGCGATCGATATAAGAAATACCATTTACCTTATCAGTTCCGGTAATTTCTTTCGTTTGCACGTTCTTAAGTACAGTAACATTAGGAAGGCTGTAGAGACGGTCTTGCAGTACAGCATCTGCTTTGAGCTCTGGAGCAAATTCCAGAACCGTGACATGCTTCACTATACCCGCAAGGTCAATAGCTGCCTCAATTCCAGAATTACCGCCGCCGACAACGGCAACATCTTTGCCTGCGAATAAAGGACCATCACAGTGTGGGCAGTAGGCTACACCTTTATTCTTGAATTCAGCTTCACCAGGCACACCCATATTGCGCCAACGAGCACCTGTCGATAGAATGACCGTCTTACTCTTTAGAACAGCACCGTTCTCGAGTTCAACTTCAATTAATTCATTCTTATCTAAACGTGTAGCACGTTGTAATTTCATCACATCAATGCCGTACTCTTTCACTTGCTCTTCGAGTTTAGCCACTAGCTGAGGACCTTCAATGTAATTCACACTGATAAAGTTCTCAATACCAAGTGTGTCGTTAACCTGTCCGCCTAAACGTTCAGCAACAATACCTGTGCGAATCCCTTTACGTGCCGCATATATTGCTGCACTTGCGCCTGCTGGACCACCACCAACAACAAGCACGTCGTACGGTGCTTTGTTGTCAAACTCTGATGCATCCACAGTACTACCCATTTTAGCTAGAATTTCTTCAACCGTCATACGACCACTTTCGAAAAATTCACCGTTAAGGTATACGCTTGGAACAGACATAATTTCTTTGCGCTCTACCTCTTCTTTGAACACTCCGCCGTCAATCATCGTATGTGTAATGCCAGGATTGAAGATACTCATTAGGTTCAATGCTTGTACAACATCAGGGCAATTATGACAGCTTAGGCTGACATAAGTTTCAAACTTATATTCGCCACTAATGCCTTTAATCTGATCAATAACACTTTGCTCCACCTTAGGAGCTCTTCCGCTAACCTGCAACAGAGCCAACACTAATGAAGTAAACTCATGTCCAAGCGGAGTTCCAGCAAAGGTTACGCCCGTATCTTCACCCACACGATTTACGCTAAAGCTTGGGGTTCTAGGGAGTTCGGTTTTTTCTACCGAAATCCTAGCTGACATTTTGGCAATTTCATCAACCAGCGCTTCCATCTCTTGCGAGGCTTCGTCTGTGCCTGCACTGATTTTCAGTACTACGTCGCCTTCCAAGAGTTCTAGGTATTGCGCTAGTTGAGCTTTTATTTCTTGATCTAATTTCATTAGCTTTCGCTCCTTAAATCTTACCTACAAGATCCAGACTTGGTTTAAGAGTTTCTGCACCTTCAGACCATTTAGCTGGGCATACTTCACCTGGATGATTGCGTACATATTGTGCTGCTTTGATTTTGTTAACAAGTGCACTAGCATCGCGACCAATACCACCAGCATTAATCTCAACGGTTTGGATAATACCGTCTGGATCAATGATGAATGTACCACGATCAGCAAGACCGTCAGCTTCGATCAATACATCAAAGTTGCGGGAAATCACATGAGAAGGATCGCCGATCATGATGTATTTTACCTTGCCAATAGCTGCGGAGCTTTCATGCCATGCTTTATGTGTAAAGTGAGTATCTGTGGAAACGGAATATACTTCAACACCCAATTGTTTCAGGGTTTCATATTGGTTTTGCAAATCTTCAAGTTCAGTTGGGCATACGAATGTAAAGTCAGCTGGGTAGAAGCAAACTACACTCCATTTACCTTTAAAGTTTTCTTCTGATACATCGATGAATTTCCCATCTTGAAATGCGCTTGCTTTGAAGGGTAGGACTTCTGTTCCGATTAGTGACATATTATTTAAATCTCCTTTAAGTTTTATTTTTTGTGAGCACAATATTCAAATCTGCAAACATCACATATCTGAATACTATTTGTAATTATTATAATTAACCAAATTAAGGCCTGTCAAGTTATTTATAATAATTCTAATATGATAATCGTTGTCAGTCGCTAAATGTTCATAAATTATCATACTTATGAGCTAGTATGGGTTAGTTTTTACGTTTTATGTAGAGCAATTTCTACAATTCAAAGTCATCTGCTATAGAATTAATAATAGTTAAGGATTCCTTTGCTGCCTTTTGGTTAGAAGATCGATTTCCATGATATGTAATTAATGCTTTCCATAAAGCCCATCCTCTTGCTCTGTTCCAAGTCCCTTCATCCATCTTTAATACATCCTTGAATACCTTTCTGCTATCCTTATCAAAAAAGTTCCAAGCCATTGCCGCATCACAAGCAGGATCGCCTACCCCCAAGATTCCAAAATCAATGACGGCGCAAATCCTCCCATTCTCAACCAAAATATTCGCTGGCGCAATATCACCATGAACCCAAACCGGCTGCGAATTCCGCTTAGAATCTAATGCCGTCTCCCAAATTTTTTTCAACTTACCTTCATTAAAAATATCTTTATTCTGTTCCAGTGCGTGTCTAGACTCTTCATCATATACAGCTAAAGATCCACCTCTATAGAAATTATGCGCTCCTGCTAAAGGTCCTCCACTAGCCTCAATAGATTGTAATTCGATTAAAAATGCTCCTAAATCTCTAGCGACTTGATTAAGATCATTAATATTTTGATACGTTAATGTTTCACCCTCTACCCACTTATTGATAGACCAAGGCCATGGATATGTTTCACTAGGCTCCCCTTTAGCTAATGGTGTTGAAATCGGTAGTGTAAGTTCTTTAGCTAAAATAGGCAACCATCGTTGTTCTTTCTCCACTTGTGGAGCGTAAGCTGCCGCACTGGGTAACCTCACGCTCATATGCTCGCCTAAATGAAACGTTCGATTATCATGCCCACTGCATTTTACCGGTCTAATCTCTAAACTGGACCATGCGGGAAATTGTTCATTTATTAATCTCGCAACTAAATCAACGGTAATTGTATTCATAAGACCCTCCCTATCCTAAGTTTTACTAGCCAATTTCGTAAGAGACATCTAATATTATGTTAGTCTTACTAGTATCTACTTGCAATCTCTGCATTTAGATCAGTCACAAAAGGGACAAGCTAAGAAAGAAGCAGTTGAAAGGTTTTTTAACATAATATAATTACGAGGAAGAAGGGTGTTCCTTAATGACAAATAGCAAAACGAATCCTAAGGTAGACGGATTTTTAAGGAAAGTAAAACAGTGGCAGGAAGAATACGAGACGTTGAGAAATATCGTCCTTGATTGTGAATTAACCGAAGATTTTAAGTGGATGCATCCTTGTTATACGTTAGAGAACAAAAACATAGTCTTAATCCATGGATTTAAAGAATATATTGCGCTGCTGTTTCATAAAGGTGTCTTATTAAAGGATACCCATGGGATTCTGATTCAACAAACGGAGAATGTTCAAGCAGCACGCCAGATTCGGTTCGCCAATGTTCAAGAGATCCTAGAAAAAGAAAATATCATAAAAGACTATATCTATGAAGCCATCGAAGTTGAAAAGGCTGGCTTGGAAGTAGAATTTAAAAAGAACACGGAATTCAGCATTCCTGATGAATTTCAAAATAAACTCGATGAAATGCCTGCCTTGAAAACTGCTTTCGAAGCTTTGACGCCTGGACGACAAAGAGCCTATCTTCATCATTTTTCTGAACCCAAGCAGTCCAAAACTCGAGTCTCTAGAGTTGAAAAATGGATGCCGCAAATTCTGGATGGAAAAGGATTAAATGATTAATGTTATAGGAAGAAGCAACCTTAGAACGGTGGGAAATCCGAACTGAGGCTGCTTCTTCTCTTTTTTACTAAGACAGAATTATTCTATTTCAGGTAGGTTCCTGTTACTCCAATTCCACCGCTACCGTTCAATACATAGACTCTCGCATTTCCTTTTCCGGAGCATTCCAGTGTGATTGTGCCGTTAGTAACGGTTTTGGTATCGCCAGTCACCGCATCCACGTAAGTTCCATTCGGAATTCCGGTAAATGTCGCATTTCCTGAGATCGTAACTAATGCAAAGCTATCAATACCACTGGTGCTGTCGGTGTATCTTCTTTTAAATGCCAAATCACCGGATACATTTTCTGTGGAATATTGACCTTTTTGCAAGGCTGGAACAGCTCTTCTGATTAAATTAAGCTGTCTGATATGTTTGGCCAACGGATAGTTCAATGAATCGGCAAGTGTGCCGGTTGCGTTTGTATATTTACCGTAGTCCTGAACCGTAACGCTACCCTCGATATGATCTCCGAAGTAAGCGCGCCCTGTTGAGCTGAGCGGAGCATTTGGACCTACATCGATGACTGAACCTTTTTTAAATTCAATTTCTGAACCATAATAGATCGCAGGGATTCCTCGGAAGGTGAACATCAGGGAGAGATTCTCAGCCCAAGTATCTTGTGTTCCTGCAAACCGTTGATTCTCAGGTGCTTGGTCAGGTGCATAGTCATGAGAGTCAACATAAGTTACATTCCAGGTCGCATCGTTATAGAATTGATCCCCACTCCTCATACTGAAGGCTTCCTGTGCTGTCTTGAACGCCCAATGCATTGGAAAATCAATGACATCCATACCGGATTTCATCGAATAATCAGGCGCATGATAATTATTGCCGAGTAAAAATGCATTGTTCGAGGTTGGCTGTCCTGTTGTAGTAGAGTTATCCGCCCACTCTTGTTCTACCGACAGCTTATTGGAAGCGTAGTCATTTTGTCCATCACCCGGATAGGCTTTCGAGCTTTTCCATGTATAGAATGGCGTCGATATTGCCGGGATTCCACTGTTCCACACATCTCTGTACCGAGTAGCTACTTCCCCAAAGACAAAGAAGTTGGAGCCCCCTCTTGTTTTCCAAGCAGGAACAAAGTATTTGTTAAAAATATACCGGCTAACATGCTTCACAGTATCGACCCGGAAAGCATCAACACCCATGTCGATATATTGATTATAGCTGTCAATTAGGTACTGATTCACTACAGGGTTTTCTGTGTTCAAGTCTACGGCATCTCCTGCAATCTGTCCTGTCTGCACGGTATAAGATTCCCAGGAAAGACTTTTTTCGGTATGGTACATGTTATTGTTGGTGTCCGCATTTTTCATGATGGCGAGTCTTGCCTGATATTGTTGATCAGGGGTCATCGTATCGTAGTTGGCTGGCAGTTTATCCGTAATTTTGATCATATTATTCACGGTGTCGGCTGCGGCTGGATCTTTTTTGAACATAGGTAACAGATTCTCTTCCCCAAAATTACCGGTATGATTCACGACAATATCCTGAATGACCTTTATCCCTTTGGCATGAGCCGCATTGATTAATTCCTGATAAGAGGCTCCCGCTGATTCGTACCTTGGATCTACTTTGGAAAAATTAATCGCATGGTAGCCATGATAATCATACCCGCTGGCATTCTGCACCACTGGTGTAATCCAAATCGCACTGAATCCGAGCGCTTTGATGTAGTCGAGCTTTTGGATCAATCCCTTAAAATCCCCTCTCCAAGCTGGGTCTGAATCCGGATTCCCCGCCTTAGCATCATCCCATGAATGCACATTGTTACTCGGATCACCATCATAGAATCGTGAAGTAATTACGAAATAAATGGTGTCTTCGCGGAAATCGCCTTTATTTCCAATCGTGTAGACGAAGCTCTGTTTCGTTTCATTTCCCGCACCGTCGACGACTAGGAATTTCAGTGTTGTCGTCTTATTAATGAGGATGGACGGTCCTGCCAGAGCCGTTAAAGCATTTCCTGAGATGTAGACTTTTGAGTTAGCCGTTGGTTCCGTACCATTATCCGTGTAATATGCGGTGGTGGTTGCCGCTTTGTTATCTTTTATATTAAAAGATACGGTTACTGCAGAGCTTGAATTTCCAACAGGTAAATTCGCTGTAATCGTTGGCGCTTGCAGGTCGAGATTTAGGTCAATAACATAAGCAAAAGTGCCTACGCTGCCTGCTTGACCTAAGGAGTTCACACCAAAAGCCTTGATAGTCATAGTAGAGACTACTTGGATTGGAGTCGTGTATAAGGTAGAAGATGTCATAGGTGTCGACCCGTCTGTTGTATAGTAGATTTTATCGCTGCTACTGAGACTGGAAAGCTTCACGGTTTGAGCAGAATCATATGTCTTAGGCGTAGGAGAGACTGAAATCACAGGGATCTTCGGAATTTCTGGATTTGCGTCATACCACACATTATCCGAGGAATACCAGCCCTCTTTTACACTGCGGGACAAGTCGGCGGTCTGTTTGCCGTTGCCATCATTAAAGATAAGGCTTGTGCCAGAGGCGTTGGCAATAGTATAGCTGTACCAGTCATTCCCATCCGATTTCATCAGAATTCCCGGCCAAGCTCCGCTTGTTGGAACCGTCGTCGGACTCAGATTCCAGTAATGGATTCGGATCGTTGAGCTCCAGCTTGCTGGTTTCTTAAAATGAACCGTTAAGCCAGCCGAAGTTGGCGTTGGTGCAGGTGTTACGGTTGGTTTTGGTGTAGGTGTTGCGGTAGGTGTTACGGTTGGTGTTGGTGTAAGAGATGCGCTAGGTGTTGCTGTAGGAGTCACTGTTGGCGTTGATGTTGGCGTTGATGTAGGTGTTGCGATAGGTGTTGGTGTAGGAGTCACTGTTGGCGTTGATGTTGGTGCTGCGGTAGGTGTTGGTGTAGGAGTCACTGTTGGCGTTGATGTTGGTGCTGCGGTAGAAGTTGGTGTTGCTGTGGCTGAAAGAGTTAGATAGTCGATATTGATATTCCCAGTATCATCCGAGTCATATTTGTAGGCGATTGAATTATTGCCTGCCTGTAAAGAGAGCGTTTCAGGTTGGTCACCCCATGCATCCCAGCTTGCCAAATTCGCTAAAGTGGTCTGCTTTACCTTTACACCATTTACATAAATGGAAACGATCTTAGCACTGCCAGACCCATTGGCGTAGTGGAGCGTGGCATTATAGGTACCAGTCGCGGAGGATTGAACACTAAAGGTGGTTGTTGCTCCTATGGTTGTGTATCCATCCACAAAACCGGTGCCAGTATATCCGGTGTGATTCGTATTTATTTTGGCGCCACCTGACAAGGCTGCGTTCTCAGCTTCGTATTTACCAGCAACCGGGACAACAACCGTCCAGTTCTTCCCTCCGTTGCTATCCCAACTATCTGTCGGGGCCGTAATATGATAACAATAAATGAGTGTGGCGCCTTCCTGAACATTGAGGTTGGCCGTAAATGTGGTTCCATTTTTAGTCATAACCGTATCGGCAATATCCGTCCAGTTATTCGTGGTCCAATGCAGTGTTACAGCAGATGCTGTGGAGTTCGTGTAGGAGACTGTATAATCAGTATTGCTGGCTGAAGCCCCGCCGGATAAACCAAATAAACTAAAAATAAGCGAAAAAATAATCAACCAAGAAACAAACCGCCTAGATTGTTGTCTTCCCAAGTAAATAACCTCCTCATTATTTAGGTGCAACCACTTGTGCAAACGTTTGCAAAAATAAGAAAAAAAGAGACTTTCTAACTTATCAAATCCCTCCTTCAAAGAAAGTATGGAGAAACTTCATTGTATGCGTTTACAATTAGACCTTTTGAGAAATCCTCAAGTTCCAAATCACTCCATATCTAATGAATTTTCCCTGTTTATGATTATAGGCTCCAACCTTTTCCAGGTCAATGCATCTTTTAGGCTAAAAACATAAAAATTTTAAAGTCTAGATATAAAAATACAATCGTTTTCATTCATCAGTTGTTCAAACATATCAAAATCTTAGACTACCGCTATTTATAGAACTAGGCTAATTATATCGTTGCTGATGAGGAAGAAGCTGCTTGGACAGCTTTTACACAATCAATTGCAACAACTAACGCAATCATGATTGCCTCCATCTCCTCATTTAGTATTTGAACCTTGTAGCTATCGCCCCAAGTAAACCACTCCTTGTTCACTTTACCTATGACTACACCGTACTGCAAGACCTGAAAATCCATGTCCCACCAGTTACCATGTACCTCAATGTCAGCCGCATGAATCGTATAGTGCGCTTTAATGAAAGTAAACTCTTTCTTAATCGTTAACACCTCTCGACCATTGACCTCAACAAAAAACTTCGGTAAAAAACTAAATATCTTCTTCGTAATAAGTCCGACTTCATCTCTTGTGGTATTCGTAATGGAGAACGTCTTTGGTATTTGCATAAAACTGCCCTCTACATAATAGACATCCTGCTCCTGCTGATTCTTTACCGTAAATTTACCACTTAGACTAAATACCTTCTGCTTTATATAAAGTTGCTTCATTCCAATGCCTCCTTCGATATAAGCATATTATTTAAGCGCAGTACTTCCGAAATCAGTTCTCGGGATCATGTACTTTAGTCACCCATCCGTGTTTGGGATGGTTCTAAAACTTCCGTTTATGATACGGAAGACCCACGCCTTCTTCACAATACTGTTTAAGACTGTACAAAAAAATAGCCCAGTTATAATTACATAGGCGATAAAATGCGGTTACATTCTCCCAATTCATCTGACGAAAATTGATTGAAGTCTTCCCGTTTTTTTCCTCTAAATTAAAAGAAATTGTCGTACCTATCCATTCTGGATCTGAATCAACACATTGCCACAAAATCTTTTTATCGGTAACAAGCTCATCAACTCGCATCTTTGTTAAGCCTTTGCCGCCGAATCGGAACTCGTTTATACAACCGATCTGATCATTGACTATTAGTTCATTTGTCCATATTTCTGAAAGTCCTTTTGCAGTGGTTAGTGCTTCATATACCGTTGAAGCCGGAACATTCACGGTCTGCAAGTGCTCGATATTTGCCATATAGTGCATTCCCCTTTTTCATAAGGATTTAATTTATGTAATTATTTGTATGCGAATATTATACCATGGTACGGTTGATTTGATTGCTTAGTCCATAACCTTTGTTAATTTTTTACCATTTGAAAACAAAACATCGATTATGATTTTTTTCATGTGGTATATCAGGATTCCAATCCACAGCAAAGGATTCATCACCGAGTTGTTTCATGTTATCTGCTCCTTATAGTTTCCCGCCGATTTCTTATAACGTCTTATTCACGAAATTACTGAATTATACTGCCTTTTACTTCAATAAAACGGCAGCTGATCCTCTGATCGGCTGCCTTCTTGTTGCGATTGAACTATCGTGTCCCGTTAGCGTAATGGAAGATTGTTATTTTCGCTACGGATAACACGGAAATCACTCGCTTTATATCCGTCTGTATTAGCTTTGAAAGTAATTTGAACTATATCCGAGTTAGAATCTTGTGTCATAACTTCCCCTTCAAGTACGCTCATAATTTTAAGACGAAGTTCAAAAATTAGGATCTCATCCAAGCACTCCCGTTGAATGTCGACGTTATATTTAGTTGATGACTCCTCATCGTAAGCTTCAGCACAATCCATTACTGTAAAGTTGGTGACCCCTATTATCAAAATCAAAATTAGACCTCTCCACCACATGAGAAATAACCCCCGTCTATTTTTGGTTATTTTCCCCCAATCGATTATTAAACTATCCTACCCGTTGGCATAACATTAACATAGCATACTGATACATAGGTTCTATCCATCAAATGAATATAGAAGAATCAATTAGTGAAGGACGATTCTATAAAAAAATGGAGCTACATATTAGTTATCTAATACGTAACTCCACTTATTATCATTAGCTTCTATTAGTAGAATCTCAAGCAATGGTCTCCATTAAAAATTCGATCACCGGGTAAGAGATCATATGCCGATCACGGTAAATCGAAGTAATTGCCTCTGGCTGTGTGCTAAGGACACCCTTTTGTAGAATGGCTGCTTGAAAACCTCTTTCTTGTGCACCGTTAATAGTAAAGGTTACGCAATGTTCTGCGGCGAAGCCCGCAACGATGATGAATTCAACACCATGTTCACGTAGCAGTTGTTCCAAATCCGTTTTCCAAAAAGCATTAGAGAATTCTTTCGCCATCTGGATATCCGTGGGTGCAACTGTAATTTCCGGTATACTATTTCTAGCTTCTGGATCCGTATCTGTATTCGCCCCTTCCATGTCTTGTATATGGATAACGATTTGGTCCTTCGCACGAAGTAACCCAGACACATGATTAATATATTCACAAGCCTCACTTACATTTAATCTCTCCATATGATCGTGTAAGAAAAGGTTTTGCATATCAATAATTAGGAATCCGATTTTTATTTTGAACTACCCCTCTCAGAACAAATCTAGTTTCTATATTAATCTGGATGTAGATTCAGTTCAAGGGAATAAATGAATTAGACGATTTTGTACAATAGCATCATATGTTACGCCACGCCTCTTCATTTAGTTCGTTATTAATGCCGACCCCAGCTAAGGAGCCCATAGAAGCGGCAATAATGGCTTGATGAAGATGTGTTGTTGCATCACCGGCACTATAAACGCCTGGAACGTTCGTTTTACCGAGATTATCGATGATTACTGTTCCTGTTTCTGTGAATTCACAACCAAGGGCTTGTGGCAAATCCGACCCGATCATAAGCTTCGGTCTAAAAAATATCCCCGTACATACTATGCTAATACCATCCTTCAACACAACTTGCTGCACCATGCCATTGTCAGATTCGATCGACTGAATCGGTGAGTCATAGACAGGAATGTTATGTTGATTTAGCTCTTCGCGTTGTGCATCCGTCAAGTCATCAGATCCATTAGTACATATGGTTATCTTTTTCGTCCAACCAGATAACACTCGGGCCATATGCGTTGCATCGGCTCCCTTAACAATTACGACAAGAGGCTGATCTCTTAGTTCCCATCCATCACAATAGGGGCAGATAAAGGCGCTTTTACCATATACGTCTTTGAGTCCCTTAATATCCAACGGGAGGTCTTTCATCCCTATGGCGAAGAGCACCTTTTTACTTTGAAAGGTCTGACCCTGAACCGTCTTAATTTGAAAATCACCATCGGTTCCCGTAATCGATATGGCGGTATCTTCCGCAAAAGTAACGGAGTGATAGGCACTAATCTGCTCCTTCGCAATTCTCCTGAATTCGCTTGGACTTATAGAATCTCTAGTAAGAAAGCCATGCGTTTCTCGAGTCACCCTATTACGTGCGCGACCTTCATCAATCACAACCACACTTTTTCTTGCCCTGCCTAGCACCAGAGCAGCATTTAGACCTGCCGGTCCTCCACCGATAATTACACAATCATGAGTCATCCTAATTCTCCCTTTCGCTTTCAATTTATATTAAAGATATTAGAGACTTACGTTATCCATTATGGATTTAAAAAAAGAACACTCCATAATCAGGAATATTACACTCGACTCTTTAATTAAAGACTTTATGAATCTATAATAACTTCAATAATTCTAAAAGGCAAGGATTTTTCTATTTAATCATTGCCCTCTTGGAATCCCAGCTAGATTACCGCAAAAGTGTAGTAGCCCATAAAAACAGCTTGTTGTCAGGATTAACAAATCCCTTTTTATTTTTATCTAATGTCGATATTTGTTTCATTTCCTCATCAGATAAACTAAAATCAAAAATTTCCAGATTCGCCTTTAATCTTGCAGGATTAACCGATTTGGGAATAACTCCAACATTGCGCTCAATGTTCCACCTTAACATAACTTGAGCCGTTGTTTTACCGTGTCTTTCAGCAATGCTTGTTAATATAGGGTTATCGAATAAATCTTTATTTCCATGTCCAAAAGGACTCCACGCTACATGTTGGATATTCTTATTCACCATATAATTATGCAAATCGGGCTGCTGTAAAAACGGATTCGTATGAATTTGATTTACAGCAGGGACTATTGAGCCATGCTTCAATACATCACTCAGGTGCATTTGTTCAAAGTTAGACACACCAATGGCTCTAATTTTACCCTCTTTGTACAATTCCTCTAATATCAACCAGCTCTCAACATATTTCGGGGATGGCCAATGGATCAAATAAAGATCTATATAATCTGTTCCCAGTTTTTTCAAACTCATTTCAAAAGCCTGTTTCGTTCTTTTACCATGATCTGAATTCCACAGCTTTGTTGTAATAAATATATCCTTTCGATTTACACCTGATTTTTTAATTGTACTTGCAACAAGTTCCTCATTATGATAAAAAGCGGCGGTATCAATATGCTTATATCCATTTCTCAATGCCCAAATGATTGCATCTTCGTGTTCATTTTTCATTTGGTATACACCCAATCCGACTTTCGGTAACAAAACTCCATTATTTAACAAGTAATTTTCCAAAGAATAATCCTCCCATACACTATTATTTTATATCAGCAGAGTCAGTCGATTCTGATAGCATTCCAGCAGCTTCGTTCTATTCCTTGAATAAGCTCTGGTGTCTCAATTATTTTTCCATGTTGAATTTCTTTGAAGAAGCTAACAAATGCGCCATAAACAATACAGATTAATGCATTTGAAGGAAGCGAGCTGAACACCTCTCTCTCTTTGCCACTTTCTATGATTGCGACTAAAAAATTCATAAATCCATCAAACACGCTCCGGCTCTTCTCATTTAAATAATATGACTCTGCATGTGAATCTATAAATAGCAGCGCGTATATATTGCTTTTTGCAAATCCGACCATTTGATAAAACACATGGCGAAATTGCTCACGAATTTCATTTGAGTTTGGAAAATCAGTTTTAATGGTCTCTGAAAACTCCATCACTACTTTTTGAAACAATGAATTAACTAGTGACTCTTTACTTTCAAAATATCGATAAATTGTTCCCGCTCCTACTTTTGCCGCTTCCGCAATCATTGGAACAGTCGTTCCATCATAACCTCTTTCTGCAAATAATTTTAAAGCCGCTTTATAAATTTCCTCTTCCTTGTTTGTAGACAATAAGAACACCTCTCCTTCTTGCGGAATGAATATTCATTCTTCTTCACAATAAAACTCCTTTATAAAAAAAGCAATCAAAATATTAGAATTTTTTTCCTATAATTTAAAGATGAAAAGACAAATAAGGATGTCTCTGAAGTATTTGCTTCAAGACATCCTTAAGTACAATTTCATAATAAGCCCTATCAATAAGGGATGCTGTACTTTCAATTAGAGCACTACCGGCCGGATTCTGCCGTCTTCCTCATAATGGAGCTCCGTAAATTTCATACTGCGTTTATGGTCCACACCGCCAGACAGCGATGCGTCATGATAGAACAAATACCATTTCTCGTTAAATTCCACAATAGAATGATGGGTCGTCCAGCCAATGACTGGATTCAGGATCGTTCCTTGGAAGACAAAGGGTCCGCAAGGCTTGTCACTCACCGCATAGACGATCTTATGGGTTGTGCCAGTAGAGTATGAGAGATAGTATTTCCCTTTATACTTGTGCATCCATGGACCCTCGAAGTATCTCCTGTCTTCATCACCCGCAAGGATTAATTTCCCTTCTTCATCAATAATGGTGATCTCCTGAGGATCAGATTTGAATGTCAGCATGTCTTCACTCAGCTCACCCACCCAAGGACCGTAAGCCGGTTCCTCTGGGCCCTTTTCTACCGCATCTTGTTGAAAAATACCGTCTTGCCACTTTTCTAATTGTCCGCCCCATAAGCCTCCAAAATACATGTAGGCTCTTTCGTCCTCGTCCACGAATACGGCTGGATCAATGCTGAAGCTCCCTTTGATATAGCTTTCTTGAGCCTGGAAAGGACCAGACGGAGAAGTTGACGTAGCCACTCCGATACGGAAAATCCCCTCCTTGTCACGGGCCGGGAAAAACAAATAATACATCCCCTGCCGGTACGCGGCATCGGGCGCCCACATTTGCTTCGAAGCCCAAGGCACATCCCGAAGATGAAGTGCCTCTCCGTGATCTACACAGGGAGATGTAGGATCTTCCAAGGAAAACACATGATAATCTTCCATTGCATACTGGTCACCATTATCATTCGTAGGTCCATCATGGTCGATATCATGGGATGGGTAAATATACAGCTTGCCCTCAAATACATGAGCGGAGGGATCGGCTGTATAGAGATGGGTAACTAACGGTTCATTTTTTGTGGCCATAATAGGACTCTCCTCCTGATTGAGATTACTTATTTGAAGCCAGAAGCCAATGTTATTCTTTGACGCCACCAAGCGCTACGCCGGCGATAATATATCTGGATAACAAGAAGTAAACCACAAAGAGCGGTAAAGCCGTCAAAGCCAGACCCATATAGATCGAGCCGAACTCCGTTTTGTAGATATCACCTCGGAGCAAGCTGACCATGATTGGCATAGTATATTTCTCCTTCTGTGTCAGCAATATCAGCGGCATGAACAGGTTGTTCCAGTTAGCCACAAAGGCAAAAATGGCCTGTGTTGCAACTGCCGGCATCATCAGCGGTAAGATAATCCGGTTGAAAGTGAAGAATTCACCTGACCCATCTACGCGCGCAGCTTCCACGATCTCTATCGACAGAGTTGCGAGCAAGTATTGGCGCATGAAGAACACCACCGCCGGTGCAGCAATTGCTGGTAGAATCAGCGGGAGAAAATTATTGGTCCAATGTAATTTATACATGAACTGATAGAATCCGATGGCGCTTGCCTGGGAAGGAATCATCATCACGCACATGATGAAGGTAAAGAATGGCCCCCGTAGCTTCCAGCTGTAAGTCACCAGCCCATAGGCCGCCAAAGACGAGAAATAGACCGTGCAGAGGGTTGCAGAACTGGCGATAATGAATGAATTCATGAAACCTTGAAGCGGATCAAAGCTCTTGTCGAGCAGTACTCGCAGATTGCTCATCATGTGGCTCGAAGGAAGCAGTGAAAGACCGCCTTGGATTTCCGGTGTAGAGCGCGTGGCATTTACAAACATGATCCAAAACGGCAGGATACTGAGCACCGCCAAAGAGATGCAAACCACATAGATAATCGTCTTGTTGATCTTTCGGTTAACGGTCCCGCTTTTCTGATTATTTGCCATGTGTTACGCCTCCCTCACGGGCTGCTGCTGCAGCTTTTCTGTACTTTTGTTTTTGTATTTTTTTAAGTCTTGATGCATCGCGGTCACGCATCACGTAGAACAGAATTCCAGCCAATATTGCTGAAATCAAGAACATGATCATGCTCGCTGCTGCAGCACGATTGTACATATAGCTGCCCTTGAATGCTTGCCCGTAGATAAACATAGACGTGGTAAGCGTAGAATCGTCCGGACCGCCTGCAAGAAATAATTGCGGAATATCGAACATGGTCAAACCGCCCACCATCGATGTAATCAGTGTGAACAGCAATATCGTACGCAGACTCGGCAGTGTGATTCGGAAGAAGGTTTGAAAACCATTCGCCCCGTCAATCGCTGCGGACTCGAAGAGGGCAGGATTTATACCCATAACGCCAGCGATCAGGACGATCATGGTGTTGCCGTACCACATCCAAAACTGGATGAACGCGACAATGCCCCGTGCTGTCGTCTTATCCTGCAGGAAGAACACCGGAGCGTCTGTCCATCCCAACATTTGAAACAAACTGTTTACAGGACCCATCGGGTAGGCGAATAAAGTGCTGAACAACACGGCAATCGTACTAGCAGTAATGATATTAGGCATATAGAGCAGAACCTTGAACAAGCCTTGTCCCTTTATGTTTAGACGCTTATTCGTGAACCATGCAGTTAGCAAGAGCGCGAGAAGCATCTGAGGAACGAAGTTAGTAATCCAGAGTAAGCCGGTGTTGAATAAGGACTTCCGGAACGAGGGATTATCAAAGAGAAGATCTTTGAAGTTCTGAAAAGGATTATCAAGGATATGGATCGGTTTGGGTATGATTCCTTTCATATCGGTGAATCCAATAACTGCGGTATATAAAATGGGATACAGTGAAAAAATCAGAAATGCAAGAACAAATGGAAAGGTAAAAATATAACCGTATTTCGCATAGTTCACATTTTTGCGGCGCATGCTCTCACCTCTTTAGTTGATATGAAGGGGCGGGATTACTCCCCCGCCCCTCCGAATCCTTCTTATTCGCTTTCAATGCCAAGTTGGTCTTTGACTTGTTGCTTAAAGGTTTCGATCGCTTTGGCACGGTCCTTATTGCCTGCGGTGTATTCGCGTACTTGATCACGCCAGAGCTTATTAATTGTTTCGTCGTACTGGGTCAAGTTCTTACCTGAAGCGTTAGCATTGGCCGGTACAAACACGTCGAACATGTTCTGGCCGCCGAGCAGCGGAACTTCGCCATTTGATTTGGACATGACAACGGAGGATGCAACGCTATCCTTCGTTCCTTGCTCGCCTTCCTTCATAGTACCGTTAGCCCAGTAATATTGAAGTCCCGTTTCAGAGGTATCGAGTGTAACCCACTTCACAAAGTCCGCAACAGCCTGTTTCTTAGCATCGTCCTTGGTCACGTCTTTGTTGGCAAGCAGCCAAGTACCGCCCCAGAAGAAACCTGTTGTTGGTTCGGATACAGCCCAGTCGCCATTCGTGTCTTTTACTTGACCGTTCATCACATAGTTGATGAGCCAAGCAGGACCGAAGAATCCGAAGATCGGTTGAGCGCCGGCACCGGACATATCCGCATACCATGCTTCCGTCCAGTCTGTCGTATCATTGTGATAACCATTGTCTTTCAGCTTTTTAGAAAGATCCAGGAACTCTTCACGCTTTGGATCGATATGAAGCTTGCCATCAACAATCCAGCCCTTGTCAGAACTATTCTCGATCGGGTGCCAGATATCGCCGTCGCCAGAAACGATGCCGTATCCTTTAGCTTTCAGCTTCGCGGCTGCATCGTAGAATTTATCCCAGCCTGGTCCAATTTCATTTTTGATGGTGGCTGGATCGTCTGTTCCAAAAACATCCTTCGCAATAGAGCGGCGATAGATAAAGGCACCGCCAGTTGCTTGATAGCCGAGGGCTTTTAATTTTCCATCTAAACTGCCGATATCAACCGAGTATTGCGCGATGCCAGCGTCCTTAACCATTTGGTCATCAAGACCCATATCAGAATAGTTGGCTGCATAGCTGGATGCATCGCCTTGGGTATACTTAAGCACGAATGCTGATTCTGCTGCATAAATGTCAGGGGCATCTTTACCTCCCGCTGACAGAGCCTGATCAAGAGCAGGCTGATAAGCGCCGTCAGTGGTAGCGATAACTGTAGTTTTGAACTCTACATTCGCATCAGGATGGGTTTCCATATACTTCTTGGTCATGTTAGGAATCTCGTCCGTAAAGCTCCAGAGATTGATAGTGACTTTCTCACCTGTTCCTTTTGATGGAGCTTCGGTAGCATTTGCTGCTGGTGCAGTCGTTTGACTTGGGCTAGATGAGTTAGAATTTGAGTTCCCACCACATGCTGCGAGAGCAGATGACATCACAAGCAATGTAGAGATCCCCACTAAACTACGTTTCATACTTTTCATATCTTTGCCTCCCCTTTTGTATTATTACTTCGGTTCTTTGTAACCGCATACATAATTATAGATCCTGCAATCCTTAAGCATAAGGACACCCTCTTTAGGAAAACTTCCACTATTTTTAGATTCAGTTCTATAGAGCGCAAAAAAAAGAGACATCAAAGGATCTATCCCTTGACGTCTCCATGATCTGTTGATATTTCTGAACATTACTTATCCGCTTTTAGCGCATCATCCTGTTTCTTGATAAATTCTTCTGGCGTGACGGCTTCACCGAACAATGCCTGAATCTGATTCATGTGTATAGCAGATGCGACTGGCTTCATTTGTGTATCCAGATAAAGAGTTACTTTATTAGCCTTATTTAATTCGTTTAATAGATCAATGAACATTTGCGGTAGCTTGATGGCTGCAGTATCTACTTTGGTAGCCGGGATTACACCTGCATTGACAACAGAATGCTCTCCCCACTTTTGAACGAAAAAGCTCACGAATTCTTTGGCCTCCAGAGCATGCTTCGAATTTTTGGAAACGAACAATCCAGTGCCCGGACCACCGACCCAATCATCCACATTGCCTTTGCCGCCTTCAACTGTCGGGAACTTGAAATAACCGATGTTGACTTTAAATTCTTGGGCTATATTCGTAGTGGTCGTGAAATCTGGCAGCTCCCAAGTCCCTGTAACGAACATGGCTGACTTTCCGTTCATGAACTGTACCTTGGCTTCATCATTGGATAATCCGTTGTAGCCTTTGATGAATGTGTTCAGGTTTACCAGCTCTTGCACTTGTCTTGCAGCCTCTAGCAAGGAAGGATCTGTGAAGTCCTGATCCGCAACAGCTTTATCCATCAGGTTAGGTCCCCCAATACGATCAGCTAGATACATGTACCAGAAGGAAGCCGGCCAACCGTCTTTACCGCCAAGAGTAACAGGTGTTATGCCATTGTTATTCAGTGTTCGAATGATCGCTTTGAGATCATCCAAGGTTTGGGGAGGCTGCAGATTGAATTCTGAAAATATTTCCTTATTATAATAGACCGGGACTATGTTTAGTTCGACAGGAAGGGCATACGTCTTCCCATCAAAGGAGTACCCCTCCGTCGTACCAGCTACGAATTTTCCTTTCAACTCATTCTGTAAAAGATCGTCCACGGCTGCAAACTTATCTCCCCTAACATAAGGATCCATAAAGCCTGCTGCCCAGGTGAATCCGATATCCGGTAGATCGTTGGAAGCGGCAAGTACCTTCAGTTTGCTTTTATACTGCTCATTTTCAAGCACTTCCGTCTTGATGGTGATATTCGGATTAGCTTCTTCAAATTCTCTGATGATTTCTTTTACCATTTTATTTTGCGCGGAGTTATTGCTATCCGGCCATAGATGCATCATTTTCAAAGTGATTTTCTCGCCGTCGCTCTTGCTGCTATTCCCCTTAGCCCCATTGCAACCTGTTGTTATCAACAACAATGTTAAGAAAAGGGTAATGGATAATCCGATCCTCTTCGTAGATATCCCCCCTTGCCGAGCCGCTATTGGATATTCGCTTCTATACCATTCCTCATGGAAGATCGATACTGCCCTGGACTCATTCTTTCGTATTCCTTGAACAGCTTGTTGAAATATTTAACCGTCTGGTAACCTGTAAGGCTGGCAATTTCCGCTATAGGCAGATTGGTTTTCAGCAGTAATTCCTTCGCTTTCTGCAATTTTCTGCGGGCGACGTATTCGCTGAAATTCATCTGGCATTGTTCCTTGAAAAGAGAACTAAAATAGCTCCCGTTCAGATGAACAAGTCCGGCTACTTCCTGCAGGCTGATCGCCTCTTCTATATGCATTTCCACATAGTCAATCGCCTGACGGACCGGATCGCTTAATGCGGCATCTTCATCTCTTATGGCCATTAATTGTGGATCGGCCATCTTCCGCATGAAGCCGATATGTTCCTGCTCTTCCCCTGCCTTCAGGGCATTCTCCACAGATGTGATTAGCTTTTCCCGGCTGGCTGGCTTGAGTAAATATTCAACTACGGACAACTGAATCGCTTGCTGAGCATACTCGAACTCGGCATGACCGGAGATGAGAATAACAGATGGCTGACGCTGTATTTTTTTATCCCTTATTTGGCTAACTAAAGAAAGACCACTGATTCCAGGCATGCGGATATCCGATATCATGAGTTCGACCGGTATTTCCTCCAGAATTTCCATCGCCGAGATCCCATTGCTTGCCGTAAGGATTTCATAATGACCGGCTGCCCACACCTCTAGTATTTTCTTCATTCCTTCTCTAGATCTCGGTTCATCGTCGACAATAAGAATTGTTCGGCTTCTCATGGCATTTTGTCTCCTCGAACAGGAATTTTGATGTTTATACGGGTGCCTTGCCCCTTTTGGCTATCGATGGTCATAGCCGCACCCTGCTCATTCTCTCTCGAAAAAAATAGTTGAAGCCTTCTATGCACATTAGCGATTCCGACGCCGGAATCTTTTGAAGAAGATACCTTTCCGCTATCCAGCCCTTCCACAAGAGAGCGCAGCATCTCCTCGTCCATTCCCATCCCGTCATCTTCCACCGTAATGGTGACCCATTCTTCATCTCCAGCAACCGTTAGCTTTATCCATCCCGGTTCAATCTTGCTCTCGACCCCATGCAATACGGCATTCTCTACAAGGGGCTGCAGCAATAGTCGGGGTAACTCCACATTCGAAAATTCAGAAGGAGCCTCAATTTCCCACTCCAAGCGATCTTCAAATCGCATCTTCATAATAAGCAAATATCGCTTTACATGCTCCAGCTCATCCTGTAACTTCACCCATCCCCCTTTACTCGAGCCGGTGATCGTATAGCGGAATAAATCAGACATGGCGACAACATACTCCGCCAGTTGATCTTCATCCCTATCCAGCAGCGACCAGTACAGAACATCTAGGGTATTAAACAAAAAATGCGGATTAATTTGCGCTTGAAGTGCCTTCAACTCCGTATGACTCCGGGATAACTCCTTCTCATAAACCAACTGGATCAGTTCGTTGATATTATCAACCATTTTGTTATAGGAATAATTTAGTTCCTGAATTTCCATAGTGGACGATACGTTTTCGATAGGCTTCAGAATGCCTAGACGGGTACTTCTCATAGCTTTGATCAATCTGAACACAGGTCTGGTAATAAGTATAGATAGGAAAAACGAAAGCAAGGTGAACAGTAAGGTACCCATCAAAGCCGATACAACAATGGTCGTCCGCAAGACCGATATCCCCTTGGTGATGACGTTAACCGGGGTTAAGATGAGCAGCGTCCATCCTGTCACGGAAGACCGCTGTTTGACAACGATAAAGGACTGCTTGCCGATGGAAGCAATTTGTTCGTCGGATTCTTCTACCAGCTTTGCTGCTGTCTTTTGTGAAATCGTGTCATCATTGGACGTGATGAACTGGCCATCTGGAGCGAGGAGCAGCACCGTTTCCCCGTCCCCCTCCCCGGATAGGGAGTCTTTAAGCGCAAACTTGTCACGGTCTGAACGAATGAGTAAATACCCTCCAGTTGTGAAATGCCGATCAATAAGACTGATCTGTCGAATCGCTACAAGCGATGTAGAATCGAGCGGATCAATACCGAACCAAACGAGACTGCCATCCTTTCTCGTCGCCATTTCAATCCAATCCTCGGGTACCTTATCTCTAAGGGTGCTGCCGTCAAGAGGATACAGCCTCACTCCGTCTTTATTATAAAGCTCAACAGATTTGATGCCGTCCGTGTAGATTTGGACCAGATTGATAATAGATGGCAGGGCTTGCCGTTCCGTAAAGGTAGCGGGATGACCCTCTATATCGCGTAAAAGGAGTTGCTGGATATAATCGTTAGTAGATACCAGTGTCGTCAAAGAATTGATCTGCTCGAGAACGCTTTCTAAACGTCCGTTAGCTTGAATCGCAGTCTGTTGAATATGCTTCTCCGCATTGTTCTTGAGTAGCGTCGAGACTGAATGGAACGTAATCCCTCCAACGAACGTCAGAATGATGAGCATGACGGCGAGGAAACCGAGCAACATTTGATTTCGCAGCGTATTTAGCTTTAACATCGACAGTATCCGCCGCATGCAATTTCTTCCCCTCTTTGTCATGTGAGCATGAGATGATCGCCCCTAACCGCTAAAAGTAAGGGCTTTCAACCTTTTCAGTCATTATATTAGCATGTTTGCTAATGATCCGCTAAGAAAGAATTATGGATTCGACAAAAAGAACTGATATTTTCGCACCCAATAACGACTAGCAAGCATATTAATCCCATTTCCAGTAACCCTTTATATAAGAATGTCTTACTCCTAATTAAAAAAATCCCGATGATGTATTCATCATCGAGGCTAACTACTTTTTTTATATTTTATTTTCGCCAAAAAGTTGAACAATCTGCCTTGTCCATAATGTTAAACTCGATCATTTTCTCAAGTAATGAGAAATCAACCGGGCTATCCCACCGGATCCGTAACAACTGCTTGGTGTGATCATAGCCTGCCTGTACAATTTCATCAGAGAAATGATTAATCCCTGCGATTTCAGGCGCAACAGCCATATGTTGTTTGGATACGCTAAAGCCAATAATATAGGTGTCGTGATCGGTGAACATAGGCTGATTCCACGCAATTTTTGGTTTTAAATCTGTGAATTTCTTAGTTACCCAAGCCAACACCTCTTCCATTCGCTCCCGATGCTGTGGGTTATCAATTTGCGCTAAATAGTCTGCAAAAACCTCCATGTCGATCACTCCTAACCTCAGAATCGCCTTTTGTTCAGGCGCAGCTACAAAAAAACACCCCGTTAGATAATCATATCTAACGGGGTGTTAGGGTGCAACTTTTTATAATGTTACGATTTGTCAGGTGAAATAAATGTCATGAACTGATTTTGTTGATTTTATTGGACTTTTAGAGGCATATGATAAAACTAAAAAAAAGAAAGTCGTGAACCACCAGGAATTACCATGAAAAGAATGTCGTGAACCACTATCTATACTTTCATGAGTTGATCTCAACTGCAATGTTTGTTTGAGGTTTGGTCGTTATGTTTAAGCTATTTCCATTAAAAGGATTGTGTAACCTGTAATAAAAAACACATTCCGCCATTAGGCATAAAATGTGTTTGATTTCGGTCTTAAACCGTATTTTAAATTTTGAACTTACTCACAAAGAAGAAACAATCGAATACTTCAATGACATCCCGGGGCTTAGCCTGCTCGAGAACCAAATGAATATTCGCGCTGTCTTCACCTAATCGATTAATAATTGGTGTGCACAGCATTCTCCTTTATTCCAATTGATTTACAATTGTCCACTACTTACCCTTATCCTTACCTATCATCACAAATGTGTACATAGATTAGGTGAGCTTAAAGAAGAAATGAATTAATACTTGAATTTATTATACCTTCTTAGGTAGGAGAAATAAAGAATAAATAAATGCAATGATCTTAGGCTAAATTAATATTTCAAATCCTCTATCTCAATGAGGTAGTACACTCCAGTTAAATATAAACATGCTGCCTTTAACGTGGCAATCAGGTTAGTTTATGGTAACGTGCAGATTTGTTTCGGATCAATATGGTATCCAATCGGCTGGATAGTGTCCCAACTATTCGGGAATCCTCTATGGCTTATCCCTACAATATTTTCCATATTGCCGACCATTTCCTTTGACGAATTCACACCGAAAAAATCTTTCACCTTAAAAAAGTGGCGCATAGATATAAGCCTTTCAAGCAGTTCGACTTTCTGGTCTGAAGAATAGGGATATAACCGTGGGAACCAGTAATTTTGCTGATCATTCATTAATGAGAAGTAATACATAAGTAAATCCGTATTCACGATTTTTTGCTTGGGGTATCTCTTAATCGTAGCCCTTTGTACCATCATTTCAGCGAAGATGCTAACCCGGTCAAGATTTAATCTTTCTCGACGAACTTCCTCGATTGATGGTAAATAAAAGTTAAATACTCTGAAATCCCCATGTTTAAGTTCTGAATGAAAACGAACCTTAATAAAATATTCCGCACTTAATAATTCATTAGCCGCTTTAAATTGAGTATGCTCCAAAAAGATCATAATAGAATAAATGAATAATTCGTGGATAAAAAACTTATAGTGATCCCACTGAATTTTTGTATATGATGTCAGGTGCTCAGGAGGTTGAGTATAAGCAGTAATCCGTTCGAAGAAATCGATAAATGAATCAATATCTACTTGTTCTTGAATTGAACACTGTTTTTCTACAAACTTTACGTAGTCGTCTCGAAGAGCCAGCATATCATTAATATGGTTTACAATCAGCTCGTCGTAAAGAGCTCCTTGCTCAAAACGTTCAATCTGAAATTGGTCTAATCCTTCAAAAACAGCGTCAAAAAAGCTATTCGATAAACTCTTTAATCTTGAAGGTTGGCGGATGGCAGCGTCATTAATTTGCTTAAGCAGATTCGTTGTTTTGAAGTGTGTGGGGGCATCTTCGTATAAAAAAGCTGGCACGGCACCAAGAGCTGGTTTCCGGTATTGTGGCCGGTTATGTAAATTGCGTAGCAGTTCTTCATACCCCGTCTCAAACGTCTCTTCGTTTGACAAATCAATGTACTTTCTCGATTTCATAAGAGTAGGAATATACGTTTCTCCGTTCTCTCCTCTTTCTGAAACGATCGGTATGAACTTCTCCTGCCCAGCGCGGGAATATATTTCAGCTGAAATGATTTGTGTTTCCGTTCCTGCGCCACCGCGTCGATCGTTGGCCTTTTCTTCATAGCCTTTATCACATATTACTAACACTTTACCGATATCAGGCGAGTTAACCATACTTTCCATAAATGCATAGACATCATGCCCTTCTTTTAAATCCCATTTATCTAATACTACATCAACTCCATTTTCTCTCAGTCTGGAAGCTAAAGATAATACCCACTCTTCATGTACAAGAGTTGTCCAGCTATAAGAAATAAAGACTTTCGGAATCGGGATTTGTGGATTACTCATAATACCTCCGTATGCTATGTATTGGTAAACTCAGCCCATAAGATTATTCTCAAAAATAATTAAAAACTAGACTCTTCAATATTATCGATATGCATCTCATCATCCGAACTAACTTTAGAAGCTGATAATTTATCAACTCTAGCATCAATACAAAAATACTCAATAAGCACACCATACTTTATGGACATCTCGTTTGCTTTCTTTCGATAATAGTCACTTTTATTATATGAGCTATCTTCTAAACAAACTATTGAATAAATCCCATAATCGACTTCTGTCACATGCTGATAAAGTGGTAATTGATATTCTAACCCTTTATTTAAGTTACTATTTGTATCCATCTTAAACTCTATTACAACTTTATATTTTTTCCCACAGCTAATCTTAAAATCAAGGCTTCCTCTTCCAGTGTCTACTTCAGGAGAAATATCGAGATCAAAACCTTTTAAGTAAATTTCTAAATAAAAACCAAATAAAATTTGAAACTCCTTTTCGCTAAAACTCTTATTTTTCCCATTTATCAATTTATGCAATTTCTTATTCCGCACATAATGAGAAAACTTATTCATTGTTCCCCTAATAACTTCAATGAACTCCTCTTTTGAATCGAAGTTAACATAATTGGCATTTGAGATGGGGCTATTTATCGCTTTATTTTCATTATCTTTTTTTATTTGGTTATATTTCTTTCTAATATCATAAGGCATCAATTCTACATAAAGATCTAAATCAACATGAAAAATCTTCTCGAAGTTGACTGGATTAATCACATAGTGTTGAAACAGTAAGCCAACATCTAAAAAATCAACATCTTCAAAAATCAGACCAATGATATCATTAATATTACTTAATGTATTAATCACTTCAAGCTGCTCTTCCGACAATTGATTTCCATAAGCTGCCAGGAACTTATTTTGCACAAAAGTAAAGATATTGTTTTTTTCTTCCAGTTCAAACGCTTCATCCATGTAAGTCAGAATATGATAAATTATATATTCATCCAACGGTAAAATATCGTGGTAAAAGTCATCTATTATATTTCCATTTAATTGTTCTAATCTTTCTAAACAATATTCTGGTTTGCCTCTTAAATGATTTGGAAATGCCTCAGCATAAATATCCTCAAATTCAAGGTTGTTAGCAAACTCAATAAACATTTCAAAAAATTCTTTTAAGACTTGGTTTATATATTTGATTATATAGCTATGATCTTCGTGAAAATTAATCAATTTTTTCTCCCCCCTCATATTTCAAAAAATGAAACCATTCATTTCTTTTTAAAGTCTTCCAAAAATACATATTTAGAAACAGTAATCTCACTTTGACATTCCGGGCAATCAAAACTCCAACCATATCTGTACCCTTCAAATTGCGTACTATGTAAATCAATTGGAACAAGCTTTTCACATTCCAAACAAATAAAATTAAGTAACGCTATTGTTTCGCTATTAAAATAATCGCTAGGACTCACTGTGCCTAACATATCATATAATTTGAAGACAATTAATGCATTATTGTATATTTTAGTAGGCTCTTCAATTTTTCTAATACATTGCTCATACAATTTAAGAACTATATTGTATATATAAAATAATAGATGCGGAACTTGTTTGTAGTAATAGTCAATAAATTCTCTGTGTATTTCTTCATCTAGAAATACAAAATTAAATTCGTCACTTCTATTATGCTTTCTTGTTGTAACTAAATGATTCGCTTTATCCCATACTTTTTGCAAACTATTCCCTGCATCTTTGTTATATCTTAAATCATAGTATAAATCTTCGTTAATTATCTTATAGAGGTCCTTATTATCAACTCTATCCATAGCATTTTTTATAATACTGAGCTTCTTTTCAGCACTAACACGCTCAATCGCATATTTTTCTATATCTGCCTTTCTCACTAATTCTACAAACTCTTTGGAATCTCCAAGTAGCCATTCTAAATATAATAGATTGTCCCGCATTGGTTTTCGTAGTAAAGCTAGTGAAACTGTAATTTTCCCCTTCTCTATTGTATTAAGAGATTCGTAAATAAAGTTCATCATGTCAGCAAGAATTGCGTGAAATATTCTCTTCCCAAAAATCTCATTAGCTTCATCTTCGTATCCATTATTATAAAGCCATTCAAAAATATCGCTCGCTTCTTCAAATTTCTTCGCATGAGAAGAGTCCCTGAATGTTATATTAGTATTCATCTTGTTATCATCCAAACAGTCGTGAAATAAACTCAAGATAATATCATGAATATACCAACAAAATGTTTGATACTTCCAATATTCCTCAGGTAAACCTTTATAATCTCTGCTTATATATTCATTCATTTGACCACAACCTTTATATTTATAAAGTTAACTTTCTATAGAAATGCTATGAATTTTCAAGTTCTTTCAGTCGTTCCTCTTCTTTAATTTCTTTCACTTCATTTTCCAAAATCTCTTCGGTTATCCCCAGTTTTTCTAATATTTCTTTAGAATAGATAACAAGCTGAGAATCCAAAGTCCTCACTCGCTCAACAAATTCTTTGCATTCAATAATTAATTGATCTCTACCATTTCGTGTAAATGTTAAGTTTATCTTTTCTTTAAAGAAATCATGAACTATGAAGTTTCTCAGTTTTAGTATTTCCTTCAGTTCATTTAATTCCTCAGGCTTGATTGGATACAATTGTTTAATTTCGTTTATTAGCTGCCCCATCGTATTTGAGAA
Organism: Paenibacillus nitricinens; assembly: GCF_052056485.1. Taxonomy (NCBI): domain Bacteria; kingdom Bacillati; phylum Bacillota; class Bacilli; order Caryophanales; family Paenibacillaceae; genus Paenibacillus; species Paenibacillus nitricinens. Next base: position 6,059,775 of record NZ_CP183948.1, read on the forward strand.
CTTCCGTTCATAAAGAGCATCAAAATCACCTTCAGTTGGCAAAAGTCCTTGAGAACGCTTTAGTAGAACAATCATATTGACTAATTGATGTTCTAACACTTGTGAGTAGAAAACAGCTAAACCAAAATAGGCATAACTTTCTTTGCTATGTTCGTTTTCATCGTAGATCTCGTGAAGCAACTCAATTCACCTACCATCTTGAATTTCAAATATGGCTTTTCTGCTCTACAATCCTAAACTATATCCTACCAATTATACCATTTTGTTTTGTTAGAAGCTGTATACAATAATGCTGAAAAAGGAAGTAAGTATCCGAATTCCATGAACTGCTTGCCTTAGACTTAAACGAAAATGGCTTCACCTTTATTAAGGCGAAGCCACTAATATTCCTATACAGAACACAATCATAGCTCACATAGATATTCTCATAAAAGAATTTAGTTTTTGAGTCGTTCTTTACCAGTAATCCAGATCGCCTTGTATTATGCTCAATTCATAAGATAGCTTCTCTTGTAATTCTAGTGATATATCTCTATAAGACCTTCGATATGACTGAATAATCTCTAGTGTGACTATTTTATAATTATAATGAGTTGTCAGTTGCCTAACTAATGCTGGTAAGTGGCGGATTTGATACTGTTCTTTAGTTTCAACAACTTCCTCTAATGTTTTACGTGTCCTCGGCAAAAATTTGCTATAATTCTTGATCCGACCACTTTCCGTTTTTGATAAAGCATTTAAAATAGAATATGTGCCAACTCTCGTAGACGGGTTTGTCTCTGTTAATGCCGCTGCAACTTCCTTTACTCGTTTAGATATTGCTTCATCAACTTTCTCCCACTTAAAGTTAGTTGTTGACCTTGATTCTGGGAGCCGTTTTTCTAACCATTCTGTATCAAACTTTTTAAGCCATTGATAAGGCCCTGAACATCTGGCACATATTTCATTTCTACTAAGATTCGGCTCATTTTTCATGACCTTCTCTATTCTAGCGCGATAAGCATTTCTTTTTGCGAGATGCTTGGGCTCGAAAGTAGTGCAATTCTCGATGTTTACAGTTTGTTTTTTTATTATTTTTTTAAGTGTATTCTCCGAGCAGTAAAGTTCTCTCGCTATCTCATTAATTGGACAACCATTTCGAAAGAACTCTATAACTTTTTTTCTTTTTTCAGCTGATGAGTATAGATTAAGTTTTTTAATATTTACTTGGTTCTTCCAGCTCCAAAACTTCCTATACTCCGTATCGCAAGTCGGACACTTAAATATGCCTGATACACCTCTATGCTTATTGTCAACCCGTCTAATTTGCTTAATAACTAACTCCCTATAATCTGGACAATACTTGTTCTCACAATACCACGGTCCACAACCAAAGGGGATTTGCAAAGCATATGGATTAGACCTAGAAATGAATTTAGAAAACGACCCGCCTATAAACCGAAACAACAAAAGCATTATCGATAGATTGATACAAGTAATTGAATCTTTCCAAAGCACTCTTTCAAAGGTATTTCTTTGCATAATATATTCTTCAGTTAGTCCCATACTTAATAGTTGGTCTAATGAATAATACTTGAGAAAATCAGACACTAAAAGTTTCCGACGAATCTTAACGTTAGAGGAAATATATCCTTTATAGAAAAGGTGCTCCACCAGTCGTTGTCGTATGAAACTCAGTGATAACTTATCTTTTTGGAAAACTATTGCTTCAAGATCCTCTATTATTTGATCTTGCATTACACTCTCTGACGAAACTTTTTGCAATTCCACTCGGTGGCCGGCGCTACATTCCCCTTTAATTCCACCATATCCAAGCTTGCAACCGCACCTACACTCGCTGACCAACAATATATTATGCTTATTACACTTGTGAATAAATGCAAATTGATGTTCGCGGTGGATGTATCCTGAACCGTATTCCGAATCATCCTCTTCAAGGCATAGTGGGCAATACTTAATATCAACATCTATACATCTACCATATTTATTTCCAGCCAACTTTCCGACGGAACTCTCATTTAAATTGCCGCCATTTTTAATCTCATTTATAACCCTATCCTTGTGGCTATCAGGAAGAAAGGGCAGAAACCATGGTAACAAGGTATGATTTTGAATAACAGATTCAAAAGAAAGAAAACCTTGTGGGAGTTTATTTAGTAATAACCCTAAATTTCGTGGAAATATAGTGAATTCCGACTTCGCCCCGAACAACTCGATATTGGTATCTGTTATTTCTTTGTTCATTGCTTGTAAATGGTAGCGATATAAAATACTTCGAAAATCCTCACCTGGAAGTGGGGTTGGAAAGTACGCCAATTGAGTCATGCTCTATACTCCCTTGTTTAATAGTTCATCAAAGACCTTTTTAACAGGCTGACGCAAAGGATTGCTCAATCCCGCAAGCTTTAGCAGGCGCCATCCTGAAATCCCCCCCTCATCATCAATTTTTTCTGCCGCCCACAACAACCTTCGAATTTGATATCCTTGAGTGCTTTCTATAGATTTCTGAACCAGCTCTTTTGTGGCTGGCATCTTATCAAGGCTCTTCTTAAGAATTTTATTTGATAAACCCGTGGTACTGATTGCTCTAGCAATTGAACTGACAGTAATTCTTGATGGCTCATCAGAAGCACGTAGTTTTTCAACAGCATCTTTCACTTCCCTATAAAGAAGCTCATCTCTTTGTCCCCAATCCACTCTAAATACATCATGTTTTTTGGGGGTATTATTTCTCCTCACTTTTTCCACACTAATTTTGCTATGAGCAACACAACGCTTAACACTTAGGGGATTTTTCAATAATTCCGTTTGTCTCTTCACAGTAGCAGGATCAACTCCTAACAAGACTGCCTTTTTACGAAGAGACTTGTCAGTCTCATTAAGCTCCTTCAGCCGTGAAATCCATACTTCCCCAAACACTTTAGTCCTACCAATTTTTAATATGTCAGACGTACCAGTTTCTGCCCTTCTCCGGGAATATACAAACCCACATGAACAACTGAATGTTCCAACAGGCAGCCCAGTCTTAGTGCAACGAGTAATGATGCATTTTTCAATTATTTCTTCTTTATAATGATCCGCAGCCTTGTTCAAACACGGCCAAGGACCTTGTCCAAATGAATTAAATTGCTCAGGTGGTTTTAACATCTCTATAGATTCACCAAGGAACCTGCATAGTAGCAAATGTCTTAGTGGTTGCGTAATCTCACCGCTCCCCCTGATTAGTTTATGTAGCCATGTATCAGATCCTTTAGTAGCAATACCACATTGAAGAAAGTGAAGGAACTGATCGCTGTAAAACTCTCTGAAATCAGCGATCAGCTCTTTACTTCTGACACTATCGCTGGCGGTAAGATATCCCCATTTATAAAGAACATTCTTATAACACGGGGCTTTTCGGTTTGAAGGGGACTGTAATATTGCTGCAGATTTCTCTACGATGTATTGAAGATGTTTCTCCCAAGAGGGGGCAAACACGAAATTATCGATACCACTCTTCTCCACAAGTAAAATTGAATTGAACGCGAATTTATGATCACGTGTTGAAAATATAATATTACTCAGGATCAGTGGGACCTTATGTCTCTCGCAAATAACAACACCAGGAAGTTGATGAGAACGATGCCAGTAAGGTTCTAGTTGTGCAATTTCTTCCCGATAACACTGAGGACAATATTTAAGGTGACTAGGTGACTTGATAAGCCCTGCTAGCAATCCTAAACTTGCATGAACAACTCCTGTTTCAGTGTCATTAGCCATTAACAATTCTATATGTGCACATATTTCATCTTGTAGATAAAGTGAATAATACGGAAATAACGTATGATGTCGGATTAATTGGTCGACCGTGTATTGTCCCCCCAACCGGTTGGCTATCCTGTTAAGATGACTTGGGAGGTCTGCAGTCGCGCAAACCACACGTTCACCAAATAAATCCTCCACTGTTTGTTGTTGTGTTCGATTTCCGGACCGCAGATGATATCTTGATATACCGCTATATAGCAATTCATCTGTATAGAGTGTGGGGAAATGAGCTAGCAATAGAACCACCCTTTCCTAGCTTCTATTGCTAGTTTTTCATTTAGGCACTTCGTTAATATAACCCTTATACGATCAATTTAGAGATATCATCAGATGAAGGTATGCTCCCCATACCTACCAAATTCACGTAAATTTCATCCGCTCCCTTAGTAACTTTCGCTGCGTTTCGCAAATCATCTTCATCAAGGTTAACGGAAGGTTCTCGCATTTTTTTCGTTTTTGATGTTGTTTCATTAGTTTTTTCTATCACACTGCTCATGGTCTCATTTCCTTTCTCTGCTGCAGCAAGCGATGATACCATTTCTACTACTTTTTTTCTCAGATCCACAATATCTTTCTCGGCCTCACTAGACTGCATTAACATCCGCACAATTTCTTCGGCATCCTTAGATGAACCACCAAAATCTATAGCAGTCTTAATCAACTCAATATATATATCTTGGTCATACTCTAGTTTTTCTTCTCTATTAATCTTAGATCTGATTTCCCCTTGCAGATTCACTCTCTCTTCAGATTTTTTAAGAAATTGATCCAACACGTTCCATTCAGGATACAAATCATCCACCAGTGATAGAAGTTCAGGGTCATTTCGACGCAATATCTTCAATAGTGGCTGAACAAGTTGCATATGTTGCTTGGCTACAGATTTCAACAGCCCTACGGTAATTCTCTCACCCTTTGAATCTTCAGCCTCCATTGCTTCCCATTGAGCAAGCATATAAAGCTTAACTGCAATATCCACAATTCCTTGGGACAAATCATACATTGTTTTTTTTATAGAATCTGTCAAGGGCGAAGATTTTGCTGTCCACTGATATTTCCATAATGACTCGATGAAATAGCTCCATTCCTCCCCCTCCGTTAACCGGTCCATAATCAAATCACCTTGCCCGGTACTTCTTCTTGCTTGGCTGAAAGATCCGGATAATAACCGCATAGCCTTAAACGTGCCAATGAGTATTACCGGAACACCAATTGTATTAATTAGCTGTGTGAAATAATTCAGCATTCTCTCGGCTCCACCACTTTTCATGAAACTCAAGTTTTGTATTTCATCAATAACTAGAACTCCAATTCCATGAAGCGTAGCCAAATGTGCCATTATTGGTATGAGTATGTCAACAGATGATCTTGTTGAGGCGAATTTTTGGAAGTAATTCGTTCCTAAATGGGAATCCATGGCCTGAAGGAAATTCAAACATAACCCCTTTAAAGACCCGTCAAAAGGGCAATTTAATTTAAGCCATGCCAGTTGCTTACGAATAAATGGTTGTTCCTTATAAGAAACATGGTGGATCACTTGAGGATACAACAGCAAAGAACTTTCGATTGCAGTCGTTTTACCTTGCCCGCTAACACCAAGAATCGCAAATCCAGCTGCTGTTGATCTTACTCCAGCCAAATTCATTCCTGTGGAATCTACACCTGCTTCAAGGATATTCTTAAACCCTATATTAAATTGCCGAATTGATTCTGCAGCAAATGGGCTCCTTGCCCTATAGCCATGACGAATCAACCTCGATAGTCGCTGTTCTACGAGGAGTTGTGACGGCAATGGCTCCACATAATCAGCTATCTGTTGTACTAGATGTAATCTTACTTGCTTACTAAGTTTTCGCTGTTCATCGTTATAGTCTGGGTATTTTGCAATATTTAAAATCACATGTTGATCTTCAAAAATAGGAGGCAATGCTTCTATAAATGGATTATCCCTATAGGCGGGAATATCCTGGTGTTTATACTTAGCCTCTTCTTGTCGGCCTATCAAGCTTGGAGTATATAAATATTTGGTTTCTTGAATAACTCTCTTACCCATTACTCTGATCCTCCCTTACACTTGCCAACAATCCTAATTTGGATTTAGGCCGATATGTTTCGATAGGGGTTACTTTCTCTTCATATTCCTTTTCACTTTCAGATGATTTGTCGAGCTCATATGATTGAGCCGTACGTATTTTTTGACGCTCATCCGCTCTGTTGGTCTGTATACCAGATTTACGTTCAGTTTTAGTTAGTGAAGTATCTATTTCCTCTGCCATGCGTTGTTTGGCTTTCTCTGCAATTGCCTCAAGCTTTGCGTGCAAGGCAACTTCATCCTGTAACTCTTCAGATCGGTAGATATTACGATTTAGTTTCTCCTGGTAGCGAAGTTCTTTAATCTCTTCAAGTGATAGATTACGGTATCTTGATGACTTATCTAACAAAGCACATTTAATAAAACCCTTACCGTTTTCAATTTTTACATACACAAAATTCATGCACCTTCTGTCATACGCAATTATGGTTTTTATGGACTTTCCTTTAATAAACCACCCCTGGCGTATCAACTCTTCACAGCCATAGTACATCCCTTCATAATAAATCCCTTCTCGACTTGCGGTCACGTTAGCTTCCGGTAAAACATTTAACCGAACAATGTCAGGGGGGGTTTCCTTAAGATAATGATTATGAGCCACCCCCCATTTCCAAAGGTCCCGGGCTACTGGCCTAACTTTATCCAAGGCTTGGGCTTTGTCCAAGGGGTAATGCTCCATGTAATGCGAATTATTTCGGTAAAGAATTTGTTCAATAAACATGGCAGTGAAGTCTTTGAGTGTCAACTTAGCATCCAATACATAGTCTGGGCCGCCTCTTTTTGTATACTCTTTTTTAACTGCTCCCGGCATCCAAGGTTGAAGTGTTAAATTTAGCGTCCTAAACTGCTGCTCAACAATTCCTTTCAAATCTGCACGGTATGGTGGTGCATTTTTTAGTTTGATTCCAAGTGCCTTGCCCAGTGAATCTGCTTGTTTACTCTCCATCTCTCCTCGGTCCGCATAAATGCAATCCGGCATATGGTGAGAGGGCCATTGATCAGACTCTATCGTAACGTCGTACTGTGCACAAAAATCGACTTTTTCAACAACTGTGTTCTCGATAGCCATCATGACACCTTGCCAGGAAGGTCCCTCTAAGCCTACGTAAAACCCGACAATCATATGACTATATACATCCACAACAATATAAACGACTGGTCTGCCAATTATCAGGTTTGGATCATCCAAACTAACCAAATACACGTCAGCTACAGTAGCATCTACCTCAAAGATTTCACCAGGTCCATTTGCTCTTCGAGTCTCTGAGCCCAATAATGGACGAAAATCTCTATTAAAGGTTACTTCCCCTTCTCTATTTATCAATTTTTTCTGTTTGGAATAGTTTGTTCTAATGTGATACCGTAGCTGCGCTATGCTTGGAACTTTGTATTCAGGAGGTATAATTGGAATTTCGACCTTACCTCTAATTTCCACTCCAATTTGATAATGATTTTTTAACATCTGAATATAAGTGTGTTTCACTGAATCCCGTCGATTAATCTTTAAGTAAACATCACGAATGACTTTATCAAATATTTTGCGAGTCCCTTCGCTCACAATTACTCCCTCCATCTCAGGACTAACCGACTTTTTTGTTTCTCTAGTCCTCCCCATTTTCTTAGTTGGATTCTTTTTATGTCCAGGTTTACCGCATTTCCGAAAGCGAGGAAGCAAGGCATTCACCATTTTGCCCCCCGTCCAATAATAGTGAAGATATTTATAATAGAGATTCTTCCCTTTACCGGTATCATCATTTGCCTTCTTAATCATTTGGTACCTTTCGGTTGGGTTAAATATGTTAGGCTCGATTTCAACCATGTCACGAATAACTTCCCAAGCTTGGTCTCTAAGCCCAATCTCCTTAGCGGTGAGTTTTGTATCGGGAACCATGAAATTAGAATAGGGGTCGTATTCACGCTTTGTTAAAGTACCGTTTTCAATTTCCAGCTCCATTGAAGACAGACTCTTTAGCATAGGAAGCCCCTTCTTATCGATGATTGAAATCGTCACAACTAAATCTTTGCTGTGGTCTAGCCAGAGAATTCTTTCACAATCAACTAACTTAACATCTTGATCCCGTCGATCAAAAAGATTATTCACGAACAATTCCATGGGACTCCCCCCCAGTGCAATAATGGTTATGAATTACCTTTAAGGGCATAAGTGTCGGGATGATCCTTTTACTCATATCAACTATCCAAATCCGGTTTGCTACTAAATATCTAACAATGAACATGCTTGTACCTGGTTTCATTTCCTCTTTTCTATCAAACTCTAGAGTTTTCTTCGCCAACGGTTTATCTGATCTTTCGATTTCCTTGAAAAGCACCGGTTCTATTCTATCTACCATTTCATTAGTGATATGAGAATCGTCTAACTGCTTAGCCGAATGTAACCATTCGACATTTTTAACAAGCTCATAATTAATCTGCTCTTCTGTAATAAGCATCCAATCAATACCGATGTCTTTGAAGAATACCCTTTCTATCTCCAATTTTTCCAGAACTCTTTTGTTTAATTTTGATCTTGGCTTAATGGAGTGGGCAACAAACCGGACATCATCATTGTCACGTACGGTTAACAGCATATCGGTCGTCATAACAATAGGATGCTTTGTTTTTGGGTCTATAGGGTGCTTAATGTTCAGCTTGTCAGCAATAAACAGCGTCTTTTCCAGAGGAAGAAGTGGATACTGCTCACGTATATCACAAACTAAAGACGACCATTCCATTTGATAATGATGCGCCAATTCGAAATGTTCGGAAAAGTAGTGATGCAGACGGTTACTTTTCCAACCCATAATTCGAGTTACAACCCCCAAGGATGGAACATCATGAATAGTAAGCCATGGTTTATACTCAGCGAAATGCCCTCTTCCTCTACCTTCTTTTAATCGCTTCTCAATAACTGCCGGAGTAGTCTTTCTGCAACGCTTGCTCATTTCATGCACCTTTTCTTTTTATATTTTTATATTGTGAGAATAATAGTAGTATAGAAAATAAACAGTGTATTAAGTGGCGCAATGATTAGCAAAAATGGCGCAGAAATAGTAAGTATAGGGGAAGATAAGAGATGGTTAACTTAGAAGCTTATGAAACACAACCTTTTGGATGGCGAGAGGAATTTGAAAGAGCTTATGTTGAGTGGGTAGATTTAGAGCTTGTACACCAGCTACTGGATAGCATGAACCATTGTTCTATACGTTTTCTTTGTGATGCCATTAACGATACAACACGTTGGCCATCCAAAATAAATAAAACCCTCAAAACGGTTAGTTATCCAAGAATTAGAGATGCAGCAGACTTTCTTGGAGTACCTCCTTGGCTTCTTTTTAACCATCCAGATAAAAACACTAAAATAAAGGAACTCTTCACATCCATTGACTCGATTCTTAAACCCATTGAATTACCATATTTCAGTGAATACGAGAAGGACTATGCAAACTTTCATCATGAGCTCTGTAAAAGAGTGAAATCTGAAGAAGATTATCAGATATTGAAAGGTATGCTGGAAGGATTATTTGAATCAAAGAATTATCAGGAAATAATATCGGGGAACTGGAAGGCAGTATTCAGTTTCTTTGAGGATATTCATCACGAATTTTCAGGAGGAGCAAAGTTTTTCTACAGAGATCCCGATGGTTTTATTAGAGGGTCACTCCGTGTTAATTTTACATTTAATCCTCGGAATAAAAGGAAGTTAATAAAAGCAGGCTGGCTATCTATAGAAACCGATCTTAACAAATCTGAAAATTCTGAAACGGTTAACCGACTTCTCACGACAATAATGAATGATATGGAGTGGCTCTTCGACCAGCAGCCTTGGATTTTCGAAACAATAGCCGAGAATAAACATATAAGGCTGTTGACTTGGCATACTCTGCGTTCTTCGAATGAACACTTCGAAATAATCGCAGCTCTCATAAATGGTAAATTACCTAAAGCTAATTTCGCCATGAATGTAGAATCACAGAGGGCTATCGGTCTCCCGTCAAACTCTTCACTGATTAAATCGAGCACAGTATTCGACGAGTTTTTACAAATTATTAAAACAGATGTCAAACATATCAAGGAACCACTGTTCAAAAGGAGAACAAACACACTCCAACTATTGTATGAGAAAAGAATTCTACAAGAGGGGCATCGAATAGTTCTAATCATATCTGACAATATTTCTGGGCCTTCTCTGGAGAAATCTATATGTCAGGCCACCGTAGTTATTCGCAACGGCAAGCCGGCAGTAAAATGGGATTATGACGAAAAATTATATTCTATCTCTAGATTAACCTCTATTATTCTTATTGAGCTGGCTAAGCAAACACATTTGCGTAAGCATCATTTAAATGGCACCAAGTACTGGAAATTAGAAAATGAAAGTGATTCTTCATTATTTGATTTAGCCCAGATGTATCAAAGTCGATAATTTGTTGCATACTATCGACGGGATAATGAAAAATTGCGGTTTATAAAATCCACGGGTACCACAAGTATTATCTACGAAGGAAAAATCACCGGATCAGGAGCCAACCTATTCCCGGTGTTTTTTTATATTTCCAATCATTTAGTCCCCTAGATATCTTTATTAATTATTTTTTTCACTAATTTCATCAATTGAACGGTTTGGAGATACTCTTCCAATTCAACTCCCTGTAGTGCATCCCTAACGACTATCCTACATTCTTCGAATTCGTTGTTTTCAGTTTGAATGTAGATGACCTTCATGTCGTTAGGTGTAAAACGAATCCGTATATTCCATCCAACATTTATTAGAGCTTTCTCAAACCAGCGTTCTCTAATTGCTTTTGAACAAGTATAGAATCCCCAAATATGTGACCTCAGCAAAATCATATAATTCCAATGCCTTAAATTCAGTATGAATAACTATCCTCCTCACTTTTATATGCACATTTATTCCCATCCCTTATATTTAATATTCAATATTCATTATTTTATCCGTTATCGGATATTTTAAAGATGTATAAACTTTTAACTTAGGATTGTACAGGTAGCTGTCCGTTCCCACTATTCTAGTATAATTAATTTTCCATAGATAAAATCCGAAAAACCGCTTTTTTCTAAATGTTTAGTAATTATAAGTTTGTCTTCACTGTTTCTGCTGAAGCATAACGCCGCGAAGCTGGTGGGATTGCCTGTCCAGAAGTTGCCGGATATAATGACGATAATGAAGGGGATATTTCCGGTACGGCCTGTGCTAGCAGGCATACACGCGATGGAAGTATCCTTTTTCCTTTGCTACTGCCTGTAGAATAATACAAGACAGCCTTTCGATGTCGAAGGTGCAGTCGGAACCTGTGCTCGTGATTACCTGATGACCATCATTCAACATTCCCGGAAGATCGTATCGAATTGCCGATGAATGTCGTTTTGATTCTTCCAATAGTACTATAGGAAGGGTCCTTCAGCATCTGCTGCAAGGTTTTACGGTCATCCGTTCCCAAACGTTCTTGAATGATGAGGGCGCCCAGAGCGACAAGAACAGGTAAGGCCTTCTGCCCTTTCAAACTATTCTTGAATGCCTTCACGTACTTCTCTTCGAACTTCGCCCACGAAATCATCGCGACGAGCAAGACCCACCAGTTGTCTCCGCTCAGATTTCGGCCGAACGGCAAGAGAAAATCTCCTGGCATAAACAATTGGCCTTCACTGCGCTGAAACATGAATTTCGTCCTCCAGATGCACGTATTTTACCTGACTGGCTACCGGTTTCCTTGCATCTTACTTCGACAAAACATGATTCTCATCCTTGTTATTACTGTTGTTTTTGTTTGTTCAGCAAGCCCTAATTAGCTAGTTATTTATGATTTTTAATTAATCTTTTTTGCAAAACAAAATAGATAATGAGCCCTATTGTAGTTACAAAAAGCAAGGAATTGTAGATCCAAAACAATTCATTTAGTTGTAAATAACCGTTGAAAGCCGTGTTTTTATAATGGCTATTGAGCAATTTTCTTGTAAATAGATATACAACTACACTCATTATGATGAATATGAGGAAATTAATCAGAGCAGCATTTTTTAGTTTTTTCTCTGCTAACAAGTTGCTTTCTTTTACTTTGATCATATCTTGAAAATCATAATCATAGATTTTATAAATTATTGCAATATCGTTATAAAATTCAGTCAGGTTTTTGTTCCCCATCTCTATGCAATGAATAACCCTATATTTATGTATGGGTATATAAACTAGAGAAAATAAAACAAAAACTGAGATGATAAACTCATGGCCGTTAGCTGATGTGGTCTTTCCGTAGATGGTTGCATAGGAAATTAAAATACCTAACAAAACAGTAATCACATTTGTTATATTTTTATTAATATCATCGATACCCTGAATTAACTTGCTTTTTAAGGCTTGTGTTGCATTTATGAGAGATTTAACAACCTCAGATTGCTCTTTAAGCTTGTCATTCATTAGGTTTTCAAACTGATAAGAGTAGTAGCGAATTAACTTCCCAGTATTATAAATAATGCTTAAGAGGGATTCATCCCCAGCAAGTATAATAGTTGTTCTTAATAATTTATAATTTGACTCTGCATATTTTGAATAAATACATTTCTCATAAAACTCCATTTGCTGTGCTTCTTGTTCTGATTCTAGTTCAAGCTCATGTTCATCCAATTTCCAAGCTTGATCGATGTAATGCATTTGAGTTTGTATCTTTACTTCTCTATCCAAAGTAAATTTCAGTCCATTTTCATGGATGGATATTTTATCAGCGACAACTTGCCATAGAGAAATTAGAAAGCCGATATGTACTTGAAAAATCTCTTTTTTGGATTCAGAGAAAGAAGAGAGCACCAGTGTGTTTTCTTCCAGCCAAAACTCTGGAGGGAAATAAAAAATCCCTTCGCTCTTCTTAGTGAGCTTATTTTGTTTTTCAATGTTCTTATCAAGTTCTTTTTTCTTGATTACAAGATTCTCAACAATGTCTTTTATTTTATCTCGGTTTTGTGTTGAATTTAATCCAACAAAATTAATAAAGCCTGAAGAGTTCAACTTATCTTCACTTAGTAAAAGAAGAAGTTGAGGTTTGGGCTTCTTTTTCATGAAATTCAAAAGATTAAATTGTTCTTTAAACTTGGTTAGGGAAGTCCAAGTATAAAGATCAATATCTTGTGTATAATTGATTCCTTTACTTGCAAGCCACTTGCGTAACAAGTCTTCCTTATCTACTTTAAATATCAATTTAAACTGATAGTTGCAGTCCGCGCAACAATGAATATCTTTTAACAGTTCAAACCGCCGAAATGGTTCAATTACATTGTCCTTTTCTTCAAGAAGTTGCGAATAAATGCTATCGTGCTGATCACACAAAAATGACAAAGATTCTTGAATAACAAAATCCCTTTCTGAGTCTTTATATGGATACTCTTTCCCCGTCGAATCCTCTGTTATGTTTAATTCAAAAAATGATTGATTAGGATCCCACTGTAATTCATTAAAATAAAATTCTTTATTATCTCTGTTTAAGGCCGAGATTTCAAAAATCTCAGATGTAATAATTGTTCCCGTTTCACTACTCGCATCCGCAAGCTCAATTGATTTCGTAATCATACGCCCCAGGTTCTCAATATTCATTGAAGTCCCCCTACTCATCGACTATTGCTTTGAACTCTTCCCAAGTAATTTCACTTATTTCTGAGTTCATTTCTTTTACCTTGGCCAATTCATTACCGCTTATCATTAAATAGACTTTGTCGTGATGTTTGAATTGCTTCATTTTCCGCATTTCAGACAAAGGCGCATTAATTTCCACTTTGTCCATCTTCACCGACAATTTCATTTTCTCTGATTGTAAATTTTCCACAGAGAGCGAGTACCCTTCATCTCTAAAGAGAGTTCTCCACTGTTCATCAAATTTGTCATCAGCAAATTGTTGTTTGCTAATTCCTTGTACAACTTTTTTCAAATGATCTTTAGTGACAATTTTGACCGGTCCCTTGTCATTATTGAAAATGTCTTGTCCAATTTTTACCCAAAGTTCATCCGTTTGCTTTTCATAATTGAAAACCTGTTCTCTAAGTATCGCTTGAAATCCTTCTTTTTCAACTGCTGGTGTTAATTTAGACTTACATTCAAACGCTTCAGCCCAGTAAAGTGTTTGGTCTTTATCAAAGAGAACAAAATTGTTCACGTCGGTGGATGAAAGATCAATATAGGGGAACAACAACCCTTTTGTCAGACTCTTCTCTTTAAACGTATTTTTAATTAATTCCCAAATTAATTCCTGTTTAGTTTCATCAATTCTTAAGTTTTCAAACTCTTTTTCAAGGTCACAAAGTGTAATAAAAACAAAATTTTGTGTACTTCCCCTTAAGTTGGCACTAAACGTAATCATGCCAAATACACTAGTTCTAGACTTAGCAGCAGTAAGGAATTTTAACGCTAATAAATCCCCTATTTGCTGGATATCAGCGTCCGTTATTGTTCCAGATATTAAAGACGTTAATGTGTTAAGAATAGAGTCATCCTTAGGAAATACATATCCGTTTGGGACCTTGATCGACCTATCAATCGATAATATCGTACCTGTGAGATCACTTTTATAATTTTGTTCATGCAACTTTCCTTTGCAAACCAGAAATTCAAGTTGCTTGTAAATGATCGCTCCCAATGACTTCTGCACTTTCGACCAGTCCAAAATATGCGAAAAATGCAGCGTATTAGGGTTCTTTTCGCAGTATGCATAATAAAACTTATTTAATGTTAACGATTTCTGGGTAATTTCATTTCTAAGTGCAACTAGCATCGTCATTTCTCCCCTATTTTTTTACACAAATTGTAATTTCCTTTCATATAATAATACAAAAGACTTGGAGGGATATTCTTGCAAACAACTGTGCCACAATTGGCCCAACGAATGATCGATCATTATGAATCCGAGACACTTACAACACTTACCGACAGAGAAAAGTGGTTAATTAAAAAAAGCTTTTATATGGGCTTGCAGTACGGACAACGACTTCTAATTGAGCAAGACATTCGAATTTTACTTAAAAACGATATCGAATATTAGACCTAACATAAGAAAAAAAGGTTCTCTGCTTCTTCTTGAATATGTTGACTAATTCTACAAAATAGAATTTTTCCCCTTCTTTGTGTCAGAAGTAAATAAAGCATTAGACTGGATCTCTATATTCCACGCGGTTTTTCGAGTTGCCGTACCATCAGACTCCATAACATTAGTTTTATACTGACTTTTGAAATTGAACCAGAACTGCCATGGATGAGAAAATAAAGTCCTAGCCTGTCGCTGTTTTCATTGAACTAAAGTTCCCATTAATTTATTTTTGCACGGCACATTTTCACAATTTTCAATCTTCCCTTTTACCGGATAGCCTATTTCCTCAATATCCTCTTCAAGATTAGCTATTACTAATTCTTCATTTAGACCTTTCAGCATCTTCGCATCCAACGGCTCCAGGGCGAATATTCGCTGTACGAGCGAATGGTCCAGTGAAATCTCGTAATACTCGTTAGCCCAAGCATAGTAAAAATCCGCTTTGCCGGTTAAAATATGCAACAGTTTGTAGGCTTCCGCATCCGTTTCCTTGCTTGCGGACCATACCTGGCCGCGTTGCTTCCATGTGCAAAATGTTGTCATATCCATAATAAAGGCTGGTTCCTTTAAAAATCCTTCAAATTCGTCAGGCATGCCTTGCTGTACATCATGTGGCTCATGCACCTGATTAAACCGCCGGTCAAATCCTTTGATAATCAGTCCTTGTGGCTGAAATAGCGCAAAATAGTGATCACCTTCACCGTTCCTCATCGATGCCATTTGTTGATTCTCATCCCAATGGGCATTGTACGAATAATACCGATATTCCCACTCAGGCATAAGAATAGCATCCAGGATGGCTGCAGCTTGAAATATACGTCTGCTCTCCTCAATATAAGGAGGCAGGCCAATAAAGTTTGAGTCCCTCATGATTTACCTCTTCTCTACCCCTACTTTTTTTCAAGACATTCGAATTATAAAAAGAAGCGACTTCAAAAAAATCAAGGGTATTCTCTGGTCTCCTGCTGCGTAAGCCTCATTCCAGTGAGGTACCGGCACTCAAATTTATGGCTAAAGGATTGTCCACTGAAATCCTATTGGCTCTAGATTAACGCTGTTTATTGCGCTATCGTTTCCGTTGCTTCAACTATTAATGGGATTAAACCTATATTAAATTATTTCTCCTGACATGCACTGAAAAGAGCCACATTTGTCTAAGAACTTAAAGACTCTGCAAGGACTGCCAATGTTCACAGTATCCCCTACAGTTACACCGCTACGATCAAATTGGATTGCAGCTGGTCAGATGATGGAAGTCCGCGGTCGCAATGGTCGCAGGGCTCTGGCGATGCAAATGGCAGCTAGATTCGATGCGCCAACAGACCACAGTCTAGTGTTCCTAGAATGGAAACATTATTCTTACACTTTAATAATCAAATAAATATTGCTCTTCCCATGAATTTATACTATCTAGACTGTAAACTCTTTGTCCTCTAGATCTAAATTTCTCAATATCTCTATAATAATAATCCTTGTGGTCTACATTAAAATGATCTGAAGAAAAATTGGCTTCGACAAATTTAATATCCCAAATAATATAGATATCTTTTATATCAGTAATTTTGCTTAGATATCTCTTAAGTTCTTTTGGCTTTAATATTTTTTCGTAATCAGCACTGTGGTCAACTAAATAATCTATATAAACCCATAAATTGGAGGTTTTACTATCGAAGTAGAATGCTCTTGGCCTGAGAAATTGAACTCTGGGATAAGGTAAGATTAAATCCCCTATCACTATTTTATCATTTTCTGGTCTCATTCTTGGTAACTCAATTTTCTCAATCTCTCCAGTTATATATTCTACGTTTTTTAACAGTGTAAAGGAAAACGAGCTTCGTGCGCATAGATATAAACAATAATTTTTATAGAAACCTATCCACATAAATGGTTTACTTGACTCAATAATCTTCCATCCGAAACTTCTTGATGATTTTGGAAAAAATGTGTGTATCAAGCTGTAACAATGTGGTTTATTTAGTCTGTTCTCAATTTCGATACCATCCCAATAAATAATATCAATATCATGTTTATTATTGAAGTCTTCAATTCTTTTTAAGCCCGAAGAGCTAAGTTGTGTGGAAACTGCTAGTAGTATGCCTGTAGCATCTGCAGACTCACAAGCATCCCTTAAAGACGAAAAATTAGTATCGTCTTGCCCAATAGTTTTTCCAGTCATAGAATGTTTACATGAGACAATCCACTTTTTTTCAAAGGTGCTTAGATGACCTTTAGCACGTTCAAAAAAAATAAGATCTCTACCCCCATCATTTCCAACGCCTGTCCAATGGACTTCAAAACCTTCTCTGACTAAAATTTCTCTTATCAATTGTTCAAATAAAATTCCATCCTTCGGTAATTCAGAAAAATCTAACATAGCTATCCTCCGATTAACTAAAAAATCATAGGTTATTGAATCCTATTATTATCACTCAGAAATATTATTGTATCAAACATTAATCAGTATTAGCTGCTATTGCTTTGAAGAGGTTACGCCAGCGCCGTCAAGTTCAACGCTACCACACACCGGCATTCTTAAGGCTTTAATAATGAAATTTATATATTATTCGCTTCCCAGAATCTATAGGAGTTAAAAAAAATTTTACGGCGCTAAACTGCCCGTTTGTTTAATGCCCTCGACAGTCTAGTACCATATTTCCTTCTACACCAGCGCGTGTCTGTACTTCCATCGATCCGCTGTTTGAGCTTAGCCCACTATCACTGGTACTTGTTAAAATAGTCATACATCCTGTTATTTTGATTACTCCCAACTTATAAGTTTCATTTCTAGAGGCTTCTAACAGCCCAATAGCATTAATGATTTTGTTAGTTAAATAGAATCTAAAGCTTGGCTGTATAGATCAATATCCATTGCAGGGACAGTCCCCAGATTCTGAAGAAGAGAGAATAATTTAATAAAAAAGAAAATTAGAGTCTCATCCTTTGAACTGATATCATATGTTCCGTTCGGCTGAAGGAGAAAACACCCGCTATCTAATACACAACCGATGTCAATGAGCTGCATTGGTATTAACGCTCCTACAGCTTCATTAAACGATTTCCCAAAAGGAGGAGTCCAATCAGAAGTGGTAGTTATTATACCTGTTATAATGTTGAAAAGGGGTCTAGCCGGGTAAGTCCCGCCAGCATGAACTATACGGACACTTGTACGTTCTAGTCTACGAACTGATTCAGCCTTATTAGCAGCATATTTAATATGCTGTTTGTTAAGGTTTTGTTTGACCTCAAAAACACCGTAAACACTCTCCGCAGGTATGTACTTAACTCCAGCATGACAAAAGACAAACGGAGAATATTGTTGATCGTATATTACGATATCAATTTGATCGCTGCATGTTCCTTTATGATCTACAACGAAGGCAGTATCCACACAATATCGATTCGGCAAATAAGTGCTAAGAAACTCAATCCAGCTTAACTCAACAGCATCTCCCTTAGACGGAGCGTGTGTAATATGTTTTCGGAGGGAATTTAATTTTATAATCATTTCTTGCTGCATATCAAGAAACAATTCTCTCATATTAACCTTTTGTGTCATAATTTATCCTCCTACCAAATAATATCTCGCCAATATTTTTGTCCCCGGGACTCTTTAGCTTTTCTCTGAATCGCCTCTTTTTCATATTTATACAAGTCATCAGAGATCATATTATTCGTGTTAGCAGGATCAAAGATTCTTTTATCTACAAAGTTATCATTGAGATATTCTAGAACAGACCAGAAGTTACTAGACGGAGAAGCTGTTTGTTTTCCTTTTAAAGCCTCTAAAACTGATAATTCAAGATAAATAGAGGGAAAATCTAAATTATGCAGCTTACGCCATATCTTCGTTAGAATGATTTCATTTATCCTTCCTGAGTTCTTTACTGTGTTAATGTGTGTAATAACATTGGTCTGAGTCCATGTATCTCGTTTGCTAATGTAAAGGCTATGATCATTTGTAAATCCTGCCCGCTTCTTCCCTGGTACCAGATCAACTTGCTTCTCTCCGATGCTTACACCAATAGATACATTTTGCTTCCTTACTTTATATCCAGCCTGCTCGATATGATAATATAGTGAATTGTAAATCTCCTTTAACGTATTATTAGTAATGGATTTCAGGGAGATGAATAAGTCAAGATCTGAAGATAGATTGACTGCAGTCCCTTTTGCCCTTGAACCAGAAAGATATATATCTTCGAGACATCCACCTGCCCATGTAGTTACGAGTTGCTTCAGGGGGATTATCAAGTTTGTTTGCGTGAATGTATCAATAGCATTAGGTAGTTTGTACTTGTTCACAACTTGCATTACATACTCGTCTCCCGACATATTTACCTCCAGTATAGATTAGAATTTCATCTTTACTTCTAAGGGGGAACTCATTCTAAGTTTCCATGCAAGCAACCCTTATCTTATCGGATACTCCATTTCTTGAAGGTGTTTTATTGATCTTCCGTTATGGAGTTATTCATGTAAGCCCTCTTCTTCACTCACAGATTATTATAATGATTGATCTTTAACTTCATTATCTCAGTAATCTCTCGCTTATCTCTTGTATTCAATTTCCGGAAATTTGAAATTAAATCAATCTCACTGTTATCTAATCGCGTCATAAACAGTTTTGTATGTTCTTTTTCAGTACCATCCAATAAAAACCACTCCAAGTCCACTCTAAAATTGGTTTTTATAGCCAGAATTGTTTCAAGTGATGGAGCATATTTATCTGTTTCCAATTCACTTAAAGTCCCTTGGGAAACGCCAATTATATTCGAAAACTCATTCTGATTTAGTTTGTTTATTTTGCGAATACTTTTTATTTTTCCTCCTAAAGTCACAATTCTCACCTCACTAATTATAAAAAACAGCCCCGATATTGAAAAATATCTCATCGGGACTGTTGGCGTAGTAAGTTCTAATAACCATATTGGTCTTATATGCGGTTCACAACTTTTTTTACTGGTTCACAACTCTTTTTACTGGTTCACGACTTTCTTTACTGGTTCACGACTTTTATTTCACTGGACACGATTTTGTTGGAAAGGATATAACCTACTCCACAGTAACGCTCTTCGCCAAGTTACGTGGTTTATCCACGTCATGACCCAGCGCAAGAGAAGCATAATAAGACAATAATTGCAGAGGTACTACAGACAACGCTGCTGTCAGCATTGGCAATGTCTTAGGAATAACAAACACTTGATCGACTGATCTAAGCAGGTCAGTCAAATGCTCTTGGTGAGTGATTGCAAGCACGTCTGCGCCGCGAGCTTTCACTTCTTTGATGTTGCTGACAGTCTTCTCAAGCACAGCTTCCTGAGTTGCCAAGGCAATAACCGGAACGCCTTCCTCAATCAGAGCCAACGTACCATGCTTCAATTCACCTGCAGCATAAGCTTCGGAGTGAATATAAGAGATTTCTTTCAGCTTCAAGGAACCTTCTTGAGCAACTGCGTAGTCTACGCCACGGCCGATGAAGAACAGGTTCTTGTGCTCAGAAATTTGTTCTGCATAACCCTTGATCGCTTCTTTTTGAGCAAGAATCTCTTCCACTTGCTCTGGTAGAGCTTGCATAGCTGCTAGAATTTTAGCCACTTGTGCCTCAGTTTGTGTACCACGTACCTCAGCCAAGTATAGAGCAAACAATCCGAAGGCAATCAATTGTGAAGTGTAAGCTTTGGTCGACGCTACAGCAATTTCTGGACCTGCCAAGGTCACCAAAACATCATTCGCTTCACGAGCGATAGAGCTGCCCACTACGTTAGTGATCGCCAATACATGTGCACCGTTAGCTTGAGCTTCACGTAGAGCTGCCAAAGTATCTGCAGTCTCACCGGATTGGCTGACAACGATAACCAAAGTTTCTGGCGTCACGATTGGTGAACGGTAACGATATTCCGAAGCGATATCATTCTCTACTGGAATACGAACCAAAGATTCAATCAAAGAGCGTCCTACCACGCCAGCGTTGTAAGCTGTTCCGCAAGCAACAACTTGGATGTTACGAATATTCTTGATTTGTTCTTCAGTCATGTTTAGTTCAGGCAAGACAACCTTGTTTCCTTCGGCATTAATACGCCCCCGCATAGTGTCGCGATAAGCCTTAGGCTGCTCGTGGATTTCTTTCAACATGAAATGCTCGTAGCCGCCTTTTTCTGCGGTAACTTCATCCCAATCGACAGTAATCATTTCCCGAGAAATAAAATTGCCTTCAATTGTCATCAGTTCGACAGCATCTCTTGTCAAGACTGCCATTTCGCCGTCGTTCAAAATATATACGTTACGGGTATATTCAAGCAGTGCAGGAATATCTGACCCGATAAAGTTTTCTCCTTCGCCAAGACCGATGATGAGCGGGCTTGCTTGACGCACAGCGACCAATTTATCTGGTTCATATTCAGTCAGGACGCCTAATGCAAATGCACCGCGCATAAAGGTAATCGCTTTTTGCACTGCTTTCACGATATCCCCATCATATTCGCGAGCAATCAGATGTGAAATAACTTCTGTATCTGTTTCGGAGACAAAGTGGCATCCGCCAGCAATCAGCTCTTCCTTCAGATCCAGATAGTTTTCAACAATACCGTTGTGAACAACCGAGAACTTCATGCTGTTATCCGTATGTGGATGGGAATTCTCATCGGATGGTTTACCGTGAGTTGCCCAGCGTGTGTGTCCGATACCTGCGCTACCTGCCAGTGGGCTGCCTTCTAGCTTCGACTGCAGATTCGCCAAACGGCCTTGTGCTTTCACTACTTGCAGTCCTTCGCCGGTGAATACAGCAATACCAGCGGAATCATATCCCCGATACTCCAGCTTCTTCAATCCTTCAACCAAGATTCCCTGCGAATTCTGATTACCAATATATCCTACAATACCACACATTATAATTTCCCCCGTCCGAGTTATCTTAATGTGGCGGCATAAGGAAAGAAACGTGCCGTGCGGCATGTTTTTGAGAAAAAGCAAATATTCTGTTGTATTTTGGATCAACAAAATAAACTGTCACTTACATCTTATGTTCATGAAATGCACAGCCTTCTTCTCTGCCGTGGCAGAACTACCGTGTTTCTTTACGATGCGCGCACACATGGATTTTTATATTTCTTATGCACCCATGAAAACGTTGTGTGAAAGGTCGCCCTTCCATTTTCCGTCTCCATTTACGGCTCTGGTGCATCACCGGGAGGTCCCCGCCGAACATTTCGAACACCTCCACCTCGTCAGCTTACGTCTGCCGTGATCCGTTCAAGCCTTTGTCTACATAACCATGTAGCAGCTTTCCCTTCTCCCCCGCGCTCGACCAAGCTCTGGCGCTTGCTATTGCAAACCTCACAATCCCCGCTTTCCTTCTAGAATGACACTTAATCTATTATATGCACCTTGCATTACTTTGGCAATGCTGAATAACCTAAATTTCACAGATCCCTGTTTAGACGATCCATTCAAGAAATAATAAACACCGGTGTAATGATCCCGAACGATCTCGTTCATCACACCGGCTATAAAGTTATAGTAATGAATTATACCAATTCACGTTGAACAACTTCTACAATTTGATTCACATAAAGATCTAGATCTGCCTTATCAGGGCCCTCTGCCATGACGCGAATCAGAGACTCCGTACCGGACGGACGTACAAGCACACGACCATTGTCGCCTAGCTTGCCTTCTACTTCAGCGATAGCTGCTTCGATAGCCTGGTTGTTAGGATAATTCGTCTTATCTTGTACACGAACATTGACCAGCACCTGCGGGTATTTCGTCATCATGCCCTTAACCTCGCTAAGCTGTTTACCAGAAGCTTTAAGTGTATCTACCAGCTGGATAGCCGTCAGAATACCATCACCTGTTGTATTAAAATCAAGAAAGATAACATGTCCAGATTGTTCTCCACCTAGATTAAAACCGCCACGGCGCATTTCTTCCATCACATACCGGTCGCCTACAGCTGTTTTAGCAGTGTTCAGGGATAATTTCTCGGTAGCTTTGTAGAATCCGATATTACTCATAACCGTTGATACAATTGTGCTATCTTTCAGCTTACCAGCACGGTTCATTGCATCTCCACAAATACAGAGAATAAAGTCTCCGTCCACTTCATCACCTTTATTATCGATCGCAATCAATCGGTCAGCATCTCCGTCAAATGCAAGTCCCAAATCCGCTCCATGACGTAATACTTCCTCACGCAAAGTCTCTGGATGTGTCGAACCAAATCCAGCATTAATATTCAATCCATCAGGCTCAGCACCAATAGAAATAACCTCAGCGCCCAGCTCTCTGAACAATCTTGGTGCAAGTTCATACGCTGCGCCGTGAGCACAGTCGAGTACAACCTTAATTCCCTTGAAATCCTGAGAAATGGTTGTCTTCAAATACTCCAGATAGAGGTACTTGGCGTCATTATCAACCGTAACCATACCTAAACCAGAGCCGATAGGACGAGGCAATTCATCTACCTCAGCATCCATTAGTTCTTCAATGCGCAGCTCAGTTTCATCCGTAAGCTTGAATCCATCTCCGCCAAAGAACTTAATGCCATTATCCTCAACCGGATTATGTGATGCCGAAATCATGACCCCCGCATCTGCCTTTAATAATCTCGTAATATAGGCAACAGCAGGTGTACTCACTACACCTATACGGATTACATCTGCCCCAATAGACAGCAATCCAGCAATAAGAGCCGATTCAAGCAATGGTCCGGAAATACGTGTATCCATCCCAATGACAACCTTTGGTTTATGCACGTTACCCGCTAGTACATATCCTCCACAGCGACCAATGCTATAAGCCATTTCTGCAGTTAATTCACGGTTTGCTACTCCCCGCACACCGTCAGTTCCAAAATACTTCCCCATTATTTTTCTCCTTTGAATACGCTACATTAGCTTAATGTTCTATCCTATGATTTAAATACTATTTTGGTGTACCTTTGGGACATATCCTAAAAGACGTATTTCAATAAAAGGTTACGTGCCCCCTGTACCTACAGGATTTTCGGAATTCGTACTTGTGTTAGCTGTGCCATTATTCTCTGGACTGCTATCCGTGGGGACAGGCGTCGCTGTAGCTCCAACTTCTCCGCTATGGGTAGGCTTCTCAGTGGCCTCCTCATCGCCTATAACAGGTTCAGAGCTTGGCTCAGGAGTAGGTACACTACCCGTGTCTGGATGAGGTGTAGGCACCGGCGTTGCAGGTGACAGCAACTGAACAGTTACCGTAAGCGGCACACTTGAATTAGCCAGTGCGATGAATTTAGGCAGTGATACCCGTAAAGAAACCTCGTGAGTTCCGGCAGTAAGGCCAGTCACATCAGCCACAACACCTATATCGTCTTTATTTAATTGATTTAGCAAAGTAGGTGCACCTGTTAAGGTAAGGGCTATATCCTTGCTTGTTGGATTAACAATACTTCCTTCTAACTCATCACCGACACCCTGTAACTTGATGGGTACCGCTTCAACCGTCCGTTCAGCAATTTCTGAAATCGTTAATGAAACGCTCACGGTTTCAGGCATTACTTTCTCAGTTCCTGCCGGAGGTTTCAGTTCTACCTTCAGTTGCTTCGTTCCTGCAGAATCTATAGCGCTAAGATCGACAGTTGCTTCATAGGTAGATAATGCAGCTAATGCATTGGCTTGACCATATACCACGACTGATTCCAGCTCAGGTGTCACATTTGATAAGACAAGAGAACCCGGAAGTTGTCCGGTAAAGCCGATATCCAGCGGTAAGCTCTTAAAAGGCAAGGTAATTGGCAATTCCACCGAAACGGTAGCCGGCTCAATGACGGCATCCTTCACTTCTTTTCCTTCGTTATCATAAGCATGCAGCTTCAATTTCTTCTCTTTAAAGGTTTCGTTCTCGCCATTTAGCTCAATAGTGCCTTGTACCTTCACCACTTTGCTTAACTCATTATCTGGCAACGTAACCTCAACAGTATCCGTAGGCTGCAAGACTGGGGTACCTAATTGATACCCCGCTGCTGGTTCTCCCTTGGTAACCAAAGTTACGGGAAAAGACTTTGTATTTCGCAGCTCTACATGTACGTTGACCTCTTTAGGAGTCATTCTTACAAGAGTTACACCTCTAGGTAATGAATACGAGAGTGGCAGCGTATTATCTCCAGGCTCAACCTTACTTAGATCAAGGGTCACTTTATAGTCGTCCGAGAACTGAAAGGAGATATCGGAGTTCTTCCCCTTAACCTCCATACTGACACTATCTACATCCTTGTATTCCAGCACATATTTATCTTTATCTAGACCGATCTCTTCGATCTTTACATTCTCAATAATCTTCGACTTAGTATCGACCGTGGTCTGTCCAACAGGTGCTGTGTCGACACGCACCATTGTAAACAGAATAATCCCAAACACAAGGGCAAGAATCTTATTGAAATTGTTATTGTTCATCCACTTATCCATGATTTTTGTCCCCCTTCCGTTTCCAGAAAGTTGAACCTTTCTCCTTCAGTGATGAACTTACACTCAGCTCTTGATGGAGCTTCGAAATCATTGATTCTTCCTTAATGTCCCTTACAATTTGACCATTGATGGCCAGAGAAATCTGTCCTGTCTCCTCTGAGACAATGACAGATACTGAGTCCGCAACCTCACTAATCCCGATAGCTGCACGATGCCGTGTCCCCAGTTCCTTGCTAATAAAAGGGTTCTCAGACAAAGGTAAATAACATGCCGCCGCGGCGATCTGGTTCCCTTGCATAATAAGGGCTCCGTCATGCAAAGGGGTGTTAGGTATAAAGATGTTAATCAGCAGCTCAGAGCTGACCAGAGAACGCATGGCGATACCCGATTCCGTATATTCATTGAGGCCTGTCTCTCGCTCGAATACGATTAATGCCCCTATTTTTCTATGTGATAAATAATTTACGGCTTTAATCACTTCGCCAATTAATTTACTGAGTTCTTCATCACTTTCCCCAGCCCGTCCGAAAAACCTACCTCGTCCAAGCTGCTCCAGTCCCCTTCGTAGTTCTGGCTGAAAGATGATAAAGACCGCCAGTACACCGAATGTAAACATTTGATTCATCAGCCATTTGAGCGTATAGAGGTCTAGGATGGTACTCACAGCCCAAATCAAAACCAGGACCAGAATCCCCTTCAGCAGCTGAATCGCTCGAGTTCCGCGGACCATATTAAGCACTTTATAAATAATGTAGCTGACGATCAGTATATCAACAATATCTTTAATGGAATCTTTCCATGTTAAGTCTGTAAAATAACTCATTGCCTAAAACCCCCGTCATTTCATATTAGCTGGGTTTATGTAAAATGTCTGTTAGATCTGTATCAATATCTAGGTTATAACGTTCGGGCTCCAGTTGCAAGTTTAGCCCCTCACCCATTTTCTAAATTTTCTAATTTTAGGCAACAAAAAAGCGCCATCTTTCCGGAAAAAGAGGCGCAAAATAATATTCCAGCTCAAGGTAACCACTGTCGCTTTCTTTAACGGTAGGCAACTTCAGAGAACATGTTCGTCACTTTATACCAGAGCCAACTTACCGCTTGGTCTATGCTTTTGACTTGCCCGGAAATATGAGCTGTTGAAGCCTGATACAGAGAACCGTCAATGACTGTTACGTTGCCGTTCACTTCCCCATATACCTGTGCTTTACCATTTTCTATGGTAAGGTCACCGGTAATAATCTTGCCGGAAGGTACGATTACAGTATCCCCTTTGATGACCACTTGATCCAGATCTGCACCTCTAACTACAAGTTGTCTATCTGGACTCCAAAAGGTTACGGAGCTCATCAGCATTACGACTAGAAACAGAGATGCCGCTGTAAGTGCAGGGTGTCTCTTGATCCAGGTAACAAAAGCATTTTCTTTCTTGGTCTTTGGCAATGAACTCATTATCCGGCTCACAAGATCATCTGAGGCAACAGGATTCTGATGCATTAGGGAGAACATCAACATATCTGTCTGTTCTAATTCTTTAAACTTTGCACGGCAATCTGGACAGGATAGAAGATGCTCCTTCAATTCCCTCTGCTGCTGATCGGGCAAGTCGTCATCCAAGTAGTCGTGCATCATAGAGACGGCCAGTTTGCATTCCATAGGAGCCAATCCTTTCATGAGTGCTATTTAATTATCCTAAGACAAAGGGTCAGGACACATAAGACTTGCTTAACTTACATACGTCGCTCTCCCAAAGATGTTTCATAAAAAAAATCTATTTTTACATTTTAGGGCCTAATTTTTTACGTAAAAACTCACGACCTCTGTGTACACGCGTCTTAATCGTGGTTACAGGCATGTCGAGCACATCACTTATTTCCTGAAGCGACAAATCCTGCAGGTATCTAAGAATCATCACAGACCTGTATTTCACAGGCAGACTGTCAATGGCCTCATAGATTAGCCCCTGCGTCTCAGAGAGCAGTAATTCGGTCTCAGGTGTTACATTATCACTTGGAATCAACGAATAGCCGTCAAGGCCCTCCTGATCGTTCATATCTGCATCGAGCGAATAGGTTGGTTTCCGTTTGCGTAATCTATCAATACAGAGGTTCGTTCCAATCCGATAAATCCAGGTAGAGAACTTCTGTTTGTCATCATACCGATCCAAGTTTCTATACACGCGCAAAAAGGTCTCCTGAACAATATCCTCCGCCTCATGGCGATTGTTCAGCATCCGGTACGCCAGATGATATATTTTGTCTTTATATAGTTCCACAAGCTCGGCAAATGCTCTTTGGTCGCCTTTTAAGGCGAGCTTTGTCAATCTGCCTTCCAAATTCTCCACCTGTTAACTCCCCCAGACTTGCCGCCCTTGGTATTTATTTTCAAATATCCACGGTACAAGCAATTAAATCGTAATTCAAGTTTGTGTAAAAATCAAGGATTGTATTGTAACCTTCTCTGTAAACTGAGTTAATTTCTAGGAATAAAAGATAGGGTGAATACAATGACATTCCTAAGAATGTTGGACTTTCGGTCGCTGTTATCCTCTGATTTCCTGATTATAAACCGCATATAGCGGTCGAAATCTGAGGATAAAGGCGATCGCATTCGCTCCTACAGTTCCAAAATTCTTCTCCATGCCCTCTTTCACCCGAATTTATTATTCTTATCATTTACCTCGGACTACATCTCGGTTACATGGTTGGTGCAAGAAAGATCAATATTGGGCAAAGCACCACAATATTTTTCAGGACAAAAGAATCACTTCGCAGCACAATATTTAGTTTTATGAGCAAAGTAACTCGTATTAGGCAACAAAATCATCCCGTCGGTTGAATAGGCTTCTGTTAGTTTAAATTTGTCGCATATGGAGCAGACATTGTTGTACTTTCCGCAGGGTTTTCGGTGATTTGGCGTGTATGGACTCCAATGTAGGTTGAGGATTTCATTTTGATGGAACGAGTTATAGGGAAAACCTCCCTATAAATTAGGTCACAGCTGTTTTATGACCAAGTTATAAGGAATTTCTCCCTGTATATTGGCCAAATTCAATTAATTACACCAAGTTCAGCTGATATAAAGGGAAAAATGGACCTCTGTCAAGAAAGTAGACATCATTAAACTGCCTTTCTCTTATTAAATTGCGCAGCAAACCGTACCGGCGAAAGATAGCCTAACGAGCTGTGGATTCGTTTCCGATTGTAAAAAAACTCAAGATAACTATAAATCTCGTCGTATGCTTGTTGTTTCGTTTTAAAGCGTGGGCTACAGTAAATAAGCTCCTTTTTCAGAATGCTGTGAAAGGATTCTATGCATGCATTGTCGTAGCAATTTCCTTTGCGACTCATGCTACTTTTCATCTTGCATGTTTTAAGTTGCTCTTGGTAATCCTCAGATGCATATTGACTTCCACGGTCAGAATGGTGCAATAACCCCTTCTTGGGTTTCTTGGCTACATAAGCATCTTGTAGGGCTCCTAGTACTAAGTCGGTTGTCATGCGGTCCTGAAGGCGCCAGCCTACAATCTCACGCGTACACAGGTCAAGCACACTTGCGAGATAAAGACGTCCCTCTCTGCACGGAATGTAGGTAATGTCGGTAACCCAAACCTGGTTAGGCTTTTTTACTTTAAACTGCTGATTCAAAAGATTGGGTGCGATTGGAAAGTTATGGTTAGAATCGGTCGTTTGGATTTTGAATTTCTTACAAACACAGGAACGCAGACTGAGCTCTTTCATATACAAGCCAACGGTTCTCTCGGTAACCTTGTAGCCCTCATGCCGCAATTTTTTTGTAATCTTAGGGGCACCATAGCGTCGATAGTTATCGTGATAGTGATACGTAATTCGCCCCATTAACTCACGCTTTCGCAACTCTTGCTTGCTCGGCATAGAGGTTTTCCACTTATAGTATCCGCTCCGAGAAACTTCCATAACCTTGCACATCTTCTCCAAGATGAACTCGGAGCGATGATCCTCAATAAACTGGAATCTTAGTTCCTTGGTTTGCTGAAGATGTGCACTGCTTTTTTTACAATTGTGAGTTCTTCCTCAACATCTGCAATCCTTTTATCTTTCATCTGAATCTCATGTTCTTTTTCTCTAAGCAGCTGTTCCATCTCTCGGAATCGTTCCAAGGTAACAATAGGTTCATTTTTGAACTCGCGATATTTAGCCTTCCACCCATGCAAAGTCTTTGCTGGAATGTTCAACTCTAACGAGATATCCTCCACCGACTTTGTCTGCTCTTGCAAATATTTAACAGTGTTTCTCTTAAATTCTTCATCATACCGTTGCCGCTGTTCACCCATGTGAACACCTCCTTAGATATCTTCATTATCTTAATCTCTTAACGAGGTGTCCACTTTTAATTCTAGTTTCAAAATTCCCTATATTTTATCGAAATGACCTTATAATACCGATTTACGGGTAATAATTCCCTTTAATTCAGCATTTTGACCCTAAAGCAGAGAAATATGAAACTTAAAAATGTTAATGTGTGCGAGCAGACAGTAATTCCTATAAAGAAGCAAACAAACACGGGCTCCGGCGCTCCTTTTGTGTATCCTTTGCACACATTCCTGGCAAAGTCCATAACGCGTGTGTCATAGTGCATCGCTTTATTTCGGTCTATAATGCTTCTATGAAGAATATTGGTCAGATGATGACCGTGCATTTCCATGAATCCATGAAAGTAATCTTTTAGAATCTGCCGGATACTGCATAATTCCTATACAAGCACAAAAAGTCCACCCTAATAAAGGGCGGACTTTTTGTGTTAAGACTATATCAGCCGGTATTCCGAAGACCAGCGGCAATGCCATTGATGGTAAGCAATACTTCGCGGAGCAACTCGCTATCGTCTCCATCGACTTCACGGAGCGCTCTAAGCTCAGATAGCAACTGAACCTGCAAGTAGCTAAGTGGATCAACGTAAGGATTGCGGAGTCTGATCGACTCCTGAATCACAGGGACGTTATCCAGAATATCCTGCTGGCCAGTAATCTTCAGGATCAGCTCAGAGGTCAGTTTGAATTCATCTTCAATCTGGCCAAAGATCCGTTGACGCGCTTCCTCGTTCTTGCCCATGCTGGCGTATTCCTTAGCAATGATCAAGTCTGCTTTTGAGATAGCCATTTGCAGCGTATCTATCAGTGTAGTAAAGAATGAGAAGTTCTCATACATATGCTGCATAATCTTCAGATTCTCTTCCTTACCCTCATAGAAACTCTGCAGTCCGGTTCCAGCAGCATACCATGCAGGAAGCAAATAACGGCTTTGTGTCCATGCAAATACCCACGGAATGGCACGCAGGTCTTCAAAGCGGTCACTGTTCTTCCGTTTAGAAGGACGTGAACCAATGTTAAGCTCTCCAACCTCAGGCAGAGGTGTTGATTCTTTGAAGTACGTCAGGAAGTCCGGATCACGGAAAATCAAATCCTGATATTTGTGAAGCGAAACTTCAGAGATACGGGCAACAATCTCATCCCACTTCTCTTCATATAGATCCGCTTGCGGAATTCTTGCATTAATCGCTGCAGTCACAAGCGCAGATGTCGCTTGCTCTAGACTGCGGTAAGCAATCCCTTGCATTGAATAGCGGGAGGAGATAACTTCTCCCTGCTCTGTGATCTTAATCCCGCCACCAATCGTTGAGGCTGGCTGAGCAAGAATGCTGCGGTTAAGCGGCATGCCACCACGTCCGAGCGCTCCACCACGTCCGTGGAAGAACTTCAGCTTGATTCCGAACTTATCGGCTGTAGCTGTAATCTCTTTCAGAGCAACACGCAGTTCCCAGTTCGCAGTAACCACACCGCCATCTTTGTTACTATCTGAATATCCAAGCATGATTTCCTGCAAATCATTCATTGCTCTTACTGCATCGCGGTAGATAGGCATGCTGAGCAGTCTATTCATAATTTGTGGGGCTTCATGCAAATCATCTATCGTTTCAAAAAGTGGCACAGCTTGCAGCGTGCATACGACAGTACCGTCGTTATCTTTGCGGAATAGTCCTACCTCTTTGGAGAAGACCATAACCTCCAGAATGTCGCTTGCCGCTTCTGCCATACTGATCAGGTAACTGGTGATACACTGTTTGCCGTACTCTTCTTGCGAAGCAAAGATCGTCCGGTACACAGCAAGACATTCCTCAGTTCCCTCACTATACGTCTGATAAGAAGAAGTGATTGGACGTGGATCATTCAACAGCTTCTCCAGCAGCTCAATCTTCTCATTCTCAGACAGTTTGGAGTAGTCCGGTGTAATATTCATTTTCGCCAGAATTTCAGTCATGGCATTCTCATGTTCTTGACTGTGCTGACGCACATCAAGTGTCGCCGTATGGAAACCGAACAGCTCCACTTGGCGGATCAATTTCTTAATATAAGTGTCGGCCACATAATCGGCATAGTGATGCCGTAAGCTGCGGTCAATCACGTTCAAATCATCGATAAACTCTTCAGGTGTAGAATAACGCTCAGGAGTATCTTTTTTCTCATCATCCAGAACATTTTGTGTCTTGGAGATCATATAGCTAAGTTTAATACGGTAAGGTTCATTGTCATTGCGCCATTCTTCCATCTTGCCAAGATTAATGATCTCACGATCAGCTTCAATGGATGCGGCTAGCTCAGGCGTCACCTTAACAATACTTGTGCTAAAGCTTAGATATTTCATGAGTTCACGCATAATCCGTTGATATTCCCGAATCGCCAGCTTACGCTGCATGCGCAAGGTCTGTGAAGTAACTGTAGAAGTTACCGAAGGGTTACCGTCACGGTCTCCACCAATCCATGAGCCAAAACGCAAGTAGGTTGGTACATGCCAATTCTGCCCTGGGTAGTATTTACTGAGACAACGTTCAAGTTCCTGATAAACATCGGGCAATACATGGAAGATCGTCTCATGGAAATAGTACATCCCATTACGTACTTCATCTAGTACGGTAGGCTTACGGTCACGCAGTTCATCCGTTTGCCATAGCGTAATCACTTCATTTAATAGCTTCTCACGGAGCTGTTCACGCTCCCGGAAGGTTAAGGTAGGGTTATCCAGACCCATAACATCATCAGATATCCGCTTATGAATATCGAGAATAGCACGGCGCATAGCTTCCGTTGGATGTGCCGTCATTACAAGTTCCAGAGATAATCCTGCAATAATCTCGTTAACTTCCTCATGAGAGAAATCACGTTCACGAAGCTCTTTAATCGCGCTTTCTATAGAACCGGGTTGGACTGTCTCCCCAGCTGAACGTTCATAATCACGTTTGCGGCGAATCCGATGGTTCTGTTCGGCAATATTCACGAGCTGAAAATAAATAGCAAACGCTCTTATTACCTGATGACGGTTCTCTGGATCCAAAGAATTGATTAACTCCTTAAATTCACTGTGCAGTTCAGGTAAAAATAGTGAGCGCAGCGATTTACTGGTTTCGCGAATTTTCTCCACGATCTCTAGTAGTTCGTTACCGCCTTGGTGAACCAAGACCTCTCCTAAAATGTTCCCCAAGAACCGTACGTCCCGTCGCAGCAGATTGTTAGAGTTGCTTTTGCTGACGGTAGTCGTAAGTTCGGTCATGCTGCTCCCCCCATTCTCTTCCGGATCAATGTGTTAATTATTGTCTGTCTAAAAATCGCCTATTAAAGCTTTCCTCATATCATACAATAAAACTGCGTGAAAATCTCCAACTATTTTGCGCTGTAAAGCGACACAGCATCTAAGATTATACACCAATTTCTCAATTTATACAGTCCTTATATTTTATGTATTCTTTCTTATATATAATGGCTCTAGCATACCTTCATTATGTGTATTTAAATACGGAGCGTTCGAATCTGATCGATGAACAGACCAATAAGCGGAGAATAATGACGATCACGGTTATACGAATAATAAATATGTCTTTGAAAATTATAATCTGGAATGGTGCGCATTAGCAATCTTCCTCTGGCTACTTCATCCTCCACAGCAAGACGCGATATAAACGAAACGTACCTTCCACTCATAAGCGATTGCTTTATGGCCTCCAGTGAATCCAGTAAAATATAGGTCCTCGGCTCATTCCCCTCCCGCTCAAACCATTTATCCGTCAGTTGGCGTGTACTTGATTCCTTGTCATGTAATATAAAACTCGCAGAAGCAATCATAGCCGGGTTTAGATTAGAAAACGAAGCAAATTCATGAGATGGCGCAAATACAAGCACGAGTTCGTCCTCACACAAGGCTTGAGTATGCAAATCAGGCAGATAAAAAGATTCTGTAGACAAAATACCAAGGTCAATCTCATGGCTAGCCAGCATTTCTTTGATTACAGGGGAAGGCTTAACCGATAAAGAGATCGTAATCCCCGGATGTTGTTCTCCAAACAGCCCCAATATTTTCGGAAGAATATAAGTAGCTGGAACGTAGCTCGCACCAATCTTAAGCGTTCCGCGACCCGCCTGACTGAACTCTTTTACAACCCGCTCCGCTTCTGCAGCTAGTGCATTGATTTTAGTCGCATAATGAAGAAACGCTTTTCCACTCTCCGTAAGAATCATTTTATCCATTCTGGATTCAAATAACTTCTCCCCCAATTGCTGCTCTAAATTCTTCAAATGGTACGTAACAGTGGGCTGCTTCAGTCCGAGTTTATCGGCTACTGTAGTTATTTTCTTATGTTTATTTAGCAGTTCTACGATTTCCAGCTTGATTAAATTAAGGTTCATTTTTCTCCACTCCCTCGCCTATTCCCTAAACGGTACCATAGAAGAATTCTATGAATGTTAAAATAAATCGGCAAAAAAGTTAATATCACAGTTACATTCAGCAAATATAGCGGGAATTCTTTACCTTTACACTAAGAACAAGCTTAAGAACAGGCAGGTAGATAGAGATGAAGGAAATTACAATCCACAGTTTGGAAAAGAAATTCGGAGATGTGCATGCTTTGAAGGCGGCAGATCTGAAGATTCCCGCTGGAAGCTTTACGACATTACTCGGTCCTTCAGGTTGTGGAAAGACGACACTACTCCGTCTGATTGCTGGGCTAGAAACACCGGATGCGGGAGAAATCCTAATGGATGAGGAGTTTATTTTCTCAGGCAACAAAAGAATTAGTCGCCCAATCCATAGCCGCAACTTTGGCATGGTCTTTCAAGATTTCGCACTCTGGCCGCATCTGACTGTCTTCGAGAATGTCGCCTTCGGACTTCGAGCCTCTAAGCAGAAGAAAGATTTACGGATTAGGGTTCAGCAAGCCCTTCGTTCTGTAAAGCTGGAAGGACTCGAGCTACGCTTTCCCCATCAGCTGTCCGGTGGACAACAGCAGCGGGTTGCTTTTGCCAGAGCCGTAGTTACTAGACCCCAGCTCGTATTGTTCGATGAGCCTTTAAGTGCGCTGGATGCGGTCTTGCGAGATGAAATGAGGCTGGAGTTAACCTCCTTGGTGAGGAATATGGGCATTACCGCTTTATATGTTACCCATGATCAAACCGAGGCGATGTCTATGTCAGATGAAGTGGTCGTTATGCAGAGCGGCACGATTTTACAAACAGGCTCTCCTGAGGAGATTTATCAGAAACCAAATCATCCCTTTGTAGCTCATTTTATTGGAAAATCCAACTGGATCGTTCCTGATAAGCAAATGCTTCGTCCGGAACATTTACGTTGGTCTCAGGAGGATGCTTCCTCTCTACCTTTTACAGGGACTATTCGACATGTGAGCTATATGGGTGACCGTTATGAAGTCATTCTGGACATGGAGAATGGAATCACTTGGACCGCTTATCATGATCAACGTTTACCTGTTGGAGAAACGATCCAGATCTATGCTTCTCAGCATCAGATCCATCATCTGAATTAAGCGTCCACTGCATGGAATAGCTATGTTTAATGCTGTTCCATGCAGCAAGATGCACAAAAAAATATTTGGGAGGCATTCAAATTGAAAGCAATGAATAACACTAAAGGACTTAGTACACTTCTTCTAACAACTATAATCGGTGCGAGTTTAGCTGGCTGTAGCTCCTCTAACACGCCTGCAGCTAACGCAAGTAACCCAACTTCAAACGCTAACACTACAGCTCAAACTGAAGCACCACAACCAACAGAGAAATCTCTGAGTGGCAATCTTGTTGTCTACAGTGCAGGTCCTGAGGGTCTAGCCAATAAAATTAAAACAGGCTTTGAAGCCAAAACCGGTGTTAAGGTCGAAATGTTCCAAGGCACAACCGGAAAAATATTAGCCCGTATGGAAGCTGAGAAGTCCAACCCAGTTGTCGATGTTGTCGTTCTTGCTTCCCTTCCGTCCATGCAAGGGATGAAGAAAGATGGATTATTACTTCCATATAAAGAGGCGGTTAATGCAGATAAGCTCGTTAGCGATTGGTCAGACACAGCAGATGGAAATTATTTCAGCTATAGCGCATCCGCACTAGGGATTGTCTACAATACCAAAAAAGTTAGCACACCACCGACCTCATGGGATGACCTCACCAAAGCGGAATGGAAAGGAACCGTTAATATTCCAGACCCTTCGCTATCAGGCTCGGCTCTTGATTTCATGACTGGGTATTTAAGTGCTAAAGGGGACAGTGGCTGGGATCTTTTTAAACAATATAAAAGCAATGAAGTAGCGATGGCGGGCGCCAATCAAGAGGCACTTGATCCGGTGATTACCGGTGCTAAATCCGTCGTTGCCGCAGGTGTAGATTACATGGCTTATAAAGCAAAAGCTGACGGAGAGCCTGTAGATATCGTCTACCCTGCTGAAGGAACCGTAATCAGCCCTCGTCCAGCTGCGATTATTAAGACAAGCCCGAATGTAGATAATGCTAAAGCTTTTATCGACTATCTTCTATCCGATGAAGCTCAAGCGCTTGTTGCCAAAGCTTACTTGCTGCCAGGCAGAACCGATGTGAAAGCAGAGAATCGTGCAAATCTCGAAGAAATTAAGACATTTGATGTGAAATGGGAATGGATGAACGAACACAGTGATGAAGTTTCCTCAACATTCACACAAATTTTTAAATAAGCGTAATGAATATTAACTCTTTGCGCTCATTTAAATGGGTGAGCGGCGGACTTGCTTTATTTATACTGACAGTGCTTGTACTGCTGCCACTCCTGCTCATCTTCTGGACCAGTATTTATCCGAATGAGCAGCTGGATATAACCGCGCCACTACGAACTATTATGGGTAGTCATGATCTGGTAGAGGTACTGCTGAATTCTATCGGGCTTGGGGTAAGCGTCATTCTACTAACTACGCTATTTGCACTACCTCTGGCGTGGATTATGGCTAAGACGGACTTAGGGCATCATAACTGGCTCGATGTCGTGCTGTTAATCCCGTTTATGACACCACCATACATTGGTTCTATGGGTTGGATGTTGTTTATGCAGACAGGTGGGTATATGGAGCAATTTCTACCTGTATCCTCCGTGCTGACTCCGTACTTCTTTAGCTATGGAGGGATGGTGCTGATCATGAGCCTGCATTTATTCCCCTTCCTGTATTTACTGCTGCGTAATGCACTTTTGCAGATCGGGGGCAATCTGGAGGAAGCAGCCTCTGTTCATGGTGCTCCGTTCTTTTACAGATTTAAAAGAGTAATCATTCCCTTGCTATTATCCAGCTATGGGCTTGGAGCTCTTCTCATCTTCGTCAAAACGATTGCCGAATTTGGTACCCCTGCGACCTTTGGTCGTAGGATCGGCTTTTACGTTCTGACCTCTGAGATCCATAAGTATATCTCTAGCTGGCCGATAGATTTTGGAAAAGCTACTTCACTAGCGTCCTTGTTGCTCGGAGTTTGTCTAGTCATGTGGTACATCCAGACTCTAATTAGCAGCCGTTTCTCTTACCGCCTAATTGGAGGAAAAGGGACGCGCACTAAACGTTATAAGAGCACAGGAATCGTAGGGGTTCTTAGTTGGGGGTATGTTATTTTATTACTTCTATCATCTATCGGCATTCCTTATTTCTCGATCATTACAGCCTCATTATTGAAGCTGCGCGGAGAAGGCGTATCTTGGAGCAATTTAACCTTCAAACATTATGCAGAGCTGCTATCACCCGGTTCTCAAGGTCTTGAAGCCTTATTAAATAGCTTCACATTAGCTATCGTTGCTTCCAGTATCGCGGTTATTCTTGGGACTTGGTTTGCTTTAACCGTAGGAAAAGGAGCTACATTCAAGCAGAAAATTACAGATCTGTTCAGTTTGCTTCCCAACACTGTTCCTGGAATTGTAATCGTAGTGGGATTAATTCTGCTTTGGAATGCTCGCTGGATGCCTATCCCGCTCTATAATACCTACTGGATGGTTGTGCTAACCTATGTTGTGCTGTTCATCCCCTATACCGTTCAATATGTAAAAGCTAGCTACGGGCAGATCGATTCTTCCCTCATGCAAGCGGGACAAGTATTTGGTGGAAGCAAGCTTTATGTGTTCCGCCGTATCCTGCTCCCTCTCATCCTTCCGGGGATGGCGGCTGGCTGGATGATGACCTTTACCATTTCCAATCGGGAACTGGTAGCCTCCTTACTCATTCTTCCACCTTCAATGCAGACATCGGCGACCTATATTTTTGCCCAGTTTGAACAAGGTGCAGTAGCGATGGGGATGGCCATGGCCGTAATCTCTGTAGGCGTTACCACTATATTACTACTAGTCTTAGAATATTTAAGCCCAGATAGAAAGCGGAGACAACAATGAGCACACTAACGATTTGGGGAGGGGCCGGAGAGCATGGCCGTTCCTCCTATCTTTTGCAGAACAAGGGTGGGAAAGCTGGGATTCTACTCGATTGTGGTGTCAAAAAAGAAGGCCCAGGTGAATACCCCCTGCTAGATACAGATATCATTCCTCATTTGCAGGCCGTATTTCTGTCTCATGCGCATGAGGATCATTCCATAGCCCTTCCCCTACTATATAAGTACGGATATTCAGGTAAGGTATGGACAACGAAAGCTACCGTTAAACAGCTTCCCGATTATTTCGAAGCTTGGGATAAATATGTGGCTGCTCAGTCCGCATCATTACCTTATGGAGAAATAGATAAGCAATCTATTCAGTTCATGTATTTGGAGGAGCATATCCCCCCTCAGACTTGGCTGAGGGTTGCACCTAATCTTCGAGTACAATGGGGGCGAAGCGGACATTTAGCAGGTTCGGTTTGGCTGATCCTCGAATGGGATGGAACAATCGTATTTTTCTCAGGGGATTATACGAAGGAGTCGCTGCTGCTCATGGCAGATTCACCAACGATTGTGGAAGCCGGAGCTAAAGATGCCGTCGATCTATCCATTATCGATGCCGCCTACGGCGCGGATCCTGATGAGCAGCTTGTAAAGTTACAGCAATTAGAGTCAGCTATCTGTAGCACTCTGCAAAAAGGGGGTTCAATCCTCCTTCCGGTACCTATCCATGGCAGAAGCCAGGAATTGATCGTATGGGCAAGCGAGTGCTTCCCAGATGATCCGCTGATCGTCGAAGAAGAGCTCGTAGCACCGTTAAGAGGTTTGAGCGATAAGGCCGAATGGCTGAAAGAGGACGCTATTCAGCGCGTAGATATGCTTTTTAATAGAAAGAACTTGTGTATTGTATCTAACCCAGACGACCGCGCAAAGGCATTATTGAATCTCAAGGGCGCAATCGTATTTACCAATGATGGGATGATGCAGTCGGCAAAAGCACAAGAGT
The DNA here is from genome assembly GCF_052056485.1 of Paenibacillus nitricinens. Taxonomy (NCBI): domain Bacteria; kingdom Bacillati; phylum Bacillota; class Bacilli; order Caryophanales; family Paenibacillaceae; genus Paenibacillus; species Paenibacillus nitricinens. The sequence continues at coordinate 6,098,878 of NZ_CP183948.1, forward strand.
ACTTTCATCAGCTCTCTGCTTCTCCTGACAACCATGTGATTTTTACGGGACATTTGGCAGCGGGTAGCCTGGGACACCGTCTCGTTAAACATTCTATGGTAGAGCAATCTAGCAACACGAGATGTAAAGTTTCACTCATACGCTATAAAGTCCATCAAGGCTTGCCAGACATTCGAGACATGCTCCAAACGCTTCCCAGCCGCCGGACGGTACTCGTTCATGCTCCCAAATCGCATATCGATCATGTTACTTCTATATTAGAAGGAGAAGGTTTTGCAGGACTGTACTCTCTACTTCCGGGTAATACGCTTTCGTTCTGAAGCTTAACTATGTAATCTTGTGATGGAAACAATGGGGCTCTTCCTTAGGTCTATTCAGACTTTTTGGAACAGCCCTTTTTTATGATTTGAACCTAATATCCATCTATTCTTTCGTCGTCCCCGGACGATCCTTAAAAGCTAGCTCAAACAACCCCGTCGCAGATAAACCAGCCAACCCCCCAGCCCACAGGCGAAGGACGATATCCAGTTCGGTAAAAGGATACGCTGCCGCTCCGATGAGCAAACCTATTAATAGTCCGATAATTGGGACTGCATTACGCGGGATGTTGATACTATTTTTGACCAATTGAACCAGAGCCAGTACGAATACAGCTAATATAGAAGCAAACGCCATAACATCATCTAAAATCTCTCTAGTTTCCATGATATAACCCTCCTTAGTGGGTACTTGTAATCTCAACCGTTCGAGTGGCGGAATTATAACCTACCTGTGCACCTAGCGCTTCTGCAATAACACGTACAGGAATGTAGGTGACCCCTTTTTCAAGCACTCCATCTGCAATCTTAACCCCGTTAACCTTTACGACAGCAATAACCTCGCTCTTCAATTCTTCCTCCACCTTCCGATTGATGATCTTGTACGCGGCCTCCACTGCGGATATTGAGGGCTTGCCCCCTGCACGTAACTGAGTGAGCGTTAAGCCAAACGTCATTTGAAAATGTGGGTAGTCCTTAAAGCTCGTCCAATCGCCACCCCACTCAAAGCCCAGCGCCTTCGCCTCTTTCGCAACCTCCTGCCAATCTGCGATCTGATTGTTATTGCCGTCCCGGCACATATCCCATGACACACTCGATCCACTGGGTAACAAAAGAGCAAAGTCTACGGCCAACCCAAAATTATGATAGCTATACCCACCCCGCGCATTGGTGACAATCGCTCCGGGTTTGGTGCGTCCTTGTGCGTAAAGAGCATCCTGCTCGGCAATTGTTCGAAGTCCCTGTGTAATGAGAATATTTACTCCGCGAGCATAACAGCGCTCAATCAGCGTCGTTGCAGCCGCTAAGACTACCGGATTCAGACCAAGCAAGTTCTTTACCGACTTTGCTTTGACTTGTTCAAGTATTAGTGCCATTACTTGTTAGCTCCCTTTTGTGCTTGCTTGATGAGTTGATTACCATACACAGCCATAGCCCCGCATAAAATACCTTGAACAATACTATCTATAGTAAATCCAAGGGTAAAGCAAACACTAATAATAGCCAGCAGTGTGACCCAATAAATAATAGCCCAGTTAGGCACTCGCGGTGTTTGCTTAAGGATGTATCCGATCACCCAGCATCCAGCAACGATAAACAGCAACTCAGGTTTAATTAAATTTGCGATTGCATTCCATTCCATTTATTTCCCACCCTCCATAGTAAATTTTATGATTGCCATTATCACGGCACCGACTATAGTTGTCTCTAACCAAAAGATGGTTTTTTCGATTTTGTCTAATCTTTGATGGGCTAGCCTTGCTGATGATAATGCCTCTACAGCCGTTTCATGAGCAGCAATCGCACGATCTAACTTTTTATCCATTTCATTCACTTTCGTTTCTACTCTCGTTATTCGTTGCAAAACCTCGGATTGTTCCACTCCCATACCCATCCCCCTAACATAAATAGCCCTCGGGGATCCGAGGGCTTTAGTGTATAATTTTTATTTTTCTGCTAGATAATCAAGGCACTATCAATAAGGATTTCTCTAACCTCGTTTTGTAGCTTTGAAGGCACGTTATTAAATTCGGGCTTTCCCAATACTACTCGTTGCGCAAAAAATGTTGCCATCATAATAAATCAACTCCAATCCAGTTTATTTGTATATAACTTCTGCAATTTCGGCGATAACATCATCCATCAAATCCGCTCTATCTATTACCGCTTTGACCTGTGACTTGAGTAGTGTAACTTGCTTAGTCAACGGTTCAATATATGCGGGCTCCTGCGTTACTCAAGCGTTTCATTAGAATCTTGATAACTAAACTCTAGCTCGCCCGTTTCGACGTTTACACGATATCCATTACACTCTGCAAAGTCATGCTCATACTCGCCATATTCAAGCTGCAAGCAGACCACCGTTTCGGGCACGCGTTCTGATAAAGCTTTATAAACGGTGAAGTCATATTCTGTAGTTGTTTCTGCCACGCCACCTTGACGCTCTCCAAGATCGGCTAAAACGGTGCCCGTTACTTTGTCATAATATATCTTTCTGCCTATTTCCATTTATCTCCCTCCTTTCTTAGCCCCACGCCCACCACTTATACGGAGTACCACTATTGAACCCATAACCAAGCCTGAAGCCCCCCGGAAGTATGTCCCAATATGGCATAATCACATTACCGCCACCATTGTAATACCCCCGAATAGTTCTACCATCCATAGTCATACCTATAGCTTGACTGTTTCCACCGGGACCATAATCTACCGCCGCTATCACTGGCGTAAATGACAATCCAGTAACGGTTACGGTTCCATCCCCTACGGCATTTATCGTTCCGCTGGCAAATAATCTAGGCTGCAACGTACCACCTACACCGAAAATAGATATACCATTCATTATGTTCTGCGGAGCTAAAGCGCTGTCTGCTAGTTTTAACTGTGCCGTACTCACCTTAAGTTCCCCTGCACCCGCTCCACCTTTGCGGTATCCTTCGCTTGGATAAACTGCTAATGCCCCATCGGGCCATCTTGCTACCCCTATAGCGGGATCTCCACCCACTGTTATAACCGGAATAGAGCCCTGCTTCCCGAAAATATTTTTATCTGCCCGAAAATTTGCGGCGATAAAATCAGGATCATCTATATTTACGAATGGTGATTGGCCACCGAATCCCGAAGTATCTAAGTAGGCACCGACTGGTACGCCCACACTAAGCCCTGTTGAACCAGAAGGTGCTGCTAAGGCACTTGCCGTACCGTTTGCTTTTATAGGTATAGTACCAGCAGTACCAGCGATTGTAGTTCCTGCAAGCACCTTATCTGCTGGCACCGTAACAGCTGCAACCGTGATAGCTGCATCATAAATTCCGGCTGCCTTAACGACAGCAGTTGCTCCTGGAGTGACCGTACCACCAGCTTGAACCGGGAGTGTGCCTGTAATATCCCCTGCGTCTGTTGCCGCCGTTTTTCCTGCGCGAATGTCTCCTGCTACCGCATTACCAGAGCCACCCGCGCTATCTGCCAAAAAATCCGTACCCACACGCCGGAACGTATAAGGTTTCCCAGCGATGAGCTTCCCAGTTGCATAAGCTACGCCTTTTTGATCTTTAAGAGGCGCCGCTGCAAGTCCGTTAACACTGAGCGTAGGATTTGCCCCATTGGTTACGTGCGGGACGATAGTAATACCAAATCCATCTGGTGTTGTCGTAGGCGCTGGGGTTAGAACTGCACTATAAGCTGTAGCTGTGCCACTAGTGGCAGCATACCCCGGTTGACGAATATAGTCCGTTTTTGCAGCTGCGACCGCTGCGTCCGCTTTTGCCTGAGCGCCAGCTGGAGTCTCTTTCGCATTCCACGCCGTCTTTTCAGCATCCGTAACAAACCGATTACTCGCGTCTTGAGCAATAATAGCTGGTGGGTGGGTAGCTGGGTGAGTATAGTTCGTTGCCCCCGCAGCAATGCCCGCCAGCTTCGTTTTCTCAGCTGCGGTGTAATCATTCGTGGACAGCTGCTTACCAGTAACCTTTTCAACTTTGCCATTAACGGCATTATCCAAGATATCCATATTCCCGTTCAGATCGGCAATATCAACGATATCTGTTCCCTCGGGCTTTTTTAAGCCCAAATTTCCTGTGGTTTGCATGTGTCACTCTCCTATCTATAAGTTCTTAATTCATTCCATGTTTTACTGTGAGCACTCTCCCAGGTCAAAACCTTGACGGAGTCCCACCAGGTATAGCTGAACACAAAATCATAAGCTAAATGCGCGGGTTTAATCTCTTCGATAATTTGAATCAACCCCGCCATATTTGGAGGAATGCCCAGCGTACTTACAAAATGAATCTCAAAACGGTACTCATCAGGCACTTCCTTTACTTCAACTACCCCACCCGAAAAAGCTGACGCCGTCCGCTGGATCATCTCCGGCGTTGTCGTCCCGTTTCCTCGCAGCTTCGCCTTAATCATCTCTCGGCGTGTGGCATATGACTTGGATACATCGATATTTAGTCCAAGCTCAGCTTCCCAACGTCCAAGGCTCACCGTTGCCGTTTCAACAAACGCCTGATCCAGCACATTTATAGTGCCAGCCTTCAGTCCACCTATTTCTAGCCCGATGTTCTCCTGAAGCTTCTCCATTTCGGTGACACCCTTATAATAGTCCGGCAAATACCGCATTAGATCTGGCGCCTCGACTTCTCCCGGATGATTAGAATCTTCATCTGCGGAATACAATAATTCGCTGAATAAAGAGTTGCCATAACTCATCCCCTACACCCCCTTCAGTTGGTTCCAGGTTAGAGGGCCCTTAGGCAGATAATCATGTGTATGCGCCGCTGGAGGAAACACGGATGGCTTCCCCGCTACCCCCGCCCAAGCCACACTATCTGCTTGTTGCGCGAAATCCACCTTGCCATTGTTATTCGTATCGTAAATGCTTTTCAGCATATCCCCGGTACTCTGCGCCGCAACAAGCAAGACATTCCCAGCAGCAGAACCAATATATAGCTTGCCAGAGTCTGTACAGTAGCCAAGCTCACCAATAGCCAGTGCGCCAATGGCGCTTTCCAATCCGCGACGTATTTGAATCAATGTCTTTAGAGCCATTATCCCGCCCCCTAGAATGTTCCGCCATCAATACTGGCTACAGTAAGTTTATTGCCATTCGTTGCATCATAAATGATACTACTTCCATCCACACTTACAGCTACACCGGCTCCATCTACGATGATCCCTTTTCCAGCCGTAACGGCAATCGCGTCTGCAGTGACCGTGATCCCATTGCCTGCACCAATATTCAGCGTTACAGCATCGGCTTGACCACCACCAATGAGCCCGTTCCCAGCGGTAATCGTCTGTAGCGCACCCCCGGTACGAACCCATGCACTTCCGTTCCAGCTATAAATCTTCTGTTCGTCGTCGACATAAGCGGTCCAACCCACAGCAGGAACATAAAAGACCCAAGCAGCAGACTGATATTCAACGATTTGATTCGTTTTCCCCGCCCATGCCCCGGTTGCTCCGGCCGGAATAATATATCGGTCACCCTCAACCGGACTGGCAGGTGGAGCGAGCAGGTGCTGATCTTTTACCGACGCTTGCGGTTCAATATTATGCTTGGCCAGCTCAATTTCGTTCTTAATCTTCTGGGCAGACCACAGATCTGTAATCGTAGTCCCAGCATCATTGATCGTCCGGTGTTTGGTCACATCGTCAATATGCGTCTTGATCTCAGCCGCAGTTTTTATGTTCGTGCCGTCCGATACTTTATTGATATGTCCCGCACTAATATCCGCTTTAAGCACCTTCGCATAGGTTGCTCCATCAGCAATATCATCGATTGTACCTGTCAGGTCGCTAAGTTTCTGCGCATTCACCCGCCGCCAAGCAGCCCCATCATCAAAATATAAATATCCGCTATTCGTACCCGTAGTCACGTAATACAAACGTCCAACAGCTCCTGCAACTGGACGCGAGGCTTCTGGCCCGGACAACGCCCTTCCGACCATGGAATTAGACGTGCCGTCACCAATATAAACTTCCTTAGTATCACTGCAAAAACCAAGCTCGCCTGCCTTCAACACGCCATAACTCGTTAGTTCAGCCTTTGTACCCCGCTTTATTTGTATGGTCTGTGCCATTTTACACCTCTCTTCTAAAAGATCCTCCGTCAATCTGACCCTTGCTCTTATAACGCTCTATTTCAGTTTGGACAGCAGTAAGACTCATCTGTAAACCGTTAATATCCTCTGCTTCAACGGTATCGCCGGGGGTTTCGTAAGTCACATAAACCTCTGGCACATCGGCAAAAATCTTAATCAATCGCCGCCACGGCGCCTCATCCGGAAAAGACACAGTGAAATTACGTAGCTCGATCCCTGAATACTGTGATCCTGTGTACACGGCGACGGTCTGATTATTAATGTTGTCATGCGCAAGCACACCACTGAACATGCCATTTTCAAGCGGTAATCTCTCTTCAATTACATAGCTACCACCGTTTGCTTTTTTATTAAGCTTGTCTTGAAATATATCAATTTGCTCTGGATAACCCATACTACACCTCCAGTAAAACATTGCCGAACAACGGTACTTCTTCTACGTTCAACATTACGTTACCCGCTCCACCGTTTAGCTTTAGCTCCGTATAATCCGCGACACCCTCCGTAGCAAGCAATAGTGCCCCGATTACAGACTGACTGATATAGGTTGCTGAAAAAGCCTTCTCTTTGCGATAGCTCTCAAGAATTACCTTGAATTCTTCATTAACAGTTTGCAGTGCATAGCCTGATGCGAGGGTTACTTTTGCACTTATATTGATATTTTTTCCCGTTGCCGACGCTACTGTCACAACTGCACCTACGGGGGCTTGCCCCTCACCCGCTCCAGAAACCGGATCAATGTAATGCTGAACCTTAGTCACCAGCAGCTCAGAAGCAGGAAGTTTCTCAGCATCTACGATGATCACCTTCACCGTCTTAGGACCGTTCCATAACGGAAAAACACGCGCACCTCCCACCCCCACAACCTGCATCGCCCACTCCATATAGTGATATTTATTTCCGCTAGTAGCTGGGCGTCTGGCTGAATCCAAATAACGTTGGCGTAACGATTCATCTGTTTCTTCGTTCTCTCCAGGAATTAATAGAGCAGCTATTTCCCCACGCGCAAGGTCTGAAATATAATCCACAGGCAGCAAAGAGCCAAAATATCGGTTTCCTTCTTCTCCAGCGGTTTCACTTTCCAGCCGATACACTCCAGGTGATACCTTCTCCACGGCAATATAATTCAGCATATCGAGAGAGAAGCGGCTGCCGAGAGGAACATCCACAAATCCTCCATCCGCTTTATAAAAAATCCCCTTCAGCTGCGCCTTACTCGCTTCACGCCTTACAATTCCTGACCAGGCGATACTTCGCTCCAAGTACTCTCCGGTAGCCGTATCTGCAAAATACAGATTATTATTCACATCCAGCTCAATGTACATCTGCGCGAGCTCTGCTGCTGCTGGAGCGAGCGCGTCATAAATGATGCTGCCCTCGCGTTTATCCAAACCTGACGGAACCCGGTCCAGCATTCGCTCCAAAAGAGCCTCATACGTCTGATCCTCATACATCCTCATTCAACTCCTTTCTCAGCTGAAAATTGCCATAACGTGTGGCCACCTTGCAATCAAAGGTTAGATTATCCCCGGTAAAAGAAATCTCAATATTCTCTAAACTAAGGATTCGTTCATCCTGAAGTAAAGCCTCACTAACAATACGTCTGATTTCAGCTCTGACTAGCAGCCGATCTTTGCCAAGCACCAGTCGCCACTCTGTTCCGTAATCCCAACTGTAAATCAGATGTTCAAACCTTTCGGTTCGCAGAATTTTGGCCGCTGCCTGTTGCACGGCCTCAAGTCCATCCGTTTGGCCTGTAATCCTTTTTCTATCCCAATCCATTCGGTAGGTTAGGCTGGGGCTTTCCCCACGCTCAAGGCTGACCTCACCTTCAAGAAGGGCGGTTATCGGTCCGGCTTTTCCAATCGCAGGAATCATATTGGGCTCACCAGCCGATCCAGAACAATATAGCTTTGTCCGCCTTGCATCCGAACCATCAGAACCCGATCACCAGAGGCAAGTCCTCTTCGCAGCACTACTTCTCTTCCCTCTAGCTCGATCTTGCTTTCCATTACCGATTCAGGCAGTACTAGCGCATTCCCCGATAAAATAAACCGTTGATCCACCTGGATCTGCAAAGGAGCTGCCTCCGTTACCGTCCCATAAGAAAAAGCCACAGGATTTGTATTTCCCACGGCTCCTAAGCTTGCTTTTTTAATTATATCCAACATCATTACTACACCACCTTTATATCGAGGGACATCGTATGCTCCCCACCAGAAATCTTATGACTGCATTGATCCACCAGAAATACCTGCGTCTTAAATTCATCGAGCAGGACATAAATGAAATTACCAGCCCTTACGCGCATATCACCAATCGCCTGTACGGAGAGACTAAGCTTTTCTCGGTTATGCATTTTTAGCAGATTATTTGCCTTCTCCTGAATTTGTGCAGCATTCGCTTTGTCATCGGCCTTCTGATACAAGTGTAGGATTCCCCAGCGTTTCACATTATCCTTATCGCTAACCGGAAAGAAATCGCGCTTACCAGACTTCTCATTATCCTTGTATAGAAAAATGGTGTTGTACGTATCATCATCAATACTTTTTTTGAGCGAATAATCGTACAGATAATGCCCCGCTCCCAGCACCAGATTAAGCAGCATAGAATTCGGTTTACGCAGCGTAAGCTTCCCAAAATCATCGTAAAAAGCCATCAACTGCCCCTTAAACTGCAGCTCACTGCCGATCGCTCCCATAATGATGTCCAGCAGCTTTTTGTCATCTTCGATTAAAGAGGGAATCCGGTACTCCGCCTCCTCCAGCACACCTGTCTGTAGTCCGTAATCTTGTGTTATTTTTTTGATAACATCGCTAGCCGTAACATCCTGCAAAACATAACTGCCATTGCCCAGCAAATAACGCATCTGATCATAGGCAGTCAGCTTGATTTCCTGATCTGAGCCTGTATCAATGCTGAACACAAACCCGTAGAATACATCCACATTATCTTTGCTGAACTGAATAATATCACCGTTGCTAATGCCAAACTTGGGATGCTGATAGATTCCACTATCCACAAGTGTTAACTCTAACGTTGCCGGTTTTCCTGAGCGGGCCGTTTTCCAAGAAATATCGGAGACGATGCCAGAAATATCCCATAGATTCCCTTCCTTATTCTTCACAAGCAGTTCCATAACATCCTCCTACGGCAGCTTAATGACCTTACCGATTGGAAGCTTCCTCAGCTCACTATCTTTAATGCCATTAAGTTTCTGGATTTCCCAACACCTATTACCATCTCCAAGGATTTCTTTAGCGATTTTCCATAGATTATCTTTAGATTTCATGATATACGTTTTAGGTTTGGGAGTTTCGTTCGCCCGCTTCTGTTCTACCTTCACTTCATCCTTGACGACTTTAACAGCTACCGCCTGATAAAATACATACTTTTTGAGAGATAACGAATATTCAATATCCCCTGATGTACCTGCACTGAGCTTCCAAGAGAAGCTTTCAATACTCATAGCCATATTCACACCGAAATCAATCTCTATGGATTTATCCTCACTAGTCGATGAATCCTTTAACCATTTCTTGGCGTCGTTTAACTTCCCATCGGCTTTTTTCAAGTCATCAGTATAGCTCACCCCGGAAAATACAAAACGAATAGGTCTGCGACTCGTCATCCACTTCTTAATCAGCTCCACATATTCAAAGGGTCTCTTCAACCCGTCCTCTTGTACTAATACAAACGGATACCTTTGTGCCGGAAAAATACTTTCGATTGTGATCTCCGTCAGCTTCGGATAAGCAATCGTATTAATCTCACCTAGATCGATAATGGTATAGCTCTTCCCATCCCCGCTTTCCTTGATTTCCAAGGTCTCTGGATTGACTGGCAGTCGGAATGCTTCCGCCTGATTATTAAAACCAAGAAATATCCCGTACTCTTCCACGTTACGTATACACCCCCTGCGCCGTAGAGACAAACTCCTCGTTCAGCTTTTGCCCAATCTTGTTGATAATCGAATCAATGTCTCCGGCATTATTAATATTTCCAGTCGTCACCTGGACCGTCGGCGTCAGCTCCACAAAATTCTGGATCGCCTGAATCTCCGCCAGCTCCCTCAGCATTTTCAGATCATCGCTAGAGATGTCTACAGTGTCGTTGATGGAGTCGAGTTGTTTCACGCGGTTGACGGTGTTGAGGTTGTTGCTTTGGTTAGCTAATAGTCCTGATTGTGAGGTTTTTGATCCATTAATTTTCCCGATGGGATTTTCTATTAATTCTTTCGCTTTCCTTCCCATATCATTAAATTTCCCAGTAAACTCCTTCCCCCTTCGGGTGTAATCATTAACAGTATCTGCATATTCTAAGTACTCTTTTTTCTTAGAATTTTTTACAGCCTTATCACTAGTTGGGGCAACCAATTTGTCCTTCATACCTTTAATCATTCCGCTCACAGCATGAGGTTCTTCAGGATTTAGATACTCTACTTTTACATTAGCTAATCCCTCTAATCCTGGTACTTTACTCAACATGTTTAGCAATTTCTTAATACCTGGTAACATTTTATTAATCGCTTGTGCTACTACTTTCATAAATCCGCCCGCAAAGTTTTCAGCACCAATTGCCATTTGATAAATAAGATCCAAAAAGTGAACTGCTAAGTCATAGAAGAGCTTTCTAATAGCATAAACAGGATCTATAAATAAATTTTGAATATAATCACTGAACGTAATAAATCCATTTTGCAAACTTATTACAACATTCTGTAGATGAACCTTCAACCACCCAAATGCTCCTGCTATAGCTACAATCACCTCTCCCGCAGATATACCTAGCATCTGAAAAATTCCAATTAGTACTGCAATAATTGCAATAACCACTAAAATAGGCCAATTTGCTACCATCCATGCAGCTGCAAGCGAATACACTTGCACAATCATAGCTGCTAGATAGACGAAAGCTATTGCTAAAAGGATCGGTTCAATCCATGACCAGTTTTCCTGCACTACTCCCACCAGCCATAATAAGCCATCGACTACCATACCAATCACATTAGCTATGAAGAGAAATCCATTAGCCATAGCATCTATAATCGGCATTAATTGACCTGAAGTTAGTGCTGTATTCAAGGTATCCATTACAGGTCTTAGGGCACCCATCGCTTTCTCACCGATTTTCCCAAGTGCAGCATCTGTATTCTTGTTCAGTGTATTCCAGTCTTCGATATCTCCAGGTTTTGCCGCTGCTTTTACAGCTTTCTCACCAAAAGACTTAACCGTATTAAATGGTTTTATCACATCTGCTGTTTTGAGAAATTTCATAATTTTTGAGTCAGGAGAAGGTGGGGATGGTGGAACCGGAGGGTCCTTTCTCAAATTAATTTTAGGAGTAGGAATTGGATCAACCTTAACTTCAGGTTTTTTCTCCTCTTCTTTCTTTTTCTCTTTTGCTTTTAATCCCTTCCACCAATTAACCTTCTTCGCTTTTTCTTCTTCTTTCTTACCCAATTGCTCACCTGGGGAATTACTCAGCGTTCGTTGAGCTAATTGTTGTGTTTGCCCTGCTTGTTGACTTTGCTCAATAACTATATCCCTGGAAACTACAATCTTAGGAGGGAGCCGTTTAAAGCCCTCAAGTAGAGTATCGTTGATGTCCTGCAAAGACTGGTTTACTTGATTCAGAGAACGGCTCATCTCATCATTTGACCGCTTAACAACCACTTGCATTCCCTTGACCAAACGATTAACGATATCCAGATTACTGTTTATACGAACACATTGTTTATTGACACTCTTCCAGATTGCCAGGGATTTCATCGGTAGCATTACGGCTTTAGATGCTTCTATCTTCATTCATTCACCCCCTCATCTCTTCCTCGCCTTACTCCTCGCCTGATCCCGCTTCTCCTTCTCCACCCGAATAGCAATCATCGCATAAATTGCGGCGCGTTCACGTGTAGACAGTTTCATCAGCTCATGTGGTAAAATGTGCAACTCGTGGAGGGCGTAGTAAGCCAGGTTGGCTTCACTGTCACCCCCGTTGATTAGTTTTTTACTTCATCCACCAGCTCGTTCATATCTGTACCGAAGCCATTCAAGGCCTGTACCCGTTCACCCAGTGCCGCGAATTCACCCGGAAGCAGCATTTTTCGCAGCAGCGTTTCGGCACCTAGCACACCATAAGAACGCTGTAGCTCAGCATTTTTCAGATCTGGGTGCACCACACTTGAAGTCATCAGCTTAGCCATATAATCATTCGGTTCAATCTCGGAGGTATACACTCCGTTCTTTCCTTTGACTTTACGGGTAGCCGCTTTACGGCATTCCTGATTCTCGTCCTCGTTCATGCTACGTAGTTTCCAGGCAACCGCATTCCCTTCCTTATCCTTAAAACGCTGCGATACCACAAACTCCTCGGTCGTGTCACATGCTACATTTTGCGCAAAAAACAAACTTAATTCACTCATTGTCTTCCTCCTAAAATGATTTAGTTTCTTCTAGTACTACTAACTAGACAGAGAAGAGACCCGCCGCTCACCTGCACGCCCGGGCCTTACTTGCTCCTATCTAGTTGTCTTTATTAGTTTCCGGAGCCTGCTGGAGCGCCAAAAGCTTGCACAATCTGCACGTCTTCAAAGGTAAAGCTCACTTCTTCTTCCAGCGCATCTGATTCTGTATCAAGAGAAGCCATGATGACACTATCAAGGTTCACGCCTTTTAAAATAATGCGTTGTGCTCCAACACTGGACGATGGGTCTTCGTTCGTAACCTCAATATCGAAATATTGATCGACACCTGTATTCATATAATCGAGCATCATCTGGCGGAAACGGCTAGTCATATAAAAAATCGTCATTGAACCACTTCCCGACCATCCAGTCGCTTTATGCTGAACACCACGGCGGCCTAGAGTCTTTACCTCTGCCTTTGTTTTTTCTACCGTAGCTTCAAGCGTCTTCACATAGAACATCTCTTCAGCTTGCGTACCAATCACGGCATACGCACGGCCCTCCTGGCCGGAAATCGTATCACTAGCTTTTAAAAATGCCATCTTAAACCACCTTCACTTTCATATATACTTTTTCTACGGAATCTACCGGTTTCACAGCCACATCCAGCACGATACTATCACTATCCGCACCAGCCACAACGACAACATCTGTCTGCGCGTTAAAGCCCTCAATCGCACCCATATCCTGCAAATCATTCATATAAGTCGCACATTGTGACCAGAACAGAGCCCGTCCATCTTCATTATTGGCTACTTTACCAATGTAGTAGTTCTCAAAAATACGCTTCAGATCATTCGCAATCCCATCCAGCACACGCAGCACACGATTTTTGGAGAACGCTTTGCCTTTATCCGGAGAGAATGCCGTAAACGTGTTAATATCCTGTTCCACCACAGCTCGCCCTCCACTGTAAGTAAAGAGCAGTTCGCCTTGCAGCAAAGCTGCTGTCGTTTCAGAATGGCTAAACCGCACATCAGCGTCAACGGAGTCGTCATATCCCTGATAAGTCAGCGATTGATTCACCGCAGCAGCAGCCGTAGCTCCGGCTACCCAAGCAACAGCATTGTTGTTATCAATCCTAGTTCCGTCACTCAGTACTACCCCGTTCTTCACGCTGATCACACCCTCATGACCCGCAGTAGCATAATCCGATAGTACAGCCTGCACTTTCTTACCTTCCGTTTCCCGTAGTCGTCTTACCCAAGAGCTATACAGCGCCTTAAGCGTACTATCCTGCGATACTAGTCCAACCGTTTGGAACTCAAGCACCTCAAGAGCAGACAAGAAATCGCTGTGCGCACCATTTGTCACCGTACCATTAGCTCCGCCAATAAGCGGCATCCCTGCGGTTAGCTTCAAGCCTTCTACGCCATTTTTCTGGAATTGTACATAATCGTTGGCAACTAACTCTTCAGCCGTTCCAACCGTTTGCTTATTCAGTTCAGTTCCATTCAGCAGTGTCTTTACATCAAAAAGAGCATTATTCTCAATATTCTTCTCAATAACAACAGAAAGATCATTTCCGCGTACACCACCGTATTTAGCAGTTACCTGGAGTCCACTATTAGTTACCGCCGCTTTAACCCCTTCATTCAATCGATAGAGCAGCAAGGTTCCCACCCGTTTCAGTGCTTCGCGTACTGGCAGTAATGATAGATGTTCCAGATCATAACCTAGCAGCTTATTCACGTCGTCCTGCGGGGTGATCTTCATGATCACTCCAGCTTCTCCCCAAGATAAGGCAAGTGCCAAAGCAGTAATCCCGCGTTCTCCCATTTTGCCGATGGCACCTTGATTCGATGCTACATTTACGTACACCCCTGGGCGCACTTTGTTTTGAGTTGTCCATGTTTCGCCTGCCATCAGTTCAAAACCTCCTTATTAATAAACAATCCCATAGATTGCTTCGCTTCTTCGATCGTATAACTTTTGTCATCCTGCAAAATAACGTTCAGCACATCCTTTTCCTTAGCCGTAAAAAGCGATGAATTCACAATCTGCTCTTTACCAAAACGATCTCCACTACTCATCTTTGTGCTCATTTCAGTCTTTCTCCTCCTATCATTTGACCCATATTAATGGGGTCAGGCTTCTCACTTTGCAAATACACCATATAGTCCGTTGTAAAAAGCGGCCCATGCCCCTCTTTTCCAGCTTCCCAAGCTTGCCTAGCTACACGAAAGGCTCCGCCATCCTGCTCCATCCTTGCCATTGCCTCACTCAGCTTATCTGCCATTGTCTCAGCTTCCAGCAAGCTGCCTTGCTCATAACGGATACCAAAACGGTACACCGCTAAATATCTGCCTTCTCGCTGGCGATCCAGTGTCGCTGAAATCAGTCCGGGATAAAAATAAGCCGTCTGAGGTTTCTCCCCATCCACATACACAGGCACATTTGGAAAATATCGTTCCAGCGTACTCGTAATGTGTTTTCGTAATTGTTGTACCGACATCACTCCATTCCTTTCTGAAGGGCGACGATTCGCCGATCCTTGATGGTGTTAACCTTCAATCGCATTAACATTAAGAAGACACCCCCTCTACTAAATTTAAGAACAAAAAAGGATACTATCCGCTGTTGGATAATACCCTTCTACACTAGGCCCATGCCAAAAGAATCTTTCACCGCTAGATTTGTTCACATCACCAGTAGGGCTGAACGATTAGCAGAGCATTCATGCTCTTGCGGTGTTCTTTTTGCTTCATTTGCCATGTTATAAATATACACCCCTATTTGCCTTGCAGAGACGGTAGACCGACGAGGTTTACGCTAACTTTGGGATGGTATAGGGCGGTTTTTCGGAGAATCGTTCTATCCATAAAAAAAGACCGCATCATCCGCTCGGACGATACAGTCTTAAGTAACCCTCTATATTTCTTAGGTAATACTAACCTTCTCTTTTTTCACTCTAGGTGCTGTTATTAAGGTGCTAAGGGACAGTAGACCGAGATCCGTTAAAGCCAAAGCCATCTTGTAAAAAGCCTTCGTGCGTATCTTCACGTAAGTGTCCTTACTTACCGGTGGATCAAACACATGATTGTAGATCGTATAATCGTATGTTTCATCTCTTTTCATATAACGCTCTCTTACTAATTGCTGTTCCCTCGTATCGAGTCTCTCTACCACAGAGTCCATTGCTGAACAAAAAGCTCTTCTAGCAGCCGGTACATCCACATTATAAGAAGCTAACGCAGCAGTCTGATCAGTAACTGTATTCGTAGGGCCATGAAATCTTTCTGTGTAAGAATAAGTAGTACTGGCTTCCTTAGCTTCAAATGTAACGGTCTTAAAAATACGGTATTTCTCTAACATGCTCTCTATAGCGACCTGGGTTCGGCGACGGTCCAACTCTGGTAAGGCGGATAAGTTCATCATTTTATGCACTCCTTTAGGTTTGACAGAATGAGATTAAATTGCGGAAGTTTCCTAAGCAATGTGCTAAAATATATTAGTGTTCGTATTCTGTTCGTATTTTTCTATAATATACCACTTCTCTACCAATCTCGTAAAACCCCGTATTCGTCTGTTTTGGGCGAAATAGAATAGATTTCCCTCCATTATCTTGCCTTTTGGCAATAACATGCGCTTTGTTGTTTACCAATTGGCAAAAATGACTTATATTAATAATATAAGCATCATTCTATAAGGAGTGGTTGAGATGACAATAGAATTTGGGGATTACATGAAGGGACTTCGCGAAGCAAAGGGATTAACGATTAATCAATTGGCAGCAGCAGCGGGGATTAGCGGTTCACAAATTTCACGAATTGAAAATGGTCTAAGAGGCGTGCCTAAGCCAACTACTTTACGCAAAATTGCTGAGGCTACAGGCGTCCCTTACGAGGAGTTAATGGATCAGGCAGGCTATTTACAGGAACATCCCCTTCCAAGCGAAGAGATTGTCCCAGAGTGGGCTACAAGCAAGGATAAGCGTGACTTTCGTAAAATGCTGGAGGATGATGGAGAGCTGATGTTTGATGGAATTCCATTAGACAAGGATGACAAGCAGAGGATAAAAGATGTACTGACCGGATTATTCTGGGAAGCCAAACAGATGAACAAGAGAAATAAATCTAACAACACTTAATAACTACACTAACATGCTGCAGGTGAAGAATATGGATGAACTGATTAATAATCTGATTAAAAAATATAAAACCAACTGTCCGTTCGAACTAGCCTCAGCGCTAGGTATTCACATTCGTTTCATGAACCTTGGGACAGGCACAAAGGGATTATATTACCGAAAACTAAGAAGAAGATTTATCGTCATTCATAATGAGTTGCCAGTTGAGTGGCAGCGCTTCGTTTGTGCGCATGAATTAGGTCATGATCGCCTTCACAAGGGGATTAACCGCTTTTTCCTGGAAGAAAGCTCTTACTTCTCTCCTGGCAAGCTTGAGCGTCAAGCTAACGTTTTTGCTGTAAAGCTACTATCCATAGGCAGTAATCCTGAGCAAGAAGAATCCTGTAAAAGTTATTATCTACGGATTGGCATTCCATCAGAAGTACAGTTTCTTTTGGAAGAATGATAGAACATATGTTATATGAATTTATGCGTGTTTTAATTCTATACATAACAAAAAAAGCTCTTACCGAAGTAAGAGCTATCTAAGAGCAATTAAGCTGAGTATCGGGATGACACGATTTGAACATGCGACCCCCTGGTCCCAAACCAGGTGCTCTACCAAGCTGAGCTACATCCCGTTACTATAAAATTATGGAGCGGGTGATGGGAATCGAACCCACGCTATCAGCTTGGAAGGCTGAAGTTCTACCATTGAACTACACCCGCAAAGGTGAAAAATCGGGATGACACGATTTGAACATGCGACCCCCTGGTCCCAAACCAGGTGCTCTACCAAGCTGAGCTACATCCCGTTATAATACTATAAGTGCTTAATAAAAATGGCGCGCCCTGAGAGATTCGAACTCCCGGCCTTTTGATTCGTAGTCAAACGCTCTATCCAGCTGAGCTAAGGGCGCAAAATTATGGAGCGGACGACGGGAATCGAACCCGCGACCCTCGCCTTGGCAAGGCGATGCTCTACCGCTGAGCCACGTCCGCAATAAGTGGTGCGCGTGAAGGGACTTGAACCCCCACGTCGTGAAACGCCAGATCCTAAGTCTGGTGCGTCTGCCATTCCGCCACACGCGCATGTAATAATAAAAGTGAGCCATGAAGGACTCGAACCTTCGACACCCTGATTAAAAGTCAGGTGCTCTACCAACTGAGCTAATGGCTCGCACTTGGCTGGGGATATAGGATTCGAACCTATGAGTGACGGAGTCAAAGTCCGTTGCCTTACCACTTGGCTAATCCCCATTGATGGTAACTCTATGTTGCCCACAATCTCTCAGGAAGATTATGGTGGAGGCTGAGGGGATCGAACCCCCGACCCTCTGCTTGTAAGGCAGATGCTCTCCCAGCTGAGCTAAGCCTCCATATCTATGGGACCCTCTAAGGGTAAGTACAAGTAAAAGTTGGTGACCCGTATGGGATTCGAACCCATGTTACCTCCGTGAAAGGGAGGTGTCTTAACCCCTTGACCAACGGGCCTTGCAAATCTGTGGAGCTCTCAACCGGATTCGAACCGGTGACCTCTTCCTTACCATGGAAGCACTCTACCTGCTGAGCTATGAGAGCATGGCTCCCCGAACAGGGCTCGAACCTGTGACAACTCGATTAACAGTCGAGTGCTCTACCAACTGAGCTATCAGGGAATATCCGCTTGGCAACGTCCTACTCTCCCAGGACCCTTCGGTCCAAGTACCATCGGCGCTGGAGGGCTTAACGGTCGTGTTCGGGATGGGTACGCGTGGAACCCCTCCGCTATCGCCACCAAACGGGCATTTACAGCGTAAATGCTCAGGCTTGAGTCGCCTGAAAACTGAATCCGAATTGAATTTGCGTTTTAAATATAGGATAAGCCCTCGACCGATTAGTATTGGTCAGCTCCATGCATTACTGCACTTCCACCTCCAACCTATCTACCTCGTCGTCTTCAAGGGGTCTTACTAATTGGGAAATCTCATCTTGAGGGGGGCTTCACGCTTAGATGCTTTCAGCGCTTATCCCGTCCGTACGTAGCTACCCAGCCATGCTTCTGGCGAAACAACTGGTGCACCAGCGGTACGTCCATCCCGGTCCTCTCGTACTAAGGACAGCTCCTCTCAAATTTCCTGCGCCCACGACAGATAGGGACCGAACTGTCTCACGACGTTCTGAACCCAGCTCGCGTACCGCTTTAATGGGCGAACAGCCCAACCCTTGGGACCTACTTCAGCCCCAGGATGCGATGAGCCGACATCGAGGTGCCAAACCTCCCCGTCGATGTGGACTCTTGGGGGAGATAAGCCTGTTATCCCCAGGGTAGCTTTTATCCGTTGAGCGATGGCCCTTCCATGCGGTACCACCGGATCACTAAGTCCGACTTTCGTCCCTGCTCGACTTGTAGGTCTCGCAGTCAAGCTCCCTTATGCCTTTGCACTCTTCGAATGATTTCCAACCATTCTGAGGGAACCTTGGAACGCCTCCGTTACTCTTTAGGAGGCGACCGCCCCAGTCAAACTGCCCGCCTGACACGGTCCCCGTACCGGATTACGGTACTAGGTTAGAACCTAGATACGATCAGGGTGGTATCCCAACGGCGCCTCCACCGAAGCTTGCGCTCCGATTTCTACGGCTCCCACCTATCCTGTACAGATCGTACCCAAATTCAATATCAAGCTGCAGTAAAGCTCCATGGGGTCTTTCCGTCTTGTCGCGGGTAACCTGCATCTTCACAGGTATTAAAATTTCACCGGATCTCTCGTTGAGACAGCGCCCAAGTCGTTACGCCATTCGTGCGGGTCAGAATTTACCTGACAAGGAATTTCGCTACCTTAGGACCGTTATAGTTACGGCCGCCGTTTACTGGGGCTTCGGTTCATAGCTTCGGATTGCTCCTAACCACTCCCCTTAACCTTCCAGCACCGGGCAGGCGTCAGCCCGTATACTTCGCCTTGCGGCTTCGCACAGACCTGTGTTTTTGCTAAACAGTCGCTTGGGCCTTTTCACTGCGGCCCCCTCGTGCTATTCACACTACCGGGGCACCCCTTCTCCCGAAGTTACGGGGTCATTTTGCCGAGTTCCTTAACGAGAGTTCTTCCGCGCGCCTTAGAATTCTCTTCTCGCCTACCTGTGTCGGTTTGCGGTACGGGCACCTTCTCCTGGCTAGAGGCTTTTCTTGGCAGTGTGAGATCATGACCTTCGCTACTGTAATTTTCGCTCCCCATCACAGCCCAGCCTTAACGATGTGCGGATTTGCCTACACATCAGCCTCACTGCTTAGACGGACATATCCATCAGTCCGCGTCACTACCCTCCTGCGTCACCCCATCGCTCATAGCGGATTACGGTGGTACAGTAATTTCAAACTGTTGTCCTTCGACTACGCCTTTCGGCCTCGCCTTAGGTCCCGACTTACCCTGAGCGGACGAGCCTTCCTCAGGAAACCTTGGGCTTTCGGCGGATCAGATTCTCACTGATCTTTTCGTTACTCATACCGGCATTCTCACTTGTATGCTGTCCAGCGCTCCTTACGGTACACCTTCAACCCACATACAACGCTCCCCTACCCCAGATACATAGTATCTAGCCATAGCTTCGGTGGTGTGTTTAGCCCCGTTACATTTTCGGCGCAGAGTCACTCGACCAGTGAGCTATTACGCACTCTTTCAATGGTGGCTGCTTCTAAGCCAACATCCTGGTTGTCTGTGCAACTCCACATCCTTTCCCACTTAACACACACTTGGGGACCTTAGCTGATGGTCTGGGCTGTTTCCCTTTTGACAATGGATCTTAGCACTCACTGTCTGACTCCCGGCAATAAGTATATGGCATTCGGAGTTTGACTGAGCTTGGTAATCCTTGCGGACCCCGCACCCAATCAGTGCTCTACCTCCACTACTCTTATACCGAGGCTAGCCCTAAAGCTATTTCGGGGAGAACCAGCTATCTCCGAGTTCGATTGGAATTTCTCCGCTACCCCCACCTCATCCCCGCATTTTTCAACATGCGTGGGTTCGGGCCTCCAGTGCGTGTTACCGCACCTTCACCCTGGACAGGGGTAGATCACACGGTTTCGGGTCTACGTCCACATACTAAATCGCCCTATTCAGACTCGCTTTCGCTGCGGCTCCGTCTTCTCGACTTAACCTTGCATGTTAAACGTAACTCGCCGGTTCATTCTACAAAAGGCACGCCATCACCCATTAATAGGGCTCTGACTTTTTGTAAGCACACGGTTTCAGGTTCTATTTCACTCCCCTTCCGGGGTGCTTTTCACCTTTCCCTCACGGTACTGTTTCACTATCGGTCGCCAGGTAGTATTTAGCCTTAGCAGATGGTCCTGCTGGATTCATACGGGGTTTCACGTGCCCCGCACTACTCGGGATCCGTCTCGGAGAGAACACAGTTTAGGCTACAGGGCTTTTACCTCTATCGCGGGCCTTTCCAGACCTCTTCGCCTACCATATTCCTTTGTAACTCCATGTGAGACGTCCCACAACCCCTAAGAGCAAGCTCTTAGGTTTAGGCTGTTCCGCGTTCGCTCGCCGCTACTGACGGAATCACTATTGTTTTCTCTTCCTCAGGGTACTTAGATGTTTCAGTTCCCCTGGTCTGCCTCTACATCTCCTATGTGTTCAGAGATGAGTAACTGCGAATTACCACAGCTGGGTTTCCCCATTCGGACACCCCCGGATCAAAGCTTGCTTACAGCTCCCCGAGGCAGTTTCGTTGTTCGCCACGTCCTTCGTCGGCTCCTGGCGCCTAGGCATCCTCCGTGTGCTCTTATTAGCTTAACCAATCGCTCTGGTTATTGGCTTATTCGCTCATCTTGTTTTAAACAGCGCTCTCGAATAAATCCGTTCGCATTTCTGTTTAAAGCCAAAAGTCGCTTACAATCCAAAACCTTCGCTCAGCATCACTATTAATTCTTCACTTGTTTACACAAGTTTAGCTTAAAAGATGTTCTAAAACGCAAATTCGTTTCGGTATCCAGTTTTCAAGGATCAATGTTTAAAGAAGGTATTAAATTAAAATTATGGTGGAGCCAAGCGGGATCGAACCGCTGACCTCCTGCTTGCAAGGCAGGCGCTCTCCCAGCTGAGCTATGGCCCCATAAAAGATATAAAGTTATATGGTGGGCCTTGGTGGACTCGAACCACCGACCTCACCCTTATCAGAGGTGCGCTCTAACCAACTGAGCTAAAAGCCCATATAACATATATAACATTGTGAATCAACCAATGAATGGTTGTCCGCTTGGCGGCGTCCTACTCTCCCAGGACCCTTCGGTCCAAGTACCATCGGCGCTGGAGGGCTTAACGGTCGTGTTCGGGATGGGTACGTGTGGAACCCCTCCGCTATCGCCACCAAACGTATATGAAAGAGACTTACTCTTTCAAAACTGAACACGAGTGAGTGTTCGAACCCGAAGGTTCTATTGTGGAAGTTTAACTTCCGATTTGAATGTCTTCATTGCAAAAGACGATTCTCCATAGAAAGGAGGTGATCCAGCCGCACCTTCCGATACGGCTACCTTGTTACGACTTCACCCCAATCATCTACCCCACCTTCGGCGGCTGGCTCCCTTGCGGGTTACCCCACCGACTTCGGGTGTTGTAAACTCTCGTGGTGTGACGGGCGGTGTGTACAAGACCCGGGAACGTATTCACCGCGGCATGCTGATCCGCGATTACTAGCAATTCCGACTTCATGCAGGCGAGTTGCAGCCTGCAATCCGAACTGAGACCGGCTTTGATGGGATTGGCTTCACCTCGCGGCTTCGCTTCCCGTTGTACCGGCCATTGTAGTACGTGTGTAGCCCAGGTCATAAGGGGCATGATGATTTGACGTCATCCCCACCTTCCTCCGGTTTGTCACCGGCAGTCACTCTAGAGTGCCCAACATTACTTGCTGGCAACTAAAGTTAAGGGTTGCGCTCGTTGCGGGACTTAACCCAACATCTCACGACACGAGCTGACGACAACCATGCACCACCTGTCTCCTCTGTCCCGAAGGCCGCTGCTATCTCTAGCAGATTCAGAGGGATGTCAAGACCTGGTAAGGTTCTTCGCGTTGCTTCGAATTAAACCACATACTCCACTGCTTGTGCGGGTCCCCGTCAATTCCTTTGAGTTTCAGTCTTGCGACCGTACTCCCCAGGCGGAGTGCTTACTGTGTTAACTTCGGCACCAAGGGTATCGAAACCCCTAACACCTAGCACTCATCGTTTACGGCGTGGACTACCAGGGTATCTAATCCTGTTTGCTCCCCACGCTTTCGCGCCTCAGCGTCAGTTACAGCCCAGAAAGTCGCCTTCGCCACTGGTGTTCCTCCACATATCTACGCATTTCACCGCTACACGTGGAATTCCACTTTCCTCTTCTGTACTCAAGTCACCCAGTTTCCAGTGCGACCTCAGGTTGAGCCCAAGGTTTAAACACCAGACTTAAATGACCGCCTGCGCGCGCTTTACGCCCAATAATTCCGGACAACGCTTGCCCCCTACGTATTACCGCGGCTGCTGGCACGTAGTTAGCCGGGGCTTTCTTCTCAGGTACCGTCACTCCGATAGCAGTTACTCTACCGGACGTTCTTCCCTGGCAACAGAGCTTTACGATCCGAAAACCTTCATCACTCACGCGGCGTTGCTCCGTCAGACTTTCGTCCATTGCGGAAGATTCCCTACTGCTGCCTCCCGTAGGAGTCTGGGCCGTGTCTCAGTCCCAGTGTGGCCGTTCACCCTCTCAGGTCGGCTACGCATCGTCGCCTTGGTGGGCCGTTACCCCACCAACTAGCTAATGCGCCGCAGGCCCATCCCTCAGTGACAGATTGCTCCGTCTTTCATTCTTTCTTCAGGAGAAAAAAGAAATTATCCGGTATTAGCTACCGTTTCCGGTAGTTATCCCAGTCTAAGGGGCAGGTTGCCTACGTGTTACTCACCCGTCCGCCGCTAAGTTATTTTGAAAGCAAGCTTTCAAAATAACTCCGCTCGACTTGCATGTATTAGGCACGCCGCCAGCGTTCGTCCTGAGCCAGGATCAAACTCTCCAATTAGTATTGAAAAGAGCGATATGCTCATTTTGAAACATCTGACGAGAAAATTAATTCTCTAATTTTGGATTTCACTTTCGTGATTTCCCACTCACTCGTTGTTCAGTTTTCAAAGATCAATGTCTCTCATTTCGTCGTCGTTGTTTGTCAGCGGCGACCTTTATAATATATCACAGTGTTTCATTGTTTGGCAAGTCTTTTTTTCGAAAAAGTTTTTTTCAATTTTTCTTGCCTTTCGCTTCCCTTTTACACAAGCAAAAGGAGCGCGAGATATAATTTATCACGAGCACTCCTTTTTAGTCAAGCTATTTTATTAAAAAATCTTAAATTCATATAAGACTCTTGCATTTACCGCCTATCCTTAGTGTTTATACTGAGAAGAACGTCCACCCCACGCATACTTGGAAAGTTCTTTCTGAGGAGCAAAACGAGCATACATACGAAATACAGTCTTATATCTATTGGCGATGGCATGCCTGATATTTTGGTCCAAGCGCTGATCGCTCAAATCTAACAGCATCTCATCAAGTTCTTTCCGCAAAACATAATCCAGTTCCTTGCATTCTTTTTCGTTGAACAACATTCCCAACATATGCTTGGCCTCCTTCATGAAGTTGCAAGTAACGCATTCACTAAAACCCAAAACCCCTTGTACATAATTAGTTAGTCCATCTCATGGAGAAAGCTGCCTTAAGATCCTACTACACTAGATTAACCGGAGTACTCTTTTTATAACCATAATTATTAAAAATTCCCTTTATGGTTTCTCCACGATTATATACTTCTGACCTTTAGGCAATCCTTGGATGAATGGTTTTAATGGTATGCTCCATTCCCGGAAGTTTTATGATAAAAGCGAAAAAGTAATTGTACTTTCAATGATGGCAGCTACAAATAACAGGATTACTGTCCAAATAGATGCTGTAAGTGTTTGACGCATGAATGAAGTCCAGTCTACACCTCTGTTCTCTTTTTTAGTGGATGAGCTAAATATACTTGAAAGTACTTTCCCACCGAACTGAAGTCCAAATGCACAAGCAATAATGATCGCTGGAATCTCTATAATCCCATGTGGCAGCAGTCCTTTTACTATTAGTTCGAACAAATCCTGTCCTTGCAGTGCTGATAAATGAATCAGATAGCCGATAACCGCTCCGTTAATAAATAAGAATATGGCTGGCAGTATCCCGAACAACGCTCCTAAAAATATGATAAGAACACCCTTGATGCTGTTATTCAAAAATATAAATACAAAGAAGCTCCATTGCGGATTAGAAGAATCTCTAAGGCTGCCACTGATTTCACTGAGCCCCTCTAATTGCTGAACCAATAGCTTCTCCAGACTGCTAGTAGCTACCCACCCTACAACCGCTCCTACTGCGAAGAGCAGACAGGATAGCAATAAAGCCTTCCGGATTGTTTTTAGATCTTTAATAAACGTGAAGAACGACAACATAAATACCCTCCTGAAATAGTGATCTCTGTTTCTTAGGTCATAACCTTGCGGTACGAGCATACATTTAGAACAAACAAGCATTTCGCATGGGAGAGGAGCGCTGTCATTATGAATTCTTTTTATGTATTCAGCGGCAAAAAGATTAAACGATTCATCTATATCTTCGCCGCTGTGCTTCTTGCTGCTGGAGTTGTCTATGTCGAGAGGGGAAACATAACCGTTTTTTCTGAATCCGGACCTTCCGCGATCTACAGTGTACCCACAGAGAAGAAGCTGATTGCCCTGACCTTCGATATTAGCTGGGGGGAGAAAAGACCCGAACCAATTTTGAAGGTACTTGAAGACAAGAAAGTGGACAAAGCCACCTTCTTCCTGTCTTCACCATGGAGTAAAACTCACCCAGACATTGTAACTAACATCAAAAATGCAGGTTTTGAAATTGGAAGTCATGGTCATAAACACGTTAATTACAGCACACTAAGCAACGAAGAAATTCGTACACAGATCTCAACGGCTCACACCGTACTTACCGAATTAACCGGCACTGAACCCAATTTGATTCGTATGCCTAATGGTGATTTTGACAAAAGAGTCCTTCAGGTTGCCAGCGATCTCGGTTACAAGGTCATTCAATGGGATACAGACTCCCTGGACTGGAAGAACATCGGCGTAGACAATATCGTGAAGCGTGTAACGACAAAAGCGCATCCAGGTGATATTGTCCTTCTACATGCCAGTGATTCCTGTAAACAAACACATGAAGCACTTCCACTCATTATCGATGAGCTCCGCAGACAAGGTTATGAATTCGTTACCGTCTCTGAGCTGATCAGTCAAAGCAACGCCGAAGGTAAAGAAGTTCGCGACTCAGCTTCACTGAGTAATGCCGTTGAGGACGCAGCTGGGCTGTAAAAACACATTTCAATCTCTGGTGCCGTAATGGATGTTGATCTGACCAAAGGATTAATGACGTGGAGAGATGAGTTCCGATATGTCTGGTGTGGGGGTATTCAGCTTCGGATAGCTCAGATCCAGACTCTCCAGTGTCTTTACAACGATGGATAAGGTCAAATAGTTGCGGTACCATTGATGATTGGCGGGTATCCAGTACCAGGGTGCTTTATCTATGCTAGATTCCTTGAAAACATCTTCATATGCTTCTTGGTAATCATCCCAATACTCCCGCTCCTGGAGATCACTTGCATCGAATTTCCAATGTTTTTTGGGATCTTCAAGCCGTTCTTTAATCTTCTTTAGCTGCTTCTCTTTAGAAATATGCAGAAAAAGCTTGATAATTGTCGTTCCCTCTTCCACCAGCATTTCCTCGAACTGCCGTATGTAACGAAAGCGACGCTTCAAGTCATCCTTTTTTAACCCTCCGTGTACCCGCGGTACCAATACATCTTCATAATGCGAGCGGTTAAATGCAGAGATATATCCCTTAGGGGGCGTCTTCTGATGAACTCTCCATAGAAAATCATGAGCCTCTTCCTCTAGAGATGGTTTCTTAAAGCTGGTAACTATAAATCCTTGCGGGTTAATGCCTGAAAAAATATGCTTAACTGTGCCATCCTTACCGCTGGAGTCCATTCCTTGCAGAATAACAAGCAGCGAATGCTTTTTCTGAGCAAACAAAATATCTTGGAGCTCTGCCAAACGTGCTTTAAGCTCTTCTGTTTTAGCTTCCACTTCTTTTTTGGATTTAAAAACACCTGTGTCATCCGGATCCAGCTTGTTAAGCCGGATTTCTTTTGTGTCTTTTATCATATAGCGCTTGATGTCCATATATTCCCCTCCTAAAAGTTTTGTGAGCGTTACTACACTTGTGTTACTTCGTACAAAACTCACTTCGGAAGCATCTACTTAGTTTTGTAAAGCATATGCATCATTGGAACGCTTCGTACAAAACTTACTTCGAAAGCACACGCTTAGTTTTGTGAGCGTTACTCCACTTATGTTACATCGTACAAAACTCACTTCGTAAGCATCTACTTAGTTTTGTGAGCATATCGTTCTTTAAGATTAACCTCTACAAGCAGATTTTAATCGTTAAGCTTCCGTTAGAGCAAAAAACCCCGTCTTCTGAAATCAGAGCACGGGGTTCATTGTTTAGTGCCTTTCCCATTCATTATCCGGCTGCCGGCTTCAGAATACGGTGTAGCATCAAAATTTGGAATGCATTACAAGCGATAAGCGGAACAACAATAAATACCGTCGCACTATCAACACCTATACGGAGTACGCCAATAACTTCCACAATTGAAATAGCTGTCATAAAAAAGAGGGTTGGAATCAAAGCTGAGCTGTTTGTACTTTTTACTTTGAAATAAGACACTATAATAGCTGCTAGCAAAATAACGATTCCTAATATTAGATCAGACATAACATTTCTTTCCCCGCCAACGACGGTACGCAAAAAAATCAGTTCAAGCAATGCGAGTACAGAAAGCACTAGTTGTATGTATTTCCAAACCTTTTGTGGAAAAACTCCGTTGCCCATATAATTCAAAATCAAATAGGCAAAAAAACCAAGTTGCGAATAAACGCTTACAAGCATACCGTAGCCAAGCAGAATCAGCGGGTATAAAAAGAAATCCCCGACACTTTTGAAATCAATCTTACCATTTACGAATTGTAGTGCCAAACCAGCGATTACAGCCCCACCCGCTCCAATAAGAAGGGTAGTCCAAAATAAATGAAACCATTTTTTTATACTCAGCCAATTCACCTCCTCTTGTCAGATTTATTTTACCAAGGATACCGACAAAACGCCATTACACCCACAACATAAATGTGCTCTAATGCGGCATAATACATCAAGAGAATCCTATAAAGGAGGGCAGCGCCAATGAAATGGAGATTTATCGGATCTGTGGGTTTGGCATTGAGCTTTGTTATGGCCTTAACGGCTTGCGGAAGTGAGCAGAGCAGTTCTTCTTCCGGACAAGGCAGTTATAAAGAAACGAAGACCATGGTTTTAGATATATTGAAAAGCGATGAGGGTAAAAAAGCAGTTGAGGAATCATTATCAAGCTCCAGCTCTGGCGGTACCAGTGGAATGAGCATGAAGATGATGCCACTTCAAACATCAGAGGAAATTAAGACCGCTGTAAAGGATACTCTCACTGCGCCGGAATATCAGAAGGAGATCGAGAAAATAATGAAGGATCCAAAGTTCGCAGGTGACTTTGCTAAAGCCATTCAATCGCAAAGCAAGGAACTACACCTGCAGCTAATAAAGGATCCAACTTATCAGAAATCAGTTGAAGAAATTATGAAATCTCCAGAAATGATGACCATGTTTCTAAATCTCACCAAAACACCGGATTACCGAAAACAATCCATGAAAACCATTCAGGAATCTATGCAAACCCCTTTATTCCGTATGGAGGTATTAAATTTACTTAAAAAAGTCGTACAAGAAGAACTTGAACCAAAAGAGAAAAAAGAAAAAGGCAGCGAAGGTGGCGACAAGCAGGACAGCAGTGGCGGCGGTGGCGGCGGTAGCGGCGATGATTCAAGCTCTTAAAAAAGAGGCCTTATCCCACTAACAACGTGTGGGATGGCCTCTTTTTCATGTACAAGAATTAATGCTCATATTTTGAAATAAGTTTATCCGCAATTTCTGCAAATAATATGCCTGTTGGTGTCTCTTCTTTGTATACAGAAGGTGAAAAATCCGGTTCCGAAATATGGTTGTCCGGCGCACCTAACGGCACTTGTGCAAGCAGCTCCGTATGAAGCGTCTCGGCAAGCCTCGCTCCTCCACCTCTGCCAAAGATATAATCTTTCTTACCACAGTCAGTACACTCATAATAAGCCATATTCTCAATGACTCCAATAATCTCATGATCTGTCTGCAGAGCCATAGAGCCCGCTCTAGCCGCCACAAACGCTGCGGTAGCGTGTGGTGTTGTAACTATAATCTCTTTGCTGTGAGGCAGCATCTGATGCACGTCAAGTGCCACATCACCAGTACCTGGGGGCAGATCAAGCAGCATATAATCAAGTTCACCCCACCCGACATCATTAAAGAACTGGCGAAGCATTTTGCCAAGCATAGGTCCCCGCCAAATTACTGGACTATTCTCACGGATAAAGAAACCCATAGACATGACCTTCACTCCGAAACGTTCCACAGGAATAATCGTTCCTTCTTCAACAACAGGCCCCTCTTCGATACCCATCATATCAGGAATGCTAAAACCATAAATATCGGCATCGATAAGACCAACTTTTTTCCCTTTTCTCGCAAGGGCTACGGCTAAATTCACCGTTACAGTTGATTTACCAACCCCACCTTTACCGCTGGCCACGGCAATAAAGTTCACACCAGAGCTCTCGCTAATTAATTCATGGCCATCAAGGCCTGCAGCATGTCCCTTAAGTTTCCCAGGCTCATCAACTTCCTCAGTGCTTTCACCACGAAGTATAGCACGTTCATAATCGGTTGCATCACGAAGCCGGATATGTACATTAGAAGCCCCACCCGCTTCAAGCAATTCACGAACCTGTTGTTCTAGATCCATGCGACTTTGCTCTTCAGGATTCAGACATACGATAGATAAAGAAATACGATCTTCTTTAATCATAATGTCACGAATCAGCTGTAGTTCCACAAGGCTTTTTCCAGTTTCCGAGTCTGTTAATGGCTGCAGTATTTCCTGAATCTGTTCCTTAGTCAACATGGAAAGCACCTCTGTTTCCTTTCCGGATGTGAAATTCTCCGGAGTTTTTGTCTATTATAGCATTACCTGTCTCCCCATGAGTAGTCCTGACTATTCGGAGGCGTAACGAAGAATGCCACGATAAATGCTAGTCGCAACCTTCCGCTGATAAACATCATTTCCGAGTAGAGCGGATTCCTGTGGGTGTGATAAGAATCCTACTTCTACAAGTACTGCTGGTATTTTCAATGCTTTTAGCAGATATACAGTATTCACTGTCTTAGCCACACGATCGGTGTTCTCCAGCGTAGTCTTCAGCTCACTCTGCACAAATTCTGCAATGGCTTTATTATCCTTATGGTTGGGGTAGTAAAAGGTTTGTGCACCGCTCCAACGATTTGAAGGGACACTGTTCATGTGAACGCTTATAAAAAGGTCTGCGCCTTTCTCTTCGATGCTTCTTACTCTTTGTTTAAGATCTTCCGTCTTACGCTTAGAATAGCCCTTAGTGCCTTCTTGAGCCAAATCATAATCACCCTCACGAGTCATTACTACAATAGCCCCTGCCTGCTGCAGATAATCACGCAAATAAAGCGATACCGCGAGATTAATATCTTTCTCAATTAGTCCTTCCCGGCTAACCGCTCCTCCATCAGCTCCACCATGTCCCGCATCAAGAGCAATAACTTTTCCTGACAAGGGCAGACTCCAATAATTTAGTGTTTTAGCGGTAGGCATGTCATACGCTATAATTCCGATCATTATAGCTAGCAGTACCACGCCAAGCATACTTTTTTTGATACTGCTCCATGAAATCCAGACCGAGACCTTATTGTTCTTCCGGCCAGACATAACAAAGACCCCCTCGTCCCGATAGATAATACTCATCTATATGGGACAAGGAGGTCAAATAGTACTAGCTAATGAGGATTACGCGGTTACTTCTTGTGTCATGCCTTCAATTAGAATCTGTGCAACCTCAGGCCGTGTGAATTCTGGTGGAGGACATTGGCCATCACGGAGCAAAGCCCGTACCTTTGTACCCGACAATGTCATGTGATCGTCACTAGGATGCGGGCAAGTTTTACTGGATGCCATATTCCCGCATTTTTTACAGAAGAAGCTATGTTCAAAAAATAATGGAGTAATATCAAGTTCTTCCGCACTAAAATTAGAAAAAATCTCCTGTGCCTCATAAGTGCCATAATAATCACCTACGCCAGCATGGTCACGACCGACGATGAAATGGGTACAGCCGTAATTTTTGCGAACCATGGCATGGAAAATTGCTTCTCTAGGGCCTGCATAACGCATTGCCGCCGGAAAAACACCAAGGAAGGTACGATCCTCAGGATAATAGTTCTCCAAAAGCGCCAGATAGCTCTTCATCCGCACATTTGCCGGTACATCATCTGACTTCGTCTCACCAACAAGTGGATTTAGGAATAGAGCGTCTACAACCTCCATAGCGCACTTTTGAATGTACTCGTGAGCTCGGTGGACTGGATTACGTGTTTGGAAGCCTACAACCGTTCTCCAGCCCTTTTCAGCAAATATCTTCCGCGTATCCGCAGGATCAAAATAAAATTCACCGAACTTCTCTGGCTGTGGGCGGTTCAAGACTGTAATCGGTCCTCCAACATAAGTTACAGGACGCGCCAACAGCTTACTCACACCTGGATGTTCAGGGTCTGTTGTTTTGAAGACATTTTGTGCTTCAATCGTTTGATCTACAGTATAAATACTCTCAATATCCAATAAACCGTAAATCTCACCATCATCCTCACCGATTAGAGAAACTTTATCCCCAATGGATAAACCGGCAGCCACAACATCTTCTACAGCCAGTGTTATTGGAATGCTCCACACTGTGCCATCCGCTAATCGCATGTTTGTTACTACTGAATGATAGTCTTGCTCATTTAAAAAGCCAGTGAGGGGCGAAAATGCACCAACAGCTATAAGATCCAAATCAGATAAGGTCCAGGTATTCAAGGCAATTGCCTTGCTGTCACGTGCGAGATTCAGCAATTCTTCTCTTTCAGTACCCTCTGCTACACGGTTAACCAAAGTTCCGCCATGCGGACGTATTGAAGTCATCTTAGTCTCTCCTTCTATGTTCCCTCAGGGATATGTCTTACTTGTGCAATCCGCACTCTGTCTTCTCTGATCCAGACCAACGTCCAGCACGCGGATCTTCACCTGGCATAACCTGACGTGTACATTGCTCACAGCCGATACTTGGATAGTTACGGTCATGTAGAGGATTATAGATTACGTCATTTTCACGAATATAGTTCCATACATCTTCTGTCGTCCAATCCGCAATCGGATTAAACTTCACTAACCCAAATTTATAATCATACTCGACCTTTTTAGCATTAGCACGGGTAGGCGCTTGATCACGGCGAATTCCAGTAATCCAAGCCTCGTATTGAGATAATATACGAGTCAGTGGTTCAACTTTACGAATTCCACAACATTGGTTAGGGTCAACTGTCCATAACGCATCACCGTATTGAAGTGCTTGCTCCTGCGTTGTGAGCTGTGGAGACACACGTACAAACTCTAATCCGTATTTGTCTGCCATCAAATCTCTGGTTTCGTAGGTTTCCTTAAAATGATAATCTGTATCGAGATAAAAGACATCAGTAGATGGACTAACTTTGTGAAGCATATCAACAAGCACTACATCTTCGGCACCAAAGCTGCAGGCAAAAGTAATATTAGGAAAGGTTTCTACAGCCCAGCGGATAATTTCTTCCGGTGAAGCACTCTCTAATTCTTCGGCCTTTATTCTGATCAAATCTTCCTTCTCGAGCAAGTTCATTAAGGTATTCCTCCATCCAAAATATTAATCGTATGAATAAATGAGGTAAAAGAAGTAATAAAACCAACTATTTCTATATGAAATAGTATATAACTTTTACTGAGGAAGTCAATGAATTTCAACCTTCAAAATCAGTAAATAGATGCTAAAAAAGCCCATTTCTTGTTTGAAAGGGGCTGGAAAGAAAATAAAACCCTCGACCATATAGGCCAAGGGTTGAATTCTTGATAAATATTAACGTTTCGAGAACTGAGGCGCACGACGTGCAGCCTTCAAGCCGTATTTCTTACGTTCCTTCATACGAGGATCACGAGTTAGGAAGCCGGCTTTCTTAAGTGCACCGCGATATTCAGGGTCAACTTTAAGCAATGCACGGGAGATACCGTGACGAATTGCTCCAGCTTGACCGGAAATGCCGCCACCATGTGCAAGAACGATTACATCGTAGTTGCCTAGTGTTTCAGTCAGGTTCAAAGGTTGTTTTACGATCATTTTCAGTGTTTCCACACCAAAATATTCGTCCATCTCACGTTTGTTAATGACAATGCGTCCTTCACCCGGTACAAGGCGAACACGTGCTACCGAATGTTTACGACGACCTGTCCCATAGTATTGTACTTGTGCCATGAAACTGTCCTCCTCTATTCTTATCCGCGAAGTTCGTAAACTTCAGGTTTTTGTGCTGCATGTGGATGCTCGGCGCCTGCATATACTTTCAATCTCAGCTTCATGTGGTCCCCTTGACGAGTCTTAGGAATCATACCATGAACAGCGAATTCAATTACGCGTTCTGGTTTAGTGTTAAGCAGAGTTTCAGCATTAGTAACTTTCAAGCCACCTGGGTGCATCGAGTGACGGTAGTATTTCTTGTTTTGCAATTTCTTACCGGTCAAGTGAATTTTCTCAGCGTTGATTACGATAACGAAATCTCCTGTATCAACGTGTGGAGTGAATTGCGGTTTGTGTTTGCCACGGATCAAAGCAGCGGCTTCGCTGGCCAAACGACCAAGTGTTTTGCCTTCGGCATCAATAATGTGCCAATTGCGTTCAACTTCGTTCGGCTTCGCCATATAGGTGGTACGCATGAATGTTTCCTCCTTGTTCTCGTACGAAAATCTTCTGTTTCGTATATCTTGTTTCTCATTGAATTACAATTATGTGAGTTAAGCAAAGCATTTTTTGGCATTTCCTTGATCGGGGCTGTGGGATAGCCATCAAGAAAACACAACTTTTATATTACAGTATAAACATAACAAGTGCAAGTGATTTTTAGACATTCAGCCTATTATTTAGGAAGAAATTTATAGAAAAAAAGATTCACTTTCAGACTCGTCATATTCTACACTCCACAAAGCCAACCCCTTGGCCATAGCTGTCGGTCCAGCAGCAGAACGATCACATGCCGCCAATATCTCAGCAACATGATCAGCATCTATTTTACCTTCCCCCACATGGATCAAAGTCCCCATAATAATACGAACCATATGCTGAAGAAATCCACTACCTGTTATATAAGTTTGGATCACTCCCTGATCTAATGAAGAGGGTCGGCACATACTGCAGTCTACTTCCATATGAGCTTCAAAGACCGTTCGTATATGAGAGGCTTTAGTAGACCTCCGTGAAGCAAACGAGGTGAAGTCATGTGTCCCTACAATATGCGTTAAGCCTTGCTGCATCGCAGGAATGTCCAACCTCACCGGATGGTGAAGCTGCCAGCGCCGCTGAAACGGATCTGGAAACCTGTTGCCGTTAATCGTGTATCGGTAAGTTTTACGCTTAGCTCCTCTACGAGAGTGAAACGACAGCGGTACTTCCCTAGCCTCAGTAACCACGATATCTTGTGGCAGCCGGGCATTAAGCGCCAGACACCAACGTTCAAGTGGGATTCGAGAGGAGGTCGTAAAGTTAAAAGGCTGACCGTAGGCGTGTACTCCGGCATCTGTGCGGCCAGAAGCAGTAATCTTTAGCTCCTCACCTGTCAGATGGAGTATCGCTTGCTCCAGCCGATCTTGAATCGTATTGCCCTGAGGCTGGGTCTGAAAGCCATCATAATTTGTTCCGTCATAATTGACCTTCATCAATAGATTACGCATTCCGTTCTCCTTTTTAAACCGTTCAGCAGAAACGTCGATCGAAGCACTGTCTGATCTTATTCAAGAGGAAGAAATGGCTTTGCCGTCCCTAGAAGGACGGCATCCATTACACTTCACTCCATTACTTCAAAAAAAAGAGCCCCTGCGGGAGCTCCTTCAATTGAACCAAGGTGATTCCCACGGTTATTGGTACAGCAGAGTCTTGCGCCTCTGCAGCACAATAACGCTGATATTTCCCCCATCTTTACTCCAAAGAGGGCCGGATGAAAGGGAATCATCGGAAATCATTACTTGTGATACTACGCGCGGTCTACCAATTCAAGATAGACCATAGGCGCAGCGTCGCCACGGCGAGGTCCGAGTTTCAGGATACGAGTGTATCCACCTGGACGCTCAGTGTAACGAGGAGCGATGTCAGAGAACAATTTTTGAATTGCATCTTGTTCACCATCAACAGTCTCGCGGCGAACAAATGCAGCTACTTGACGACGAGCATGAAGATCACCTTTTTTAGCTTTAGTGATCAACTTTTCAGCGATGGAACGAACTTCCTTCGCCTTAGCTTCCGTTGTTTGGATGCGCTCGTATAAAAACAGATCCGTTACCATGTCGCGAAATAACGCTTTACGCGCACTGGAATCACGGCCCAATTTTTGGTATGCCATTGTGTTTTCCCTCCTTTACTGTAACAATCTGTAGCTATTCTTCTGTACGGAGTCCCAAACCAAGTTCCTCAAGCTTCTCCTGAACTTCTTCCAAAGATTTACGACCAAGGTTACGCACCTTCATCATATCTTCTTCAGTCTTCGTGGTAAGCTCTTGTACGGTATTAATACCAGCACGTTTGAGGCAGTTGTAGGAGCGGACAGAAAGATCAAGCTCTTCGATTGTCATCTCTAGCACTTTTTCTTTTTTGTCTTCTTCTTTTTCAACCATAATTTCGGCGTCTTTCGCTTCGTCCGTAAGACCTACGAACAGTACGAGGTGCTCGTTCAAAATTTTGGCTCCGAGGCTTACAGCCTCTTCCGGTCTAATACTGCCATCTGTCCAAATTTCAAGCGTCAATTTGTCGTAGTTGGTCACTTGACCAACACGTGTATTGTCTATGCCGTAGTTAACGCGTGAAATAGGAGTGTAGATGGAGTCAACCGGGATAACGCCAATTGGCTGATCGTCGCGTTTGTTCCGGTCCGCTTGGACGTAGCCGCGACCACGGCCTGCAAAAATACGCATGTGAAGTCTCGCACCAGGTCCCAGCGTTGCAATGTGAAGATCCGGGTTGAGGATCTCAACATCGCTGTCCGCACGGATATCACCTGCGGTAACGATGCCTTCCCCTTCGGCATCAATCTCAAACACTTTTTCCTCGTCTGAATGAATCTTCAGGGACAAGGCTTTAAGGTTAAGAATGATCTCCGTCACATCTTCCATTACGCCTGGAACGGTCGAGAACTCATGCAGAACGCCGTCAATTTGGACCGAAGTCACTGCGGCTCCTGGAAGCGAAGAAAGCAATATCCGGCGAAGTGAATTCCCCAGAGTCGTGCCATACCCACGTTCCAACGGTTCAACTACGAATTTCCCATAGGTACCTTCATCATTAGCTTCTACGGTCTCAATCTTCGGCTTTTCGATTTCTATCACGAGTTTACCCCTCCTTCAACGTCGCTCCTATATGAAACTGTCACCCCATCAGGTGCATCATGTAGTATGCCTAAACACCTATTATTAGCAGATGCGTCAGAATTATACCACATTTACAATACTGATTTCACTATACGCGACGACGTTTCGGCGGACGGCATCCATTGTGAGGAACCGGAGTTACGTCTTTAATAAGGTTAACTTCAAGCCCTGCAGCTTGAAGGGAACGGATGGCTGCTTCGCGGCCCGCGCCCGGTCCTTTAACCATAACCTCAACCGATTTCATGCCGTGCTCCATAGCTGCTTTAGCTGCTGATTCAGCTGCCATTTGCGCTGCGAATGGAGTCGACTTACGGGAACCTTTAAATCCTTGGCCGCCGGAGCTTGCCCAGGAAATTGCATTTCCGTGAGGATCTGTGATGGTAACGATGGTGTTATTGAACGTGGAACGAATATGTGCCACGCCGGATTCGATATTTTTACGGTCGCGACGTTTGGTACGTACGACTTTTTTCGGTTTAGCCATTGTCTCTTATCCCCCCTTATTATTTCTTCTTGTTTGCTACCGTACGACGCGGGCCTTTCCGGGTACGGGCATTGGTTTTAGTACGTTGACCGCGAACAGGCAATCCACGACGGTGACGAACACCGCGGTAACAGCCGATCTCAGTAAGACGTTTAATATTCAAGGAAATTTCACGACGCAGGTCACCTTCAACCTTAACCGTTTTGTCGATCGTTTCACGCAGTTTGCTGACTTCATCTTCCGTCAAATCACGGACACGTGTATTAGCGCTAATGCCTGTTTCATTAAGAATTTTCTGAGAAGTCGTTTTACCGATTCCGAAAATATAAGTCAAGGCGATCTCAACGCGTTTGTCACGTGGCAAATCCACTCCAGCTATACGAGCCATTTTACGCTACACCCCCTTCTTAACCTTGTTTTTGTTTGTGTTTCGGATTTTCGCAAATCACCATAACAGTCCCTTTGCGGCGGATTACTTTACATTTCTCGCAAATGGGCTTTACAGAAGGTCTTACCTTCATGTTAATTACCTCCTCAAAGTTTTGCGAAGCAAAACTTTTTTCGTAGTTCCCATCTATTTACGGTAAGTTATACGACCTTTTGATAAATCATAAGGCGATAACTGCACGACCACTTTGTCTCCGGTCAAAATACGGATAAAGTGCATCCGCAATTTACCGGATACATGGGCAAGTATTTGATGACCGTTCTCAAGCTCAACCTTAAACGTTGCATTTGGCAACGGTTCAAGGACAGTACCTTCTACTTCAATGACATCTTCCTTAGCCACAGTTAGTCTCCTTTCTCATCAGCACTTATTCCGGTGGGTCCAGCATACTTCATGACTGCGTAACGCAGCTTTCCGTTTGTTACCCGCCCAGTTTCTTCCAAACTGTTCACAACCTCACTGCTGATGAAGGGTATGAGCTCAAGATGAAGAATATTCTTCTTCTTTGGCCCATCAAACTTACGTTTGTCTCCATCTGCAATGTATACAAATCTGCTATCAACAACTGCGATAACAACGGCTGCCTCTCCGGCATCTTTACCTTTGAGAATTCTCACTAATTGACCAACCTGCGGGCTGCTCACAGTATTCAAGTGGAGATCACCTACGCATTCAGTTTTGTGAAAATTTCCATGCCGTCCGGAGTAACTGCTACTGTATGCTCAAAGTGAGCACATAGTGAGCCATCCACCGTAACGACAGTCCAGTTATCTTCCAGCGTTCTGACATGTCTCTTTCCTACGTTTACCATCGGCTCAATCGCGAGTACCATACCCGGTTTCAGACGTGGTCCGCGGTCCGCTATGCCATAATTCGGAATTTGCGGTTCTTCATGCAGTTTTGCCCCAATACCATGACCAACATACTCACGTACGACTGAGAAACCAGCCTCTTCGATGTATTGCTGGATAGCATGGGAGATTGTAAACAAGCGCACATCCGGCTTAACTAACGCCAGTCCCGCGTACAAGGAGCCTTCCGTAACGTCCAGCAAACGCTGAGCCTCTTCGGAAATGCTGCCCACACCGTAGGTCCAGGCGGAATCACCGTGATAACCGCGGTACTCTGCACCGATATCCAGCGTTACAATATCGCCTTCGATCAGTTTGCGTTTACCTGGAAATCCATGCACTAATTGTTCGTTGACTGAAGCGCAAATGCTGGCAGGAAAACCGTTGTAGCCTTTGAAAGACGGCACAGCACCTTGACTGCGAATGTATTGATCGGCGATTCTGTCGAGATCGCCCGTTGTAATGCCAGGCTCAATGGCCTCAGCAATAAGACGGTGACTCTCGGCAACAATTCGACCAGCTTCCCTCATAAAGGCAAGTTCCTGTTCGGATTTACAAATGATCATTACATTAACCCCGCAATAAAGATACGATTTCAGAAGAAACGACATTGATTTCGTTTTCCCCATTTACCTGACGCAAAAGACCTTTATTATCATAAAACGCAAGCAGCGGCGCTGTCTTATTATCATACTCATCCAGACGCTTGCCTACACTATCTTCATTGTCATCCGGACGTTGATACAATTCACCGCCATCAATGTCGCAAATGCCATCTTGCTTCGGCGGGTTGAAGATTAAATGGTAGGATGCTCCGCAAACTGTGCAGATACGACGTCCAGTAAGACGCGCCATCAACAGTCCACGGTCAACATTCAAGTTGATGACATGATCCAAAGAAGTATTCAAACGGCTTAGAATTTCATCCAGCGCTTCCGCTTGCGAAAGAGTTCTTGGAAAACCATCCAATAGAAAACCTTTTTCGCAATCGGACTGCTGCAGCCGTTCTTCAACTATACCAATGGTCACATCATCTGGTACAAGCAAACCTTGATCAATAAATGATTTAGCCTTCAATCCTACTGGAGTCTCTTGTTTGATTGCCAAACGGAAAGCATCTCCTGTCGAAATATGCGGAATGCCAAATTCTTTAATGATCTCTGCCGCTTGTGTTCCCTTGCCTGCCCCAGGAGGGCCCATGAATAAAATGTTCACGATTTCTCTCTCCCCCCAAAAGTTCGCCACCAAGCAAGAAACAGCACAATAGGTGCCGGGAAGAATAAAAACTTACGCTTCACCGGAACCTATCGCCTATTTATTGATGAAGCCTTTGTAATGGCGTTTGATCAATTGGCTCTCGATCTGCTTCATAGTATCCAATGCCACACCGATTACGATCAGCAGTGATGTACCGCCAATTCGAACTTCTTTAGGCAATCCGGATAAAGCACCGAAGAACATCGGCAATACAGAGATCAAAGCCAGGAACAATGCGCCAGACATAGTCAGACGAGACATTACTCTAGTCAAATATTTCTCAGTAGCTTTACCAGGACGGATACCTGGAATGTAACCACCATTCTTCTTCATGTTATCAGCCATCTGCTGAGGATTCATCTGCACGAACGTATAGAAGAACGTGAAACCGATGATCATCACTACATACAGAAGCATACCAAGTGGTGCATCAGTTGCCAAGTACTTGGCAATCCATTGAGCCCAGGCATGTGTTGACCAGAAACTAGAGAGAACAACTGGGAACTGAAGCAGTGATACGGCGAAGATAACCGGAATTACACCTGCCGCATTAATTTTCAGCGGAATGTGCGTATTCTGTCCACCGTACATTTTGTTGCCGACTACGCGTTTAGCGTATTGAACAGGAATCTTCCGAATACCTTGCTGTACGAAGATA
The DNA here is from genome assembly GCF_052056485.1 of Paenibacillus nitricinens. Lineage (NCBI taxonomy): Bacteria > Bacillati > Bacillota > Bacilli > Caryophanales > Paenibacillaceae > Paenibacillus > Paenibacillus nitricinens. Next base: position 6,139,023 of record NZ_CP183948.1, read on the forward strand.
ACTGCTGTAATAATCGCTACAATCACAATCAGCACAATAACGACTTTAAGAATATTCAGGAACACTTGATCCGGCTGAATAAAGCTTGAGTTAGCCGTACTCGTGATATATCCCGGGATAGCGGCGACGATTCCCGCAAAAATCAGGATCGAAATCCCGTTCCCGATTCCCTTTTCGGTAATCTGTTCACCAAGCCACATCAGGAAAGAAGTACCAGCCGTCAAGATAATGGCAACCAGTAAGTAGTCAGCAAATGTCGCATTCGGCATCATTTGAGTTCCATAAATCCGGTTAAACCCTATCGACGTAGCAAAACCTTGGATCAGGGCCAAAATCACAGTACCATAACGAGTGATTTGCGCTAGTTGTTTTTTACCGTGCTCCCCTTGTTTAGCCCATTCAGCAAACTTAGGAACAACATCCATCGACAGCAATTGCACGATGATGGATGCTGTAATGTACGGATAAATACTGATCGCAAATATCGAGAAGTTTTTGAGCGCTCCGCCCGAGAAGGTGTTCAAAAGTCCCATCAAAGCGTCACCGCTTTGATTTGCTGTTTCCAGTACATCTTTGTTCACACCAGGAACCGGTACAAACGAACCGATACGGTAGATAATCAGAATGAACAAGGTAAACAGGATCTTTTTGCGCAAATCTTCCACATGCCAGATATTCTTAAGCGTCTTGAACATTAGATCACCTCGGTTTTACCGCCGGCAGCCTCGATTTTCTCTACCGCAGATTGAGAGAACTTATTTGCTTGTACAGTCAATTTAACGGTTAACTCACCATTGCCGAGAATCTTAATGCCGCTTTTGGAATTCTTGACAACACCAGTTTCAAGCAACAACTGCGGAGTCACTTCTGTTCCTTCTGCAAAGCTATTCAGATCTTCAAGGTTCACAATCGCATACTCTTTACGGGTAGGATTGACGAAACCACGTTTAGGCAGACGACGATAGAGCGGATTTTGTCCACCCTCGAAGCCCGGACGAACACCACCGCCAGAACGTGAGTTTTGACCTTTGTGACCGCGACCGGAAGTTTTACCATTTCCGCTACTTGGTCCACGACCAACGCGATTGCGTTCTTTTCGGGAACCAGGAGCTGGAGCAAGTTCATGTAACTTCATCGTTTGCACCTCCTTATGTTTGTTAATTTATGCGAGGCGATTAGCCTTCAATTTCAGTTACAGATAGCAAGTGACTCACTTTGTTGATCATTCCGCGAATTGCAGGACTGTCATTGTGAACCACTGTCGTGTTGAGTTTACGCAGGCCGAGCGTCTTAACAGTAACACGTTGTGTTTCTGGACGTCCGATTACACTACGTACGAGGGTAATTTGCAATTTTGCCATTGACGTTCCCCTCCTTAACCGCGCAATTCTTCGACAGATTTGCCGCGAAGTTTCGCGACCTCTTCAATGCGTTTCAGACGGGATAGTCCCTCCAAAGTTGCATTGACCATATTCATGGAATTCGAAGAACCCAGTGATTTTGTCAAAATGTCGCCAACGCCTGCCAATTCCAATACTGCACGAACTGGACCGCCAGCGATAACGCCAGTACCCTCTGATGCTGGTTTCAGCAACACACGTCCTGCGCCGAAGTGGCCAGTAACGAGATGGGGAATCGAAGTTCCTACGATTGGAATGTGAATCAGGTTTTTCTTGGCGTCTTCAATGCCTTTACGGATGGCATCCGGAACTTCGCCGGCTTTACCGATACCAGCACCGACGTAGCCATTGCCATCGCCCACAACAACGAGTGCACTAAAGCTGAAACGGCGTCCGCCTTTTACAACTTTTGCTACACGGTTAATGTGTACAACTCTTTCTGTCAGTTCTAAACTGTTCGGATCTACACGCAAGTCGTTAACCTCCTTTTAAGAATTATTCTAGAATTCAAGACCAGCTTCACGAGCTGCGTCAGCCAAAGCTTGAATCCGTCCATGGTACAAGTAACCTCCGCGGTCGAATACGACCACTGCATAACCTTTTTCTTTAGCACGCTCAGCGATCAATTGACCAACTTTTGCTGCAGCTTCAACGCTACCGCCATTACCGATGTTAGCAACTAGATCTTTATCAAGTGTAGAAGCGGATACGATAGTAACCCCTTTAACATCATCGATCAATTGAGCGTAGATGTGTTTCGAAGAACGGAACACGTTCAAACGTGGGCGCTCAGTAGTTCCCTGAATCTTCTTACGAACACGCAGGTGTCTTTTGAGACGAGCCTTGTTTTTATCTTCTTTTGTAATCATGACTTCCCTTTCACTCCCTTCAGTTTGCCGTAAACAGCTTCACTTTAAGATGCACGGGGTATCTTACAATTAAGTTCGAACTGGTTATTTCTTCTTACCAGCTTTACCTTCTTTGCGGATGATACGCTCGCCTTCATATTTGATACCTTTACCTTTATACGGTTCTGGCTCACGAACGGAACGAATTTTAGCAGCGTATGCGCCAACGCGTTCTTTATCGATACCTTTAACGATGATCTTCGTGTTCGCAGGAACTTCGAACTCGATACCAGCTTCCGGTGTAATTTCAACCGGGTGGGAATAACCAACGTTCAGAACGATTTTATCTCCGGATTTGCTTGCACGATATCCGACCCCAACCAGCTCCAGAGATTTCGAGAAACCTTCAGTCACACCAGCTACCATATTGTTGACAACGGAGCGGGTTGTGCCGTGAAGTGAACGATGCAATTTGTTATCCGACGGACGAACAACGGTAATTTCGTTATTTTCAACTGTAACCTTCATGTCTTTATGAAGCTCACGAGTCAAAGAACCTTTTGGACCTTTTACTGTAATAACGGCGTTGTCCAAAGTGACATCTACACCGCTAGGTACTGCGATTGGTTTACGACCAATACGAGACATGTGTTGCACCTCCTTATCTTGTGACGTTTATTACCAAATGTAGCAGACAACTTCTCCGCCAGATTTTGATTGACGAGCTTCTTTGTCGGTCATAACTCCCTTAGATGTGGAGATAATCGCGATTCCTAAACCACCAAGTACACGAGGCACTTCATTGCTCTTCGTGTATACGCGAAGGCCTGGTTTACTGATTCTTTTCAAACCAGAAATAACACGCTCTTGGTTAGGGCCGTATTTCAAGAAGATACGGATAATCCCTTGTTTGCTATCTTCAACGAATTCCGCATCGCGGATGAAACCTTCACGCTTCAAAATGTCAGCGATTTGTTTCTTCATAGTAGAAGCAGGCATTTCTACCGTTTCGTGACGCACAATGTTAGCGTTACGAATACGAGTAAGCATATCTGCAATAGGATCAGACATAGTCATGTGTGTAAACCTCCTTCCCGTTTATAAACTTCTTACCAACTTGCTTTTTTCACGCCAGGGATCTGGCCTTTATAAGCTAATTCACGGAAACAAATTCTGCAAATTTTGAACTTTTGCAATACCGAATGTGGACGACCACAACGTTCGCAACGTGTATATGCACGTACTTTAAACTTGGGCGTACGTTGTTGTTTAACTTTCATCGAAGTTTTTGCCACTTAGCCTGACACCTCCTAAACATTTTCGGAGAAAATGGATTAACCGACTTTATTTTGCGAAAGGCATTCCCAGCTGACCCAGCAGCTCGCGGGATTCCTCGTCCGTCTTAGCAGTCGTTACAATAACGATGTCCATACCGCGGACTTTATCCACTTTGTCATATTCGATCTCGGGGAAGATCAATTGTTCTTTAAGACCAAGTGTGTAGTTACCACGGCCGTCAAAGGCTTTAGTGGAAACACCACGGAAGTCACGTACGCGTGGAAGCGTTACGTTGAACAATTTGTCCAAGAAGTAATACATACGCTCGCCGCGCAGTGTTACTTTAACCCCAATCGGCATATTTTCGCGTAGTTTAAAACCAGCGATGGATTTTTTAGCTTTAGTGATTACTGGTTTTTGACCAGCGATCAACTGCATGTCATTAACTGCAGCATCAAGTACTTTGGAGTTTTGAACAGCGTCACCCACACCCATGTTGATGACAACCTTCTCGATCTTAGGCACTTGCATAACAGTTGTATAGTTAAACTTCTGCATCAAAGCAGGTGTTATTTCGTTGAGATAACGTTCTTTCATTCTTGCTGCCATGAAGATTTAACCTCCTTTCTTAAGGGCTAGATTAGTCGATAATCTCTCCGGATCTTTTAGCAATCCGAACTTTTTTACCGTTGTCCAATACTTTGTAACCGATACGTGTTACTTTGCCGGACTTCGGATCGATGTGCATTACGTTGGACACATGAATCGAAGCTTCCTGCTCAATAATTCCACCCTGTGGATTCAGCTGGTTCGGCTTTTGGTGTTTTTTCACCATATTTACGCCTTCTACCAGAACGCGGTTTTCACGAGGATAAGCAGCGATGACACGGCCTTTTTTGCCTTTGTCTTTACCACTAATCACAAGCACCACATCATCTTTCTTCACGTGCAGTTTATTGTTATGGGATTCCAGAACTTTTTTCACTCTAGGCATTTATTACACCTCCTATAACTAACCTTCAACTTATTGGTGCTCGTGTTTATTAGATTACTTCCGGTGCCAAGGAAACGATCTTCATGTAGTCTTTATCGCGAAGTTCGCGAGCAACTGGTCCAAAGATACGTGTTCCACGAGGGCTTCTGTCGTCTTTAACAACAACAGCTGCATTTTCGTCGAATGCGATGTAAGATCCATCTTTACGACGAACGGAACGTTTCGTACGAACAACTACCGCTCTAACAACATCACCTTTTTTGACAACGCCGCCTGGTGTTGCTTGTTTAACGGAACAAACGATCAAATCACCGATTGCTGCTGTACGGCGTCCAGTACCACCCAGTACGCGGATACACATCAGTTCCTTCGCACCAGAGTTGTCAGCCACATGCAAGCGTGTAAATGGTTGAATCATTATAATTTCCTCCTTCCGGAAAAACTCTTTTGATTATCTTAGATGATAACCGCTTTTTCAACCACTTCAACTAGTCTCCAACGTTTGTCCTTGGACAACGGACGAGTTTCCATGACTTTTACGGTATCGCCAATTTTCGCAACGTTTTCCTCATCATGTGCTTTGAATTTCTTCGTAGACTTGATGCGTTTGTGGTACAAGTTATGTTTCTTATAGGTTTCAACAGCGACTACGATGGTTTTATCCATTTTATCACTGACCACTTTACCGATTAGCACTTTACGTGCATTACGTTCTTCGCTCATTAGTTAGCCTCCTTCCTGAATACGGATCTGAGATCCGTCTCACTTAACTAATCCCAAGCACTCTTTGATGGATTACGGTTTTAGCACGAGCTATTTCCTTGCGCACGTCACGAATCCGAGTCGGGTTGTCCAGTTGGCCAGTTGCCAATTGGAAACGGAGATTAAAAAGTTCCTCTTTGAATCCAGCGATCTTTTGTTCAATCTCAGCAGTGGTTAAGTTGCGAAGTTCATTAGCTTTCATTTGCTTCACCACCCAATTCTTCACGTTTCACAAACTTAGTCTTAACAGGCAGCTTGTGAGCGGCAAGACGCATCGCTTCACGAGCGATTTCTTCCGACACGCCTCCGAGTTCGAACATAATCTTGCCCGGTTTAACTACGGCTACCCATTTCTCAACGTTACCTTTACCACTACCCATACGAACCTCGAGAGGCTTTTGAGTAATAGGCTTATCTGGGAAAATCTTGATCCAAACTTGACCGCCACGTTTGATATAACGTGTCATTGCGATACGAGCAGCTTCGATCTGACGGTTAGTGATCCAAGATGGTTCCATTGCAACCAGGCCGAATTCGCCGAAGTTCAATTCAGTACCACCTTTTGCCATACCCTTCATGTGTCCGCGTTGTTGCTTGCGGTGTTTTACGCGTTTTGGTACCAACATGATTAGTTGCCTCCTTCCTGAGCAGCTTGTTTCTTAGCTGGGGGAAGAACTTCTCCACGGTAGATCCATACTTTTACGCCGATAAGACCGTAAGTTGTATGTGCTTCAGCCGTTCCGTAATCGATATCGGCACGAAGCGTATGAAGTGGAACTGTTCCTTCGCTATAACCTTCTGAACGAGCAATCTCAGCTCCGCCAAGACGTCCGCCTACTTGAGTTTTAATCCCTTTTGCGCCAGAACGCATAGTTCTTTGAATCGCTTGTTTGAGTGCACGACGGAACGATACACGGCGTTCCAATTGTTGAGCAATGCTCTCAGCTACAAGAATTGCATCCAATTCAGGGTGCTTGATTTCATTGATGTTGATGTGTACTTTTTTGCCACCAGCGATTGCTGTAACTGCGCTGCGAAGTACTTCTACTTCTGCTCCGCCTTTACCAATAACCATACCTGGTTTAGCAGTATGAATTGTAACGTTCACGCGGTTAGCCGCTCTTTCGATCTCGATATGGGAAACAGCGGAATCCTTCAATTTGCCTTTAAGGTATTCCCGGATTTTGACGTCTTCCATCAGAAGAGTACCGAAATCTTTTCCTGCATACCATTTAGATTCCCAATCGCGAATGATCCCGATCCGGAGTCCGATTGGATTTACCTTTTGACCCACGTGTTATCCCTCCTTATTTCTCAGATACCACCAGTGTAATGTGGCTCGTGCGTTTATTGATCCGACTTGCGCGGCCCATGGCGCGCGGACGGAAACGTTTCATAGTAGGTCCTTGGTTAACGAAAACCTCGCTAACGAACAAACTGTTCACGTCCAAAGAATAGTTATGCTCAGCATTCGCAATTGCCGAATTAAGCAACTTCTCAACGACCGGAGAAGCGGATTTCGGAGTGTGGCGAAGAATAGCAATTGCTTCCCCCACTTGCTTACCACGAATCAAGTCAACAACCAGTTTCGCTTTACGAGCGGAAATCCGCACCGATCTTGCATGTGCTTTTGCTTCCATTGTTTAACCTCCTTTCAAACAGAGACCTTATTATTATCTTCTTGTTTTCTTATCGTCACCCGCGTGGCCTTTGTAAGTACGTGTTGGCGCGAACTCGCCCAACTTGTGACCTACCATATCTTCTGTTACGTATACAGGCACGTGTTTACGGCCGTCATATACACCAAACGTATGTCCGATAAACTGAGGGAAAATGGTTGAGCGACGGGACCAAGTTTTAACTACAACCTTTTTTTCAGCCTCGTTCAGTTCCTCAACTTTTTTAAGCAGGTAGCCATCGATAAACGGCCCCTTCTTTAAACTGCGACCCATGTGTGAATCCTCCCTTCATCCGGTTCTTCAAACCGCGAATCGACGCTTCGCGCTTTATTAACTTGAAGCGTCTTATTTCGTGCGGCGGCGAACGATATATTTATCAGATGCCTTGTTTTTCTTACGCGTTTTGTAACCAAGGGTTGGTTTACCCCATGGAGACATAGGCGATTTACGTCCGATTGGAGCGCGGCCTTCACCACCACCGTGTGGGTGATCGTTCGGGTTCATTACTACACCGCGTACTTCAGGGCGACGGCCAAGCCAGCGACTACGTCCAGCTTTACCGATTTTGATCAATTCATGATCTTCGTTACCTACAGATCCGATAGTTGCACGGCATACGCTAAGGATCTTACGAACCTCACCGGATGACAAACGAACGGAACAGTACTTTTCTTCTTTACCAAGCAATTGAGCTTCTGTACCAGCAGCACGAACCAATTGTCCGCCTTTACCTGGTTTCAACTCAATGTTGTGGATAACTGTACCGACTGGGATATTCTCCAGTGCAAGACTGTTACCAATTTTGATGTCGGCTGTTGGGCCAGACTCTACTTTATCCCCAACTTTTAGGCCTTTAGGAGCGATGATATAACGTTTCTCTCCATCAGCATAGTGGATCAAAGCAATATTAGATGTACGGTTCGGGTCATACTCGATTGTAGCAACGCTACCTGGTATGCCGTCTTTAGTCCGTTTGAAGTCGATAATACGGTATTTACGTTTGTGTCCGCCGCCATGGTGACGAACCGTAATTTTACCTTGGTTGTTGCGTCCCGCATGTTTGAACAGCGGAGAAAGCAACGATTTCTCTGGCTGGTTTGTTGTAATTTCTTCAAACGTAGACACAGACATGTGGCGTCTTGCCGGAGAGGTCGGTTTGTACTTTTTGATTGGCACTATAGTTTCCTCCTTACTTTAAGAGTATTATTCTACCGCTTCAAAAAATTCAAGCGGTTTGCTGTCCGGGCTAAGCTTAACGATGGCTTTTTTCCACTCTGGAGTGTAACCAGAATATTTACCATAACGTTTCAGTTTGCCAGGTACGCGCATTGTGTTCACATTAGTTACTTTTACTTTGAAAATAGCCTCGACAGCTTTTTTGATTTCGGTTTTGTTAGCACGGATATCCACTTCAAAAGCGTATTTCATTTCGCTCATGTAGTCGGAAGTACGTTCCGTAATCACCGGACGTTTGATAATATCACGAGGATCTTTCATTACGCGAACACCTCCTCTACCTTCAGAACTGCTTCTTTAGTGATGATCAGTTTGTCGTACGTTAGTACGTCAAGAACATTAATGCCGTCAGCCGCTACGAATTTCACCCCAGGGATGTTACGAGCGGAAAGTGCTACGTTATCATCATAGCTAGTAGCTACGATCAAAGCTTTGCGTTCCACTTTCAGGTTGTTCAAGATTGCTGCGAATTCTTTCGTCTTCGGAGCATTCATTGTCAAGCTATCCAATACGATAATGTCATTCTCGAGTACTTTCGAGGACAAAGCGGATTTGATCGCCAAACGACGAACCTTCTTAGGCAATTTCCAAGAATAGCTGCGTGGTGTTGGTCCGAAGACAACGCCGCCGCCTTTCCATTGTGGAGAACGAATGGATCCTTGACGAGCGCGACCTGTACCTTTTTGTTTCCAAGGCTTACGTCCACCGCCACGAACTTCAGAACGTCCTTTTACTTTGTGTGTACCACGACGAAGGGAAGCTCTTTGCATAAGCGCGGCTTCATGTAGAACGTGCTCATTCGGTTCAATACCGAATACTGTATCACTTAGTTCTACTTCACCAACTTCGTTGCCACTAATATTAAAAAGTGTTACTTTTGGCATTTCATGTTCCTCCTTTCTTAGGTAATTATTTCTTAACGGTTTGTTTAACTTTCACGAAGCTGTTTTTAGGACCTGGGATAGCGCCTTTAACCAGCAATACGTTACGTTCAACGTCAACCTTGATGATTTCAAGCTTTTGAACCGTGATAGTCGTGTGACCCATATGTCCTGGAAGGCGTTTGCCCTTCGGAACACGGTTAGCTTGGATAGAACCCATGGAACCTGGTCTTCTGTGGTAACGCGATCCGTGTGCCATCGGTCCGCGGCTTTGTCCCCAACGTTTGATGTTACCTTGGAAACCTTTACCTTTGGATGTACCAGTTACGTCAACAAATTCGCCCTCAGCAAAGATATCAGCCTTCAGCTCTTGTCCAACCTCGAGAGTCCCGAGATCAACACCGCGAATTTCGCGAACGTAGCGCTTAGGTGTTGCATTTGCCTTTTTGGCGTGACCCTGTTCAGGCTTATTGGAGCGACTTTCTTTTTTATCAGAAAAGCCCAATTGCACTGCTTCATATCCGTCGATATTCAGGTCTTTCTTTTGCAGTACTACACAAGGTCCTGCTTCGATAACAGTAACTGGAATTACGTTACCTTCTGGAGTAAACACTTGAGTCATACCGAGTTTTTTTCCTAAGATACCTTTCAATGTTGACACCTCTTTTCTTTTCCTAAGTTACTAATAAAGAATTACAATTTGATTTCGATATCTACACCGGACGGTAGATCCAAGCGCATCAAGGCATCCACAGTTTGTGGTGTTGGGTTCACAATATCGATCAAACGTTTGTGAGTCCGTTGTTCAAACTGTTCACGGGAATCCTTGTACTTGTGTACCGCACGGAGAATAGTAATGATTTGCTTCTCAGTTGGCAACGGAATCGGTCCAGATACACCAGCACCCGAACGTTTTGCAGTTTCAACGATTTTCTCTGCGGATTGATCAAGAATTCTGTGGTCGTATGCTTTCAAGCGAATACGAATTTTTTGCTTTGCCATTTTAGTCCCTCCTTCTATCGCCCAATTTATTATCGGACATACTCCGTGAAAATTTTCTGACGTCGACCTCATGGCAAAGGGGCCGGGTGTGTCAGTAACCTCTCACATCATCGCAACGTCTCAGAACAACATTTATTATTATATATAATAGGCGGCAGTATTGCAAGCTTAAATAACAAAACAACGCATATTTTTTTCATGCGCTGCTTTATTACTATTATATAGGTTAAAGATTCTCAGTGGCAGACTTAAAAACTTCAGCTGACTCGGCAGTCTGTGCTGTTGCTGACCCAATTCCCTCTATAGTCTGAATCAATGTTCTTATTTCTTCTTCTACTATAACAATCTCTTGTGTGCTACTTCTCATCGCCTCAACAATTTCAGAAAATAAAAGACTTGTCTCAACGGATTGATGTTTCCCGCTTCTGGTTAGCTCTTGTACCTTACGTATCTCCTCAACGACCTGTTGTGTGAGAATTCCTGATTTGTACGTCAGCTCTACGATCTGAATTACAGTATTCTTCGTATCCTCTGCCAATCGACTAACTTCTTGAGCAACTACACTAAACCCTCTACCATGCACTCCGGCTCTAGCCGCTTCTATCGTTGCATTAAGTGAAAGAATTTTAGTTTGATCTGCAATATCTTTTACTGAGTTTACGATTTTTTGAATTTGTTTAGAGGAATTACTTAATTCGTGGACTGAATGTTCCATTTCACTAGTACTTTGATAAATAAGATTAATCTGTTCTGTTAAGCTATCCAAATGCTCATGTCCATCTGTAGCCAACCCCTGCGACTCTACAGCGGATGTAGCTGTATGTTGGAATGTTCTACTCACTTCATTGCTACTGGCTACTAGCTGCTTCACAGCAGCATTTGTGTCGATACTAAAATCTATTAATTCGCTGCTGAATTCAGCAATTTTCTGCTTTAACTCATTTTTAACCAAAAGGTATTGTTGTTCCTTCTCTTTGACGTTTTCCTTCTCATATTCCTCTAGGACAAGTTGTTGTTCAAGGTTAAGCAGCTTAGTTACGGTCTTAACTACATGTAGACGTGAATGGTCATCCTGTGTTTCATTATAAATAACTTGTATAAAAACGTTCTGAAGATTTTGAAAAGCGGATAAGTACCATTTAGGCTCAAGTCCTACTCTTTTGTGAATATTAGCAATCTTCATTCGCTTTGCTATGTATTCTTCATCAACATTGCCATCAAAAATTTCAATGATATGCTCGCGGAGTGTTGTTTTCAACCTCTCAATACTACTATGCTCCAATATAATGGCTTCGAGTTTATCCACTCCTAATACCGAATTATAAAATTGATCAATGATATAGTCTATATTCTTTTCAACGCTAGGCTTTACCCTACGTAATAATTTCAAATCTGCTTCAGTTAGATCAATCATTCTCATTTGCTCATTGAGTTCGTCATAACCCTCAAGAGTATGAAAAAAATCTTCAGTACGCTTAGTCTGGTGTTCATGTTCTAGATTAGGGGTGTGAGAATCCTCATTATTATTACGTGATGTTATAGCATGCATGAATGAAAAAGGACATTTTCCCATGTTATCACTCTCCCCTTAATTACTATTTTTTTACAATATTACCTCACTTTCATTTTACTCTATGATTATTAAAATTGTAAACAATTTATCGTTGAATTTTGTAGAATTTTGTAGAATCATTCGAAATAATATACTTATTTTAGCTTATATTGTCGAATATTAGATGATTTATCCTCAAATGAAACGAAATATCAATTAATAGTCTATCGAACAAAATAAGAAATTAAGTAATAATACAACAAAAAGCCCCGGATTCTCCGCAAGAAGAATCCGGGGCACTATGATTCAGAGTCTACCCGCAGATAGAAACGAATTTATTTTTGGATGGAAGCTACGCTACCTGCTCCAACTGTACGTCCACCTTCGCGAATGGAGAATTTAGTACCTTCTTCAATAGCGATAGGGGAGATCAAAGCAACAGTTACAGTGATGTTGTCACCAGGCATAACCATTTCAGTACCTTCTGGCAAGTTGATGATGCCAGTTACGTCAGTTGTACGGAAGTAGAACTGTGGACGGTAACCAGTGAAGAATGGTTTGTGACGTCCGCCTTCTTCTTTAGTCAAAACGTAGATTTGAGCAGTGAACTCAGTGTGTGGTTTAACAGAGTTCGGTTTAGCCAATACTTGGCCACGCTCGATCATAGTACGGTCTACACCACGAAGCAAAGCTCCGATGTTGTCGCCCGCTTGAGCGGAATCCAGCAATTTACGGAACATTTCTACGCCCGTAACTACGGATTTCTTAGTTTCTTCGTGAATACCAACGATTTCGATTTCTTCTCCGACTTTAACTGTTCCGCGTTCTACGCGACCAGTTGCCACAGTACCGCGACCAGTGATGGAGAATACATCTTCGACAGGCATCAAGAATGGTTTGTCAGTTTGACGCTCTGGAAGTGGAATGTACTCGTCGATTGTTTCGAACATTTCAACAATCTTCTTAGCATATTCGCCTTCTGGGTTTTGAAGAGCTTCACGAGCAGAACCACGAATGATTGGAGTATCGTCGCCTGGGAAGTCATACTCGCTAAGCAAGTCACGAACTTCCATTTCAACCAATTCCAACAACTCTTCGTCTTCAACCATGTCGCATTTGTTCAAGAAAACAACGATGTATGGAACACCTACTTGACGGGACAACAGGATGTGCTCGCGAGTTTGTGGCATAGGGCCATCAGCTGCGGATACAACCAGGATAGCTCCGTCCATTTGCGCTGCGCCTGTGATCATGTTTTTAACATAGTCGGCGTGACCAGGGCAGTCTACGTGAGCGTAGTGACGGTTAGGAGTTTCATATTCAACGTGGGAAGTGGAGATTGTGATACCACGTTCGCGCTCTTCAGGAGCTTTGTCGATTTGATCGAATGCGATAGCTGCGCCACCGTAAGTTTTGGACAATACAGTAGTGATTGCAGCAGTCAGAGTCGTTTTACCATGGTCGACGTGACCAATAGTACCGATGTTAACGTGCGGTTTGTTACGTTCAAACTTTGCCTTTGCCATTTGAACAGTTCCTCCTTAATGTGGGGTTCCTTATATTTGAGCCGCCCGTATATATGCTTATCTTAGATGACTGAGTGATTATACTCGGACGGCAAGTTAAAACTAGTAATTATTCTCCGCCTTTGTTCTTAGCAGCGATCTCTTCCGCAATGGATTTCGGAACTTCTTCATAGTGAGAAAGCTCCATTGAGAATACGCCACGTCCTTGAGTACCAGAACGAAGAGTTGTAGAGTATCCGAACATTTCGGAAAGAGGCACCTTAGCACGAATAATTTGCGCTCCACCACGGGAATCCATACCTTCGATACGGCCACGGCGGGAGTTCAGCATACCCATAACATCACCCATATATTCCTCAGGAACAGTTACTTCTACTTTCATGATTGGCTCAAGCAGGACAGGCTTACACTTGTCTTTAGCTGCTTTAAGCGCCATCGAGCCGGCAATTTTAAATGCCATTTCGTTGGAATCGACATCATGGTAAGAACCATCAACGATGGTAGCTTTAACGTCTACAAGCGGGAAGCCTGCAAGTACGCCGTTTTTCATTTGTTCTTCGATACCCGCAAGTGCAGGAGCGATGTACTCTCTAGGAACCGAGCCACCGACAACTTTACTTTCGAATTTGCTACCAGTACCTGGCTCGAGGGGTTCAAATTCAACCCATACGTGACCGTATTGACCACGACCACCAGATTGGCGTACAAATTTACCTTCGACGCGAGCAGGTGCCTTGAACGTTTCGCGGTAAGCAACCTGTGGTTTACCCACATTGGTTTCTACTTTGAACTCACGACGCATACGATCGATGATGATGTCCAAGTGAAGTTCACCCATACCAGCCAGGATAGTTTGGCCTGTTTCTTCATCAGTATGAGCACGAAGAGTTGGATCCTCTTCAGTCAACTTACCGAGAGCAACGCCCAATTTATCTTGGTCAGCTTTTGTTTTTGGTTCAACAGCTATTTCGATAACTGGATCAGGGAAGTTCATTGATTCCAAAATTACTGGATGCTTCTCATCACACAGTGTATCACCTGTACTGGTGTCTTTCAAACCAACTGCTGCAGCGATGTCACCAGAATACACGATGGAAATCTCTTGACGGCTGTTAGCATGCATTTGAAGGATACGACCAATACGTTCACGCTTGTTCTTAGTAGCATTAACTACGTAAGATCCGGACTCTAGAATACCAGAGTATACACGGAAGAACGTAAGTTTACCTACATAAGGGTCAGTCATGATTTTAAATGCCAAAGCTGCAAACGGTTCTTCATCCGAAGAATGACGAACTGCTTCAGTTCCATCATCAAGATGTCCAGTGATAGCTGGAACGTCAAGAGGAGATGGCAAGTAATCAATAACCGCATCCAGCATAAGCTGAATCCCTTTGTTACGGTAGGAGGATCCAACAATTACAGGGAACAATTTAACTTCAACTACGCCTTTGCGCAGTGCAGCTTTAATTTCCGGAACTGTAATTTCTTCGCCTTCCAGGTACTTCATAGTCAGATCTTCATCAAGTTCAGCAACTTTCTCGATCAACTCGAGACGCAGCTCCTCAACTTTGGCCAAATATTCTTCCGGAATATCCGTTACTTCGATGTTTTGGCCTAGATCATCTCTGAACATGTGTGCTTTTTGCTCAACAAGGTCGATAATACCAGTGAAATCACTTTCTGCGCCAATTGGCAATTGAATAGCAACTGCATTGGCTTGAAGGCGATCACGCATAGTTTCGATTACGTTAAGGAAGTCTGCACCGATAATGTCCATTTTGTTCACATATGCAATACGGGGTACGTTATAACGGTCAGCCTGTCTCCATACGGTTTCAGACTGAGGCTCAACGCCCTCTTTTGCACTAAATACACCTACTGCCCCATCCAATACACGCAGGGAACGTTCAACTTCAACAGTGAAGTCAACGTGTCCTGGGGTATCAATGATATTGATGCGGTGACCTTTCCACGCAGCAGTCGTAGCAGCGGACGTAATCGTGATTCCGCGCTCTTGTTCTTGCTCCATCCAGTCCATTGTAGCAGCACCCTCGTGAACTTCACCGATTTTGTGCGTACGGCCTGTATAGAAAAGAATCCGCTCTGTGGTAGTTGTTTTACCAGCATCAATATGCGCCATGATCCCGATATTACGTGTATTTTTTAAGGAGAACTCTCTAGCCATGAAATGGATCTCCCTTCAAAATATAAGTTATTTGAATGACCTTAATCCTACCAACGGTAGTGAGCGAACGCTTTGTTTGCTTCAGCCATTTTGTGTGTATCTTCGCGTTTCTTAACAGAAGCGCCTGTGTTGTTGGAAGCGTCGATGATCTCAGCCGCCAAACGCTCTTCCATCGTCTTCTCACCGCGGTTGCGAGAGTAGTTTACGAGCCAACGTAATCCCAGAGCAGTACGTCTCTCTGGTTTAACCTCGATAGGTACTTGATAGTTAGCACCACCGACACGACGAGCTTTGACTTCCAAAACCGGCATGATGTTCTTGATGGCAGCTTCGAAAACTTCCATCGGATCTTTACCCGTACGTTCTTCAATCAATTTGAATGAATTGTACAGAATGCTTTGAGCGACACCTCTTTTACCACCCAGCATAATGCGGTTAATCAAACGAGTAACCAACTTGCTATTATACAACGGATCTGGCAATACGTCTCTCTTAGTAACTGGACCTTTGCGTGGCATGGATATCCCCCTTTCTTAAATGTTTATTATTCTAGAATTTTTTCTTATTTCTTAGCTTTAGGACGTTTAGCACCGTATTTAGAACGAGCTTGCATCCGGTTAGCTACACCTGCTGTATCCAATGCACCACGAACGATATGGTAACGAACCCCTGCAAGGTCCTTTACTTTACCTCCGCGAAGTAATACAACACTGTGCTCTTGTAAGTTATGTCCGATACCCGGGATATAAGCTGTTACCTCGAGACGGTTCGTCAAACGAACACGGGCATATTTACGAAGCGCTGAGTTTGGTTTACGTGGAGTCATAGTACCAACACGAGTGCACACACCGCGTTTTTGCGGAGCGCTCAAATTTGTAGCCTCACGCTTGAGGGCGTTATACCCTTTTTGAAGAGCGGGAGATTTAGATTTTTCGATTTTGGCTTGACGGCCTTTACGAACCAATTGGTTAATTGTTGGCATGTTGTTGCCACCCCCTTCCTGAAATGATAGCCGATTTAAGAACTCTAAGCCCACAGACCCAGGCGGTTCATAAAAAGACAAATGAAAAGTTCTTGCCGCTGGAGTTCACCCCAGTACAAAAACATTTCCGTAGCTATTGTTTTAAGACGGCTGCCATCGCAGCGCCAACTTCTATTCCGCAGGCCTTGCCCAAATTTAGCATTGTATCCACGTATGTGATCTTAACACCTTGTTTGTTACAAAGCATAACTATCCTGGAAGTAAGCCTTTGATCTCCGTCCTCTGCCACATAGACTTCTGCGGCTTGGCCCAACTCTACCGCCTTGACGGTTTGTTTGGTACCGATCTTGACCTGAGCATCCTGTAGTCCTCTATCATCAGTCATAATCATTACCTCCAATGAACAAGGATAACATGGCTACTCACGCACCTTAGACATTTTAGCATTATCAATAGATGGTGTCAAGAAATTCAGCAATAATATTTATCATTATTATACACAGCAGATATTCGTGTCACACCTATGAATAGGTATGACACGAGTTCACTACCATGATTGCTAATTTATTCAGCAGGAACCGGCTCTAAAGATTCAAGCGCGCTTTCTGCATTTGGATCACTTAACTTAACATTACGGTAACGATTCATACCAGTACCTGCAGGAATCAACTTACCGATAATAACATTTTCTTTGAGTCCAAGCAACTTATCTACTTTGCCTTTGATAGCAGCATCTGTTAAGACACGAGTTGTTTCTTGGAAAGATGCAGCGGATAAGAAGGAATCTGTCTCAAGAGATGCCTTGGTAATACCGAGCAAGACTGGTTTAGCAACTGCAGGCTCTTTACCAGACAAGATGGCTTCCTTGTTAGCAGCTTCATATTCATGAATATCCGCAAACGCACCTGGTAACAGACTTGTGTCACCTGCATCAATGATACGGATCTTCCGAAGCATTTGTTTGATCATAACTTCAATGTGCTTATCATTGATCTCAACGCCCTGGTTACGATATACACGCTGAACTTCTTGCAGAATGTAGTTTTGTACCCCACGGATCCCTTTGATTCGCAGCATTTCTTTAGGGTCAATCGAACCGTCTGTCAACTCATCGCCGGCTTCAATCTCTTGGCCTTCGCTGACACGTAGACGTGAACCATAAGTTATGGAATAAGTCTTGGATTCTGCTTCACCTTGAACCTCGATTTCACGACGATCCTTAGTTTCACGGATTTCCTTGATTACACCATCGATCTCACTGATTGTAGCCTGACCTTTAGGGTTACGGGCTTCAAACAACTCTTGAATACGCGGCAAACCTTGCGTGATGTCATCACCGGCAACACCGCCGGTATGGAACGTACGCATTGTAAGCTGGGTTCCTGGTTCACCGATAGATTGTGCAGCGATAATACCAACTGCTTCACCGATCTCAACGTGTTTACCAGTTGCCAAGTTACGACCGTAACATTTCTTACAAACACCATGACGAGCACGGCAGCTTAGTACAGAGCGGATTTGTAGCTTAGTTACACCAGCGTCTACGATTGCTTCCGCTTTATCTGAGTCAATCAAATCGTTGCGGTGAACAATGATTTCGCCTGTTTCTGGATGACGGACAGTCTCGAAGCAGTAACGACCTTCGATACGGTCATACAGATCCTCAATAACCTCTTTACCATCCTGAATACGACTAACTGTAAATCCTTTATCCGTTCCACAATCTTCCTCACGGACGATAACGTCCTGAGCTACGTCAACGAGACGACGAGTCAAGTAACCGGAGTCAGCAGTACGAAGTGCGGTATCGGCAAGACCTTTACGCGCTCCGTGAGTGGAAATAAAGTACTCCAAGACCGTAAGACCTTCACGGAAATTCGCTTTAATTGGCAATTCGAAAATCCGACCCGAAGGTGTTGCCATCAGACCACGCATACCACCCAGCTGAGTGATCTGCGATTTGTTACCCCGCGCTTTGGAGTCAACCATGAGCATGATAGAGTTGAAACGGTCCATCGATTTCAGCAGGATGTTCGTAAGATCATCCTTCGTTTTCGACCAGATCTCAATAACACGGTCGTACCGTTCGTCATTAGTGATCAGACCACGGCGATATTGGTTAGCAACCACATCTACCTTAGCTTCGGACTCTTTCAAGATCGTAACTTTCTCCTCAGGCACGATAACATCCGACACGGCAACGGTAACACCGGAACGTGTGGAATAAGTGAAGCCGAGTTGTTTAATTTTATCCAAAATCATAGAGGTTTTGGTTGTATGATAAGTTTCAAAACAACGTGCGATAATCAGACCCAGATATTCTTTACCTACAGCGCTGGCTTCAGGAGCGGATTCAATCAGCTCGCGAATATCTGCACCTTTTTCATAGATAAAGTATTTTTCTGGCGTGCCGTGCAGCAAGTTAGTCTTAGTCGCTTCATTGATATAAGGGAAACTACTTGGGTAAATTTCATTAAAGATAATCTTACCGATTGTAGTAATCAACATTGCGCCTTGTTGTTTTTCCGTAAAGCAAGTCTTACCCAGTGCTTTAACTGGAATAGCTACACGAGCATGAAGTCCTGCAGTTCCGCGTTGGTAAGCTGATACAGCTTCATTTACGGTACGCAGAATCATACCTGATCCTTTTTCCTCCTTGTTGTCCATGGTCAGGTAGAAAGTACCAAGGACCATATCCTGGGAAGGTGTTACAACCGGTTTTCCGTCTTTAGGGTTCAAGATATTACCGGATGCAAGCATGAGAATACGTGCTTCCGCTTGAGCTTCTGCTGACAGAGGAACGTGCACCGCCATTTGGTCACCGTCAAAGTCGGCGTTATAAGCCGTACATACGAGTGGGTGAAGACGAATAGCATGACCTTCCACCAAAATCGGTTCAAAAGCTTGGATACCGAGACGGTGAAGTGTTGGTGCGCGGTTTAGAAGTACTGGGTGCTCTCTGATTACTTCTTCAAGTACATCCCATACTTCAGGACTTACACGCTCAACTTTACGTTTTGCGCTCTTTATGTTGTGGGCTAGGCCCTTATTAACCAATTCCTTCATGACAAAAGGTTTGAACAATTCTAGCGCCATTTTCTTAGGAAGTCCGCACTGGTACATCTTGAGGTACGGTCCTACAACGATAACGGAACGACCAGAGTAGTCAACCCGTTTACCGAGCAAGTTCTGACGGAAACGTCCTTGTTTACCTTTCAGCATGTGGCTGAGAGATTTTAATGGACGGTTACCAGGACCCGTTACCGGACGTCCTCTACGGCCGTTATCGATGAGAGCATCGACAGCTTCCTGTAGCATCCGTTTCTCGTTCTGCACGATAATGTCAGGTGCACCAAGATCCAGCAGTCTCTTCAGACGGTTGTTCCGGTTAATAACACGACGATAGAGATCATTCAAGTCGGACGTAGCAAAACGGCCACCATCCAATTGAACCATCGGACGAAGCTCCGGAGGAATAACCGGAAGAACATCCATGATCATCCAATCAGGCTTGTTGCCGGAGTTACGGAATGCTTCAATGACTTCCAGACGTTTGATCGCCCGGTTACGGCGTTGGCCTTGGGCCGTACGCAGTTCTTCTTTGAGGAATTCCAGCTCTTTATCGATGTCGATATCTTGAAGAAGCTTTTTAACAGCTTCAGCACCCATGCCGGCTTGGAAACCGTAACCGTATTTTTCACGGTAGCTACGATATTCTTTCTCGGATAGAAGCTGTTTCTTTTCCAGTGGTGTTTCACCTGGGTCAGTTACAACATACGAAGCGAAGTAGATAATCTCTTCAAGTGATCTTGGAGACATATCTAGTGCCAAACCCATGCGGCTTGGGATACCTTTGAAGTACCAGATATGAGATACCGGAGCAGCCAATTCAATGTGACCCATACGTTCACGACGAACTTTAGCACGGGTAACCTCAACGCCACAACGGTCGCAGACTACGCCCTTATAACGGACACGTTTGTATTTACCGCAATGACATTCCCAGTCTTTTTGTGGTCCAAAGATACGCTCACAGAAAAGACCCTCTTTTTCCGGTTTCAATGTACGATAGTTAATGGTTTCCGGTTTCTTAACTTCTCCGCGGGACCATGAACGAATCTTCTCCGGAGAAGCGAGTCCGATTTTCATAAATTCAAAATTGTTAACGTCCAACAAGGAGCAACCCTCCTTAACCTAATCCTGATTTAGTACCGCTTTGCCCTCCTCTGACTGTTACATCAAAAGAGGGCGCGGTCCTTTATAAAATGGAACTTTAAAGCTCCAAGCGTGATTATTCTGCTCCGACTTCTGCGCCTTCTAAATTGAGGCTCAGCTTGTCGCCTGACGTCTCGTCCTCATCGTCCAATTCTCTCATTTCAATTTCCTGCTCGTCACCGCTAAGAATCTTAACATCCATACCCAGGGACTGCAGTTCTTTGATCAATACCTTGAACGATTCAGGAACACCTGGTTCCGGTACATTTTCACCTTTGACAATGGATTCGTACGTCTTCACGCGACCAACCACGTCATCGGATTTTACGGTCAAAATTTCTTGCAATGTATATGCAGCACCGTAAGCTTCAAGCGCCCACACTTCCATCTCCCCGAAACGCTGTCCACCAAACTGAGCTTTACCACCCAGTGGCTGCTGCGTAACTAGTGAGTAAGGTCCTGTTGAACGGGCGTGAATCTTATCATCAACCATGTGCGCCAGTTTGATCATATGCATGACGCCGACAGTAACTTCACGTTCGAAGCGTTCACCTGTCCGACCATCGTACAATATAGTCTTACCATTACGCTGCATGCCAGCTTCTTCCATCGTATCAAATACGTCATACTCACGCGCTCCGTCGAATACCGGCGTTGCAATGTGAATTCCCAGACGCAATGCGGCCATACCAATATGGACCTCAAGCACCTGTCCGATATTCATACGAGAAGGAACGCCTAGAGGGTTAAGAACAACCTGTACTGGCGTACCGTCCGGAAGGAACGGCATATCTTCTTCTGGCAGGATACGAGCAACGACACCCTTGTTACCGTGACGTCCGGCCATTTTGTCACCTTCAGAAATCTTACGTTTCTGAGCGATGTACACACGAACCAATTGATTTACGCCAGGAGGCAGCTCATCGCCGTTCTCACGTGTAAACACTTTAACGTCAACGATAATACCATCACTACCGTGAGGAACGCGTAAAGAGGTATCCCGCACTTCACGAGCCTTCTCACCAAAGATAGCGTGTAGGAGACGCTCTTCTGCAGTCAATTCAGTTACACCCTTTGGAGTAACCTTACCAACTAGAATGTCACCAGCACTGATTTCCGCACCGATGCGGATAATTCCACGCTCATCAAGATTGCGCAGAGCTTCTTCGCCCACGTTTGGAATATCACGTGTGATTTCTTCAGGTCCCAGTTTAGTGTCACGAGCTTCGGATTCGTATTCCTCGATATGAATCGAAGTGTATACATCTTCCTTAACTAGTTTTTCACTTAACAGGATCGCATCCTCGTAGTTGTAACCTTCCCAAGTCATGAACGCAACGACTACGTTACGACCAAGAGCAAGTTCGCCCATTTCTGTAGAAGGACCGTCCGCCAGGATGTCACCCTTCTTAACAATATCCCCTCTTTTAGCTAGAGGACGCTGGTTAATACAGGTACCTTGGTTAGAACGCATAAATTTGTGTAATTTATATTTAACGATATCACCTTTAACTTCTTTGCCTTCGACAGTCTCAACCCGGCGCAGCCAAATTTCATTAGCTGAAGAACGTTCGATAATACCGTCATACTTAGAAACAACACATACGCCAGAATCCTTAGCGGATTTATGTTCCATCCCTGTTCCGACCAACGGAGCTTTAGGAATTAGAAGCGGAACAGCTTGACGCTGCATGTTAGATCCCATCAGAGCGCGGTTGGAGTCATCGTTCTCAAGGAACGGAATGAGCGCCGTAGCGACGGATACGACCTGTTTAGGCGAAACATCCATGTAATCTACACGATTACTTGGCATTGTTGTAATGTTGTCAGAGTCTTTATTGTAACGAACGATTACCATGTCTTCCTTAAAGGAGCCATCTTCATCGATCAATACGTTAGCCTGAGCAACTACATAATTATCTTCCTCATCCGCAGTCAGATAATCGATTTGTTCAGTTACCTTACCCGTCTTTGGATCTACCCAACGATATGGAGCTTCAATAAAGCCATATTCGTTGATACGAGCAAAGGTGGACAAGGAGTTGATCAATCCAATGTTCGGACCTTCCGGTGTTTCAATTGGACACATCCGGCCGTAGTGACTGTGATGGACGTCACGAACTTCAAAGCCCGCGCGTTCACGTGTCAAACCACCAGGTCCGAGTGCAGACAGACGACGTTTATGCGTAAGTTCCGCAAGTGGGTTCGTCTGGTCCATAAACTGAGACAACTGGGAGCTACCGAAAAACTCTTTAATGGACGCGATAACCGGACGAATATTGATCAGAGCTTGAGGCGTAATAGCATTAGCATCCTGAATCGACATTCTTTCACGCACAACGCGCTCCATACGGGACAAACCGATACGGAACTGATTCTGCAGAAGTTCACCTACAGAACGTAGACGACGGTTACCCAGATGGTCAATATCATCGGTATTACCAATTCCGTGAAGCAAATTAATAAAGTAGCTGATCGAGGATATAATATCAGCTTGAGTAATGTGCTTAACAGACTTGTCGATGTTGCCGTTAGCGATCAGCTTAATAACCCGACCTTCTTCAATTGGCGAGAATACGTCAATTGTTTGAAGAGGAATATCTTCACTGTCCGTAACTCCGCCAGTAACACGGTAGTTTTTAAAGGCAACATTCTTTTCGAAATACGGAATCAATTCATCAAGCAGTCTACGATCGACCATTTGGCCGGATTCTGCCAGAATTTCTCCGGTAGAGTCATCAACCAAAGGTTGAGCAAGACGTTGATTGAAAAGACGGTTCTTAATGTGCAGCTTTTTATTGATTTTGTAACGGCCTACATTAGCTAGGTCGTAGCGTTTTGGATCAAAGAAACGCGCAACCAGCAAACTTCTGGCATTGTCTAGTGTCGGCGGTTCGCCCGGACGGAGTCGCTCATAAATCTCAATAAGCGCCTTCTCCGTGGAGTCCGTGTTGTCTTTATCCAGCGTATTGCGAATATATTCATCATTGCCAAGCAATTCCAGAATTTCGGCATCACTACCGAAACCGAGAGCACGCAAAAGTACGGTAACAGGAATTTTACGAGTCCGATCGATACGAACATACATAATATCCTTAGCGTCGGTCTCAAGTTCCAACCAGGCTCCGCGGTTCGGGATTACTGTGGCGGTGTAGGTTTTTTTGCCGTTCTTATCCACTTTTGTGCTGAAATAGACGCTTGGAGAGCGAACCAACTGGCTGACAATAACCCGTTCTGCACCGTTAATAATAAAAGTGCCGGTCTCCGTCATCAGCGGGAAATCTCCCATGAACACTTCCTGCTCTTTGACCTCACCGGTCTCCTTATTAATGAGCCGCACCTTTACACGCAGAGGAGCCGCATACGTCACGTCCCGCTCTTTAGCGTCGTCAACCGTATATTTCGGTTCACCCAGGCTGTAATCAATGAACTCTAGTACCAAATTACCTGTGAAATCCTGGATCGGCGAGATGTCCTGAAACATTTCCCGCAATCCTTCCTCCAAAAACCAATCATAAGATTTTTGTTGGATCTCGATCAGGTTCGGGACCTCGAGTACCTCGTTAATTCTCGCATAGCTCCGCCGAGTGCGTCGACCATACTGAACAAGATGTCCTGCCAACTTTACTCACCCCTCATGTCTACTCACTTAAAAATTGATTGCGAACCCTTGTTTGGAACCGTATAATGGAACCATACTACAAGGATTCAGTCATAAATAAAAGAAAAGCCCTTATCGAAATCTTCGAAAAAAGAGCGCACTTATCCATGACCAAAATACTCCTTATCCAGTAGATTTGCCCAAAACGTACATATTATACGTCACCAAGCAACAGTTTATGCGCTATTATCTATTACCGCGTAACACTCGCTACGCCAGAGCATAGAGAACCAATTCGCAAAAAACTTGCCGTACGGCTTGCGCTAGCCGGCGACAATATATCGCTTGACATTTTCAGCAAACTAAAGACATGGAGCCTATCTTAATACTGACATTTTATAATAATACCATTATCACTATCACATGTCAATAACCTATTGATTTTTATTTTTGAGCTTTAATAATACGATAACCTTTATCTTTGCCCACTTCTTCTACATTTGAGAACAAGCTTTCAAGTTTAGCTACCGCTGATGGAGCGCCCTGCTTCTTCTGAATAACAATCCACAGAAATCCACTCTCATTTAAATGCTCATAAGCTTCTTCAAAAATCTGATGCACTACAGCTTTTCCTGCACGTATCGGAGGATTGGTAAGAATCACATCGAACTTTTGTTGTTCATTCAATGCGCCGAGCACATCGCTTTCCATTACCGTAACATTCCGGATTCCATTGTGCTGGGCATTTTCACGCGCAAGTTCTACCGCACGACTATTAATATCAATCATCGTAACTTGCCCTTTGGGGGCTAGGTATGCTGCACTTATGCCTATCGGTCCATATCCGCAACCCACATCAAGCACTGCTGAACCGTCCGGAATATCCATAGCTTCAATGAGAACTCGACTACCGTAATCGATGTCTCCTTTAGAGAACACACCCGCATCACTTGTAAAACGAAAGCTTTTGCCTCTTAGAACGGTGTCGATGGTACGTCTGTCATGACGCACTTCCGGTTGCTGCGAATAATAATGTTGCGACATCTCTATCCTCCCTTTCCTTTATGTTAATAGTTTGTATTCACACAACCCTACTAACTCTATCAAGCATAAACGCCTCTGATGTCCTTATAAGGACGGTAAGCTTTCAGCGAGAAATATAAAGATAAAGTATAGTATAAAACTTATACTTTCTTATATTTTTATAAAATAAACCCCTTGAACAAGTTCAAGGGGTTTTCAGTATAGAAGGAATTACTTCACTTCTACAGCTGCGCCTGCTTCTTCCAATTTTGCTTTAGTAGCTTCGGCTTCGTCTTTGCTTACTTTTTCTTTGATTGCTTTTGGTGCGTTGTCTACAAGGTCTTTAGCTTCTTTCAAGCCAAGGCCTGTGATTTCGCGAACGATTTTGATAACGTTGATTTTGGAAGCGCCAGCGCCTGTCAAAATTACGTCAAATTCGGATTGCTCTTCAGCTACTGCTGCTACCGCACCGCCAGCTGCTACTGGAGCTGCTGCTGTTACGCCAAATTCTTCTTCAATTGCTTTAACCAGGTCGTTCAGTTCCAATACGCTCATGCCTTTAATTGCTTCCAAGATTGCTTCTTTACTCATGATTGAACCTCCATTTATAATTTAAATTTGTTTGTGGTATTGATTTATGCTGCAAGAGTCAAAGGCTTACGCGCTTTGTTCTTCTTTTTCAGCAACAGCTTTAACTGCAAGCGCGAAGTTGCGCATTGGAGCTTGAAGTACGCTAAGCAGCATGGACAGCAAACCATCGCGGGATGGAAGCTCAGCCAGTGCTTTCAATTGGTCCGCGTCGATGACACGTCCTTCTACTACGCCGCCTTTCAATTTCAAAGCGTCGTTTTTCTTGGCGAAATCGTTCAAAATTTTAGCTGGAGCTACTGCATCAGTTGTGCTGAATGCGATAGCTGTTGGACCAGTCAAAACTTCATCCAACTCAGTCAACTCAGCCGCAGCAGTTGCGCGACGTAGCAATGTGTTCTTCAGGACTTGAAACTCAACGCCAGCTTCACGAAGTTGCTTACGCAGTTCAGTCACTTGGGAAACGTTCAATCCACGATAGTCCGCTACAACAGTCGAAAGACTGTTTTGCAGTTTCGCAGTAACAACGTCAACCGCATCCTGTTTTGCTTGAATTACTTTTGCATTTGCCAATGTATACACCTCCTGAAAATTTATGTGTCGGCGTCCTTTCCAAGGAAAGCATCACCGCTCCTACGCAGGCATTAGAAAAGCCTCCGCAGAATCACGAAGGCTTGATAAAACGAAAGTTATACGAGCAAGCTCGTTACTTCTTGTTTCTATCACAACACCTCGGTAGGAAATTAAGCACTAAGGCACCTACTGTCTACGGTAAGCATATTCAAGGTTAAGATTGATACCTTAAGTTTCACAACTGTTATAGATTATCAAAATCGACTCAAAGAGTCAACCCTTATTTATCTGAAGACGGTTGTGTTCACACGAGCGCTAGGACCCATTGTGGAAGAAATCGAGATGCCTTTAAGGTATACACCTTTAGCAGCAGCTGGTTTCGCACGGTTCAAAGCGTCGATAAGAGCTTTAAGGTTATCGTTCAATTGTGCAGCATCAAAGGACACTTTGCCGATTGGCGCGTGAATTTGACCTGCTTTGTCAAGACGATATTCGATTTTACCGGCTTTGATTTCTTGCACAGCCTTGGAAACATCGAATGTAACTGTGCCAGCTTTAGGGTTAGGCATAAGACCTTTACCACCAAGCAGACGACCCAGTTTACCGACTTCACTCATCATATCAGGTGTAGCTACGCAGACATCAAATTCAAACCAGCCTTGTTGAATTTTGTTGATCATGTCTTGATCACCAACAAAATCCGCGCCAGCAGCTTCTGCCTCTTTCGCTTTTTCACCTTTTGCAAATACAAGCACGCGTTGTGTTTTACCAGTGCCGTGAGGCAGGACAACAACACCACGAACTGCTTGGTCTTGTTTACGCGGGTCTACACCCAGACGAACTGCTGCTTCAACGGTTTCGTCGAATTTTGCAGTCGCTGCCTTTTTCACAAGCTCTACAGCTTCTGAAGGCTCGTAAGTTGCTTCGCTGTTGATCAGCTTAGCAGCTTCTTGGTATTTCTTACCATGTTTAGCCATGAAAATGTTCCTCCTTTGTGGTGTTAGCGGAAATTCCTCCCACATACTTGCGGGTCACGAATGACCGATTCTTCGAAAACTACTAGTCTTCGATTGTGATGCCCATACTGCGAGCAGTACCTTCAACCATACGCATTGCAGCTTCTACAGATGCAGCGTTAAGGTCAGGCATTTTTGTTTCAGCAATTTCACGAACCGCAGCGCGGCCGATTTTTGCTACTTTTTTCTTGTTTGGTTCGCCGGATCCTTTTTCTACTTTAGCAGCGATGCGAAGCAGAACAGCAGCCGGAGGAGTTTTAGTGATGAACGTAAAGGAACGGTCTTCAAATACTGTAATTTCAACCGGAATGATCAAGCCAGCCTGGTCGGCAGTACGAGCATTAAATTCCTTACAGAATGCCATGATGTTGACACCTGCTTGACCTAACGCCGGACCTACTGGAGGCGCTGGATTCGCTTTCCCTGCAGGAATCTGCAGTTTCACCATTTTAATAACTTTTTTAGCCATGAGTGACACCTCCTTGCAAAAATAGTGGTCTTCGAACGCCATTGGCGCTCTCCCACAAGAAACCCTTAGCTTATGTTATATTTTCTCCACTTGAGTGAAATCCAACTCTAGCGGGGTTTCCCGTCCAAACATGTTCACATGCACTTTGATCTTGCTCTTGTCAGCCAAAATTTCTTCCACGGATCCAACAAAATTCGCAAACGGACCAACCATAATACGTACGGATTCCTTGATTTCGAAATCAATCTTCGCTTTAGGTTCAACCATGCCCATATGCTTCAGAATTTGTTCTACCTCTTCCGGAAGCAAAGCTGTTGGTTTAGACCCTGAGCCTGTCGAACCAACAAATCCAGTAACGCCCGGAGTATTGCGGACAACATACCAGGAATCATCAGTCTGAACCATTTCCACCAAAACATAACCCGGGTAAACTTTACGCATAACGGTTTTTTTCTTACCGTCTTTGTTTACAATTTCTTCTTCCATAGGAACAAGAACGCGGAATATTTTGTCTTCCATGCCCATGGACTCAACGCGCTTTTCCAAATTGGCTTTGACCTTATTCTCATACCCAGAATAGGTATGAACGACATACCATCTTTTTTCCATATCAAGCCACCTGGGACCTCTCTAAATAATCGCTTCAATCACAGCGGAAATACCGATGTCCAGAACCCAGAAGTAAATAGCGACAACTACAATTGTACCGAGAACGATCAATGTATAGTTGGTCAATTCTTTACGACTTGGCCAGCGAACTTTTTTGAGTTCACTCCAGCTCTCAGTGAAAAAGGAAAACATAGACTTGAAACTACGTTTCATGCCGACTACACCTCCACAGACTATCTGGTTTCGCGATGAGGAGTTTGCGAGTTACAATACTTGCAAAATTTCTTCATCTCCATGCGGTCGGGGTGATTTCGCTTGTTTTTGGTAGTCGCATAGTTTCTTTGTTTGCAACTTGTACAAGCCAAAGTGATAATTACCCGCATGATGTGCACCTCCCGAGACGTCCTTCTAACAATACAATTAGAAGACGTAAATATTGATCCTAAAAAAAGCCGCGAATTTAGGCCTACCTAAAACACTTTAGCATAATGTCAAGGTCTGTGTCAACGAAAGAATTCCGTTCTGCACTGGGTAATTTCGGGTGTTATAGTCATATGGCCGTACCCTGTCCTTGGGTCTATCTCTTCCTCACACTTCGCTGTCTTCCTTATCATTATGGGGCATTCCGACTGTGTATAAACCTACCCTCAACGGCAACAACTAAAATCGACTCAAATAGAATTTTATGGTGTTAGCTCCTAATTCTATCTAAGCAATTTCATGAGACTAAAAAAAGAACTCGATGTACGAGCCCTCTTGTGTTCATTATATCATTAATTGTCACGCACTTCTAGATATCTTTCTAATTTCCGCTTTACTCGTTGTAAAGCGTTGTCAATGGATTTCACATGTCGCTTAAGATCTTCAGCAATTTCCTGATAAGATCGTCCGTCTAAATACAACATCAGAACCTTACGCTCTAGGTCACTTAAAATCTCTGCCATCTTATCTTCAAGTCCAATGAATTCTTCTTGATTGATAATTAGCTCTTCTGGATCTAGTACCTGAGTTCCACAAATGACATCCATAAGCGTCCGGTCGGAATCTTCATCATAAATGGGCTTGTCCAGAGAAACATAAGAATTAAGCGGAATATGCTTCTGACGAGTGGCCGTCTTAATAGCGGTTATAATCTGACGTGTTATGCAGAGCTCAGCAAAAGCCTTGAATGAAGAGAGCTTGTCACCTTTAAAGTCACGAATAGCCTTATATAGACCAATCATTCCTTCTTGAACAATATCTTCACGATCTGCCCCGATCAAGAAATAAGAGCGGGCTTTAGCACGTACAAAATTACGGTATTTATTAATTAAGTGTTCCAATGCGCCACTGTCGCCACCACGGAAAGCCTCGACAATATCTTCATCACTTATGAAATCATACTCGGACAGCATTATTTCCTTGAGGTCGACACTCACCAAGAATCCCCCCGGCTGCAACGCAAGACACATCGTTACTTCGCGAAATATAGGATCAGTATATATTATGTTACCTTACACCGTCAACCGGATTTGTCCAAAATCAATCTGCAATAGCATAAAATGGAATAAAAATATCACCTAAATCTTCCCACTTGTCACTGCCTACGCCATTTTTCCAATTTACTACGCACATCAGGAGGCAGCTTATCTTCTAAGGAATGACGTGTAGAACTGATGCTACCAGGTTCAATAGCTTTTTTAACTTGCTTCTGGTTCTCCTCAATTTCCAGGTGTAGCTCCCTTGCAGAAATTCGCAATGCACCTTGAGCAAAAATAATATGCTGCTCTATAAGATCACTAGTAGCTACATAGATCTGCCGGCGCCGATTGCTAAATTCCCCAACCAGTCGCTCAATGCATTCATCTGCGGTTTCTTTTTCCTTGGTGAAATACACCTGAACCTTACCCTGGACAAATGACCTTCCTAACCCTGGAACACGGTATGCATCAAAAACTGCAATCACTCTTCGTCCTGAGTAAGCTTGGTAATCCGCCAGCAAATCCATTAAGCGGTCGCGTGCTTCCTGCATACCAATCTGGGACAGTGCCGCAAGTTCCGGCCAGCCACCGATCATATTGTACCCGTCCACAAGCAGCACATCGCGCCAGTCGGCCATAGTTATCCCTGCTGTTGCCGAAGGCGTACCACTTCATACATAATGACTCCTGCGGCGACAGAGGCATTTAATGAATTGATTTTTCCGGCCATCGGCAGCTTAAGTAATACATCACATTTTTCACGAATCAAGCGTCCCATTCCTTTATTCTCATTACCGATTACAACAGCTACCGGTCCTGTGAAAATATTGGATCCAAACAGATTCTGATCTGTATCCACATCCGTACCTACTACCCAGACTCCCTGCTCTTTCAGACGATCAATGGTCTGACCTAGGTTAGTGACCCGCGCAACCGGAACATATTCCACGGCACCTGCTGATGTTTTGGAGACGGTAGCAGTAATCTGAGCCGAACGGCGTTTAGGTACGATTACTCCATGCACTCCAGTACAATCTGCTGTCCGCAGAATGGATCCCAGGTTATGCGGATCTTCAATCTCATCCAGTAAAATCAAGAATGCAGGCTCTCCTTTGGCTTCAGCTGCAGCCAGCAGATCATCTACCTCGACATAGGCAAAAGGTGCCGCTTGAGCAACTACCCCCTGATGTTGAACTCCAGGCGCAAGTTGATCCAGCTTACGCTTGTCCACATGCTGAATAACAATCCCCGCTTTACGTGCTTCAGCGACGATTGGTGCGGTCAGATGCTTCTGGGCCGTTTCTGCAATCCATATTTTATTTAAGGTACGACCCGCACGAAGCGCCTCAAGCACTGAATGCTTCCCAGCCAATATTTCCTCTTCTGTCTTCAAATCTTCTTCCATGTTCACTTCTCCTATTCTCTATTTCGCAAAAGCCTTATCAAGGCTGTTTCAACATAAACTGTATGCCACTGTTCACAATTTCTTGTATTCTCTCCTGTTGACCTGTGTAGTATAAGTAACCTATCAGACACTCAAAAGCAGTAGCATGACGGTATTCAAGCACATCTGCATTCTTAGGAATACTTCCCGATTTAGCATTTCTCCCCTGACGGGCGACATCTTTTTCCTCTTCTGTGAGACTTGACTCCAAAAATCCAAGTATTGCACTCTGCGCCTTAGCGGATACAAGCCCTGTAGCAGAGCGATGCAAATGGTTTGGGCGCAAATTCGGAAGAGATACTAAATACTGGCGAACTGACACTTCGTAAATGGCATCTCCTACATAGGCAAGCACAATTGGCGAGAGGAGTCGCGCAGGTTTGGAAGGCTCGTAAGGAAACCACCCGTTCTGAAACTTGCGTTCCTCACTCATTTACGCCGCCACCGCATTCCTTGCGGAGTATCCTCAAGCAATATGCCCAAGCGCCCTAATTCATCACGAATCTCATCGGACCGGCTCCAATTCTTATTCTTACGCGCTTCAACCCGCTCCGCGATCAATCTTTCAACTTCTTCACTCGCGATCTCTTCTTCTTCATGCTCAGGTGTCAAACGCAGCACAGCATTCATTTCCCCAAAAGCTTGCAGCAGCGCAGCAAAATCAGCAGGGGCTGCTTCACTATTCGCAAGGGTATGGTTGGCAAGACTCACCCAATCAAACATAGCGGTAATCGCATCTGGGGTATTAAAGTCATCCTGCATTCTAGCATGAAAATTGGCCACAATAGCAGATAACTTATCATTAATCTCTAAGCTGACCTCACCCTGAGCACCTTCAGCAGCAAGTTCAAGACGATGCTTAACGTTACTTTCTGCAAGTGAGATACGTTCTACGCTCTTTTCAGCTGAAGTCATTGAATCCACCGAGAAGTTCAACGGATTAC
Source organism: Paenibacillus nitricinens (assembly GCF_052056485.1). Classification (NCBI taxonomy): domain Bacteria; kingdom Bacillati; phylum Bacillota; class Bacilli; order Caryophanales; family Paenibacillaceae; genus Paenibacillus; species Paenibacillus nitricinens. The sequence goes on from NZ_CP183948.1 coordinate 6,171,293, forward strand.
GATAATGGGTCGATAGCATGAAATAACGAATAGTCCCAGCTTTAAATTGCCCACGGATATCTTTCACAAGCCAACCGTTACCCAATGATTTCGACATTTTTTCATCACCGATGTTGATAAATCCATTGTGCATCCAGTAATTAGAGAGTGGCTTACCCGTCAGAGCTTCTGTCTGAGCGCATTCGCATTCATGATGCGGGAACTGCAAATCTTGTCCACCCCCGTGGATGTCCATCGTATCCCCCAAGAACTCTCTTGCCATGGCCGAGCATTCAATATGCCAGCCAGGGCGTCCATTTCCCCATGGGCTCTGCCAGTACACTTCACCTGGTTTTGCTGCTTTCCACAGCACAAAGTCCTCAGGTTTCTCTTTCCGTGAGTCTACCTCCACGCGAATACCAAACTGCAATTCATCTAGGTTCTGACGGGACAGCTTACCATAGTCTACAAATTTGGATGTACGGTAGTAAACATCGCCACCACTCTCGTAGGCATATCCTTTTTCCTCAAGCTCTTTAATGAATTCAATGATCAGCTCCATGCTTTCTGTTACCCGCGGATTCAGTGTTGCCGGCTTTACTCCAAGCCCTTCAAGATCCTCACGATAAGCATTAATGAAAATCTCAGCAACCTCAGCTACTGAGGTGTTCATTTCTTCTGCTTTGCGTATCAGTTTATCATCTACATCTGTGAAGTTCGTAACATACCGTACCTCATTACCGAGTTGCTCCAAATAATTCCGGACCATATCAAAGACAATAATAGGCCTAGCATTTCCGATATGCATATATCCGTAAACGGTTGGACCACATACATACATTTTCACCTTGCCCGACTCTTGAGGCACAAACTGCTCCTTGCTGCGTGTCATTGTGTTGTAAATTTGTAAAGCCATCCTATTCCAACCCTTTCTTTTGTCCCGATTCCTTAAGTACCGGATATGCTTAAATTTCGTAATCACCAATGTACTGCTGAGTTTCGACTAGCCGCTGCGCGGTCTTTTGCTTATCTTCTCCGCCAAGCTTCTCTCTGATCTCTTCGATCTCTTTTTGCAGAAAGCGAAGTGAATCTACAAGCGGGTCTGGCATCTTGGTATGATCCAAGCGATCGGATACACGTTCACCGTTACGTTTTACTACACGGCCCGGATTTCCTACTACCGTACTATTATTTGGGACTTCACGCAGTACAACCGCATTCGAACCTATATTTGAATTGTCACCGATACGAAACGATCCTAATACCTTCGCACCAGAACCAATAACTACATTGTTGCCAACTGTGGGATGGCGCTTACCTTTTTCTTTCCCTGTCCCCCCGAGTGTAACCCCTTGATAGATAATAACATCATCACCGATTTCACAGGTTTCTCCAATAACAATCCCCATACCATGGTCGATAAACAGCCTATTTCCGATGACAGCTCCGGGATGGATTTCAACACCGGTCATAAATCTACTAAACTGTGAGACCATACGGGCCATTGTATACCAGCGGCGTTTGAAAAAAGAATGGGCAATCCGGTGACCCCAAATGGCGTGCAACCCTGCATATGTGAAGACAACCTCGAACCAGCTGCGGGCTGCGGGATCGTTATCAAATACCGCCCGAATGTCCGACTTAATATGCTTAAACATCACGGTTCCTCTCTTCTTGACTCCCCCATCTCCTGTTTACAGGTACACAAGGAAGGTATTGTCTCCAATCCATCATTCTTATCATACATATGCTGTGGGTGTTTGCTTGGTTTGTTATATTAGAAAAGATACCCCGAAACAAAAAAAGCCCCTGCAGCATAAAGCTGCAGAGACGTTTAACCGCGGTTCCACTCTGCTTGAACGAATCAAACAGACTGCTGTTGTTACCATCGGCAGAGTTCCTTCGTTCCACTTGGCATCATTAACGGCGATGTACCCGGCGCGATCTAACGAACCTTTAGGATCGTTCAACCGTGCAGCTCACAGGCGCATGTTCTGCCCCGGACAAATGAATAACTCCCAGCCCGAAAGGGTATCCCTTTCTCGGTTATTCTCTCTGGCAATTGCCTTTATGGACGTACTTCTCCTGATCACAGCTATTATCATATGGTTCTATCTTAGCGTAAACGCTAAGGGACTGACAAGAGGCTTAATGATAAGTAATACTACCTTAAGCTCCTTTAATTTGTGATTTCAAACGTTCGATGACACGGTTTTGGCCGAGCAAAGCAATCGTTATATTAAGATCACGTCCGTGCGTTTGTCCGGTTAAAGCCACACGTATCGGCATAAAGAGCGCTTTGCCTTTGTGCCCTGTTTCTTTCTGCACTTCCTTGATCAGTACAGCCATATTACTAGCGCTGAAATCCTGACAAGCTTCAACCTTAGCTAGAAAAGCAGACAAAACTTCAGGCACTTGGCTTTCCGCCAGAACCTGCGCCGCTTCTGTTTCTAACTCCAGATGGCTGCGGAAGAATAGTTCAGATAGCTCTACGATATCGGAGGCAGAGGTCATCTGCTCTTGATACAGTGCTACAAGGCTTTCTGCCCATGCCTGCTGCTCATCATTCAGCTCAGCCGGTATTTTTCCCGCTTTTTGCAGATGTGGAATCGCTAATGCCGAGATCCGTTTAGGATCAGCATGCTTAATATAGTGATTATTTAGATGCGCCAGCTTGTGCTTATCGAATACAGCCGGACTTTTGGACAAACGGTCCGCATCAAAAATAGAAATAAGTTCTTCTTTACTGAAGATCTCCTCTTCTCCCTCTGGCGACCAGCCCAGTAGAGAAATGAAGTTAACCAAAGCCTCAGGCAAGTAACCCAATTCATCATATTGCTCAATAAATGTAATTACAGATTGATCCCGCTTGCTAAGCTTCTTATGGTTGTCACCCACAATCAGTGTCATATGACCAAATATTGGGGGTTTCCAACCAAGAGCCTCATAGATCATAAGCTGACGTGGTGTGTTGGAAATATGATCTTCCCCACGTAGTACATGGGTGATAGCCATCAAATAATCATCAACAGCTACCGCAAAGTTATAGGTCGGAATTCCGTCCTTCTTCACGATAACAAAATCACCCATTTCTTTCGTATCAAAAGAAATAGTACCTTTTACGATATCATCGAACGTGTACGTACGATCTTCTGGTACACGGAAGCGAATGCTAGCTACTCGTCCCTCAGCTTCAAAGGCAAGGCGTTGTTCTTCCGTCAAATCACGGTGTTTGCCGGAATATCGAGGGGTTTCTCCACGTGCAGTCTGTTCTTCACGTTCTGCTTCCAGTTCTTCCTCTGTGCAGTAGCAGCGGTAAGCCAAACCTTTATCCAGCAAATCCTGCCAATATACACGATATAGGTCAAGACGTTCAGTCTGGCGGTAAGGTCCGTACTCTCCGCCAACATCAACACTCTCATCCCAATCCATGCCTAGCCATTTCAAATACTTAAGCTGGCTCTCTTCGCCGCCTGCGACATTGCGCTTCACGTCTGTATCTTCAATTCTGATGATGAACTTACCGCCTTGATTACGGGCGAACAGATAGTTAAACAGCGCCGTTCTGGCGTTACCTATATGTAAATGTCCCGTAGGGCTCGGTGCATAACGCACCCGGACTTGATCCGTCATTATATTCCCTCCGCTTCATATGGTTAAAACTTAGATTTGCTACTTAGACCATCTCAAGATGATATCACATCTTGGAGTAGACAGACAATAGATTGTGCGGCAATTCCTTCGCCACGACCGGCAAAACCAAGCTGTTCAGTAGTCGTAGCTTTAACGTTCACCTTGGACGGGTCCGCGTGAAGCGCACGAGCGATAATCTCCGTCATTTGTGGAATGTACGGCGCCATCTTTGGTTTTTGGGCAATAATCGTTGAATCGATATTCCCAAGCTTGTACCCTCGCTCTCTAGCAAGTGCCCACACTTGTTCTAATAATTTCAAGCTATCCGCGTCCTTAAACGCTGGATCTGTGTCCGGAAAATGTCTGCCAATATCACCAAGTCCTAGTGCGCCTAGAATCGCGTCACTTACTGCGTGCAGCAGAACATCAGCATCGGAATGTCCTACTAATCCTTTTTCATAAGGAATCGTAACGCCTCCAATAATACAAGGCCTTCCCTCAACCAGTTGATGTACATCAAATCCTTGTCCTACAGCGATCATGATTGTCCCTCTCCCCTGTTTCTTTCTGTGAATTCTGCAAAATCCAAATCATCTGGCGTCGTAATCTTAATATTTCTGTAGCTTCCCTCTACCACAGAAACCGGAATACCAGCACGCTCTGCCAAGCTGGAATCATCAGTACCTAGAAATCCATCCCGCTCCGCGGCCGCATAGGCATCCAGCAATTCAGAAAGACGAAAAGTCTGCGGGGTTTGAATCGCCCACAGACTTCGCCGATCCGGCGTAGACAGTACTCTACCTTCGTTATCTACCTGTTTGATCGTATCTTTGACGGGTACAGCAAGAACTGAAGCGCCGATCTGCTTCGCTCGCTCGTAACATGCCTCAATTTCATTCGGCTGCACAAACGGACGAACACCATCATGTACCATTACCCACTGTGTCGTAAGTTTCAACAATCCTTTATGTACGGAATGCTGACGCTCAGATCCACCAGCCACTATAGCCTTAACCTTGTCCAGCTTATAGAGCTGTATCCATTCCCGGCAACGATCAATATCTTCCTTACCGGTTACAAGCACGATTTCGGAAATCAAGTCATGCTGCTGAAATACTTCCAGCGTATGAACGATTACTGGTTTACCCTGTAGTAACAGATATTGCTTGCTCTCTACAGTCCCCATTCGCGTTCCTCTGCCTGCCGCCACAATGACGACGCCCACACTGTTTGACATTACTCAGGCTCCTGTCTTTCACGTATATTCCCATCATAACGTGTTTGGCGGGCATTTCCAACCCATAGGACATTTGCCGTGCACTTTATCTACGCCTATTGTGCTTTTTCCAGCAGCTTTGGCTTCGCAAATATCATCCGTCCAGCTGAAGTTTGAAGCACACTCGTGACGAGAACCTCCATCGTGGTTCCGATATATTCCCGTCCGCCTTCCACAACGATCATTGTTCCATCGTCTAAATAGGCTACCCCTTGTCCATGCTCTTTACCATCCTTAATGACCTGAACTACGATTTCCTCACCAGGCAACACTACGGGCTTCACGGCATTCGCAAGATCATTAATATTCAGGACTGAGACTCCCTGTAATTCGCAAACCTTATTCAAGTTGAAGTCATTAGTAACTACTTTACCTCGCAGTACCTTCGCTAACTTCACCAGCTTACTATCCACCTCAGAAATTTCTTCAAAATCCCCCTCGTAGATTAACACCTTCACATCGAGCTCTTTTTGGATTTTATTGAGAATATCAAGTCCCCGCCGTCCGCGATTCCGTTTCAGTAGATCCGAAGAATCTGCGATATGCTGGAGTTCCTCAAGCACAAATTCCGGTATGACAATCGTTCCTTCAATAAATCCGGTTTTGCAAATATCAGCGATCCGACCATCAATAATAACGCTTGTATCGAGGATTTTATGTTCCTCCAGCCCACGACCTTCCGGCTCAGCCGCTTGCCCCCAGCGTCCAGTTGTCCAAAGTGCAGCTAGTTCCTCTTTTTTCTCCAGACCGATCCGCAGCCCCATATATCCAAAAGCTAACGTAACGGGTACCTGCAGCAACTGCCCAGCTTTTCCAAGCCAAATCATTGCAGGATATAACAGAAGAGATAGCAAAAGCCCCCCTGTAAGCCCAGCTGCACCTGCAGCTAATTCATTCATTGGTATACGCGAACAGTACAGAACCGCCTCCCGCAGTTTTGAACCTCCCCATTCCGCGCATAAAGACCCCGCAAACAAAAAAATAATGGCACCCAGCACCGTAAACAAAATGCTTCCCTCTACAGGTAAACTTTCACTCAGCTTTTCCATCCCCTTAGGGAATCCTCTTTCAAGCGCATGGTATAGCGAAAAACCAGACCAAGCACCACATATTAAAGCAAAAGACAATATCACTTTTTTCCACATAACCTAACGCACCTCCTTTTTATTCATCCTTGAATGATCAATACCTCACCAGTATGTTCCAATTTTCAAGACGATAAACTTGGGATAGCGCTGGAATTGCAAAAAGGCTTTGCCATCCCCTAAGGACGACAAAGCCTCTAGCTATAATTATATTAGTTCAACCTTACTACAAGACTGCTTTAACCGTTCTTCGAGTGATACACTTTATCTTCAGAACGTCTTCTACGACGGTGACGGCGTCTGGCTGTCAATCGATCAATGTTTTGTTTAAAACCATATAATGCGTAAATCCCAAGTAAGACGAAGATTAGCTTAGCAATTTGTTCAGGGAACACAACAGCAACAGCCACCGCAACAACAATGACTACTGGCGCTCCGACAACCACTTTTTTAGGTAATCCAACCTTCTTAAAATTAGGATATTTAACAGTGCTGACCATCAAATATGATAAAAGCAATGTAGCCACGATCATAAATGGAGCGGAAACATCTTTATTAAAAAGAGCTAATGTGGCAAGTACACCACCAGCAGCAGGAATTGGCAATCCGATGAAATAACCAGGAACTCCTGGATGAACATTAAAGCGAGCTAGGCGCAATGCACCAAACACCGGGAAAATTGCAGTTACTGTCCAGGCTAATGCAGAATTTAAATCATGCAGGCTTGAAACATACATAATAACAGCAGGTGCTACTCCAAAAGAAACGACATCAGACAAAGAGTCCAGTTCCTTACCAAATTCACTCTCACATTTAAGTGCACGAGCAACTCGGCCATCTAATCCGTCTAACAGCATAGCAATAATAACCATGATAGCGGCCATGCTAACTTTACCGTCAAAAGCCATCATGATACCAAACATTCCGAGCATCAAGTTACCTATGGTAAAAAGACTCGGAATTGATTTTTGTATCATTTCTTCACCTCAATTTTCTCACATTGGCCTTAAACAGCTCCAATATTACGTGATTGTATGTTATTTACATTTGCCTGTCAATAAGAACTTGCTTCTGTAAACGTTTGAGCCCATCCTGAATATTACGAGCCCGCACCTCCCCAATTCCGTCCACTTCATCCAGTTCAGCTATGCTTGCAGACATCAAATTAGGCAGCATTTCAAACCGCTCCACCAGATTATGAATGATCACATTTGGAAGCCGCGGAATCTTATTAAGCAGGCGATATCCACGTGGAGTAACCACCTCTTCAGAAGAAATTGCCGTAGAAGAGTAGCCCAACAATCGAGCAATATGGTTGTCATCCATTAGGTCATCATCACTAATACGTTTGAGACCGGCAATAATTTCACGAATTTTATCTTCTTGCTCTTCCTTAGCATAGTCTCTGTATAGGAGCCATGCTTCTTCCTCTGTATTTCCAACCAGTTCTTCCATCTGCATGCTGATTAAGCGCCCTTCGTTGCCTAGTTCATTTATATATCGTTTAATCTCCATTTTTATGCGCAAAACCATCTCTACCCGCTGAATCACTCCGACCACTTCGGCCACGGTTACGATTCCCTCATACTCCGAAGCAGACAAATTCGTCAGTCCTTGTGTAAGAACCGCTTTGTACTTTTCGAGAGTCTGAATCGCTTGATTAGCTTTAGCCAAAATAGCTCCGATTTCTTTTAACGCATACCGAATGGAACCTTGATACAGGGTAATGATATTGCGGCGCTGTGAAATAGAAACCACCAGTTTACCTGTTTGCTTCGCTACGCGCTCGGCGGTCCGGTGACGAATGCCTGTCTCGATGGAAGAGATGGACGAATCCGGAATTAGCTGTGTATTTGCATACAAAATGCGTTTCAAATCCTCACTAAGAATAATGGCACCGTCCATTTTGGCAAGCTCATATAAATAATTGGGCGAAAAATCGCAGTTAATGGAGAATCCCCCATCCACTACCTCCATCACCTCAGGACTATATCCAACGACGATTAGTGCTCCCGTCTTAGCGCGCAGCACATTCTCAAGACCTTCCCGAAAGGGTGTCCCCGGTGCCGCCAGTCTGAGCAGATCATTCATATTCTCTAATTGGTTATATTCTTTCATAATCCCTGTGCCCCCTAATCTAACGCGACCGATAGTGCATCTGCTACGGTACTGACGCCAATAATCTGGATATCTTGCGGGTGCTTCCAGCCTTTCAAACTTTTCTCTGGCATGATCACCCGCCGGAAGCCTAGCTTCGCGGCCTCCTTCACACGCATTTCCGCGCGCGAAACACCTCTTACTTCACCTGTAAGTCCTACTTCACCGAAGAAAACATCGTAAGGTTTTGTTGAAATATCACGAAAGCTGGAAGCGATACTAATAGCTACTGCTAAATCAATCGCCGGTTCATCCAGCTTTACTCCTCCAGCTACATTAAGGTAAGCATCCTGATTTTGCAGGAACATACCCATCCGCTTCTCCAGTACAGCGATAATGAGTGCCATCCGCTGGTGATCCATACCTGTGCACATCCGGCGAGGGGAGGGGAAATGAGTGGCAGCGACAAGAGCCTGAAGCTCAACAAGCACTGGTCTAGTCCCTTCCATACTGGCCACAACTGTAGATCCGGCTACGCCGAGTGGACGCTCCGACAAAAAGAGCTCTGATGGATTTTCTACTTCGGTTAGACCCACTTCACCCATTTCGAAAATGCCGATTTCATTCGTTGAACCGAAGCGGTTCTTTACAGCCCGCAGGAGTCTATACGTATGATGCCGCTCTCCCTCAAAATACAGCACACAATCCACCATATGTTCAAGCATCCGTGGGCCTGCAATAGCGCCTTCCTTAGTGACATGCCCAACGAGAACTGTAGCAATTCCCCGAATCTTAGCGATACGCATAAATCTTGTCGTACATTCCCGAACCTGGGTCACACTGCCTGGCGCACTAGTTACTTCTGGCATAAATACAGTCTGAATCGAATCGATAACAAGAAATTGCGGCTGAATTTGTTCAATCGCTTCTTCTATGCTTTCCATATTCGTCTCACATAGTACATATAGCTCAGCTGACAACGCCCCGAGGCGATCCGCACGCAGCTTAGTTTGCCTTACCGATTCTTCGCCCGAAATGTACAGTACTCGCAATCCCTGAGTTGTCAGAGCATGCGACGTCTGTAACAAGAGCGTAGATTTACCGATTCCTGGGTCTCCCCCTACTAGTACCAGCGATCCTGGCACGATCCCCCCACCGAGAACACGGTTAAGCTCACCTATACCTGTCAGTATGCGCGGTTCCTTGTCACTTTCTATACTTATGATCGATTGTGCCTTTTCTTTACTATGAAAAATAGGGGCATTCATTCCCTGTGTTTTGACTACGCTTTCTGTTTCCTCCACCATGGAGTTCCAAGCTTGGCACCCGGGACATTTTCCGAACCATTTTGGTGATTCGTATCCACAGTCGGTGCAGAAAAATTTAGTTTTTGGTTTAGCCATTTGTTCTCCTTACGGTTCCGAACTTTTAAATTGCGGATATTTTCTTCTAATGAAAGTTTACCATTTCTGCCCCTTTAACGAAAGGTCATTCGGAATTTGTACTAAATGTATATTTTTAAGTGATAAATTTATATTAAAAAAGCTTCCGCCCCTCTATAAACTGAGGAGCGGAAGCTTTTTTTATTCCATTTTTTTATTCGGATTCTACTTCTTTTTCAAGCAATGGCGCTACAGGAGCATCCACTTTATTCACTACAAGTTCTCCGCCAACTTCATCAATGTTGAGCGAATCACCCTTTTGGATATTTCCTCGGAGCAATTCCTCGGAAAGACGGTCTTCAATATGCTTCTGAATCGCACGACGCAATGGACGTGCACCAAAGGCTGGGTCGTAGCCTTCCTTAGCCAGGAAAGCCTTCGCCGCATCCGTGAGTACGAAATCAACATCATATTCACGCAGTCGCTTGCGCAGCTCATCAGACATCAACGTAACGATTTCAGCAATATGCTTCTCATCAAGGGAGTGGAAGACGATGATTTCGTCAATCCGGTTCAAGAACTCTGGACGGAAGCTCTTCTTCAGCTCTTCCATAACCTTGCCCTTCATATTACCGTATTCTGCTCCAGCATCTTGCACAGCTGTGAATCCAAGTGTCGAATTCTTCTTGATCGCTTGTGCGCCCACGTTAGAAGTCAGAATAATTAATGTATTACGGAAATCGACTACCCGTCCTTTAGAGTCAGTTAATCGACCATCTTCAAGTACTTGCAGCAAAATGTTGAATACTTCTGGGTGCGCTTTTTCAATTTCATCAAGCAGCACTACAGAATAAGGTTTACGGCGTACCTTCTCGGTTAATTGGCCGCCTTCTTCATAGCCAACATATCCAGGAGGAGCTCCGACTAAGCGGGACGTGGAGTGCTTCTCCATGTATTCCGACATATCAATACGGATGACCGCATTCTCATCGCCGAACATGGCTTCAGCCAATGCACGAGCCAACTCAGTTTTACCTACACCTGTAGGACCGAGGAAGATAAAGGAACCCATTGGGCGTTTCGGATCTTTAAGACCCGCACGCGCACGGCGCAGTGCCCGGCTAACTGCCTTAACAGCTTCGTCCTGACCGATCACTCGTTCATGCAGTAAAGCCTCCATGTTAAGTAGACGGTCGGTCTCCTCTTCCTTCAGCTTGCTTACAGGTATACCCGTCCAGCTAGCTACAACCTGTGCAATGTCTTCAGGTGTAACCTCTGAATCCGTGCGACCCTGTTTTTCTTTCCATTGATTCTTTGTCGTATCGAGTTCTTCACGGATTTTTTGCTCTGTATCACGCAAGGCCGCCGCTTTTTCAAACTCTTGACTCTGCACTGCGGAATCCTTCTCCTTGCGGATATCATCCAAGCGCATTTCAAGTTCCTTCAGATTTGGCGGGATGGTGTAAGAATGAAGCCTTACTTTAGATCCTGCTTCATCGATAAGGTCAATCGCTTTATCTGGCAAGAAACGGTCCGGGATGTAACGGTCGGACAACTTCACTGCTTCCACAATAGCTTCATCCGTAATCTTCACACGGTGATGCGCTTCATAACGATCGCGAAGTCCGAAAAGAATTTGGACCGCTTCCTCAGGAGACGGCTGATCCACCGTGATCGGTTGGAAACGTCGCTCGAGTGCTGCATCTTTTTCAATATATTTACGATATTCGTCAAGCGTAGTCGCACCAATGCACTGAAGTTCTCCACGGGCTAACGCCGGTTTCAGAATGTTAGATGCGTCAATGGCTCCTTCCGCGCCACCAGCACCGATTAGCGTATGAAGCTCATCGATAAAGAGCACGATATTACCTGCTTGGCGAATCTCATCCATAATTTTCTTGAGGCGGTCTTCAAACTCACCGCGATATTTTGTTCCAGCCACTACTGAGCCCATGTCGAGCGTCATGACGCGTTTGTCGCGAAGTGTTTCTGGGATTTCATTATTGATAATCTTTTGTGCAAGTCCTTCAGCGATAGCTGTTTTACCAACACCAGGTTCACCGATCAGTACCGGGTTATTCTTAGTCCGGCGACTCAGTACCTGAATAACACGTTCAATTTCCTTACTACGGCCGATAACTGGGTCTAGATTGCCTTCCTTAGCATAAGCGGTCAAATCGCGCGCAAGACCATCTAGGGTCGGTGTGCTGACGTTAGCCGGAGTCCCGCTATGACTAGAGGCAGCCTCGCTGCTTCCCAGGAGCTGAAGCACTTGTTGACGAGCTTTGTTCAAGCTGATGCCGAGGTTATTAAGCACACGAGCCGCGACACCTTCCCCTTCACGGATAAGTCCAAGCAAAATATGCTCAGTGCCAACATACGTATGACCCAATTTGCGGGCTTCGTCCATCGACAGCTCAATCACTTTTTTAGCGCGAGGAGTATAAGCAATGTTCGTAGGCTGTTCTTGACCTCTGCCAATCAATGTCTCCACTTCGTCCTGGATTTTTTCAAGACCTAGCCCTAAAGCTATTAATGCCTTAGCAGCAATGCCGTCTCCTTCACGAATAAGTCCGAGCAAAATATGTTCTGTACCAATATTGTTGTGTCCTAAACGAACAGCTTCTTCCTGCGCCAGCGCTAGCACTTTTTGTGCGCGTTCCGTAAATCTTCCAAACATCATATCTCCTGCACCTCCATGAATAGTAAATATCTATATTAATGTTGTGTTCCCAATGTCTCTCGGAGCAGTTTTGCCCGATACATATCTCGTTCAGTGGCGTTCAGCTCATCGCCGAACATCTTCTGCAGAAATCCTGGCTGTGTCTTAACGTTAAGTTCATTAAGCACTGAAATCGAAAGGCCTTCCAGAATGCCAAGGTCAACTCCAAGTCTCACATCAGACAGGCGTTGAGCAGATTCTTTAAGCTCCATAAGAGCTGCATAACATAAGATTCCGTAAGAACGCTTCACTCGGTCTGTTATTCTCAACGCGGAATCAACAAGCAACCGTTCACGTGCATTTCGCTCATGCTCTATAATCTGGGTAACTACACTGTGAAGGTTCTCTATAATTTCACTTTCCGTTTGACCGAGAGTGATCTGATTAGAAATTTGAAAGATGTTCCCTACTGCTTCGCTACCCTCACCGTAAATTCCTCTTACAGTCAATCCCACTTGGTTTACTGCAGACAATATGCGGTTGATCTGATGAGTCATTACAAGCGCTGGCAGATGCAGCATTACCGAGGCACGAAGCCCAGTACCCACATTGGTGGGGCAACTAGTCAAATATCCTCTTTTATCATCAAAAGCGTAATTGACAGCTGCCTCGAATATATCATCAATCGCCGTCGCACGTTCCCATGCTTCTCTGACCTGAAGACCAGGAAACAGACATTGAATTCGCAGATGGTCCTCTTCGTTAATCATGATGCTGACCGACTCATCTTCATTTAATAAGACAGCCGCACTGCGCGAATCATTAGCCAAGTTAGGACTGATTAGATGCTTCTCAACCAGTACCTTTTTGTCCAGTTCATTCACTTCATCAAGCTTTAGGAGTTGAAAAGATCCGAAATCTGCAGCTGCTTCCTCATGAAACACAGGAGCCAGTAGCTCTAATACTTCTTCCGATTGCTCTAAGGAAGCCAGCATTGGGAACGGAAGATGCTCTAGATTACGGGCAATACGCATACGACTGCTAATTACAATCTCGGAGTGACTACCTCCAGAACGCATCCAATCACTAAGCGCTTGTTCAGTAAATCGGAGACTTGACATGTCATATCCCCCCTATATATCAAAGACTTTACTCTTGTGCTATTTCTTTTTCAAGTTTACGAATCTGATCTCGCAGCTCCGCTGCTTTCTCGAATTCCTCTTGTGTAATACTTTGCTGTAATTCCTGCTTGAGTTCATCTATTTGGCGTCTAAATACAATCTGAGCTCCTGCACGTTTCGGAATCTTACCTACATGTGAAGTACTGCCATGCACTCGCTTAAAAAGCGGGTCCAGTGCACTGTTAAAATACTCATAACAGGAGCTACAGCCAAAACGGCCTAATTTGCTAAACTGGGAGTACGTCATCCCACAATTCTCACACTGCAGACTCTGCGTAGTCTTCGTTGCAGCCGACTTCTCCTTGCCGGCACCTTCAAGATCAAGCAGACCTGAGAGCAGACTGTGGATAGAGAATCCTCCAGCCGTTCCGGGAATGAGTTCACCCTTCTCCCGTGCACAGCTCTCGCAGATATGAAACTCTGTCTTCTCTCCATTCACGATCTTAGTGAAGTGGAGTGTTGCCGGCTTGACGCCACATTCCTGGCATTGCATAAGCGAAAGCCCCTCCCTTATGGTTGACAATTATTTGCCTAACAAAGAGATTAACATCGCCTTCATAATCTTGGCACGAATCTCATCCCGGTATGGAATCTTAACCGTTAGGCATTCCCGAGAAACAGCAGCGCGCATAAGGCACGCTTCACGCTTACTTAGAAAACCAGCTTCCTCCAGCTGATAAATCAGCCCTTCAGCAGCGTTCTGATCAATCCCGCCACCTATAGTATGGTTTAAATGGGCATGCAGTGCCACGTTTGGTGGTAATTCAAAACGTTGAATACGAATATATCCCCCGCCACCCCGCTTACTTTCCACCACATAACCTTTTTCCAGAGTAAAGCGTGTACTGATGACATAATTGATCTGTGACGGTACGCATGAGAACTGGTCCGCCAGGTCATTTCGCTGGATTTCCACCGTACCTTCGGGACTTTCATGCAAAATATTCTTCAGATATTGTTCGATAATATCAGAGATATTGCGCATCACTCATCCTCCAGTGCTTGAATCTTTATAATACCAATTGCAACTTGTATTCATAATGACAATGGTCTTTAATTGAACTTAAACATTTGTGGATAATCCCACGCGTTCAAAGGATCGGATCGCTGTCATTAAGCTTCGTTGACTTTGACTTTCTTTGACTTTTTAATATTATAACATATTCTGTGCTAATTCCAAGTGGATTCTCTTATTTTTCACTTTTTTCAGCGAATGTATTCGGAAATAAAGAACTCTCCCAACTTCTTTCGAAGGGGAGAGCCTAATTTTTGTCAAGAATAAACGTCTTCGTTGTCCTTATTAGGACGATAAGCGTTTATGCGAGAAATATAACGATAATGTATAGCGTTGAACTTATGCTTTCTTATATTTTAAAAATGATCAAATAAAGCTGTCTGTGCTTGTGGAATAATTTCTTCAAACCATTCCACTGCTGCTGCGTGGCCAGAGACACTTCCATAACGAGCCATCTCTGTTGGTCGTTTGTATCCAAGCATCAAGGCCGTCAATGTGCCTATATCACAGTTTAAGTCTGCTTCCGCCCGTTCCCCTTCCACTCGTGTCAAAGTAGCCGATCCCTCATTAGAGATGTTCCATGCCCACAATCCATCATTCCAAGGTGCATACTTATCTTCGATATATATAAGCTGCTTCTTTTGACTACTGTTTCCTCTGAAGGCGTATGTTTCAATGAATGACTTGACATTAACAATCCGCCCCATAAAATAAGGATAATTCTCTTGTTCTATACGTGGATCTGGCAGCAAGAAAGGTAACATGTCATCCGAAGGCACCAGCTTTAAGGATGCACCGGTCACCATCGAATCATGGTTCGCAAGAAATGTCCACAGCCCCTGCCGAGCTTGTTCATTCAAAAAAACAAATTCATCAATGACCAGTTCTCTGTTCTCTATCTTATACAGCACATATCCCTCTGGTTCACCACTCTTGGAGTAAAATACTGCACTCTTTCCTTCATCTTCTAGAACAGAGTTCTCCCACCAGTCCAAATCGCGCTTAAGTGTCCCGTTATAACTAACAGCGAATCGATTGTATAGGCTATCCAATACTTCGATATCTTTGATGTCCCGTTTAACCTTGCCCTCAACTTCAACCTTTTTGGGAAACTTCGCTACTGGAATAGAGTATTTCTTATATTCACAATAAACCTCCCAGCCAAATTTACGATAAAACGGAATCAGGAACGGGTGTAGAAAAGAGAGCGTTTGACCTGCCTCATTCATCGTATGCAGCGCATGAGACAAAAGATTTGCCACATGCCCTTGTCTGCGGTTCTCTGGCCATGTAGCTACTCCTGCTATACCACCCATAGGTACCACTCTGCCCTGTATGTAGACTTGGAGAGGAATAATCGTCAATTTAGCTTCCAATGTTCCATCCTCAAAAGCACCCCATACCTGTTCAGCCTTGAATCTTTCCTTTGCACTTGCCCTTTTTTCACTAGGAAGCTTGTACTGAAAAGCATATTCTGACAAGTTCATGCTCGCATCAAATTCTTCTGAACGTAACTGTCTTATTACCACAAACTCACCTCATCCTTTATAAAATTACTTTTAGGATAAGTATAACAAGAGCGTCAATTGTGCGCTAATCTATTGCATTATTTATAACTTTATTTTCAGTTATCCACAGCTCTATGCAGGTTTAAAAATAGTCTTGAAATCTTGTCCTATCCAAGTTAAAATAGTTATCCACTTATCAATAGCTCTATCCACATAATTCTCGCTATATCCACAGCAACCCGTGTATTACTTAGGTTTTTTGTTGACAGATCCATATAAATATGTATTTAATCCACACTATTTAGGGATTATTTTTCTCTCAATCATCTATCCACATGTGCGTAACTTTTCTGCAAATTCAAAAGTTTATCCACAAGTTTTCCACAGTCTACAATAAACGCAAAAAAGCCACTGTCGATTACTCAACAGTGGTCTAATTGTGCTTGGCAACGTCCTACTCTCCCAGGACCCTTCGGTCCAAGTACCATCGGCGCTGGAGGGCTTAACGGTCGTGTTCGGGATGGGTACGCGTGGAACCCCTCCGCTATCGCCACCAAACATGCGTCTGTCAAACAGACGCTGTCGCGTGAAATTTGCTTCATCACAGAAGTGCGAATAAATTCCATAGCGTAATCCAGGCTTGATGCCTGAAAACTGAATCCGAATTGAATTTGCGTTTTAAGTATAGGATAAGCCCTCGACCGATTAGTATTGGTCAGCTCCATGCATTACTGCACTTCCACCTCCAACCTATCTACCTCGTCGTCTTCAAGGGGTCTTACTAATTGGGAAATCTCATCTTGAGGGGGGCTTCACGCTTAGATGCTTTCAGCGCTTATCCCGTCCGTACGTAGCTACTCAGCCATGCTCCTGGCGGAACAACTGATGCACCAGCGGTACGTCCATCCCGGTCCTCTCGTACTAAGGACAGCTCCTCTCAAATTTCCTGCGCCCACGACAGATAGGGACCGAACTGTCTCACGACGTTCTGAACCCAGCTCGCGTACCGCTTTAATGGGCGAACAGCCCAACCCTTGGGACCTACTTCAGCCCCAGGATGCGATGAGCCGACATCGAGGTGCCAAACCTCCCCGTCGATGTGGACTCTTGGGGGAGATAAGCCTGTTATCCCCAGGGTAGCTTTTATCCGTTGAGCGATGGCCCTTCCATGCGGTACCACCGGATCACTAAGTCCGACTTTCGTCCCTGCTCGACTTGTAGGTCTCGCAGTCAAGCTCCCTTATGCCTTTGCACTCTTCGAATGATTTCCAACCATTCTGAGGGAACCTTGGAACGCCTCCGTTACTCTTTAGGAGGCGACCGCCCCAGTCAAACTGCCCGCCTGACACGGTCCCCGTACCGGATTACGGTACTAGGTTAGAACCTAGATACGATCAGGGTGGTATCCCAACGGCGCCTCCACCGAAGCTTGCGCTCCGATTTCTACGGCTCCCACCTATCCTGTACAGATCGTACCCAAATTCAATATCAAGCTGCAGTAAAGCTCCATGGGGTCTTTCCGTCTTGTCGCGGGTAACCTGCATCTTCACAGGTATTAAAATTTCACCGGATCTCTCGTTGAGACAGCGCCCAAGTCGTTACGCCATTCGTGCGGGTCAGAATTTACCTGACAAGGAATTTCGCTACCTTAGGACCGTTATAGTTACGGCCGCCGTTTACTGGGGCTTCGGTTCATAGCTTCGGATTGCTCCTAACCACTCCCCTTAACCTTCCAGCACCGGGCAGGCGTCAGCCCGTATACTTCGCCTTGCGGCTTCGCACAGACCTGTGTTTTTGCTAAACAGTCGCTTGGGCCTTTTCACTGCGGCCCCCTCGTGCTATTCACACTACCGGGGCACCCCTTCTCCCGAAGTTACGGGGTCATTTTGCCGAGTTCCTTAACGAGAGTTCTTCCGCGCGCCTTAGAATTCTCTTCTCGCCTACCTGTGTCGGTTTGCGGTACGGGCACCTTCTCCTGGCTAGAGGCTTTTCTTGGCAGTGTGAGATCATGACCTTCGCTACTGTAATTTTCGCTCCCCATCACAGCCCAGCCTTAATGATGTGCGGATTTGCCTACACATCAGCCTCACTGCTTAGACGGACATATCCATCAGTCCGCGTCACTACCCTCCTGCGTCACCCCATCGCTCATAGCGGATTACGGTGGTACAGTAATTTCAAACTGTTGTCCTTCGACTACGCCTTTCGGCCTCGCCTTAGGTCCCGACTTACCCTGAGCGGACGAGCCTTCCTCAGGAAACCTTGGGCTTTCGGCGGATCAGATTCTCACTGATCTTTTCGTTACTCATACCGGCATTCTCACTTGTATGCTGTCCAGCGCTCCTTACGGTACACCTTCAACCCACATACAACGCTCCCCTACCCCAGATACATAGTATCTAGCCATAGCTTCGGTGGTGTGTTTAGCCCCGTTACATTTTCGGCGCAGAGTCACTCGACCAGTGAGCTATTACGCACTCTTTCAATGGTGGCTGCTTCTAAGCCAACATCCTGGTTGTCTGTGCAACTCCACATCCTTTCCCACTTAACACACACTTGGGGACCTTAGCTGATGGTCTGGGCTGTTTCCCTTTTGACAATGGATCTTAGCACTCACTGTCTGACTCCCGGCAATAAGTATATGGCATTCGGAGTTTGACTGAGCTTGGTAATCCTTGCGGACCCCGCACCCAATCAGTGCTCTACCTCCACTACTCTAATACCGAGGCTAGCCCTAAAGCTATTTCGGGGAGAACCAGCTATCTCCGAGTTCGATTGGAATTTCTCCGCTACCCCCACCTCATCCCCGCATTTTTCAACATGCGTGGGTTCGGGCCTCCAGTGCGTGTTACCGCACCTTCACCCTGGACAGGGGTAGATCACACGGTTTCGGGTCTACGTCCACATACTCATTCGCCCTATTCAGACTCGCTTTCGCTGCGGCTCCGTCTTCTCGACTTAACCTTGCATGTTAAACGTAACTCGCCGGTTCATTCTACAAAAGGCACGCCATCACCCATTAATAGGGCTCTGACTTTTTGTAAGCACACGGTTTCAGGTTCTATTTCACTCCCCTTCCGGGGTGCTTTTCACCTTTCCCTCACGGTACTGTTTCACTATCGGTCGCCAGGTAGTATTTAGCCTTAGCAGATGGTCCTGCTGGATTCATACGGGGTTTCACGTGCCCCGCACTACTCGGGATCCGTCTCGGAGAGAACACAGTTTAGGCTACAGGGCTTTTACCTCTATCGCGGGCCTTTCCAGACCTCTTCACCTACCATATTCCTTTGTAACTCCATGTGAGACGTCCCACAACCCCTAAGAGCAAGCTCTTAGGTTTAGGCTGTTCCGCGTTCGCTCGCCGCTACTGACGGAATCACTATTGTTTTCTCTTCCTCAGGGTACTTAGATGTTTCAGTTCCCCTGGTCTGCCTCTACATCTCCTATGTGTTCAGAGATGAGTAACTGCGAATTACCACAGCTGGGTTTCCCCATTCGGACACCCCCGGATCAAAGCTTGCTTACAGCTCCCCGAGGCAGTTTCGTTGTTCGCCACGTCCTTCGTCGGCTCCTGGCGCCTAGGCATCCTCCGTGTGCTCTTATTAGCTTAACCTTGATTTTCCCTAAGAAAAATCTCACTAATAACATTTACTTGTTTACACAAGTTGCTAAAAGATGTTCTAAAACGCAAATTCGTTTCGGTATCCAGTTTTCAAGGATCAAGGTAAAAATATTCTAGACATAACAAATAGATGAAGTTTGTTGGTGGAGCCAAGCGGGATCGAACCGCTGACCTCCTGCTTGCAAGGCAGGCGCTCTCCCAGCTGAGCTATGGCCCCGCAAATTCCATCAAAACCGAACAAATGGATACGCGTTAAATGATTGTGGAAGTTTAACTTCCGATTTGAATGTCTTCATTGCAGAAGACGATTCTCCATAGAAAGGAGGTGATCCAGCCGCACCTTCCGATACGGCTACCTTGTTACGACTTCACCCCAATCATCTACCCCACCTTCGGCGGCTGGCTCCCTTGCGGGTTACCCCACCGACTTCGGGTGTTGTAAACTCTCGTGGTGTGACGGGCGGTGTGTACAAGACCCGGGAACGTATTCACCGCGGCATGCTGATCCGCGATTACTAGCAATTCCGACTTCATGCAGGCGAGTTGCAGCCTGCAATCCGAACTGAGACCGGCTTTGATGGGATTGGCTTCACCTCGCGGTTTCGCTTCCCGTTGTACCGGCCATTGTAGTACGTGTGTAGCCCAGGTCATAAGGGGCATGATGATTTGACGTCATCCCCACCTTCCTCCGGTTTGTCACCGGCAGTCACTCTAGAGTGCCCAACATTACTTGCTGGCAACTAAAGTTAAGGGTTGCGCTCGTTGCGGGACTTAACCCAACATCTCACGACACGAGCTGACGACAACCATGCACCACCTGTCTCCTCTGTCCCGAAGGCCGCCACTATCTCTAGTGGATTCAGAGGGATGTCAAGACCTGGTAAGGTTCTTCGCGTTGCTTCGAATTAAACCACATACTCCACTGCTTGTGCGGGTCCCCGTCAATTCCTTTGAGTTTCAGTCTTGCGACCGTACTCCCCAGGCGGAGTGCTTACTGTGTTAACTTCGGCACCAAGGGTATCGAAACCCCTAACACCTAGCACTCATCGTTTACGGCGTGGACTACCAGGGTATCTAATCCTGTTTGCTCCCCACGCTTTCGCGCCTCAGCGTCAGTTACAGCCCAGAAAGTCGCCTTCGCCACTGGTGTTCCTCCACATATCTACGCATTTCACCGCTACACGTGGAATTCCACTTTCCTCTTCTGTACTCAAGTCACCCAGTTTCCAGTGCGACCTCAGGTTGAGCCCAAGGTTTAAACACCAGACTTAAATGACCGCCTGCGCGCGCTTTACGCCCAATAATTCCGGACAACGCTTGCCCCCTACGTATTACCGCGGCTGCTGGCACGTAGTTAGCCGGGGCTTTCTTCTCAGGTACCGTCACTCCGGGTAGCAGTTACTCTACCGGACGTTCTTCCCTGGCAACAGAGCTTTACGATCCGAAAACCTTCATCACTCACGCGGCGTTGCTCCGTCAGACTTTCGTCCATTGCGGAAGATTCCCTACTGCTGCCTCCCGTAGGAGTCTGGGCCGTGTCTCAGTCCCAGTGTGGCCGTTCACCCTCTCAGGTCGGCTACGCATCGTCGCCTTGGTGGGCCGTTACCCCACCAACTAGCTAATGCGCCGCAGGCCCATCCCTCAGTGACAGATTGCTCCGTCTTTCATTCTTTCTTCAGGAGAAAAAAGAAATTATCCGGTATTAGCTACCGTTTCCGGTAGTTATCCCAGTCTAAGGGGCAGGTTGCCTACGTGTTACTCACCCGTCCGCCGCTAAGTTATTTTGAAAGCAAGCTTTCAAAATAACTCCGCTCGACTTGCATGTATTAGGCACGCCGCCAGCGTTCGTCCTGAGCCAGGATCAAACTCTCCAATTAGTATTGAAAAGAGCGATATGCTCATTTTGAAACTGACGATTCATTAAATGAATCTTTTTAAAAATTAACGCGTTCCATTTGTTCAGTTTTCAAAGAACTTGCTCCTAGCATTTCGACATTCAATGTCTCTTGCACAGGAATTTTAGTATATCATGTTGTCGTATTTCTTGTCAACTTATTTTTTCATCGTTTGTGTTTCATTTGTTCGATGCGTCATAAGCACAAGAGATAATATACCATGCCGTTCTTATGTTTGCAAGCTTTTTTTGAAATAAAAATAATCCACGAATAAATACTTTCAAACTAACACAAACCAACACAAATTGATTCCAATAATTCATAATCTGTGGCTAAATAGAATCTATCGTAATCCCATATATTAACTTCTAATGATACGTACGAAAGGAGTCTAAATGAAAAACAATCCATCTACTGCTACGAGCCAAACAAACACTAAGGACAAGGAGCAGCGTAATCTGCAGCAAGCAACAATTTATAAGATTTTGCTGGCTGTCAGCTTTGTTCATTTATTTAACGATTCTATTCAGGCAGTTATCCCTGCAATCTTCCCTATTCTTAAAGATAACCTGATGCTCTCCTTTGCTCAAATTGGGTGGATCTCCTTCGCCTTAAACATGACGTCCTCAGTGATCCAGCCAGTCATCGGATATGCCGCTGATCGCAAACCTCGTCCTATTTTGTTACCACTGGGCATGTGCAGCACATTTTTAGGCGTACTTTTATTGGCTTATGCCAACAACTATATCCTTGTATTGTTTTCCGTCATGTTAATCGGCTTCGGATCTGCTACCTTTCATCCGGAAGGCATGCGTGTGGCTCATATGGCTGCCGGTCAGCGGAAAGGTCTTTCGCAATCTATTTTTCAAGTCGGCGGCAATGCCGGGCAATCTCTAGGTCCAATGCTTACAAAATGGATTTTCATTCCCTTTGGGCAGATCGGGGCTCTTGGCTTCACTATCGTTGCGGCTGCCGGAATTGCCGTCCAGACCTATGTCGCTCGCTGGTATCGGGAGATGCTGGATGCGGGATATACGTTTCATAAGAAATCAACCGCACGCGCAATCGATCCTGCCCGCCGCAAAAGTATTCGCACGGCAACTATCATCCTTGTGTTCCTAGTCTTTGTAAGATCTTGGTACGGCGCTTCTATCGGCAGTTACTACGCTTTCTATTTAATGGACAAATATCAAATGACGCTTGATAAGGCCCAAATCTATATTTTTATGTATCTGGCAGCTGGAGCTGTCGGTACATTCTTTGGAGGCCCACTGGCTGACCGCTTCGGACGGCGTAATCTCATCCTTCTTTCTATGGTCGGAACAGTGCCCTTTGCGCTGGCTCTACCCTTTGTGAACCAAATGTGGGCAGCTATTCTCCTGCTGATTGGTGGTTTCATCCTTTTGTCCAGCTTCTCCGTTACTGTAATCTACGCTCAGATGCTTTATCCAGGCAATATCGGAACAGTTTCAGGGTTAATCACTGGTCTTGCTTTTGGGCTCGGAGGAATTGGCTCTTTGGTACTCGGCAATCTGATTGACACCATTGGAATTTCAAAAGTGTTTATTGCTTGTGGATTCCTCCCTCTTCTTGGTTTCCTTGCTCTCCTGCTTCCTAGAGACGAGAAACTAGAAGAATGGGCCGCTCAATAAACATCAGTAAAATCAGTAACCACTTAACGCCTTACTCATGACTGCAGAAAATAGAGCGGCAGCCTTCCCGCTGCCCTCTGTCATATAATTATCCCTATTTGTACGATCAAACCCCATCCACACTGCAGCTGTCCATTCCGAAGTATATCCAACAAACCACAGATCGCGATTAGCTTTCTTGCTCACGCCTAACAGGTCCAATTGGGTTGTTCCGGTTTTCCCTGCTACAGGTCTGTTCATTTGTGCTTTTTTGCCTGTTCCTTCATTGACAACATTACGTAACATCATCGTCATTGCCTCTGCGGTTCGTTGCGATATGACCTGACGGGATTCAGAGGGATGTGTGTATACGACCTTCCCTTTTGAATCCATTATCGTGCGTACCATATGAGCCTCATTCAGTTTACCTCCATTAGCAAAGACACCGTAGGCTTGTGTCATTTTAAGTGGAGATACTCCGTTATGAAGCCCTCCCAAAGCTATTGATAAATGGTTATCCTCCTCCGTCAGTACAATTCCTAATTTGGCTGCGAATTGCCGCGCAGATGAGATTCCAACCTGCTTCAAAAGCCAGACGGCTGGCGCATTTATGGATTTTTGTAGCGCTGTGTTCATGGTAATCTTACCTTGGTACACTCCATTCAAATTCTCAGGTACATAGCTTCCATAAGCGTATTTGCGATCAGACAGTATGCTATCCGGGCTATACTTCCCGCTCTCTAGTGCGGGTCCATAGTCAATGATCGGCTTGAAGCTGGACCCAGGTTGCCGCGCATCAATTGTAGCTCTATTCAAGCTCCCCTCGTTATGTTCACGCCCACCAATCAATGCTACCACTTCACCTGTACGATGATCCATAATCGTCATAGCTGCTTCTACCTGCTGATCTTTTCCGTCGGGCGGGAAAGATGAGTGCTTAAGAAAGGCCTGTTCAAGCGCCTGCTGTGCTTTAATGTTCAATCCTGTAACAATAATGTAGCCACCCGTCCGAAGCTCCTCCACAGACTTCCCAGTGATCTGAGCCGCTTCCTTAAGCGTAGCATCCACATAATGTACGCCAATGATTTCTTCTTTGTTTGCAGCGGGAGGATGATACTGTATATCTCTAGCCTTAATCATTTGTTCATTAGTGATCAGTCCTTGATCTAACATAATCTGTAGAACGAGATCCCTTCTTGTTTTGGATAATGTCCAATTATCTACCGGATTATAAATAGACGGTCCTTTAGGAATTCCCGCCAGGGTGGCGATTTGCCATATTTCTAGTTTTTTTAAATCGGATACGCCGAAGTAACGCTCCGCAGCTGCCTTTACTCCATATTGCCCACGCCCCATATAAATCTGATTGAGGTAAAGCCCTAGGATCTCTCGTTTTGTTAACTGTCTCTCTAATGCAAGAGCAATGGATGCTTCATTTAGCTTACGTATGACATTCTTGTTCCTGGTCAAATAAAGATTGCGAGCTAGCTGCTGAGTAATACTACTCCCGCCCTCGGAGAGATCCATATCCACAATATTTTTTAGAAAAGCGCGAGAAATCCCTTTATAATCTAACCCCTGGTGGCTATAAAAGCGCCGGTCCTCCACCGCTAAAAACGTATTGATCAATAATGCAGGCATCTCCTCCAGCTCCGCTGAATGTCTATACCCCGAGCCCGGTAAAGGGATCCTTCGTAATGTCGCCCCATCCGAGGCCTTAATGATGCTCGATTCCGGCAGCTGAAGTTTATCCTCTTGCTGCTTAACCACTTGCCCGCCGTATTGAAATACGTAAAGCAAACCCACGAGCGCTATTATTACTCCAATGATACTCCCATCAAATAATAAATACCCCAGACGGAGTATCCGGGTACGCATGATCCATCTGCCATCCTTGCCTGAACGGGCTACACTTTGTTTTTTTTCGGTAACGGCATTCATGACTCTATAATCAGGTTCTCTAAGAACCGCTCCATACTACGGGCTTCAACATTCGCTGCTTCAAGAAGTGCTTGGGCTTCCATCCCATCATCCGAATTGTCAGCCTCCTCTACCTCACGGAGAGCACGGAGAATTGCCCGAGTTCTTATCAATAAAGCTACTGCTGGTGTGTCCTGCATCGTTTCTGG
The DNA here is from genome assembly GCF_052056485.1 of Paenibacillus nitricinens. NCBI lineage: Bacteria > Bacillati > Bacillota > Bacilli > Caryophanales > Paenibacillaceae > Paenibacillus > Paenibacillus nitricinens. The sequence goes on from NZ_CP183948.1 coordinate 6,196,388, forward strand.
TGCTACGCCTCTATTTGGAACTTCAATTCTTTGCATGCGATTCAGGTTAGCGGCGATTTGGCCTAATTCTCCTCCGGAGAGAACCTTGATTTCTTTTGTTACTCCCTTATCTGCTAACTCTGAGGTTCCAAGCAATACCGTGTGCAAATCATCGGCAATTTTCTGTGAACGGAGAATAAACAACCCGCTGAAGAATAGAACAAATAGAATTATGGCGCTGGGGATTGTTCCAATATGATTAATGGTCCAATGGATAAGACGAACAAAAAAGACGCCTGATTGCCCCGAATAATGTGCATACAGCAAAGCAACAACCCGCTGGACAGCAAAAAGAAAGGCAGCACTCAAAAGAGCACTCCCTATAAAAACATAAAGATAATGGATGCGAACCGTCCGAAGTTTGTGCATAGTAATCCCTCCTTGTGCTCATAAGAAGAAACGCCTTCGGCGTCCTTTTTAAGGACGATAAGCATTTCTTCGAAAAATATAAGGATAAAGTATAGCTTAAAGCTTATACTTTCTTATATTTCAAGGATAGCTTCCAAATCTTAAGAACCTGCCTAGAGTTTTCTTAAGATTCTATGAAGAAGGGGAAACAGGTGATGAAATCCGTGCGAAGTGGGGAGCTTTCTACATAAATAACGCCATTGTGGCGTTCGATGATACTTTTTGAAATGGCAAGGCCTAAGCCTGAACCGCCTGTATGCTGTGAACGGGACTTCTCTGCCCGATAAAATCGTTCAAAAATAAACGGAATATCGCTCTCTGCAATCCTCTCTCCAAAGTTGCTAATGCGGACAATCGCTTCATTTCCCTTTTTACTGAAACCAATCTCCAGTTTTTTGCCGCTTCTCCCGTAACGGATTGCATTCGTAATCAAATTCTCATAAGCACGAACTAATTCTTTAGGGGAAGCCTCTATCCACAGCTCATCAGCTTGGTCATCGATCTCGTAGGTCATTTCAGCCTTTGTTAGTTCAGGAACCGACTCCTCCGCTAACTGCCGTATAAATGCTTTTAAATCTAATCGCTCCATAGCCAGAGGGTATTCCCCACTATTTACGCGTGTATATTCAAAAAGATCGTCGATCAGTTTACGCAGCACAAGGGATTTGTTGTAGGCTATGCTCACGTAATATCGTATTTCTACTTCTTCCTGGCATCGATCTTGCTCGATATATTCCAGAAAGCCGAGGACAGAGGTGAGTGGGGTTCGTAAGTCGTGTGAAACGCCAGTAATCAAGTCATTTTTCGCATTCACAGCTTTACGTTCCTCTTCCACGGAGTGCTGCAAACGCTCAGCCATTTCATTAATATTCTCAGCCAGCACACCCAACTCGTCCGATGTTCTGACCTCAATGCGGTGAGTCATCCCTGAGCTCGTGATTTCCTGAATCCCTTTGGTGATCTCCTCCAGATACAGCACTACTTTACGAGTATAGATAAAAAAGAACAGCAAAAAGCTGATAATCCCGGCTGCGGTCAGTAGTGGCACAGAGCCAATATGATTAATGATCCAGCGTAAGATACGTGAATAGGGAGCCGACTCTGGAGCTGGATTCAGATAGATCATAAAATTAACGAGCTGGTAGCCAGCCATAAGTAACAAACCACCGGAAAGTACACTAAGTAAAAATGCAAATATAAACTTCCACCGGATCGTTGTTATATATTTCGAATTCAAGAAGCCTCACCTAATCCTTTCAGGAAGGTCCATCTAATTTATAGCCAACTCCCCAGACGGTTTGTATGTAACGCGGGCGCTTTGAATCGATTTCAATTTTGTCGCGGAGATTACGAATATGTACCATAACTGTATTGCCTCCATCTAAAAATGGTTCATTCCACACTTTATCGTAAATCTGTTCTAAGCTGAGTACTTGACCTTGGTGCCTTGCCAAAAGCTCTAGAATAGAAAATTCCCGCGGAGTCAGCTTAATCTTCTGTAGATCTACATGTACCTCATGCTTAGACGTATCTATGGTTAAATCTTCAAAGCTCAGTTTACTTTCACTCCCCAAGCTACTATTATCCTTATTAAATGCGTGGTAACGACGCAGCTGTGACTTGACGCGGGCCACAATCTCTAAAGGATTAAAAGGCTTGCCCACGTAGTCGTCCGCTCCTATGCTCAGTCCTGAGATTTTGTCCATATCGGTATTTTTGGCTGAAAGGATGATAATCGGCATCTTCCGCGCTTCACGGATCTTCATACATGCCGCTAGTCCATCCATCTTAGGCATCATGACATCAAGAATAATTAAATCCACTTCTTCCTTCTGCAGACACGCCAGCGCTTCCAACCCATCATAGGCTTTAAGCAGCCGGTAGCCCTCATTGCTGAGATAAATCGATAACAGCTCTACAATTTCCCTCTCATCATCTACTAACAATATCGTCTCTCTCTTCACGGAAGGGGTATCCTTTCAAATAGAGTAATAAGTATCTATAGCTTATATATTAGCAGATCAATCGAATGACAATAAGAAGAATACGCAAAAAAGGGTTCCAGCTCCTCTCGTACTTAAACGAAATGGAACTGGAACCTTTTGAGGTTCTAGTATAACTATGCTTACATCTCCAGCAATCGAATCAGCTCATCCTCATCCTCAATGACTTGAATGCCCAGCTGCTGCGCCTTGGCCAGTTTACTACCTGCCTTCTCGCCGGCAATAACTAAATCCGTCTTCTTGGATACACTACCGGATACCTTCGCTCCAAGTGCTTCTAAGCGTTCAGCGGCTTCGTCTCGGGTAAGCTTTTGTAACGAACCGGTCAACACTACCGTTTTTCCGCTAAAGAAGGAATTCGTACTAACAGGACGTGGTGCCTCAGGAGCTTTCGCTTCAACCCCAAGCGCGCGTAAACGCGAAACGTTCGCCACAACGATAGGATCTGCGAAGAAGTTAACAATGCTCTCGGCGACAATCCCGCCAATGTCCGGTAACTCAGCGAGTTCCTCTGCTTTAGCCTGCATCACAGCATCCAAATCGCGGAAATGATCAGCCAGCATCCTGGTTGTTGCTTTTCCTGTGTTAGGAATACCTAACGCAAAGAGGAACGAAGCGAGATCACGCCCCTTGCTATCTTCTAACGCTTGCAGCAAATTCTGTGCTTTTTTCTCTCCAAAACGATTTAGCTGTACAAGCTGCTCAAAGGACAATTCATACAGATCGGCAGAGTCATGTACATTAAGCTCGTCGTAGAGCTGGCCTGCCGTCTTCTCACTGAACGTCTCAATATCCATAGCATCACGCGAAGCGAAATGAGTAATCCGGCTAACTATTTGCGGCCTACAATTCAGCTTATTGTTACAGAAAAGATGCGCGCCGCGCATTTCCAGCGGATATCCACAAGCCGGACAATTTTCAGGAAAAATGATCTCTTCACCGTCATTCTCTTCTGTTACTTTGCCAAGGATTTCCGGGATAACATCATTAGAGCGCCGAATAAACACTCGTGAGCCTAAGGCGAATTTCAAGTTTTTGCGCTCAATATCGCCCACATTATTCAAGGTGCAATTCTGTACGGTAACTCCAGCAAGCTCTACAGCCTCAACACGAGCCAGCGGAGTCACTTTACCTGTACGTCCAACATTCCAGCTAACAGACTCTAGCACGGTCGTTGTTTCTTCCGCTTCAAATTTATAAGCCACCGCCCAGCGTGGAAACTTATCCGTATAACCAAGAACCTCACGGATACGGAAATCCGTCACCTTAATTACGGCCCCATCGATCAGGTAATCAAGACTTGAACGACTCTCCTCGATTCCAGCAAGCTGTTCGGTCACATCATCGAAATCATTGCAGTAAGTCAGATAAGGATTTACTTTGAATTTGTTATTCCGCAGAAAATCCATCATCTCCTGATGATCTGCGAAATCTACACCCTCTGCAAAACCTACATTATAGAAATAAGCATTCAACCGACGCTCTGCAGTCGTCTTTGGATTAAGATTACGCAGTGCACCCGCTGCTGCATTACGTGCATTCTTCAGCGGCTCTGCAGCCCGTGTATTATAATCAGCCAGCACAGACAGATTCATAATTCCTTCACCCTGAACCTCAATGACCCCTTCTTTAAAAGGAATCGTTAATGGAACAGACTTAATGGTCTTCACCTGTGCAAGGATTCCTTCACCCACTACACCATTCCCACGGGTTGATGCCTGTTCGAGAACACCATTCCGATAGGTTAGATTTAGCGTCAAGCCATCGAACTTCAGTTCTACTGCATAACAAGGATCAGGCAGAGGGTTGCCTGGGTTCTTAAGATTGTACTCATTCACTAAGCGAAGTACCCGCGTATTCCAGCTCCGCAGCTGTTCGATATTCTGTGCTTTATCCAGACTCCAAAGCGGAGCCAGATGCCGATGCGGCGTGAAGCCCTTAAGAAGATCTCCTCCTACACGTTGTGTAGGAGAATCCGGTAACACGAAGCCACTCTCAGCCTCCAGTGCTACAAGCTTGTCGTATAAAACATCGTATTCCTTATCGCTGACTAGCGGTGTATCCAGCGTATAGTAGTGGTAATTATAGTGATTCAATTCTGCAACAAGCTCTTCCATCACATGCATAGCATCCATGCAGGTACATCCCTCCGTCAATAAGTTTCCTAATGGTTAGCGTGGTCTAAATATCCGTTCGTTAATCGTTTGTTACTATTATTCCACCCTGGTAATCGGTGCAAACCCTGCAAGCAGTCGTTTTACACCCACTGGTGCCGGAAAAGCAATTTGTAGCTCCGTATCATTCCCGGTGCCCTTCACAGCTACAACGGTGCCAGTGCCCCATTTGCCATGCGAAACCTTATCACCCGCTTTGTATTCGCCAGCTGCTGCAGCCCCTGCTCCAGTGGCGCGCTGAGCGCCTCCGGAGGTTACGGTCACGCTGCTCTTGCTTGTCGTTGCTGACGCCGTGCTTCCGCCTGCCGACGTAGCTTCGGCCGCTCCGCCCCGGCCGCCAAAGTTCCCACGGCTACCGCCGCTAAAGCCGCGTCCGCCGTAAGCACCGCCTACGTCCGCGCCTCCGCGCTGGAAGCGGTCCTTCGTCTTAACGGTATCTTCCTTCAGCTCTTCTGGAATCTCCTCCAGGAAGCGGGACGGCTGGTTCGCCGTCGTCCGCCCAAAGAGTGTACGCATCCGTGCACAGGAGAGAAACAGTTGTTTCTCGGCGCGTGTGATCCCTACATAAGCAAGCCGACGTTCCTCTTCGAGCTCATCATTGTCCTGGAAAGCACGGCTATGCGGGAATACGCCTTCTTCCATACCGACGATAAAAACGGTCGGGAATTCCAGACCTTTGGCACTGTGCATTGTCATTAGCACAACAGCATCACTACGATCCTCTTCATCATCGTTGACACTATCAATATCTGCGATAAGGGCCAGATCCGTGAGGAAGGAGACCAGTGACTTGTCCTCGTTATTCTTTTCAAACTCCATCGTCACGGACAAGAACTCATCGATATTCTCTAGCCGGGAGCGAGATTCGAGTGTGTTTTCATTTTGCAGCTCCAAACGGTACTGCGACATCTCCAATATTTTTTCCGTCAGTTCAGTTACAGACAAGAACTCCACCATACGGTGCAGAGCTTCAATCATATCGTAGAACTCTACTAGCATATTCCGCGTCCGTCCGGCAAAGCCCAAATCATCAACAGTTTGCAGTACGCGGAAGATAGAAACACCACGTTCACCAGCCGCAGCTGCCAGCTTGCCAACCGTTGTATCCCCTAATCCCCGCTTAGGTACATTAATAATACGCGTCAGGCTGATATCATCATCAGGGTTAGACAACAGGCGTAGATACGCCAGTAGATCCTTGATTTCTTTACGATCATAGAACTTAATCCCGCCAACAATTTGATACGGAATATCTGATTTAATCAGAATTTCCTCGATTACCCGTGACTGGGCATTCGTACGATACAATATCGCGTGATTCTGATAAGCTTGGCCTTGTTTTACATTCTTACTAATTTCTCCGGTTACAAAGTACCCTTCGTCATGCTCAGAATCTGCTCTGTACACTTTAATCTTGGCGCCTTCTTCAGAGTCGGTCCACAGCTTCTTCGGCTTCCGTCCACTATTGAGCGCGATCACACCATTCGCTGCATTCAGGATATTAGCGGTCGAACGATAGTTTTGTTCTAAAAGAATGGTCTTCGCTTCTGGATAATCCTCTTCAAAATTAAGAATGTTCGTAATATCCGCTCCGCGCCAGCGATAAATCGACTGATCACTATCCCCTACTACACAAATCCGGTGGTGGCTATCAGCTAGCATGCGGCATAACATGTACTGCGCTCTATTCGTATCCTGATACTCATCTACATGGATGTATTTGAATTTCTTTTGGTAGAAATCAAGAACCTCGGGAACTTCTTTAAATAATTCGATAGTCTTCATAATCAAATCATCAAAGTCCAGCGAGTTATTGCTTCTCAAACGTCTTTGGTACATCTTATAAACCTTAGCAATAAGGCCTTCAAAATAATCGCCAACCTTCTGCTCATACTGCGCTGGAGTGATCAGTTCATTTTTGGATGCGCTGATTACAGCTTGTACAGCTTTTGGCTCGAATTTTTTCGTATCAATGTTCAGTTCCTTCATACAGTTACGGATTACCGATAGCTGATCTGTAGAGTCCAAGATGGAGAAGTTGGAGGTAAAGCCAATCCGCTCGATATCCTTCCGCAAAATCCGCACACACATAGAGTGAAAGGTGGATACCCAGATATCTCTTCCCTCAGGTCCAACGAGCTTAGATACCCGTTCCTGCATTTCCCGCGCGGCTTTATTCGTAAACGTAATCGCCAAAATCGCCCAAGGCGGCGCCTTTCGATTGGCAATCAGCCAGGCGATTCTGTGAGTCAACACTCTCGTCTTCCCACTGCCCGCACCAGCCATAATCAAAAGGGGTCCTTCAGTAGTTTCGACAGCCTGTCTTTGTGGAGGATTCAGTCGACTCACTGCATCTTGTATGCTAATAAGTTGCATGTGTAACATGCTCCTTTCTAAATATAAAATCACAAATCATAAGTAGTCCTTGGACTAACCACTACTCAAATTGCTCTTGTACTGTCTTCTTCACAGCCGCAACTGTTAGCAGTGCCTTCTGTACATCACTATAAATAATATTGCCGACCACTACTGTATCACATAGAGCTGCTGCTTGCTCGGCCTCCTCCTCACAAGTAATGCCCCCTCCATAAAAAAGCTGAGCCTGCTCCACCATTTCACGTACCGTCCGCACGGTCTCCATATCCCCGAACCTACCGCTGTATTCAAGATAAACAATCGGCAGTGACATCAGCCTGTCCGCAACCTGGGCATATGCTGCCGCTTCTTCAGCATCAATGGCCGTCTCAGCCCCTGTAATCCGTGCAACTGAAGATTCGCTATTCAGCACAATATAGCCTTCCGTTAGTAACGAATCCCATGGAATCATAAATCCATAGCGTTCAATCGCTCGGCGATGATGGCCTACAATCCAAGCTGGATCAGGCGTATTAAGCACCATTGGAATCATATAAAGATCAAATCCGGGCACAGCAGCTTCAAGTTCGGACACCTCGAGTGCACAGGGCAACTCAAACCGTCTTACTCTGGATAAGAGATCCACTGTGTTCTCATAGGTTACTCCTGTAGAGCCCCCTATCAGTATGGCATCCGTACCAGATAAGCAAACGGCCTCCAAATCCTCATCCAAAATCATCCGGTCAGGGTCAAGCTTAAACACATGCCGCCAAGGTTTGATCATTTGCTGCACTGATTTCATGAGAATCATCCTTAATAGTCATTTGGGCAAGACAAAGACACTCCTGCCGCCGCAAAAGATATAAATCTAGTCTATGCCAGCACAGCAGGTGTGTCAATTTAAAGCGAACAAAAATGCGAACATTTTTTCGCATATAAATTTTGGGAAACCCCGCAAAGTACCTGAATACACGCTAAGGAAAGCAGCAATTTGTGGGGATATATTAATGGCAATAAGTAGTCTACGATTTCAACGTACACCTGAGATGTTAATCAAATCCTTTTCGGGTACAAAATCAGTGTAAAAACCATCCACGCCCATACGGGCCAGTTCCCTAATTTCATCTTCTTCATTTACTGTATGAACATATACTCGAGCGCCAGTCTTCTTCAGCTTTTTAACAAAGCTCTTGGTGGCTCGGCTAACTGGCATGGTAATATCCACACCTGTTTTATTTACAAACTCAATAACCTGTTCATCCGTATCCTTGGATTGGTACAGGGTGTAGAGCACTTCCGGAAAAGAATATACCTTATTGATCTCATCCAGCATCGTCTGATTGTATATTTGTGGAATGATTCGATCTAATATGGCTGGATCCCGGCGCTGCGCCGCTTCTACCAACAATGTAAATTGTTTATTTATAAGTTCAGGTTTGATTTCTTTCGTATCGGTCACGATATAAGCATCTGGATAATGCTGCATCAGATCAAGCAACTTCTCAACATCGATCGGGGAGTATATATTTAAGATTGGACTGTCCATGAATTCCTTATAATCTAGCACTACCCCTTGTTTATTAGCAGGAAGTACATCCAACTGACCTAAAAGCTTACTCATGTTGCCTGACCACTCATGCCTGCCTACTAGCTGATCATCAGCCGATAATAACAAGTCTACTTCAAATACACGAGTTCCCTGTGCATAATTAGCAACAAATGCTTCAAAGGCATTGGTGTATGTATGACCGTTAATGCCACCCATGGCATGTGCTACGACCTTGTGAGCCTCAAAACCACTTGCAGGCTGTTCGTCTTCATTACTAAAAGCGATTACAAGTAACATGATAAGAGCTCCAATTACAATTACGGTAGCAACAATCTTTTTCTTATCCATAGTTGAGAGTTTCCTTTGCGAAGTTTAGATTATAAAACCAATAGAAAAACAATACCCCGCTCTACCATAGGTAGAAACGGGGATCCAATTAAAGTTTTAGAAAATCTGAATAAGTGCAGGAATCAATAAGCATTTTTGTTGACAAAGCCGTTGCGAATCGTTTTGAAAATAATTCGAATGTCAAACAGTAAAGACCAGTTCTCAATGTAGAAAATATCGTGCTTGATCCGCTCCTCGATGGAAGTGTCACCGCGGAGTCCATTACTCTGTGCCCAACCTGTAATTCCAGGGCGTACATGGTGCTTAACCATATACTTCGGAATTTCATCACGGAACTGTTCCACATAATATGGGCGTTCTGGTCGAGGTCCCACCACACTCATATGTCCCAGCAACACATTAAAAAATTGCGGAAGCTCATCTAGACTTGTCTTACGGATAAAAGTACCAAACCGAGTTCTGCGAGGATCTTCACGCGTACTCCAGCCTGTATCCTCTTCACCATCCTGCTGCATCTTCATGGAGCGGAACTTATACATCATAAAATTACGACGGTTCAGACCTACACGTTCCTGCCGGAATATAATCGGTCCCGGAGAGGTCAGCCGGACACCAAGAGCCACGATAAGCATCACTGGAGAGATCATAATAATTGCGAACAAAGAGAACACAATATCAAACAATCGTTTTGCCATCTTATTCCCCGTCATATCTAGTGGAATATCACGAACATTAATCATTGGCATGCCTGCAAAGTTATCAAAGTAAGGGCGGGCGGGTAAGTAGTCGAAAAAATCAGGGATAATCAGTGTGCGTACACCTGCTTTTTCACAGGCCGCAATAATTGAAGGGTACTTCGAATGCGCATCAAGTGGCAGCGCAAGTATAACCTCATCCACAGGCAGCATCTCTAGCATTCCAGACAACTGGTCAACTGTTCCAAGAATTGGTTTATATCGTTGTTCTTCAATTCCATCCCAAGTATGATAGTCATCTAGGAAACCAATCGCTTCGTACCCAAGCTCAGGGTACTGTTCTAGATTATTGTAGAATCTTTTGCCTAGCGTTCCTGCGCCTATAATGAGTACAAACTGTCGGTTGAAGCCCTTTTCGCGAAAAGATTTAAGCATTTTCTTCAGTACATAACGGTACAGCATAATAGAAAGAATGTTCAATCCCATGTAAAGAGCTAGATATGTTCGGGAGATATTTATTTCTTTCACGAAAAACATCAGACCAAGCAGAATGAAAATGCCCATAATATGCACTTGGAAAATCTTAATGAATTCATCGACAAACCGTTTCTTACGCTTCGGCAAATACAGCGACAGCAGTATACCGATTAACACTGCAATTCCGCCATAAATCATACTCCAGTAAGCGTACGACTCTACAGGCAACGGGTTTTCATACTCCATCCAACCACTTCTAAACTTTAGCCACCAGGCTATAAGGAAGGACAGCTGGATAACAAGAAAGTCAGCCACCATATAGAGCTGTGTCAAAAATTTCTGATTACGCCGAATCATAAATTCACCTCAGTATTCTTTTCGTTACGTGCACCTGTTTCATTAGCGGAGTTAAGACTCTGTGCAGGTGATGGAACTCTTTTAGGAGAGATTAAGGCATTCCGCAAAAGAGAAAGTGCGAACTTCACGCCAACTCCAGCATATACTGTTCCATTTATCATACTGTTGTACTTCTTACTATAATGCTTACGATGAAATAAAATCATTGCCCGGTGGAATTCATAGACGATCTTAAACGGTCTGCGTCTGGCACTGCCACCTTTAAGATGTACAATAGAGGTCTTCGGATAATAATAAATCCCCCAGCCAGCCTCTTTAATACGATAACACCAATCTAAATCCTCGCCGTACATAAAGAACTCTTCATCCAATCCACCCACCTGGTTAATCGTCTCCCGCCGCAGCAGCATAAACGCACCAACCAGACAATCTATCGGGTAATCAAGATCAGGGTCCAAATATCCTAACTGGTAACCATTAAACCTCGGACGATCCGGAAATAGCTTACTAAATCCAAAAGCATAATAGAAGGAAGCTGACGGTGTCGGAAATCCCCGCTTACAGGCTTTATCTAGCGAACCATCCGGTAAAATAATCTTACATCCTGACGCCCCAACATCGGGCCGACTGTCCATAAAGGAGATCATTGTCTCCAGCGTATCCTTACGCACTACTGTATCTGAGTTGAGCAGAAGCACATACCTTCCGGATGAAGCCTCCATACCTTGATTATTTGCACGGGCAAAGCCGACGTTGTCGTTATTTGCGATCAACATTACACCTGGAAACTCTCTACTAATCTTCTCTACTGAATCATCATGGGAATTATTGTCTATCAAAATAATCTCATAGGAATAGTTCGTTGCTGAGTCATATACCGACCTGAGACAATCCATCGTCAGGCGACATGTGTTGTAATTAACAATAAGTATACTTACATCTACATTCACTGCGTAACGCTCCTGACAAATATAGTAATCTACCGACAATAATTATAACATAAAACCTCCCTGAGAGGAGGTGACGTTTCAGGGAGGTTTTTCCAAATTCGATTTAGATTTTGTGTTTCTTTCTCTCTTTTATGGTGGTTTGTATATACTTCCGCTTCTTTTTTAATGCAGGGAGCTGAGTGAAAAAGAATTTCCATGCTGTGATTAACTGCGGCTCTCTAAGAAGCATATAGCCGTGCGCGGCAAGCTCATAGGGAAGAGAAATGAAGATTGTCTTCAGCATCGTTCGAGCAGGTTCATTCTTATAGATCATTTTGTAGCGGTTAATGTAAGATATTCGTCGGATGAACATCGCTTTGGTGCTGCGGCCAGACGTTTTCCAGCCACGTTCATGATACCCGATCGCCTCAGCATCATAGCAAGCTTGCCAGCCAAAGAGCTGAGCGCGCCAGGCGACGTCTACGTCCTCCTTATATGCAAAGAAGTCCGCATCAAAAAATTCACCATCGACACTAATGTCGTTGATCATCCGACGAGAATACACCGCAGCCGCTCCAGATACACCAATTACAGATCCAGACTGTGTCCATTGTGCTGCTGGCTCACCCGCACCGCGATCAAACGCACGCCGTGCTCTGTTCATACGGAGACCCGTGCTGTCTACCAGTCCATGATCGCCCTTTAGAAGAAGCTTTCCTGTGGCGCTGCCGATCTGTGGATTATTCTCCATCTGTGTGATAAGTCTGGAGATATAGTCTGGAGCCAGCGTTAGGTCAGGGTTAAGGACGAGCACGTAATCTGTCTCCGTTGCGGCTATCGCCTGGTTGTGGGCTGGGGCGAAGCCTGTGTTAAGCTCATTCTCCAGAAGGTCAATTGTTGGATATTGCTTTATCTCCCTTGCGGAGTTCATAGCTTCATGCCCCACCAAGAATGCAGCCGGTGAGTCCGATTTAAACTGGTGATAGAACGTTCTGACCTTATCCGCCGAACCATCAGTTGAAGCGTTGTCCACTACGACAATTTTTTTGACCAAATAATCCTGTGCCATTACTGCCTCTATACATTCTATGATGTCGTCAGCACTATTATAGGTGACGATATGTACACTAACTGATTTGTTGTTCATGGGTATCCTCGACTTTGTGATTTCTTGTTAACTACCTACTCCCTTCCTATTATAGCGAAAGAATACAAAAAACTCCCGCATCGTTATGAACGATTTGGGAGTTTCAATTGCTACTATCTTATTCTTTTAGCTCTAAGAGGAAATCTCTCAGGCCCTCACGCCAAGGTCGAATATCCTGAAAACCGTTCGTACGTATCGACAGATGCTCCATCACCGAATTCCGAGGACGTGGTGCAGGTCTCGGGAACTGTTCCGTAGCACACGGTTCAACCTTAGCGGTGAATTTCAAACCCAAAATATCCTCAGCCTCTGCAAAGATCGCCTGTGTAAATTCAAACCAAGTACATGAGTCACTATTTGACGCATGGTATACACCATACTTCTCAGTTTGGACAAGCTCAAGCAAGAATCGAGCTAAATCGACTGTATAGGTAGGCGAACCTTTTTGGTCATCTACGACTTGAAGCATTGGCTTTTCTTGACCAAGCTTTAGCATTGTTTTGACAAAGTTATTACCATATTTACCGTACACCCATGATGTGCGTACGATAAAATACTTAGAGGAAAGGGATTGAACTAACACTTCACCCGCACGTTTCGATTTACCATATATACTCTTAGGGTCTGTATTATCATACTCATGGTAAGGTTGTACTCCCAAACCATCAAATACATAATCCGTACTAATGTACACCAGCTTAGCTCCAGCTTTTTCAGAAGCTAGCGCTACGTTTCGACTGCCCGTTGCATTGATTAAATAAGCAGCATCGATGTCACTTTCTGCTGCATCTACTGCCGTATGCGCAGCACAGTGAATGACAGCATCCGGTCCAAACTCACCAATAACCTGGATACACTGATCCAGATCGGTGATATCCATCTCCTGACGGTCGCAGCCCATTACATGGTGACCTTGATGCTGGAGTAGCAAAACTACGTCCTGACCCAATTGTCCGGCCGCACCTGTAACTAGTACCTTCAGTTGCGCCATTATAGGGATTCTCCCAAACGATCACCATACTGTAATTCAGCATACTTTTGATATTCCCCAGATTGAATGCGGGTCCACCACTCGCGGTTATTGAGATACCATTGGATGGTTTCTTTAATACCTGTTTCAAACGTATGCTTCGGCTTCCAACCCAGTTCATTCATAATCTTAGTCGGATCTATACCATACCGGCGATCATGCCCCGGACGGTCTTGAACATAAGTAATCAGAGAATCGGGTTTGCCCAGTTCTTGTAATACCGTATTAACGATATGCACATTCGTACGCTCATTGTTGCCACCGATGTTGTATACTTCACCATTTACGCCCTCATGGATTACTAGATCAATCGCACTACAGTGATCCTCAACATACAACCAGTCGCGGATATTCATCCCATCTCCATAAACAGGCAATGCTTGATCAGCTAGTGCGCGAGAGATCATTAGTGGGATAAGCTTCTCAGGGAATTGGTATGGGCCATAGTTGTTTGAACAGCGGGTAATGTTCACGGGCAGTCCAAACGTCTCGTGATATGCCCGTACAAGCAAGTCCCCACCTGCTTTACTTGCGGAATAAGGACTGTTAGGAGCCAAAGGAGTTTCTTCGGTAAATAATCCAGTCGCTCCCAGTGATCCGTATACCTCATCCGTAGAAACCTGAACGAACTTGGTGACACTGTATTTTTTCGCCGCATCCAAAAGCACTTGTGTTCCAAGTACATTCGTCTTCACAAACACTTCCGGCTCCAAAATACTCCGATCCACATGCGATTCAGCCGCGAAATTCACCACTACATCAACACCTTGGCTTATCAGCGCGTCCATCGCCGCTACATCGGTAATGTCTGCCTTTACGAACTTGTGGTTCGGATGATTTTCAATTGACTTCAAATTTTCCAGGTTGCCTGCATACGTCAACGCATCTACGTTAACGATTTGATAATCAGGATGTTGTTGCAGCATGTATAATACAAAGTTGCTGCCGATAAAGCCGGCTCCGCCGGTAACTAGCAGTTTCATGTGTAGACCACCTTTTGTTCTTTGAAATTAATTTTAAGTCAGTACTTTCGACTGTTAATCAAAGTTTATTTCCGCATCTTTCAGTAATGGATGCCGCTCATCCTTATCCGATAATACTGGACTAGAAGTCGGCCAATCAATACCTAAGGCTGGATCATTCCATAATATGCCGCGATCATTTTCGGGGGAATAATATTCGTCCACCTTATATAACACTTGGGTGTTCGGAACCAATGTGCAGAATCCATGCGCGAAGCCCTTCGGTACAAGAAGTTGGCGTTTGTTATATTCACTAAGAATTACGCCTACCCATTGACCAAACGTAGGCGAATTACGACGTATATCCACGATAACATCGTAAATAGCACCGGTTAAGACACGGATTAATTTCGTTTGAGCCTTAGGATTTAATTGGTAGTGAAGACCTCGCAGGACACCGACCTCTACTGAGAGGGATTGGTTATCTTGAATAAATTGATAGTTAATTCCGACCTTATGCATGATTTCTTCGTTGTAGCTTTCCATAAAAAAACCCCGGTTGTCGCCATGGACAACCGGTTCTAGTAGGCTTGCGCCTTGTAACTTCAAAGGAGTGACATTCATTTTAGATCTCCTCCTCGTTTCTATAGTTTTAATTTTCCAAATTCTTCATCAAACATAATATTTCTGGCCAATTCATTGGCTCTCGCTAGTGACGAATGCGTACCCGCATCAGTCCACCAACCGCCTAGAACATCATACGTCAGTTCATTTCTTTTAATATATGCATTATTTACATCTGTTATTTCAAGTTCTCCTCGATTTGAAGGAGTAAGCTTCTTAATAATCTCGAAGACTTTACTATCGAACATGTAAATTCCAGTAACGGCATATCCACTTTTCGGTGTAGCAGGCTTCTCCTCAATAGATATGATATTATCACCTGCCAGTTCAGGCACACCGAAGCGTTGTGGATCGGAGACCTCTTGGATCAATATCTTAGCTCCGGTTCCTTGAACTTTGAAGTTCTCAATATATTGAGAAATATCCTCTTCGAATACGTTATCCCCAAGAATAACTACACTTTGGTCATAGCCAACAAATTGTTCTGCAAGTCCAAGCGCTTGGGCTATGCCGCCAGCTTCATCCTGAACTTTATAGGTAAAGGAAGCCCCCATAGAGTTACCGCTCCCAAGCAGACTTACCACATCACCCATATGTTCTTTACCAGTAACAATTAGAATATCCTGAATACCGGCCTGTTTGAGCTTATAGATTGCGTGGAAAATCATTGGGTACTTACCTACTGGAAGGAGATGTTTGTTAGTCACTTTTGTTAGAGGGTAAAGGCGTGAGCCTGTGCCTCCGGCTAGGATAATGCCTTTCACTAAAATAACCTCCAGCTATTTGTAAGTATTATAATAAATTTTCTATTAGATTAAATGAATTTTTTAATAACAACAACTAGAATAGCAAACAATATAACTGTAACCAAAATATGTTTATCATTTAATAATATTTCCTCAGGTTTCCCACCAGCATTTTTCATATGGATTAAGTAATAATACCTAAAAATCCCGTATAACACGAAAGGTATAGTAAACATCATTGCTGGCTCTTCCGACGCGGCATACATAGAATAAAACATAATCAGAACGCCAGTAATAATAGTCATTAGTTGATCTAGCATTTCCACACTATAGAAATTTAAGACTTTTCGTTGATTTGAGGGATCATTTTTAAATAACAATAGCTCATGTCTTCGCTTTCCAAGTGCTAAGAACAAAGAAAGTCCAAGAGTACATAAAATAAACCAAGAAGTAAGAACACCATCCACAGCTAAGGCTCCTGTAACAGCTCTTAAAACAAAACCCGCTGCTATAATCATGACATCAATTAGTACTACATGTTTTAAATAAAGGCTATACGAGAGATTCATTACGAAATATGCAAGTACTGCTAGTATTACAGAGTAGTTAATAGAATAGGCTAATCCAATAGCTATAATAAAAGTAATAATCCCGATCATAATCGCCGCAGGGATACTTATCGCACCTGATGCGATCCGTCTATGACACTTTTCTGGATGTAGTCTATCTTTTTCAACATCTACTATATCATTGATAATATATATCGTACTTGCCATAAAAGAAAATGAAAGAAACGCTAAAAAAGCATCTATCAAGGTAGAAGGATTTAAAATCGCTCCTGAAAAAATTGCTGACGCAAATACAAGTAAATTTTTCGTCCATTGTTTAATGCGCATTTCAAAAAGTATATCCGATATAACGGTATGCAATGTTCTTTTTTTCTGAAATACAAGTTGGTGATCCATATTAGACACTCCTACTAAAGAAGATATATTATATATCCTAATAAAATTCCCAGAACAATCCCGCCGGCCACTTCAATTTTGGTATGTCCTATTCTTTCTCTTAGTTTGATAGCAGATGATTCTGAAGTAAGCAGATTAATCTTCTCGGCATGTTGTCCAACATATTTCCTCAGACCCGTAGCATCAAAAATAACTATCATTATCAGGGCAATACCCAGGCCAAAGACCGGAGATTCAAAACCCTCTCTTAATCCAATCAGCCATGTAATTGTGGTTACTACTGTAGTATGGTTGCTAGGAAATCCACCATTCCCAATATATCCATGAGCAGCCTTACCAAAACGATATCTATTGATTAAATATTTTAAAGTACCCGCTACAAACCAAGCTACAAAAGGAACAAAACAATAATAGATCATTTTTATCTCCTATTCATATATAAACATAAATCAGATTTGTTGGAAACACTCGATGTATTTGGTTGCAGCACTCTCAACTCCGAATAGTTCATTGATTATTCTCTTGTCTTTAATGTATTTATCCTTATTTTCCAAAACTTTAATGATAGCTTCAGCTAGTTGTTGTACATCTTTTAACCCAGCCGTTTCCCCCATCATAGTCCTTCTGGTTATCTCTCTCACTCCAGGTAAGTCTGAGGCAACCACTGGTACACCAGCAAGCATCGCTTCAACTTGCACCATCCCAAAAGCTTCAAGAGAGTTTGTACTAGGAAGTACAAATAGGTCTAAAGAATAATAAAAATCAATCAGTTGTTGTGTAGATAACCTTCCCAAGAATTTCACATAGGTTTCATCCCAGCCAATATTTAATTTCAAGTCCTCATAAATGCTTCCACCAGCAATATTATTGTAATCGCCAGCAATTAAGAATTGAACATTCGGTAATACTTTTTTCACAATGGGAGCAGCTTGCAGTAGAATATCTATACCTTTTTCCTCAACTATCCTACCACAAAAACCTATATATGTTTCTTCTTTCTGAGATCTTTCACGAGAAGTATCGAATTCTTTATAAAACGATGAAGTAGGATGTATCTCCAACCATTTATCTTTAAAATCAGGTAGCACTCTTGAGCTCTTTGCATAATCGTAGGAACTGACCACAATTTTCCTGGCTCTTTTAAAACTCGATCGAGAGGATTTATCCATTAGTTTCACTATAATGGAATTCACGAAAGATTGAGGCAAATTCACATCACATTGATAAGTTAAAATCAGTTTTTCTTTACTCGTTAGGTGACTGATAATACCTGCCTCAGCCATTGGTTGATGTAGATTTACTATATCAGCATTTTTTTGAAGTTTATGAAACTTGCGTAAATAATCCAGGCTAATATAACCCTTGCTTACTTTAAATAATAGATTAGCACGAACTACTTTAACGCCATTAATCTCTTCAAACTCTAAAAGATGACTCTCGTGCTTAGCTGTTAGTACCGTTACCTCATGTTCCTTTGCCAACTCTTCGGCTAAAGACTTAGCACATTCAGAGAGGCCACTTATATATGGGTAATAATAATTAAGAACAATTAATATCTTTAATCTCATTTTGTTTACCTCTTCTTTGTATTAAACACAAAAAGTTTATTAACACCAAAAGTCGCAATAATAATAGCTAAACTGAGAAAGACTCTTGAAAAATTCACATTGTAATGCAACGCAGATACCAGTAAATAAAACAGTATGTTATCTATAAGTAAGGATACCAGTCTCACAATAAAAAATTTAATCAGCTGCTTACCGTCTTTATATTCCGAGGAGTCAGATTTAAAAACAAACTTCTTATTAAGAATGTAGTTCACAAATACAGCAAATATATAACTAACTATATTCGCGACAATATAGTACATCCCCAAACTCTCTAACCAAAAAAATGCCAACAGATTAATACCTGTCGTCACAGCTCCCCAGAATCCATACTTAATAAATTCTATTATATTTTTGATATTTTTTTGTTTTTTTTCGTTGGAAACAGTTGAACCTGTCAAATAAAACACCAACTATCGCTTAATTTAGGCTGGATAAATTATTTATTTTTCATATTAATATCGAGGTGCCTAAGTATAAACCCGAAATTCCTGTTATCACCAGTATCTACAGTATTCAATTTCCCATCTGATATAATTGATACACTTATGCTTTCACGAGGCTTTAAGTTTATCAATTCAGTTGTGATAGTAGTATCGGCCCCCCCTTCAGCGATCAACTTTTCTTTAGCGTATACTTTAATATCACGATTATCAAATATTCCCTTCTCAGTTTTCAAAGATATTGTCAGATTTTGTTCGTTATCAGTCGCATTAAAAAGTGATAATTCTGATTTATTAGAACTTGTCCATCTAAAATATCCAACCCCATCTTTTTCAAGATTATAAAATCCATCAGTTGGCCTAATCGCTATTGTAGGAGCATAAAGCAATACATACTTACTGTTATGCCAGAGGACATCTTCAGAATTAGATAAAAAAGAATAATAATCCTGCATGGAAACAACTGAATATTTAGTATTTTCAAATTGGTGTGGAGCAAGGAAACTAAAATAGGAATAATCAACTTCTGATGTTTTATTATGCTTAATTGGGACATCTTTTAATGCATATACAATAGCATGCTTATCTGCCGGAGAACTGCTCGTTATCCCTATAGGCTCATCTAGTGGAACCATATTAGCAGCGTTACGTAGTTCCATAACTGAATGATCAAAATAATATATATTACTTCCCTTATAATTCTGATAGACAGTCATAAGATTCATACCAGCAACAATTATTAAGATACAACTCAATATTATTTTCTTGATATAGGATTTTTTGAGTTTGAGTTTCCAACCATCAGCAAAATACGCGAAGAATATAACTACAAAAGGAGCTATCGTCGTAATATGCTTCATCTCTGCATAAGCATTTGAACTTAATCTTAAATAGATTTCATTCATGAAGAAAAATAAGATAATACCCAGAACTGCATATTTAT
This sequence comes from Paenibacillus nitricinens, assembly GCF_052056485.1. Classification (NCBI taxonomy): domain Bacteria; kingdom Bacillati; phylum Bacillota; class Bacilli; order Caryophanales; family Paenibacillaceae; genus Paenibacillus; species Paenibacillus nitricinens. The sequence continues at coordinate 6,216,189 of NZ_CP183948.1, forward strand.
CCCCATTTTTTTTTCGAAACATACCAACACAAATTACTGTTAAAAATAACAAAGGAAGTATAATCATGAGAAAATCATAACCCAACTGAATCGTTCGAGAGAACATCCCAAAAGAAGATACTGCTGCCTTTAAGCGTTCATAATCAGGTGCACCATACAAGTTACTAATAAGTTGTTTAAAGGGCATCATTCTTCCAAAATAAGCATCGATACTTCCAGAATCAACCATAACGCTTTTTAAGATATTCACATTAAACCTTGCCGCAATAAACATCCCCACAGGATTAAGAAGAAAAGATAACGCGCCAACTTTCAGAGATTCTAACAACACTCTTATTCTCATACCAGTTTCAGCATTAATAATCTTACAAAGAGTAATAATCACATAGATAAAAAACAAGTAAACTGCATATTCAGCATAGACTGTTAGAGTACCAACCAATAATAAAGCAGCTAAAAAAACAAGCCCTTTTTGTTTCTTTCTTGGGTTTACCACTAAATACAAACCTGAAAAACTTAGTAGACATGTTATACCATAAATTTGAGGTGCATACTGGGAGAATATAAGAAAGACCCATAAACCACCAGCCGCAAATATCATTGAAGTATACAGAGAAGTCCTTTTACTTACATCCAAGCAATAAGACATTAGAAAATAACATGAAAAAATTGTCAAAGTACCTAGTGTGTTCGAAAATAAATAGAATATTTCATGTGATTCAAGTTGAAAGATACACATGAAGAATGAGCCTAAAAGATCTGTACCAAATCTTGTGTTAGTGATCATATAATTAGCAAGAGAATTGAAGGGTACTTCTGAAGAATAAACAATAGGCTCAGTTATTCTATGTGATTTAAGCCAATCCATGCTTGACAGATAGAATGCAATATCATTGTTAGAATTCTGCAAGCTTAACAGCTCACCCTTAGAAATTATCGGAAACTGAAGAATAAATAAAGAGCTTAAAACAATAAGCAACAAATATTTATTCTCGAACATTGTCTTTAACCAAAGCACTCCAATATCCTTTATAAAATAGAGGGTGCATATTAATATGAATAAAAGGCCGGGAGCTATTACTTTTACCGGAAAAACAAGTGAAAGAAGTTGAATTATGCAGGTTAAAAAAACTGCTCCTAACACAGGAATGAAACTACAAAAACCTGTGTTAAAAAATAAATTTCTATCAAATCTAAATATTCTGAAACATAATAAACCAAAAACACAAAAAGTTAATATCATTAAAAATGATAATAAAATTGATAACATTACTATTAACTCCCTCTATAATTATCTACAAAAAAGCACCACAATGAGAATTAGATTAAATTACAATCAGTTAATATAGAAAATAAAGGATAATTATTCTCACGAATTACTCATTGGCTATATCGTCTAGACTCATTTATAGAAAAAAGTTCTTATCGTTCAATACATGTGATGAATTCCCCCACTATTACCTTCCAATCAAAATACTTAATAACATATTCTTTCCCACCGGTACCCATCTTGCCTCTTAAGTCATCATTCTTTAACATAACATTTAGACAATATTCAAATTCGTTATAATCGGTATAATACAACCCTGCATTACCACGATCACAATGTCCTACTAAAACATCACATTGTCCGTTAACTAGTACTGGTGTTTCATAGTATAGACTCTCAAGTACAACCATTGATAGGCTCTCGAACTTAGACGGCATCACTAGAATTTTTGCTATCTTCATTGCAGCAAACTTTTCTTCATCAGAGACAAAACCCAGCGGGATAATATCGGGATCCTTAGGAATATCAATGACCGATTTGCCAATCAATACTAATTTCGGGACATTGGGTTCTATTTTTTTATATTTTAGATAATAGTCAAATAACTCTTTACATCCCTTGGATTCATCAATTCTACCAACATACAAAATAAAATCCTCATTCACCTTAAATTTATCTTTAAATGCTTGAATATTTATTTCTTTTTCAGGGACATCTACTCCTACCCCGGCAACAACATTATTGATATATTGATTCTTAAAGGTTTTATGAACAAATTGTTTTTCCTCCTCTGTGAGAAAAACAATAGATTGAGGAAGGTGAAATAATGGCTTGAACATAGAAAAATAAATATAAGGCTCATCATGAGCTGTAGGGACAAGAATAGCTTTTTCCGCAGCCTGGGGAAGGCCAAAAAAAGTTGTGAAATAAAGATACGTAAAAAAAATGATCTTATGATATTGACCATGATTATTTTGGATATACTCAATGAGATCAAACGATGCCGGGCCTTGAGCTTTCATCCATTCTAATTCATCGTATACATTTCTGTTTTTTTTTGTGAAGATACCTTCATTAATTTTATTGAATATTTTATTATCTCTAGGAAAGTCAGTTTTAAATCTTCGAATAGTAATATTATTTATAGAATCTATATCATGTTCGTAATAATTCTCCCAGGTAACATAATCTATTGCTTTGGTAGTTATAATTTCCACGTCGTAAAACTGGCTTAGTTTCTCCGCAATTAAGCGGCAACTCAATTCAGACCCACCGTTAACTTCAAGTCCATATCTCTGTATTACAATAGCTATTTTTTTCATAAGCCCCCCACGATAACTTTTCGTCAAATAATAAATTGTTTCAATATATTTTTAAATTGATCTTCCGCACTCGTTTTCGAATATTTCTGCAGTTGATTTCTTTGATTATGATGGATTTTAGATTTCAATTCTTCGTCTTTTAGTATAACGTTCATTAGTTCTGCTATTTCCTTATGATTTTTTTCTAACGTTACTATTCCACCATTTCCCAGTGTCTCTGTAACTGCAGTACTTTTATACGCAACAATAGGGAGATCAAAATACATAGCCTCAATAATCGGAACACAAAAACCCTCATGCTCACTCATACACAAGAACAAGTCAGAATGATTATAATAATTAAGTATGTCATTAAATGGAATGTGTCCTGTGATATTCACAGAGTCTTCTAACTTTAAATGCTGAACTAATTTTTGTAGTTCTCTATAATATCTATCCATACCTTCATAAGATCCTACCAATGACAATTTAGAACTTTTATTAATATAATTACGATAATAATAGAATGATTTTATAATATCCTCTTGTTTTTTATTTGGAGCGATTCTCCCTACAAATAAAATATTTATATTTTCATCTTTTTTATCTATGGGAAACTTTTTAAAATCCGATTTCGTAGTATAATCTTCATAATTGATAATAATAGAGCTAGTAAATGTATTTTTATAGTTAAGCACTTCAAGTTCTAAACGATTAAACTCCGAATCCGCGATTGCCAAATCAATGTAATTAGATAGAAAGGCCAGTTGTTCTCTTCCTTCTTCACACAGTTTCTTCAACACACCACTGTATCCAACAAAGAAGTGAGCAGGAGTTACGTTATGATACACCAATATTTTCTTTTTTTTAAAACTTGGGATTTCATATGCCAAATCGCTACCTGTGGAAAGATGATAAATTATCGTTTGATCTTTTGGACACAAAGACGCTTTTTTGGCATACCTCTCCATTTTCGGATGTATGTTCTGTGCATAAATATTCGATTCAATCCCCATGTCCCTCAATATTTTCATTATATTAACAGCCGAATTGCTTACTGCATCTCCATAACTAAGTGTAGGAAGTATTTGATTGATCATTAATTTTTACTCCTGCTCCTGAAAACATGTTTTTAAGAAATCAATATATTCATCTATAACAAAATCCCAATCAAAATTTTTCTGAACATACAACTTTCCGTTATTGCCCATTTTATTACTTAAATCAGGATTTGATAGCATAAGTTCTAAACAAGCCTCGAATTCTCGATAATTTCCATAATATAATCCACCATTAGATTCAATACAAAAGTTCTTAGTTACAGCACATTCTTCAAAAACTAGAATAGGTCTACCGCTGTACCAACTTTCCATAATAACTATTGAAAAGCTTTCATTGGGTGAAGGATTACATAGAAGTTCTGATGCTCCATATGCATCATACTTATCTTGTTCCGGTATAAAACCTAAATCAATTACATTGCTTTTAATATCTTCAGGAATGTCTATTTGTCCACCACCGATTAATATAAGATCCACTTCAAACTTTTTTTCATTTCTAAATTTCGAAAAATAGTTTAATAGAATATGGACATTTTTACCGTGGTCTTTTCGTCCTGCGTATAGTATGAATGGGTTTTTAATATTATATTTTTCCTTGAATCTTTTAGGGGAAGATTCGAAACGGCTTATACCCAATCCCAAAACTCTCTGTTTAATATTCTCTATTGGAAATTGTTTATTTGCCCATTCCGCCTCTGCTGATGAAAAAAAGGAGAAACCCTTTACCTTACTATATACTTTTCTGAAATTTTCAAAATAAGCATAACTTTCATCATGAAATGCTGGGATAAGAACAGCCTTCTCTAGAACTCTCTGTGCACCAAAATATGTTGTACCAAACATGTATGGAATAAATATGAAACCTGAGTAGAGTTCCTTATTATCATCAAGATACTTTTCGAGCTCTAAGCTATTGACCATGTTCTCCAAAAATGTCTCTTCTTCTTCTATAGTAATAGATATATTATTCATTAACTTGTAATTAACTTCATCGAATTTTTGAGTATTTCTTTTTTTCACCTTAAACCTTCTAACTACAACCCCATTTATTAGTTCCATGCCTGGTTTATAAAAGTTTTCATTCCAATCACTACTAAACTGTTTAACACAGGTGGTTAGTATCTCCACTTTTACGCCTTTAGCAGCCAATCTCTCTGCAATATTTCTACATGCTGCTTCTGAGCCACCAGGTATGTCAATAGCATACCAAGGGATAACAAATGCTATCTTATTCATGTTTCCCCTTCTTTTCCACGCTATCATTATTTTGTGTTTTATCAATTATAGTGGAATTCATTTTTTGGAGTTCCATATTCTTTATTTGCGATATCAATTCATTATAAGTTTTCACTACATTCGCATTAAATTCCGTTTGTCTTTCAACAATCGGGTTAATATACCATCCAAGAACTTTTCTTATTACTTTTTTCACAAAAACTATTAACCCTCCAACAATTTTTCTGTTAGATATAATAGGAGTAACCGCTGAATTATTCCACGTTCTATTTAGCACTAATTGATATTCCTCTAATAACGAGATATTAATTGCTTGTTCATTATTGATCTCATTTAATGTAATTGTTAAATCATTGGGATATTCTCTTTTATTTATATTTTCTCTAATCTGTTTCATTATTTCTTTAACATTAACATTTTCATCATCGATTTCAATTTCCATTATTATAACTCCCTCTATACATTTTTCCATTATATTGAATTTTAAGTTTTACTATCAAGATATTCTTTATCAATGAAAATCGAGTTTATACCTGTATATGCATATTCTTCATAACCTCTTGTTTCAATAAAAGACTTAATTTCCATATTTTTAGTGTCATAGGCAAGTTTTATATCGTAATCAATCATTTCAATAACAATCATGAGTGGTCTGTATTTTACGTAATCTATGGAATGTAATATTTCTATATCTTTTCCTTCTAAATCAATCGATAAAATAGTTGGAGCTTTACCCAAATAATTTTCTGCGATATCATTGAAAGAGATAGAACTTATAACCTTTTTATCGATGACCTTTAGTGCTGGATTTATCTCACACATATCAATTGTTGATTCATAATTAGTAGTACTTAACCCATCTACGTTCATAATGTAAAACTCAACTTCATTCCCCGTTATTGTATCTACACAATTATTCAAAACAACATCTCTGTTTCTAAAAAATTTAAGTTCTGGTATCAAATTAGGGTTCGCTTCTACTATAACTCCCTTAGAACCTTGACTATAGAAGAAATAAGTATTGCTTAGGTTTTTCGGGTGATTAGCACCTAAATCGATATAAGTAACCTGACTGTATGGAATCCCTAGAACGCGTATAACATAATCTAAAATGTTATCTTCACCAGCTTGTGAGTATGAGTTCATGTAATAAGTCTCAGTGTTCTCTAGGATTTTAAGTTCATCCAACTTATTTAATCTATCTGCAAAACCACTAACCTCGTTTGAAATAAGCTGTTTCTCTTTTTCGTTCTGAAGAATTAGTTCATCATAGTATTTATACCTTTTATTGATATTATCTAATTGCTCATTATAAGAAGCTATCATCTTATCATACTGTTCCTGCTGTATTTGAAGTCGCAAAGATAACTCCTCATACTCAGATTGAGTACTCTGGATTTTACCATTTAAGTTTTTAGTGATATTTAGGAGCTCATTTAACAATTCAGTGCTTTTACCAATCGCCGGTGTAACAGCATTGTTAAACTCAATTTGTTGAAAGGCTAATGGATCCGTATACCATTTAAATAGTCTACTAACAACTTTTTTAAGTATATTTTTAAATGGATTTCTAACTTTCGATTGTAATCTCCAATGTATATCTGGATTATTATCTCTTGTTATTAGCATTTTATTAATATAACTTTCAATTTCAACGATTTTCTTATCAGTCACATTATTTAACGCATAAGGATCTTGTGGTTCATTTACAGAATCACTTTGTTCATTCAAATCAATTCTCCCCCTTACGTATTCGTTTTGTTAATCAACCATTTGTGATCTACAGAGAAGACTCCCACCGATCTGTCGCTAGAAACAACGGTGAAATCCATATAGTACTTTATAAAATCTAGCGCTCTATGACTACCATCCACAACTGCAACATTTAATTTATATCTCCCCGATAATAAATTACATTTATCATTAATAAATTCAACTGTACCAGTTGGATTAATATTCTCTAGTTTAATTTTATCTATCTCTGTGTTGTTCCCATAAATCAAAACATTATCCGAATTATAAAAGCCCATACCAAAAATATACTTTTTTTGTGGACTGTTAACTATATAATCAATCTCAATAGTGAATGGTTTCCCTCCCATGATAACATTTGTTGCTTCTCCACTATGATTGATAATTCTAGCATCAATAATTTCAACTTCTTTAGAGCCCCATCTTACATCTTCGCTGAATTGAGGTACAGATTCATTCTCATTTGTTTCTATTTTCTTCGTAATATCTTGTTCCTTTTTAATATCTTCATTGCTATCAAATTCAGTTTGTCTTTGTTCAACAAACTTCTCGTTCATATGTTGTTGATAGAGATTAATAATCTTATCGGGCTGCCCTTGCTCAATTATTTGACCCTTATCTAGCCAAATAACTCTATCGCAAATTTTTTCAACCGTACCTAAATCATGAGTCACAATTACGATAGTAGCACCATTTTTTTTAAAACTATCAATTTTATCAAAGCACTTTTTTTGGAAATTCTCATCACCAACTGACAGAATTTCATCTATGAGTAATATTTCTGGATCTACGTTAATCGCAACAGAAAAAGCTAGACGCATATACATTCCAGACGAATAAGTTCTCACGGGATTATCAATAAAATCTCCGAGTTCTGAAAAACTGATTATGTCCCCTAGTTTTCCCTCTATTTCTTTTCTAGATAGCCCAAAGATAGCAGCATTAGTATAAATATTTTCTCGACCAGTAAAGTCCGGATGGAAACCAGCACCTAATTCTATCAAACTAGAAATCCGTCCATCTACTGTTATTTTACCGCTATCAGGATATAGTATTTTGGTAATCAATTTTAACAGCGTACTTTTCCCACAACCATTATGACCAATTAAAGCAACCGTTTCACCTTTTTTTATATCTAGGCTAACCTCTTTAACAGCAAAAAAATCACTATAGTCATTACTTCGTAATTTCAATATTTTCTCTTTTAATGTAAGGGGTTTATCATGGTAGATCTTAAACGCCTTGTTTACATTTTCAATGGATATAACAACCGATTCTTCCATATTATAATTCCTCCGCAAATGACTTTTCACATTTTTGGAATACAGCGATCCCAACAATCAATATTACGATCCCAAAAACCCCAGCATAGGCCAATGGTCCCCACTCTGGAGATTTTCCATATAACAACACATTACGAAAAGCTCCTATCACTGGAACCATGGGATTAAATGCAACTAAATCAGCAGCTGACTTCGGAAAAATATCAACAGCAAAAACAATCGGAGTTACATAAAACCACACCATTGTTAAAATATTAACAATATGTTCTAAATCCCTAAATTTCACATACAAAGCTGAAAAAATAAGAGAAAATCCTAATGCAAGTATAAATTCTAACAAAAGAATTACAGGTAGCCATAACACATTAAGTGTTAATGAAACATTCGTAATTAATAGTGCTGGAAAAACAATAATTAATCCAAAAACATAATTCATTAAATTTGTACCAACAATAGAAAGAGGAAGGATTATTCTCGGAAAATAAATCTTCTTAACTAAATTTGCCTCTCCCACGATACTGGTTGTCGATCCTTGTATAGATGATGTAAAAAAAATCCACGGAAGTAGAGCAACAAAAAGAAACATAGGGTAGTTTTCCTGATTATTCTTAAGAATCAAAGGGAATACAATTGAATATACCAATAGTTGAAGTAATGGATTGACAAAAGTCCACAAAAAACCAAGAAAAGACCCTTTATAGCGCGAGCGTAAATTCTTTCTAATAACGCTTACTAACATTTGTCTGTAAGCAAAAACTTCCTTAAACGAATTTATCATTACTCAATCCACCTAAATCTATATTTGTGATTATCCCCTCATATTTAGCCAGTAATTATAAATATCAAGTAGACTCTCGTCCAAAGAAATTTTCGGCTTCCACCCCGTCAAATTTTCCAATTTCTTACTTGATCCATAATATTCATGAACATTAGAAGGTCTGAATTTTCCCGGGTCAACTATGACTTCAATATTTTTATTAGAAAAAGATACGAGTGTTGTTAAAATTTGCTCAATAGAAGTGCATATTCCAGAACATATATTGTATATTTCTGTACTCTCCCCTTTTTCAAATAGCAGCCGATAGGCTTCAACAATATCTCTGACATCGGTGAAATCACGTTTACTGCTTAAGTCACCCACGTGAATTTTCGGTTCACCTTTTTCGTTCTCTATATCAACAATTTGCTTTGCAAAATCACTAGTTACAAACCCTAGCTTCTGTCCAGGACCAATGTGATTAAAAGGTCTGGCATGTATAATATTCATTCCGTAAGATGCACTATAGTTCATTGCAAGTTTTGCAATTGCAAGCTTCGACACACCATATGGATTCATTGGATTAGTATCAGAGGTTTCTTTGATCGGTAGATCAGCTCCTACTCCATATTCTTCCGATGAACCTATCGAAATTAATTTAACCTTACCAATTAGAGAACTATTTTTAACTGCATCCAATAAAATAATTGTTTCCATTACATTCGAAGAGAAGGTTTCACTCACGTGATCCCATGAGTATTTCACTGAACTTTGTCCAGACAAATGAAAGATGACATCTGGACTTATATTGAGTAAAGCACTCTTAACGGATTCATAATTCGAAAAATCAATAGGGACTACATTTAGTCCTTTAATAAAGGAGGGGGAGGAACTTCTAGTTCCGCCCCAAACTTCATACCCATTATTCAATAGATTACTAATCAAGTATTGTCCTACAAACCCACTAGCCCCCGTGATGAGTGCTCTCTTCATTTTGTTATACCTGATGATGCAAATTTAGATACTTTCTCCAGATCACTATCCACCATCATCTTCACTAGCTGCTCAAAGCCTACTTCAAGCTCCCAGCCCAATTTTTCTTTGGCCTTGGTGCAGTCACCGAGTAACAGATCTACTTCAGCTGGTCTTACAAACTTCTGATCAATTACAACATAATCTCTCCAGTTCAACCCAACATGGCTAAATGCGATTTCCACCAATTCTTCAATAGTATGTGTTTCGCCAGTCGAAATCACGAAATCATCTGCTTTATCCTGTTGCAGCATCAACCACATAGCTCTCACGTAATCTCCAGCAAAACCCCAGTCTCTCTTTGCATCCAGATTACCTAAACGAAGTTCGCTTTGCAGTCCCAACTTAATTCTTGCAACCGCATCAGTAACTTTACGAGTAACAAATTCAATTCCCCGGCGCGGAGATTCATGATTAAACAAAATACCGGAGCAAGCATACATATTGTAGCTTTCTCTATAGTTTACTGTAATCCAGTGACCGTATACTTTAGCAACCCCGTAAGGACTACGAGGATAAAATGGTGTAGTTTCTTTTTGTGGAGTTTCTACTACTTTACCAAACATTTCACTACTAGAAGCTTGATAGAACCTAGCATCCGGTTTTACTAAACGCACAGCCTCAAGCATGTTTGTCACACCTATCCCTGTTGCTTGTCCTGTAGCAACCGGTTGAATCCAAGAAGTAGCTACAAACGATTGAGCCGCTAAGTTATATACTTCATCTGGGTTAGAGATGCGTACTGCATTAATCAGAGAGCCCATATCAAGCAAATCTCCATCAATAAATTCTATTTCATTCTGCAAATGTTCGATATTCTCAAGAATTGGCACACTTGTTCTACGGCGTAAACCAAATACTTTATATCCTTTAGAAAGTAAGAGTTCTGCCAAATATGAACCGTCTTGTCCTGTAATACCAGTAATGAGTGCGTGTTTAGTCATTGTAATAAATTCCCCTTTAATATTAATTAATTATAAATATTGTTCAAGCTTCTGCATACGTAATTCTTTAAGCAGTAGCTTAACCTCTTGTGCCTTATCTTTTGTACAAATTAAAGTTACATCTTCAGTATCAACTATTATTAAATCTTCAACTCCAAGAGTAGCAATTAACTTTCCATTACTCTCAATAATACAACGTTTAGTATCCAAATTTAATATGTTGCCCTTAATAACATTACCATTCTCATCGAGATCGCTTATTCTTTCTAGTGCAGTCCAACTGCCCACATCATCCCATCCGAACACACATGGAATAACATAAATATTATTTACTTTCTCCATAATTCCATAATCAATAGACTGGTCTGGCATCTTAAGAAACTCAGAACGAATAATTGCATCCCGGTCTTCAGAATCAAAAACTGTTTTCATAGTCTCTAATATATCATGCATCTCTGGCATGAGTTCTTTAATGTATCCTCTGATAGTCTCGATTTTCCAAACGAAAATACCGCTATTCCAATAGAAATTACCAGATTCGAGATAAGATTGAGCCGTCTCCAAATCAGGTTTCTCAACAAATTTATTCACTTTATGAACACTCAATTGATTGATTTCCTTGAATTGGTCACTGCTTTCAATATATCCATATCCGGTCTCCGGATACGTAGGTTGAATACCAAGGGTAACAAGATTGCTATTTTCCTGTGCTACCTCAACAGCAGTTTTCAAGATTTGTACAAACCCTTCTTCATTCTCAATAATATGATCTGAAGGTATAACTATCATAGTGCTATCTGGAAATCTGTCTTCAATAATAATGGATGCCAACCCAATACAAGGTGCTGTGTTTCTCCCAACTGGCTCAATAATAATATTCGCATGAGGCAAATGTGGTATTTGAGCTTTAATTAATTCAGCATAAAGTTCATTGGTAACAATGAAAATTTGACTGATATCAATCAACTTTTCTAATCTAGCTATCGACTGCTGAATCATCGATTTATTCCCTGAGATGTTTAAAAATTGTTTCGGAAGGTTCGTTCGGCTTTTAGGCCAGAAACGTTCTCCCTTTCCGCCCGCCATGATTACACAAGTAATTGTCATTTCATCCTCCAAATTTCCATAAAGAGATATATTCTAACCTCTTTTTAATCAATTCGCCTATTGCTTGCGGAGAGTAGTTCTTTTTAATATGCTCCTCACCTTTAGACGAAACTTTCTCATAAAAGTTCTTATCGTCACTAAGTTTACGCATATATTGGCTCGCATGCTTCACATCAGGATCGGCCCAATATTGATATGATTTATAAGGCCCATGATCATGATCTAGCTGCACTAATCTATAATCCACTAAGCACGAATTGTTATAGTCCATAAAATCCACATTAGATGACCAGTTTGTCCCAATAACCGGTTTACCTAGATACATAGCCTCTGCTAATCCAAGACCGAAGCCTTCGCTTCGATGAAGAGATACGTAACTATCAATTACAGAAATTAATGCATTGGTATCATTTCTAGATAGAGTTCTATCTATCAAGGAAATATTTTTATAATTTCCGATAAGCTCATGTAATTCATTCAACTCTTTCAAATCTCGCTCTACACTGTTCACCTTAATAACCAAACCAACAGAATCATCATCAGGTGAAAAAGCTAATTGAAATGCCATAATAGAAGCTTGCGGATTCTTTCTGGCCTGATAACTTTTCAGATCATACATAGAAAGAAAGAGAAACGTTTGTTCAGGCAAATTAAAATAAGTCCGATCCCTAACATCAGTAATACTAACTTCAATACTATGAGGAATCTTAACCACAGGAACCGGACTTTTCATAGCAATAGAGTCAACTACAAACGTAGAAGGTGCCCAAATCTCATCTACTAAATTAAAGCTTTCTTTCCAGTCGTCTGGGAAATCAGGTAATTCCCAATGCCAGAATCCAATATTATAACGATTTTTAAAAATAGAGTTCCCGTAATGCGCATAGATTTCAATCATTTGCTCAGCATTAATATGAAACAAATTAAGATTATACTCAGGGTCTGCCATTTCCTTATGTACCCAGGTATTATCATTCATGCTTGCAGAATTAGTACCTGTAAAATTGATAATTCCAAATGGAATCTCTACTGCATTCAGGCCTTTAGCAGCTATTCTGCAAGACTCTCCTATACCCATCTCCGCTCTAGAATACCCAACTAAATTCACACCCGTTAATGCACCTTTATTATTCTCCGATGTGCCATTCTTATGGATTGGGAAGGCTGTTTTAAGTAGCCCTTTTTTTATCTTCTGTCTAATTTCAAAAGAAAACAATTTGACGGCTACAGGCTTTAATTTTACAGCTAATTTATAAAGTTTTTTGTAAATAAAAGATTTAGCATTAGTCATAATCAATTAATCTTCCCATTTCGTTTCATTTATTGATTCCTCCGTACATTGTCTAAATAATGTAATTCACTTATAGTAATTAACATCATAGAATCTGATTAAAGTAGCTCATTGATTATCTAATATGCTAAAATATTGTCGTACCTACAGGAAAAGGAGATTATAACGTGTCGAAACCAGTATACGGTAAAAACGCCGCTCAGTCGAGAAATGTTGAAAAGACAGCAAGTCCGATATGGGCCTTGGTTGTTGCTTTTATTTTATTTTTATGTTGGGCCCCATTTCAAGTGGGATTATTTAACGGACAGCAGATAGACTTCGAGAAGCCCATATATGTGTCTGCGCTAGTATGTGTCCTTTTGCTACTAGTCTGCCTTGGCCTATACTACAAAAAGTTCAAATTAGATGAACAGAGGGACTTAGTAGCTTCAGCTTCAATATTACTACCTCTGACTTATGCTCTATCATTGTTTGTCGCAGTTTCGCATTACATGGCGATGAATATGTTGTTCATTCAAAGTATGTATGTTGCAGTTTTCATTATAGCCTTTTATCTCTTGAAGCAAAAGCAAGTAAATGTTGTCATTCAAAACGCTATATTAGCAATTGCTTATTTCATAGTTGGTTTTGGACTCCTGAATTGGCTAGGTAGCAGCAAACTAGCAGGAATCCTCGTAGGATGGTTTTCTAACACGGTTAGAAATGGTATTTATTTAGATGCTGTTATGACAGACTCTAACGGACTTCGTCTGACTTCGATCTTTCAATATGCAAATACTTACGCAGCATTCTTGATGGCTTTTCTGTTTGTAGCTATATTCGCTCTTATTCGCTCTAAAAAATGGTATGGAACGTTAACACACAGCTTTATGTTAGTTCCCATCATTTTATCGATTTTATTAACATTATCCCGTGGTGGTCTAGTATTGCTACCTGTCGTATTTATATTACTACTGCTGTTCCTGAAACCTGCACAGCAAATCCTCTGGATTCTACATCTTGGTGTAGCTGGTATTGCTTCGTTGCTCATTACGACTCCAGTGACTAACCTAGGTTTAGAGTTAAATACGAATTTCACTTCTTCCGGCGCCTTGAAAGGCTGGGGATATCTGCTTGGAGCTTCAATCGCTGTAACTGTAGTATCTTGGGTCATTCAGAGGTTTGTAGCCCCTTGGCTAGAGGAGAAGCTCGGCAATTGGTCCTCGCGTAAATTAACAGGTCTGTGGATTCCACTTGGTTCTGTTGCACTCGTCGGAATTGTAGCTTTCCTACTAATTAGTACAAGCGCAAAAAATATCTTACCTAGCAATATGGCAACTCGTCTTGAGAACATTAACTTCCAGCAACATAGTGTTCTTGAACGGATTACTTTTTATAAAGATGCGATGAAGGTAGTTAAGGACTACCCGATGCTTGGTGCTGGTGGTGGTGGATGGTCCTCACTATATGAGCATTATCAGAACAACCCTTATGTTAGCCGTCAAGTGCATAACTTCTTTTTACAATACTTGATTGAGGTTGGGATCCTTGGTTTCGTCGTATTCATGGGTTTCATTCTGTATATTTTCTATAAATATATTCGCGGGTATGTGAAACGGAATAAAAATGATTTTGAGAATGGTTTCTTTTATCTAATCATTGCTCTTTCAATTCTTGTACACAGTCTGCTTGATTTCAATATGAGTTATGCTTTTATGGGAATACTCGTCTTCCTTGGATTGGCTGGTATGGCAGTTGTCATGGATAGCAAGAAGCTACAAAAAAAATGGAACAAAACCGGTCTACGTATTGGTTACTTCTCTGTGCTTACAATTGGTACTGTATTCCTGTTATTCCTATCTATTAGCTATATCGGCTCCAGTAATGCCGCCCAAAAAGGTAAAAATCTAATTAGGGTAAGTAATTCATACGAAGAAATTAAGAAGCCTTTAATAGAGGCATTAAAATCCCGCCCAAGTCATCCTGAATCGGCCATTTCTCTATCATCTCTGGATCAGATGGTATTCAGTCAAACACAAGATGAGCAATTTCTTAATGAAGCTTATAGCGTATTAATTCGAGCACTAAAAGATGAGCCATACAACAAATTTCTTTTAGCTCAATTGGTGAACTACTACGATTTGAAAGACCAAAGTGATCTCGCTTACGGTGTTTACCGTGATAATGCAGATAAGTTCAACTGGGATATAGAATGGTACGATACTTTGATTAGCCGTTCTTTCTTATTAGGTCAACAAGCTTCTGTACAAAAAGACGATGCTAAAAAACAGGAGTTTTTCAAAACTGAGCTAGAAGCTTATGAACACGTTCTTGTTGGTGTAGAGCACCTTGCAACTCTTCCATCTGAACAGTTGCAAGGACGTCCATTCTCGGTAACACCAACGATCGCACTAAATGTCGCCAAAATGCAGCAAATATCTGGACAAGCAAATGATGCTGCTGCAACCTTGAAGCTTGGTTTTAATGAGAACTATTCCGATATCATCAACAGCGGAACGCTCTGGGATATGAATTGGTACGAAGCACTCATTAGTCGTGCTTATGAGCTGACGGAACAGGCTCGTGCCGGGAAAGACGATGCTAGTAAACTACTTAATCTCAAGATTGGTTTACAGGCTTATAACCAAGTGGTTGGTGACCTTGAGTATCTACAGACCCTTCCAACAGAAGAACAGAAGGGACGATCACTGACTCTTACACCAAATATTGCTCTCAATTCGGGTAGAATTCAATTAATGTCAGGACAGTTGCAGTCAGCTATAGAGACTTTGAAGCACGGCCTGAGTGACGATTATACGAATGCGACAAATCGCGAAATTGCTCGCTGGTATCTTGCTGCATTGAAAAAATCGAATAATCAGGATCAGACAATTTACGATAAGCTGATCGCATCTGATCCTGCGGAAGCAGCACAGATCGATGCAATTGCAGCTACAGAATTCTAATTAAAAAGAAGTGAAGAAAAGCACACCACTGAGATCACAATGGTGTGCTTTTCTTCGATTACATATGAGTCCTACTTAAAGCCCAGCCTTAGCAACTTCACTATCTACAAGCTCTTTCATATAGCGAAGTAAGTCATCTTTAAGCTCTTCATGCTGAAGTGCATAATGAATCGTGGTCTGAATGAAGCCCATCTTCTCACCAACATCATGGCGTTTGCCTTCAAAGTCATAAGCTATAATCCGCTCCACTTCACTTAAGCGGGAAATGGCATCCGTCAGCTGGATTTCTCCACCTACACCTACCTGCTGCTCACCAAGCATATCAAAGATGCGTGGAGTCAGGATATATCTTCCTAGAATCGCTAGATTAGAAGGAGCATCTTCTCTCTTCGGCTTCTCTACAAGGCGATTGGCCTTATAGACCCGCTCAGCCAATTCAGTTCCATCCACCAATCCATAGCGGGAAACTTCTTCCCAAGGCACAGGTTGGACACCTACAATAGAGGATTTGTACTGTTCATATACTTCCATCATCTGTTTGAGACAAGGTTTCTCCGACTCAACAATATCATCACCTAGCAGAACAGCAAATGGCTCATTTCCAATGAATTTACGCGCACACCAAATCGCGTGACCGAGACCTCTTGGTTCTTTTTGGCGAATGTAATGGATATCAGCCATCTCAGAGGATTTACGAACGGATTCAAGAAGTTCCCACTTCTGCTTCTCAGCTAAGTTAAATTCCAGTTCAAAAGAATTATCAAAGTGGTCTTCAATCGCACGTTTACCTTTACCCGTCACGATAATAATATCCTCGATTCCGGAAGCAACTGCTTCTTCGACAATATATTGGATCGTCGGTTTATCTACTATCGGTAACATTTCTTTAGGCATTGCTTTGGTTGCAGGCAAAAAACGGGTACCAAGACCTGCAGCGGGGATAATGGCTTTACGAATCTTCATCACATTAACTCCTTCTGTCGGTTACTCTTCCATCTAAAATACTCTGTATAGTAAAATTACATACTTCCTTCAATTATAGCAGTTATAGCAGACTAATGTCAGTGAGTTTGTTATATTTGTATATCAATTCCAATCAAACCCGGAGAGAAGGAATTATAAAGCGTTCATCGTAAGTTCCAACACTTTTCTAACACTCACTATATTATCTAGTATATGCAATTAACAAAGAGGACGAGATGATATCTATAAAAAAGGGCCAAGCAACTCCAGCATCCTCTGGTAGTCACCTAGCCCTATTCCTTTAACCTTTATTACTTCGCGTTAACCAATTGTCCACGTGTAACCCCCAGCTGGTTGGTAGCCTTCAAGCTCTTCCATACCTGCGTACCAGAGATCTCACCACGCAGTGCGCGACTATAGAGGCTAATTACCTCAGCCACTTGCTCTGGTGTCTCTTCCAGGAACTCCACACGGTACGAGGATACACCTAGATCACGGAAATTGTTCAAATACTCCGCACCGGACTGGTCAACTGCATTATAGACGGTATTGCGGCAGCCTTCATCCACACGAACTGGGTGAGACATTCCAATACGGTCTTGCAGGGAAGCGCGATGTTCTTCACATGGACGGCCACAGTTCGTAAAGTCTGTGCCTTCACTCATGAAGGTACAGTATACACAGTGCTCTGTGTGGAACATCGGCAAATGCTGATGGATTACGATCTCCATACGAGAAGTATCGCTATGCTCAAGCAGATCGACCATCTGTTGAATGTTCAAATCATAGGACGGTGTTACCATGTCACAGCCTGCCTCAAGGAACAGGTCCACTGCCTTATGATTGGCGATATTCAGTGAGAAATCGCCAATCAAGCGAGGATGCACAGCATCCGGTTGTTCCTGGCGGCGGCGTAGGTAATAATACAGCGCGCCTGTGTTGCGTACTAACACGGCATCAGGCTGCAAGCGCAGGATATTGGCGTGGTAGCCGTTCTCGCCCGGCATATGAATGCGCGGCGTGGCCAGCGCGATGCTGGCCCCTGCAGCCCGTACCGCATCTACCGCTGCCGGGAACTGCTTGATAAACTCGAAGTCGGCGTAGATATTTCTCACGCCGGCCTCGAGCGCAGCCTGCACCTGCGGCAGGCTGCGGCACAGCGCGGTGAGCTCCGCTTCACCAGCGCGCTGCGGAGCGACGCCCCTGCGGGTAACGTCGCCGTAGACCTCGATCGCCCGTTTCACGTACACGGGCGGTTTCGGGCGCTCGCCCGCAAGCAGCTCCACCGCTTGGCGGCGGATGCTGTTCAGCTCGCGCATAGGGACGATCACGTCGCCTTGCAGATGCGACTCTAGCGCATCAAGCTGGAACACGGTCCCGCCCAGGCGGCCGAATTGTTCTTCCAGCAGCGCGGTATCCATCGGACGCTTTTGCGCGGTTTCCAGCGCGAGCTCCGAGTCCACACGGACGGTAACGTTCTTCTGAACGTCCGTCCACCAGGTGGTCAGCTTCTCGCCGACGCAGCCTTGCACTCGCACATGTACCGGGAATACCCGGTACGGCTTCTCAGTCTCATACGTCTGACGTAGCGCCTTGTCTAGCGCAGGGTCATTCGTCTTCCAAATGCGGTCACCAACATTTAGACGGCGCAGGTCTACATCATTACGACCCGCTACGATGTCGATGATCCAGCCTTCTCCTGCTTCACCTTCGAGCTTCACACCTTTACGACGAAGATCGTAAACACGTCCACCTTCTTCTTTTTTCGTCGGATCCCCTGCATCAAACACGATTCCGTCTCCCCGCTTAAGCGGTGCGTGAATACGGCAGACTACGCCGTCACGAAGAATTTGTTCAACTGTTCCGAGATATACACCCCGGCTTTTCGGGAAAGTGCCGTCTACGAGCTTTTTATTGTTCGTTCCATCTAGGAAACCATGCGTGAAACCGCGGGAGAAGCTTTGTTGCAGTTCACGAACTTCTTCCTTCGATGGTTTGGACATATCGCCATCAAAATACCGATCAATTGCCTTACGGTACTTACTAACTACATTCGCAACATATTCTGGGGTCTTGAGACGCCCTTCGATTTTAAAAGAAGTTACGCCCGCCTCGATCAGCTCAGGCATAAGATCAATAGCTGCCAAATCCTTAGGGGAGAGCAAATAAGTCACATCACCCATTGGTTTAACTTCGCCATCCACCATCAGATCATAAGGCAGACGGCAAGCCTGAGCACATTCTCCCCGGTTCGCGGAACGTCCGCCCCACATTTCGGAAGTCAAACATTGACCTGAATAAGACACACACAAGGCACCGTGCACAAATACTTCCATCGGCAGACGGGCTTGCTCCCCAATCGTCTTAATTTGTTTCAGATTGTTCTCACGACCGAGTACCACACGTTCCAAGCTGAAAGGCTTAGTGAACTCGACCGCCTCCGGGGAAGTAATCGTCATCTGTGTCGATCCATGAATCGGGAAGTCTGGTGAGATTTCACGAATCATTTTGACCAAACCTAAATCCTGGACAATCACTGCGTCCACACCAGCATCTACACAAGCGTCAATCAGTTCTTTAGCATCCGTCAATTCATTTTCAAAAACCAGTATATTAAAGGTCAGGAAACCCTTCACACCATAACTATGCAAAAACGCCATAATTTCCGTCAGCTCGTCCATGCGAAAGTTGTTCGCTCTCGCCCGTGCATTAAACTTCTCTACGCCAAAAAAGATAGCATCCGCTCCGTTCGCTACCGCCGCACGCATGCAGTCCCAGTCACCTGCAGGTGCCAATAGCTCCACGTCTTCTCTGCGTATTTGTTGCTCTTTCATTTATATCCTCCCAAACCGCCATGTGGCGGGTCATTTCTAGTTGATTAACTTGATAATTGTATCAAATATCACATCTCAGCGCCATGTGTTTACCAACATTTATATAAAGAAAAGAACGCCCCCGCCATTTTTGCTACAGGGACGTTCTCGTCTAATTGAATTACACTCTGCTATTAGTTAGTAAAGAACTCCAAACATCCCTAAACTACTCATTCCCCGTAAACCGAAACGACTGGAGCGTTTTATCCAACAAAGCTTGCTGTTCTGCAGTAGCATTGGCATCATTCAGCGTAACAGTAATCGTGTAGACCACCTCATTTTTGCCAAAAACAACTTGCTTACTGCGGAGAGGAACACCATTCTTGATTTGATGCACAGTAAGGGTCGTAGCAGGAACACCAGCAAAGGTAGACTCCACTATACTTTCAATGTGAGGACCTTTAGGATCATTATTTTTATTCTGATAGGAATCTTTGAGCATATTTACAGCATAATCGACTGAGCCCTCAGGTTTCGAGTTGATCTGGAAACGTCCTCCGATGAACCGATACTCTACCAGTTGTGTCTCGAATACATCTTGATTGGGTGTCCATAAACGTGGAATGTCGATGGCATAGCCGTATCTTTTGGATACTTTGGTTATCGTTTTATTCTTGATTGTCTTATAATCGTCACTAGCGATTCGACCGAAGTTCTCCTTCATGTGATCAAAATCAATATCAATCGAGGATATAATGGCTTTAAACTTGGCCTTATCTTCTTCTTGTCCAGCAGGTGTCACATATTCAAAATAATACCGATACCCGTTCTTGAGCACGAGTGCCTGATATTCTGTCGTCCAACCGTTTCCAAAATTCAGCTGTGTCTCACTTATTTGCGCAGGTACGCCGGAGATTTCAGACTTCATGCTGTCCTTAAAAACATAAGCGTCCGATACAAAGTTTTCTTGCGTTTTTGTCTTCAACTCTTCAGCCCAGCTCTCTAGTGTAGAACCAGCAGGCGCCGATGTAATCGCCACACTCAAATGACTTCCTTGTTTGCTTTCATAATAGAAATGCTGGTCATCCTTAGTCCAAGCAGCAGGAACCTGTAGTGAGATGCCATAGTCCTCATTATAGGCTTCACTTAAGCCATTCTTTACGGTAGAGAGATCACGGATTTTGTTATCCTTAGTGTCAAAAGAGGGTCGAAAAGAGCCCAGCAATCCTGCATATTTGGCTAAGTCTTTATAATGAGTGGCTTTTTCATCGGTCAAATACATCTCGTAAAGTCTACCTTCAGCATAGATCAGCCTGCTTTCCCAGAGCGCTCCGCTGGAATCTTTACTGACCAATCGTGCATAGGGTACAGAGGCTTTCGGAAACGACTCCTGATCTAATATCAGCTCACCGCCTAACTCGACTTCCCGGACTAGTTGTTCTAATAACCCGTCTGCATCAACAGCAACTGCCTGATCACTTGCATGAATCTCCAAATAATAAAGATTGTCCGTACTGGAGAAAGTAGCCACACTCTCATCACCACCGCTATTTCCAGCAATCAATCCAGACGGATAATTTAGTGTCCATCGAAAATAGCTGTTCCCAATTTGCGTCTTCCCCACATCGCTATCAATACCAGTATCCACTGGCACATCGCCTTCATTATCTGCAGGAACTAAGGTAATGACGAGTTCTCCACCGTTACCTTGGGAAAGAGTTGCACCCAGGATGCTGGCCACAAAACGCAGCGGCACCATCAACACACCTGAAACCATCCGAGGAGCGGAGGTGAGTTTAACTTTAGTCGCATCCTTCCAGGCATTAATACTACCAATCATCATTAACCCTGTATGAGAGCCGTACGTTACTTTCACTATATCATTTCCTTCTAAGGAAACCTTGCTGCCAAATGTCTTTTTAAAAACCCCGAGCGGTACCATAACCGTTCCGTTCTCCATATAAGGCCGCTCGATAGTCACCTTCTTGCCATTCACCGTAGCTGAAGTACTGCCAACTTTAAGACTCAGCTGTAGCTTCTCTGTTTCTGCTGCCCGTGCGGTTTGTATCGGTAATATAAAAAATAGCAATAATAAAGCCAGCATCGCACACAATCCTTGTGTTAAAACTTTAAAGCCCATTTACCGTCCCCCTCACAAGTTTCCTGATCACTCTTCCGTATGCTCGTCCCCATCTGTTCCAGAACTGTCTTCACTTAACAGGGGATCACCCTGAGTGAGCACGACCTTTCGGACGACAATATCCCCATCACTTTGCATAACCAATCGTACCGTCTTACCCGGAGAATAGCTTTTGAACAATTCATTAATATCAACTAGTGAGACCACACGGTGGCCGTCAATGCTGTACAAGACATCGTCTTCGGCAACACCCGCCTTGCGTGCTTCAGCAGATATCACTTTTGTTACGGTAAGTGGATCAAGCGTTGGCAAGCCCACAATCGAGGACCAACTCGGCTCTAACTCCAGTCCAAGACTCGGGTGTTTTACTTCACCGTACTTAAAAAGCTGGTTCATAATATACTGCACGGTATCCGCCGGTATAGAGAAGCCCATATTCTCCACACCCACCGCTGAGTATTTCAGGCTGTTTATTCCCAGCACTTCGCCCTTCATATTCACTAGCGGGCCTCCGCTATTTCCGGGATTAATCGCTGTATCACTTTGGATCAGGCGATAAGCCGCAGCTACTTCACGGTTAAGGCCACTTATAACCCCTACCGTCGCTGAATTCCTTAGAGAAAAGCTAATCGGTGTTCCGATGGCCACTACCTTCTCACCAACAACGGTTTTACCGGTCGATGGAATAAACTTTGCAGGTTTAAGGGAGGTTGCATTGATTTTGATCAGGGCCAGATCACTAACTTCATCTAGATATGTTTCTTTAATGCTGTAGGTTTTGGAGTCTGACGTCACTACCAAGGCATTCTGCAGATCCTTGATGACATGTGCATTGGTTACGATCCATCCGTTCGACTTCACAATAATGCCAGAGCCATGCGTCAGATTGTACCGATCATCCGGTCCGCTATTCCCGCCACTATCGTCTTTGCCGATAATGCCCACTACGGAGGGGGTGATACTTCTAATAATCCCTGGGACAGGGTCTTCAGCTGCTGTAGAATTTTTGATTTTGTTTTTCTGGGTTGTCGTCGACGTGCTAACCTTCTTAGTCGTACTACCAAACGCATAAACCGACTCACTCCATACTCCTGACAGCAACACACCACATAACAGCAGGCCCAATCCTTTCTTCACCAGCTTCTCCCCAATCCTCATCAACCTTCACCAGACCCTCTCTCTGCACATGGATAAATTTTACATTATATAATTTGAAAAAAGACACCTTCAATGCGCCCACGGCGTTAAAGGAGTCTTTTGGTGCAAAGCTGTTCAATTTAATTCTTTCGTTAACTTAACCAATGCATCACCATGGCATAGTCAGAGATTATAAAAACCAACAAACTAACCGCTCCGAAAGCAATGGCGAACTTGTTCTTCTGGGGAGCTCTCAGTAACCGAACGACTCCAACCAAAATTAGGATCGTGAATAAAATCATAAAAACATCAAAGGTATGAAATTTAGACGGTCCTTGCGCGGCAACTTCTGCAAGTAGCATTACCTTACCTCCTCAAAAATGTTGTCAAGCAAGATCCAGTATTCCCCATATCCTCTTCTATGTTATCGCTACCATTTGGGCGATGCAATAGGTTTTGTAGAAAAATTATGTATTTGTCGCAAAAAATATATTTTATCCCTGCAAAATCCGCAAAAATGATGATATTAGTCACTGACGTTTAGCTTTCGATCAAAAAAAATACGTGAATCTAACCAGAGATAGCTTGCGTCGTGAAGGTTCAAAGAGGAAACCAGTTAGTGCTTTAAAGGTACTTTTTTGAAGGTGCTTTTTTGAAGGTACTTTTTAAAGTACTGAGGAATCAATTTGGAGTTCAGTTTAAAATTCAGAGATAGAACTTCACACTTGCGTTCAAATCTTACGTTTTTCAAGAATTAGGGAAACCCTCCCTAAAATCGTACGATTATCAGATCAATTTGAGGTTTTTAGGGAATTTCTCCTTAAAAATCATTAGAAATCCTGCTAAATGATTTTAACTTCCTGATAATTAGGGAGTTTTTACCGGGTTTCATCTTTTATGATCTAGAAACTCAGATTTTTAGGGAGGTTTTCCCTAATCTAATAAAACATTCGTTTGATAGAGTTAAGTCTATAACAATTAGTTATTAATTTTTCAAGGAACCATTGCGCCTATTGCATCCTATTACCCATTAAGCATACCAATAGCAACAGCATACTACTCATTAAATCTTACGACGGACATGCCCTACTTATGCCTATCTCATCTATGATTTTGTTTTCTTTTTATAGGAGTCATATAACGTTTACTAGAACACTCACATCAGAACGGATAATGGCTCTAATTTACAGGTGACTACTAGCATTTTACCTATCAATTGTTTTCACAAAATAATGATTTCGGACGGACAACAAACAAAAAGGTCACGGCAAATTGCCGTGACCTTTTTCATTTAGTAGTTATACTATCCAGCTATTTATAGCTTAGATGGTTTCTGCCGTCTCAAGCATAAGGGCTTTGGTACGCTCTGTATCACGAATCAGAACCGGCTTCAGATACTTACCTGTGTAAGACTCCGTAACGGTAATGAGCTTCTCTGGTGTTCCTGTTGCCAGCACAGTTCCGCCGCCACTGCCGCCCTCTGGTCCCATATCGATGAGATAGTCCGCGGTTTTAATAACGTCCAAATTATGCTCAATGACGAGAACTGATTCTCCGGAATCCACCAAGCGATGCAACACTTCTAGTAAACGACCAATGTCATCCACATGCAGACCTGTTGTCGGCTCATCCAAAATATAAAGGGTCTTTCCGGTACTACGGCGGTATAGCTCGGAAGCCAATTTCACGCGCTGCGCTTCACCACCGGATAATGTGGTACCTGGCTGACCAATCTTGATGTAACCAAGACCAACATCCATCAGTGTTTGCATTTTACGATGGATACGAGGGATATTCACAAAGAATTCTGTAGCATCCTCTACCGTCATCTCCAGTACATCAGAGATGTTTTTCCCTTTATACTTCACTTCCAGAGTTTCCCGGTTATAACGCTTGCCCTTACATACTTCGCAAGGAACATAGACATCCGGCAAGAAGTGCATCTCAATCTTGATAATTCCGTCCCCGCGGCAAGCTTCACAGCGTCCGCCTTTTACGTTAAAGCTAAAGCGTCCCTTTTGGAACCCGCGTACCTTTGCCTCATTCGTCTTCGAGAACAGATCACGAATGTCGTCAAATACACCCGTATAGGTTGCTGGGTTAGAACGTGGTGTACGCCCGATTGGTGATTGGTCGATTTCAATTACTTTATCGAGATTTTCCAAGCCGCGAATTTCTTTGTGCTGACCCGGACGTACCTTCACAGCCTTATTCAGTTGCCGTGCCAAGCTCTTATAAAGAATCTCGTTAATAAGCGACGATTTACCGGAACCAGAAACACCTGTCACCGCTGTAAACACACCTAATGGAATCTTCACATTCACATTTTTCAGGTTATTCTCCTTAGCCCCACGGATTTCTATCCATCGATCATCAGTAGCACGACGCTTAGCGGTTACCGGAATAAATTTACGACCACTTAAATAATCACCCGTTAAGGAATTCGGATCCTTCATAATTTCTTCCGGTGTTCCTTGCGCCATAACTTGTCCACCGTGGATACCCGCACCCGGTCCGATATCAATAATATAATCCGCTGCCATCATCGTGTCTTCATCATGCTCAACAACAATCAGCGTATTCCCTAAGTCACGCATATGCGCAAGGGTCGAGATGAGGCGATCATTATCCCGCTGATGCAGGCCAATACTTGGCTCATCCAGAATGTACAACACACCCATCAAGCTCGAACCAATCTGAGTGGCCAACCGGATACGCTGTGCTTCCCCACCAGACAGTGAGCCTGCTGCACGGCTAAGCGTCAAATAGTCCAAGCCTACATTTACAAGGAATCCAAGCCGATTACAAATCTCTTTTAAAATGAGATTGGCGATGGCTGTTTCTTTTTCGCTCAATTTTATCTCTTCAAACCAATGCTGACAGTCACCAATCGAGAGATCGGTAATGTCCGAAATATTTTGTTCGTTGATCGTCACCGCCAAAATTTCTTTCTTCAGACGCTTGCCTTTACATACATGACAAGGCTTTGCACTCATGAATCCTTCGATAAATTCACGAATACCATCCGAAGCAGTTTCACGATAACGCCGCTCAAGGTTAGGAATAATCCCTTCAAAAGCAACCATCGCATCTTTCTTTTGTCCAAAATCATTCTCATATTTGAAGCGAACCTTCTCACTGCCTGTACCATTTAGTAGTTTGTTCATATGATCAGGTGTTAAACTGCTCACTGGAACGTTCTGTGGAATATTAAAGTGTTCACACACGGATTTCAAAAATTGCGGATAGTAATTGGAGGTACTTCCTGTCCAAGCTAAAAAAGCGCCCTCTTCAATGGATTTCTCAGCATCAGGAATAAGCAGGTCTGGATCGACCACCATCTTTATGCCAAGTCCATCGCACTCTGTGCAGGCTCCGAATGGACTGTTGAAAGAGAACATCCGTGGTGCCAACTCTTCAATACTAAAACCACAAATCGGACAAGCGAAGTTAGAGCTGAACAGCAGCTCTTCCTGACCGATGATATCCACAAGGATTTTACCGCCCGAAAGTTTAAGTGCCGTCTCCAGTGAATCCGTCAGCCGGGTCTCCACATCGTCTTTAACGACGATTCGGTCTACAACAACTTCTATAGTGTGTTTTTTATTCTTCTCAAGTTCAATATCCTCAGACAGATCTCTTAGCTCACCGTCCACACGCACACGTACGAACCCTTGCTTAGAAATGTCTGTGAAGAGTCCTTTGTGTTCCCCTTTACGTCCTGAAATAATAGGCGCTAGGATTTGCAAACGAGTCTTCTCTGGATACTGCATAATCCGGTCTACCATTTGTTCAACGGTCTGGGAAGTAATCTCAATTCCATGTTCTGGACAATGAGGGTGACCGATCCGTGCGAAAAGCAGCCGTAAATAGTCATAGATCTCAGTTACCGTACCTACTGTGGAACGAGGGTTGCGACTTGTTGTCTTCTGATCAATAGAGATTGCCGGGGATAATCCGTCTATCGAATCCACATCCGGCTTCTCCATTTGCCCCAAGAACTGACGAGCATAAGCGGACAAAGATTCAACATAACGCCGCTGTCCTTCAGCATAAATCGTATCAAATGCAAGCGACGATTTACCTGAGCCGCTCAGTCCCGTCAGCACGACGAAACGGTCACGTGGAATCGTCACATCGATGTTTTTGAGATTGTGCGCCCTCGCGCCTTTAATTACAATATTTTCGTTCGCCAACGGAACCTCTCCTTAATGAATCAAATATCAACAAATATCAAATATCAAAGCTTTATCAAAAGCGTTTTCGATCCCTCCCAAACCCTCCCTTCCAAGGGAGGGCCCCAAGGGTTGCACCCTCTGGACACCCGCATTTATTGGCGAAGGAGGTTGGTAGGACGGGACTTAGTGACAGTGCTGCTTGGAGCGCTTATTCCTACGGGACCGCTTGGACGTTAGGCGCACACTAGCTAAGTGCGGGAAGTGCAAGATTACCGCAACTGCTATAACGTTGCAGGGCGCTGTCCCTGCGGGATACGCGTAA
Source organism: Paenibacillus nitricinens (assembly GCF_052056485.1). Classification (NCBI taxonomy): domain Bacteria; kingdom Bacillati; phylum Bacillota; class Bacilli; order Caryophanales; family Paenibacillaceae; genus Paenibacillus; species Paenibacillus nitricinens. The sequence goes on from NZ_CP183948.1 coordinate 6,243,721, forward strand.
GTGCTAAGAGCATTGCGGAGCACTCTCCCTACGTAATACACGTAAGTGCTAAGCTGTCCCTGCGGGATGCGCTAACTACATACAGCACTGTCCCTACGGGATGCGTGTCCATCTATTTATTCAAAAAGAACGGCCTGGACAGCACCGTTCATTTACATATTTTAAATATCGGTGATGCATTTAAGGTTTATTACTCGGCCCGAAGCTCCAACAATGCGTCACGCAGCTCTGCCGCGCGCTCAAATTGCAAGTTCTTCGCTGCGTCCTTCATCTCGGCTTCCAGACGCTGGATCAGGCTTTGTTTCTCTTTCTTATTCATCTTGCCACCAACACCCGTGAGGTAATCCGCTTTAGTCTCAGCAACCTTCGTTGCCTCGATGATGTCACGCACCTTTTTATTAATGGTGGTTGGGGTAATGCCGTGTTTCTCATTATGGGCGATCTGGATGGCGCGGCGACGCGATGTTTCGCTCATCGCTTTCTCCATCGAATCCGTGATCCGATCACCGTACATAATGACTCGACCCTTGGAATTACGGGCCGCACGACCAATCGTCTGAATTAGCGAGCGTTCGGAACGAAGGAAGCCCTCTTTATCGGCATCAAGTATAGCGACCAGCGATACTTCCGGTAGATCGAGGCCTTCTCTTAGTAGGTTAATCCCTACTAGAACATGGAATGTACCCAGACGAAGATCACGTAAGATCGCCATCCGTTCCAGCGTTTTGATATCAGAGTGCATATAACGAACCTTAATTCCAATTTCCTTAAAGTAATCCGTCAGATCCTCCGACATCTTCTTCGTCAATGTTGTGACGAGTACACGTTCGTCTCGTTCCACCCGATCACGAATTTCACTAATCAAGTCATCGATTTGTCCCTCTGTCGGACGAACCTCAATGATCGGATCTAAAAGACCTGTAGGCCGGATAATCTGCTGCACCATGGTGTCACAGTGCTCCATTTCATAAGGTCCAGGTGTCGCAGAAACATATACGATCTGCTTCACCTTTTCTTCGAATTCCTCAAACTGAAGTGGACGGTTATCGAGCGCAGACGGCAAACGGAAACCATGCTCTACCAGTACCGTCTTACGCGCCCGGTCACCGTTATACATCGCCCGAATCTGCGGAAGTGTAACATGGGACTCATCAATAATGATCAGCATATCATCCGGAAAATAATCCATTAATGTATATGGGGTTGCCCCTGGTTCACGGAAGGTGAGTGGTCCGGAATAGTTCTCAATCCCTGAGCAGAAGCCCACTTCCTTCATCATTTCAATATCATAACGTGTCCGCTGTTCCAGACGTTGAGCTTCAAGAAGCTTTCCTGCGTCACGAAGAACCGTTAAACGGTCTTCCAGCTCTTTTTCAATGTTGACCAGTGCTACACGCATTGTTTCTTCTTTGGTAACAAAGTGAGACGCCGGAAAAATAGCGACATGATCGCGTTCCCCGATCAGTTCACCCGTCAGCACATCAATCTCAGTGATTCGCTCAATTTCATCACCGAACAATTCGACTCGAATGGCATGTTCACCCTGAGAGGCTGGGAAAATCTCGACCACATCACCACGTACACGAAAGGTACCACGTACAAAGTTGATATCATTACGCTGGTACTGGATGTCCACTAGCCTGCTCAAAATCTCATTTCGAGGTTTCTCCATCCCAACCCGCAATGACAAAAGCAAGCTTCCGTATTCCATCGGCGAACCAAGGCCGTAAATACAAGACACACTCGCCACAATAATAACGTCACGCCGTTCGAACAAGGAGCTCGTCGCGGAGTGGCGCAATTTATCAATCTCTTCATTAATACTGGAGTCTTTCTCGATATAAGTATCGGAGGAGGGAATATACGCCTCTGGTTGGTAATAGTCGTAGTAGCTGACGAAATAGTCTACCGAATTATGCGGAAAAAACTCCTTAAACTCACTCGCCAGTTGGGCAGCCAAAGTCTTGTTGTGCGCAATAACTAATGTCGGGCGGTTTAATTTGGAAATAACTTGTGCAACGGTAAACGTCTTCCCCGTACCCGTCGCGCCCAGCAGCGTCTGGTGCTTCTTGCCCTGCCGGATACCTTGTAGTAATTCCTCTATGGCATGAGGCTGATCGCCCTGGGGTGTATACTCGGACTCCAATTCAAAAGTCTTCGTACTGACGACTATATCACTCATTTGCCCGTCTCCCCTCTATCGTCTAAACTAGATTAATATATTATAATTGTTGTCTGAATGTTCTCTCTCCATACGATAGCAAGCTAAGCGCCTTTGGCGTCTCTAAAAGACGTTAAGCGTTTGTGCGAGAATTATAAGGTTTAAGTATAACGTGAAACTTATACTTTCTTATAATTAAAAATATGGAAGATAAGAATATGTGTTCCCGTTCATTATACAGTGTTGACTAGATCGATGCAAACCATAATACATAGAAATGTTAGGAGCTTGAAGCATGGATATTACCTCAATAATTGGCCTATTGGCTGGACTGGCTGCGTTAATTGGCGGCTATCTCTGGGAAGGCGGAAGCCTCTCAGGACTGCTGCAGCTTAATGCAGCTTTGATTGTGTTCGGGGGTACATTTGCCGCCGTTATGATCAGCTTCCCGGCATCTAAGCTGCGCTCCATTCCAACAGCACTACGCATGGCTTTCGGCAGCAACCCTGATCGTGATATGGAAAAAGCTGAAGAACTCATTGCAATGGCAACCGTGGCCCGTCGCGGCGGCGTTTTAATGTTAGAAAAACAAGCTGAAGAACATCCGGATTCTTTTACACGTGAAGGTCTGCTTCTTATTGTCGACGGCACTGATCCTGAGCAGGTAAGACAGATTTTGGAACTGGAAATGGACGCTAAAGAATTGAAGCATGAGAACTATGCTAAGATTTTTGAAGCTGCTGGTGGATATGCACCAACGATGGGAATTATCGGGACGGTGATGGGTCTCATCCGTGTACTTGGCAACCTTACAGATCCGTCAAATCTGGGCACATCTATCGCAGTAGCGTTCACTGCAACGTTGTACGGTGTAGCCATCGCTAATCTAATATTTTTACCCATTGCCTCCAAAATCAAATCCCGCAGTCAAAGTGAGCTACATAGCATGGAAATGCTGCTAGTAGGTATTCTTTCTCTACAGAATGGGGATCATCCACTGCTGGTACGTAAAAAACTGAACTCATTCATCTCAGACTCGGACACGAATGACCGTGCGGAAACTAGAGGCCTTTTATGAGACAAAGAGACCGGCGCAAGCGGCGTGTAGAGACTCGGGAAAGCCGTGACCGTTGGATGATTACTTATGCAGATCTAATTACACTTTTACTTATTTTTTTCGTTATATTGTATGCGATGAGCAGCCTGGATACTGACAAATATAACATCGTGACAGGCTCGTTATCCGAGACCTTCAAGTCTGGAACCACTGTCCTTGAGGGTGGGAACGGTATTTTAGATGCTGGGAAATCAACTGAGAACAAACCGGAAAGTACAGACGGAAATGAGGATGCAGCTGCAACTGCAAGACCGAATGACGGATCTGGTGAACAAGCGGAGAATGAAACACCTTCGGCACGTGAGCTCGCTTTTCGAGAACAAGAGACTAAACTTGCTGAATTAATGGGTGTGATCACCCACTATGTGGAGGAAAATAATCTCGGAGAACAAATTTTTGTTGCTGACAAACCGCAGGGGATAGAAATCACACTCAGTGATCGTTTTCTATTCGATATAGGTAAGGCAGACCTGAAATCACCAGCCTTCCCTGCTCTTCAGCAGTTATCTGGTTTATTCAAAGACATCGGCGCAAAGATTAGCATTGAAGGACATACCGATAATACGCCCGTATCCTCGGCTTCTCAATTTAACGACAACTGGGAGCTGTCTGGTGCTCGTGCGCTATCTGTACTGCGCTTTTTTCTAGACCATGAAGGACTGAAGCCGGATACTTTTCAATACGCAGGTTATGCTGACACCCAGCCCACCGCAGATAATACCACGATAGCAGGTAAGCAGAAGAACCGCCGTGTAGAGATCATTGTGCTGCGGCAGCTTCAAGAGGGTGAATAAAATATTGATTGTACTCAGAGCTAGATATAGTAGTTAGTGCGGGTGCGAATCTGCTATCAACATACTAAAATGACTTGCCACTATTAATTACGGAAATACTCCCTGATTAATCCCCTATTTAGTCAAAAATAGCGGTTTCACCGGAATTTTCAGGGAGAAATTGCCTAAAACTCTTTGTGTCACGCTATATTCGTCTAAAATAAGGGAGGTTTCCCCTAATTCCACAACTAGCAGATTCGCTTTTAAATAAAATCAAATAATTCCGAGCCGTCCCAGGGTATGACGCAAAAATCCCTACCCACCTCTAAATAAAAACACCAAACAGCAAGTCCCCAAAAACAGAAACTTGCTGCTACAAATATCACTCGTGATAAAATTAATATACTGTGAAAAATCCCAATTACTCTCCTACCAATGCACGATATCCGGCTGCATCCAGCAGACCTTTTACAGCATCAGCATACTCTCCGTCCACTTCAATTTCAAAAATCCAACCCTCGCCATACGGCTTATCGTTGATCAGCTCCGGACTAGCCTCTAAACCGTCATTAATCTTGGTAACCGTCCCCGAGACGGGTGAATATAATTCCGATACAGTCTTAACAGATTCGATACTGCCTACGCTGTCACCGGCTGAAATGGCCGAGCCCACTTCTGGAAATTCCACAAACACGATATCGCCTAACAAATGCTGAGCATGATCCGTAATCCCAATACGTACTACGCGTCCTTCCACTTGCTGTGCCCACTCATGCTCTTCGCTGTAAAGAAGGTGATCTAAAACTTCACTCATTTCAAGCCGCCTCATTTCCAAATTGGAATTCTAAATTTAGTTATAGCCTAAGTGATCCCAGAGCAGAATGTCAATATTACTAACAGTAAAATAAATTTGTCGTTTTTTTGACTTTTTCTTGTTGACAGCGCCCTCCTATACCCGTTTAATGGAGACATACAAGAAGAAACGACGTTGTCGTCTTTTTTATAGACGATAACCGTTTCTCGGAGAAATATAAAACAAATACAGTTGCGGATGATGGCATAGGGAGAGACTGTCTCACTTGAAGACGGCGCCGAAGGAGTAAGCCCTAACAGGGGTGAATCTCTCAGGCAAAAGGACCTTTGTCGGACGTACCTCTGGAGAGCATCAGACGCGGGGCTGAGTGCGTCAGGTCACCAACGGGGAAACTTGCAGGTTCGTTACGGCAGGGTAACTCTCAGGTACAAAGGACAGAGCAGAAAGCGATTAGTGCATTTATGCATGATTGCTTCTGCCTGTCCTTTTTTTCGTATGTAATCAGACTAGGGGAGTGACGATATGGATGCTTTGAAAAGAACACCTTTTTACGATCTCTATTCCGCTTACACGGAGTCCAGGTGCATTGATTTTGGCGGCTGGGAGCTGCCAGTACAGTTTACAGGTATCGTGAAGGAGCATGAAGCTGTTCGCCAGCAGGCTGGACTGTTCGATGTATCGCATATGGGTGAATTCATGGTGATCGGGAGCGGTGCTGAAGCCTTTTTACAGAAAATGACGACCAACGATGTCAGCCGCCTGACCGATGGTGCGGCACAATATACGCTGCTCTGTTATCCAAACGGCGGTGTGGTCGACGATTTGCTCGTGTACCGAATAAGTGAAGGCCGTTATATGCTTGTCGTAAATGCCTCCAACATCGATAAGGACTTCCAGTGGCTGCAAGAGCATCTGACCTCTGAATTCGGTGAAGTCACACTCACTAATGTCTCTGACGAGACGCTTTTGCTTGCCTTGCAAGGCCCGTTGGCAGAGACCATACTCGCGAAAGTTACTGATGCTCCGATCTCAGAACTCAAGCCTTTCCACTTCATCGAACGCGCAACCGTCTGCGGTGTAGAAGTACTGATCTCCCGTACGGGTTACACCGGCGAAGATGGCTTCGAGATCTACGCTCCGCTGGATGGGGCAGCAACGTTATGGAACGGCCTACTCGCAGCTGGCACTCCTCACGGATTAACACCTGCTGGACTGGGCGCCCGTGATACGCTGCGTTTTGAAGCAAAATTGCCGCTGTACGGTCAGGAGCTGTCAGCTGACATCACCCCTCTTGAAGCTGGAGTACAGTTCTTTGTGAAGCTGGACAAAGCGGACTTTATCGGTCGCGATGCGCTATTGCAGCAAAAAGAAGCCGGTCTACCCCGACGTCTGGTCGGCTTAGAAATGATTGACCGGGGCATTCCGCGCTCCCATTACCCAGTCTATGCGAACGGCGTTAAAATCGGAGAGGTCACAACCGGAACCCAATCACCAACGCTGAAACGCAATCTGGGATTAGCTTTGCTTGATACAGCTTACAGTGAAATAGGCACAGAGGTATTCGTAGAGATACGCGGCAAGCAGCTTAAGGCTGTCGTGATTAAAGCCCCTTTTTACAAGTATAAACGCCTTTAGCGTCCATATTGGGACGGTTAGCTTTTAAGCGAGAAATAGAAGGATAAAGTATAGCGTGAAAATTGTACTTTCTTATATTTTAAAAAAGCCAAGGAGTGAAACCTTAATGAAGCACCGTTATCTGCCCATGACAGCACAGGACCGCGTAGAGATGATGGAAACCGTCGGGATTCAGTCCATAGATGAGCTGTTCTCCGATATTCCTGAAGCCGTCCGTTATCAAGGCACTATGCCGATGTCTGAACCACTCGATGAGTACGCCCTGCTACGTCACATGAAAGGTCTCGCTGACCGAAATGCTGATTTCGATTCGCACGCCAGCTTCCTCGGCGCCGGATTATACGACCATCACATCCCTGTGGTGATCAACCATGTCATTTCCCGTTCTGAATTCTACACTGCTTACACCCCTTATCAACCGGAGATCAGCCAAGGCGAACTGCAGGCGATCTTCGAATTCCAATCCTACATTTGCGAACTAACCGGTATGAAAGTAGCCAATGCCAGCATGTATGATGGCGCAACCGCATTATCCGAAGCAGCAGTCCTCGCAGCTGGTGCTACCAAACGCAAAAAATTAATTGTTTCCCGCACCGTTCATCCTGAAGCGCGCCAAGTGTTACGCACATCGGCTAATGCTTGGGGGCTTGAGGTCGTGGAGATTGACTATAAAAACGGCGTTACCGATCAGGTGAAGCTTGCTGAAGCCATTGATGGTGATACAGCTGCAGTACTGATGCAATCGCCTAACTTTTTTGGCAGCATCGAAGATCTTAGCTCTGTTGAGCCGCTGATCCATGCTGTTAAAGGGTTGTTCGTCGTCAGTGCAAATCCGATCGCTCTTGGCGTACTAGAAACACCAGGCAAGCTCGGAGCCGACATCGTAGTCGGTGACGCTCAGCCACTTGGTATTCCAGCTTCCCTCGGCGGTCCAACCTGTGGATTCTTCGCGGTAGCTGAGCACTTGATGCGTAAGATGCCGGGCCGTATCGTAGGCCAAACGGTTGACCGTAACAGAAAACGCGGTTTCGTTCTGACGCTGCAAGCACGGGAGCAGCATATCCGCCGAGAAAAAGCTACCTCGAACATCTGCTCCAATCAGGCGCTGCTGGCTCTCTGCGCATCGGTTTACTTGTCCGTTATGGGCAAAGAAGGTATGCGTGAAGTAGGCGAGCTAAACATTCGTAAAAGCCATTATGCCGCTGATAAACTTAGCCAACTAACAGGTGCTGAATATGCCTTCTCTTCCCCCTTCTTTAACGAGTTTGTCTTGAAGCTTCCTGAGGGAAGCAGCGTTAGCGCAATTAATTCGAAGCTGCTGAAGGAAGGTTATCTCGGCGGTTATGATCTGGGCCGTGATTATCCTGAGCTTGCTGGACATATGCTGGTAGCCGTTACGGAAAAGAGAAGCAAAAACGAAATTGACCAATTTGCTAGCGCACTGGAGGGCTGTTTATGAAACCGGAGCAAAGTCTAATTTTTGAATTAAGCCGTCCCGGCCGTTCGGCCTATTCTTTGCCACTGTGCGATGTGCCGCAGGAAGAAAGCTTAGAATCTCTGATTCCATCAGGTTTACTCCGTAGCGAACCCGTCGTGCTTCCAGAAGTATCGGAAGTGGATGTCATTCGCCACTACACTTCCTTGTCACGCCGCAACTTTGGGGTAGATAACGGCTTCTATCCACTCGGTTCATGTACGATGAAATACAATCCGAAGATTAACGAAGATGTTGCCCGCATCGTAGGCCTAGCTAAGATCCACCCTTACCAGCCAGAAGAAAGCATTCAAGGCGCACTGGAATTAATGTATACCCTGCAAAATGACTTGTCTGCACTAACCGGCATGGATGCTGTATCTTTACAACCTGCCGCAGGTGCTCATGGGGAATGGACCGGTCTCATGATGATCCGCGCCTACCATGAAAGCCGCGGCGAGACCCGCACGAAGGTTATCGTGCCGGATTCCTCACACGGCACCAATCCTGCTAGTGCTTCAGCCGCAGGGCTTGAAACGATCACGATCCCATCCACAGATAAAGGGATGGTTGATCTTGAAGCGCTGCGGGCAGCAGTCGGCAGCGATACTGCCGCGCTAATGCTGACTAACCCAAGCACACTCGGCTTGTTCGAGACCCAAATCGTCGAGATTGCTGAGATCGTGCATGAAGCAGGCGGCTTGCTCTATTACGATGGAGCGAACTCCAATGCTATTATGGGCATTACCCGCCCCGGTGATATGGGCTTTGACGTTGTGCATTTGAACTTGCATAAGACAATGAGTACCCCGCACGGCGGCGGTGGCCCTGGAGCCGGACCTGTTGGCGTAAAATCCATCCTGATTCCGTTCCTACCACAACCAACTGTGGTGAAAAACGAAGATAACAGCTTCTCACTCGACTTCGGCGGACCTGAATCCATTGGACGCGTGAAAGCTTTTTACGGCAACTTTGGTATTCTCGTTCGTGCCTACGCCTATATCCGTACCTATGGCCCAGATGGACTGCGTGAGGTATCCGAAAATGCCGTGCTGAATGCGAACTATATGATGCACCGTCTGGCGCCGTATTTTGAAATTCCGTATCCGGGCGTATGTAAGCATGAATTCGTAATGTCCGGCAAAAACCTCAAGCAGTATGGTGTGCGCACCTTAGACGTTGCTAAACGATTACTCGACTTCGGCTACCATCCGCCAACCGTGTACTTCCCTCTGACTGTTGAGGAATGCATGATGATCGAGCCTACGGAAACCGAAAGTAAAGAAACGCTCGACGGCTTCATCGATACAATGATCCAGATCGTGAAAGAAGCGCAGGAGACACCGGAGATCGTAATCAACGCACCGCATACCACAGAGATTAGCCGTTTGGATGAGACACAAGCCGCGCGTAAGCCGGTATTGAATTGTTCTTGCGGTTAATAGATAGTGAGCAATATTAAAAAAGCAGGCCACGATAATCGGTTTATCGTCGGCCTGCTTTTTAGTATGCGAATAAAAATCAACACTATGATCTACTCGGCCTGCACCTTCGCAAAAATCTGGAGTTATGATATTCTAATTTGGAGGTAGCGTTTTCCCCTTAGAAAGGAATGTATTCCTTGTGAAATTTGAATTTGTCCATAATGTATTCCACAGAAAATATTTATTGTCCCTTCCCTATTTGCTCCTCGCATTATTTATGTTATCCGCCTTGTCTTCATCCCATAGAATATTCTCTATCATCCCTTTCATATTAATTATGCTAAATGCGTTGTATATCGTTGTAAAAATCATAATTCATAAAATCAAAACTTAGATCTCTCGCACTGTTCAAATACGCAAGTAAATTCTCATTTTCTAAATAATAAGACCCTTCCCAGCATCATTTAAAATGACTGAGAAGGGCCTATTTCAGTTGTTTATCACTATAACTTTTTGAAATTAAGCACCATGCGTCGGAATTTCTACTTTCACCGCGCCCTTGCGCTCCTTAGCCGATTTACGGAAGTAGAACAGCTCGTAAATCGCTGGAACCACAACCAGCGTAAGCAGCGTTGCCGCGGTCAAGCCACCGATGACCACAATCGCCAAGCTTTGCGAGACGATGCTGCCCATCTCGGCATGGCCGAACAGCAGTGGAGTCATGGCGCAAATGGTAGCAATTGCCGTCATCAGAATCGGACGCATCCGTGTTCCTGCCGCTTCCAGAATGGCTTCGCGAACACCCATATGCATTTCATTCTGCTTAATACGGTCAATGAGCACAATGGCATTGGTCACGACGATACCGATTAACATCAACGCCCCGAATAAAGCGGTGAAGTCAGGCGTTACGCCGGATACGATCAGCCCAACAATCGCCCCAATCGCAGCCAATGGCAAGGAGAACATGATTGCCAGCGGAGCACGAAGGGTTTTGAAGGTGAGGACCATGATCAGATACACCAACCCGATGGAGATCAGCGCTGTCATACCAAGGTCAGCGAAATCCTCTGACTGATCCACCGAGGCTCCGCCTGCAAATAGAGTCACACCCTTTGGAAGGGTAAGACTATCGGTTTGTTTTTTAATATCCGCTCCGATTTCAGACACCTTCTTCGGATCCACTTCCGCTGTGATTCTCGCATATGGCTTCCCATCTTTATGGAACAACAGTGCTGGTTCATTCCGAACCTCATAGGTTGCTAGTTGTGACAATGGCTTTGGACCTTCAGCAGTCATGAGCGTCATTGCCTTTAAATCTTGCTCTGTCTTTGGCTCAGCTATAGGATCTAACACTACTCCAGCAGGCGTACCGTCCAGTTCGATTTGCCCTATAGGGATCGGATTCAGCATAGCCGACAATTGCATGGTAATTTCTTGTGCATTCGTCTGTATTGGATCTACCTTAAATGTAAAGACAGGTTTGGTATCCTCCATATTGCTACTGACCTTCTGAATACCCTCCACAGTCTTCAGCTTATCCGTAACTTCTGCTGCAACAGCAGTAATATTAGTAAGATCATCACCCACGATATCAATATACTCGCTAGTGGAGCTTGAACCCATCATACTCATTTGATTGGCCACCAGGGTTGCTCCTGCATAGGAATCCTTCACATCACGGACATAATCGATGAAGCCTTGCGCATCTGCACCTTTTTTCATAACAACGGTATAGTCCACTAAGGTCTCTGAGCTGACACTCCCCCATTGTGCTGCGTCCGCACTATTCCCAGACTGCATGATCACTGTTTCTGCTTCTGGACGTTTCATCAGATCTTGCTCTAGCTGCTTTCCTTTTTCCAAAATCTCTTTAACAGGAACATCCTTCGGATAGTTCAACTGAACAGAGACATAGCTGGCATCTGAAGCATCAAGCGCACCTTTTGGCATCGTCACATAGGCTGCGATGGAGCCAATCAGAAGCAGAAGACCTAGGGATAAAGTGATCCATTTCCGGCGAAGATTCCAATCAAGGAATCGGGTAAACCATTTAGATGGCTCATGTTCTTTCATAGAAGTTCTTCTGAGCAGCCATGAGCTTAACAATGGAACCACCGTCAAGGCTACAACGAGTGAAGTAAGCAATGAATACGTTACAGTTAAGGCAAACGGAAGCAGGAAAGCCTGCAAACTACCACGCAGAAGACCCATCGGCAGAAATACCGCTACCGTTGCAATCGTAGATGAAGTAATTGCTCTAGCCACTTCCCCAGTTGCGCTTATGATCATTTCACGGGAGAAGGGTTCTTTTTGCAGCCTACGGTAAATGTTCTCAATGACTACGATACTATCATCCACCAAGCGACCGACCGCAACAGCCACACCACCGAGCGTAATAATATTCAGACTTATACCGGATATATCCAATAGATATAAAGTAACTGCTAAGGAAAGCGGGATAGAAACCGCCGTAATCAGAGTTGCCCGCAGGTTGCGCAGGAACAACAGAATCACGATCGTAGCGAACAACGCGCCAAGCAATACTTCACGCAGCATACTGTTCACCGAGGTAACCACCATATCTGATGTGCTGAATACCACCGCTGCTTCTGCATTTGGAATGGTTTTGTTAATATGTGCTACGGTATCTTGGATATGATCTCCGACACTCACTGCATTTGCGTTAGCTTCTTTGGTTACTATGGCGAAAAGAACATCTTTCCCATTCGAGCGGCTAACGCTTTCTTGATCCTGCTTCAACTCGACAGCAGCAATATCCTGCAGCTTAACGTCTGCGGAAACAGGGAGTTTTTTTAACGTATCGATACTATCTATTGAAGAAACCACGTTAACATTCCCCGTCTGCCCTCCAATCGTCTGCTCCCCAAGGGATGCCGATACATTACGTCCTTGAAGTAACCCTAACACTTGAGGCGTCGTAATACCTTTTTCAGCCATTAATTTCGGATCTAGCTTCACTCGCACTTGCGGAGTTACTTTGCCATATAAGGCGACGTTGGCTACACCTTCAGCTTGTTGCATCTCTGGAATGATCGTTTCTTCCGCAAGCTTAAGGTTTTCTTTAGTTAGCCCTTCATCAAACGAAAGCGTAACCTGCGACACGGGAATCATGGAAGTATTCAATTGAAGTACAAAAGGAGCCATCACCCCTTCAGGGAATTGCAACGAATCTACAACCTTTTGCACCTCCCCAGCAGCATCCTTCATATTCGTTTTCGAATCATAAAAAATATTCACCTGTGCGTATCCGTCTCCGGAAGTAGACAATATTTCTTTCTTTCCCTTTACAAAAGCAGCCCCAGCCTCAATCGGCTTCGTAACCTTTGTTTCCATCGCATGGGCATCCTGACCCGGACCGAGCACCGTTACAGTCACTTGCGGATTATCCGCCTCTGGCATAAATTCCATCGGCAGCGAAGTGTAGCTCAGCCCTCCCACTACTAGCGCCATTACCACTAAAAGCCCTACCGCCGCCTTGTTACCGAACGACCATTTGGTTAACCATTTCATACTCGTTTCCCCTTCCACCCCGTATATTTCTGGTACTCCTTTTATGACTGCCCCATTATGTATTATTTTCCATCCCGAGATTTAGTTTAGACATTTTTAGCCGAAGTCAAAACAGCCCTACGGCTGGTTTTATACTCCGTCTTGAGGCGGGGAACTTTCTCCTTCTGAAGTACAGGAAACTAGAGCACAAAAAAAAAGCGCCCCATAAGCCATGTAAATGACTTATAGGGCGCCCTTTTCTTTTGCTTTATTTCTCTCCAGCGCGCACTGGATCGCGGAACATATATTTTAAGAGTGGTGGTGTTACAAGTGTAGTTACAATGACAACAATAATTACCGAAGTGAAATACTGCTGCTGCAACAATCCGCTACTCAGACCTGTTGCCGCGATAATCAATGCAACCTCACCCCTAGAAATCATCCCTGAACCAATAATAAGCGAGGAATGGTTATTAAAACCTGTAAGACGCGCACCCAGACCGCCACCAAACAATTTGGTCAGAATGGCAATCACCGTCAACAAGAGGACAAATCCCAGTTGACTGCCAACTCCTTCAAAGGAAACATTAAGTCCGATACTGACAAAGAAGACCGGAACAAAAATCGAATAGGCAATAGGCTCCAGCTTAGATTCCACAGTGTGCTTAAAAGAGGTTTGAGAAATAGCAATCCCAGCTGCAAAAGCACCGATGATGCCTGCCATCCCCATAATTTCAGCAAAATACGCGAACGCAAAGCAAATCATTAGCGCAGCTGCAATAACAGCCTCTGTCACCTTTAGCGGAGCCATCCATTTCATCACCCGCGGCACAACAAACCAACCCACAACAAGCGCTACAGCGAAGAACAGCACTTTTTTCGTAATTAAAAGACCAATGGATACTGATTCTCCTGTGCCAAAAAAGCTCATTAATACAGCGAGCAAAATAACAACCAGAATATCATCCACTACAGCGGCTCCCAGAATGGTAGAACCTTCCCGTGTATTTAGCTTATTCATATCCTTCAGCACCTGTACTGAAATGCTGACCGATGTTGCACTAAGAATGACGCCCATAAACATAGCATTATGATAAGCAAATCCAAACATTTCTCCGATGGCGAATCCACCTAGAAAAGGTAAAATAATACCTCCGACGGCTACTGCGAAAGCTGACTTCCAGTTCTTGCGCAGTTGCTCCAAATCCGTCTCAAGCCCTGCTATAAACATTAACAATAGAACACCGATCTCCGAAAAATAATGAATAAACTCTCCATTTTGAATCCAACCCAGTACCGCAGGACCCAGTATAATACCGACAATTAGCTTACCCAGTACCGACGGTTGTCCCAGTCGTACAGATAAATCACCAGCTAGCTTGGTGAATAGTATAATCAGCATAAGATATAGAACAAACTCCATGTTTCATCCACTCCCTTGTTGTATATAAGAACTGCCAACCAGGGACTTCTCCAAGCCAAAAAAAGACAAAGAGGAGCCCTTGTTGACAGGCTCCTCCAAAAAACAAAAAATTATTCAATTTAACATTATTAAATATATTATAACCGTAATATAAAAGACTGTAAACATGATACGCCGATAATATACAATATGCAAATTTTAGAAATTGCAGAATCGTCTTCGCTATTTTAGGTAGAACACTTCGCGTAAAGGCAACATTGGCACCTCATCATTGAAATCAAATGATCCTTCAACCATCTTTGAGGTAATGGCATTCCATCGGTTGCAGGCGTCGCTTTTGGCAATATAATTGAAAGCTGCTTCGGTATCCTCACATTCAAAGCAATAAAAAAACTGATTCCCATTCTGAAAGATAGAATAGTTAGAAATACCAGCCTTACTGTGCTCCTCCAGAACTTCTGGCCATGGATTTAAATGCATCGCTACATACGCTTCCAGACATTCTTCCCTCACCCGCCATGTCCAAGCCATTTTATTGCTGCTCATCTGTTCATCCTCCTAGAAATGTCCTCTACTGTACATTATAAGAATCAAATACATTGGATACCTATTATTGTACCTGAAGGTAACAGTCCAAGCTATGAATATCTAGCCTTATGCTTTCTAAGCATTAATTCCCGCTTCACTTGGGCGGAGAATGGCAGAACCTATCGCCAGCAACACTGCCGCCATAAGGCCTAAGATCGCAAAAGGTAACCATAACTCATTCCAGCCCCCGCCGGTTGCAGCGATGTCGATCGCTTGAATGGCCCATTTTTGCGGAACAAAGTTAGCTGCCTTCTGCATATAGTCCGGCATAATGGATAAGGGCCAAAAGCAGCCGCCAAGCATACAAGTCGGTGTGATAATTAGGGAATTCAGCATACCCGCATTATTAGGATTTCGAATTAATCCTGCCACCGTACTCGCGATCCCCATGGACACCAGCATAAATGCCGCAAGAACGAGGAAATATAGATAGATTGGAACTTCATAATCATAATGCAGCACCCAGCGACCTAAAGCCAGCACTACGAGGATCTGAATCAATCCGACCATGAAGCTGCCCAGAAAATTACCAATCGCAATTTCATAAGAACGAACCGGAGCACTGAACATCCGCATCATGGTCCGGCCTTTTCGATCATCCATAATTAGAGATACAGAACTCGTGACGAGGCTCATGAGGAACATTAACGTTAAGCCTGTTACGACTCCCAGTCCCTCCCGAGGATATAAATTATAATCGGTTCGGATGCTGCCAATACTGTGCTGTTCCGCTCTTTGCATAACAGTAGTAAACTGTGCGTCATCGTCGCTAGATCCTTCATTAGCTGCTCCAATGATTGTGGCGGTACTCCGCATTTCATCCGCAATTGCGCTCGCTTTTAATTTAATCATAACGGAAGTTTCATTCGTCTTCAGCTCATACACACTAATTTGTGGCTCTTCTCCGGCAAGGAGTGCCGAGGTGAAGCCTGCTGGGATTAGAATCCCCGCTTCTCCATTCTGAGCAACTACGCCTTCCCTTAAAGCATTCTCGTCAGCTTTTTCTACAAATTTATATTCTCCGGAATTGTTTAATTCAGTTAGCAAGTGCTTACCTGCAGTCCCGTTATCCATATTGGAATACAGCACAACAGCTGGGTTCTCCCCTATCGTTCCAGTAACGGAAACAATACCGGCGAGCACAATACAAGGAAGCAAAATATATATGAGCACACCCTTCCTAGTACCAATGGTTCGTTTCACCATGTTCCAGCCAATTGTTAAGATTTTATCCATGATAACCCACCTTCCGGTACGAAATGGCCGCTGCACTGAACAACACAAGACAGATCAGCGATAACACTCCCAAATTCGGCATGATTTGCGATACATCGGCATGCAGCATCATTTTCAAGATTGCTTGCATGGCCCAATGATTAATCGTGAAAGCCCCTATAGAATTCACCCATGATTCTGGAAGAGGTGCCATGCCTCCACTAATAAAGGTCATACTTACTGTTAGCAGAGTTACGATACTCCTTGCGCTTGCTCCAGTCTTGCTGAACATAGAAATAACGATAGATAATGTCATGGAGGCCACGATCATCAGCAGGCAAAATAGGAACAATAAGCCCGGCTGATTCCCCCAATTCACCCCGAAAAGCACATTCGTTAGAATAATAATGGCTGCGCACTGCACTATACTTACAACACCTACGCCAAGCATTTTACCTATGAATAATTCAGATCCTTTAACGGGCATTGCGTTTATCCGGAAGAGGGTATGATTCTCTTTTTCATTAAAAAGAGAAGTACAAACCGTCAAGCCGCTATATAGCAGAAACATCAGCATCATGGACACCGCATAGAACTGTGAAGAAGTATACGAAACCCCTCCCTCACTCAGTTCTCCAAGCTTTACAGAAGGCAGATTACTGGTAGAACTAGATGCCATAACGTTCATAGCTGCCGGACCCAGTGTCATCGCCACAGACTGCTTATAATTAAGACTCCTCAGAAAATTATCGAATACCGTCCCAGCCACCAGGTTATCTGTACTTTTTTTACCCAGTATAAATTCCAGCTGTGCTTCTCCACCGCTCTGTACCTTACTATCAAAGCCTGGCGGGACAATCACCGCATAACCATATTTTCCTGTTCGCAGACCGCTTTCTGCTGCATCCCGACTATTTACGGTAATCGGGGTAATGATATCCTTAAGCTCAGATGATTTTAACAAACTGTCCATCATCGACGAGCTCTCGTAACCCTCCCCAGAAGGATTAACAACAGCCACTCGAACAACATCAATCGTAGAGGGACCTTTGTCACCAACGACACCGGAGAGGGAAGCACCTAAGAGAAAGATCAATAACAGGGGCAGTAAAAACATATTTAATATCATAGAACGTGAGCTAAATAGTCTTCGCAGCTCATAGATCATAATCGTCCAAGTATTCATCAGAATAATCCCCCCCTTTAATCTCTTAAGGTCCTTCCGGTCAAGTTTAGAAACAACGTCTCCAGATCAGGTTCTTCAATATTTAGCGAGCCGATAATCCCTTTATGCTTAGCAAAAATAAAAAGGATGTCCTGTAGCTCCCCTTGTGAAGAAGGAAGATACAGCTCGACTACTTCCTCCTTTGCTTCTACGCGTCTAATTCTAGGGTGAAGCGTCAACTCTTGGACAAGCTCTGGTGTGACATTAGTGGCTTTAATGACGATTTTTTCTTCCTTGGCAACGCGTTCCCGCAGTTCTTTTTCCGTGCCGCAAGCAATGATATGCCCTTTATCCATAATGGCTACCCGATCACAAATGGCCGCAACCTCCTCCATATAGTGACTGGTATAAATAACTGTTGAGCCGAGTCGATTGAGCTCTTTAACTGATTCAAGGATATGATTACGAGATTGCGGATCAATCCCCACGGTAGGTTCATCCATAATAATCAGCTTAGGACGATGCATAATCGCGCAGGCAATGTTCAGACGTCTCTTCATCCCTCCGGAGAAGGTTGAGGGTTTCTCTTTGGCTCGGTCGCTAAGCCCTGTGAACACAAGAGCTTCTTCTACCCGTTCCTTCAAGAGCTTGCCACGCAAACCATACAATCTTCCGAAAAAGGTAACGTTATCCGCCGCTGACATCGTGTCGTATAAGGCTAACTCCTGTGGAACCAAACCAATTCTTTTCTTCACCTCAAGCGATTTCGAGGACACAGGCAGACCGTCGATCACAATGTCTCCTCCGTCAATCTTAAGTAGACCACAGATCATACTGATCGTTGTACTTTTACCCGCTCCGTTCGGGCCCAACAAGCCAAAAATTTCTCCTTCTTCTATCGTCATATTTACATGATCTACTGTTAGCTTACCTTCATATCGTTTCACCACATCGGTTAATACGGCGATTGCCATCCGTTCATCTCTCCTGTCATTTACGCTTTTATAGTTCCAATTCTAGCTTAAAGCGAATGTTCAAGGAGGTACGAAAGGTCATCTTTTGAAGGTGACTTAAGTCATCTCCTGAACTATATTAGTTGAACTTAAGATTTTTCTATTAAGGTAAGTCCGTGACTGCGGTGAATGTTTTTTAGTTCAACTTATATAGTGAGAAAATATGCTAAGATTAGAAAAAAACATAAAGGATGACACAGGCGTGACTAGAGAGCTAGACCTATTGCGTTACTTACTCATCATAGTTCCTGCATGTATTAGCATTTACATCTACCCATATGCCGACTATGGGATTTTCACGTTACATATTCTGATGCTTCTATTCCTTGTAGTCATGGTGCCAAAGCTGCCCCTGTCCTTTCATGCCTTGATAAGCATTGTGGAAATACTGTTCACCGCCTGGTTATGTTACCAGTACGGCAGCATAATGATTTTCCCCGCGATTTCAGCATTGCTTTATTATTCTAGACTTCAGCCTCAAGCAGTGCCTCTCGTGTTTACGGTTGTGCATCTGATTACCTTAAACATCGCGCTCCGGGATTCCCCACAGCTTATAATCACTATCATCAACATTATGTTTCTGCTCATTGCTTATCTCAACGAATTGCTACAGAGGGCGGGGCGGGGCCGTGAGAACACCCTCCATCTATACGACGAGCTGCGAAAAAAGCATTTCGAGCTGGATGAAGCCCGCAACCGACTGCTGGAGTTTAACGCCCAAGTAGAAGATGCAGCCGAGTCCAAAGAACGGGTTCGTATCTCCCGCCAACTCCATGACGATATCGGCCACCGTCTCATTCGTATTAAAATGATGATGGAAGCTGCGTTACTTACCTTACCCACCTCCCCAGAGAGCGGGATGCAAATGATGGAGCTCATTCGAGATCAGTTGTCAGCCAGCATGGACGATATGCGCTCCGCAGTGAAGCGTATCAACTATACGCCACAATTAGAGGGCGCTTACGCGTTAGACCGACTGCTCGAAGAGACAGGGCGCGATACAGGAATTGAGACCTCATACCAAGTGCTTGGGATACCTTATCCGCTATATCCTAGTATTCAAGTGATCTTGTATAAGAACGCCCGGGAAGCCATAACCAATGCCCTACGTCATGGAAAAGCAACAGCCATTTGGATTGAAATCTACTTCAGCGATACTGGAGTTACTATGGAGGTCAGCAACAACGGGACAGTTCCCGAAGGCAGTAAGCTAAGCAAACTACCGGAAAGTGGAGGGGTGGGAATGAAAGGAATGTTAGAACGAACGCAGCTGATTGGCGGAACCTTGGAACTACTGCAGGAGCCACATTTCACCATTGTTACGCGGTTGCCCATTTATAAGCAGGGAGAGATTGTATAGGGAACGTAGGACTCGAGGCAAAGATGAAATCTAAATTATGAAAAAGGAGCCACGCTAATGATTAAGGTGATGATTGTAGATGACGATCCTTTTATTCGTCAAAGTCTGCAAGTGCTGCTAGGGATGGACCCCGATATTGAAGTGATCGGAGCGGCAAGTGAGGGGAATGAAGCCTTGCGTTTGCTTCAAGCGGGGGACATAGCCGATGTGATTCTAATGGATATTCGGATGCCCGGCTGTGGTGGGGTTGAAGGGACAGAGAAGATTAAGCAGGCTTTCCCTCAAGTTTCGATACTGATGCTAACCACCTTCGATGACGATGAGTATATCATTGAAGCGCTTCGCAACGGAGCCAGTGGATATTTGCTCAAAAACATACCGCCAGACCGTATTATACAAGGCGTCAAAACAGTCCATGAAGGTAATATGCTGATTCACCCTGATATTGCGCGCAAGCTTGCCACCTTTCTACAGCCCGCTGCTCGCCCTGAATCTCCAAAGGTACAGCCATTGGAATCTTTTGGACTAACCAAAATGGAACTGGCCGTTGTCGCCTCTATCGCTGAGGGGCATAGCAACAAAGAAATCGCCGGACAGCTGTTTCTTAGCGAGGGTACGGTCAAAAATTACATAACAGATATTCTGAGTAAATTAGAGCTGCGGGATCGGACGCAGATTGCTATTTTTTATTTGAAGGGTGGGCGGGGATAGGAGTTCTACAAAAAAGCCCGGACTCCATATTTCCAGAGTCCGGGCTTAACTTTATCTATCCTTCTGCCGATTCCTTCTTGGCTTTATCGACTTTATCGACTTTGTTCTGTTTGATTCGCCCAATCGGAAGATTCCGGCTGCGAGTACCTGTCTTCATCGCAATGATGCTGAAAATGCTAGAAGGCTTCGCCTCCGCAGTAACTGCTCCATCTGTCTCCGGTACCAGAATGATCCCGAGCTGATGATGGTCCCCGTCGTAGATCGGGCTCTGAAGGTATTTACTCTCCCCTTCACGGTTCTGCACCTCCAGCTTGCAAAACGCTGGATTCATGCGCAGCGCCTCATGTAGCTGCGCGGCATCGGTCAACAGAACCCCGTTGACCTTCAGTAAAATCTCGCCGGGCAAGATGCCCAGCTCCTGCCCGGGACTGCCCGGCAGCACGGCCAGCACTTTGCGGCCGCGCGGTGGATGCACGAAGATGGGACTGATGCTGCGCTCTTCCAGAGCGCTGTACCAGCTTAACCCTTCGTGCAGCACCATCGCTGCGAGCGCCGCGAGCAGGGTCAGCGGGCTCCACCAAGCGGCAAGCAGGCTTAAGCCGAGCAGGACGATGCTGTACATCAGCAGCCGTCCTGAAGTGCGGGCCGCCTTGCGCCCGGGCAGCATGCCCTGCGTCATCTCGCTGAAGCCAATGATGACGGGCAAAGAGACCATGCCAAGCCCGCCGCCCAGCAGCGGCTGCCATGGCAGATCCGTTCCTGCGCCCGAAGGGATCAGCAGGAACAGCGGCAGCGGCCAGAAAGCCTGCAGCTGATAGCCGCCGACAACCATGCCGCGCTTGCCCTTCAAGAAGAGGGGCGTCGCAAGCTTTGCTCCTTGCCAGCGGGCCAGCAGCGCCTCCGCCATGTGCAGTAGCGCAGCTAGCACTAGCAAGGCGGGAATATCCATCTCCCGTATGGCTGTTGTAATATTTCCGACCGTTCCACTATGTAAGGCATCCGGAAAGAACGACAATACAAATTGAACAACGCCTAGCAGACCTATAGAATAGGCGAAGCACAAATACCGCACACGCAATAGCGATAGCAATATACTAACTACCCAAATGCAGGCTACAGCTGTACCTGATAAGGATACCCCTAACAATATGGCTGCAATAGACACCACTAGTCCCATTACCAGCCCGCTCCACACCGTTCGCCACGTTTCTTGACCCCAGCTATGTAACTTCACATGAATCAGCTTACGTTCTAATGCCACCTGCCGACGGTAATACAACGCAATAAATATAATAGCAATATAGTAATATGGCTGGATCAATAAGTGTAAGAACGCCGTGCCCAAGCTTCCTAATAAATCCTGAATCACATTCAAACTGTTCGTCACACTCCTTTTCTTCCCTGAATATTAGCCCTTAATCTTTTTAACAGAAAAAAAGAAGGCTGAATTCAGCCTTCTTACTTTTTCGACGCTGCCGCCTTAATTTCCTTCTGAATTTCAGCAATCCCTCTATTCCGTTGGTTGTCGTGGGTAGGATCCTGGATCACCTTGATCAGTGCCACCTCCAGCGCCTCCGCGGTCTTGGCATCGATCATCCCTGTGACTTGAAGTTTCGCTTCACTCTGGAATTTCTTCACTGCATTCTTAGTGCCAGTATCGAAATAGCCATCTTTACGACCAGGCTTGTAGCCTAAGCCATCCAGCATCGTCTGCGCACTCTTTACATCACCGTTGTTCATGTTATATTGCAGCGTCACGCTCTTGTTAATCGGAGCCACTGAGAAGTAATCCGGCTGCGCTACCGCGATATCCGGTTTAATTCCCTTTCCGTGGATCCATGTGCCGTCCGGTGTAAGCCATTTAGCAATGGTAACCTTCAGCAAGCTGCCATCTCCAAGCTGTTTGTCAAAACTTGTCTGCACCGTGCCTTTACCAAATGAATTATCACCAATCAGCTTGGCTCCCGCTGACTGCTGCAAGGCACCCGCCAATATTTCCGAGGCGCTCGCGCTACCTTTATTCATTAGCACTACCACTGGATAAGCCTTGCTCGACCCCTTGGAGGTGCTAACTTCGCGTTTTTTATCTTTGTATTCTATTTGAACTATATTTTTACCAGCTGGAACGAACTCCTCAGCCATCTCAATAACAATCGGGAGGACACCGCCTGGATCATTACGGACATCAATAACCAACCCCTTCATGCCTTGCTTCTCCAGCTTCCCAAGCTCTTCCTTGAATCGTTCTGCGGTATTTAGGGAGAACTGAGTGACCTCGATTACCCCTACTCCGTCTTTTTCCATAGTTGAGTATACCGTCTCAAGCTTCACATCATCCCGGGTAAGAGCAAACTCCAGAGGCTCTACAGAGCCAGAACGTTGTATTTTCAAAGTGGCCTTACTGCCTTTTGGTCCGCGTATCTTCGCAACAGCCGCATTTAGGTCCAAGCCTTCTAGCGATTCTCCGTTAACAGACAGGATGATATCTTTGGCCTGAATCCCTGCTTTTTCAGCAGGTGAACCTTTGATTGGGGAGACCACGACTACCTTGCCGTTATCCGAAGAAACTTCTGCACCGATACCTGAAAAGGAACCCTCTATGCTCTCTTCAAATTTCTCAGCTGTTTCTTTGCCCATATAGTTGGAATAAGGATCGCCTAGCGCTTCCATCATACCGTTGACAGCACCATCTATCAGCTTCTCCCGATCTACCGTCTCGTAGTAATTGCTCTCAATCAAACTGAGCGCAGTCCCAAGCTTCTGGGATTCCTTCTGCTGTAGACCTGCAACCTGCAACGCAGAGGCCAATCCTTGTCCTGCAGCTTGTCCAAAGACATGAGTATAACCCGTCACGCCCAAGGTTACTAAGCTACCGCATAGCAGGGCGGCGATAATCATAAACGCCGCGGTGCTTTTTTTTAACATGATGTTCCCACCGTCCCTTCTTGTCCATCTTGTAAACAACATCCTAAGTCCGTCCTGAAAGGTACGGTATCTCTTCCAGTATATGCCGTACAATCAAATAATATGAGTGATAAGTTCGTTAAAAATTAGAGATAAGGCATAGGATTCACTGTCTTACCATCAATCCGCACTTCAAAATGAAGGTGAGGACCCGTTGAATTACCTGTGGAACCAGATTCAGCAATCACATCTCCGCGATTAACTTTATCCCCAGAACTAACCCTAATACCGCCTTTGCGGATATGTCCGTAGAGGGTCCAAACCCCGCCTCCATGATCAATAATTACACAATAACCATAGCCGCTATACCATTCAGCTACGATTACTGTTCCGGAATCAGCTGCATGAATACTGGTTCCTTGTGGAACCGCAAAATCGACCCCGGTGTGTACTTTACCCCTCTCACCTGTGATCGGATGTGTCCGTGGTCCATAAGAGGACGAGATCCTTGCTGATCCTACAGGAAGTAGAAACGGTCCATCTCCACCTGAATATCCCGTTTCACTAGAGCTGGAGCTAGAACTACTGCTTCCCTTACTAGCTGCAGCTGCAGCCTTCTTGGCAGCCGCCGCAGCTCTACGAGCCGCTTCCGCCTTAGCCGCTGCTGCTCTGCGAGCGGCTTCCTCTGCCTTAATCTTATCCTTTTGCGTTTCCAGCGCAGAGCGTTCGCTTGCCAGTTTGACCAGCTTTTCATCCTGCTCTTCACTTAAATCATCACTTTCTTGAATTTGCTTATCATAGAATGCGATAAGCTCCTGTTTCTCAGCTTCTTTCTCCTTCAGCAGACTTCTCTGTTGTTCCAAAGAAGTATACAGCTGCTTGGCTTGGGCATATTGCCCTTCAAGCTCTTGTTTCTTCTCTATCACCGTCTGCTTGTCCAGCTTATGTTGAACTAACAGCTCCTGATCCTGATCCACAATCATCTTAAGTGAATCCGCGCGATCCAGAAAATCAGCGAAGCTTGTCGATGAGAGCAAAACATCCAAGTAAGAAACCGCTCCATCGGTATACATCAAGCGAACACGGGACCCCAAGACTTCCTCTCTGGAGGCGACTCGCGCCTCTGCTTTATCCAATTCCGTTGCAGTAACATTCAAAGATTGTTCTGTGTCGGAAATTTTGGTAGAGATTTCGGTCATTTTGCCCTTAACTTGATCCACTTGCTGTAAGACATATTGCAGATTGAGATTCGTCTTATTCTTATAATGCTGTGCTTCCTGCGTTTGGGACGCCGCTTTCTCCTGCTGCGCCTTAGCTTCCTGCACCTCTTTTTGCAGCTGCTTTAGCTGCTTGTCGATTTCGGCAACACTTGTTTTTTTGGCATATCCATCAGAGGTCTGGAATATAGTGACAGCTAGTAACATTACGGCTAGTCCGGCAGCAATCTTCTTCAACTTGCACTCCCCATCCTTCACTTTTTAATATTAAACTTTCAAGAACCTACGAATAGAAACCGTGCTTCCCCAGACGCCGATCAGCACGCCTAGTCCAACTAGTACACCAACGACCAGCATCCAAATACTATCGAACGGAATTAGCTGCAATTGGAGCATAGGATCTCCCTGTACAGTCGATTCCAAAGTGCTGTAACCCAAATACAAGACAACGGAGGTAATGAGCGATCCGATCAGACCGATCAGTGCTCCTTCTATAAAGAAAGGCCAGCGAATAAAATAATTTGTCGCACCTACGAGCTTCATAATGCCAATCTCCTTACGACGAGCAAGTATCGTAACCCGAATCGTATTAGAGATGAGGAACATAGACATGAGCCCCAGACCTGCTACAAAAATAAAACCAATGTTCCGTACAGCGCGGGTTATTTTGAACAAGGTTTCGATCGAGCCCTTGCCATACTTCACTTTATAAATAGGCTGCTCGGTATGTGTCTTGTTGAGTGCTTCGATCTTCTCAGCCACAAAGGCTACCGTAGTAGGTTCAACAACTTCTACCTTAAGCGTATCTGGGAGAGGGTTATTGTCTTCATCGAACCCTTCCAGAAGCTCAGCTGCGTCCTCACCCATGTCTGCACGGAGATCTTTAAGCCCTTGGTCCTTGGAGATGAACGTAATCTTGCTGACCTCCGGCATATTACCAATTTCAGTCTGCAAAGTCTCACGCAGCTTCTGATCTACATTTAGTGCCAAATGCACATTAATCTGTACCTGACTGTCTGCCCCATCCGCTACGGCATTCACATTAAGAACAAGAAGAATAAATACACCTAGGACAAAAAGAGAGACAACTATGGAAGTGATCGAAGCAATCGACATCCAGCCATTACGGAATACGCTTTTGAAGCCTTCCCGCATGTGTCGCAAGAAGGTCTTAAAACTCATAGCCATATTCCCCTCTCGCCTGGTCTCTCACAATGTTTCCGTTCTCAATCGCAAGCACCCGCTTGCGCATTTTATTCACGATATCTCTATTATGGGTAGCCATTACAATGGTTGTTCCACGAAAATTAATTTCGTCCAGCAACTGCATAATGCCCCATGAAGTCTCAGGGTCTAAGTTTCCTGTAGGCTCGTCCGCAATAATAACAGATGGGTTGTTAACGATAGCCCGGGCAATTGCAATCCGCTGCTGCTCTCCACCTGAGAGCTGTGAGGGCTCACGATTTGCTTTATTTTTGAGTCCAACCAGATCGAGGACTTCATTCACACGTTTCTTGATGACCTTCTTCGGTGCTTCAATAACTTCCATGGCAAAAGCAACATTCTCATACGCTGTCATCCTTGGCAATAACCGGAAATCTTGAAACACAACGCCGATATTACGGCGCACATATGGGATTTTACGTTGTTTAAGCTTCCCTATGTTAAAGCCTCCCACAGAAATTTGACCTTTAGTTGGCACTTCTTCTCTATAAATCAATTTCATAAAAGTAGATTTACCCGCGCCGGATGGACCGACAACATACACGAATTCATTGCGGTCAATTTTTACTGAAACTCCTTGCAGTGCGTGAGTTCCGTTAGGGTACGTCTTCCATACATCTTGCATTTCAATCATTTTCTCACTTCCCAATTATGACATTTTCCACTTGTGTGAATCGACAGAGTCCAGCTTAAGTTTCCATAAACTTCAATATTTCCGCAATGTATCTATTGTAACAAATCTGTAACCGATTGAGTACCCCGTAACTGCCCCACTATTCGAAAGTTTTGTAATGTCTGTACATATACATATAAAAAGCACCTACTGTGCTGCTCGCAGAAGCCATCCAGGAAGGAGATTATTCATGAAAAAAATCCATCTTACCCTCATAATAGTCATTGCACTCATTCTTATAGGCTCATTAATCTATGGGGGATTTCAACTATATGGCCATAAAAACACGCTTCCAAAAGGTACAACCCTTGCCGGATGGGAAGTGGGCGGGCTGAATATCTCAGAGGTACGTTCCGAACTGGAGAACAAGCTACAGGCCCTTGAATCTATCCCCCTTGTGTTGCAGGTCGAAGGGAATTCTGAGCTTACCCTCAAACTTAAACAAGCTGGAATGACCTATGAAGCCGCTGCTTTTGAGCAAGGTCTACAAGATCTTACAGAAGGGCGGCTATGGGATCGGGTAAAAACCCGGTACAACTTCCCCCAAAATTGGAGTCTTGAAGCCCATCTGGATATTGCTCAATTACAGTCCATCCTGAGTCCCGCTTGGGAGAGAGAATCCTTCGGAGATCCTGTGGATGCTACACGGCGAATTACCGGAGATGATCGTGTAATATATACGTCTGAAAAGACTTCCCTTGAAGTGGACTGGACAGGAATGGTGACCTCACTATGGGCTGCTGCCCCCACACGGTTTAATCGTCTGATCACGCTGCAAGAAAAGGGGATTACACTGGAAGTTCCTTTAACCATATTACAGCCAGACATCACTTTAAACGCTTTAAAGGAGCAAGGCATTGAGCGAAAAATCATGCAATTCAGTACTTCTCTCGGTGCAAGTGGCCCTGGGCGAATCTACAACGTTGAATCAGCGGCCAAAGCAGTGAACGGAACCGTGCTCCCACCTGGAGCCGTTTTTGACTATGGCAAGGCTATTGAAAAAGCAAAAATTGAATATGGCTTCCGAGAAGCGCCAGTCATTGTGAACGGTAAGCTTCAAGCCGGCATCGGCGGCGGAATCTGCCAAGTTTCCAGTACGCTGTACAATGCCGCTCTGCGCACCGGACTGGAGATTGTGGAGCGCCGCAATCACTCCTTGCCGGTCAACTATCTACCCAAAGGCCAGGATGCCACCTTCGCTGAAGGCTATATCAACTTCCGTTTTCGCAATACGACTGGCAAATATCTAGTCATTAAAGCGGCTGTGCAAGGCCGATCACTAACGATTAAGCTCTTCGGTACTTTTCCGAAAAATGTTACATATAAGGTCCATTCACAAATCGTAGAGGTGCTGCCTCCAGTAGACAAGTATGTAAACGACCCTTCCCTCCCTCGTGGCGGCTCACGCGTTATACAAAATGGAAAAACCGGATATGTTGTTGAGACTTACAGCACCCGGTTTGTTGACGGTAAATCCACTGAGGTAAAGAAATTATCGCGTGACGTGTATTACGCTCAAAAACGATTAATCGCTATCAATCGTGGAGGCGTAAGCAAATCTGTTATTCCAGAAACACCTAGAAAGCAGTTAGTAGAGGATGGCGTTCGAAGTGAATAAATTACCTACAAAAAAACGGTCAGACCTCGTGAGGTTCTGACCGTTTTTGCCTGTGCATCTATTTTACCTGTAGATGATCTTTGTCGCCTTTAAAATTTACGATTCGGGGGTACATTAGAAATAGACCTATAATCAGAAAGGATGAACATCATGTCAACAGCT
This sequence comes from Paenibacillus nitricinens, assembly GCF_052056485.1. Lineage (NCBI taxonomy): Bacteria > Bacillati > Bacillota > Bacilli > Caryophanales > Paenibacillaceae > Paenibacillus > Paenibacillus nitricinens. The sequence continues at coordinate 6,271,905 of NZ_CP183948.1, forward strand.
CTTGTAAATGATCTTTCTAATATTGTCCGCAGTGCCCCTGCTATTTTTGCCTCACGTACTTGCAGAGAAGCCCTTCGCGTCATGTTCCAGCACCCAGAATCCAAATGCATCGTCGTCTGTAACGCCACGAATGAACCGCTTGGATTGTTAATGAGCGAACGTTTCTTTTTAAAAGCCACAGGAAGATCAGGAGTAGATCTGTTCTACAAAGAGCCTGCCATGAAGCTTATGAACAAAACTCCACTCATATTTGATATTTCTACTCCACTTGAATCCGTATTAGATACTGCTATGAGCCGCCCAGATCCTATGAAGAATGATTGTGTCATTATTACCCGCAAAGGTAAATTCGCAGGTGTTGTATATATCTCTGACCTGAAGCGCAGTTAGTTCATAGCCCCTGCCATCCTCTTTCCTCTAATACCTTCCCCTTTCCTCAGAAAAGAATATCCGGTGACGTGTCGATTCTCCAGTATCCCTCCACTTTCTTCAGCTTCACATACACCGACTCACTGCTTTCCTGCGCATCTGGATAAGGAACGGTCAGTTCAAATTCAGCGGTTGTTGCAGTTTTGGAGAGCATGCGGGCGGTGGCTTTTTCATACATCAATAGATTGCCCACATCTGCATTAACCTGCGACATTCTTCCGTTATACTCCAAAAATTGAGTCTGCACATAATATGCCGCTGCATTATGAGTGTAGGCTTTTTTTATGTAATTCATCAGCTTCGTCTTTGTGCCAATGTCACTGGACAGATAACGGTACTCCTGAGCTTTATACGTGAAGGTTTCTATCGGGAAGATGTTTCCGCCTTGATTACTATAGAAATAAAGAGCTCTTGCATGGACTACCAGCGGAATGATGCTTTTCACCGTCAAATTATTAATGGTAGCAGGGCCCTCTTTCCCAGGGGCAGATACAGCCACCTTCTTGATTTCGGCACTCCCTGCTGACGGCGAAGCCGCCATAGCTCCCCCACCTGCTGAGATAAGGCCTATGGAAAGGGCCAACGAACCAATCATCCACTTTTTGTTCATTCGGAATTCCTCCTTTGTCATCCAAGCTAAAACGCCTTCGGCGTCCCTAAAGGACGGTAAGCGTTTATGCGAGAAATATAAAAATAATGTAAAGCGTGAAACGTATACTTTTTATATTTTGAAAAATACAGGCGATAGCCACTGTTTCAGCTTATGCACCCCGCAAGCTAAAATACCCAATAAACAGTAGGATGAAAACGCATTTATATATTTTTAGTAACGAATAAACTCCACCCTCCTGATTTACAGGAAAAATGGAGTCGCATAATGGTGTTATTGCAATGGTTAGAGATCTAATTCGATGATGGAGTGACAGCCTCATAATAAGCTGTGAAAGCTACGTTAGCAGTCAAAATACTTTCAGGGCTGTTCGCAGAACGCTCTTCATAGGATTGCTGGAAATTAAATGAGTCTACATTCACTATACGGGACAGCTTCTGCAACTCGTCCATCCATTGTCGTATACCCGTATACGTACCTTCTATTACTGCATTCATTTTAATCTGTTTAACCGTCGGGAACAGCACTTCAGCCGAGCCCGTCATTTGCTGAATCGGATTAGCCTCATCCAAAATAAAGCTGACGTCCTTTAAGCGTGCTTCTGAGGAAGTGCTAACGCCCCATAAATCAACAATCAAGCCTTCGCTGTCATCGCCTTTCGGGAGTGCTGCCAGGAGCTCCTGTTGTTCTGAATCCACAGAAGTAGCACTGCTTTTTAGTTCATTAATTTTAGTTTGGAGAATCTCTGCTTCTTTTTCCAGCTGGCTAACCTCGGCGTTCTGTGCGGATATTTCCTTATTGGTCGGCTGAACACCTAACATATAAAAGGCAAACAGCATCAAGAACAGAATCAATACACCTATTACGATTGGAGAACGATACTTATTAATCTGTTCCATCGCTGTTCACCTCCTCTTGGCTTGCATCTGTTCCAATTTCCTGCTGCTTATTTTCTACTAAGTTTACTTTATAAATGGCTGTATACATAGTAAAAGAAGTGTTTGCATCCGTTGTTCCTTCGGTCAGCTTCAGAATCGGTGCGTCCACCGTAAAAGACATTTGGCGTAGTTGTCTCAAATAACTGGAGGCATCTACCATAGTAGGTACATTTACAGTCAGATCAATAGCTGTTCGGTAGGTGTAGTTAATGTCACGGATAAAAGCACCCGGTGGTAACCCTTCGACTAATTCATCCAGAATCGGAACAGCAATTACCTTATTGTTCTGAATCTCTGCGATTGCCGTCTTCCGATCTAACTGTCCGGGTCCGCTGTTCTTAAGTTTCCCAAGCTCTACCTGTAGCATTAAACTGCGATCCTGTAAACCTTGCAGCTCCTCTTTACCATTAGAAATTTGACCCTTATTAGCCGAAAAATAAATCCCCGTCCCAATCGTTCCCACCAGCCAGATCGCCACAAGACCCATGGTCACATAGGGGAATAATAACGTCTCCCGATCCTCTCTTGGCAGTAGGTCAATCGTGTCCACGCTGATGACGCTTTTCAGGGCTGTCCCTGCTGCTACTCGGTAATCATTTAGCTCAAGATCAGATACAGCATCGTTACCCATCTGGTCTAGACTTATCGGTGTAATGTCGAGTTCTGCCAGCGACTGCTGAAGCTCTAGATCTAGCTGTTTACGAATGGATGGGGCACCTGTTATAACTAAGTTTTTAATACGAGTCGAGCCATCGTGCAAGCTGTATTGGTAGAAGCTGAGCATCCGTGAGATTTCCGCAGTGATTTCCACCATTTGTTCCGGTGATAATTGCTCTTCCACAGCAACTGCTGTTTCTGCCAAAACCTCACTGTCTGCCATGAACCCCAATGCCGCAACATTTCTACCCTTATGCAGATCAAGCAAGTTAATCGTACGAATGAACACCGGATTTCCGTTTCTGAACATGTAAACGTCCATGACGGATGGCTCTAAATTAATTAGCATCGTTTCTGCAAAGCTTTCCCTATGTCCAGTGGTTATACTGCGCGCCAAGGCGGTTGCCGAAATTTCAACACTGCTTATACGGAGGCCCGCACGCTCCAAAATTTCCACATAATCCTGTATCGATTTCCGTGGAGCGGCAAATACGAGTAAATGACTATGCTCCTCATCCACTTCGAGCGTCACATAGTCATAAACAGGATTTTCAAATGGTAAATGCAGCCCCGTCTCCACTTCCAGCTTCACGAGCTGCTCTACCTGCTTATCGTTGGTACTTGGGATGCTCATTTTGCGGATGATGATCTGCGAAGGTGGAATAGACAAGGAAACCTTACTGCCCCTTAGCCCTTCCTTCTTCACCCACTGTCTTACCCGATCAAAAAGTGCCTCGCTATCCGCCACCTGATTCTCAATGATCATGCCTGGAAGGAGCGGGAGATACCGTTTTTTGCGGACTTCCCATGACTGTTTATTCTTAAAACTAATATAACGAATTCCGGTAGCTTCAATTGAAATTCCGGCCACTTTAGGGCCTAATCCAAGCATATAATCGATGTCCTCCTATCCGATGAGCGAGAGATACGCGCCAATGATGTGTGAACCATATCCGTAACTAATTAATGCCCCTATTGCTAACCATGGTCCAAAAGGAATCGGTTGTTTTCGTTTGATGATTCCGAGCAGCATCAGCAGTCCTCCGACCACACTTCCAAGCAGACAAGCCATCAGAAAAGCCAAAATAACATTAGGAAATCCAATCACTAAGCCCAGCAGCGCAAATAACTTCACATCCCCGGCACCCATCCCACCTAACAGAACAAAGGGGATCAAGACACCTCCACCAAGTACAGCTCCCAGCAAGTGATGCCATAACGGCCCCTCTGGAAAGAGCAATACAAGAATGAGCAGGATCGGCAAAAAGAACAGCAACACCTTGTTCGGAATCAGCATGTACTTCAAATCGGCAATCGTCACAATGACCGCCAGACTCACCAGAATGAATCCGAGAATCCCCTTCCCCGTCAGACCAAATTGCATGTACACCCATAGAAAAAGCAAACCCGTCGCCGCTTCTCCTAGTGGATATAAAGGCGACACCCTTGTGCCGCAGTAACGACACTTGCCTCCTGACAGCAGGTAGCTTATCACCGGAAACAAATCACGCGCCTTCAGCTGCGTATTGCAGTTCGGGCAATGTGACGGTGGATTAAGCAAAGATTCCTTAGCTGGCACCCGCAGTGCCACTACGTTATAGAAGGAGCCTAGAATCAGGCCCAGTAAGGTGATGTAACTTGCGATGATTATCGTCATGGATGTCCTCTGTTGGCTTTTGGATTTTAAAAAAGGAATCGGGAAGTCCGATTCCAAGATGGAAAATATATTCTATGGATAGAAATAATTCTTATTTTTTAGCGCTTAAGACACTAACAGCTGGGAATTTTTTCAGATCCGGTGTTGTATTAGTTCCAACGTCTAACGTAACAGCGTCACCATCTGAAGTTGTAGTATCCACCAACTGACCTGTAGTAGTACTAAAATTAACAGTTCCCTTAATAATCTCAGCTTTTGTACTAGGAAGATAAATTTTATCTAAATAACCTTTAGTTATGATCTCTTCAACTTTTACCGATCCTGCAGTCTTAAAATCCCCATTATTCTCACCCATTACATATAACCTAGCAGCATCATAGACTTGACGAGCCGTTGCCACATCAGAATCCTTTTTTGCACCGGAAATTACATTTCCAATCAAAGGTATCGCAATAACCGCAATAATCCCCAAAATAACGATAACCGCCAGCAACTCGATCAGCGTGAACCCCTTTTGATTTTCCTCTTTACTTAATCTTCTTTTAATCGCTTGTGCTAACATTTGTTTTCCCCCTCTAAGTGGTGTGTGGTAATACAGTTTATATCTTTTATTTCCGTGAATCCCGCTACAATGCTCGTTCTTCCTTGTCTAGCGCCAACAAAAGCTCTGCAATCCTGCCCCGCCTCCCCGGCGTCACCCCTCTCAATATCTTCAAGGAACCGTAAGGTTCACATATTGCCGTACAGACTGAACATCGGCAGCATAATAGCGGCCACAATCACACCTACAACACCTGCTAGAAAAGCAATCAACAACGGTTCAAGCAGCGACTTCAGACGATCAACGGTATTCTCCACGTCCATCTCATAGAAATCAGCTACCTTAGACAACATCGTGTCGAGTGCCCCCGTCTCTTCACCAATCGCAATCATCTGTGTAACTAGCGGCGGGAAGACCCAAGCTTTTTTTAGCGGCTCAGATAGTGGATTTCCTTGTCGCAACGAATCGCCCGCACTTCGGATGAATTTCCCAATCACCTTATTTCCGGCTACTTCCTCTACAATCACCAAGGATTGCAGAATCGGGACTGAGCTGGCATAAAGAGAAGAAAAAGTACGCGTAAACTGAGCAATCGAGCCTTTTTGATTCAGCTTGCCGAACACCGGAATCTTAAGCTTGGCATAATCGAGTGCGTAGGCACCCTTTTCTGTATGTTTTGTAATCTGAAAAGCTATCACTAGGAGAAGAACTCCGAGTATCCAGAAATACCATTGCCCTTGAATGCTTTTACTCAGTGCCAATACCATCTTTGTAATCGCCGGAAGCTCTGCATTCATCGATTCGAACATCGTTACAAACTGTGGAACAATCGCCCAGAGTAGGTATATAACCGCTCCAATCGCCATAACCCCGACCGTAATCGGGTAAGTGAGCGCAGACTTGATCTTCTCTGTCGTGGTGTGCTGTTTCTCAAAAAACATCGCCAGCCTGTCCAAAGTTCCCTCAATATCACCGGATTCTTCACCTGCTCGGATCATGCTGACAAATAGCTGCGGGAAGATTTTTTTATGATCCTGAACGGCTTGTGAGAACGAGATCCCGCGCATGAGGCTAGAATTCACATCTACTAACGCTTTGCGCAGCGGCTTACTCTCAGTTTGCTCTGCCAAAATACGCGTTGCATCCACAATCGACACCCCAGCACGCATTAGCGTGGCGAACTGCCTACAATAAATAATGAAATGAAGCGGCTTAACCGGATTCCCGATATAAATGTCCATCGATAGAATCGTTGTTTTTCGTTCGATCAGCGAGAACACTGTAAGCCCCCGCTTACGCAGCTCTTCCATCGCCGTAGGCTTATCTGTTGCGGTTAGCTTTCCTTTAATGGACTTACCTGCGGTTGTCTTTACTTGATATTCAAAAAGAGGCATCAGTTACCCACCTCCGTCATAAATGCTTTTACGGCAGTCGAGTCAATCAGACCTTGAGATAAATAGTCGCGGATACTCATGTCCAACGTATGCATGCCTTGCGCGCGTCCGGTTTGCATTACATTTTTAATCTGATGTGTCTTTTCGGTACGAATGAGATTGGCTACGGCAGGTGTATTCACTAAGATCTCTGTTGCACATATCCGCCCCCGTCCCCCTGCTCTTGGAAACAACCGCTGACTGACAACTGCCAGTAATACTGAGGCTAGCTGTGAACGAATCTGTCCCTGCTGATGACCCGGAAAAGCGTCAATAATTCGATCAATCGTCTGTGGTGCGTCTGTTGTATGTAAGGTGGCCATCACAAGATGACCTGTCTCCGCGGCAGTAACTGCTGCTGTAATGGTCTCCAAATCCCGCATCTCTCCAACGAGAATAACATCCGGATCCTGACGTAACGCGGCACGAAGTCCGCTCGCAAAGCTAGCTGTGTCGCTACCCACTTCACGTTGATCCACTAGACAGGTTCCGTGACTATGCAGAAATTCTATAGGATCTTCAAGTGTCACAATATGCTTGCTTTCGGTCTTGTTAATGTAATTCAGCATAGCTGCTAACGTAGAGGATTTACCGCTGCCCGTAGGGCCTGTAACTAGAATCAAACCTTGTGGTTTGAGTGACAAAGTGGACAAAATCGGAGACATCGACAGCTGTTCCAGACTCGGAATCTCTGCAGGAATGGCCCGGGCAGCGATACTAATCTCACCCCGCTGACGATAGACATTCACCCGAAATCTTACGCCGCCATCCAGCGGATAAGAGAAATCCACCTCACCTGCATTTCGAAACACTTCATTTCGTTCACTGCCAAGCAGCGCTTCTGCCATTTCTGCCGCTTCATCGGCTGTTACTGGTGCACCCTCAAGTGGGTGAAGCATTCCATCCATACGTATCACCGGAGACGAGCCTACAGAGATATGTAAGTCGGAAGCTTTGGAGGAGTAAGCCGTCTGCAAAAGCTGTCTAATATCCCGCGTATACGTTGGCATCCGCTGCTCCCCCTAGATTAAAATGCAATACACCTTATAAATCCTAATGTGAGACCGTCTCGCGCATGACCTCTTGTAACGTCGTGATTCCCTGACTAACTTTGAGTAGTCCGTCATCCATCAGTTGAACAAGTCCACGCGCTTTTCCTGCGACACGTAGTTCTTCTACCGAAGCAGTGTTCGTAATAAGCTGCCGCAAATGATCGTCAATACTGAGTACCTCATGAATCGCTATTCGGCCACGATAACCGGAACTGCTACAGCTACCGCAACCTCGACCACGATGTAATTCGTCCGCTGGCAACCCCAAGCTACGTAACATAATCGCTTCCTGCTCAGACGGTTTGTAGGTTTCTTTGCAGTCGGTGCAGATTTTACGAACGAGCCGCTGCGCTACCACACCTATTAGTGAAGAGGCAATCAAGTAAGGCTCCACCCCCATATCTCGCAAGCGAGAGACGGAGCTAATCGCATCGTTTGTATGTAAAGTAGACAGCACTAGATGACCTGTTAATGAGGCACGAACTGCAATTTCAGCAGTTTCTGCATCCCGTATTTCACCCACCATTACAATATTCGGATCTTGTCGGAGAATCGAACGTAGTCCCGCCGCAAAGGTTAACCCAATAGCCGAGTTTACGTGCACCTGGTTTACGCCCTCAAGCTGATATTCCACTGGATCCTCAACCGTGATAATATTTGCACTTTCTACATTGAGCTGATTCAGCGCTGAATATAAAGTCGTTGTCTTCCCACTACCTGTAGGTCCAGTGATTAGCAGAATTCCATAAGGACGAGCAATCATTTCCTTAAAAGCTTCCGCATTCCCCTCACTGAATCCCAAAGCATCTACAGATTTAACCCCAGTGCTTAAATCTAGCAACCGCAGCACAATCTTCTCTCCGTGCATCGTAGGTAATGAGGACACGCGAATATCTACCATTTTGAAATCAAACTGCATTTTGATTCGGCCGTCTTGTGGCAAACGCCGTTCTGCGATATTCAGTCGGGCCATTATTTTCAGACGAGCGGTTATAAAGCCCTGCATTTGCTTAGGAATAATCCGCTCTGTCCGTAAAGTTCCATCAATGCGGTAGCGGATGGTTAGATTATTTTCACCTGGATCCATATGTATATCAGACGCCCGCAGGGCAACTGCCTGCTGAATCATTTGATTGACCAAACGAACAATCGGAGAGTCCTCGTCTGTAATCTCTGTTTCTTCTATTTCTTCCTGTGTCGGGAGTTCTACTAGCATCTGATTCATAGAATCACGCATCCCATAATGACGCGCAATCGCCCGCTGCAGCTCATCCCTCGTAGAAATAGCAGGTTCAATCCGGAACCCTGTACTCATTCGCAAATCTTCTATCGCAAAATAATCCAGCGGATCGGCCATCGCAACCATCAGCTTACCGCCTTCTTTTAAAAAAGGAAGTACCTGATAACGCTTAGCCATACTTTCAGGGATAATCTGCGTGATCGCAGGATCAATCTGGTATTTGAATAAACTGACATGCGGAATGCCGAGCTGAAATTCAAGCACTTCAATCAGCTGCTGCTCCGTAATATAGCCTTGAGAGATTAGCAGATCGCCAAGCTTACGCTTGCTCTTACGCTGTTCCGCAAGTGCTTCAAGCAGCTGTTCCTGTGAAATAATATTATTTTCTACCAGCAAATCTCCAAGTCTCTTTTTCGCGATGGCCATGCCCGTTCAGCTCCATATGCCGTTATTGGTTATACCTTTATGCCGACCTATATAATGGATAATACTAGAAATAAACAGAAGATAAATTACCAGTTCTATTTCTGCAAAATATGAAAATTATTTTTTCCATAATTACGGATTCATCATTTTTGTTAAACTAGCGTATTTTTCAGTATACTTGGGACTTTAGTAATAAATTTATAGGTATATTTCAATAGATTTATGTTGTCTATCAATGCTGAATGTCCTAGAATGTATATAACATAGATTGGATAATTTTACAACGAAATCAGCTGAAAAAGCTGTCGTAAACTAGCATATACAACATCAATTCGACCATATCTACCAATAGTTAACAATCAGGGAGAGATGACCATGAAATTTGCCAGTAACAAACGGATTTATCTTTTTACAGTAACGATCTTGCTTCTCCTTCTGCTTGTTCTGCCACTCAAAAATCACTTCACGAATGTCGAAGCCAGTTCAAATGATTATCAGATTCGAATGTTGGAGGTTACGGAGAGTGGGGTTAGTGAGCTTGCGTCTCTAAAAACGGGAATATCTGGCCTTACCATTGATACGATGAGTATGAAGCGCTTTGTGGCGCTGCGGGATGATCTGGATGGAAAATACGATGCGATTTATATCGGGAAGGGGACTTACAATCCTGCACAAGTGAGTAATCAGCAACCGGCCTCGGAGGAGAATAGAGCTAGAGCACTGGACACCAGAAGCATGAAGAACGATATTACTAAGCTGAAGGCAGATCAAATTACGAAGGAATTTATTAATAAAGGATTATATGTTTTCTTTCATAGCCAACCCTTTAATGACAAAGATAATAAACCACAAGCAGAACAAGGTATACTATACAGCTCTTTTAACAGTTACCGTCTTTCCTCATCCAACCCAAAAGTTAAATTTGTGGATGATGCTGGACTCGCAAATATCTTTACCGATTTAAAAAGACAAAACTCAACGTACATAAATGATCTAAAGCAACGTCCCCGCCTTCAAATTACGAACAGAATTCCCAACTATGACCCTAATGCAACTAACAGCAAAATCTATGTTCCTGGGGAGAAACTTTCTTTTAATTTCAATATCACTAACGCACCTAATTTACAAAGCTCTCCGCTCTCAGTCAAACTATATATCGGTCTTGATAAGTCCATCAAGATGGGAGAAAAGCAGGTCGTTGCTGAAACAGAGCTTAATACATCCAGCGGAACTATCGAATACACTTTGCCAAAAACATACTCCGGCTTACTCTATTGGAAGTTAGAAATCAATGATTATCATAAATCGCAATTAAAGGATTTTGACAGCGGGGTAATTCGTTATCGCGGAGAGAAGACCATCGTAAATATTCTTCAGGTTATGCCTGACACTCTAACGGAAAGCAGCCTCCTGAACACTAGTAATATGGATCCACTGTTTTTGAATACAACCGATTATCAACTTAATATAGCGGTCAAAACTATGACCCAATTTAACACATATGTGAATGAAAAATATGCTGCAACACAAAGTTACGGATTAAACGGCACCTATGACATGCTCATCTTTGGTTTTGTCGACGAATACTATAAGAAATCCAACTTAAACACTAATGCAACCAACGCGATTACACAATTCACTGGTACCTTCAAGCAAAGCGCCTTGTTCACTCACGATACCATCATTAATTTAGATGCAAATAAAAAGAACTGGATCAATAATTTCATGGGGATTACCGGTCAGATGAATCCGGAGACCAACTTAGGCCATAATGCCATCAATCTTTCCACCAAGGTTAAGCCGGTGAATGACGGGCTTTTGATGCAATATCCTTTTTATCTAAGCAAGCGGGACGACAGCAACCAGCAAATCGATATCTCCACACCACAAATTGCACCAACACATAACCAGTACTTCACGCTTAATCTTGAAGATCCCGAAGTAGTATCATGGTATAACATTCAAAGCGAAGCGTCAGGTACGAAGATAAAACCAAATGGTGACTATAATCAATACCAACGTGATACCGAGGATAGTTGGAATCAATATTACACATATTCCAAAGGCAATATTACCTACTCGGGTACAGGTCATTTTTTTGGAGTAAGTGATATTCCCGCCAATCTAAGAAATTTCCCAGTTTGGGAACAAAAATTGTTCGTTAATACCATGTATCGTGCTTTTATTGGTGCCAATCATGCTCCTGAGATTACGGTACATACACCGGCTAATGGCTCATCGGTTCCTTCTTATCAAAACACAATACTTGTCGACTATACAGTCACTGATCTGGACTTTAACGATCGTGATCTGACAACTGAAATTCGCTTTAAAAATGAGAGCACGTATTTTACCGACATTGAAATGAATAAAACGAGCATTAAATCAGGGAAAAGTATATATAGAACGGTTAAAAATCCGCTTCCAAATGGGGGCGCACTCGACATCGAAATTAACGCATGGGACCAAAACGGAGCTCTCTCAAGTAAAACTATCAGAGTAAATGTCCTGCCGTCGAACACCAATTTGAGTGTAACACGCTCTCTCTCTCAGAATGTTGTGAATGGTAAAGTAGAAAAGGGAGAACCGGTCACTCTTAGTTATTCCATCACCCCAAAATCTGTACCTTTTGATAAAGTAGGTACGGTCAACCAGACCTCTAACACACAATTAATATCGGATATTGTATTTACTGAGAACCTTCCACCTAACCTGGAGATTTCAGGAGAACTACCAGCCGGTACGATTGTCACTGGAAATGTAACCAGTGGGTTTAGATTGACACGCAATCTAAATAACATAACCTATTCATTAAAAACGGTGAACGGCGCCCAAATCTATAAACCAGACTCTGAGCAACCTATAACGTTCCAAATCACAGTTAAACCGACTCAGATCCAAACCTATACTTTAAATGACTCCAAGCTTAGTTATGTCGATATCCATGCCACATTACCACCTCTGGGAATCACAGGTGAATACAACGCATTTATCCTTCAGACAACCTCACTTCGTGGGGGAACTATTAAGGGTCCATTAGCTTCCGGGGGCACAGTCAACTTCAACAACGCTGGTATTACAGTAAATGAACAATTCAAAGACAAAGTTCCATACGGTATTGTCACGGGCGGAGATGTTTCTCTTCCTGAAGGTACGGTTTACGGAAACATATTGGTTAAGGGCTCCGTTAAAGACCAACGACCTGGTTCTATTCAAAATGGTACTATCACATACGGTGAACTTCTCAATTTCAACAAGCATGAGAGTTATCTCCTTGGACTCTCTGATGCTATTGCTAAGCTGCCTTCCAATACTTCAACGACTCATGAATATGGAAAACTTACGGTAACAGGTAGCTCATCTATCAATATTGTTAATATTTCCACTTCAGTATTAAATACGCTTAACAGCTCCGAGCTCAAGGTTCCGCAAGGATCAACCGTAATTGTTAATGTACAGCAGGACGGTACCAGTGAACCATTCTTACATTTCCCGCTGGGAAGTGACGGCAGCCGTGTGCTATTCAATTTCTCTGGCACAAAGCCTGTGCGGATATCCCAAGCCAATGTATACGGAACCATTCTAGCACCACGGTCTGCCATAACATTCGATGGAGGTCAGGTGTATGGAACAATTATTGGAGCTTCAATGACTATGAGTTCAGCAACTTTATTTCATGTTCCTTTTACCGGTAACCTACCAGCGGAGATCTATCCGCTACTTGTCCCAGCACCAACAGATCCTTCATCAGCTAATTTATCGCGTACTACGATTTCGTTTGAGACCTTAACCTTTACAGCCGAATATAAAATTAAGGCTCTACAATTAGAAAGCAGGACCATCTATGTCGGAGAAGGAATGCGTTTAATTCCGACAGTCATTCCTTCAGATATCCCTGATCTGACGTTTCTGTGGACAACTACCGATACTAATTATGTACAGTTGGATTCAAGCAGTGGTTACATCACAGGCCTCGCCAAAGGCACAGCAACTGTTCATGTGGCTGCACTAGATGGTAGCGGCAAACAGGCTACAGCAACCATAACGGTAGCTGAGCGAACTCCACGATCCTTAACGATTGATGGAGATGGGACTGGTGAAATTAACGATTCTATCCCTTTAAGTGCTATCTATGTGCAAGGCAACCTAAATAATCAAGGACCAGAGGCCAATATTACCTATACCTGGTCGGTCACCAATGTCACCTCTGGAGCAAGCAATGCTGTCATTAATACCAATCCAGACTACCCAAGTGATGATACCAAAAAGGTATTCAGTGCTACACAGTCAGGAACTTACTTGGTGAAACTCACTGTAAATTCTAGTAATCGTGATCCAATCACTGCAGATAAGACAATCGTAATCACTAACCCGCTAAAGTCACTGTCGATTGAAGGTCCAATAACGGTAATGGTAGGGGGGCAAATTGATCTAAAAGCAATTAGGAATCCTGCTGATTCCGATCCATCAACGCTAATCTGGGATTTCGTGCAATCAACGGATAACAAGATGGCTACAATTACGCCTTCTAGTGACGGGTCAACCGCTAAATTGACGGCTGGTAATACCGCTAAAGAAGGACTGCTGATTAAGGTTTCATTCCAAAAAATCACTTCAACACACATGGTTAATATCGTTGATTTAAATGGATTAAGATTCCGGGATCAGTCCATTACTTTAGAGGTAGGCCATACTTTCCAGTTAACCGATATTTTATGGGCATTCCCAACCTCCATCTCAATAGATCAAATCAAAGATAACTTGAGTTGGGTAAGCGACAATTCTGCAATTGCCTGCGTCAATAATGGAACCAATATTAATACCAGGGGAACTGTTACAGGCGTTAAAAAGGGATCCACACTCATCACAGTGACTTATACCGGAAGCACAGGTACAACAGTAAAAGCAGATATTACGGTTAAGGTTGTGGCACCTCAGAATGACGATCGTTACTAAACTTTACATTTAAACAACAAGAAACATCCAACAAAAAAAGGGTATCCCTAAGCAATCGCTTAAGGATACCCTTTTTTCAACTAGTCTTAATGACTTACAAGTTCCAGAGGCCCCACGGTTACATTCACCTGCTGTACACGCGGGAGGCTAGACTGCTGATGAGTAAAAACATCCTGATTATATTGAATCTTAAAACGGTGACCCGAATTATATCGATCCGTATCCTGATTTTCGAAAGTAAAGCCGAGTGCCGGATCTAAGGGCTCAGTCACGCCTCCTAGTACTGCGTTTACTGTAAGATCCCCTTTAGCGAAAAAACCTCCGTTTAACCAAAAGATTGACCCCACTCCGTACAAGTTAGCATCACTATCCGTGTAAAAAAAAGCTTTCATATAAAATGAATCCTGCTCATCCTTTTTCTTAGGTGGATTCGTGAAAGTGTCAATTCGGTTAATGAGCACATCTCCTTGAGATATAAGGACTAACTCCTTACTACTTAATCCTTGGATCACGGCGTCCTCGACTTTCGTTTCCCCTAAAACAAACATAGTAGAGTTGAATTTCACCTGGCCTTTAATAGTAACATTTCCTGTAACTAGAATATTAGCTTGAATCTCCAAAAATTTAGTTATATCTGGGCTATAGTTATTTACCTCCAGATCACCATTAACAATAAGCCATTTGGGCTTGTTGGAAGGATTACCTGTTTTGGCTTCATCACTGAACTTCAACTGTTTGTAATCAATTCCATCGATAAGCAGATTACCGTTATAAATCGTAGAATTATTCAAATCCTTATCCAACAAGGAGTTCTGATACATTCTCAATTGTTCTAAGTATTCGCTGTACTCTAGTTTGTAATTATCCTTTTCTTCTTCTGTTGGATTATCTTTAAGTACTGGCTCAGTGTAGGGTGGATTCTCATCGGGTAGTCTATCTAATGTTGTTGTGCTTAAATAATTCCCCAGTTGATTATCCTTAATAGCTTGCTCAAGTTCAGACTTTTTCCCAGTCAACCCTGTCGCTTCCTCCACTTTATCAAGAAAGGATCCCAACACATTGATCTGAATGAACTTTTTCTGCGGTTTGATAAACACCTGTTCTTCATGAATACCAAAAATAGTAGGAAGAATGCTTGAGGCATTATTCTTATTCACAGCTGCATCAATAACTCCATTTCCAGAATATTTGATACTTTCAAGAGATTGTACATGTACTTCAGGTTGAGGCTCGGTAGAAGTGGCTATAGTTTGGTCTTTCAATAATTCCACTCTAGGATATTGAGTCCTTTCTTTTAGACCTTTCACTCCCTTGTATGTATATACGGCCGTATCACTGATGTGTAATTCTTTACCCGCATATATATTGCCATGGAGACCAGGCGCTCCGTTTAAAGTTAATACTTTTTCCGATCCAAAAGCATATTTAAGAAAATCAGGATAGGTATCAATGACAATCTTTTGTCTCAGCTGTCTGATGACGCCATTAACTGTGGCTTGTGCTTCAATATTGACATAGTATTTTTGCTTATCCTGCTTCTCATAGGTGATGCTTTTGATCGTTCCACCAGCTCCCGATAACTCCGTACTTACGCCGTCGCTTAACCCAACGATTTTGGCGGTCACCTCATTAACAATACTTTTAATCTCATCTTCCATATGATCAGGATCAATATCCTTACGTCCATCCAGCTTCGTCTGTATGTAAGCGACCGCTTCATCCAGCCCTTTCTGTGCAAGGTGTAGACTTTGTACGTCGTTCTCTCTGGTCTCCGTTCGTTGTGCCCCGCCCACCGTCGCCCCGAGCACAGCTAGTCCGAGTATCGTAAGTAGAAGAGCAACAAACATAACTAGTACTAGAGCTGATCCTTTTTCGTTATTCCTCATCCCTCCTACTCCTCCTAGAATCCGAATTTGCTTTTTAACTCCAATGGGTAGTCCCTTCCGTTGTAGCTCTGAACTAGTGATAAATCTATCGATATCAGACCACTGTCACACGGAACGGCGTTCTGACACTCTAAAGTAATTGCAGAACCCTGTGCCAGCCTAGAAACTATGTTTGTTCTTGTGTCCGCTGAAGGATCTATCACATCGGGTGGAGCTATCGTAAGAATGCCATTAGCAATACGAATCCGCGATTTGGTGCCGTCCTGGCGCTCTAACGTAATGAAGCTATCAATAATCTGTGTCTTATCAGCATTCTGGATCATCGTTGGGGTAATCTTATCGGGCGCAAAGGTATAAAGCTCCGTAATTATTGCGGACATTAACAAATCCCCTTCATCCCGCAATGAGTTTTCAATCGATATTTTATGATAACTGCGTAAGCCTAACATCATGATCCCTGAAATAATTCCTGCAGCAACTGTAAATAACGATAGGGCTACAATTAGCTCCACTAAAGTGAATCCACCCTCCCTGCGGAAAAGGTTAACGAATTTTTTCATCGGTAATGTATCCCTCCAAAACAGATTGGGTCTGAGGTCCACTAGAAGAATCCGCTCTGCTGACTTTTACCAATACCGGCAATAGATATGCTGCCATCTTCTGTTCATCTGAATCACTTGGGCTTGGGCTTAAGCTTGGGTTATGCAATTCACGCTGATACTTAATATCGATCTGATAGTTGACCCCATTGATTGAAGGGTTCAAAACCTGATTTAAGATGGCAATATCTTCAACAAGCTGTTTGTAATCATCGCATTTCACGGAATCATCCATATCCTTTTGACATTTGGATGCTTCTAGCAAATCGTTCTCTGTTAAGTAATCCCACATCTCCTTAAAATCCTGCTTCTCCACATAAAACAGCGCGTTCCGCGCTAGATTGACCATAATTGTCTTGTTCTGGTTCGATTTAGAGTAACTCATGGCGTTTGTAAAGTAAGACGTAAGTACCAGTGAAACTATCGATAAGATCACAATAGCGGCCAGCACTTCGATCAATGTAAATCCTTTTTCCTGCTTTAGGCCTGATTTCATCCTACTTTTTTCCTCCTGCCTACGAGAATGCTTTCATATTTGCACGTTTCTTCCTTATTTTTCTACTTCCATTATATTCTCTCATATCGAGCTACAGCAATCCTCAAAACCCTTATAATTCAGATATTTCTACAATATCTCTCACTTTTGGTCTATGCTATGATTTGGAAAGAGAGGGGATGTGTCAAATGGCTTTAATAGAATGCAAATTTTATTCGGAAGCGCTAGAATTGAATACCTCAATGACTGTAATTTTGCCGCAAAAAACAACTACACAAATCGGGATGAGCAACGTGACTAGAGGCGAACTTCACCCTACGCTTTATTTGTTGCACGGTTTGTCAGACGATGATTCGATCTGGCTGCGCCGGACTTCTATAGAACGATATGTAGCAGAGATGGGAATAGCTGTAGTTATGCCGAATGTACATCGCAGTTTCTATACAGATATGGCTATGGGAGGTCGTTATTGGACCTTTATTAGTGAGGAGCTTCCGATGCTGGCGCGTTCATTCTTCCCGTTATCGGATAAACGCGAGGAAAACTTTGTAGCCGGGTTATCCATGGGTGGTTATGGAGCGATCAAGCTGGGACTGCGTAAACCGGAGTCTTTTGCAGCGGCAGCTAGTTTGTCGGGAGCACTGGATATGGCGCATAATTTTATGAACGGGGAAAATCCAAACGTCAGAAGCAAAGAATACGAAATGATTTTCGGAAAAGAAGATATCGCCGGAACGCCCGAAGACCTTTTATGGTTGATAGAGGAAGTAAACCGCTCCACGGGACCAAAGCCAGCGTTGTATCAATGCTGTGGCACAGAAGATTTCCTATATACCGATAACTTGACATTCCGCGATGCCTGCCAAGCAACCTCACTTTCTTTAACCTATGAGGAAGGTCCAGGGACTCATGAATGGGGCTATTGGGATACCAAGATCCGCGATGTACTGGCATGGCTGCCGTTAAGTAATAATTAGCTTTTTCTAATAGACAACAAAAAGGTGCAGCCATAAGCTACACCTTAATATCTGTGCTATGCAGATTGCCCTCTTCGGAGGGTTCTTTTGTTGCCTTATGCCTTTTATTTAGTGATCTTTTTAAATAATCCTGTCTGTTCCGTAATCCCTTTTTCAGCAGCAAATCTTTCAATACTCGATGCACCAAAGAATCCGTCTATGCCTTCTGTCCGTTCAATTACGTACGCCGCATCTTCCGGCTCTGCAATCGGTCCACCGTGGCAAATCACCATAATATCTGGATTTACTGCTTTCCCTGCCTTAATAATCGCTTCGATTCTTTCTACACAATCATCCAATGTCAGGGCCGTCTTCGCTCCAATTGTACCTTTAGTAGTCAATCCCATATGTGCCACCAAAATATCTGCGCCTGCTTCTGCCATGGCTTTTGCTTGCTCAGGATCAAATACGTAAGGAGTTGTGAGCATATCCAATTCATGCGCTGCTCTAATCATATCTACTTCTAAACCATATCCCATCCCGGTCTCTTCCAGGTTCTGTCTGAATACGCCATCGATCAAACCAACGGTTGGGAAGTTTTGCACGCCGCTAAAACCTTGATCCTTAAGCTGTTTCAAATACACCTCCATCACTCTAAAAGGGTCCGTTCCACACACGCCTGCTAGAACAGGAGTATTTTTCACAACAGGTAATACTTCAGAGCCCATTTCGACTACGATTTGGTTGGCGTCTCCATAAGATAGTAGCCCTGCCAATGATCCACGACCTGCCATTCTGTATCTTCCTGAATTATAAACAATTAGCATATCCGCTCCGCCAGCTTCACTGCTCTTTGCAGTAATCCCTGTACCGGCTCCCACGCCTAAAAGAATTTTTCCATTTGCTACTTCTTCTCTAAACTTCTCCATGATTTCAGTTCTTGTATTTTTGTTCATGTGAAACGCCTCCATCATTAATTAAATGTTCTGTGTTAGTGTTATTTGCTCATGAGATCTATTAGCTTCTGTGCGGCAGCTTCTGCAAACTCCACATCATTAATGGCACAATCCATTTCGATAACCTCTACAACATTTCTGTTTACACCATTTCTTAAGGTATCAAATAACATTTGATCTTCCTCTACCCCATAAAAAGCTTCGCCTGCGACATCAATGCCAGATATCCCTTTAAGCGGCAGCATTAACACCGTTTTCTCTTTGGCCATATTTAATTTCTCGACAAGCTTTTTGCCGATGGCTTCATTTTCTTCTACTGTTGTTCTCATCAAAGTAACTGTAGGGTTATGCTTATAGAATTTATGTCCAGCAAATTTCTCGGGTACCGTATCATAAGGACCAAAGTTACACATATCAAGCGCACCTACCGACACAACCTGTGGAATATGATGTTTTCCAGCAGCTTCTAACCGATGAGGTCCAGCATTTAGCACACCACCAATAATTTCGTCCGCCCATTCTGTTGTGGTCAGATCCAATACACCTTCAATAAAACCAGCCTCGATTAGTGCTTCCATGGACTGGCCACCTACACCTGTTGCATGGAATACAAGCACTTCATATCCTCTAGCTTCAAGATAGTTACGGGCTGCCGTCACACAGGGGGTTGTTACCCCAAACATTGTTGTAGCTACTAATGGTTTTTTCTCTATCACTTGTTTATTCTCAAATTTAAGCATACCGGCGATGGCGAAGGCTGCATTCGTAAAAATCTTCGTCGAAATGGAGTTCAGTCCTGCAACGTCTACTACAGATGGCATCATGACAATATCACTAGTGCCTACATATGGAGCAGTATTCCCTGAAGCTACGGTCGAAACCATCACTTTTGGTACACCAATAGGCAGTGCCCGCATACCAGGAGTGACAAGCGAGGTACCTCCAGTACCCCCAAAGGAGATAATGCCATCAAACTTGCCTTGCTTATATAATTCAGGTACTAATTTTTCCATACCTTTAGCTAATAATTCTGTCGCTAACGCTCTATCTTTCTTGGCAACGAGCTCGTCTATACTTACACCCGCGGCTGCTGCTACTTCTCGGTTAGAGATATCCGGTGTAAAAGTGGGCTCAAACACACCCGTATGAATCGTAAACGAACCTAACTCCAAGCTTTCAAGCAAATTTTTAATGTAGAGATATTCTTCACCCTTGGTGTCAAAAGTTCCGGCAATGGCAATCGTCTTCATTTCTTCAACCTCCTCTTCAGATATCTGCAACAAGTATAAATACCTTCGGCGTCCTTTTGAGGACGGCAAGCGTTTAAACGAGAAATATAAGGATAATGTATAATGTGAAACTTATACTTTCTTATATTTCAAAAAAGCATGATCAACTTATGAGTTAATCATACTTCTTTGAATTATGAATGAAAACGCTTTTATGTCTTATGTTTTTGTGTTTATGTTAGATTTATATTGTTTGGGAGAATAACCTTTATACTTCTTAAACATTTTGCTAAACTGCGCATAGTCTTGGTAGCCAACTAATGGCGCCAGCTCAGATAACTGGATAGGGTCTCTATGTAATATTTCCGCTGCCTTATCTATCCGAAATTGCACGAGATACGTTTGGAAGCTGCAGCCTACTTTTTTGGTAAACAAGCTACTTAAGTAACTTCGGGATACATGGGCCACCTTAGCTAAATCTGCAAACAAAATCTCATTCCTATAATTTTGAGCTATGTATTCTTTTACAAATTCAACATAATCATAGTGCTTGGTGATGCCGTCTAACATTTTGACCATAAAATCATCTTCATCCAGCGTCCCCGACACTTTAAAAGCTTTGGTTATATTCGTAATGGACTTCTCCGAGGGAATTCTTTCAAAAGCAGAGCCCCCGATATACCCCATCAAGTTTTGATTATTACTGTACATATACTGCACATCAATTGGCGTTTTCACAGGACCACCATACACCAATTTAATTAAATCGGGCTTTAGCTCATTACATGTATTAAAAATCTTGTCCGCCTTAACCTTGGCTACCTCCAGAGAGAATACTTTTTTGGCTCCTAATAATCCCCCTTCGGTTAAGCCTAAATGTGCACAAATTACATCCGCTCCAGCTTCTATCATCTGAGCAGCTTGAATTTCGTCAAATACAAAGGCTATGGTAAACAAATCTTTTTCATGGGCAATCCTTATAGCTTCTACTTCGAGTAGATAATCATTTCCCTCTTCTTCCAGCGCTTCTCCAAATTGACCATCTATCAAGCCAACCGTGGGGTAATTATTAATTCCGGAAAATCCCTTATTCTTTATTTCACTGATATAGCTCTCCATATCTTTTGTCGGATCGGTTGCATTAAGGCCAAAAATAATAGGAATGTCTCTTACCAAAGGGATGATCTCCCTAGATGCAAAGTCCATCACCATATCATTGCTATTACAAAAAGGCAAAATCCCAGCAAGAGAGCTCCTCCCCATCTGGCGGAATTTACCCGAATTTAACATCAGTAGAAAATCAGCGCCACCCTGCTTCGCATACTTTGCGGTTATTCCAGCACCTGTGGCTACTCCAATAATATGATTCCCCAGCTCTAATTGGGATCTAAGCTCGTCTAGGATTTGCTCTCTACTCATACTTACGCCCCCTCCTATCCTACTCTAAGGATAACCGTAAAGAACACTGCGAATCCAGTTATGTTGTACTTAGAGCCCTTTTAGATAAAAAAATCCCGCCTGCGACCTATAACAGTCTGAGGCGAGATTCGGTATTGATACGGTTTACAATATAGCGTCACCGTGTTTTACTACCCATTCATTAGCTTCGTGCAGTGCCTGCTCCGCGCGTTCGATCGCAGCCTTCACCTGAACAGTAGCTGTGCCGCCATAAACGTTACGGGCGTTAACTACAGCTTCCGGCTGAAGAACAGCATAGATATTCTCGTCGAACAGGGGTGAGAATTGCTTGAACTCTTCCAGCGTCAGATCCAGCAGGAACTTGCCTTCGTTAATGCAGTAGAGCACTGTTTTTCCGATGACTTCATGTGCTTGGCGGAAAGGAAGACCTTTGCCTACCAAGAAGTCGGCGATATCCGTTGCATTCGAGAAGTCCGTGTTCACGGCTTCACGCATACGTCCCTTGTTCACCTTCATGGTGGAGATCATCGGCGCGAACAATTGCAGTGCACCAGTCAGCGTAGTAACGGTATCGAACATGCCTTCTTTGTCTTCCTGCATATCCTTGTTGTACGCCAGTGGCAGTGATTTGAGTACCGTCAGCAAGCCAATCAGGTTACCGTATACACGACCTGTTTTGCCCCGTACCAATTCTGGTACATCCGGGTTCTTCTTCTGCGGCATAATGCTGCTGCCTGTACAGAAAGCATCATCCAGTTCTACAAAGCTGAACTCTGTACTGCTCCACAGCACCAATTCCTCACTAAGTCTGGAAAGGTGGGTCATTACAAGGGCTGCATTCGCCAAGAACTCCACGATGAAATCGCGGTCGCTGACAGCATCCAGACTGTTCTCATATACACTGTCAAAGCCCAGTTGTTCCGCTACAAAATGGCGGTCAATCGGGAAGGTCGTTCCAGCAAGCGCCCCTGCACCGAGTGGCAGCACGTTAATCCGTTTGTAGCTATCCGTCAGACGTTCTGCATCGCGGCGGAACATGGATACGTATGCCAGCAAGTGGTGAGCAAACAGGATCGGTTGAGCCCGTTGCAAATGCGTATACCCAGGGATGATCGTCTCTACATTGTCTTTAGCTTGCTCGATCAAAGCTTCCTGCAATTCATGCAGCAAGCTAACTAGCTCAACTATACGGCCACGTAAATATAGATGCATGTCCGTTGCCACCTGATCGTTACGGCTGCGTCCTGTGTGCAGTTTACCACCGACCGGACCGATTTCCTCGATCAGATGTTTTTCAATATTCATATGGATGTCTTCATCCGCTACGGAGAAAACAACCTCACCAGCGTTAACCTTGTCCAATACTTTGTTCAGACCTTGCTTAATCGTCTCCACATCTTCTTGTGGAAGGATTCCGCACTTGCCCAGCATTGTGACATGTGCCAGACTGCCTTGTACATCTTCTTTAGCCAAAGCCTTATCAAATCCAATGGAAGCCGTATATTCCTCCACCAGTTTGTTCGTTCCTTTAGTAAACCGTCCGCCCCAAAGCTTGCTCACCTGTAGTTTCCTCCTCTTGGACGCCAGAGGGCCGCTCCTATCCTGACGGGAGGAACGGCCTTCGGAATGCCCGTTTAAGTTTATGTTACCGTTCTATTTTGAAGCTCCATTTACACCTGTAGAAACTTTAAGGCGCAATGCGTTCAAGTGGATAAAACCAGTTGCATCTCCTTGATCATAAGCTTGTGTAGGATCAGCTTCCATCGTTGCAATCTCAGGATTGTACAGGCTAACCGGGCTCTTCACTCCAGCGCCAATGATGTTGCCTTTGTACAGTTTAAGACGAACAGTACCCGTTACATTTTGTTGGCTCTGTGTTACAAGAGCTTGCAGTGCAATACGCTCTGGTGCGAACCAGAAACCGTTATACACCAAAGTGCTGTAACGAGTGATCAGGCTGTCACGCAGGTTCATCACTTCACGGTCCATCGTGATGGATTCCATTTTGCGATGAGCGACGAACAGGATGGTTCCACCCGGAGTCTCATACACACCGCGGCTCTTCATGCCGACAAAACGGTTCTCAACCATATCCACACGTCCAATACCGTGTTTACCGCCTAGCTCATTCAGTTTATCCATCACTTGCAGTGGGGATAAGGACTCACCATTCAGGGCTATGCAGTCTCCCTTAACGAAATCGAGTTCCAAATATTCCGCTTCATCCGGAGCATCTTCAGGAGCGTTGCTCAGCAGGAACATTCCTTTGTTCTCCGGTGCACTTGGATCAAACCAAGGATCTTCCAATACGCCGCTCTCATAGCTGATATGCAGCAGGTTACGGTCCATCGAATACGGCTTCGCCGCAGATGCTTGTACAGGAATATCATTAGCTTCCGCATAAGCGATCATTTCCGCACGGCCTGGGAATTGATTGCGGAATTCTTCCAGACGCCAAGGTGCGATTACCTTGATGTCTGGTGCCAAAGCAGCTACGCCAAGCTCAAAACGGACTTGGTCATTCCCTTTGCCTGTCGCGCCGTGTGCGATAGCTGTTGCACCTTCAGCGATGGCGATATCCACCATGCGTTTAGCGATCAGCGGACGAGCAATACTAGTTCCAAGCAAGTATTGGCCTTCGTAAAGCGCGCCGGATTGGAACATAGGGTAGATGAAGTCGCTAGCGAACTCATCGCGCAGGTCATCGATGTATACTTTCGATGCGCCGGTTGCTAGTGCTTTTTCTTCCAGACCGTCGAGCTCTTCCTTCTGGCCGATATCGGCTGTGAAGGCGATGATCTCCGCGTCATAGGTTTCTTTAAGCCATTTCAAAATAACGGATGTATCTAGTCCGCCGGAATAGGCGAGTACAATTTTTTCTTTAGCCATGGTGTGGCAACTTCCTTTCGTGTGGGCTATATAAATTAAAATAACCGTGCTCTCGCTAGCACTTTAACGATTATTCGCAACTACGCTGAATGTTTGGACTTCCGGTCGCTGTTATCATCAGATTTCTTTTATTTCAAACCGCATTATGCGGATGAAATCTGATGATAAAGGCGAACGCTACGCTCCTACAGTTCCAAAAATTCCGCTCCATTACTCCATCGTCCAAAACCTAACTTCGCCCAACATTAATTCAATTTATATAGTGATTTATATTTTATATTATTTAAATTCCTTAACTCATCAGCGCAGCCATTAAAGCCTTCTGCGCATGCAGGCGGTTCTCAGCCTGATCAAAGATCACCGAGTTAGGGCCGTCAATCACACCTGTGCTGACCTCTTCCTCACGGTGGGCTGGCAGGCAGTGCAGGAAAAGATAATCGCTCTTCGCGCCTTTTACAAGCTCCTCATTGACCTGATAGTCTTTGAATGCCGCTTCACGCGCCTTTTGCTCCTCTTCGAAGCCCATGCTCGCCCACACATCGGTGTAGATGACGTCGGCGTTTTGCACAGCTTCTTGCGGGCTGTGAGTGACCACAATCTTCGCTCCGGTTTCTTTAGCGATCTCACGGGCTTCTGCTACAACCGCTGCATCCGGCTCGTAACCTTCCGGTCCAGCGATAGATACGTCCACACCCAGCTTAGCGCCACCAATCATCAGGGAATGTGCCATATTGTTGCCATCGCCGATGTAAGCCAGCTTCAGGCCTTTAAGCTTCCCTTTGTGCTCGTAAATCGTTTGGTAATCCGCCAGCACTTGGCAAGGATGTGCCAGGTCGCTCAGACCGTTGATTACTGGAATAGAAGCATAACGAGCCAGATCTTCTACTTTTTCATGGCCAAAGGTACGGATCATAATGCCGTCGAGGTAACGTGACATTACTTGTGCTGTATCGCCAACCGTTTCACCGCGTCCAAGCTGGATATCATTTTTGCTTAAGAAAAGGGCATGCCCTCCCAGCTGATACATTCCAACTTCAAACGACACGCGCGTACGAGTAGAAGACTTTTCAAAAATAAGACCGATTGTCTTCCCTTTCAGCGGCTGGAATTCTTCGCCATTTTTTTGCTTCTTCTTCAGCTCAATCGCAGAATCTATTAAGTACGTAATTTCTTCCGGGCTGTAATCGTTCAGCTCCAGTAAATCACGGCCTTTCAGTTGCTGTGCAATGGTGATCTTATTACTCTGTACGCCCTGACTCATGAGCTTACCTCCCCGTTTGCTTGTTTAGCATAAGTATGAATGAGTTCGGATAGGATGTCCACCGCCTGGTCGATCTCCTCTTTGCTTACATATAGATTAGGCAGCAGGCGAAGGACATTAGGACCCGCTGTCACGAACAACAGGCCTTTCTTTTGTCCAGCCAATACAATATCGCCCGCTGGTGATTGACATTCAATCCCGATCAACAGTCCTTTACCACGGATATCCTTCACAAAAGAACAGTCCGCCAGCTTCTCTTTCAAAAGACCTGTCAGGTACTTACCCATTTCTTCGGCACGTTGTGGAAGCTCATCCTCCAGCATCGTTTCAATCGTCGCTGCCATAACCGCTGTTGCGAGCGGTGTTCCCCCGAAGGTGGACGCATGGCTGCCCGGTGAGAAAGCCTCACGCAAATAGCCTTTGCCAAGCATTAAGCCTGCTGGAAACCCACTAGCAATCCCCTTAGCCAAGGTGAAAATATCCGGTTCAATTCCATAATGCTGATGAGCGAACAACTTGCCTGTACGTCCCATACCGGTCTGTACTTCGTCTACAATTAGAAGCAGTCCGTGTTTCTCACATAGCGCCACAACAGCGTTCAAGAACTCAGGTTCTACCTCAAGCACGCCACCCTCTGCAAGTACCATCTCCAGCATAATAGCAGCTGTGTGATCGCCAATAGCAGCCTCTAACGCTGGGAGATCATGCAAAGGTACCGTCTTAAAGCCTGCTGGAAGCGGCAGGAAGCCTTCTTTTACCTTTTGCTGACCTGTAGCAGTCAGTGTAGCTAACGTACGACCATGGAAAGATTGTTCAAACGTAATGATTTCATAACGATCAGCACCCTTTACCTTCTGGTGGTAACGGCGAGCCAGCTTAATAGCAGCCTCATTCGCTTCTGCCCCACTATTGCAGAAAAATACTTGATCAGCGCAGCTATTCTCTGTCAAAAGATTTGCAACTTTGTCCTGTCCCGGAATATGGAACAGGTTCGAGACATGCCAGAGCGTGTCAATCTGATCCTTCAGCTTCGCACCGACTTTTTCAGGAGCATGACCTAGACTGGTCACAGCTAATCCACTTGTAAAATCAAGATACTTATTGCCCTTATCATCCCATACCCAGGTGCCCTTGCCTTTAACTAAGCTAAGATCATATCTGGCGTAAGAAGGGAATACCGCGCTAAGCTTGCCTGCTGCAACATCCGGTGTACCTGATCCTACGGTATCGGTCTGCTGTGCCCCTGCTTGCGAATCCAATTCCGTTTGTGTAAGCTTGCTCATTCTAAGTCACTCTCCCATCTTGTGCTCCTGTGTACCAGGCTGCACCTCTAAATGATATTCATCTATGATTCTACGAACGAATAATACGTGTGCCTATCGCTTCACCTTGCAGTACTCGGCTAAGCACCCGCGGTTCTTTTCCATCCACAATAATAACCTCTGAAACGCTGCCTTGAATGCAATCGATAGCTGCCCGTACTTTTGGGATCATGCCGCCGTAGATTTCTCCACTTTCGATTAAGGCTTCGATTTCCTGTACGGTAACGGATGGAAGTACAACCTTTTGGCCTTCCACCGTACTCATAATGCCAGGGACATCTGTGACTACGATCATTTGGGGAGACTCTACATAAGAAGCGACTGCCCCTGCTGCTGTATCTGCGTTAATATTGTAGCGCTGACCTGCAGCATCAACTCCGATAGGCGCAATGACTGGGATATAACCCATGCCAATAATTCCTGTTACAATCTCAGCCTTTACTTCCGTTACTTCTCCTACCAAACCTACTTCAGCGCTATTAGCTACAGGTCTAGCAGTAATCATATTTCCATCAATGCCGGATAGCCCTAGAGCTAGACCGCCACTTTCTTGAATTCGTCTTACAATCGCCTTGTTAATGCTCCCTGCCAACGTCATCTCAACGACATCTAGCACGGCTTCAGTAGTTACTCGCAGACCGTTTACAAAGCTGCTTTCAATGCCCAATTTTGCTAGATTCTCTGAAATGGCTGGCCCTCCGCCATGAACAATTACAGGCTGAATGCCTTCTTGCTGCAAATCTCGCAAATCCTCGAAAAAAGAATCCGGAAGCGCAGCTAACGTACTGCCGCCGCATTTCATCACAAACAATCCACTGCCATCTAATGCATCTATAAGTTCAAGCTCGCTGTTTAGCGTCATATAATCGATATCCTTCCCTTGTGGGCTTAAGCACGCCACAAATTAGGTACGATATGCAGCGTTAATCCGCACATAATCGTAAGTTAGGTCACAGCCCCAAGCTGTAGCCTTTCCGGTTCCATCATGCAAATCTACAGTGATCAGCACAGTTTCACTTTTTTGCAAATAAGCCAAAGCCTTTTCCTCGTCAAAAGCAACTGGCTTCGAGTGCAAGAGCACCTCAATCTCACCTAATGAAATATTTACATGCTCTGGCGATACCGGAACACCCGCACGCCCAACCGCAGCAATAATCCGTCCCCAGTTCGCATCCGCTCCAAAAATAGCAGATTTCACTAGACTAGAGCCTACCACTGTCTTGGCAATCGCTGCTGCCGCCTCATCATGAACTGCACCATTCACTTGCACCTCGATCAGGTGAGTCGCACCTTCGCCATCCCGCGCAATAGCCTTGGCTAGCGTCTGGCAGACATGCGTGAAGCCAGCAGCAAAAGCGTCCCAATCCGGATGAAGCCGAGTCAGCTTCTCATTACCTGCAAGCCCACTAGCCATCGAAACTAGCATATCATTCGTGCTTGTATCTCCATCCACTGTAATCATATTAAAAGTAACGTTCGTAGCAGAACGAAGTAGACTGTGTAAATCCTCCGCTGAAATATCAGCATCTGTAGTCATAAAACCGAGCATGGTAGCCATGTTAGGATGAATCATCCCGGAGCCCTTCGCGGCTCCAGCAATAATAACTTCTACACCACCAACAAGCACCTTTACGGCAACCTCTTTTTTAACTAAATCAGTTGTAAGGATGGCCTGACAGAATTCTTCCGCTCCAGCAGCCCCACCGTCCAGCTTCTCTGGCAGTGCAGTAATACCGCTACGTACGCAATCCATCTTCAGCAGCTCACCGATCACACCAGTCGAAGCGACAGCAACATCATTAACCTCTACGCCCAAATGTTGAGCCGCAGCAGCGCGCATCTCATAAGCATCGGCCTCACCTTGTTCACCTGTGCAGGCATTAGCATTCCCGCTGTTCACGATTACCGCCTGCAACGTTCCGTTCAAAAGACTTTCCCGTGTCACCTTCAGAGGAGCCGCCTGAAAAACATTCGTCGTATACACAGCTGCCGCCGTTGCCGGAACCTCGCAGACAATCACTCCGAGATCGTTGCGATCTGTTTTTTTCAGACCACAGTGCAGTCCTCCGGACTTAAAGCCTTTAGGTGAAGTAATGCTGCCACCTTCCAAGGTAGTAAATAATTCAATCTCGCTCATGTTATTTGTACCGCTGATCCTTATGGATACACAGGTGTGTAGCCGAGGCCAAGGGTTTCCTCCCATCCCATCATCAAATTAAGGTTCTGTATTGCCTGACCTGCCGCACCTTTTACAACGTTATCAATGACGGAGACGATCGTCACCCGCCCTGTACGAGCATCTGTTGCAAATCCGATATCACAATAATTAGAGCCGCTAACTTCTTTTGTCGCTGGAATCACACCTGCATCGCGCACCCGCACATAAGGTCTGCCCGCATAATATTCACGATATAAATTCACAAAATCCTGCTCCGTATAATTGCCCGTCATTCCTGCATACATCGTACTCATAATACCTCGGCTCATCGGCACGAGATGTGTGGTGAACGTTACGGTTACCTTTTCTCCAGCAATCTCCGTGAGCGTCTGCTCAATTTCTGGTATATGTTGATGTTTATTTATTTTATAAGTTTTTAAGTTCTCGTTTATCTCTGCATAATGCACCATCAGACTCGTTCCGCGTCCTGCTCCGGTAACCCCTGATTTGGCATCAATAATAATACTGTCATGCTTAATCCAGCCTGCCTGAATGGCAGGAATTAGTCCAAGAAGTGTAGCCGTAGGATAACAGCCTGGATTAGATATAAAATCAACCCCAGCCGCGCGCTCTCCGAACACCTCACAAAGTCCGTATACAGCCTGCTCTAGGTATTCATCAGCCGGAGCCGGATGTTTATACCAGTGTTCATACTCTGCGCCATTCTTCAATCGGAAATCACCGGATAGATCTACGACCTTTAGTCCAGCTTCCAGCAGCTGCGGCACCAGCTTTGCACTTACACCAGACGGTGTAGCCGTAAAAACCACATCCGCCCGCTCAGCCATCTGAGCCGGATCAACGCCATCCAGCCTTCGGTCAATAATGCCCGTCAAATGAGGAAACCCTTCCTCTATTGCATCCCCTGCACTTGATGAGGAAATCACCGAAGTAATCTCTACCTTAGGATGACTTTGTAGTAGCCGAATCAGCTCTACGCCTCCATAACCCGTTGATCCAACAATCGCCGCCCTCAGCTTGCCTTCCACTGTCATCCCCACTTCCTGCTTATCATGAATATATTATTTAATATAATGCATACCGTCTTAGAAATATGTATTATTATACATCCCAATTAATATAAATACAACACAATATGTGAACTTTATTTCCTCCTAAATATAACCTCATTTACAAAAAAAGAGAAGCGCCGCCTCCCCCGTAGGTGAGATTACGCTTCCCTTTTAAACCCTTCGCCCAGCACTTCATGAGCTTCGGTAATAATCACAAATGCACTTGTATCTACAGATTGGACAATCGCTTTCAGTCTCGACACTTCATTCTGGCCTACCACTACCATCAGAACGGTACGTGCATCACCAGTATACCCGCCATGTGCGTCCAGCTTCGTCAGACCACGATCTAAATCATTTAATATCGCTTCAGATATTTCTTCCGTCTTGTCAGAGATTATGTACGCAACCTTCGTATAACGAAAGCCTACCTCTATCGCGTTAATGGCCTTACCTGTCACAAATAATCCGATCAGCGCATACAGTGCTTGCTCCATACCGAGTATAAATGCAGCTAACACAATGACTGTCCCGTCTAGCAGCACTACAGAAATCGAGAAGCTGAGACCGGATATCTTTTGAATAATCTGCGCCAAAATCGTGAGTCCACCTGTCGATCCACGTCCACGGAACACAAGACCTAGTCCCACTCCGACACAGATACCGCCATAAATGGAGGCTAAGAGTGGATTGGTTGTAGGTGCAGGTAAATCTTTCGTCACAAGGATGAACAACGGCAGTACAAAACTCCCAAGCAGTGAGCGTACTCCATATTGCTTACCTAGGAAAATTACCCCGAGCACAAACAGTGGAATATTAAGTGCCCATTGCGTGTAAGCCGGTTCAGCTCCAAACCAGGCTTCAGCCAATACAGACAGACCGGATACACCACCAGAAGCAATATGATTCGGCAGAAAAAAGAGATTAAACCCCAGCGCTGTCACTAACGAACCGAGCAGAATTAGCGTTGTATCCACTACATGTCGGAGTGGTCCATTTAGAGGAATTAGTGGGGGTTTATTACGTGAATTGATTTTTTGCATTTCAAGGCGCTCCTTAAAGTGTCATCTTGCTTTACGTAAGAAGAAACGGGTACACCATCCATATCAAAGAATGGGATCCGTTTCCTCAAAAAATCAATATAAAGATAGTATGGAGTAACCTTATACTTTCCTATATTCCCGAAAAAATCCCTTAGTCCGCCTCAATCTTGATCTGGCTACGTAAGTAACCATCAATGAATGCATCCAGGTCTCCGTCCATGACTGCACCCACATTCCCTGTTTCTACGGAAGTGCGGTGATCCTTGACCATGTTATACGGATGAAATACATAGGAGCGAATCTGACTGCCCCAGGCAATATCGGATTGCTCGCCGCGAATCTCATCCAAGTGCTGCTGCTGTTCTTGCAGCTTGCGCTCATACAGCTTGGAACGCAGCATTTTCATCGCTTGCTCACGGTTTTTGATCTGTGAACGTTCGTTCTGACAGGTTACCACCACACCCGACGGCAAGTGAGTAATCCGTACCGCAGAGTCCGTGGTATTAATATGCTGTCCACCGGCGCCGCTCGCCCGATACGTATCGATTTTCAGATCCTCAGTACGAATCTCAACGTCTACATCATCGGCAATTTCCGGAACGACATCACAGGATACAAAAGAAGTATGCCTTCTGCCCGAAGAGTCAAAAGGAGAAATCCGTACAAGCCGATGGACACCCTTCTCAGCTTTTAGGTATCCGTAGGCGTTGAAGCCTTTAATAAGTAGCGTGACACTCTTAATTCCTGCTTCATCACCCGGTAAATAGTCCAACACCTCAACCTTGAATCCACGTTTTTCAGCCCAGCGCGTGTACATACGCAGTAGCATTTGTCCCCAGTCTTGGGATTCCGTTCCGCCTGCACCCGGATGAAGCTCTAGAATAGCATTCAGCTTGTCATACGGCTGATTAAGCAGCAATTGCAGCTCAAATTCATCCAATTTTCTGCCTAGGCTGCTAATTGTCTCCCCAATTTCTGCCGCCAGATCTGCATCGCCCTCTTCATCCGCAAGCTCTGCCATCATCGCAGCATCATCGTATTCCTGTTGAAGCTTCTCGTATTGATCTACGGAAGATTTCACAGCATTCATCTCGGCGATTACGCTTTGCGCTTGCTCACTATTATCCCAAAATCCTGGAGCCGCCATTTTCTCTTCAAAGTTAGAAATCATCTCTTGCTTAAGATCTAAGTCAAAGAGACCCCCTAAGGTCAGTTAGTTTCTTGCCTATTTCACGCAAATCCTGCTTTACATTTGGTTCTATCATAGGTCACTTCACCTTTCAAAATAGTGTTACGGTCGTCGCTCTATTGGAGATTTAGTGGGATATAGTGATCAAAGTTCGCTTACGCCTTACGGATTATTCTTCCGATCGCTGTTGTTTCCAGATTCCTTGAATGGATAACCGCATCGCGGTTGGAATCCGGAAACAAAGGCGAACGCTACGCTTCTACAGAACAATTCCGCCTGCTCCGCTCCATGATCACCAAACTACTAAAGATCCAAAAAAGCGACTGGGCCGTAAACGGGGGATCCCCCCGGGCCCAGCCGCTCTTTATGGTTAGTATACCCATGGAAGCGATAATAAGGACTAGATAAATGGCAAGAGCAGAGAAAACCTCAATCAAACACCAACTTTATCTATACCTTAGTTCGCAAAATATGGTGTATTTCTAAATGTTTGTCTTATGCGTTTTGACCGTGACAATTCTTGTACTTCTTGCCGCTTCCGCAAGGGCAAAGATCATTACGGCCAGTTACAGCTTCAACGTGAACCGGACGTTTCTCAACAGGTTCGCTGTTTGTAGAGATCTTGTCTTCATCAATAACGGATTGACGTTCCTGATTCGCTTCGATGTGAGCCTTCATAATATAAGTAGCTACTTCTTCTTGAATCGTAGCAGTCATAGTATTAAACATCTCAAAGCCTTCGAATTGATATTCACGAAGTGGATCCGTACCACCGTAGGCACGCAAGTGAATCCCTTGACGCAATTGATCCATTGCATCAATATGATCCATCCATTTGCTATCTACGGAACGAAGCACGATTACCTTCTCGAATTCACGTACGAGCTCTGAACCCAGACGTTCTTCACGTGCTGCATATTTCTCAAGCACACGTTCGAAAATAAACTCGATAATCTCCTCAGCTTCCTTACCCCATAGAATATCACGGGTCAAAGCACCTTCTTCAAGCAGCTTGCTGTTTACGTAATCAGCAACTTCTTGCAGTTCCCAGTTCTCAGGAATATCATCGCTACAGTGTGCGAGAACGATACGCTCAATTACAGGCTTGATCATTTCAAGCACGATATCTTTAATATTATCGGACTCCAGAATCTCACGGCGTTGTTTATAAATAATTTCACGCTGTTGATTCATCACGTCATCATATTGCAATACGACTTTACGGATATCAAAGTTATTGCCTTCAACACGTTTCTGAGCAGATTCTACAGCACGCGTGATCATGCGGCTCTCAATCGGCTGATCTTCCTCGAATCCGAGACGATCCATCATAGTCAGAACGTTGTCAGCGCCAAAACGCTTCATCAGCTCATCGCCAAGCGACAAGTAGAATTGTGTAGAACCCGGGTCACCTTGACGACCCGCACGACCGCGCAGCTGGTTATCAATCCGGCGCGATTCATGACGCTCTGTACCAATGATATGCAGACCTCCAAGATCTGTCACACCTTCACCCAGAACGATGTCCGTACCACGTCCAGCCATGTTGGTAGCAATCGTAACTGTACCTGGCTGACCTGCATGGGTAATGATTTCTGCTTCCGCAGCGTGATGCTTCGCGTTAAGCACTTGGTGCCTAACACCTTTGCGCTTCAGCATTTCAGAGACGAGCTCTGAATTCTCGATCGACACTGTACCAACCAGTACAGGCTGGTTCTTTTTGTGACGTTCTACGATTTCTTCCACAACAGCCTTGAACTTACCGTTCTCACTCTTGTAGACGACATCCGGCATATCATCGCGCTTGTTCGGCTTATTCGTAGGAACCTGAAGAACTTCAAGACCATAAATCTTCTTGAATTCCTCTTCCTCAGTCTTCGCAGTACCTGTCATACCGCCCAGTTTGCGATACATACGGAAGTAGTTCTGGAAAGTGATCGTAGCAAGAGTCATACTCTCATTCTGTACTTCGATTTCTTCCTTCGCTTCAATCGCTTGGTGCAACCCATCGCTATAACGACGACCTGACATTAGACGTCCTGTAAATTCATCGACAATAACGACCTCACCCTCGTTTACAACGTAGTCTACGTCACGACGCATAATTACATTTGCTTTTAGGGCTTGGACGATATGGTGATTCAAGGTTACATGACTGTGATCATACAAGTTCTCAATACCAAAAGCGCGCTCAGCAGTAGCCACACCTTTTTCAGTCAAGGCTACAGACTTCACCTTAATATCAACTGTGTAGTCTTCTTCAGCCTTAAGCTTTTTCACGAAACGGTCTGCTGAAAAATACAATTCTGTAGACTTCTCAGCTTGTCCGGAAATAATAAGAGGTGTACGTGCTTCATCAATAAGAATAGAGTCCACTTCATCAATAATACAGAAATACAGAGGGCGCTGAACCATTTGCTCTTTATAAAGCACCATGTTGTCACGCAAATAATCGAAACCAAATTCGTTGTTCGTGCCATACGTAATATCGCAGGCATAAGCAGCTTGTTTATCAGCATGGTCCATACCGCTTAGGTTAACCCCAACCGTCATGCCCAGGAAGTTATAGATTTGTGCCATTTGTGCGCTGTCGCGCTGAGCCAAATAGTCATTGACCGTTACAACGTGTACGCCTTTACCTAGCAAAGCATTCAAATACACTGGCAATGTACCTACTAGTGTCTTACCTTCACCAGTCTTCATCTCGGAGATTCGGCCTTCATGCAGAGCCATACCACCAATTAACTGCACATCAAAATGCCGCATACCCAGTGTCCGCTTGGAAGCTTCACGTACGGTTGCAAATGCCTCAGGAAGAATTTCTTCCAGAGTTTCGCCTTTTTCAATACGGGCACGGAATTCTGCTGTCTTCGCTTGTAACTGTTCATCAGATAGCTTTACAAATTCCGGTTCCAATCCATTAATTACATCGACTGTCTTCATGAGACGTTTAACGTCACGATCGTTGGTGTCTCCGAATATTTTCTTTACAAGTCCTAGCATGGTTAACCCCTTTCATGCAACACAGATGGTGGAACCGAGCCCATCCTCACAAAATTGAAAGGGCCATTTATAAATTCGATTCCGCTGCTTCATAAATTGTAACAGTTTGTAAGAGATGCCGCAATACAAGGTGTATCAGCCACATTTTTCAAATATAGTCGCTTATACGCACAAGAGCCCTATTCGCTGCAAGCGAATAGGGGCTCGGTTTAAATTTCTTAGGTTCTGACTAACTCTCGAGGCCCTTTATACTTAGAGCATAACTGGCATCATTGTATCTTAGCCCTGTTCAATCAATCCATATTTACCATCATCACGTTTGTAAACTACGCTTACTTCCGAGGTATCGATATTGGAAAAAACAAAGAAAGTATGTCCTACCATGTTCATTTGAAGAATAGCTTCTTCTACATCCATCGGCTTCATCGTAAAGCGTTTGTTCCGCACAACTTCTAAATCATCATAATCTTGTTCTTCTACAGCAACAGCGGTACTAGCTCCATCCACAAACAGCGTCTTGAGTCCCTCTTGACGGAACTTACGATTGATCTTCGTTTTGTGTTTGCGAATTTGACGTTCCAGCTTGTCCACAACGGCATCTATGGAAGCGTACATGTCATCGCTGCGGTCTTCCGCACGAAGCGTCACACCAGCAAGCGGAATGGTTACTTCCACCGTATGAAGGCCGCGAACTACGCCAAGCGTCACAGACCCTTCAGAGGTAGGGGGTGCTTCGAAATACTTCTCAAGTTTGCTGAGCTTCTTATCAACATACTCTCTCAAAGCGTCGGTCACGTCAATTTGTTGACCTCGAATGGTGAATTGCATGGCCACTCCTCCTTTAGTTACACCTTCATTATACCAAATTGTTAAGGCTAAGTAAAAAGTAATTCCTTACAGCCCTTACAATTAGATAACAAATATTGTCGTAGTGTTCACAAATAAAACAAGTCCGGTAAGAGCAACTATTCGCCTCACCGGACCAATTGTAAACCTGTCGTTATTATAGTACGAATTCCATTCTTATATTCCCAAACTGAGACAGTATAAGATTAAGTTACTTGGTATGAATTTGAATGATTTCGACAGGTGACAATTCTGTACCCGATCCTGTAATAACGTATACCTTATAGGCAGTATTGGCTGTCAATCCAGTCAAAGTATGCGTATGTTTTACACCAGGAGCGAACGTAAGCGTGTCCGTCCATGGAGCAGTCAACGCTGTACCAGTACTATTCTGTCCTAAAGAAATTTGTGCTGCGCTAGGTGCTTTTTCATTAGCTGGTAATACTACATATCTTACTGGGGTTGGAGCGTAACCTGTCACACCATATTTAACATATACATCGGCTGTAACAGTACCTGCTTGTCCTGGTTCAAAAAGTGTAATCGACTTTTCAGTTGCCTGAGCAGTAGTTAATCGAACTGTTGTCACAGTAGACAGATTACCAGATGCATCCGCTGCTACGATATATGTTGCGTATTCTGTCCCAGGATTCAATCCGTAAACCGAGAATGTAACCGTTGTGTTCGGTACAGTTGCAACACTACCATGAATTTCGCTTGCAGTTCCATTGCTGATCTGTCCTTTTTCCACCTGCAATGCACTCGGTGCACTTATGTTAGCAGTATAAGGAGCTACAACATAGTACACTGAGCCTGTTACGGAAGATGTCAGGTATACATCGGCTGTTACCGAACCAACGTTACCATAGGTTGCCCCACTTACGGTTGGTGTAGTGACAGTTCCGCCATCACCGTTACCTCCACCAGATCCACCACCACTTCCTCCACCCGTACTACCACCTGGAGTAGCTGTTGGCGTTGGGGTAGCTGTTGGTGTCGGAGTTGGCGTTGGGGTAGGAATTACTCCACCACCTGTGCCGCTACCTGGGTAATAGATGACCGAGGTATTGATGATACCTACAGCCTCTGCACGTGTTAACGATCTCTTAGGACCGAAGGTTCCGTCCGGATAACCGTTAATAATCTTCTTATCTGCTGCAGCGGCTACTGCACCTTTTGCCCATGCTGCGATTTGTGCATTGTCTTTAAATTTGCTAGTAGTGGTATTAGTGCTCAATTTAAGTAATTTCGCAGCCATTACAGCTGCCTCTTGTCTTGTGAGCGGAGTATTTGGACGGAACGTATTGTCCTCGTATCCCCCGATATAACCAGCTTCCACGGCTTTAGCCACTTCACTGTAGTTCCAGTTTGTGCTTTTCATATCTTTAAAGCTTACAGTTGCTTTTGCTGTAAAACCAAACAGGCGATTTACCATAGTCACATACTCACCGCGCGTAATGGCCTTGTTTGGTTTAACTGTACCGTCTGGGTATCCTCCAAGGTATCCTCTATCTAGCCATTCCTGTAGTTGAGCTTGAGCCCAGTGACCTTGAATATCCTTAGGTACGGAGGCGGCAGATACACTGCCAAGAGATCCTAATAACATACTAACTCCTAAAACTCCGGTCATAAGACCGCGCAACTTCTTTTTCATCCTGCTAATCATCCTCCTAAAAGTTTTGATAGCTTAGGCTATTTGAATCTCTCATGGAAGTGTTGGCCTAGGCTAACATAGTGTGCGTCGAGGTAAGATAAACAGCTCAACGTACAACTATTACCCACATTTCGGAGAGTTCTAACATTTTCCATATTATAAATTTACAAAGTACGCTATTTTCTTTCTATTAACTGCATTGAGAGAAGCTTATGAGCACACAAAATCTCCCCACAAAGTGGAGCCTAAATCGATGCATACTCAGGTACTTTGCGGGGGTCCCAACACACAAAAAAAGGACCTCGGGAGAATTCCCAAGATCCTTGCTAGCGCTGTCTAAATTGCTAACCATCTACTTATATGTAGGTCGGCTGAGCCGTATGATTATAATTTGATTACGTTAGCTGCTTGTGGTCCACGTGCGCCTTCAACGATATCGAACTCTACGGATTGGCCTTCATCCAAAGTCTTGAAACCATCAGTTTGAATCGCGGAAAAGTGTACGAATACGTCGCCACCGTCTGCAGTCTCGATAAAACCATAACCTTTTTCTGCGTTAAACCATTTTACTTTACCTTCCATTGATTAAACATTCCCTTCGTCATCAGATGAACGTGAGTCTTGCTCACAAATCGACTATACCACCGTAACTTCTTCATTGTCAATTGGAAAAGTAAATGTTTACATGCAATAATTTACCACGTAAAATAGGACGTTTAATTTACCATAATCAAGAAATAGCTGCGGCGTAAGGATCAAAAAAAGAGCAGACGGAAATTAATACCCGTCTACTCCTATAGTGAAACACCGAAATAAATTATTTTCTGCGATCCATTAGAAAACTATCTGGGGTGTAAGCGGCCTCGTAGGCGCTGCGCTGTACCTTGGCCTGATTGCGCTTCTGCAACCAGTCTTGCGCTTCCAAACGAAGAGCGTTCATTCTGTCTAGGATCACATTGTCATACTCCAAAATTCGATTAATTTCTTGTTTTTGTGCGGTCGTTGACTTACAAATTTCGGCTTGTTCTGCAATAGAGTCGACAAGCTCCTGACGATCCTCGACAAAAAGCTCCAACACCTCATAGGTAGTCTCATCGAGTCTGTCCGTGATACCTAAGGTTAGTTCCTTCAGGCTCTGAATTAACTCATCCATGAGCACTTTCAGCCTGTCCCTGGCCTGCAGCGATTTTGGATGCCTGTAGCCAAGTTTCACGAAGGTCTGTAAGATAGCCGATGGCCTCTTCCGCTTTTTCCGGGCTTTTGCGGATATTAGCTTCCACTAACAAGAAATTCGTATATTCATAAAGTGAATAAAGATTATTAGATACCTCATAGGAGTAGTCCAATGTACTCATTAATTCACTTATAATCGTTTGAGCTTTGCCAAAATTAAGACTGGTCTTCTCATAGTCTTGTTTGCTAAGACCATCCATCGCTGTTCTAACGAAACGAATGGCTCCATCGTAAAGCATGACTACCAACTGTGCAGGCGTTGAGGTTTTGACAGAAGATTGGCGATACTTGTCATAAGGAGATGTTATCAATAATGTCACCCTCTATTTTATAATTATCTTAGCTGGATGTGGAGAAAAGACTGTTAGACTGTGACTGCAACTTGTTCATTGCCGTTTCCATGGCTGAGAACTGCTTGTAGTAGCGTGTTTCGGCATTATTTAACATAGTCAACATTGAAGTTATACGAGTGTTGTAGAGCTTCATCTTCTTACCCATTACACTTTCTTCTTTGAAGGTGCTGGTAAGGTCCATAGAGAATCTATTTGTACCAGCTCGCTCAGAAATCTTATCAATGGCAGCCGATACTTTATCAGCCATTTTATCCAATATTCCTTCTTTAGGGGCACTGGCTGGCCCTTGCAATAAATCCATGGCTAGCTGCGGATTAGCAGTGATTGCGCTCTTCAGCTTAGCCTCATCTTTTATTATAAGCTTACCGTTCTCCATATAATTTCCGGTTGTAATTCCTAGTGCACTGAGTGGTCCCAGCTTCTCAGTGATAATAGCGCGCATTTCGGACAATACAGATTTAATAATATCATCATTCTTAAGCAGACCGCTCTTAGCCTTTTCTGTCCAAGTCTTAATATCATCATCTTTCAATGCAGACTTTTGTTCATCTGTCAAAGGTCTAAAATCACGATATTTAGCCTCATCGATTTTCGCATTCAAAGATACGACCAAGCTGTTGTAATCCTCAATAAACCCTTTGATGGTCTCCACAGCTTTATCGGGATCTGTCTGCGTCTTGATAATAACCGGAATATCAGCAGAAGCTGCATCTTTTTTTGTCAACTCTTGCAACGTCAGCTGAACACCATTAATAGTAAACGTATTACTGTTAACATTATCAATTTCTACATCGTTGATAGATACTTTAGCATTTACCCCATCTATGGTCTTTTTAATGGAATTATCATCTGCAGGAGTTGACTGCCTCCCATTAAAGAGCTTCATAAATCCATAAGAATCTCCACCGAGATTAACGTCGCCCCCAGAATCGCCAACAAGCTTCAAGGTTCCATCTGTAGTAAAGCTTGCGTTTACTTTGGCACCCGCACCATTAATTGTACTCATAATGGTAGCAATAGAATCTGAACCTTTAACTACTAACTCCTTGCCATTGATAGTAAACTTGATGTCTTTCACATCAGCATCAACTAGGGAGGTACCGTCTCT
Source organism: Paenibacillus nitricinens (assembly GCF_052056485.1). Taxonomy (NCBI): domain Bacteria; kingdom Bacillati; phylum Bacillota; class Bacilli; order Caryophanales; family Paenibacillaceae; genus Paenibacillus; species Paenibacillus nitricinens. Next base: position 6,312,517 of record NZ_CP183948.1, read on the forward strand.
TTTATTTATTAACTCAGTTACTGTAGTTGCAGTAGTAACGCCCGTAAGTTTATTAGATTCCACCACATTAAGATTACTCTTCGAGAACAGACCCAGCAATGTATTACTGCTTGCAGGCGTCCCCATTGTTACAATACCATCTTTACCGCTGGTCTTGGAGGCAATTGTTAGCTTGCCCGTAATTTCATCATAGCTCGCAATAGCATTTGCTTTGGAGGAAGAGTTAATCGTTGCCACTAATGTTGAAATTGAAGTCAGACCGTTAAAGATGGACTTTCCATCTTTATCTTTGAACGTTTCACCGTTAATGCTGATATCAAAGCCCTTTTTCAAATATTCAGTTCTATCAGTTTCAGACATATTGGAGAGATCAACACCATCTAGTGCAGCTAGAGACATTGTAGCGGGTTTCCCCTGTCCCAAGCCAGGAGTTTCGTACGTCGTTCTTGTTGCCAGTTGGGTAACACTGACCTTCATATCCACTCCATTTGCTGTTGCTAAAGCTTCAGCTTTAACAGCTGTTGTATTTCCGGTAACCACAGCTTTCTGAGCGTTGAGCGCAGCATTCCCTCCGTACTTGGTGATTAATTTATTTGTCCGGAAATCGTACAGCTTGCTGTTCAATTCCCGGTATCCTTCCCTTTGCCATTGCAGGAGCTGCTTGTCTTGATTAAGTTTGTCCAGCGGCACCCTCTTGGCGGCCATCATGCTCTTAACCATACTATCGATATCCATCCCTGAAAATCCATTTACACGTGTAACCAAAACAACACCCCCCTATACTAAATTTTCTCGTCTACAAGTATTCCGGCAATTTCCATCATACTAGCTACGAGATCCAGAGTCTTCTCTGGAGGGACTTCGCGAATGAGCTCACCGGTATCCTTATTAAGCACTTTGACCATAATATCATGCGTCTTCTCGTGGATGCTGATCTCCAGCGTAGTCTGGGGCCCCTGTAAAGATTTCACTGCCCGTTCAATGGTACGAATGAGCTGTCCCTCCGCAACGGATACATTTACACCTTGTTTCTCTCTCAAACTCATATCCTTAGCATTCCGGATAGGAGTTTCTTGAATCGTGGATGTCACCGACGTAGAACTGGACGTTCCTTCAGGTACACCCTGTGAACTTGTTACGGAACTAACTGAACTAGCAGAAAGAGAAAACTGTACATTCATAAACCCCGACCTCCACCAACGCTCATTTTATACTCTTTATATCGGTTGAATTCAGGGATAATTTAGGACTTAAGAAAGATAAACCGGAAAAATCCCGGAAGTCTGAAGTTTTTTTAACAATCACAAATATCCATAAAAAAAGGACCTTGGAAAAATTCCAAGGTCCTTTTTTTATGAAACTATAGAGGTTGGCTTTAAAATTAACGAAGCAATTGAAGAACGCCTTGTGGTTGTTGGTTAGCTTGAGCCAACATAGCTTGTGCAGCTTGTGCAAGGATGTTGTTCTTAGTTTGTTGCATCATTTCTTTAGCCATGTCAACGTCACGGATACGGGATTCAGCAGCAGTCAAGTTCTCAGAAGCTGTTCCCAAGTTGTTGATTGTGTGCTCCAAACGGTTTTGAACAGCACCAAGTTTAGAACGGGAGCTGGATACAGTTGCAGTAGCTTTATCCAGAATTGCAATAGCAGCAGAAGCATCTTCTTTAGTGGAGATGTTCAGAGCTGCTTCAGCGCTCACATCGTTAGTTCCGTCAGTTACAGTGTTAGTCTTAGTGAAACCAGCATCGCCAGCCTTACCAGTGATACCTAGTGCAGAAGAGCGCATGTCACCAATGGACAAGCTCATGGATTGACCAGTGTTAGCACCGATTTGGAAAGAAGTTTCGAAAGATTTTTGAACTCCACCATCCTTAACTTCAATCTTATTTCCATCAAGTCCACCTTCAGTAGCGGTAATTGTAAGTACGCCAGCAGCAGATGTGAATTTCACACCCTCAATTTTGGAACCTACAGTATCGGCAATTGCTTTGGCAATTGCATCGTCTTTATTACCAGCAGTGGCTGCAAGTGCTGTGTCAATAGCCACACCAATGCCCTTGCCTTTATAAGCCCCTTCGCTAGCGTTGTAGAACTCGATTTGTTTATCTCCTACAGAGAATCCTTTACCAACAAGGTTCTTCAGAGCAGCATCATCAGTACCAGCTGCGAATGTAATAGTGCTAGAAGCAGGTACTGCTGCTGTTGATGTGCCCGCATTTGTACTACCTGCAATGTTAGCAACGACACCTGCGCCTGTTGCGGTTGCAGCGGAAACGTTACCAGCTGCCCCTTCAAATTTCCCACCTTTTACTGCCTCAATAACAATGTTGCCACCAGATACTTTGGCAGTGTACTGGCCTTTTAAGGTATCATTTTTGTCGATCATTGCTTGCAATGCACTTGCAATTGCTGTTTCTTGTGTAGGAAGATCCAAAGCACCCGTTCCAACTCCGATAGTTGCAGCATTACCAGTTACAGTTGTATCCTGCAATTTACTTTCAGTTACAGCTGCTGTTGCATCTGTAGCAAAAGTAGCAGTTAAAGTCTGACCATTAATAGTGTAAGAAAGTGTATTACTGTTTGCAAAAGCGGTCGTAACATTATCCGATCTCTTGACTTCTGTTGTAAAAGCTGCCGTTCCACCTGCAAGTTTGGCATCTGCTACTATAGTTGTTCCAGCCAAATTAGCTTTTCCATCACCTTGCAACAATTTCTGAGTATTAAACTCAGTAGTGTTACCGATACGGTTAATTTCGGAAGTCAATTGGTTCATTTCGTCTTGCAGTGCTTGACGGTCAGAATCAGTGTTTGTTCCGTTTGCGGATTGGTTAGCGATTTCGCGTTGACGTTGAAGAATGCTGTGGGTTTCGTTCAATGCACCTTCAGCTGTTTGAATCAAAGAGATACCGTCTTGAGCGTTACGGGAAGCTTGATCCAAACCGCGGATTTGACCGCGCATTTTTTCGGAGATTGCCAGACCAGCTGCGTCATCACCTGCACGGTTGATACGAAGACCGGAAGACAATTTCTCAATATTTTTGTTAGTGTTGGCAGTGTTGATGGACAATTGGCGGTGAGTATTCAACGCCGGTACGTTATGGTTAATAATCATTTGATATTTCCTCCCTGAAATTAAGTTAGTTCCACATCCATGTGGTAAACGCCGATCCATTAAGGTCGGCCGCCCTGCCGGGTCAGCGTCTAATACATATATCGACGGCATGCCCCCAACTGTTTAGAGTATTTCGAATTTTTTTTGAAATTTCTTGGAGAATTTCTCCAAAACACAAATAAAAACCCGAGTCCGCGGTTAAGCAGTCCCAGGTTTTGGATTCTGTGTATACGATATGTCAATTAATCATGCTTATTTACACCACGAAGACGATGGATCAGTGCATTCAGATCAGTCTGCTGTGGAGCAACGGACTCACGGTTCGCCTCTTGAATCGATAGATAAACCTCTTTCCGGAAAATATCAACATGCTTCGGTGCAGAAATGCCAACTTTTACCGTATCACCATCCACACTTAAGATCGTCAGCTCTATCTGATCTTGGATGACGATGGATTCCCCTTTTTTGCGGGAAAGTACGAGCATATCATCCACCATCCTTTCCATCGATAACCGACTGCTCTTGCAGTAGGCTATGTTTCGTATGATAAGGCGCTTTATGCAGCACGATTTGTTTACCAAAGTTCCCTACCGGATTCAATACAATAGGAGCAAGGAGATTAATCGTAGACTGCTCAACATTTTCTTTCAAAGTAATAATACAACGAACGACTACATCCGATTTAATCTCTAACTCTTCAGCCTCATCGTCCGGCAGTTCAAATTCATAAGTTGGATAAAAAGTAAACGGATCACCCAAAAGAAAGGATAGTCCCTTACTTTTTACTGACTGTAAATACCAAAAAGGTGTCTCCGCCATCATGATCAAAGCAAAATCAGTTTCTTCATCAAAGCCAGGGATTCCCTTAGGAAAATGATATAACTGTTCCTTATCTACTTCCAGTTTTCCCCAAGATAGTGTTTCTATAATCAAGTTGTTCACTCCTCAAAAGTTTTGCTATGCAAAACTAGCTTCTTACGAAATTCTACTACATTATATATAGCACAAAAGCTATAGAGGCGCTTTCCGGCACATCTATAGCTTATGAAGCTACAATTGAACATTCAATTCTGGTGGAATAAACTGAATCGAAGCGTATTGCTGCATATATATGTTTAACTTTCCACGGGTATATTCAATTTCCGGATTACGTCTCTCCACCTGAATATCCACCTTCGCGGCTCGAAATTCGATTTGCGGGGCTCTCGTTTCGATATGAATATCTACATTGTCATATGATGCTGGACCGCGAATCTCTGGAAATGAATTTGGCTGGGTATCCGTGCCGTAAACTTCTGCAATTGTGTTACCAGGTCTGAAAAACTGAGCCATACGATTCCCTTGCTCGACCTTTCTAGCAATGCCCTGAAGATACAACTGCTGAATTCCAGAATAAATTCGTCTATTCATATCGAGCATCTTCCCGCCATTATAGGCTTCCCATGCTCGAGATTGATCTACAGTAAGCTCTGGCCGAGTAGATTGAACCGTTAATTGCCCCGGAGTGGTTGTAACATTGACCTCAGCCTTTGGCTGGGTTATCGAGTATGTGCCCGGATCAGCATCAATTCCAATTACAGCAGGTATCTGACGGATTTGCAATATCGGCTGAAGCAACGAGAACCACCTCCGTTATCTTATAAAGTCCACAAGAGATGTTGAAATAATCTTCGCACCTACAGATAAGGAGGCATTATAGATATTCTCTTGAATCTTAGAGTTCATAATCAAACCTTCGTAGTCTGCATCTTCTGTCTTCGCTTGGAGATCGGTTAAGTTTACATTTAAATCACTAAGCCGATCCTGCATCAATTCAACACGGTTAGTCTTTGCCCCTATCTCGGAACGTGCAGACAAAATCGTCTCCATACGCGTATCGAGTACATCCAATTGACCCGATACAACCTTCAGGTCACCAGCCTTTAACCCAGCTGAAAGATTATTAATAATTGCAAACAGATTGTCAGTATCACCCGTATTACCGAATATCTCATTACCAGTCGTACTGATAGGCATACGCACGTCTTCACCTACGATAAACTGAATCTGCCCAGTATCCGTAGTAATCGGCTTAGATACATCGTATGTACCATCTGCACCTTTAACGAAATCATAAGGTTTCGTGTTGTATTGCTCACCATTAAAAATATATTTACCGTTCAGCGTACTGTTAGCAATATCCACAAGCTGTTCCTTCAGCTGCATAACCTCTGAATTGATACTATCGAGTGCGGATTGTGGATTACTTCCAGTTGAAGCCTGAACAGTTAACTCACGAATTTTCTGTACAACATCCCCAGCTTGTCCTAGAACAGTATCATTATAATCCAGCCATGAAAGTGCGCTATCTACATTCTTAGTATATTGTTCATTAGAGGAAAGCTCCGCACGGTAGCGCAGGGAATACGTGATCCCTACCGGATCATCGGAAGGTTTGTTGATCTTGCGGCCGCTAGAAAGCTGTAATTGTGTATCGTTCATTGTACGCGCGTTACGGTTTAGGTTAAGCAGAAGCTGTGAATTCATCATGTTAGAGGTTACTCTCAACATACGCTATATCTCCTTTTATCTGCCGACTGTGCCGGTGGAATTAATCAATTTGTCGAGCAGTTCATCAAAAGTAGTCATAAAACGCGCAGCGGCACTATAAGCATGCTGGAACACGAGCATATTCGACATTTCTTCATCTAGCGATACCCCGCTGACAGATTGGCGACGGGAGTTTACCTGCTCTACCAGATAATCTGAGTTATCGGTCTGACGAGCAGCCTCCTGTGATTGAATACCAAGTTGGCCAACCATAGAGCCTAGAAGCCCACCCACAGTATTGCTAATTTTGCCGTCCGGCGTAGTGAATTTACTATCCTTCAGATTCGTAAGCAAGAGAGCCAAAGTGTTATTCCCTTTAACGACCTGTGTGTTGCCAGCTGCATCTACAGTAGTACGCAGTGAGGTTGCGAATAAACTAACATCCGCAGCAATTTTCGGATTCAACTTGATCGTTCCAGCGTCACCAGAGGTTACAAAGAAGTCACGACCGGAGCTTCCATCCATCGCATAACCTAACTTGTGAAGTCCGTTCAAACCTTTGACAATGGTTTTAGCGTCCTCATACATTGTTGCTCCCTTAGGGATTGCTTGACCAGCGGCCAGAGTAACTACAGTGCCATCTGCTTGCTTAATCTTGGCATCATTTGTCAATATGGTACCCTCAGGAAGATTGGAACCTGCCGGTATTGTAATTTCAACGTCACCCGTAGCAATCGTACTAGCCATATCGTTGAGTTGTTTCTTGTAGTCGGTAACATAAGTATTTTTGGAGAAAATCATTCCGTAAGCCTCGCCGCCCTTCAACGTTCCAGCGGCATAAGCATTATTAAGAAATGCACTATCTACGGTTGCAGTAACTTCTCCACCCTCTACCAATGGCTGTCCACCCAGAGAAACGTTATAACCAGCTTCCGTTTCCACAACGGTAATATTAGCAATCTTGGATAGCTTGTCTGCCATTAGATCGCGTTGATCGCGTAAATCATTTGCCTGATCACCCATACCCTCAATCTTATAGATCGATTTATTCAGATCTGCGATAGCGGTCAGGTAGCCCTGAGCCTCTTTTGCTTTAACGTCAATATTGGTAGCTAGATCCCGATCGAGATTATCTAACTGCGTGCTCATATAATTCATAGCATCGGTCAGAGATTGTGCAGTTTGCACTACAATCTTACGAGCAGTAGGATCTTCAGGGTTCTTACTAAGGTCGGACCATGATTTCCAGAAGTTATCTAGAACTGTACGAATACCTGTATCCGATGGTTCGTTAACAATCGCTTCTAGTTTAGAGAGGGTATCTGCTTGAAGTTTCCAGTTTCCAAATGCAGAATTCTCACCACGGTACTGATCATCCAGAAACATTTCCCGAATCCGATCGATAGATGAGAATTCCACCCCTGTACCCATTTGACCAGGAACGGTAGATTTATTAAATCCATACGCTTCAATAGGCAAAGCAGCCTTCATATTTACACGTTGACGAGTATAACCCTCGGTATTCGCATTTGCGATGTTGTGTCCAGTCGTATTAAGAGCTGCGGTCTGAGTAAAAAGGCTGCGTCTCGCCGTCTCTATTGAATGAAATGTGGATGTCATGCTGCTTACTCCTCCTTATGTTCTGCTCTGACAGAACACTTCATCAGTACAATTCTAGCCTCGTGCATCAAATATCCCCGACCGATTTACGCCATTGCCTTTGTCAGACGGACGATGATACGTGATATCCTGATTCGGTCTTCCGACCAGCAGATCCAAAGAATAATCTATAAAAGTAAGCGACTGCTCTATCAGCTTCTGATTAAGCTCATTTGCTTCTTTCAAGCGGTGCAAAGTGCCAGAAAGCTTCTGCTGAATATGCAGCAGTCGTGCCTTATCTTCAGGGTCAAATATAAGTCTGGACAGCTCAGTTAGGTTCAGGTTCAGGTTGGAACGAATACCTACGCCTTGCAGAACGGTATATGCTGCCGCGATTCGCTGTTCCTCGAGCTGTCCAATCAGCTTCATTAGCTTGGACTCACGGTTCAGGATGTCGATTAAGGCATCCACCTTGTTGTCCATAATCGTCTGTTTTTTCTCAGCGGCCAGCTCCAGCATTTGGTTATGCACTTCGTCCAGCCGCTCCAATAGTTCTATTAATGTCGTCAATGCCATGGATGGTTTCACCTAATTCTCGGAGGATTGCTTAAAGTAAGGGGCGAGTTTCTCTGCTAGCTTAGCTGCATCTACTTGATAGGTACCTGCGGAGACCTGTTGCTTCAAACTGTCGATCTTAAGTGCACGTTCAGCATCATTACCAGAATTCTGTGCTTGCAAGAGCTGAATTGCTTCATCAGAAATCGAAACCTCATCCTTGCGTGAACTTTTCTTCATTTGTTCCTGCCTTTGCGCATCCGCGCTGCGTTGATACGGATTCATCGCGTTAATTCGTCCGGTCTCGTTAATTTTCATAACTTCACCTTCCTCCTAATATAAAAAAGCCGATAATCTTTACTAAGTTTATCGGCGTAGACTGAAACATACTTTATAGCTGCAAACGTTTTTTTGCAGATTTTATAGGTCACGCAACTTGTCTATGGCACGATATGCGCCGTCTGTTGTCTTTTTGGTAGTATCCTCAGCAGCATTTTCCTTGGCGGCATTGGTGAGATCCTTTCTAAGCCGAGTACGGCAGCTATCACACATATGCCCATCGCGAATCAGTGTTCCACACACCTCGCAGGGATACATCATATTAGGAGCATTTGCTATAGATATCCGGCCCTCTCGAATAAAGCGAGTGATCTCCTTAATCGAAATCCCCGTAGCATCGGACAGCTCTTGAATGTTGGTTCCTTTGTTCTCCCGCAAATAATCGACGCAGATCTCATATTCATGCTCCAGCTCTTTGATGCAGGGCTGGCACAACCCCATAAGATTCTTAACAAACAACCGGCCGCACCTTGGACAATTGTCTAGATTCATAACAAGCAGCCGCTCCTCTCCGTACATTCTGTACAATGCATAATATCCTTATGCTCCTAGATTACATGATTGCAAAGAATTCGTCTATGGGACGGAAGAAACGCTATTACGGGCATGGATCTCTTCAAAAAGTGAATGGGCTGTTCACAATCATGCATTTCGCTCTCCTCAGGAACGTGCCCAAGTTAGGCTATATACCTCTATCGTATAACCATAATCTGAACCTATTTGTTGAATGATCTCAGCGCATGCACGAATGGTACTGCCCGTTGTATAAATATCATCAACAATAATAATCCGAACAGGACGATTTAGAGGTACCTCCCGTTTCATCAAATCCGCAAACTGTGTTGTTACTGCCGGATTCTCCGCAAAAGCGTGCTTCATATCCGCTAGTCGTTCCGCCCGGCTCTTAAAGCTTTGCTTTCCCGTATGATGTGTACGGATTAGCAGTGGAAGCTGTTGAACCTTTCTACGTCTAGACAGCACATCCGCCAATCTTTCTGCTTGATTAAACCCCCGCTCCATAAGCCGGGAATCACTGACAGGCACTGGCACTAACAAATCAGCAGACCAAGAGCGATGGATGATGGATGGTTCACGGGATAAAAGAGTGCTCTGCTTCTCTTTTTTTAGGGCTAGATAGGCTCTATCCAGCATAAGGCCAAGTAAAAGGGCATATCGTTCATTTCCGCGATATTTATACTGACCTAGCCATTCTCGCATAACACTATTGTAAGCAACTGCACTCCTGTTACAAATAATCGGTGATGGTTCGGTGCTGCGGGTACAGTCAGGACAGCCCACATGCCGACCACATTTCAAGCAACGCGGGGAACGTATCCATGGAATAGATTCTGCGCAAATCCTGCAAACTCCAGGAAATGATGAGGATCCAGAGATGCGCTTGCCGCAGGTTAAACATGGAGATGCCGAGGGGGAGAAGAGTGACTGAGCTTTGGTTAACCATGAGAACATAGCACTCATGTCGGCGTCTCCTTACTAATAAATCCTTTGCTACGAGCGATTTTGTTCATAGTACGGATCTGAGAGATCGCTCCGCGCTGAGATCGGGTCCACTGTGGAGAGGCGAATACAACACGCCCAGCAGGATCATCTTTAGATCGCCCGGCACGTCCCGCCATCTGAACCAATGAGGCTTCGTCAAAAAGATCACTGTCTGCATCCAAAATAAATACATCGCTGCGTGGTACTGTAACTCCACGTTCCAGGATAGTAGTCGTTACTAACAAGGAAACAGCGCGGTTACGAAAAGCAATTACTTTTTCTGCCCGGGATGGATCTTTGGAGGAAGTCCCCTCGATAACTACGCCGGGAAAGCTCCGGCGAAGCAGAGCCAGCAACCCGTCAATATGAGCGATACGAGAAACAAAACAAAAGATTTGCGCCTTGCGCTCGAGCGACTTACGAAGCGTATGTACGAGAGATCTAGGTAAATTTCCACGCTTTAGGCATGTATGAACGGATGTCATGGTCAAATGCTGCGGTACAGGCAAGGGATGACCATGGAAGCGAACAGGTACTCTGGCATGTGGAAGTCTGCCTGAGCGTACCAACCGCTGCATTTCTTGTGGTGGTGTGGCTGATAAGTAGATAAAAGAGCCATCTACCTTACAGGCTTCTTCAGCGGCATAAGCCAGCATAGGATCATTGTGATAAGGAAATGCGTCCAGCTCGTCTATGATAACGAGATCAAAGGCTCGATGGAAGCGCAGCAGCTGATGGGTGGTCGCGAGCGTCAAGCGACCACACACCCAGCGTTCTGTGCTGCCGCCGTAAAGCACGGCGATAGTCTCCACCCGGAAAGCTTTGGCGAGCCGCGGAGCGAGCTCAAGTACGACGTCGCGTCGCGGCGTCGCTACGAGCGCCCGCCCACCGGCGGCGAGCACGGCCTCTAGGAGCGGGAAGATCATCTCCGTCTTCCCGGCTCCCGTCACCGCCCAGAGCAGGAACCGCTCTGGGCACGAATTGGCGGAGCGCTCACGCCGCTCCGCCAGAAAACCCAGCGCAGCGCCAGCGGCTCCCGCCTGCGCTGGGCTAAGCCCCCACCGGCCTGCGGCCGCGGTGGGGGCAAGGGCGGCCGTGCACCGCACGGCCGGAAGCGCTGCGCTGCGCAGTAGCAGCGCACAAGCCCGGCTGCGCCCAAGTGCGAGGCAGGCCTCGCAATAGGCGCAGCCCATAAGGCCGCACGCGGCGCATGCCGTGCGGCCGGTGGGGGCGCTGCCGCAGCGCAGGCAGCGCGAAACGGCGCGGCGGGCGACAGCGCCGCGCCACCACACGTGCGGCAGGCTAGCCGCCGCACGCGCCAGAGCGCCAGCACCCGCAGGGAGCTGGCGGGCCCACGCCCCAAGCGTAGCCGGGGCGTGACTACCAACGGCGGCGGCAAACGTAAGCCGCCCCTGCAAATGCGCCAGTTGTGCCGCCTGGCGCCAACGACCTGTCAGCTCTGGCAATCCTTCTGCCAGCAGCGCTTCTATTTCCGGCTGCAGTAAAGAGCGGCCGGCCACCGCCCACGATAGTTGTTCTGCTTCCGATTCAAGTAAAGCATAATCGAGATCATTTCCTCCGCAATAATTTCCTCCTTCATTGTTCTTCTTATCCTGTTCAATAAAAATCTTTCTTAGTTCAGAAACCCGCCATAGCGATACCCCATCATTAGGCCACTCTTCCTTTCCCATTCCTCCCGCTTCCCTTTCCTCCCTCAACTCCGGCTCAAGAACAGTGCTTACGTATTGACCCCATTCCTTAGCCCCCCAGTTCCTCATTCCATCTCTTGGTTTAAAATAATCGCGCAGCTTCACCGCCCATCCCAGTGGCAGCGCAGGAGATAATAAAACCAGCTTGTCCTCCGTTATTAAGCCCCTACCTTGACTCTCTGATCCAGCCCCAGACCACCACCATACATCTACTGTAAGATCTAAAGAAATCCAAACACTCCAGATCCCTCTACATTCCAAGACATACACACCCACTCGCATAAAAACCGCCTCCTTAACTCTTAACTCTCACCATTAGTCGCTTTTGCCCACTCCACTTTCCCTGCCTCAAACGCAAAAAGCACACTCCCCCATTTCTTGGAGAGTGTGCTTCACCCGTTACTCACATATTCACTTAAAATCTGTCGCGCTTTGATTCGCATCCCCTACTTCCTGCCATCCCCATAAAGGGCAACGAAACAGATTGCCCTGACAACCGCAAGTCTACCACAATCCCTTGTTGCTGAAGCTCTTCTTCACTCATCTGAAAAGTGTACGTAGATGTTGCAAGATCGATAGAGCAGCCACTATCAGCCAGCCTGGAAACAATTCCAAGGGTTCCATCGCTCGAGCCATCATCCATGAACGTTACTCGAAATCGTTTTCCGGTTAAAAATGCTTGAAATGTCAGCGCCCGAATGTACCATTCCACAACAGATGCATGATTGCGAGTAATCAAAATATAATGAATCCATTTCACGGACTGCGGTGTCTGCCGCACCTTCTGCCGATTATGCAGCATATGAATAATCACTGCAGCGGATACATAAACAGCCGCAATCCATATCAACTGGGCTACCATGGAGATGCACCTCCTCTGTATACCAACACTATATGCCGGCTTTAAAAGGTCGGTGACTGCCCAGCGTTCCTATCAAGCATATACGCCTTCGGCGTCCTTGGAAGGACGGTAAGCGTTTAAGCGAGAAATATAAGACATAAAGTATGGTGTGAAACTTATACTTTCTTATATTTCAGAGGAACAAGCTGTGCTCTCCTTGATTTCATTCCTATATGTACCGTAAATCTGTAAATTTTTTTATAAAGTTACCCAACCATACTTGATCGAGTTGATTACTGCTTGGGTACGATCATCCACTTCCATTTTTTGCAAAATACTGCTAACATGGTTTTTGACCGTTTTTTCACTAATAAACAAATACTCACCGATCATTTTGTTACTCTTACCTTCCGCCATCAACCGCAGTACTTCTGCTTCACGACGTGTTAGAGGATTGTTGTCACCGGCCACAAACTTAACACCGGCTTCCTTCACTACCGTATCTGCAGCTACGCCAGTCTCATTAAGGTAAGTCATGCGCCGCAATTGATTGATTAGCTTTCCGGTAACCTTTGGATGAATAAAAGCGTGACCCTCACAGACCGAACGGATCGCATTAATAAGGGACTCGGCCTCCATATCCTTCAATAAGTAACCATTAGCGCCCTTACGAAGGGTTTCAAACACATAACTCTCATCATCATGAATCGATAAAATAATTACCTTAACCTCCGGGAACATTTCCCGCAGTTTTTGAGTGGCCTCCACGCCATTCTCAATAGGCATATTAATATCCATTAGTACGATGTCTGGTTTAGTTCCGTTACAGAACTCTAATACCTGGATACCGTCACCACATTCACCGATGACTTCGATATCCTCCTCCATGTTCAAAATACGTTTCAGCCCTTCACGAAAAAGCTGATGATCATCCGCCAAAAGAACTTTAATGGGCGTTTTAGTAGAGTTTAAGTTCTCCATCACATTACTCCTTCCCTTTCTCCACGTTCGTCGGAATGTGGATCACGATTGTTGTCCCCTGATTCTCGGCTGATATGATTTCCATTCTGCCTTCAAGCAGCTCTACACGTTCCCGCATACCTACTAGCCCGAAGCTTTCACGATTGCCCTGCGGATTTTTTAATTTCTGCACATTAAAACCTAATCCATTATCCTTAATCACAATCTTAATTAACTGCGCTTGGTAAGTAATCTCTACCAATACGAAACTCGGGTAGGCATGTTTAGCTGCATTAGACAAAGCTTCCTGGACCAATCGGTATACCGCTGCCTCCATGGCTGAAGATAGTCGATGTTCCTGACCTCTGGTTTCCAAGGTCGTCCTCAGCTTCGTCTTCTCCTCAAAATCATGCACATATTTCCGCAAAGTCGGAATTAATCCCAAATCATCGAGAGCCATCGGTCGTAAATTAAAGATGACCTTACGCATTTCTTCCAGGCTGTATCGAACCTGTCCTTTCAAATCTATTACTTCGTCCTGCACTAACCCAAATTCCTGCTTTACCAGCATTCTTTCTACAATTTCCGTCCTAAGGACTAGATTCGCCAGCATTTGAGCAGGACCATCATGAATTTCCCGGGCAATTCTCTTCCGTTCTTCCTCTTGAGCCAGGATTATCTTGAGTCCTATCATCTGTCTGTTCTTGGCAGATTCGACAATTCTCGTCACCTGACCTAGTTCTCCCGACAAATATTCGAGCACTACGCTCATTTGCGAACCAATTGACTCTGCACGTTCTACAGAATTTTCGACACTGCGCACTCGCATTTGTAATTCATCACGTCTTGATCGAAGATAAACCTCTCGCTCACGCGTCATCATGAGTTCGAGCTGTAGCTCCGTAGCCTTCTCATAGGCAATACGGATATCCTTCTCGGAGTAGCGGACAAAGTCCCGGCTGACCTCTGTCAGCCGGATTCTGGAGCGATGATACTGCAGCTCCAGCTTGTCTACTTTTTTCAATGTCTCATCCGTTTCGTCCATGACCCGCTGCAGTTCTTTGTTGAGTGCAGCAAGTTCATCACGCGCAACCTGCAATATTTCAAAAATCTGATACTTGCTGCTCTCCATCACGTCGATGGTATTTTTAATGACGCGATCAATCGCATCGGTTTGAAATTCCACGGATGCTTGCCCCTTTTCTATCGAATCGTTTTAAAGGTTTTCCTTTATATTAACATATCACGATTCGATAGTTACGGTCTTCGTTTTCTGTTCCCATTTTACAGTTAATCCTAGCTGTTCAGAAACTAGTCTTAACGGTACTAAAGTCCTACCTTGTAAAATGATTGGTGCTACTTCAGCACTCTGACGTTTACCGTTCAGCAGATATTCCTTTTTATTTACGGTAAGATCCAGTGCCTTGGCTCCGCGTAATACCATGATCTTCTTATTCACCTGATCCCAAGTAGCGCTGCCTCCGAAAGCATCAAGGACATACCGAATTGGCACATAAGTACTGCCGTCTTTAACAATTGGGGCTACATCAATAGCTTTCTTTGTTCCGTTTACGGTCATTGCTTTCGAGCCAATGCTCATGGAAGCCGTACCTTTCGGTAAGCCTGCATCACTAGAAAGCGATGGCATTGTAAACTTAATATTATCAACGGCAACTGTACCCGTCTTCGCCCGTTCATCTTGGCCTTCCTCTACGTTGACTACATAGAGTCTCTTCAGCGTTGCTGGGAATTTAATGCCTGAGCCTGACAAGTCAATGTTAATGTTCTTCCAACCATTCCAATCGATGATCTTTGCAAGATCCACATAAGCTGTAGCTCCACTGTTGTCTACAAATTCAGCACGCAGCCAATTCAAGCTCATATCGCCCATCACATCAACCGACATCGAAGTTGCAAGCGCTGGAACTGTTTTTCCGCTTGTACCATTAAGCTGAGCATAAGCATACATTTTGCCGCTGCCAGCCGTCATATCATAACTGAGTGACAGCACCTTGGATCCTACTCTTTCAGCCGTTCCATCCACTATTGTTGCAGTACCCTGTACCGCTGGAACATTGGTAGTAAAGTCGATTGGATAGCTTACCTTCTCGAAATCTTCCCATGTTGTAGCTGCTGCTGTTGATAATACAACCACTGCACTAAATCCATCATAACGGGCAATAGCATAACCTGTAGTAACCCCTGCATCCACAGCGTTTACAGTAAGCTTGCCATCTTTCACGGCTCCCTTAAAGCCTACAAACTCCCACTTCAGTGCTGAATCCGGAACATTGATAGTTGTTCCACTCTTCGTTGCCGCTGTAACAGGGACAGACACAGTATTACCGGCTGTCAGTGGCGCTGTAGCTGTTCCTACACTCATACTGGATAGATCATTACCACCTAGAACTGTAACAGTTGTAGAGGCGCTTGCGGCACCGCTTTTAGCCGTTAAGGTAACGGTACCTGGCTTCACTGCCGTTACTTCACCTGCACTTACAGTCGCGCTTCCGCCGCTTGATACCCAAGTAGGATTACCTGCTGCTACATCAATAGGGTTGTAGTAAGTGTCATAACCTTTTAAAGAATACGTTGCCTTTTGTCCAACCAGCAGTGCGGAACTTCCGCTAATTTTGATTCCTTTCACTTCACCTTGCGGTGCGTTAGTGTAGACACCAAGCCCGTTAACGATGCTACGCTGCTCTGTGCCATACTCTGTATTAAAAGTGAGTGTAGTAGAGGTTTCACCGAGGGGCCGGTCTACCATCGTTGTAGAGCCGCCTCCATCGAGATTAAGACCTTTCCAGACTCCGATATTGGTCATAAATGATTGCAATTCGGTTAAAGACATCCCTGAACTATTACCATTTTTCTCAGCAGCTATGATATATACATAACGTCCGTCTTGAGAATATCCTAAAGCTGTGCGTGCACGATAGCCTCCAATACTGCTAGTAGAACGAGAGAACGTTGCTGCCTTTCCGTTATTTACTAGAATCGTATGTCCGCCGATCATGGTTTGCAGATTCGCAGGGTCTAGCGATTGCTGTGTAGTCTTAGATTTCAGGGAATACACACTTGTTACAGGTTGTCCTACCGTCAAATGGGCAGTAACATATCGTGCGGCTAAGCCATGTGCCCGCAAAATATAAGCTCCCTTTGGAACCGCCGTAGGGAGTGCAGCATTTTCTGAAATTTGAGTAACTACACCATTCTCAACAAGTACCTCTGTTGGAGTGGTAGAGCTATTTTTAGGGCGGTCGAGTGCAGTCCATACATCTGTGTAGATATACATAGCATTAGCATGACTATAAGTCGAGCTTCCGCCTTCAGGGCTATAAGCACCTTTATTGATACCGGAGATCTCAAACTGTGCGCCATCTGGCGCGGTTACCATCCCCTCAAAACTGTACTCGTCAATAATAGGTTTGCGGTCTTTTGTCACTGCAAAGGCATACATTCCATCCAATTGTGAAGGGGTAGACACCAGTACTCCACCTGATACTTGTCCACCAATAGGAGCACCCTCTCCACCGGTATTAAAATAATCGCCATTTACTGCCGCCACGGCTCCAGTTTCCTTGGCCATTCCGCCTGTACTTTGCCGAGTAGTCAGGTTTCCACCTTTTCCAGTCATCACATCTAAAGAAACGTATGGATTGTTAAGATCTATACGAATGACATCCGCAAGCCCAGAAGCACTCGCCCCAGAACGTGTAGTAGTATATTTATATTTCATCATAATGGCGCCCGAAGTAATCACTTCTTCTCCCAGCTTACTTACTTTAAAAGGAGCTGTGGCTGCAGCTGCAATTGGTGCAGACCCCTGACCAAACAGCATCATACCTTCACTGCCGATTACCGGCATAATCCATAACACACCAGCCAATGAAGCAGCAATCCACTTTTTAGTGGAAGATAATCTTATTCCCCGTGCAACCTCGCTACTCTTCTTCTCCAAAACTTCATTCATTTCAACGTAACTCTCCCATCTCTTTTGTACTCTATCAGTCCGTATCAGTGTCTGGAAACTGGTTCCTATTTTTCTAGTACTCTTTTAATAGACTGAAAATAAGCCAAAAAGTTGCGAAGTTGAGAGATTTCAAGCTTTATAGAGTCAAAAATGTCATTATTAAACGACAAAAAAAGCCCGGTATATTTACCGGACTTTACCAATTGTTTCGTTGTTTATGAGAGTTGCTTACAAGTAATCTGCCTGTTTCAACATCCGCTGCAGCATCACAGCAGCTTGAGCACGTGTGGCATTTCCTTGGGGCTGGAATTCACTTGTTGTCATGCCCAGAATAATGCCAGATTGCACTGCCTTTGCGACGAACTCAGCGCTTTGATTCTGAATCTTCGACTTATCCTTGAATTTTGCAAGTGTTGAGGCAGAAGTGCCGCTTAGCGTAATCGGATGATTGGTATATTCCATCGCACGAATCATCATAATCGCCATCTGTTCACGTGTTATATTATCATTCGGACGGAAGGTCCCATCCGTATTCCCAGTAATAATACCGGCTTTAGCCGCTGCGCCAATATAGTCTCCAGTTTGTGTGGAAGGCTGCACATCCCGGAAGCGTTGCGCGGTCTCACGATCTCCTAGCAGACCAAGACCACGACTAAGCATTATAGCAAACTCAGCTCGGGTGATTTTTTTCTCCGGATTAAACGTACTACCGTAGCTGCTATCAATAATATTCTTAGCGCTAAGTTCAGCAACAATTGCATTACTCCAATGCTTACCCATATCCGTGAAGGCTCTGGTGGATAAGAAAGTCCCTAATATCTGATTACCAGCGGTACGAGCACGAATAACCGTATAATTACCAACCGTACTGACTTTTGTAGGCAGATAAGCCGCATCGTAATAGGAAAGGTCTAACCTGGCCGCAGATGTCTGCGCACTATTTAATGAAGAAGTAGTACGTACGGTATATTCTCCTGGTACTGTCAGTGCCTTGGCATTCGCATAATTATCACTAATTATCGCAGTCACCCGGACATCCATAAGACTAGTAATGGTTCGCATCCCCATCGTTTGTAGCTTTTGCTCAAAAGGTGTAAATGTGCCTGCTGGAACTTTATCCAAGCGGAACACGAGCGAAATATTTTTACTGTCCGAGATCAAGCTACTCGCAAGTCCGTTCATATCAATATCATTGAGTCCCACACTAAATAGGTTATCTCCATGTCGAATCATAAACTTTGTATTTTTATTACGGTTCACCGCGTCGAGCAATGGTTTTAGCGGAACCGTCACAAAAGCTGCTTGTTCCGTGGAAGGAACCTCAAAAGCTAATACATCATTATTCATCTTATACAGATATTCATAACTGGCAGCTATTCGCTCTGCGTTTAAAGTATATCTTTTTACCGATTGATTATATACAGAACGATCATCCACAATTTGTGAGGAATCGCTCTTTAATAGTGCATACTCTTTTCCAAATTCACTCGTTACAAGTGTTCCTAGATAGGATGGACGATTTCCAGATCCAGTGGTCACTCCGGTTAGATTCTGAACAGATAATGCTGAGAATGAGGATAGTGTATTCCCACTCAAATCCTTAATCGTACCGGTACCAGACATATAGGACAGGTCCACTGTTTGACCGGTCTTTACAACCGAGGATAACGTTATTTTTAGAATATTGCCTGAGATATAGTAGGATTGCACTCCCAAGCTGCTGCCATCTGCTCTAACTCCAAACTGATTCGCGTAAAGGGAACCGGATGCCTGCATATTCTTTGCAAAAGTAACGGTTAACTCGTCACCTGAAACGGTCGCTGAATTAATCTCCGGTATAGTAGTGCCGCTGTTTTCTGAGATGGATACAGGCTGCAGGTTAATATACGCCGCTCGGTTTCCATTCAAATCGCTCACCCCTGCAGAGCCCGGCACATAAGATATAGTCACATTCTGATTCACCGTCAGCGCTGTCTGAAGTGTCAAAGTAACCTGAGTGCCGCTGACCGATACATTAGTTACATAATTAGGCGTGCTGCCCACTAAAACAGAGAATTGGCTATTCAGTGGGAGATTGGTTGTAGACAAGCCTTCATTATAATTCAAAATGATTTTAGTCCCGCCTCCGGTAGCACTTTGAAACACTGGCGCAATCGTATCATTACTGTTACGGATATTGAAATCAGTAAAGTCCGCAATATTTTGTCCATAAGAATTTAGCAAAGGATACGAACCTGCATAGTAGGACACCCGAACGTTCTGTCCATTCGATGCTTCACTGCCCAATGTTAAATATACTGTATTGCCACTGGAACTGATCGAGTTGACCCCAAGTGAGCTTCCATCTGCTGTCACTAGGAACTGGTTATGAGCGTAATAAGAAACCGGCTTTAGTGTGTCATTAAAATTTAATACTACAGATCTCCCCGTGATTCGCCCGTCTTTAGGTGTCGGCATGGAGGACTCAATGGAGTTCGTGATCTGTTTAGAGCTAAAAGTGCTCGCTGCATTTCCGCTTGGATCCTGAATCGTCCGCAGTCCGCCAGTATAGCTGACCTTTACAATCTGCCCAACAGCTACACCTGTACTCAGCACCAGATAAGCGCTGTCTCCCTGAATATAAACACTTTCAATCGCTCGATTCTCGTCGTTCACCGTAACTCCAAAGCTTGAGGTTAACAGCGCTATGGATGAATTGAGAGACTCATTATATTTCAGACGAATGGTTCGGTTGTTCTCAAGCTGTGCAGATGTGAGCTGTGGAGCAGTTTTGTCCAGAGACAAGGTCTTGAAGCTCCATGAATTTTTACCACTTAATCCGTCATATAGAACGTTAGCATCACTTGCGTCTACAAAAGCCCCTTTAGCGATATCAATGTAATAAGTTGAATCACTATCTAACGCTACAGAAGGTGTGATTATAAATTCTTTAGCTGTAGTGGTACTCCGAGTAATGTTAACCGGCACCTGAGATCCTCCGCTTTTATATAGAGCCACACCATTGGCCACTGCACTGTTGTAATTCACATCCCGATTAAACGCAATCGAAAAGGATCTGTTGTTAGCAATAGATTCACTTCGATCAGATGGATTCAAAGCACTTAGACCAAGTCCAGTCAAAGATACCGTTGTGAAGGTCCAAGTGTACGGGCCCGAGGCAGGAAATACATTTCCATCTTGATCATAAAAAGCACCTTGGGGGATGGTAACTGTATATTGCGTGCCGTTTAGCAGAGGTGAGGCTGATGACGCTGGATTCAATGTTATGGTTCTGCTGCTTCCTCCTGTAACGGCTGGGGAGTTCACATCGAGCCATCTTGTTCTAGCATCGTTAGCTGCCCCTGGGGACACCGTAATTACACCCGATGCAGGCATCATAGGACGGTCAAAAGTGAGCTGTAGCGCTCCTGTGGTAGATATACCGCCTGCACCGTTAGCTGGTGATGGAGTCATTGGAATTTCAGCTACACCTTTCGTAGAGAAACTCCATACATTCCCGCTAGAAATCCCAGCAAACGTTCGATTATCAACATCCTTAAAAGCATAGGCATCAATAAGAACATAGTAATTTCCTCCGGCTGCCAATGCTTTCTCCAACGTTAATTTAACTGTAGTAGAGTTAGCATCAGTCAGAACGTTAACTCTAGTGTTATCATCCTTTATTCTGAACTCTTGCACGGTTGTATTATCTGCTGAGGACAGGATTCGGATAGAGCCCCCACCTTTTAACAGCTGCTTATTTAGTGTCAGACTAAGCTCCTTTAAACTCCCGGCATCTACTCTTGCATTACTAGCCGGTGAAAAGTTGCCTGCCGTGATCGCCGTATTACTCTCAGGAGCGGTGGTAAATGCCCATGAAGTAAGTCCTGATTCATTACCCTCGTTATCTTTGAACAATCCTTTGGGAATTGTGACCGTGTATGCCTTATTCGGAGTGAATTGTTGGTTTGGCCCTAGCTTAAGCTCGTAATCTTTTGAACTACCAATTAAACCATAGCTACCAATAGGAATCGTCACAAAAGGTGTACTATCACCCTGACCCGTGATGGTAATTTCTCCAGCCTGTGGGTTTACTTGACGATCAAAGCTTAATTTAAGAGATGATCCGATATTTACATAGGTTGCTCCAGGTGCTGGTGACACACTAATGCCAAATTCCGCTGCAGCATGTACTGCCGATATTCCAATTCCGATAGAAGGATACCCTGCTCCAAGTACCAGTTCTCCTGCTAGAAAAATTGCCGTCCATATTGAAATTTTTCTTTTCATGCCGTGATAGACTCCTCTCAAACCATACTAACGTCTTTATGTATATTCTTATATTTCGGTTAAAGGGCTTACAAAGTTTAGTAGTCTACTTCTCTATGATTAGAATCAATCCTAATTCTGTCCATTACATAAAAATAGCCCGCAGAGCTGACACTAAGTGCCAACTTGCGGGCTTAACGAATTATAAGAACATATAATTAACTACAATCCTGCTTGACCTCTGAGTAATTCCGCTTTATCTACGCGTTCCCAAGGAAGATCAACATCAGTCCGTCCAAAATGGCCGTATGCTGCAGTCTGTCTATAGATCGGTTTACGTAAATCAAGCATAGAGATAATACCTGCAGGACGAAGATCAAAGTTGTTGCTGATCAGTTGAACCATCTTTTCCTCACTGATTTTACCTGTTCCGTATGTATCCACATTAATCGAGACAGGAGTAGCCACACCAATGGCATAAGCAAGCTGGATCTCACATTTGTCAGCTAGACCTGCAGCTACAAGATTCTTCGCCACATAACGAGCTGCATAAGCCGCAGAGCGGTCCACTTTAGTTGGATCCTTACCAGAGAATGCGCCACCGCCATGACGGGCATATCCGCCATACGTATCAACGATAATCTTCCGTCCAGTCAGACCGGCATCCCCTTGAGGACCACCAATAACAAAACGTCCAGTTGGGTTAATAAAATACTTAGTTTCAGCATCGAGTAGTTCCGCAGGAACAACCGGCATAATTACATGCTCTTTAATATCTGCCTGAATTTGTTCAAGAGAAATTTCTTCCGCATGCTGTGTAGATACTACGATAGCATCCACGCGTACAGGCTTCTCATCTTGATATTCGATCGTAACTTGTGTCTTCCCGTCAGGACGCAAATATTCCAAGGTTCCGTTCTTACGAACTTCAGATAAGCGGCGAGCAATACGGTGAGATAAAGCGATCGGCAACGGCATCAGTTCTGGTGTTTCATTCGTAGCAAAACCGAACATTAAGCCTTGATCACCCGCACCAATATTTGCTGTTTCTTCAGCCAATTGTGCTGGATCACGGTGCTCGAGAGCAGAGTTTACACCTTGAGCAATATCAGCCGACTGTTCATTCAGCGAGCTCAAAACTGCACAGGTATTATAATCAAAACCATATTTTGCACGTGTATATCCAATTTCTTTAATGGTATTGCGTACGATGGCAGGAATATCTACATACTCAGATTTGGTACTGATTTCCCCGATCACCAAAACAAGACCAGTTGCTACTGCTACTTCGCAGGCTACACGTGCATTTGGATCATT
Source organism: Paenibacillus nitricinens (assembly GCF_052056485.1). Classification (NCBI taxonomy): domain Bacteria; kingdom Bacillati; phylum Bacillota; class Bacilli; order Caryophanales; family Paenibacillaceae; genus Paenibacillus; species Paenibacillus nitricinens. Next base: position 6,335,199 of record NZ_CP183948.1, read on the forward strand.
AGCTAAAAATGCATCGAGTACCGCATCGGAAATCTGGTCACAGATTTTATCCGGATGCCCTTCCGTCACGGACTCGGAAGTAAACAAATGACGCCCTTTAATAGACAAGTATAACAACCTCCCTTATGGTTAGTCTGACACTGTATAAGGAGTTCCTTAATAATCACAGGCCAAATTATAAAAAACTATAAAACTAAGAAACTCAGGAGCCTGTTCTTTTTATGAAGGATGATTGCAGTATTTCATGTTTATATTCACTAAACTCTTCAAAAAAATGAACCTTTCCCATATGGAAAAGGTCTAAGGCTTTCCTCAAAAGTCATATTATCTTATTTGGGAGGTGGTGTCAATTACTCCGAAGCCCCTCCATCACAGTATAAATATTGATTCCACGGTATTAAATAGAAATATCAGATAGGAATAATAAGAATTATTTCACCCTGATATTTTTAAAGAAGAGACTGTTCAGCTTGCTTAATGAGTCTCTTCGTGATTTCTCCGCCAACAGAGCCATTATCTCTTGAGCTAAGATGTCCAAGATACTGGCTACGGCCAGAACCATTACCTCCGATTGCTCCTAATTCAGATGCAAACTCTGTGTCTGCTCCGCCTCCATAATGCGCTCCATATAAACCAAATTCAGCTGCAATTTCATATTGCATTTGCTTTAGCATTGCCCGACTTTCCGGTACCACTGTACGATTGTTACGTGCCATGTTACAGCACCTCCTGTGAATTTGTAAGATTACAGGAATATTGTGCGTCCAACATCTACTCTTCAATCGCGCCAATGATTTGTAACTTTGGAAATCAGTTTGAAGGTATGATCAAGTACTTTTAAGGGCATTATGAATATATGATTACAAATTATTTCAGTGTATAACCACCGCGAACCATGACAACAAGGCCAAGGGTTTGTCCTGCTTGGACAGTAATACCACGACCATCGCGAGGGAAGGATAATAAATGGTTAGATGGCGCAGCTACTCCATTGGCAAGATCTTTACCATCTGTTAAATCAGCAACACCATTTGCATCCTGAGAGTAGATAACCGCTTTACCCGCACGAACGATAAATTCAGCGCCTGCGGAAGCAATTAAGGTTTGTCCTGGTTTTACATCGACAATTACGGATTCATTACTGCTAGTAGTCGGGTTTGTTGTAGCTGTTGGAGCTGAGCTAGGACTCGGAGTAGCTGTAGCTACTGGAGCTGTACCTGTACCACCTGTAAGTGCTTTCTGAATTTGCTGATCTACATAGCTTTTGGTAACCACTGGATCATCTGCTGTGCCAGGCTGTGAACCAACACCTGCACCTTCAGCAGTAACATTCAACAGTGATCCTGCCCATAGACCACCAGCCAGCAATACAGCAGCTGTTGTTATTTTCCATACCGATTTCAATGAAGTTCCTCCTCATGAGTGGGGATAAATGCCTATAAAAAAAGAATAGCCTCCGAAGAGGCTATTCTTTGCATCGGTAATCGGAGATTACTTAGCGTTTACAACAGTACCAGTTACAACTCCATTATTAGCTTCATCTTTAATTGCATTATTAAATACTACTGGAGCTTTGCTGTCTTTTCTCACTTCAACAGTAATTGTATTGATGTTATTAGCGTTAAGGTCTTGTAGACCGCTAGTTCCATCAATGTTATTAAATGTGAAGTAGAATTTACCAGCATCAGAACCTGCACCAGGACGCACAGCACTTGCTGGAGTTACTTCATTATCATTAATTTTGAAGATAAGATCATCGTTACGGATGTCTTTAACATTTTCAGAGAAGCCAACAACAAGAACTGTTTTATCTCCACTAGAAACTGCTGCAGAAGCAAGAGTTGGTTTCACGCGGTCAGTTAGAATAGATTTGTTCTCAGCAACGAGAATTCCGTTACCAGCTTTATCTGCAATACCGAAAGCTTGGAAAACATATTCTTGTGTTTTCTCAATAGTGCTACCAGGGATGTAAACTCTAGCGGTAGCTTGTTTAGGAGCTGTTGCATCATCTCCAGAAGGAACACCATGAACAGTCACAGAAGATCCAACAGGAAGTGCTTTGCTGTCTAGAGTGTAGCTGTTAACATCTGTAAGTGATTTAACATTCAGTCCACCAGCATCTTTAACTGTAACATCATAATAAACATCTGCAATTACAGATCCAGCAGCGTCTTTATCATTAGCAACAATACTAACAACTTCTGGTCTTGTAGTGTCAGCAGAAGAAGTATCTCCTACTGTCAAAGCAATTGTAGTAGCTACAAAAGCATTGTTTGAGAAGGAATCGTCAGTTACCAAACCTTGTGGCAAGCGCACTGTGTAGTTAGCTCCTGATAAAACAGTTGTGCTGAAAGTCAACACTTTCTTATCGGAAGACAAAACGCCGTCTTTTACATTAAGTTTAGTTACTTCTTGACCTGTAGCATCATTAATAACACTAATTACCTTAGTACTTGCTTTATCATGAACAACTTCTTCGTTGAACTTGATTACAAGACCTTTAGAAGAATAAGTAGCACTTGTAATTCCAGGAGCAACAGTATCCTTAGTGAAAGTAATAGCTTGAGTAGCAGCAGCACTCAAAGTGTTACCAAGAGTATCACGTACGGATTGACCAAACACCAGGGAACCTGTGAAAGATCCAGTTGCTGGAAGACTACCCAATGGTGATCTCAATTTAATTGTGTCACTATCAGAAGTATTAACTACTGAGAATACACCTTTGCTTTCGCCGTTAGCGTCCAACAAACGAACATTACCAACCAGGGAATCTTTGTTGATTTTCTTATCGAACTTAACTTCAACATAACGATCTCCAACTGGAGTTACACTCTTAATTACAGGTGCAGCAACATCGGAAACAACTGTTACAGAAGTTTTGATTGGGTTAGGGTTAGCAACGTTACCTGCAAAGTCAGAAACGTTAGTCAGAGATACATCATAAGTAGTGCCACTATTCAAGTTATTAGTAGTCAATACAAATGTATCGTAAGTATCTCTTTGTACTGTTGCAGCTACGCCGTTAACATAAGCAATAATACCAGCTGGTTTAACTGGCTCGCTGAATTTCACATATACTTTGTTTGTAGTTGTTTTTGCAACAGCATTTACAGTTGCTACTGTAGGAGCAGTTGTATCAGCAACAGTCAACAATGTAGTGAAAGCAGGAACCTTTTCGCCTGCAGTTGTCTTAACAGCGTCGTTAACAACAACTGTGTATTGACCCTTCAGGTATTCAAGGTTAGGAACAGTGATAGTAGCCACTGTGCTATCAGCATTCAAAGATACTTCAGCGCCAGCCGGAGTTACAGCAGGAGCGCCGCTCAATGCAGTTACTTGAACTACATCTTTGATCAATTTACCGTCTTCAGCAATAGTATCAGCATCAACAGCACGGTTGAATTTAACAACCAATTGCTTAGCGTTTGGAGCTTCTACGGAAACAACTTTAGGAGCTGCCAATGTTACTTTAGTAGTGTAGTCGTGATCGTTGTGTTTGAAGTTGATTGTAGTTTCAACGCCTGCTACAAGAGCAGTAGTCAATTCAACAGTTGTAGTAGTTTTGTCAGAGAAAGTAACAACTACTTTAGTTGGGCTTACTGCTTCAGCAGAAGCTACAGTAGGAGCTGTTGTCTTTTGATCAACTGCATAAGCTGTTTCAACTACCAAAGAACGGCTAGCGTTAGCTTTGAAGTTAGTGTCTTTAGCAATTAGACCAGCATTGATTACCGCTTGAGCATAACCTTTAGCCCATGCAGATGCAGTGTTGTCAGTTGTAGTTGGTTGTTCCAGTTTCAAAGCACGGAACAATACAGCCGCTACTTCTTCAACAGTTACTTTACCGTTGTAGTCGAAGATACCTTTAACAGTATCTTTACCTTGCATCAAGTTAGCTGCAGTAACAGCTTCGATGTAAGGAACTGCCCAGTTCTTAGCATTGTAACCTTTGTCTTTGTAAGACAATTTGTTAGTTACTTCAGTAAGATCGAACAATTTAGTAACGATCTTCGCGAATTCAGCGCGAGTAAGATCTTTTTCAAGGTGAGCTTGACCATCTGGGTATCCGTTGAGAATACCTTTCGCTGCCAAAGCATCAAATTTTTGTTGCGGAGTTGTTGCTGCGTCACCAAACGCTACAGAGGCAAACATCGAGAATGCCATTGCTGTAGATAATGCTACGGATAAAATTTTCTTCATAACCTTTTTTTCTCCTCCTTGGACGTTCATAAACTGAGATTTTTCTTTAGTTGAGTAGCTCGTGTCACTCATTAGCCGATGCACCCCCTTTCCAGAGTTGAGCAAATTAAGTATAAATAATGTCTGTGACGGGTATCACAGAAACTGGTAAACAATGATCAGGACATGACAATACTAGATTCCTAATTATACCTAAGTATTATACAATGTGCCTCAAGTCACGTAAAGCTAATTTTTCCATTTTGTTAAATTCGCTTTACAACCGGTTAATTTCAACTGCCTGTGTAAATGACTCTACACCTTAAACGCAGAAGATTTGGAAAAGTTGCGGTTTTTCAAAAAAAACTTTTCTTTTTTTGTTTTCCGGTACAATCCCAATAGAAGATACATATGTATGTTCTACTAACTATTGTTAATCTTGGGTTGCCACGGAAAATAGTATACCATAGTCGTTTTCTAACTTCATTATGCAATATTTACTAAGTATCATTAACACTAGTACCATTTATTTAAACATTCCTACAAAATTTGAGTATAAAGGAGCGGAAAGGCCTGATTTCTCACATTCACCGTAGGTTTTTTATATGGCGGTTCCCCCTTCTGAGCTTCAGCTCTTAAAGCTACAACCACCTAAAAACCTTCGCTTACAGGTATGATCAAACATGCTCGTTCTTGGGTCGCCTCCTGGTTCAATGATGGCCCCTATTTACCGTCACCATTCGGAGATTCGCTCTATAGATAGCATCATGCTGAACGCAACAAAAAAGCGCCGTTGCCGGCGCTTGCTTCTATTACAGTAGGGTCTAACGAATCTTCATAGATAACTGGATCAATTCCTGACGCTTTTCAGGACTTGAGTTTACACTGTCGTACATTGCATCAATAGCTGCGCGATTCTCGCGATAGCTCTTCTCATGCTTAATTGTAGTATGAGACCATTCGATAAGGGCATTCTCAGCCACAACAAGCTCGTTGTATGAATCATGGAATCCTGTAGCCTGCACAAGCTCTTCCATGACCTCTTGTGTAATTTCCTGTAGTGCCCGTTTAGCCGCGATTTCCTTCTCTAACACTTTCGCTCTATTCTCAAACATATTCTTGGCTTTCATGTAATCCAACTGTGCTTTTGCTAAAATCGGTTTCATGGTTGGCTTTCACCTTTCAGAAAATAATATTTTCTACGTTATTGTAACGTAAATCTAAGAAGAATACAAAATATATGTCTTTGGTAAGTTTACACTTTTCTCTGAGTTAACGATTATACAACTGTAAAATTGGTTGAGATTACCCATTTAAATGGAATGAAGAACGACCAATCCGCAGATGTTTCTTGCGAAATTGGCCGTTTTTCCATTCTAACGCATTAATTAAAAGTTTTCGGGAAAATACTTGTGCTCTTCTTGAGAAGCTCTACAGCAATCTTACCAGCCTCTGCACGAGTGAGTTTCCCCTTTGGATTGAAATTATATACTGGCTTCTTCTGGCCCGTAATCGTTACTGCACTACCTTCCATGATCTTAGCCTTGGACACTGCTTCAATAGCTGGTCGAGAGTAAAAATCCATATTACCGGTGTCTACAAAAGATTTAGATAGACTGGTTAACAATTTATTGTCATTTGTAGACATTTTCAGTTTAAGTGCCCGAGCGATCATCACAGCCGCTTGTTCTCGCGTAACAGGTTGATCCGGACCAAAGAAACCATCGCTTAATCCTGTAACAATACCAGCTCTTGCTGCAGTCTCAATATGTTTGAAGTCCCAAGTGGTAGACACTGCCTCAGGAACAATATCGAAGAACGTCTGCTGATTGTTATTATAATTCAATGGAAGACTCAAGCCCTTCACTAACAATGTAGCGAATTCTCCACGTGTTGTTGTATTATCAGCACCAAATTGGTCAAAACGCAAATTTTTCATAATGCCTTTAGAGTAAAGACCATTCAATATATTTCTTGCCCATGGATGATTAGTAATATCCGTATATCCACGACGAAGTTTCATGACAGTGTAATATCCGAATTGATCAAATGGAACAGTAATTGTGTGTTTCTTCGTATCTACTTCCCCGCCAATATTCTCCCATTGCCCTGAATCTGTATAACGGAATACTGTGATTGTGGATCCAACTTCATCAACAATATTTGGATTAAAGGTTAGTGTAAGATCACCTCGCTGGGATGGTACAATTTTGCGTTCAGCTTCAATTTGTGTGAAATTACCTTCTATAGAATAAGGAGCAATCCCATTAGTGGCTGGTTTATAAAGAGCAGTGCCCTTCGTACCTTTCTCTCCAAGTCCACCACTAAGCCAATAAATATCGGATACACGTGAGAAGTTATTAGTTTCTACTGTTGAATTAAAACGTAATACAAGATCTGAAGGGATCAACAACGTACTCAATCCACCTGGAGTCCGTGCATCAGCATCGACGTTAATAGTATTGCCATAATCATTTTTACGTTCAACAACACCATCCAATGGATCAGCAATACCGAACAATAGTTTTGTATCTGGATAGTACTTAGCTGCACCTGAGGTTGTATAGCCCTTCATAAGGGTACCTTTAGGGAAGCTCAGTTCTAGTCCCTTATTAAACGCACTATACTTCGTTGCAACTTTCTCAGCCATATACTGCGTGTCTACTTGAACGGCACTCGCATAATACACGCTTATCGTATCACTGAGAGTAGAATCAGCGCGAACAATTTGAATTTTAATTGTTGTCGCTTTATCTGCTTTTAAACCTACATAATCCAGAGTGAAACGATTCGGCAGATCAGTGCGCTTTTCGGCTTCATATTTATCAATAATGACTTTTGTAGCACCTTCAGCCTCAATGTCAAAACGAACGAAGTTTTTGTTAACGACGATCTGTTCACCTACGGTCGCCACTGGGGACAGTATGCGATACGGAGAAACTTCACGAACAACTTCCAGACGCTGATTCGTACGTGCACCAGTGTCATTAATTAATTCGAGATTATATACAATGCTTCCAGCGGTTTCAGCTGGGATATCACGAATACGAAGCATAAATTCCGTGCTGTTACCGGAGAAATCATAATAATATTTTTGATTATTATAGGTGAATTCATTTAGCTTTCTGTGTCCAGCAGCATTTCCGGTCAAAACTTCACTACCAAAAGAAAGAAACAAGTCTGATCCCTGGTACAGGTTAAGCTTAGTAGCCGCCCCGCCTCTTAGCACCAAATCATATTTAGTTTGGCTAGTAACAAATTTTTCATCCTTATAAATGAACTCAGAAGTTAAGCCTAAAATGTCATTAAGCTCTTTATCAGTATAATCCTTCACTAAATCATGAGTAAAATCGACTCGTCCCTTAGATACAGCCGGATGGAACTGTGACAAATTAGAGACATTCGTATCGATGATATAAATCCGTAGCTCTTTACGAATCTCTCTCTTATTTCCCGCTTTGTCCATCGAGGTTCCAACAAACACAATCTTGTTCTCACCATAAACTAGTGGACCAGAGGAGGAAATAGGTAAATTAAAGGAAAACTTTGGATTCGTCAGCGTTACATTAAACTCATATCCATTTTGATGTGCATCTGTTTTTATTTTATCATTCGATATACCATTAATAAAAAATTGAGGATTACCGATGCTTTCAAATCCAATATATTCACCAGAAATAGTCATACTATTAGAGCTAGTAGCAGAATTAAAGGTATAAGTCTGTCCATCATTCAAATTAGCTACATAGATATAATTCTTAGAAACATAGGCGATATCAGCATTATAAAAAGATTGGGACCCCGAAAATTGGAATTTTACTTTTTGCTGGCCATTAGAGAAGCCCTCAACTTTATATACCTTTTCATTTGCATTTAATCCATTGACGTTAGGCTGCTCAGTCAAGACTAGCGAAGCGCCCAAAGGCAGATAAGAGCCCTGCAATATCGCTCCTGCTTTTGGAGCAACATTAGTTTTCACCAGAATGAAGAAATCCGGCTTTTCAACCTGAGAACCATTTAACGCCAGTTTGGATACTGATGAAATCTCTACTTTTCCCGAAGGATTTTCTGTATATCCTGAAAGATAAAACATATCTGTAATCACAGTCTCATCTTTCAAATATTTATAACTTTCCTTGGTTGAAGTTTCGTAAGATCCATATTTAATGGACAATACCACATTGCCAGAACCGGTAGTAAGGTTAAACGGCGTTGTGGTCTCGAATGAAACCAATCGATATTGAGGCGTTACACCATCTGGACCAGGAATTACAATTTCTTTTTGACCAGCACTAGTATCTGGCGTATAAACACCATCAGTAGAAACCGTGTATGATTTTAATACTTTAACTGTAACGACCTGATCATTTATTTTGACTGTATGATCATCTTCGAAGGATTTATCACTTGCACTATAAGGTAAAAGTACTTGTCCTATGATATTTGCTGTAGTATCTGAAGCTGTTAATGTAGGAACATTCCCCAGAATGTTATGAGCTTTAAAGTTTGTTCCATCACCATGATAAATCTGTAAGTCAGTAAATGGTCGATTAGTATCAAAGTAATAGACCGAACGCTTAATCGTAATCGAATCTGCTGCGTTCTGTACTACGATTTCTAAGGTATTCTCCCCTGATTTCAGTGTTAATGCTGGAGTGAAGAATGTACCATCCTCAAGCAGTGAGGTTTGTAGTGAAGATCCTCCATTCAAGGAAACCCCAACTCTGGTAGCATTGGTAACATTACCTTGTAGCGTGATCTGCTGGTTAGGAACAACAACCTTAGTTCCCTCGTTCAGATTAATAGCAGAAGGTCCGCCACCAAGTATTTGCAGAGAAGAGATATAAGGAACCTTATCATAAAGAACATAAAATGATTCTGAGCGCTCTAAAGTACCTTGCATCCCAGAAAAAGTAATCTTATTGTATCCTGTAAACAATGTGAGCCCACTAGCAATAAAACGGTTAGTAGGATTTGTTGTATCAGTGGTTACTGCGCCCGTAGTCGAATGGGTAGCATCTGTAACCCATTTACTACCACTTTGAGTCAATTGCTGTACAGTGACCTTCATTGTAGAAGTTGTCACCTGTGCATACGTACCGGTAATCGAAAAATTCGGATTGCTTGTCTTATAAACGGTTTGTCTTGAAATATTATATTTGGCATTCGGATCGTTATCCGGAACAATCTCCTGTTTCAGCTCAATTGTATTTCGCAGCGTGAGATCATCCGGACTGAAGTATGTCGTGGTAGCCGCTGCCGCTATCGGCGTGTATTTACCTGGGAACATAGAAACGATCAAAGCCGCCAGCATCAGCCAAACGAACGGTCTCTTAAAGCGTTGCATGTGTTATATCTCTCCTTTGAGTATAAGTTCTCGTAAACCTTCACTTTGTTCTTTATCGGTCATAAGTAGCGATATTTTTAGGGAAAATAACAAAAAACTCATCCGAAATCGGATGAGTTTTGTTAAGTTTAGAAAATTTTAGAATAATTGCTTAGTCGCTTAAGACTTAGAGCCTCTTTCCGGATCAGCCTTCATGCGCATTCTTAAAAAGAAATCAATCAGTGGACGTTTAGTCTTACCAATCAAACCTGTGATTTCAGCACCGATCTGCAAGAAGAAGAGCATGATGCAGATAACCACGAATGTAACCCAGTTTGCTTCATAAAGAGCTGCGGATGATTGAATAACAGCTAAAATACCGAAAAATGCAGCAATACCATAAATAATGAGTACAGTCTGGCGGTGGCTAAAGCCAAGCTCGCGTAGACAGTGATGCAAGTGACCTTTATCTGGTGCAAAGATTGGTTTCTTCTGCAGCTTACGGCGCACGATCGCAAAGAACGTGTCCGACAAAGGTACACCGATAATAAGCAAAGGTGTAATAAACGAAACTACAGCGATCTGTTTAAATCCTAACAAAGCAAGTAATGCCAAGCAAAAGCCTAAGAACAGCGAACCCGTATCTCCCATGAAAATCTTAGCAGGATGGAAGTTAAAGAACAGGAACCCGATGATGCTACCCAGAAGCAACAGACACAGCATTGCTACCATGGTGTTTCCCATCACAAAAGCCATTGCCGCAATCGTAGCAATTGCAATTCCTGATACACCAGCCGCAAGCCCGTCCAGCCCGTCGATCAGATTAACGGCATTGGTAACACCGACAATCCAGAAAATCGTAAGCGGGATAGCAATCCAACTCTCCAGTGAGGAATACGTATTGTTAAATGGAATATTCACAAAATCTACAGTAATACCAAAGCCGAAAACAACGATACAGGCTGCGATAATTTGGCCCAGTAGCTTCACTTTTGCTGATAATTCGAATCGGTCATCAAGTGCCCCGATAAGTACAATCAGTCCGCCACCACATAGCAGCGCTTTGATGAAGTTGACCTCCCGCGGAGTGAACTCGTATGGAATAATCGGCAATACGGCAAGCAGGCCTAACACAAACGCTAGAAAAATAGCTAATCCGCCAAGGCGGGGCATAATTTTCGTGTGCACTTTACGAGCATTCGGCACATCTGTTGCACCAATCTTGATGGCGAATTTCTTCACCAAAGGTGTGAGGCCAAGTGCGAGTCCCATGCATACGATAAATCCAGCGATGTATATGATTAACATTTGATCAGTCGACCCCCATTTCTCTACCGCATTGAATTATACGCTGTTACAAAAACAAATTCCAATCCTTTATTTAGGCTATTTATCTCATTTTCTAGGTGAATATCGGCATTTTGCTAGACTTTTGTTACTTTATCTTTCTCACGCACCACTTTTAATGCGAATTTCGGCAGTGCAAGCATTCGTTTGTACCGTGTAGGTTCTTTTAGGAGACGGTACAACCATTCAATTCTCATTTTTTGGAACGCTATTGGCGCTCTTTTGCTCTTCCCAGAGATCACGTCAAAGCTGCCGCCGACCCCCATCATGATCGGAACGCCAAGTTTGGACTTATATTTAGCAATCCAAGGTTCCTGACTATCTGCACCTCTGGCCACAAATAATAAGTCAGGGTTAGTATTAACAATTTCAGCGATAACCTCTTCGTCCGCATCCGAACCAAAATAACCGTCATGATATCCTGCAATGATAACACCCGGATATTGCAATTGTAACCTTTCAGCGGTTTCCCGAATCACCTCAGGCGTAGAACCTAGAAGATATACCTTCCAGCTATATCTTTCACCCTGTCGCATCAATTCATGTAACAGATCATAACCTGCTACCCGTTCGGTTACCGGTTCATTACAATAATTAGAAGCCCAGACAACTCCTGTCCCATCGGGGACAACCAATTCAGCCGATTTCATAATACCCATATAAGCTGGATCTTCCAGTGCAGCCATAACCATAATTGGATTGGCCGTAATCACTTGATGCGGGATACGGGTCTGAACAGCCTCCGTCAAATAAGCAACTGTAGCTGCCATATCCACTTTCGAGACTCTAATCCCAAAAATAGGAACTGTAGGTACCGCGCTGTCTGCTTTCACTTTAGATCATCCTTTATGGTGAAAATATTCTACAATTTGCCGAGCTGGTGCCTCTGCTGCTTGAATCAACTTGGTGATGACCTCATCCCGTTCGGTTCTCCATTCCTTTGCGGTGTTCAAAAGATGGACAATCTCGTTAGCAACATGTTCAGCATCTAGTGTGTTTGTCGCTCCAACAGGATGGCACTGGATTCTCTTCAGAAAATGATCGATCTTCGGATCATAAGAAATACCTATCAGCGGAACACGTCTTCCAGCCGCATAAATCAAGCTATGAAGTCGCATTCCGATTAAAACATCACATTGTCCCACTTCCCGTAACATTTGCTGCGGGTGAATAGCATCCTCACAAATACTAACCTGCCCACCCTGCTCGGTTATACTTCCTTTCAGCTTCTCCATCACATAACGTGAAGCCTCATTATCCGAAGGAGTGTGAAAAGGGAGGAATCGCAAATGCAATGGAATCTCACGGTTGGCCTTAATCAGGCCTTGCGCAAGAGTATCCAGTTCTCTGCGATCTTGCTCCCAAAAACGTACTGATATCCCGATCACCGGAAGCGAGTCTGCTGATGCCGAAGATTGTACAGCAGCAGCAGGGTCTTCCTCCGGTAGAGACAAGCCCATAACCGGATCGGGAACAACTTCTACGTTCTTCTGTTCTAGTCCCATAGATAGAAGAAGCTCGCGGGATTGTTCATCCCGCACAGATATATAGGTACATTTACGAAACACTGATTTGATAAAAGGGTAAAAAAGTTTGCGATTCACTGGCCCAATGCCTTGAGCATAGATAAAGGTGGGTCTCCCCATCCATTGAGCAAGCTTGATAATCCCTAAATAGTACGGAATACTCTTGCTACCTGTTACATCCTGCAACAAGCTACCCCCGCCACTAATCAGACCCGCGCTCTCATAAATCGCTTGACGGACTTCAACAAGCTTCATCCGGTGCACGGATTTGACTCCATAGGTCGCAGTTGTCCACTCAGGATCAATGGATAGTACTATAGGCTCAATGGATATACCCAAAGCTTGAGACTGTTTCTGCAGTGCAATTAGAATAGACTGCAATACCGCCTCATCTCCACTGTTACGAAAACCATAGAAACCAGAGATAACTATCTTTTTAGGAGTGGCGACCATCGTTTCCAACACCCTTCTACAATCTGCCATACGATTACGGCAATTACACCAATGATCAGTCCGAGTCCAAGACCTAACAATCCACGAACTAGCGAGATCAGAACTGGTGAATGAATATGTGCAAAGGTATCCACCATGGAGAGCTGACCAATTACGGCAATAATCATGATAAACGCTGCACTCCGGTATCTAAAGGCTAAGAATGCACCCAGAATTAAGAGTGGATGAGCTAGTAAAAATTCTTTATTACGTGGCCGGACGCCGACTGTATTCTCAAGGAATGTACGGAAGGCCATCTCTAAAGGTGTTACGTTGCCCCCATTTCCGGTTCGGCTCAAATAATACATACCCACTACTCCAAGAACTGCAGCGGCAATAACCCAAGCTAGTGTAATAGGTGTCCGCAGCAGCTTGCCCGTCTTGTTGAACACAAATTCCCCACGATACAAAAGTACATATAGTGCCACAAGGCCGATAGGTGCCATATGAAGCAGACTAACACCACGGAACTGGTCCAGCACTAGACTATAAGTTATGTTGTTGAGCAGTGCGATCACAAATGGCACGGCGCTCAAAGAAATTAATGAAGTCTTCAGATAAAGCACCAGACTATGTGTGAACCGACGTTGCGGGCTCATAGCCTTATAGGTAAGGTTATTGCTCCGTAGAGGAGGCCCCATTTCATTGACCTTACGAATGGCCAGTACAACAGCAAGAGTCGGCGCACTTATCGCTGCTGCTAGTGCCAGCCCCTGCTCAAACATTTCTGGTTTCAAGACCAGCAGTCCTGCACTTCCCAGTAATCCAAGTACCCATGCAGGAATCGTAAGCCATGGAATAAAGTAAGAAATCAGCAGCGCTACTAAAGAGACTGCACCAACTACCGCAACTAGCTTGAAGTAACGTTGATAAGACGAATCTACAACCTCAAATGCCGTAGCTTGTCCTAGTTTAAAGCCATTATCTTTGATCTGTTCAACGGCGCCTCCAGGTTCACTCAGACTGGTGACAAGGTTGTCTAGCGTATCTGTAATCTGTGCCTTTGCTGTATTCCGTGAAGGAATTGTATTTAAATAAATCATGCGAATATTGCGATCTTTTGTTGCCAAAGCGAAACGATCTGAGATCACTTTTGGATCTAAGGCAGAGTCCCCTTCGCTAAGGGAATACAACCGTGTTACGTTATAGTCCAGCAAATAAGCAAGCTTGTTAAAGCCCTTCTGCTGCTTCTTAATATTCTCAATCGCTGCAATCCCGATTCCACGTTCTTTAAGGAGATTTGCAAAGTCAGTGATACTAGCCGTATCGGCATCATCATTAAACCCTTTAACGGACTCTCCCTCGAATAGGATTCGCTTCACACCCAATTCTTCATAACGATCTAACAGCTTCTTAACGGTCGCTTTATTATAAGTCAGAGAATCCACCAGACGCGGCACAATGGTAAATCCTTTGTCATGCAACATCTCCAGTGTAAATGGATCTGGCTGAAGTGGCTTCAGTGTAGCATCTTCTATTGGAGTCTCAATAATAAGACCTTGTTGTCCGCGGAAACTCCATTCCTTCGAAGTAATCCCAAGATTACCGAATGCCTCTTTAATGACAGGCGCCAGGGCCTGGTAGTAATCAGGATTAGTAAAAAGAATATAAGTATAGTTCTCATTCACCGGAATAATTGTATCCGTAAGATTAGCGATATCAGCCGCTCCCCACATCATGAGACGACGTGCCTTACGATAATCTTCCAGCGTGCTTTCGTAAATCGCCATACTCTGAACACCAGCATCTTTTAGACGATCTAACTGTTCGGAAATATAATCCTGCGGATTTGCACGATAGCTTGCTACTTCAACTAAATCCCGGTAATCAAATACAAATTCCACTGTCTTGGAAGACTTCTCCGTCTGCAGACGGTCATAGACAACTGGCAAGGCAGCTAAAACGCCAACCACAACTATGATCCACAGCCACTTCCGGGAAGAAATATTCCAACGTTGCCATTTTTGCTGCACCAAAAGTACCTCCTCTTTCACTTCAAAACTCTTTTTACAAAAGTAGAAACGGATCGTCATCCTTTAGAGACGGTACCCGTTTCTACGTTAAAAATATAATTTCAAAATATAGAATGCGATCTATATTCTTATTTTATTGTTCCCCGTCAACGCGGGCCATAACCAGCTTGGATAGTGTAGCTACCTTGTCTTTAGCATTCTGCAAGGATTCACCCACAACCGCAAAATAAACTTTAATCTTTGGCTCGGTACCTGAAGGACGCAGGCAGAACCACGAACCGTCAGCCAGCAAATACTTTAGAACATTTTCCTTCGGCAGACCATTCAAGCCTAGCGAATAATCCAGCACCTCTGTAATGGCAGATCCCGCAATTTCTTGTGGTGCATTTGTACGCCAATCATTCATGATGCCTTGAATTTGCGCAACGCCATCCTTACCTTTCAATGTACGAGACTCCAGGCTTTCCAAGAAGTATCCGAACTGCTCATACAATTCCTGAAGGACGTCATATAATGTTTTGCCTTGAGCTTTGTAATAAGCACCTGCTTCAGCGATCAACATAGCCGCAAGAACGGCGTCCTTATCACGGGCATAGTTACCTGCAAGATAACCATAGCTTTCTTCATAACCGAAAAGATATGTGTAATCTCCGGATTGTTCGAATTGAGTCATTTTTTCACCAATATATTTGAAGCCTGTTAGCGTATTAAATACAGTTGCACCATAATGAGAGGCTACAGCAGCCCCCATCTCGCTCGTCACGATAGTCTTCACAACTGCACCATTGCTAGGCAACTTACCTTGTTCCTGTAAACGGCTCAAATAATAATGAATCATCAAAGCTCCAGATTGGTTGCCCGACAAAACAACAAATTTACCTTCATTGTCACGAACCACTGCCCCCATACGGTCTGCATCGGGATCTGTGCCAATTAAGAGGTCTGCATTCAACTCTTCGCCCAGCTTCATAGCCAGTGTAAAGGCTTCGCGTTCTTCCGGGTTCGGTGATTTCACAGTGGAAAATTCGGAATCTGGTTGTTCTTGCTCAGGCACAACATGCACCTGTGTGAAACCAATTTTCTCAAGCACTTGGCGGACTGGCAGGTTACCAGTACCATGTAGCGGGGTGTATACGATTTTGAAGTCTTTTCCAAGCGTAGAGGCGATCTCTTCACTTGCAAGACTAACCGCAGCGACCGTATCGGTAAACGCTTCGTCATCCTTCTCACCCAGCCAGTGCAGCAGGCCTTGACGCTCTGCTTCTTCTTGGGAAATCCGTTTCACACCATCAAAAGTGTCAACCCCTAATATGTAAGAAATGACCTTTTCGGCTTCGTCAGGGACAAGCTGTCCACCTTCAGAATTATAAACCTTATACCCGTTATATTCAGGCGGATTATGACTTGCAGTAATGACAATACCGCCCGTTGCCTTCAAATGCCGCACGCTGAACGATAATTGTGGTGTTGAGCGCAGAGAAGTGAATAAATGAGCCTCAATGCCATTAGCAGCCAATACAAGAGCAGCCTCAAGTGTGAATTCAGGCGAGAAACGACGGGAGTCATGAGCGATAACAACAGAAGGTCTTCCCTCTCCAGTATGCGTCTCCAGAATATATTTAGCGAAACCTTGCGTAGCTCTACCTACCGTATAACGGTTGATACGATTACTACCCGCACCAATTACACCACGTAGACCACCTGTACCGAATTCTAGATCTCTATAAAATCGTTCCTCTAGCTCCTGTGGCTCGTTCTCCAGCGCGCGCAGCTCCGCCTTCGTAGATTCATCAACGGAGGCGTTCTCCAGCCAGCGTGATAAGGTTTCTGCCGCTTTCGGGCTTAATTGAGTCATTTAGAATCTCTCCTTCTCCATGTATAATAAATAATTCAAAGTAATATTAGCTCAGAGCAAACATAATTTCCCCAGAGGCAACAACTTTCCCCTCAACCGACGCAGTAGCTTGTCCTTTTCCAATACTGCCCTTAAGGCGAGTAATCTCTACTTCAAGAGTGAGGGTGTCTCCCGGTACGACTTGACCACGGAAACGGAATCCATCAAGCCCGGCTAAAAAGCCAATCCGACCGCGATTCGCTTCCACCCCCAGAATAGCAACTGCACCCACTTGTGCAAGAGCTTCTGTAATCAGTACGCCCGGCATTACCGGATAACCCGGAAAATGACCTGCGAAGAAAGGCTCGTTGATCGTTACATTTTTAATGCCGACTGCTCGTTTACCCATTTCGATCTCAGTGATTTTGTCCACCAGCAGAAATGGAGGCCGATGGGGGATGATTTCTTGAATTTGATTGATATCCAGCATTATAAATAAAACTCCTTTCGGATGTTACTTCATATTATTCTTCGCCGAAATGCATAAATTTAGGCAGCTTCGGTAAAAACTATATTATCCTTCACCACCTGCAGAAGTGGAGGTTGAGATAAGGGGCTTTCTCCACCAGATGCGATAGCATGGCGGAGAGGGCCCTTTTTGCTGCCCGCGGCCCCCCACCATTATACATTTATCCGTATAAAAAAGAAAACTCCCTTAAGCAAGAAGGGAGTCGTTATCCTTTTAAATTATGGAGCAAAAACCAAATCATAGACATGTCTCCATGTGCTCCATTGTAGAACATCGCTAAACTCTTTTTTGCCAAGGACAACGTAACCGACGACCAGCCCGCCTCCAAGTGCAACTACGAGAAGCAAAGGAATAAGAATCCACTGGATAAGTGTCCATTTTGATAATCCTCGCCGCTTCGGCTCTTTCTTGTCTTCTGGTTTGTCTTCCGACTTCACCTTTTTCTGACGTTCCATTCCTTCACCTCTACCCGCGCATGTTATTGGCCAGACCTAGCATCTGATCACTGGAAGAAAGCGCCCGAGCTGCGAGTTGATACGTACGTTGAATCTGCATCATTTCTGTCATTTCTGTGGTCATATCGACATTTGACTGCTCCAGCCACCCTGAGCGTACTCCAATTCCAGACGCCTCACCCGCCGCTCTTTGTACAAAAGCCTGCTGTGCTGTAACTCCATCGGCAAGCATATAGAAATTCCCGTCCACTGCCTTTAAAGCATTCTGTGTCTTAGGTTCTACAATCATTATAGTACCTGCTACCCGAACAGGTCCATTCTCTGACTGTTTCGTTAATACACGACCGGATTCATCAATAGCTGCATTCACGCCCACAGGGACCGTTAAAGGATTACCTGTTGTATTCAGTACCGGATTCCCCGTATTATCTACAAGAACCATCTTCGTTGCATCGGTAGTGTCAGGCGTAAAGTGAAAGTCACCTTGTCTTGTATAAGCTGTAGTTCCATTGACCTGAACGCCAAACAGCCCATTACCCTGAAGTGCCAAATCGGTTGGATTACCCGTTTCTTTAAGAGGGCCTTCTTCCCAATTAGTCGTAATCGAAGGCACATATGTCCCAAATCCAATATTAAAGCCTAAGGGTGTAGCGCGACCCGGCTGATCATAGTCATCCGATTGCTGCTGCACACGAGTAAGCACATCCTCAAAGGAGCCCTTCTTGCTCTTATAACCATTTGTATCCATATTGGCTAGGTTATCCGCTATAATATCAAGCCGCTGCTGAAGGCTGGACATGGAGACTGCTGCACTAATCGTTGAGTTATTCATAGATCAAACCTCCTATAAGCTTTACCTGTAAAGCTCATTTCATAAGCAGTGCCTATACCCTGCCAATTTCAGTTACAGCCTTCTGCAAGCTGCTATCATAGTATTGAACGATCTTTTGGTTCGCTTCATAAGCCCTATATGCGGCATTCAAATCTACAGTTACCTGAGTAGGGTCAACATTGGAGCCCTCTAAATATCCTTGACGCACCTGTAAGTTATCAGTTGCATTGGAGTAACGAATGTCCGCTGCCGCTATATCATCAGCATGAAACACACCCTTACCATCACGCACAAGCTCCTGCGGCTTTGTAACTACACTCACACCAATTTTGGTCCCTGTCGGAAGTCCTGTTTCTGGATTTAATACATTGCCCTGCCCGTCCACTTTAAGGGTGTCCTGATTTCCTGTCAAGACGAGAGGTTTGCCAGTGGAATCAAGAACCTTGAAGCCTCCACTGCTCAACACTTCTCCCGTAGCTGCATTTACTGAGAAGCTTCCATTTCGGGTAAATAGGTTATTGCCATCAGTATCCTGCACAGTAAAGAAAGCCTGCGGACGGTAAATAACCTCACCCTCAGGACTTACATATTTCCCTGAACCATCAAAAGCTATATTCTGACCCGTCACAGGGTCGGCGACTTGCAAATCCGTAGATAAAGCAAAATCCATAGATTTGCCGCTCTCCCTTAAATCACCCTGTAAATATTGGGAAATCGACTGTTCTGCAAAAACCCCTGTATTAAGGCGCCCAACCGGTGTAATGGTGCCATTACTCATAGCTGAGATCAAGACATCCGGAAAAGCATGATTAACACTATCAACCTGCTTATATCCCGTTGTATTTAAGTTAGCGATGTTCTGTGTTGCCGTATCGTGTCTACGTTGCTGCGCAACCATACCTGCGGCGGCCGTATATAATCCTCTTATCATGAAGGTAGTCTCCTTCCGAATCTAATGCTACCATTTATATCGGCTGCTTAGAACTTTTTCTTTACGACCTTGTCCAAATTGTCCAGCATAATTCCTGTTCCTTTTACCACACAGTGCATAGGGTCTTCCGCTACCCAGACAGGTACATGTAATTCTTCTGAGAGTAGCTCGTCCAATCCGTTAAGCAAAGCACCTCCACCAGTGAGAACCACACCCCGGTCAATGATGTCCGCAGACAATTCTGGTGGTGTACGCTCCAGTACCGATTTAGCTGCAGCCACAATGGATGAAACCGGATCCCATAATGCTTCCTTTACCTCTCCCGCCGTAATAGTGAGCGTCTGGGGAAGTCCGCTTACCATGTCCCGGCCACGAATGTCCATTTCGGATTTCATCAAACCAGGTCGAACCGTACCAATAGTAACCTTAATATCCTCTGCTGTCCGTTCACCGATCAACAATTTATACTTTTGTTTAATATATCTTAAAATGGCATCATCGAACTTGTCTCCAGCGACTTTAATCGAAGAAGCGGTAACGACGTCGCCCATTGAAAGTACGGCTACATCCGTCGTTCCGCCACCGATATCGACGACCATGTTTCCACTTGGCTGATAAATGTCCATTCCCGCTCCAATCGCAGCGGCCTTTGGCTCCTCTTCCATAAATACTTCCTTAGCCCCGCTACGTTCTGCCGCTTCCCGAATGGACTTTTGTTCCACAGATGTAATATTTGTAGGGGCGCATATCAGAATGCGAGGCCGTGAATACCAGGTACGACCGCCAACACGGTCAATAAAATACTTCAGCATCATTTCCGTGACTTCAAAATCTGCAATGACACCATCCCGTAAAGGACGGATCGTTGTTATATTTCCGGGTGTACGTCCAACCATGCGACGTGCCTGTTCTCCCACCGCAAGGACTCTCTTCGTATCACTTTCAAGTGTGACCACGGAAGGTTCATCCAGAACGACTCCCCTTCCCTTAACATGTATGAGCACATTGGCCGTGCCGAGGTCGATTCCGATATCCTTGCTAAACATAATGAAAGAGCCCCCAAAGTGTTATTTTAATTGAAAAACAGCAGTTAGTACTAAATTTAAAAATAACATACTTTAGGGGAACTACACAATGTTTTAAAGCTTAATATTTCCTTAAATTTCCGAAAATCTCATGGCTTTGATGCTACAGCAACCTCACGTTTTTTCCCCGTCGTTTTTTTATATTTAATTTTTGTGGCTTCTCCCCCCCGAAGATGTCGGATGGATTTGTGATATTCAAGAATGTGCTTCACCTGATCGGCCAGATCAGGGTTGATCTCTGGCAGACGCTCCGTCAAGTCTTTGTGCACCGTGCTCTTTGAAACGCCAAATTCCTTGGCTATGGTCCGGACCGTATGCCTGGTTTCCACGATGCAGCGTCCGATTTTGATCGTACGTTCCTTGATGTAATCGTGCACGCTCCCGCCTCCCAACTGTGGATAGTTTGGTACATTATATGAGGGGCGGGCTTATATATTCGCGCTTTCAAGACATGACAAGCCTCCGAGGGCTCATTTTATTTAATGGACAACCCAAGAAGCCTTGTTATTCGCATGACGGAACGTCGTTAGTCCTTTAAAGACATAAACCGTTTCTCATAGAAAAATAAGGCTCTTTATAAGCATACTGCTTACGAAGAGCCTTATTTACACACAAAAACAGGGGGCGAAGGCCCCCTGTTATAAATTTTCTTATCGTCCTGGCAGTAACTCTGATGGATTAACTACTTTGCCATCCTTGTACACTTCAAAGTGTACATGATTGCCAAGATCCTTCTCGATTTCACTACGACCTGCGGTTGCAAGCGTATCTCCTTGCTTCACAACATCGCCTTGTTTCACTTTTGTGTCACCAAGACTTTGGTACACGGTCTTCATGTTACCTTGATGGGTAATCTCAATGACCTTACCTAACACTGCAACATCTTCCACTCTAGTAACTTCACCGCTAAGCGCTGCTTTAACGTCGAACGTATTGTTGTCTTCACGGGCAAGATCGATACCGACATTAGGAATAAATTTGTCGTTATACTGCACCATTGCGGCAACGTGATTGTCCTCTGTACCATTTTCATCATAATACGGTTTGACTACTTCTACTTCACCTGGATTGGCTACTGGCCAAACCAGGCTTTCCGCTGAAGCAAGAACTTCAAGGGCATCTGGATTACTGTTTGCAGTACCAGCTTCATTGGTCGAAGCTCCTACTTGCTGTGATGTGGCGGCGGTGTCCTGTTTAAGCGGTTTTTGGCCGGCATCCTGATAGACCCACACCAAAGTTAGTATAATTGCCGCTGCCGCCGTGTAGACTGCTGGGAACACCCAACGTTTAGATAACATCTTGCTCCATGAAGAAGGTTTAGCACCTAAATCTCCCTGCGATTTTTTGAGAGATTCATCATGGTTTGTTTTGTTTTTGTCTTGTTCATTCATATGGTTATCACCTCAGTAACCAGTGTTACCGGGCTTCTATCTTTTATACGTATCTTTCAAGTTATTTTTTCAGAAGAGTTGAGATTTGCGTAAAAGAGATACCACTGTAATAGTGTTTGAGAATTTGAGTAGCCGTTCCGCCTTCCTTCGCCATCCCATTTGCTCCCCACTGGCTCATTCCCACACCATGCCCATTTCCGAAAGTAGTTATATAGATTTTGTTCCCTTTTCGCCCCCAACTAAATTGGCTGGAACGTAACCCTAGCTTCTCTCGCACTTCTCTTCCAGTAAAAACAGTACCTCCAATAGAGATTTGCTTAACCCTATGTCCAGTGGTGAGAGACAAGACTTCTACCGGCAATTCAGAGGAAGTAGAGATATTCTTTGTCATGCCTGATTGAGTAGTACCTTTTGATGCAGGGATTACTCTGTCGTTTAATCCAAGTCTAGTAAGTATTTCCGAGATGGTGAATGTAGATGTCACCGCATAGTTCGGGGTAATCTCTTTCTCCCAAGGACTAGTTACACTGCGCAGATAGGGGATCGCTGCATTCCAGTATTCTTCCGAGTTCTCGGTATATCCTCCACTGGAGGCGAAAAAGGAGGCCGTAATCGGCTGCCCTTTATAGGTCATAATGACACCGCGCGTCTCAAGAACCGCGCGCTGAAGCTTTGCGAGGTCGGCGCTTCTTCCGCCGAGCTTCCACTTCCGTTCCAGCGTATCCTTAGATACGTAAGCCTGATGGCTTACCGTATCTGTTACATCCGCCCCCGGAACGGGGACGCCGCTTCTGTCGCCAGCCAGCAGGCGGCGAAGGATAAAGGTGCGGGCCGCTACGGCCTGCGCTTTGAGCGCTTCAAGCTCAAAGCTGGCCGGCATCTCGGCCGCAAGCACGCCGCTGACGTATTCCTCCAGCGGCAACGTCTCTATTTGTCCGCTACGCGACAAATAGACAGAGACCTTCGGCTGCGGCGCTTCCTGCGCAGCTGCCTCCGGCCCCGCTGGTGCGGCTGGCGAGGCCGTTATCACCGGCAAGGCCGGAGGCGCCGGTTGTCCCCGGTGCAGCGGGACAACCACCAGTGGAATCAGCAGCGCCGCCAGAATAGGCGCTGCGAGCCAGGCGACGGGACCGAGGCGCCTGAGCCGGGAAGCAAGGGGACTCGAGTGCCAGCGCGTTGACTTGTTACGTCGCAAGTAGCGGAAATCTTTCATCTCTATGGCTCCTTCCGTGAGTCACTGTTGATTCTTATAGATATGAATTTACAGCAACTACTAGAACAATATTTGAGAGAAAGAGAGTCCCCTTCTCGTATCTATCACTATGCCCCGCGTTAAAAAATTACAAACAAAAAAAATCCCCATTAGATGAGGATTCAAATTTACTTTCTAATAATATAAAAAAGAACAGGCCGCATCACTGCAGCCTGTTCTCATCTAATGACTGATATTATACCCAAGTTGCTTGAACCTGAAAGCGAGGTTTAACCTCTTCGCTTTTGCTTGATTCGCTCTTGGCTACTTCTGGTTTAAGAGTTTCATCTTTCACTGTTTGCACGGCTGTGTCTTCCATGGAGATGCGCCAAATTTCCGCACCTAGTCCGGACAGCTTCTCAGCCAAATGTACGTATCCGCGGTCAATATGATGAGTTCCGCTTACCTCAGTAGTGCCTTCAGCAACAAGACCTGCCAAAATAAGCGCAGCTCCCGCACGTAAATCCGTAGCACAAACTTTAGCTCCGACCAATTGCGCATTACCTGTAACGATTGCTGAGCGACCTTCAATCTTAATCTCAGCATTCATGTTGTGGAATTCATCCACATGCATGAACCGGTTCTCGAATACAGTCTCTGTAACGACACTAGTGCCTTCAGAGCGCAGCAATAATGCCATCATTTGTGACTGCATATCCGTTGGAAAGCCTGGATACGGCAAAGTCTTCAAATCAACAGCTTTAAGTGGCTTGTCACTAATGACACGAACTCCATTTTCATCAGGAATAATGGTCACACCCATCTCTTCCATCTTAGCAATAACAGGTCCCAAGTGATCCGCGATTGCGCCTTCCACATATACGTCCCCACCTGTAATTGCTGCGGCAGCCATATAGGTACCAGCTTCAATACGGTCAGGAATCACATGATGTTTAACACCATGCAGACGTTCTACGCCTTCAATACGGATAACACCTGTACCCGCACCGCGAACGATTCCGCCCATACCATTCAAATAATTGGCCAGGTCGACAATTTCAGGCTCCTTAGCCGCATTCTCAATCACGGTCACGCCTTCGGCGAGTGCCGCTGCCATCATTATATTTTCGGTCGCACCCACGCTAGCTACATCCAAATACACTTTGGCTCCGCGCAGGCGACCGTTACTTTTCGCTTCAATGTAGCCCTGGCCGAGACTAATCTCCGCACCAAGCGCTTCAAATCCTTTCAAATGCTGATCAATCGGTCGTGTGCCAATGGCGCAGCCGCCAGGCAAAGAAATTCTTGTATGACCAAGCCGTGATAACAGAGGGCCCATGACTAGAAAAGATGCCCGCATTTTCCGTACCCATTCATAAGGTGCTTCACAGGAAGTGATGTTTGTAGCATCCACCTGGATAATATCGTTTTGATATGTAACCCCTGCACCCAGAGATTCCAACATTTTTGATATCGTCATTACATCATCAAGCGGAGGTGCGTCCACAATGACGCTTACTCCTTCTTCTGCCAATAGAGAGGCGGCTATGATCGGTAATACGGAATTTTTTGCGCCGCTAACTTTCACGCTCCCGGTCAATCTGTTGCCACCGCGGACGATAAATTTGCTCATTTTCGGTTTCCCTCCGCGTCCATTATTTCTTAAATTATTTTTTAGATTAAAAGTAATTGCAAAAAAATTCGCATACTCCATCGATATGCCCATTCAGCCGGGCATGTTCCTTAAAGTTCAGTGTTGACATAATAAAACCTTATTATTCGACACTTTTTGACCATTGCGACCTATGACACTTATAACCAAACTACATATTCCTAAAACATATAGCGGATCATCCCACTCCAGCTAAGGTAATCCAGAAAGAATCCTGCAACAAAACGACCAAGTACAATAGCCAGAAGCAAGTGCAGCAGCCTTCCTTGAGGACTCTTGGGATATCTTATGACCAAATCCAGCTTAAGGTTCTGCAATGCCCACCAAGATAATACAACACTGAGCAAAGAAACAATCATTGAGATCATGCTGCTGGTCCCAGCGGCACTAGACCATCCATTGGACAATATATCCCCCATGTTAACCCTCCGTGTTCGTATTACTCGGAAATCGACTCTTATATCATACTTGCGTAGGGCAAAAGAATCCAGTACTTTTACAAATTTTTAAACAATTCAATGCCATTATCCAAAAAAATGAAGAAATCTTAACCTTTACTACATAGATTACTATAACAAAAAAAGCAGTCAAGCTTAGAGCTTGACCGCTTATATCCTACTGTTGTCCTTTACCAGTGGACACTTTAATCCGTGTAACAGCGCGTTGCAGCGCCAACTCCGCACGGCGGTGATCGATATCATCTTGTTTGCTACGAGTCTGGAGACGGCGCTGAGCGCGTTCTCTAGCAGCTTCGGCACGTTCAACATCAATATCCGTTGGCAGCTCGGCACTTTCGGCCAGCACTGTTACTTTATCCTTATGCACTTCAACGAAACCGCCATGAACGGCGATGGAGATCGTAACACCGTCCGATTTGACGGATAACGGAGCAACCTGAAGTGGAGTCACAAGCGGAATGTGTCCCGGCAAAATACCCAACTCGCCTTCGACTCCCCGTACTGTCAAGCTATTCACTTGTTTCGAATAGACGAGATGCTCCGGCGTGACAATTTCCAACAAAAAGGTGTTCACTTCCATTCCTCCTTAAAGCTTTACGAAGTAAAGCTCTCATCGAAAGCATACACTTAGCTTTACGAAGTAAAGCTCGCTTCGAAAGCATTCACTAAGCTCAGTGTTACATCGATTTCGCTTTTTCAACCGCTTCTTCGATTGTACCCACAAAAAGGAACGCTGCTTCTGGAAGATCATCATGCTTACCGTCCAGGATTTCCTTAAAGCTACGTACAGTTTCTTTGATTGGCACGTATTTACCCTTGAAGCCGGTAAACTGTTCAGCTACGTGGAAAGGCTGTGACAGGAACCGTTCAACTTTACGGGCACGGGCTACGATAACCTTATCATCCTCACTCAATTCATCCATACCCAAGATGGCGATGATGTCTTGAAGTTCGGTATAACGTTGCAGCAATTGTTTAACACCTTGTGCCACATTGTAATGCTCTTCACCAACAATTTCCGGAGCTAGCAGACGCGAGCTGGAAGCCAGTGGATCAACTGCTGGGAAAATCCCCTTCTCGGAAATCTTACGCTCAAGGTTAGTTGTTGCATCCAAGTGAGCAAACGCCGTTGCCGGAGCAGGGTCAGTGTAGTCATCCGCTGGTACGTAAATTGCTTGAATGGAAGTAACGGAGCCTTTTTTGGTAGAAGTGATACGCTCTTGCAACTGACCCATTTCAGTAGCCAGGGTTGGTTGATAACCTACTGCGGACGGCATACGTCCGAGAAGAGCGGATACTTCGGAACCCGCTTGGGTAAAGCGGAATATATTATCGATAAAGAGCAGCGTATCGCGGCCTTCTACATCACGGAAATATTCCGCCATAGTAAGACCAGTCAAAGCTACGCGCAGACGCGCGCCTGGGGGCTCATTCATTTGTCCGAACACCATTGCTGTTTTCTTAATAACGCCGGAGTCCGTCATTTCGTGATAAAGGTCATTACCTTCACGAGTACGTTCACCCACACCTGCGAATACGGAAATACCACCGTGTTCTTGGGCAATGTTATTAATCAATTCTTGAATTGTTACGGTTTTACCTACACCGGCACCGCCGAACAGACCAACTTTACCGCCCTTAGCATAAGGTGCAAGTAAGTCGATAACTTTAATACCCGTTTCCAGAATTTCGGCTTGTGTTGACAATTCATCAAATGTCGGAGCCAAACGGTGAATCGGGTTCTTAATTTCAGCAACAACTTCACCAGCGTTATCAATTGGATTTCCAAGTACGTTAAATACCCGGCCTAATGTCGCTTCCCCTACAGGTACCGAAATAGGTCCACCTTGGTCAATCGCATCCAGTCCACGAACCAGACCATCTGTAGAAGACATCGCGATACAACGTACCAAATTGTCTCCCAAGTGGTTGGAAACCTCAAGCGTTAGGTTAATCTGGCGACCATTGTCCAAGACGGTTTCAATTTTGATAGCGTTGAAAATCTCGGGCAACTGGCCGCGTTCAAATTCAATATCGACAACCGGACCCATAATGCTTACAACGCGTCCTTTGTTCATCTTCATTTCCCTCCTCGAAAGCTATTACATCAAGAAGAAACAACGTTGTCACCTTAAATGATGACAACCGTTTCTCGTAGAAATATAAGTGTTTTGTATAGTGTAGAACCTACACTTTCTTATATTTTAAGATTTTTAAGACTGAGCGTTCGCTCCGGCCACGATCTCGGTAATTTCCTGCGTAATTGCCGCCTGACGGGCACGGTTGTACGTAAGGGTAAGTTCTCCGATCATTTTCGACGCGTTCTTTGTTGCACTGCCCATCGCTGTCATTTTCGCACCCAGCTCACTGGCCTTGCCATCCAGAATTGCGCTATAAATCAAAGTTTCGGCGTATTTCGGAAGTAGCACTTCGAGCACGCCTTCTGGTGAAGGTTCATATTCGTAATTTGCAGACGCTTCATGATGCTCATGATTTCCTACGCCTTCCATAGGCAACAGTCGATCAACGGTTGGGATCTGGGTAATCGCATTGACGAATTGGTTGTAACAAACGTACAACTCGTCATACGTACCATCTACAAACTGTTGTACTGCCGAATTAGCGATAGACTTAATATCAGCAAACTTCGGCGCATCCGATAGCTCAGTAACTTCCTGTACAATCGGATATTCACGGCGGCGTAAGAAGTCACGGCCTTTACGACCGATAACGAACAAGGCGTATTCATCTTTGGATTTATGTCGCTCCGCGATGAGCATCGTCACCTTACGTAAAATATTAGCATTGTACCCTCCCGCAAGCCCTCTATCAGAGGTCACGATAAGATAACCAGTTTTTTTCACAGGGCGACTGACCAGCATGGGATGCTGAACGCCTTCTGTACCAGCAGCAATGCTCGATACAACCTCTTTCAGCTTCTCAGCATAAGGACGGGCGGCAATAGCCTTCTCCTGAGCTTTTCTCAGCTTGGAGGCGGCTACCATTTCCATCGCTTTTGTGATCTGTCTTGTGTTTTGAACACTCTTAATTTGACGTTTAATATCACGCATGCTTCTTGCCATGATTTCACCACCTTAAAGCTTTGACGAAGTCAAAGCTAACTTCGTAAGCATCTTCTTGGCTTTGACGAATTCAAAGCCAACTTTATAAGTAATAGCCTGAGCTTCGGCAGAGCCAAAGCTCACTTCGTAAGATTCGTTTAGGTACGATCTATATTAGCTAGTAGCAAAGCCTCTTTTAAATTTATCAATTGCTGCTTTAAGAGCGGCTTCGTTATCTGCTGTCAAATCCTTGGTATCTCTGATGGATTGAGCAACTTCAGCAGCACTGCTATCCATGTAAGCAAGGAATTCCTTTTCAAAACGCTTTACGTCTTTAACAGGAATATCATCCAAGTATCCTTTTACAGCTGTGTACAAGCTAAGCACTTGATGCTCAACAGATAGCGGCTGATTTACACCTTGTTTCAGAACTTCCATCATACGTGCTCCGCGATTCAGACGAGCAAGCGTAGATTTATCAAGATCTGAGCCGAACTGTGAGAAAGCTTGAAGTTCACGATATTGGGCAAGATCCAAACGGAGCGAGCCAGCTACCTTCTTCATCGCTTTAATCTGAGCGGAGCCCCCTACACGGGAAACGGAGATACCGACGTTGATCGCCGGACGCTGACCAGAGTAGAACAGATCGGATTCAAGGAAGATTTGACCATCTGTGATCGAGATTACGTTCGTAGGAATGTAAGCCGATACGTCAGATGCTTGTGTTTCGATGAACGGAAGTGCGGTTAATGAACCACCACCAAGCTCATCACTAAGCTTAGCCGCACGTTCCAAAAGACGGGAGTGCAAGTAGAACACGTCACCAGGGAACGCTTCACGACCCGGTGGACGACGAAGCAGCAAGGACAATTCGCGATAAGCCGAAGCTTGTTTTGAAAGGTCATCATAAATAATCAGTACGTGTTCGCCCTTGTACATAAAGTACTCGCCCATTGCGCAACCTGCGTATGGAGCAATGTACAACAGTGGGGATGGCTCGGAAGCCGAAGCAGTTACAACGATTGTATATTCCAACGCGCCATGACGACGGAGAGTTTCTACAACCTGTGCTACTGTTGATTGTTTTTGTCCAATGGCAACATAAATACATTTCATTCCGTTGCCTTTTTGGTTGATAATCGCATCGATTGCGATTGCAGTCTTACCTGTTTGACGGTCACCAATGATAAGTTCGCGTTGTCCACGACCAATTGGTACCATCGCATCAATCGCTTTAAGGCCAGTTTGCATTGGCTCATGAACCGATTTACGGTCGATAACACCAGGAGCGTTATTCTCAACCGGACGGAATTCCGTCGTTTGGATTGGGCCTTTACCGTCAAGCGGCATACCGAGTGCGTTAACAACACGACCCAGAAGGGCCTCTCCCACTGGGACTTGCATGATTTGTCCGGTACGTTTTACTTGATCGCCTTCACGAATTTCCTTGTACTCACCTAGAATAACAACACCGACGTTGCTTTCTTCCAGATTGAGCGCCATGCCCACTACACCGTTGGAGAACTCTAGCAACTCGCCTGCCATTGCGTTTTCCAGACCGTAGACACGAGCGATACCGTCTCCGACTTGAATGACGGTGCCCACTTCGGCAACTTCGATATCGGCTTTATATTGCTCAATTTGACTTTTGATCAAAGTGCTGATCTCTTCAGGTCTGATGCCCAATATCCTCACCCCTATCTTCTATGCTTATCATTAAAGGATTTCTCGAGACGTTCCAATTTACTAGACAGACTGCCGTCATACAGCGTATCGCCGATATAAACTTTCAGTCCTCCCAGCAGGCTTGGATCCACCACATTCGTAACCCGGATTTTACGGTTTACGAGCTGGCCGAATTCTGCAGCTACAGCCGCTTGTTCTTCTTCACTTAAAGAATAAACGGAGTATACCTTAGCATCACCAATGCCAAGAGCGTCTCCTTCAATCTTGATATACGTATCCAGCAGTTCGGCAAAAATATCGGTTCTGCCTCGCTCTACTAACAGTTCTACAATGTTCATCACGATAGGAGAGATCTTATCTTGAAGTGCTGTGCGCAGCACTTTCAACTTGTCGGACTCCGAGATGCGCGGTGCAAGAATAAACCGCTTAACCTCTTGGTCAGAATGTAATACTTCGACCACTGCCTTGAGCTCTTCTTCTACTTCAAGGGTAATCCCCTTCTCTACCGCTGCACTGTACAATGCTTTAGCGTAGCGCTTGGCAACTACCGTATCGCGGCTCATGATCGGCCTCCTACCTCATTGAGGTATTGGTTCACAAGCTGCTCCTGCTCACTGCTAGCACTAACTTCTTTTTTAAGAAGTTTAGAAGCAATACGAACAGATGCCGTTCCAATTTCGCTGCGCAACTCTTCCACTGCTTTATTCTTCTCGTTCTCGATATCGCGCACGGCCTCTTCTTTGACACGTGCAGCTTCAACTTTGGCTTGAGCCAAAGCTTGTTCTACCTGTTGATTGCTAGTAATTTGCGATTGTTGAATAATCTGTTGAGCTTCCTGGCGTGCACTGTTCAGCGCTTGCTTCTGCTCTTCCACATACGCGACCGCTTGCTCTCTAGTCTTCGCAGCTTCATCCATTTGCTGCATTACCAGCTCACGGCGCTTCTCCATAACTGCGAACAGTTTGCTGAACGCATACTTACTGAGCAAGAAATATAGAATCCCAAAGGCTACAATTGAAAATACGATGTTTGTCCAAACAATATCCACTGAGGTCACTCCCTTCCGTTACCGCGTCATGCGGACGTATACAAAAGTAAGGCGCGGATGGCATCGGCCGTCCCCGCCAAACCGTAAATACGGTTTATTAAGAAAACATGATCAGGAATGCGATAACTGTTGCTGCGAGCGGAATAACTTCGACGATACCTACACCGATAAACATTGTTGTTTGAAGCGCGTTACGAGCTTCTGGTTGACGAGCGATAGACTCAACTGTTCTACTAACGATCATACCGTTACCAAGACCTGCGCCAAGTGCACCCAATCCAACCGCTATTGCTGCTGCTAAAAATTCCATTTGTAAATATCCTCCTTTAATTTCGGTTCATAATGTGTTTAATGATATAAGATATCTCCCGCGAAAGAAAATCAGACGATAGCCGTTCTCTTCGCAGCAGTTCATTAATGTGCTTCTTCTTCGTGAATCGTCATCTGTGCGATATAAACCATCGTCAGAATGGTAAAGATAAACGCCTGTAGTGCCCCGACGAAAATACTGAAGCCTTGCCATACAGCCAGGAACGGAATACTGAGAATGCCCAGTTTCAAAATGACTGTAATCAGTACTTCTCCGGCAAAAATGTTAGCAAATAGACGAATAGCCAGCGCTACTGGTTTTGCCAAGTTCTCGATAATGTTCAGTGGCAAAAAGATTGGAAACGGCTCAATATAGTGTTTGAAATAATGCTTGCCGTTGAGCTTGATGCCCAGGAAGTTCATCAGTATAAACACAATAATTGCCAATCCTGCAGTGATATTAATGTCAGCAGTCGGCGACTTGTACCATAAGATCTCAACATGATCACCATGCGCCAAGTTCTTGGTTGCTTCAATCACATGGCCAAACACGGTTACAGGTCCATGTGCTTCAGTTACAACTGAGAAAGGCAATCCAAGAAGGTTGGAAACAAAGATAAACAGAATCAATGTTAGCCCCAAAGATATGTAAGGTTTTCCTTTCTTCAGGTCCATGGCACTGCTTATGACACCTTCAACAAATTCTACAACCCATTCCATAAAATTCTGAAGCTTAGATGGATTCTCAACCGAAAGCTTACGAACCGAAAGCATCACCAGTACAAATACTACTGTACAACTGATCAGAAGCATCAATACGGCTGATATATCTATCGGTATTCCCCCGACAAAGATTTTCGGCATCTCATGCATAGTATCATCCCCCTTTCTCTTTAATCTGGTTAAAGTTTGTTCTTCACACTCAGATATATCCCCGCAGGAATGGCGAGAAGCTGAGGAATGAACACGCCCGAAACAGTTGCTACCAGGGAGAAATGCTCAATCTTGACCGCGAACATGGTGACCAAAATTGCGAAGCTAATCCGTGTAACAAAACCGAGGCTGAAGGCATTCCCTTCGTTGCTCGCAATCGACTGCGTTACCCGTCGAACCTTGACGGCCAGATAACGAAAGTTTACCAATCCCGCCACCAGACCCAGAGTCATGCCCAGTGTAATATCCCTGGTCTCATGATGAAGCGCCCAGCCCATTAAGAGTCCTGCCATAAGGACGAGCGTAACTCTAGTGACGGTATTGATCATGGGAGTCATATTATCCATTCTGCTCCCCCAAAAATTTTTTAATTAACAGGACGACGTTCACAATTCCCAGAATCATTCCGGTTATAGTGCCAATAGCGAGCCAATATTTCGGACCCTCCATTAAGTCTTTCAGCCACCTTGCCGCAAAAAAACCAATAACAATGTAAGCGGCGAGTATAGTGCCTGCACTTCCAATGATAAGCGCGGTCTGTAACAAGCTGTCCCTGCTATTTTGTTCTTTCATGGGCTACAATCCCAACTAATTTTACTGAATTTCTGGAGTCTTTGTCAATTCATTGAACATTGCCCAAAAACCCTTGAAAACATGAAAATAATCACAGCAAAATGTTCCAAAACCATATAAACCGTACAGTTTGACTGTATGTTGATTTTAATCAGATCAGATATTACTTTAAATGAAATTATTTATTTTTTGTGAACATTCTGTGAAACTCTTCAGGACGTTCCTTATTTACACCGAAATGGTGCAAAATCGCATTGACAATTCGTTGGGAGGCTTTGCCATCTCCGTACGGGTTGGCGGCCCGACTCATCGACTGATAGAGCTCATTATCAGTCAAAAGAGCATGTGTCCGTTCATACACCTTCTCCTCGTCCGTGCCCACAAGCTCTAACGTTCCAGCGTCTATCCCTTCAGGACGCTCCGTCGTATCACGAAGCACAAGTACAGGAACTCCGTATGAAGGAGCTTCCTCTTGTAAACCGCCGGAATCGGTCAATATCAAGTGGGTATGCGGATAAAAATTATGCAAATCCACGACATCCAGCGGATCAATCAGCTTAATTCTTGGATGTCCACCCAGAATTTCATGTGCAGGTTCCTTAACTGCCGGACTCGGATGCACAGGATAAACAATGGCTACATCTTCGAATTCATCAGCGATTCTTTTGACAGCTCGGAAGATATTACGATGCGGTTCACCTTGCGATTCTCTGCGGTGAGCAGTCATCAAAATAAGTCTTTTTCCTGAAGCAAAATCCAAAACAGGATGCCGGTAATCCGGCTGTACGGTATATTGAAACACATCAGTTACGGTGTTGCCTGTGATATAAATACTTGATTCTTTTTTGTTCTCGTGTTTCAAATTGCTAGCTGACCAATCGGTTGGAGCGAAATGCAGATCGGCCAAAACACCTGTTAGTTGGCGGTTCATTTCCTCAGGATAAGGAGACAGTTTGTTCCATGTCCGAAGACCTGCTTCTACGTGCCCAACCTGAATTTGCTGCAGGAAAGAGGCATAACTAGCTAGAAACGTCGTTAATGTATCCCCATGCACCAGCACGATATCAGGCTTAACCTCTCTCAGCACAGGCTCCAAACCTTCAAGCACACGAATAGTAATCTCGTTCAGTGTCTGACGGTCCTTCATCACATCCAAATCATAATCAGGAGTGATTTTAAACACTTCTAACACTTGATCAAGCAGTTCTCTATGCTGTGCTGTGACACAAACAATGGATTCGATGTGCTCAGGATGCTTCTCTAGTTCAAGAACTAGAGGAGCCATCTTGATCGCCTCGGGGCGCACTCCGAAAATAGTCATCACTTTAATTTTGGACATAACCCCTACCCTCTCATCAAAAAATTCAAAAATTTCGTATCCTAATCACGAATTACTATTTACTTAGTTCCGTACAAACGGTCCCCAGCGTCGCCAAGTCCCGGAACGATATATCCATGCTCATTTAAATGATCATCAAGCGCAGCTACGTAAATATCTACATCTGGATGAGCTTCTTGAACTGCAGCGACACCCTCTGGAGCTGCAATCAGGTTCATCATTTTAATTTGTGTACAACCACGCTTCTTCAACGAGGTAATAGCAGCAATCGCAGATCCCCCTGTAGCTAGCATTGGATCAATTACGATTAGCTCACGTTCCTGTACATCTGTAGGAAGCTTGATGTAATACTCGACCGGTTGAAGTGTTTCCGGATCACGGAACAAGCCAACATGTCCTACTTTAGCAGCAGGGAGAAGCTTTAGAACGCCTTCAAGCATCCCTAGACCCGCACGAAGAATAGGAATAAGCCCAAGCATTCTTCCCGAAATCACTTTACTTTCCGTTTCAGTGACCGGCGTTTGTACCGTAATGGTCTCTAGAGGAATATCACGTGTAATCTCATAAGCCATCAATGTGGCTACTTCGTCAACATGCTCTCTAAAATCCTTTGTGTTTGTTCTTACATCGCGAATAAATGTTAATTTGTGTTGAATTAAAGGATGATCGCAAATCACCAATTTTCCCATTTTAATGTCCCTCCGGTAATTGTAAGTCTTGTCTATAACCTCAGAAAGCGCTTTTGCTTCTCAGTGGCTAAATCCTGTCTATTATAGCATTCCCTTCGCTTCATTTCACCTAGAAAGGCACTTGTACTTACATTGAATACTTTCCTATTGTATATCCTTGACCTGAAAGGTAATGATTGGCTGAAATACGCAACCTTCCACTTATAAAACTTAGATTATGTTGTGCAAGTTTTAGTTTTTCATACTATTCACACTCTTTTCACTATTGTTTATGAAAATTCCATGAACTTTCATAAACAATTTCATCAGTTTTCCATCCATTCCCCTATATAATAATGTGAACAATAAACAACAAAAAACCTCCATCAAACCCTAAAATCAGGACTCGATGGAGGTGAACTCATTCATTAATACAAATAAGAACTAGTATTTCAGTTCTGGATAAAGCGGGTACTGGTCCGTCAAATCAGCAACTTGACGAGCTGCCTCAGCCAATTTCGCTTCATCCTTCGGATTCTTCAGAACATTAGCAATAATACGGCCAATAACCACCATTGCTTGCTCGTCCATA
Source organism: Paenibacillus nitricinens (assembly GCF_052056485.1). Classification (NCBI taxonomy): domain Bacteria; kingdom Bacillati; phylum Bacillota; class Bacilli; order Caryophanales; family Paenibacillaceae; genus Paenibacillus; species Paenibacillus nitricinens. Next base: position 6,370,628 of record NZ_CP183948.1, read on the forward strand.
CCACGGGAAGTAACTGCAGGTGTACCAATACGAATACCACTTGTTACGAAAGGACTTGTAGGATCAAATGGAATTGCGTTTTTATTCACAGTGATTCCAATGGAATCTAGTACTTTTTCCGCATCTTTTCCGGTAATGTTCAGGTTACGCGTATCCAGCAACATCAGGTGGTTATCTGTGCCTCCGGATACAATGTTAATCCCTTCGCTGATTAGCGTTTCCGCGAGAACATTGGCATTTTTCACTACATCCTCAGCATAAGTCTTAAAGGATGGAAGCAAAGCTTCGCCGAGCGCCACTGCTTTTGACGCAATCACATGCATCAATGGTCCGCCTTGGGAACCAGGGAATACGGCTTTATCGATAGCAGCGGCCCATGGCTGTCTGCACATAATCATACCGCCGCGAGGGCCGCGTAAAGTCTTATGTGTAGTAGTTGTAACGAAATGAGCATGAGGAACCGGGCTTGGGTGAAGGCCAGCAGCAACAAGACCTGCGATATGGGCCATATCTACCATAAACAAAGCACCGACATCATTGGCGATAGCACCAAGTTTTTCGAAATCAATAATACGCGGGTACGCACTCGCACCAGCAACAATCATTTTAGGACGATGTTTGAACGCTGCTTTGCGCACTTCGTCGTAATCAATAAGGAAAGTATCTTCTTGCACACCATAAGCAACAAAGTTATATAGCAAACCGGAAGCATTGACTGGACTACCATGTGTTAAATGTCCGCCATGTGCCAAGTTCATACCAAGAACCGTGTCACCCGGCTTGAGCGCCGCCAAATAAACAGCCATATTCGCTTGTGCTCCGGAATGCGGTTGTACGTTAACATGCTCCGCACCGAACAATTCTTTTGCACGATCGCGTGCCAGATTCTCAACGATATCAACATCTTCACAACCACCATAATAACGTTTGCCTGGATAGCCTTCAGCATATTTGTTCGTAAGCACCGAGCCCATAGCTTCCATTACGGCTTCGCTAACGATATTCTCTGAGGCAATAAGCTCAATGTTGGCACGCTGACGTTTCAGTTCCAATTCCATCGCTTCCAGTACTGCCGGGTCACTCTTACGTAATTGTTCCATGTTCTTATTTCCTCCCTAGTGTGTGTAGATATGTTGTATTTAAGTAGAAACGATTTACCTGCTAGACAGAAGCTAAGGTCAATGTTTCTGCAAAAAATATAAAAATAAAGTTCATTAATCGCAAACCTGTGAGCCGCTTTGTTCTGGGGCGCGATATACCGCACGTTCACCGCCAATAAGTGGAGGTCTGGTCCATGCCGCATTCACTCTGGCTGCTCCAATGTATCTTAGAGACGGACGAAAAGGAACAGCTACCCGTCTTAAATGCATTCCTATCAGCGTCTCACCAATGTCTAGACCAGCATGAGCATCAATCGTTTCCGCCAAAACAGGATCTTTCATAGCGTGATAGGCAGCCGCAGCCATCGAACCGCCTGCACCTGGTATAGGTACAGCTGAAACTTCATTTAACCCAAGTGACTCTAGCAAAGAGCGTTCCATTACAAGCGCACGATTCAGATGCTCGCAGCACTGATAAACGAGATGAAATCCTTTGTCCGCTGCGACCAAACGAGCCCCTTCAAGCAGCTGCTGTGCCACTTCAAGCGCACCACCGGTTCCAATCCGGACACCAGCAACCTCACTTGTACTAACTCCAAGGACAACAATTTTACCAGATCCGAGGTTACCAGCTTCCGCCAGCTCCCTTAACACAGTGACAGTAGCTTCAGTTAAAGATAACTCCACAACTTTGTCCATCACCCTACCTCCTCAAGCTTCAAACAAGCTTCATTTAAACAAAAAAGAGCAGTCCGCAGGTAGCTGCGGATTTGCTCTTTTGCCCAGGCGACCGGCCGTTTATTCCGATGCTCCATCGTGGTTTGATCCACATTTGTCGCCAGTTACATCGGAACCGATTAGTTGTAACTTCATCTTAAAGCAAAGCGGACTGAAAATCAACCATTTACAAATGGCGTAAGGATTCCAGTTTATCTAATAAACTAAACAACGAAGTGCGAATCTCTGCAGCAGTAAGCTCATAATCTTCACGCGTACCCCCGAATGGATCAGAAATATCAAAGCTTGGGATACGCTGGCGGATTTCAATCATTCGTTGTAGATCTGTTGCGCTCGGTTCACCACCTAGAGCTATGCTTAACTCAGCATCCGCGTATAGGCTGTCCAATTCTTTAATATCCTCAGTCACAGCTTCTTCATTATGCACATATTCCTTCAATGTATATGTTTTCGATACGGCATCCGGAAAATACTGCAGCAAATGCTGCTTATGTCCACTGGTCAAGGTAAGCACAAGATCGGCCCAAGCAACGGATTGCCCCGTTAATTGCGACGACTCTAAATGATCATGAATGCCTTCTTCCTGCAAAATAGCTGCAGCATGTCTCGATATAGAAGTACCAGAAATGGCAGATACACCTGCAGACCGCACTTCCAGGTCGATTCCACGTTCCTTCGCGAGCTTTCGTAAAAGCCCCTCAGCCATAGGACTACGGCATGTATTACCGGTGCAGACGAATAAAATATGCAGCATGCTTTTGCACCCCCATGAAATTAAAATATGGTAATGCCGTTATTGTATCAAAAGATGAATAACAAGCCAAACCCTAATAAAATAGCCCCGCCCAGCGCTTCTCCATATTCCCCGAGTCCACGACTGACATGCCGCCCAAGAAGTAAGCCGACAATGGACATTAGACCTCCACAGACACCAAAAGCCAGTATGGTCAGAAGCACACCATTCACAAACATCCCTAAGGATACCCCAACAGAAAATGAGTCTACACTAACACTGAGTGAAAGAAGCAGCATTCCCCATAAGGTTCGGTGATTCATAGCTCGCGTACCTACCACTTCCGGACGAAAGGAGTTATACACCATATGTCCGCCTAACAGCACAAGCAGCCCTCCGGCGGCATAAGTCGTTACTTGACCTAGCAAATGTCCGACATAACTTCCCGTTAATAAACCCAGAAGAGGCATCAGCATATGAAAAAAAGCAATGAGCACACTCATTTGTAGAATGTGCAACAGACGAATCCCTTTCATCCCAATGCCTACACCGAGGGAAAATGCATCCATCCCTAATGCAATCGCCATTATAGCAATCGTAACCGTCTGCCCCCAACCGGCATATACATCTCCTACGCCCATGCTTAACCCCCCAAGTCCGAAATATCTTGTACAACAACGATATGCGGACAAGGGGGTAATCATGACTTCATAGGAGATTCCAAATTTGAAGAACCGGTGTTAAAGCTGTAAAGAAGGGGCGCCGTGGCTATCCGGCGTCAATGACAGAACCACCGGCTGCCTTCATAAGCCGGTTCATAATGGCAGCGCCGAGGCCTGTATACGGACAAGCCTCGGCCAAGATGTATGTCGCTCCCGCTTCATCGAAGCGCCTCAGCGCGGCATACAGGGAGCGTGCCCCTTCCTCCGGCGAGGATAACGAGCCGAGGGAAAGGACACAGGCGGCAGGGGCGGCGGGATAAAGGGACTTATGCTCCTCGAAGAGGAGCAAGCCCGTTACCTCGCCGCTCAGCTGCGCCGCCTGAAGTAGACTCGCGGCTTCATCCGCAACACGTTGCGGAGAAGATCCGCTCACCACACCGAGCCAGCCGCGCGGCGCATAGTGCGTGTACTTCATGCCCGGCGCGCGTGGCGCCGAGCTGTCGGAAACAGCTTCTGCACCGTGGTACACCCCCGGTTCATTGGCCACTGGAGCTTCCGCTGCTGCGGAAGTTCCGGATTCTTTAACCACAGCTGGCTCAGCAGCAACGGCTTCTGCCCCCACTACAGCAGCTAACTGCTCCGTAGTAATCCCACCAGGGCGCAGCACGGCAACCTTTCCATCAGGCTGCACCTGAACCACAGTTGACTCCAGTCCGACTCCAGCGGCGCCGCCATCAAGTACACCGTCAATGTATCCGGCCAAGTCTTCCATCACATGTGAAGCTAAAGTCGGACTCGGACGACCTGAACGGTTAGCACTAGGTGCCGCAACGGGACAGCCCGCTGCACTGATCAGCGCCAAAGCTACCGGATGGTCAGGCATACGCACACCTACCGTGTCCAGCCCTGCCGTCACACAGGGTGACAAAACACCCTCACGAACAGGAAGCACGACTGTCAGTGGTCCAGGCCAATAAGCATCCATCAATACCGCAGCCGTAGGATGCACTTCTGTAACCAGCTCGTCCAAAGCTCCTGAATCGGCAATATGAACGATTAGAGGATTATCAGACGGTCGCCCTTTTGCCGCAAAAACAGCCTCAACTGCCGCAGTATTCCGTGCATCCGCACCAAGTCCATAGACCGTTTCGGTCGGAAAAGCGACCGTTCCACCTTCACGAAGCATGGTTGCCGCCTCCACGATGGCTAACTTATTCTCCTCATTAGGCTGAAGTACAACGGAATCCGAAGCTGCATCTTCCAACAAATCCAGTTCCCAATATACAGTCTTATTCCTATTCCCACTCCGCCGTTGAACGGCGAATAAAGGGTCATGTGGTTCATTCATTCTCATCACAGGCTTTCTACAGGATATATATTGAACAATTGAACAATAGCTTTTCTTGCAATCTTAGGATAAATACTCTGGATATTCATTAACTCTGATCTTACCAAAAAGCGGCCCCAATGAAGGCGCCGCAGTCGATCTGCTTATGAAATAGTAACATATCTAGGTTCAAAACTATAGACCATTTCCACAAAACCAAAGGGCTAGCATCAGCATTACGACCATAATCCGCTAATCCAGTTCCAAAGGTTTTGCAGCAGTTCCCAAACGAAGAACCGTACCTCTGGCTCTGCGGAATCTGCTGCCGCAGCATCCTTTGCCGAAGAATCTGCTTGTACAGCTGTCCCTACTGCTGGTTGTGCCTTAGCTCCACTCTCTGCCCCGGCAGCCGAAACCGTCTTCACCGCTTTGTTAGCAGCAGGTGCTGCCGCATCTCCGGAACCCGCATCGATAAAGCATAGTGGCGGAAACAGTACACACCACCAATTTTGTCCCTTGCCTTCACCCAGTGTAACCCGCACAGCCTCGTACTCTCCGGCAGGGTAGACCGTACCACCGTATAATTTAGTCGGAAAAGGAACTACACCGAGCTCCACGTTATAGGAATACTGAATGCCTCTTTTCTCCAGCTCCGATCCAACCAATGCATTTAGCTCTGGTAGATGAGTTCTAATTAAAGCGCGTGCCTGCTCTAAGCTCTGCGGGTCCTCAAGTGCAGTTACCCACTGGTTCATTTGCTCCACGATTGTATCGCGGATCTGCCGCTTCACTAACTGATCCTGCGTTCCATCCGAATTCGCCAAAATACGCAGCCGGATAGAATCCTGTGGAATCGTTACTTCGGCTACTGCTGCATCGGTTTTTTGACCTTCCCAGGCCATGATAACGATCATGAAAAAACAAATTAAAATGGCAGTATACTTAAAAGTTACACGTAAGGAATCTCTTTTATCCATATGATTATCGTTCATTTGTAGCAGCCCCTCTCCTCTTAACACTCATGCTAGTAGTATGTCCAGAGATGAGAGACTACAAACCTATGAACCTATTAAATCTATAACTTCATGGGAATCGCGTTAGGCAATTGCAAATCATCCTCAACATCCCGTCCATATAGATGCACACTCATCACAATCCCCATGCAGGCCATATTGATTAAAAGTGATGTGCCTCCATAACTGATGAACGGAAGTGTAATTCCAGTAAGCGGCATTAGGCCGATAAAAGCTCCAATATTCTCTAAGATTTGATATAGCAGCATAGCTGTAATTCCAATAATTAAAAACGGACCGCTGCGCTCCCTACTCTCTAGAGCAATCAGTATCATCCGATGGAGCAAAATAAAGAAGAGCAGAAGCAGCAGCGCTGAACCTACGAATCCAAACTCCTCCGCAACCTGTACGAATATGGCATCCGAATACGTATATGGAACACGGTTACTCTGCACAGAGCTTCCTTGCATGTACCCCTCGCCGTTCATCCCTCCGGAGGCAATAGCCACTTTAGCATTTTTCGTGTGATAGCTTGCATCATCTGACGCCAAATCAGGTACGAGCCAAGGATCAAAACGATCCACTAAATGCTTCCTGCCAAGGGTCTCCTCAAAGAAATATACCGCTTCATCATGATAGTGAATATAGCTCAGAATTCCTGCAAGACCCAATCCGCCAACGATTAGTAATCCGATGAGTGCATGTGAAATTTTGATATTCCCGATCCATAGAAGACCGATTAATATTACGATGTAGCTTAGCGCATTTCCCAGATCATTCTGTACAATAACTATCGTAAAGGGGAGCAATGTAAGAAGCGCCAGTGGGACGACTCCCTTCCAGAAGGTTAGCGTGGCTCCTTGTTTACGGACCAGTATGGACGCGAGTAAAAGAATCAATATCAACTTAAAAAGCTCCGCAGGTTGAAAGCTAAGTCCACCTATCTCTAGCCCTAATTGCGCACCGTTCTTTACCTTTCCAAAAAAACTAACCGACACTAGCAGACCAATACCGAAGATATAAATATAAAGAGCATATTTAACAAATATCCTATAGTCCACGAAGGTAAGCACAAAAAACGCTACAAACCCTACAATGTAGTATTTAAGCATTTGTAGATGGAACCCATCTAGCTTCTGAACTAATCTACCATTAGTCACGCTGTATATCGAAAGAATACTAATGACCATGAGCATAACTAGAACAATAAGAATCACGCTATCGATCTTCTTGAGCTTTTCAAGCATACGCAAACTCCTTACTCTATTAAGGTTCCAACCATCCTCACCTGAGGAAAGTCTCTCCTTTCTATTGTAGAGCATTCAAGGCCGCAATTCCAAATTTATGTAATACATCCGATATCAGAGATTCACTTTCCAAAATAAAAAACCGCCAGTTCCCATCCTTAAAAGATGAGTTTCTGACGGTTATATTGTGATTTAGTGATTAAACCTGTTTGGCGGCTGCATAAGGAGTAGGCTTAGGTAAATCTTCCTCTACATCTTGCCCATGCAGACGCACACTCATTACCAGTCCAATGCTGGCCATGTTGATAAGCAGAGAGGTACCTCCGAAGCTGATGAAAGGCAACGTGATACCTGTCAAAGGCATCAGACCAATAAACGCGCCAATATTCTCAAAAATCTGATACAGCATCATCGCGACAATGCCGACGATCAGAAATGGACCTGCTCGATCTCTGGCTTCCAGCGCAATCAGGATCATTCGATGAATCAGGATAAAATATAGTAGCAGCACAAAGGCAGATCCTACGAATCCAAATTCCTCGGCAATCTGTACAAAGATGGAGTCTGAATACGTATAAGGCACGCGATCCGTCTGTACAGAGCTACCATTCATGTAGCCCTCGCCACTCATCCCACCTGAGGCAATCGCAAGCTTCGCGTTCTTGGTATGATAAAGAGCTTTCGCTGTCGCTTTATCCGGAACAAGCCATGGGTCGAAACGTTCAATCCAGTGCGACCGGCCAATATCATTAAGGAACGTTTTAATTTCGTCATGATAATGAATATAACTCATAATTCCCGCAATCGCAGAGCTTGCTACAATCACCAGCGCGATTAATGCGTGAGTGTACTTAATATTTCCAATCCACAACAGACCTGCAAGAATCACAATGTAAGACAAGGCATTCCCAAGGTCATTCTGTGTAAGCACAATAAGAAACGGAAATAAGGTTAAGAGGCCGAGCGGCACAACATCCCGCCAAAACAAGAGTTTACTTTTATTCTTACGCACAAGCATTGCTGCCAGAAATAAAATCAATATTAGTTTGAATAGCTCGGCAGGCTGAAGGCTCAGTCCTCCAGGGAGGGACAACCAGCCTTGGGCATTATTCTTGGTCTCGCCCAAAAAGCTAACGAGGACCAGGATACCTATCCCAAACAAATAAATATATAGCGCGTATTTCACTAAAATTCTGTAATCTAAAAAGGTCATTCCAATAAAAGCAATAAAGCCAATTGCATAATACATCATCATACGGATATGATGTCCGTCCAGCTTTTCTCTTCCATGAGTCACACTATATATGGCGAAGATGCTGACAGTCATGAGTAATAACAGAACGACTACGATAGCACCATCAATTTTTTTAATCTTCTGAAGCACGTTCTGCCTCCCTACTCTAAATCTGGGCTTTCTTTTATGGTTCACCAAGAAGTCCGGTTAAATTCTATTGTAAAGGAAGTCGGGTTGAAAATACAATTTTACTCCCCGATCAACAGGAGTCCCTTGCACAGCAGGCAGTATTATCGTGCTATACCTAGCACATGACGTGGAATTCCAGCCAGATCATTAATGGTGATGATCTCTTTCCAATGGCCCGCCGCTTCAAGTAGCGCGGCCACTTGCTCGGCTTGCCCGAAGCCGAGTTCAAAGCCAATCAGGCGCGGCGGTGCCGGGAGCAGCGCCAGTTGCTCCATCATGCGGCGGTACGGGTCCAGCCCGTCCGCTCCGCCATCCAGCGCAGTGCGCGGCTCATGGTCGCGCACCTCACGCTGCAGCCCGGCGATATCCTCGCCGGGAATGTACGGCGGGTTGGAGACGAGAATTTCCGTCTCCATCCCCGCGAACGGCTCGAGCAGATCGCCGAGCCGAAAGTCCACAGCTGTGCCGGAGCGCATCGCATTGCGCTTCGCCACAGCTAGGGCCGCCGGCGAAATGTCGCCGGCGCAGACCCGCCACGCCGGCGCTTCCGCCGCCAGCGTGACGGAGATCGCTCCGCTGCCGGCGCCGATATCGACGGCGGTCAGCGGCCGTACGGCGCGTCCACTTTCCGCGCCGCCCGCACGATCTTGCGCTGCTGCTAACGAAGCAGCGCCTTCTTCCTGCGCCAGTTCACTCGGCGCAACCGTACCGTCCGGCCAGAGCTCCGCGCCGTACCGCAAAATCGCCTCGACGAGCAGCTCCGTCTCCGGCCGTGGAATAAGCACATCCGGCGTCACTTCAAAGGGACGCCCGTAGAATTCTTGCTCGCCGATGATATATTGCACCGGCTCACCCTTACTCCGGCGGGTAACTCCCGCCTCCCATTTTTCCTTGACCGCAGCCGGAAAAGAATCCGCCAGCGCCATATAATACGCTGCCCCGGACAAGCCAAGCACATGCTCAAGCAGTAATTGCGCACTACGCTGCGGTTCATTACAACCGCTCTGGCTCAAAAAAGAAGAAGCCTCCGCAAAGGCTTCCCGGATGCTTTTCACTTCCGACATGACAAATACGCCATCGTTCAAAGCATTATTATCCATTGTCCATACTATCCATCAAATCAGCTTGTTCAGCAATTGAAAGAGCCGAAATAATTTCAGTGATTTCTCCGTTCATAACCTGCTCCAAACGATGCAGTGTCAAGCCAATACGATGATCTGTAACCCGGCTCTGCGGGAAGTTATACGTCCGAATACGCTCACTACGATCACCCGTACCTACTTTGCTCTTCCGTTCACCAGCATACTTCGCTTCTTCTTCCTGCCGTTTCATATCAGAAATACGGGCACGAAGCACTTGTAACGCTTTATCCTTATTGGAGTTCTGTGACTTACCATCCTGACAGGTAGCAACGATGCCTGTAGGTACATGGGTTACACGTACTGCAGATTTGGTTGTATTTACAGACTGTCCGCCTGCACCACTTGAACAGAAGGTATCCACACGAATATCTTTATCATGGATTTCAATCTCAAATGCCTCAGCTTCCGGCATCACCGATACGGTAGAAGTAGAGGTATGAATACGTCCACCGGATTCAGTCGCTGGGATACGTTGTACGCGATGCGCACCACTTTCATATTTCAGCTTACTGTATGCACCGCGGCCGTTAATAAGGAAGATTACCTCTTTAAATCCGCCAAGGTCACTCGCGTTGACATCCATTAACTCCACGCGCCAGCCTTGTGAATCTGCAAACCGGGTGTACATCCGGTAAAGATCGGAAGCAAACAATGCTGCTTCATCTCCGCCCGCTGCACCACGAATTTCGACGATTACGTTCTTATCATCATTTGGGTCTTTAGGCAGCAGTAATACTCGGATTTGCTCTTCCAGCTCTACCTGACGTTTGGAAAGGTCGTCAATTTCCGTCTTGACCATTTCCTTCATCTCATCATCAAGCTTTTCGCCTTGCATTTGCTTAGCAGCTTCAAGCTCTTCCATTACATTCTTATATTCAGTATACGCCTCAAATGCAGGCTGTAGGTCTGATTGTTCTTTGGAATAATCCCTCAGTTTCTTACTGTCGTTTGCAACATCCGGATCACAAAGCAGTTCACTGAGCTTCTCATAGCGGTCCGCCAGGGATTGCAATCGGTCCAACAAGGGAATTCACCTCTCCTAGTTCAATTTCAAATTCGCAAATAAAGACATTAAAACACATGTCATAAAATTAGATATACGACTTTATATTATACCAAAGATATTGTGAAATGGCTACAGTTCGGTACGCGAAAACATCTTAATAAATGACTTATATTTTAAAAAAGACCACCCCAGCAGTAGATACCCTCTACCGACTGAGATGACCCTCTTATTCTTAGTACACTTTAGTCCTCTTAAACGTTGAAACGGAAATGCATAACGTCGCCGTCTTGCACCAAATATTCCTTACCTTCAAGGCGCAATTGACCACGTTCTTTCGCACCATTCATCGAACCCGCTGCCACAAGATCTGCGTAAGCCACTACCTCAGCACGGATAAATCCACGTTCAAAATCTGTGTGAATTACACCAGCAGCGCCGGGTGCTTTAGTTCCCTTACGAATGGTCCACGCACGAACTTCTTGAACGCCTGCCGTGAAATACGTATACAAGCCTAGCAGCTTGTAAGCTGCTTTGATCAAACGGTTCAAACCAGATTCTTCTAGCCCAAGTTCTTCTAGGAACATCGCTTTATCTTCGCCCTCAAGCTCGGCAATTTCAGCTTCTACCTTTGCGCTGATCGGAACAACTTCAGCACCTTCAGTTGCTGCAAATTCACGCACTTGCTGCACATAAGGATTGTCCTCTGCACTTGCAACTTCTTCTTCGCTTACATTCGCCGCATACAGCACTGGCTTCAATGTTAACAAATGAAGATCACGGATAATAAGCTTCTCGTCATCGGACAATTCTATACTACGTGCAGGTTTGTCTTCGTAGAGAACTTCTTTGACACGTTCAAGCAGTTCAACTTCTTGAGCGTATTTCTTGTCGCCGCCTTTGATGTTCTTACGGGAGCGCTCAATCCGCTTCTCAATGCTCTCAATGTCAGCAAGAATCAGTTCCAAATTAATGGTCTGAATGTCGCTGATCGGATTTACTTTTCCATCCACGTGGGTAACATTCTCATCTTCAAAGCAGCGAACGACATGAACGATAGCATCCACTTCACGAATATGAGCTAGGAACTTGTTGCCTAATCCCTCACCTTTACTTGCACCGCGCACAAGGCCAGCGATATCAACGAATTCAAAAGCAGTAGGTACAGTCTTGTTAGGTTGTACCAGCTCAGTCAGTTTATCAAGACGTTCGTCCGGAACTTCAACGACACCAACGTTAGGATCAATCGTGCAAAAAGGGTAGTTTGCGGATTCTGCTCCCGCTTGCGTTATTGCATTAAACAATGTGGATTTTCCTACGTTAGGAAGACCGACGATTCCAGCTTTCAAAGCCATTTATATGACAACTCCTATTTTCAGCTAAATTGATCATCCGAATAAGTAATACGATCTAAACCATTATATATTAGAACATATTCTCCAGCAACACCGGATGTCTTACAGATGTGTCAATCCAGCCTTATCCAAGCGCGTCCATTTCAATGGGATTTGGCAAGTTGCAATACCTTTTGCACCGCCGGCTGATCCAATAGGGGCTTAGAAGTATCTGGATCAACTTCCACATCAGGGACCGTCTTCACTTCCTCGTTACAGCTTCCATCAGAGTTCAGACCCATCTCAAAGGAAAACCTGAACACAAAACCGCTATTAGGCAATGCAACGACAAGCGGATCTATCCCTAGTCCATCCCCACCTGTTCTGCCACCTACAACCGTTGCAAACCCGGTGCCTTTTGCAAATGCTGCAAAACCTTCCGATGCTGAATACACAGAGCTGTCTACCAGCAAATAGATTTTCCCTTTAAATCCAACATAATGATTAGGAGTTACTACATCAGCTATTTTTCTATAAGTTTTAAACATCTTTAAAGCTTCAGCTGGCAGATTGGGCAGTTGCTCGTCTTTGATGCCGGAAATAGGTTGTTGCCCCTTTGTGATCTGACGTGCCTGCATAAAGGTCTCAGCATATCTGCCTCTTGTATAAAGTAAGTATGTATTGTATTCGATAGGTTTATTAATCAGCAGAGGAGCAATATGAACTCTCCAGTAATTACTGTTTCCTCCGCCATTTCCACGGATATCTAGAATTAATGTTTTATAATCTTTTACTTCTACCAGAAAATCATGAATTTCTGAACTGTCCATCTCCATAAATCTGCCGTCAAAGCTTCGCAGGCCTAGATACGCTATTTGATCAGGCTCTAAAATGACCTTTTTTATATTTCCGGAAGTCTCTTCTGTTTGACTCCCTGCCGCACCACTATTCATATCGTTAACGATGTCATTAGAGTTTTGCTGCTCCGCTAAAGGTTTCTGGTTATAACGAGCCAATACATTAGGCTGCTGAAACACGTTGATCCAAGGCTCATAACCAAAACCTAACTGAACATAGATATTTAGATACCAAGGGTATTCTTCCTTAGAAATAAAATTCGTATGCCCATTATTTAACCTGCTAAGGACGAATCTCATTCGTCTCAAAAATTCATCATCCGTCTTTGTGGCTGCAATTTTATTACGGTACTCTTCTTTATTTGCAAGCCAATCCTCTCCGTTCAGACGCTTATTCACCTCTAGGAAAGGATAATTCTCCTCAATAATCTTCCACATGTAATCATAGTCTTCTAGTCTCTGCTTCACTGTCAATGGAGACACCGCTGCTTCAGGCAGTTTTTCCGCTACCTTTGAAGAGACTACCGGCGCATTCGGACTTGCCTGAACTTGCTCAGACTCCAATTGCTTTCTCCCTGGCAAATCTCCACTGTTACAACTAACCATTAACAGTATTGCAGTCGCAGATATAACCACCGACAATACAAACCTTGGTCTCACCTTAATCCCCCTTCTAATATTCCATATCACCGAATCCATTTTCAGGAATTTATTTAATAATCATATTTTTCTACTCCTCCTAATTCAAATATATTTATCACAATTATTTACATTGTATTTCTTAGAACAACAAAAAAAAGACCTCTTTCGAGGTCTCCACGGATAGTATTATAAATCTTTAGACATCGTAATGTCGGTTACGGTATATCCCATTTTTTTGTACAGTTCAAATGCACGATTGTTCTGACCGAAGACATGTAACCCGATTCTTGTGACGTTCATTTCACGAGCTTCTTCATCAAGTGCGATCATAGCCTGCTTGCCATAACCTTTACTCTGATACGGTTCGAAAATGTAGAAATCATATATAAACGCCTCTCGCCCACCGCGGCCTTCACTTACATTAAACCAGATATATCCCACTTGGATATCACTACTTATTTCTACTATGGAGTATAGATAAGCGCCATCTGTATTTAACCCTTTGGGCAGAGATTGTGTTATTGCTTCTTCCGATAGCTTCATCGCGATTTCAGGATCCCAAGCGCCTGCTTTAATCTTGTCTTCAGCGTAGTCACGGGTAGCTTGACCCAAGAAAAATTGAAAGGCGGACTCATCCATATGAACCAATTTAATCATCTTCTTTTTTCACTTCCTCGCTTCTATATTTACCACATTCATTTATTTACGTATTAAACGGGGAGTCCCACGTAAAGTTGCTAAATCGGGAGCTCCGATACCGAACATTGCTATCTTAAGCTCCAGCTCTACCTGAGCCAGTGCAGCTTCTAGCGCCTCTTCGGAATCTACTGCTGGCCCTAACAGATTGCGTCCAAAACCTGCTAAATTAGCACCGAGAGCTAATGCCTTCGCCGCATCCACGCCATGCTTCAAGCCGCCGCTGCCAATTAAAGCCCCTTTCGGGGAGACAGCACGCACTTCTGCAATGCATTCTGCGGTTGGAGTACCCCAGTCCGCGAAAGCTTCAGCCGCTGCGCGACGTATAGGGTCTCTACTCCGAAACTTCTCGACCTGACTCCATGATGTTCCACCCGCACCCGCTACATCAACAAAAGCTACCCCTGCATTATAAAGATGCGCTGCTGTATCACCGTCAATGCCCCAGCCGACTTCTTTTACACCTACAGGAACCTCAAGTGCACGGCATACGTTTGCTATCTGCGATAGTAAGGAGGCAAAGCCAGTATTCCCTTCCGGTTGAAAGACCTCTTGCAGACCATTGAGATGCAGGACAAGAAAATCTGCACCAGCAATATCCACAGCCCGGCGGCATTCCTCAATCCCGAAACCATAGGACAGCTGTACGGCGCCGATATTAGCGATAACCGGTATATCAGGTGCCTTGTCCCGTACATAAAAGGTTTCGGTTAGCTCAGAGCGCTCCACCGCCGCCCGCACAGAACCAACACCCAGCGCCCATCCACGACGCTGTGCTGCCTCTGCTAATCGGGCATTGATGGCTCCGGTAGCGGCACTTCCACCTGTCATTGAGCTGATCAGCAGCGGTGTACGCAGCTCACGTTCCAGAAAGATAGTCTGCAAGGATATATCATCAAAATTCAGCTCTGGAAGAGCATTATGCCGAAATCGGTATTGTTCAAACCCCGTAGTCACACCGACGCCACCGACTTCTTCATTTAGACAAAGGCGTACATGTTCTATTTTTCGTTCACCTGTCCTTGATGCAGGCAATAAAGACTTCTTGTCCGAAACCTCTACAATTGGTAGGCCATTGTCATGATCCGCGCCAGACTGCCTATTCGCATCATATGGCACGGCCTCTTCTGGCGTATGATTCATGCTCCGTTCCTCCTATTCCTAAACTGTACTTATTATAACATATCCCTACAGTTGAATTTACAATATGAGGTCAATGAAAATACAGAGACTGCTTCATTTCTCCTCACTAAGTGTTAATAGGTTGGTAACATGCCGGCGCATATTAACTTAAAGAAATGCGCACTGTAATACTTTCAGGAGGATTTACTAATGAAATCAGATCACGAACAATCCGTTCAGCCTCAAATCATTCAAGATCAAACCCATTCTCCTGATCCAAAGAAATGCACCTCTTCACGACGCCGCAAACGAGTGATATGGGCTTGCATCATTCTAATTCTCTGGTTAATCGGCGTCATGATATACCAGACACATAAACCTCTTCCCGCAGGGATTTCCTATGAAAGTCCTATATACAAAGTGAATAATGTATCCTTCTGGCATGACCTAACCTATCCAGACGGTACGGACACAGGTAAGCAGGAGAGTGAAATCCTCCCGAGAATGCTGCATATCATCGAGGAGTCAAGGGAGTTCTTAGTCATCGACCTGTTCCTGTTTAATGATTATACCCATAAAGATCAGTCATTCCCTCCAGTCAGTCGAATGCTGACAGATAGATTAATCTCACAAAAGCAAACCTATCCTGAAATGGAGATTGTCTTTATCACCGATGAGGTCAATACCAATTACAACTCAGCGTCAAACCATCTTCTGGAAGAAATGAAGGCCGTAGGGATCCGAGTCATCATGACCGATGTTAATGCGCTGCGAGATTCTACACCTGCCTATTCAGCCGTCTGGCGCACCTTCATTCAATGGTTCGGACAATCCGGTAAGGGCTTTATTCCCAATCTTATGGCCAGTGGCGGACCGGATATTACCGCTCGATCTTATCTGAAGCTGCTGAATGTGAAGGCGAACCATCGTAAAGTAATTGTCAGTGAGAACACTGCACTAATTTCCTCTGGAAATGTTCACGATGCCAGCGCCTACCACTCCAATATTGCTTTAGAGGTACAAGGTCCAATTATTGCTGATATTCTCCAGACCGAGCAAGCAGCAGCCAATCTTTCCGACGCAGGCCCTCTGCTGGTTCATAAGCCCAAATTCACCCAAGAAAAGAGCGTACCGTCAGCTGAACCCCTGGAGGTTCGCTATTTAACAGAAGGAAAGGTGTACAAGTATGCGCTGCAAGGCATCAGATCCGCCCAGAAGGGGGATACCGTATGGATGGGTATGTTCTATCTTGCTGATGATGCCATTCTGGATGCGTTGGTGGAGGCGACTTCACGCGGGGCTAAGGTAAACCTAATTCTGGATCCCAATCAGAACGCTTTCGGGCGTGATAAAATCGGGATCCCTAACCGTCCAGTTGCCATGGATCTGAACAAGCGCACGAATGGCGAAATCTCTATTCGCTGGTACAATACAACCAAGGAGCAATATCATCCGAAGTTGCTCTTTATCGCCAAACAAACCGGCAGTTCCATCCTTCTTGGCGGCTCTACTAACTTTACCAAACGTAATCTGGATGACTACAATCTGGAGAATGATCTGTGGATTTCTATGAAGCGTGATCAGCCGCTGTTCACAGAAATGGAAGCCTATTTCAATCGGCTATGGAATAACGAGGGGCATGTGTTCACTTTACCCTTTGAGGCCTATCAGAGCGATGTGACCTGGTTTAAGTACATCCTGTTCCGATTGCAGACCAACCTGGGCTTTACTACTTTTTAAGTGAGAAATATAAAACATAAAGTATAGGTACTAATCTTAGACTTTCTTATATTTCAAAAAAACCACCGTAGAGAAGGCTACACCCTCTACGGTGGTTTTTTTGTTATAAGGCTATAGCAGCGGAGACATTAGTCTGGCCGCAGATTCCAGCATACGTACCACCATGCGTTTATTCATAAAGGTCTCCTGCACAATCTGAGTGGTAGATAATAAATCCCGTTCAAAATCAGCAACGATTCGGGTAACACTCTCTGTTTGAAGCAATAGTGCGTTAACTTCAAAGTTAAGATGGAAGCTCCGCATGTCCATGTTTGCTGTACCAATAGTAGCTATTTCACCATCCACGATTAACAGCTTAGAGTGTATAAAGCCCTTCTCGTATTCATAAATCTTCACCCCAGCCTCCAGCAATGCCGGGAAATAAGAATGCGAAGCCAGAAACGGAATCCATTTATCCGGCTTAGCAGGGAATAATAATCGAACATCTAGACCAGATATAGCCGCTACACGTATCGCAGTCAGGATATCCTCGTCCGGAATGAAATAAGGGCTGGCAATCCAAACTGATTTCTCAGCTGAGGTGATCATGGAGAAAAATATATTTTTGAGTGCACGGCGTTCATTGTCCGGCCCACTCGCAATGATCTGTACAGCTCCGTCCCCTGTCATAAAGTGTAGCTGTGGTGTGAGATAATCCTGCTCCAATATTTTTTCACCTGTAGTATGCATCCAATCTTGCAAGAAGATGATTTGCATCGTCCGTACCGCTTCACCTCTAACTAACATATGGGTGTCACGCCAGAATCCATAAGTTTTACTACGGCTTAGATATTCATCCCCCACATTGAGTCCACCCATGAACCCGACATCACCGTCGATGACGACGATTTTTCGGTGATTCCGGTAATTGACCCGGCTAGAGAAAAAGGAGGTGGAATTACCGTACGAAGCCACCTGTACTCCAGCGTCAACTAACTCCTTCAAAAAGGCTCTGGAGAGTTGAAAGCTACCTACAGCATCATACATAAATCGGACAGACACTCCTGCACGCGCCTTCGCGATCAGAATCTGTTGAATACGCGTTCCAATGTGATCTGCACGGAAGATGTAATACTCCATATGTATATGGTGCTTCGCTTGTCTCAGCTCTAGCAGTAATGTCCCAAACGTCTCCTCACCATTGGTTAGGATACGTGTCTCTGAAGCAAAGGAAATAGGAGTACGTGCTAGAGTCTTGGATAATAATAGTAGTTTTTGACGCGAGGGGTCAAAGACCGACCAATCTTGATGCGTACGCAAAGCGTCATTCTCAATTCGCTCATAAGCCATAAGATCTCTTTGTGCTTTTTTATCATATTTACGACGTTTAAACACATTCTGACCAAATAGAAAATAGAAGACCAGTCCGAGCACCGGGATCAACGCAAGCAAAAGAATCCAAGACATCGTAGTGGAAGGATTACGGTTCTCCATAAAAATAGCCAAGCTAATCGAAATGACGGTCAGTGTGGAGAAAATACTAATAATCGTTCCTGCAGTACTCCCAAAAATACCAAAACCAAAATAATAAAATGCTATAAATGCCCCAATGATAATTATAGATTGAAGTCCTCTTCTCATATTGTACCTACCTTCTTATTCATACAAACAACACTGAAATGACACATTTATATATTACATGAAGAACCTATTTCTTCCTAGCTAATTACTATGTAAAAATCTATTTACAACAAAACCGTAACCCTTCTGTGGTGAAATTTGTAATGACAGGATGGATCGAATATAATTATTTTGACCGATTAGTCAATTATAGAACTGAGTAGTCAGAAAGGAGGTTATTCCCCAATGAGTGATAAAACGATGGACAAGCAGGAACAGATTATTAAGATCGCCATGCAATTATTCGCTGTGAAAGGCTCGTCCTCCACGTCTATGCAAGAGATCGCCGAATTATGCGGAATTTCGAAGGGAAGCTTGTATCTAGTATTCAAATCAAAAGAGGAGCTGGAACGCAGCATTTTTCTCTATTGTTACCGAATGATTCGTGATCCCTTATTACGTGAAGAACAAGAAACCCAAAGAACACCGCGTGAGAAGCTTAGGAATCAAATAGAAATTCTACTGAGTCATGTGTACGAATTACGTGAGTTCTTGCAGCGTCAGATCCAGGAGGTTGCCGGAAAAGGGTTTGATACTGAAGTACCGGAATGGCTGCGCAGAAACAATGCTTCCTTCTTGCGCTGGTTTCAGGTGAAGATGGAGACCCTTTATGGAAAAGAGATCGTTCCCTATACCGGAGATTTATGTATTGTAGGTCATGGACTAATCAAATCGTATATTGCGGTTATTTTTCGTCAGGACACCCATTTGTCGCTTGCTGTTATGGCTGATCATCTAATGAATCTATTGGATATTATTGTAGCTGGTCTTCTTACAAGTAAGCAGGCTCCACTCATCAACTCGACTATTTTAGCAAACTGGATGGAAGAGAATGAGGAGAGTAAGCGAAAAAACCCACTACAGATCATTAAGGACATGAAGACTCTGGTCAGTAAATTAGATAGTATTGTTCCCGAAGAGTCAGCCGATTTACTGGAATCACTCAACATTCTAGAAGGCGAGGTTCTCTTACCACACCCACGCAAAGCAATCATACAGGGGATGTTGTCCAACCTCCAATCCTGCTCAGAGCTCACTACACCATTGGAAGAATTGAGGAAGCTGGTTACCTCTTTTTCAAATCATTCATGCGTATTTCGTTAATTGCTCTATAAAGAGTTCGTGAGAGAGAAGAAAATGGATAGTGAGTATTATAAATTTTCAAAATGGCGCCCTATTTCGTAAAGATAAGGCCCGAGAGGAGCAGAAACAAAACTTATGAAAAGCTTAATTAATTTCTCGCTCAGAAATAAATTTGCCATTTGGCTTCTGACGATAATTATTGTATTTGCCGGTTTGTACAGCGGACTGACAATGAAGCAAGAAACCTTACCTAATATTAGTATACCCTATCTTAGCGTAACAACCATCTATCCGGGGGCTGCACCAGAAGGCGTTGTTAATGATGTCAGCAAACCGTTAGAGCAAAAACTGCGCAATGTGGATGGCGTAAAGACAATCACCTCCACTTCTCTGGAGAATGCCTCCAGTATTCAAATTGAGTTTGATTATGGAACGAATCTGGATAATGCTACAGCAGCAGTTCGCGAAGCGCTAAATGAGGTCTCATTGCCGGACAATGTGCAAAAGCCTTCCATTTCCCGGTTTAGCCTTAGCTCAATGCCTGTAGTCTCCCTTAGTTTATCGAATGGGGATTCAGAAGATCTCGAAGAACTAACCCGTATTGCCGAGAACGATATTCGCCCCGCCCTTGAAGATGTTGAGGGTGTTGCTTCTATTCAAATTTCTGGACAATACGTCAAAGAAGTTTCGCTTAAGTTCAATCAAGAGAAGCTCAAGGAATACGGACTGACAGAAGATACGGTTAAAGGGATTATTCAAGGCTCTTCCCTCCGCGTTCCACTAGGACTGTTCGAGATGGACAAAGCTCAAAAGGCAGTTGTCGTGGATGGCAACATCACCACCGTTGAGGATCTTAAAAATGTGACTATTCCAGTAATGCCAACTGGTGCTGCGAGTGCTGCTGGTGCTGGAGCTCCTGGAGCTGGCGCTGCCGGTGCAGGCGCTGCTGGCGGAGCTGCAAATATGGGCTTGCCGACCGTGAAGCTGGGAGAGCTTGCTACAATTGAGGTTGTTGGGAATTCTGAATCGATCTCCCGTACGAATGGTAAAGAATCGATCGGTATCCAGATTGTCAAAGCCAACGATGCCAACACTGTTGATGTCGTAAATGGTGTTAAGGACAAAACTGAAGAATTAAAAGCACAATATAAAGGCATTGACCTTACAGTTCTGCTTGACCAAGGTAAGCCGATTGAGGACTCCGTAAATACAATGTTGTCCAAAGCGGTATTTGGCGCCCTTTTCGCAGTCATTATCATTTTGGTCTTCCTGCGGAATATTCGTTCGACGATCATTTCTATCATCTCTATTCCTTTATCATTGCTGATCGCAGTGTTATGTCTGCGTCAAATGGACATTACGCTTAATATGATGACCCTTGGTGCGATGACCGTTGCCATCGGACGGGTAGTCGATGACTCGATTGTAGTCATAGAGAACATATACCGGCGACTCTCCTTATCTGGGGAGAAGCTAAAAGGCCGGGAATTAATCAGTGCAGCCACACGTGAAATGTTCGTACCAATCATGTCCTCAACAATTGTAACCATCGCAGTGTTCTTACCGCTTGCTTTAGTAAGTGGCATGGTTGGAGAGCTGTTCTTGCCTTTCGCCTTAACCATGGTCTTCGCCCTGCTCGCTTCATTGGTAGTTGCGATTACCCTAGTTCCTGCAATGGCGCACTCCCTGTTCCGGAACGGATTGAAAGGTAAGAAGACGCATAGTGAGAAACCAGACAGAATGTCTGCCGGTTACCAAAAGATTCTGAACTGGTGTCTTTCCCATAAACTCGTTACGTTCGGAGTAGCCGTTCTGCTCCTTGCGGGCAGCTTGTTCCTGATCAAGCCTATCGGCGTTAGCTTTATGCCTTCCCAAGAGGATAAAACGGTTATGCTAACCTACTCACCGAAGGCTGGGCAAAGAACTGAAGAAGTCCAAGAGCAAGGTCTGAAAGCAGAGAAATATATTTTAGCGCAACAGCATGTAGATAAAATGCAATATTCCATCGGCGGCGGCGGCCCTATGGGTATGGGCGGATCGAGCAATTCGGGACTTTTCTTCATCGTTTATGATAGCAAAACTCCTGATTTCGAATCCGTGAAAGAGAAGTTGATCGAGGGCTTAACCGCAGAAGTCCCAGATGGTGTGTGGGGCGATATGTCTGCGATGATGAGCGGAGGTATGGGTGGAAGCTCACTAACCGTGAATGTATTCGGAGATGATTTAGATCAAATCAAGCCAGTCGCAGATGAGATCGCCAAAATCGTGCAGGCTGATACCACTAATTTCAAAGATGGAGAAACAAGTCTCAAAGAGGCTTACGATCAATATACGATTGTAGCGGACCAAGAAAAGCTTAGCTCCCTTGGACTTACAGCGGGACAAATTGCGATGAAGCTTGCTCCTGCAGGTACACGTCCAGTACTCACAGAAGTAGAAATGGACGGCAAGAACTACAAAGTCTATATCGAAACTGATAAAGAAACGTATAAGAGCATTAAAGAAATGGAAGAAGCTACATTGACTTCCCCACTAGGCATCTCCGTGCCAATCGGGCAAGTCGCTAAAATTGAAAATGGGTCTTCCCCAGACTCGATTACTCGGATGGACGGTAAAATGAAGGTGGATGTCACTGCCGAGATTATTTCAAGTGACGTCAACAGTGCTTCTAACCTCGTGAAGGAAAAAGTAGATGCTATGGACTTACCTGACGGCGTAACAGTTAGCTTCGGTGGTGTAACCGAGCAGATCAATGACACATTTGGTCAATTAGGTATCGCTATGGCGGCTGCTATTGCCATCGTTTACTTCGTGCTTGTGGTTACATTTGGCGGTGGATTAGCTCCATTTGCTATCCTGTTCTCACTTCCTTTCACCATTATCGGGGTACTAGTGGCTCTTCTAATCGCTGGAGAAACCTTAAACGTCTCCTCCCTCATGGGTGCGCTGATGTTGATTGGTATCGTAGTCACGAATGCCATTGTCCTCATCGACCGCGTTATTCATAAGGAAAAAGAAGGAATGACCACACGTCAAGCCTTGCTTGAAGCAGGCGGCACACGTTTACGTCCAATCCTGATGACTGCACTTGCAACGATTGGCGCATTGCTGCCACTGGTTACAGGACTTGAAAACAGTGCAGGGATCATCTCCAAAGGACTAGGCGTTACTGTTATCGGCGGTTTGATCAGTTCCACGCTACTGACACTTGTAGTAGTACCAGTCGTGTATGAGTTCCTGATGAAATTCCGCAGTAAAAAGGTAATTGACTAGAACACTTGATGCATATCAAGTAAACATGCTAAATGAAGAAGCTGTCTCCAAAGTAGTGAATACTACTTAGGGGACAGCTTCTTTTTTACTTGGACCTTCATTTAAATCGCTATTTACACTTCCACAGCAAGGAAAACCCGACCTAATTTATAGGCCGGGCTCTGTATTATAGTGTTCTTATAGCATTGCTGTTGCACTGCTCTCTAGTGAAGCTCTCCAGGAACGCAGCATTTGTAGATCAAGGGGCAGAAATTCTGCGAGCATATGGGAAAGCCCCAGATACAACGGACTATCTGTTGCTGCATTCAATTTGTCGCAGAACTGTGGGGTCCATTGCAGTAAATGTTCTTCCAAAAAGGCTTCCTGAATATCAAGCAGCTCCATAGCACTTCTAATGGAAAAGCTATTATACAACATACGCTCATGCATTACTGCCATAAATTCCAGCTCAATAGCAATATGATCATCAGCTTCACCATTACATTTGTTAAAAACAATTCCTGCGGAAGTATACACATCAGCAAGCACGTTGCAGAAATCTTCAGAACGACCCAGAATAGCAGCTTCACGTAATTTAAAAGAGCTTACTGTCTGTTCGTGCATAAGCCGTTTATACTCCAGGCACTCTTTCTCGCATATCTTCAGGAGCTGGTTCGGTTCCTGACTCAGATAACGCTTCAGTTCCCGCCCGCCTTCCGTCATTTCTGCAGCAACACTCATCTTGCGATTGCGGCTCCACTGAGCCACAAGGGAGAGTGATGGTTTTCTACCCAAAAAATCCACTAAAAGCTGATATATTAATCCCCGACTTTCCAACCAATGGCTAAATGCCTCCGGCACGGCGAGCGATGGAACAGTTTGCATAGTCATTTTGCAAATCCTCCTCATTGGGTTTCCCGGTCACACACCGTCACATTACGATGTGAAGTTCCCGGTATCCTTTCTGTTTTCGCAAAAGTGAAAGAATAAAGTAATCCGCACCTAGATTATATCGGATATTTAAAACGCTTTCCGTGAGCATTCTATGACTAATCACATCATTTGTCGTACTTTTGTCACATTTTCGCAAGACTATTTCGGCTTCATCATTCTATTTAGTTTGTCCATAATTATGCAATAAAATCATAACCTTCCTTATTTAATTAGGGGGTGCTTAACACGTCCACTACTTTGCTCATTGACGTACCCTCAAGTGATCTTTAAAATTCTAAACAAGTATAACAGCCCTCATCACCTCTTAAGGAGAAAAGCATTCACTATACCGACAATTGAAGGGAGCAACGCTATGGAGCCGCTGACGGACCCTTTTGGGCGTTTACACGATTACATCCGCATTTCGGTTACCGACCGCTGCAACCTGCGTTGCATTTATTGTATGCCAGCGGAAGGGATGGAATTCCAGCCACAGGACGAGATTCTGAGTTATGAGGAAATCACCGCAGTTGTAGATTCGCTAGCCCCTCTCGGGTTACGTAAAGTAAGGTTAACCGGTGGAGAACCTCTTGTACGCAAAGATCTCGAAAAGCTAGTGGCTATGATATCTGCCATTCCTGGGATCGACGATATTTCACTGACTACAAATGGATTAATGCTACCAGCTAAAGCAAAGTTGTTAAAACAAGCCGGACTAACACGTGTGAACATCAGCCTAGACTCATTACGGCAAGATCGCTTCGTTATGATTACACGCGGCGGTGAGGTCTCCAAGGTACTAAAGGGGATTGAGGCAGCACAAGCTGCTGGGCTGGCGCCGATCAAGCTTAACGTTGTACTAATGAAAGGGATTAATGATGACGAGATCAAGGATTTCATCTCCCTTACGCTGAACAGTCCACTAAATGTACGCTTTATTGAATATATGCCTATCGGAAGTGCTACTGATTCTTGGCGCCAATCCTATTTGCCGCTGGAGACCGTTATTGATGCCTGTACTGAAGCTGGATGGGAAACCGTGGAGGCAGAGATGCCCTCTGGCAATGGTCCCTCCCAGAATCGGCGGGTTATTGGAGCGCAAGGAACGTTCGGATTAATTCATCCCGTAAGCGATCACTTTTGCGATAACTGCAATCGTCTAAGACTAACTGCAGATGGCCATATCAAAGCTTGTCTGTATTGGGAAGACGAGTACAATGTCCGTCCCCTAATAAGCGATCCTGCAGCAGTGCAGGCCTTATTCCGCAAAGCTCTGGGTAACAAGCCGCATAACCACGAAATGGCATTAGCCTTGGAGAAAAAAGCACAAAGCCACACGCCGACGACTCGGCGTATGTCTCAAATCGGAGGTTAGTCTGTCTTATTAAAAACGCCGCTTTCCCCAAAACAATTGGGAAAAGCGGCGTTTCAATTAGAGATTAAAGGATGGCCTCGCCATCCATATTTTATAGATACAGGGCCTCGAGCAGCTTGTAAATGGTCGCTGCTGCTTCCGCTCTTGTAGCATGGTTCTCAGGTCGGAACGTATGATCCTCGAATCCACCCAAAATACCAGCTTTAACACCCGCTTTTACAGATGCCTGTGCCCATTGTGGAATGGAGGTAAGATCCGCGAAGTTCCCCTCTTTATCCGTTTGCTTATGGGCATTAGCGTTCAAAGCATTGGCGAGCATAACTGACATTTCAGCACGGGTAATTTTCTCCAAAGGCTCGAAGAACATTTTGCCATTTACCTCATATCCACGAAGGATTCCGGCATTTACCGCCGCTGCTACATCATTTGCAGCCCAAGATGGAATCGCACTTTGATCCGCGAATTTCATCGTGCTACCCATAGATTGCAAACCTAGCGCCCGTACAATCATAGACGCAAACTGTGTGCGGGTAACCTCCTCATTCGGACGGAAGGTATGATCCTCATACCCTTTCATAACACCCATTCCGATTAGACGGTCTGTAAATGTAGAAGACCAATGATTATTCAAATCAGTAATCGATGGAGCCTGATAATTAAATACAGCATATTTAGCGAACTGATTCACATTTGCAGTTATAATCCCAGCCGTTTGGCTTTGACCACCCACGTAAATCCATTTTTTAAGCTGTTCGTTATAATAGTAGATTGCCGCTTTATGACCTGATGTAATCTGAGCAGCATCGTAATTCAGAGACAATTCTACAGGTTTATTGAGCATGCCCGTCTTGCCGCTAGTAAGCTCAACGGCTACACTCACAGCCTGAAGATCGCCTTTAGCTGGTGTCTCACCAGTAGCAACAACCGAAAAGGAAATTTCGCTGTTACCAGACAACGCTCCAGCCGGAATCGTAAAGCTGCCCACGTCTTTAAGTGTGCCCGTTCCTCCCTGCTGTGCTTTTACCTCCAATTCCACACGCGGAGTTGTAGCGGGCTGCCCTGTAGGAGATGGCGTCGCGGTAGGAGCTGGAGTTGGAACTGGTCCGCTGCCCCCTCCGTTATTATTTCCCCCTCCACTGCCAGTGCCCGCGGTTACAACTACTGTGCGTACAACCTCAGTAGCCGCATTACCAGCCAAATCTGTGGCATTGTATTTCAGTTTATAGGTTCCTGGAGTCTGCACATCCACTGTTCCTGTCACCAGGATAGCCCCCGCAATCCCAACCTTGTCCGCAACCTCTGCGCCCGGGTCCTTGAAGCCATTCCCTTGGGTCAGATTCAGATGACTATCCCCCTTCAGGGTAATCACAGGTGCTGTACGATCGATATTCACAGCAATGGGCAGTGTTGTCGTATTTTCTAAAGAATCCGTTGCTTTAAATTGCAGTTGATGTTGGCCTTCTTCCGAAATCTCAACCACTTTCCCACTTTCATAGGGTAGGAAATTGCCGTTTACATCGTTCGCCAATTGAATGGATACATCCGCACCAGGAATATATACGCTAGCATACACGCTTACAGAAACACTGTGATTCGTCCAGTCACCACTTAAATAAGATTGTCCGTTCTCAGTCTTTAATGTGCTATGAAGGGCCAATGGGGTGATACGATCATCTCCGCTCAGCGTTACTTCAAAAGCCTTCGTTTCCGTAGCTAATCCCCGCTGGATTGTAGCTGTTAATGTCAGCTTCGTATCCTTCTTAGGTTGGAAGGTGATTTTACCTGCATTCGTCATCAGGACCGGATTGGAGCTTTTCCACACAATACTTGTCCCGTGTTTGCCTTCTGTAGGCAACGTTTGATCAGAAGTTACTGCGCTTGTATCTCCTAGATCTAATTCAGTCATAGTATCATTAACTGCCTGCTGATCGGTGTACGACTCCACATCCACAAAAATCGGATTGGAATAAAACCACATATCACTATAATTACGGGCATTGATTTCTTCGAAACGAGTCAGGTTATCGACAGTATTATTTTTTGGATCAATCTGCGGTTCGCCGTTAACCGTTTCTCCTGCAACATCAGTTCCCAGGTTAGTTCCTCTTAACCGGAAGTAACGATCCTTGTCCACTGCCTCTACCTTATACTTAATAACATTGTAGCCTTCGGAATCGGTAGTCCAGTCCTCGCTTGTGAAACGTTTCAACACTTGTGTTGAATCGTTAGTCGCTTTGGTGTAATCAGGTGTGCCTGGATCAACCTTGCCATGGACTTCACCGGAGATTAAATCTACATGATCTACCTTAACAGCGTCGCCATTATTATTTTGCTGTGGACTTTTGAAACGGATCGTAAGCTCTAGGTCGTCCCCTTGTTTTACGTCCAGTTCGCCGCCCATTTCTTCCTCTTGTCCATCTCCAGACACGTTAAACTCTAATGCGTTGATGAGATCCCCAAAAACAGAGAAGGATTTCCCTGACCGCATGCCATCTACGACAGCGTTAATATCGGAGCCATCCACCCAGGTATAGTTCTTGGAATATTCACCAGGCCAGTAACCGCTGGAAAATTGATCATTTTTTGTTTTGAAATGAAAGTCTGAGTTAGCAAAATTCCAAAATCTGCGTCCCTCACCCAGCAGTGCGTCCCACATTCCTCCAAGCTGTGCAACTTTGACGTCTGTACCTCCGTAAGTCTCAGGCGTCTCTCCCCGATCACTCGCCATCTGATTGCCCAGCATACCTTCAAAGCCGAAGACAAGATTCGGATCGATATTGTTAAAATCACGGATATCCTCTATTTTAAGCTCCGAGCTTGTACCATTTTTTCTGGAGGGGTGATTGATCAGTACATAGCTATCTGGATAATGACTACTTAGCCATTTCATAGCTGTGCGAGTATCTTCTTTTGTAGAAAAAGATCTCTTATCTGCCACACTCCACTTAGCCACATCTGCAGGATCGAACATACTTACATCCCGATTAGTAAATAAATATTCAAATTGATTAATAGCCTTCAAAGCTTCTGCAGACCCTGGATGATCTGTAACAATCCCAACCGCAGCATGATCATATTGGGGCATATCCCACTCAAAGCCGGAAAAAATGATTTTACCAGCGTATTTGCCTTCTGCCTGTAACTTCTTAATTTTCTCATTCTGATAATCTATAATGCCTTGAGACATCGGAATGGAGCCGCCGGGCAGATTCACCCCTTCGTCATCCCGGTCAGATACCCGAAGGTGGTCAGCCAGTGCCATCCAGTCAAAACCATTTTGTTCAAATGCAGCATCGAGGACACTCTTCAGTGACTCCTGAGCATCATTCGATTCAAAAGTATGTGCGTGATATTCACCTGTCATCCACTTGCCTGAATGTTCAGAAGCTGTTGTCGTGAACTCAGGCGTTGATTGAGCAGAAGCACTGTATGCTGCCTGCGTTAGGTTAGGGCTCAACAATAATACGGCAAGCGAACTAGTTAAAAATACGCGAACTTTTCTCTTTTTCAAAATGATTTAACCCTCCGATGACTTTTTAATTTTCTATTATTCTTTATTTAGAATAGTAGAAGATTGTAAAGACATGTCGGAATTTGTTACATGTTTGTGTAAACCTTATTTTATTCGAACTGGCAGGCTTACCGTGAACGCCGTTCCTTCCCCAGGACGACTAGCTACAGTTACCCTTCCTTCATGCAGCTCAACGATTTTTTTAACCAATGATAGACCCAGTCCGCTGCCGCCACCGCTTGCAGTTCTAGCTTTGTCCGCCTTATAAAAACGCTCGAAGACCCGAGGCAAATCTTCCTCCGAGATACCAATCCCGCTATCTTGAATCTCTACCTCTACCCGTTCATCCACCATACGAAGCCTAATATGAATACAACCGCTCTGTGGAGTAAATTTGATGCTGTTATGCAGGAGATTGGTCCAAACCTGCCTCATCAAATCTTTAACCGCATTGATGTTTACTTCTTCCAATTCGGCCTCTACCTCTATATTTTTCTCCAGCCATTGGGGCTCGGAAGCCAGAATGGTATCACGAAGCTGCTTATCCAGACGGTAAACCTGATTTTCAAACGGGAAATTGCCCGATTCAAGCGCGGACAGCTTCAATAAATTATCACTGAGCCCAGATACACGGGTACTCTCAGCCACAATAATATTAAGATAATGCCTTCTACTCTCCACACTTACAGTCTCATCCTGAAGTGCAAGAGCAAACCCCCGAATCGAGGTTAGCGGAGACTGGATTTCATGCGATACATTGGAGATAAAATCCTGACGCATAGTCTCCATCTGGCTCAGCTCGCTGGCCATTACGTTGATACTCTCTACAATTTCACCGAATTCCCTGTAGTCCTTTTTATTATCCAGTACCACATCGAAATCACCCTTAGCAATACGCCCTAAACCTTCGATGATCGAGTTATAGAAAACACGTTCCCAGCCCCGAAAAAACTTTGAGGTTAATAATGCCATCAGGAACAAGATTACAATACCGACCATCACACTGATTAATTGAACAACATACTCCGAGGAGGGACGCCCAACCCTGCTATATATCCAGTTCATCAGGAAATAAGCTGCACTCCAGCTAATCCCAACGCCACCAAAATACACAAAAGTCATCCCAATCCGCTTAAGAATCTCCTTAAACTGATTCATACTCAGCCTCCAGCCGATACCCTAGTCCGCGGATCGTACGAATAACGAAACCATAGTTATCCTGATTGAACCGTTCACGCAAACGATTGATATGCACATCGAGCGTCCGCTCATTCCCTTCAAAATCATAACCCCAAATTTCTTCGATCAGCCTGTCTCTTGTTAATGTTTGCCCCGGATAGCTGCCCAGCTTAAACAACAGCTCAAATTCCTTAAGCGGCAAGGTGATTTCCCCATACTCTGAGGAGACCTCGTAGGTTTTACGATTCATACGCAAGCGGCCTACGGTCACACTTTGCGCGGCCGAAATCTGATATCGTTTAAGCAGCGCCTTTACTCTCGCAATAAGTACAACCGGCTCAAATGGCTTGACCAGATAATCATCACTACCCAGCTCAAAGCCTTTTACAATTTGTGAGGTTTCCCCTTTGGCTGTCAGCATTAAAATCGGGAAATCATAGTTGTGGCGCATCCGCCGGCATAACTCCCAGCCGTCCATGTTGGGCATCATTACATCAATAATAGCTAAATCTATGTTATTACCTTCCAGAATCTGAAGAGCCTCCAGTCCATCGGATGCTCCATAGATCTCATCCATTCCTTCAGCTCTCAGAAATACTTCTACCAATTCGCGGATGTGCGGATCGTCGTCCACTACTAGTATTTTTGTCATACAGCACTGGAGCCTCCTCTTTAATGTCCTGAATCTCGGGGTTATTCATCTGTAGCTGCTGGGTGGCAAATTCACGATATAATTCATGGTTTTCCAGTAGCTCCTCATGACTTCCCATTCCGGTAATTTGACCCTTTTCCATAAAAATAATCTGCTCTGCATTTACAACTGTAGCCAAACGGTGCGCTATTACAATCGTAGTCCGACCCTCCATCAAATTGGACAGTGCCTTCTGCACCACGGCTTCCGATTGGCTATCCAGACTGGAAGTGGCTTCATCAAGCATAAGAATCTTCGGGTTCCGCAGCAGTGCTCTAGCAATAGCAATCCGTTGCCGCTGTCCACCAGACAGCTTCACGCCTCTTTCGCCGACATCCGTATTATAGCCTTCAGGAAGTGCATCAATAAAGCCATCTGCATAAGCCATTGCTGCTGCTGCGTGCATCTCCTCCCTGCTAACGTCACGATCCAATCCGTAGGTTAAATTCTCAGCAATCGTACCTGAAAGCAGCGGACTTTCCTGCGAGACATACCCTATAAGCTTCCGCCACGAACGCAGTGAGAATGTAGATACTGGCTTGTCACCCAGCTTAATCAGGCCTGACTGAGGCTCGTAAAAACGTTCTAGCAAGGAGAACAACGTGGTCTTACCGCCTCCACTCGGTCCGACAATAGCCGTCACCTGCCCAGGAAGCATCTGGAAGCTTACATCATTCAATACCTTCTCACCATTTTTATATCCAAAGCTTAATCCCTCTACTGAGATCGGACCTTCTTCGCCATTTGCCTCTTCCTGTCCTTCATATACTTCCTCTTCTGCTGCCAAGGTCTCAATAATACGCTCAGAGGCACCCTTAGCTTTCTGAATCTGTGTGAAGAACGTAGTCAGTTGAGTAAGTGGCATAATAATCTGAATAAGATAAAGAATAAAGGCGACTAGTTCTCCAGCCGTCAAGACGCCGGAAGATACCTGCATCCCACCATAACCGATAATGACCACAAGCAGCATCATAAAAACAAAGGAGACAAGTGGACTGATCATCGCGCTAATCTTGCCTTCACGAATACCAAAAGAAAGCAGGTTCATAATTCCAGCCTTGCCTGCCTCGTACTCTTTTTTCTCTGCGCCTGAGGATTTGACCAGACGGATCTCAGATAAAACACCACTAAGTGTAGCAGTAAAAGAAGCTGTCTCGTCCTGCATACCCTTCGAGATTTTGTACATCTGCCGCCCAAGTGGTACTAGTATCAGCGCAGAAAGTGGAAGAACAGTGAATAGAACAAGTGTCATTTTCCAATTTAAAAATAGTAGAACTGAGATCGAACCTACAATGGAAATCACTCCGGTAAATAAGCTGGCTAGATGTTCAGAAATTAGCGTTTTGATAATCCCTGTATCATTCGTCATGCGGCTGACACTTTCTCCCGTTCGGTTGTCATTATAATAAGCCACAGGCAGAACTAGAAATTTACGCCACAGTCGGTCCCGCAGACCTGCAACCATCTTCTGACCTGCATAATTGAGCAGATAGATAGAGATCCCTCCCGCAATGGTCTGCGCAATAAATGCAGCTGCTATACCCGCAATTTGCAGCTTGCTCACGGAGGCCAGAGAAAAGCCATCCACCAAGTTCTTAGTGAACATCGGGATGACCAGACTGACCAATGTCGATATCATGCTTAACGCAATGGCTATAGCCAATAAGCCGTATGAAGGCTTGGTTTCTCTTAATAGCGTCAAGAACGGCTTCAGCGCCATCTTTCGCTTGGATTCGGATTTCTTCATGACAATGACTCCCCTTTTCTTAATAGCTCTACGAAAAAAGCATAGTAATATCTTTCTCGCCTTACACCCATCCTATCTGCAGATTGTAAACTGAAGTTAAACGCGCCGATCAGACAATAATGCCTTGTCAGTTCTCATTCTGCGGGAATAGTCACAGGCCAAAATAACGCCCGTTACACTTAGCGTTTGTACCTTCTACGCACGCATTCACGCATTTTTTGTCGCTTAGCGTCTCAAACATAAATAAAACCCAAAATAATGAAAAAAAGTAAAAAAGGGTGTTTGTATCCCTTTTCAACACGTGTTACAGTGATAGAAGGGCCTACTATTGGCCACTCTACTCCATGCAAGATATTTAGTGAGAAAGGAGTGAACCATTTGCGAAAAGGCGTTATTCCATCTTCTATCACGTCTTTAAAATGGTTCAATTTTTTTGTATATGGAACCATGGTCCTCTTCACCAGCTTCTTTCAACTATACCTGCTGGATGTAGGGATGAACAAATTAGAGATCGGTGTCTTATTCTCTATGGGAGCGCTAGTATCCATATTTGCAAATCCATTTTGGGCGTTCTTAACAGACCGTTCTCAGAATATACGGCGTATCGTTTTGCTAATGTTATTCGGAACGTTAGTGTGCTCACAGTTTATGTTTCGAGCAAATACATATGAAACGATCTACAACGCCATTATTTTGTTCTATTTCTTCCAAGGACCACTATTTGCTCAAAGTAACACGATGATTCTCAGCTATATTGATGGAACTAATCAGCGCTTCCGTTCTTTCCGGCTTTGGGGTTCAATAGGGTGGGCACTGATTGCGATTGTCGCCGGCTTTATCCTGGATTGGGCTGATGTATCCATCTTGACCTATCTGCTTACAGCGTTACTAGGTGCATCAATCCTATCCGTTCTTGTATTACCTAAAATAAACCATACCATTATGAGAGCTCCGATGCCGTATAAGGGCTTAGGTAAGTTGATTTTCAATCCTTTTTTCTTGTGTTTTTTAGTGTTTGGTATTCTGGTATCCATACCAAACACTATGAACACTACATTTATATCCTTGTATATTACGGATCTGGGCGGTTCTAAAAAAATGATTGGTCTTGCCGTATTCCTCTCCTCCATTTTGGAGGTAGGCGTATTCGTTCTCTGTGACCGGTTCCTGAAACGTAAAATTTCTGTTCTGCTCGGCTGGCTTGCATTGGTCAGTGGTTTGTTCGTTCTGCGTTGGTGGTTTATGGCTGATGCGACTACTGCCCTTCAAGTGGTGTTCATTCAAATTTTACACTGCATAACGTTCGGCGGCTTTTTCTATGTAGGCACCCAATTGACGATGCTCCTGATTCCACGTCCTTATCGCTCTTCCGGACAAGCACTCTACACCCTAAGCTGGAGTGGGATATCCGGTTTCATTGGAGGTATTCTCGGAGGTTGGATGTATCAGTATCTGGGTGCACAAAGCATGTATCAGACAGGTGTATTCTTGACGCTTATTGGAACGCTTGGCTTTGGTTTCATGTGGCTCTTTGTTAGCCGCGGCGGGTATCGTCCCCCTTCAGAGGAAGATGAAGAGATCTTCG
Organism: Paenibacillus nitricinens; assembly: GCF_052056485.1. Classification (NCBI taxonomy): domain Bacteria; kingdom Bacillati; phylum Bacillota; class Bacilli; order Caryophanales; family Paenibacillaceae; genus Paenibacillus; species Paenibacillus nitricinens. Next base: position 6,404,422 of record NZ_CP183948.1, read on the forward strand.
ACATTGAAGCATTATAATCAAGTATAAACGCCTTCGGCGTCCTTATAAGGACGGTAAGCGTTTAAGCGAGAAATATAAGACATGAAGTATAGGTGCAAAACTTATACTTTCTTATATTTTCAACAAAAAGCAGGCTCAAACGTACCTATTCGGGACGTTTGAGCCTGCTTTGTTGTTACCTTAATTAATTTATCTGTTTAGCCTTGTTTAGGAGGCTGAAATGAACTCTTCAGTGAAACGATAAGATTGAATACAAGATGTCCAGGCGCCGAATATTTGCTATCCACATTAAAATAGCCATGACGGAAGAACTGGAATTTATCCTGAGCCACGCTATCCTTAAGCGCAGGTTCAACAAACCCTTGCAGGATTTCAATGGATTTAGGATTTAGCTGATCTAAGAAACTAGGCTCCGATTTCTCTACCGAGGAATCCAAACCTTCAACCTCCACAGCTTCATCCGCTTCTTCAGCAGAAATCAGAGGCTCATATAGACGGAATTCCGCAGGAACCGCTTGGCTAGCTTCAACCCAGTGCAACGTACCCTTTACCTTGCGGCCTGTAAACCCGCTTCCACTCTTCGTTTCTGGATCATACGTACAATGCAGCTCCACTACCTCGCCATTCTCATCCTTAATAACATCATTACATTTAATGAAATAAGCATGCTTCAGACGTACTTCATTGCCAGGGAACAACCGGAAATATTTGTTCGGCGGATTCTCCATAAAGTCATCACGTTCCACATAAATTTCACGCGAGAATGGAATTTGGCGTACACCCATTTCTTCATTCTCTGTATTATTCTCCGCTTCAAGCCATTCCGTTTGACCTTCTGGATAGTTGGTAATTACAACCTTAAGCGGTCGTAACACAGCCATAGTACGCGGTACAGTTAGCTTAAGATCCTCACGAATAAAGTGCTCCAGCATTTGCAGGTCCACCAGACCCTGACTCTTGGAGATCCCTGCTTCATATACGAATTTACGAATCGCTTCCGGTGTATATCCTCTGCGGCGTAGACCAGAAATCGTAGGCATCCGTGGATCATCCCAACCGTCTACATGTCCTTCGTCTACAAGCAGCTTCAGCTTACGCTTACTAGTCATCGTTTGAGCCAGATTCAGACGACCAAATTCATATTGATGAGGGACAGCTGGCATCTCACATTCAGCTACAACCCAGTCGTAGAATGGACGTTGATCTTCGAATTCAAGTGAGCAAAGGGAGTGGGTAACCCCCTCAATAGCATCTTCTAACGGATGAGCGAAGGTATACATTGGATAGATACACCATTTATCGCCTGTGTTATGGTGATGTGCATGTGTAATCCGATAAATGACAGGATCACGCAGGTTAATATTCGGTGACGCCATATCGATCTTGGCGCGAAGAACCTTCTCACCGTCCTTGAATTCGCCTGCACGCATACGCCGGAACAGATCCAAATTCTCTTCGATGCTACGATCGCGATGCGGACTGTTCTTTCCTGGTTCCGTCAGCGTTCCACGCAATTGACGAATTTCATCCGCACTGAGGTCATCGACATAGGCTTTGCCCTTTGTAATTAATAATTCGGCACGTTTGTACATTTCCTCAAAATAATCAGATGCAAAACGCAGCTCTTCCCATTCATAACCGAGCCACTTTACATCTTCCTGAATGGAGTTTACATACTCCATGTCCTCTTTGGCCGGATTCGTGTCGTCAAATCTTAGATTAGTCTTACCACCGAACTCGTCCGCCAGTGTAAAGTTAATCCAGATCGCCTTGGCATGTCCGATATGTAAATAACCGTTCGGCTCCGGCGGAAAGCGTGTGACAACTTCCTTTACTTTACCTGTACGGAGGTCTTCGGTAATAACATTTTTAATAAAATTGGAGGGGGTAGTACGGTTCTCCACAGCTATCAACCTTTCATTCTGTAGTGTTACACTACTTCTTGTATAAACATGTTTCCTACTAATATACCCGTTAACTCTAGATTGTTCAATAAAAGGGGGCACAAGGTCAGGATCATTTTTTAGCGTCTTTAGACCTTTTGACTTCTCTGCGGGCGATAGAGTAGCATGATAATCATAAGAAATAATCCATAATCATACATAAGGCCTTGTGCCGAAAAGGAGGCAACCGCTTGTTTAATTATGTCATCGATGAAGAGCTGATGTTAAAGCCGCTCCTGCCTGAGCATGCTAGGCACATATTCGCGTTAGTGGAGCGCTCGCGGGAACGGCTTAGGCAATGGCTTCCTTGGGTGGACGCCGTTACGGAACAGGATCACAGCCTTAATTTCATCAAAAATGCTACAAAACAAGGCACCGAAAATGGCGGCTTCACCGCCGGGCTTTGGATTCGCGGCGAGCTGGCTGGCATCATTGGGTATCATCAAATTGACTGGCATAACCGCTCCGTAGGGATTGGTTATTGGCTAGGTGAAGGTTATGAAGGCAAAGGTTATATGACCAGCGCCTGTCGCGTTCTAGTGGACTATGCACTATTGGAAATGGAGCTGCAACGTGTAGAAATTCGCTGCGCGACCGGAAATGTTTCCAGCCGGGCGATCCCGGAACGACTTGGTTTTGTTCTTGAGGGTGTGATTAGACAGGCAGAGAAGCTGCCTGATGGCTACGTCAACCATGCCGTATACGGTTTATTGCGTAGTGAATGGCAGCTGCTCGGCTAAGTTAGGCTAAGCCATGCAACACACATAAGCTCATAATTCAAAATAAACCTGGAAGGCATACGCCTCCAGGCTTATTTTGATTTGTAGATAGTGTCTAACTCTCCGGCAGACCCAGCTGTTTTCGAAACTTGTTCCGAACTACGGCGGAGAGAGTTCCTAGCTCCGCAAGAGCTGCCAGTGCAGCTTCCTCTTGCAGCCCTACTTGCATTAAATGTAGTACATGCGCCACGGACGCACCGCCAGCTCCACTTTCTTTTTTGACAATAGCATCTCCGGTTGAAATCTTTCCTTCACGAAGCACACGCAAGTAAAATCCGCTATATCTAGTGTCCAGCACTTGAGCCGGGAGATCTGCGGGGCCATGCTTTTGTGAGATTTTGAAGCAAGGATAACGCGGCTGACTGACCTGTAGCACAGTGGTACCTATTTCGTACACATCGCCAATGCACACGTCTGTCTCTAATAAGCCTGACGTTGTTATATTTTCTCCAAAGGCAGAGTAATCCAGTTTCTTCCCAAGCTGCCGCTGCCAGTAGGGATAATGCTCGATGGGATAGGCACAAACTGCCTTATCAGGGCCCCCGTGATGTTTCAGGTCCGCCTGACCATCTCCAACAAAACCATTGGCATGTAGCTGAACTGATCCTTCTACAGGCATTTTATAAATTCCAGTCTCCAAAGGTTTCCCCCGATAATCCACTGTTACCGGCCGCCCCACATTAAGCGAGATGATCTCCATATCCTTCTCCTCCTGCCAGCATACAGCACATAAATATTTCATCCACATATCGACCGCCAAGATAAAACTCCTCCCGCAGACGTCCCTCTTCCACAAACCCGCATTTACGATAAAAAGAAAGCGCTGATTCATTACAGGATAATACGCGTAGACGCAACTTACGAATGGCATTATCTGCGGCATGTTCCTTAATAGCCTCTATGAGCTGCCGGCCAATACCTAAACGTTGATAATCCGGATGAACAGCAATATTGACCTCGCACACATGCCTGTTACTCTCCATTCGACTAGGGCAGCCAAACCCAACATATCCGCATAGCTTGTCATCCTTTAGCGCTACTAGCTGCGAACCCGGGGGAGCATTCAGTAGGTAATCCTCTTGGGAACGCCAGATTAATGGCCCCGGGCTAGTGTCCTCCGTCCAGATCATATGATCCAGATGAATCAGTTCCCGCACGTCTTTAATTTCTGAGAACCTTATTATAAACCTGTCCCTGTTGCTAAGTTTCATAAAGATGTACACCCCTTGCCTTGCACCTCTATAGAATTCACAGTAGATCATTTGAATCCACTATGCTCAACTATCCTATTGACCGCTCCAATGAATTTCCTCGGCGGTTGATATACGCATGAACGATAAAGAATCCTACGGACAGCAGTGCCATCGCACATGCCAACCATGCGGTAGGCGCTAGACCTCCACTGTCGTATAATCTACCCATTAAGTATGGCCCAATCACCCTACCGACTGCCCCCATTCCTCCACTTAGACCTAGATAGAAAGGAGCACTGCGACCTGCATGATCTGAAATAAAGGAAGGCATGGCCGGAGATATCAGCATTTCCCCAAGCGTAGCGAGTACCATCCCAAGCACTAGACCTGAATAAGTCGGCATCCATAAAAGAACAGCATACCCTCCTAAATAAAATAGAGCACTTACTGTCATTTGCGCCGTTGAGGTAGATGCGAACCAACGTTTAATTACTGTTACGAGCGGCTGAGCCGCAAAAATGAGAATTCCGTTAAGCGTCCAGAGAAAACCATAAGTCTTCTTAGGCCAGCCCTCAGAAATAATGAAAGGAGATACTCCTGTATTCCAGATAGAGTTACCTAGCAGTAGGAACATCGAGGCAATACCCATATAAAAATAAATTCGTGTGTGCCCCATTAGCTTCCAGGTGGATTGTTTGTCAGGACCAGCCTTCTGATGTTCTGCGACCTCCTGCGAAGAATCTCCTCCGACTTTCTTGAGATATACAAAAAAGAATACCGCAAATACCGCAGAAGTTACGCCGTTCATCACAAAGCTGAGCATATAAGAAATATCGGCCAAAAAACCACTTAACGCCGTACCCAGTGCTACACCAATATTATTGGCGACATAAATAACATTAAACAGCTCTCCGCGCTGCTTCGTAAAACGAAAGCCGATAAATGCCTGAATCGCAGGTAATGACAGTGAATTAAAGAGCCCTACCAGTCCCATCGCGACCATAAATAACGTCCAGTTGTTACTTGCTGCCGGCAAAGTGAACAGTGCAAGTGCATTCATGCCCAGCGCTCCAACAATCAGCCGGTTAACGCCTACCTTATGATAGAGTGAGCCCCCGAGTAGTTGACCCACAATCCCTCCAACCGATTGAATAAGAATCACTAATCCAGCATCCGACATGCTGCGTCCAAGCTCATCAAAAACATACATCGTAACCAGTGGCCACATCAGTGCACTACCCGTTGCATTAATAAGGCTAGCAATTAAAAATATCTTAACTTCTTTAGGATAATTCTGTAAAAACTTCATAAGTAGTGTACATCCCCTGTAATATATGTGTCATTATTCCATCCAGTATTATCCCAAAACAGGGTTCAGGGCAAGCAGACGCATTGACGTGCTATCGTGATAAAGTATTAGTATACTTCACTTCTTATTTAGGGCTAACTTCTAACGTCGCTGAGAAAAAAGCGGCACCGTTCACGTCCACTGTCCGCCCTATTTTTATTATCTATTTATATTTTATAGTTGCCGCTGTCGTCCGTAAAGTAGACTGAACGATAATGAAGTGTTTCGTTATTACAAAGCCGGGGTAATAGAGCCTAGAAACACTCCCCCTTTTAAAATTCGCCGTGCATCCGATTTCGTTCCCCCGAGCTCGGATACATCACGGCGGATTTTATTTGTCTATACAGCAAAAAGCACCCCTCGACTATTCTAAGGAGTGCTCTATAAGATAGGTTTAGGCGTGTTTCTTTACACCGCTGCCGGACATGCTGTCCACGGACTGAATAGATGCAGGCTCTTTACGCAGGTAAGCCATCCAATAAGCTGCCGCAACAAAGATTGCACCACCCGTCAAGTTGCCTAGCCATACCGGAACAAAATTGTTAAAGTACTCTCCCCATGAAAAATAACCTTCAAAAATAGCTGCGGGAATTAAGAACATGTTGGCTACAACGTGCTGGAAGCCGATAGCTACAAAAGCCATCGTCGGGAACCAGATGCCGAGGATTTTGCCACTGAAGTTATCTGCTCCATAGGAGAGCCATACCGCCAAAGCTACGAGCCAGTTACAACCTATACCGGAAACAAATGCCGGAAAGAAGTCTGCTTCAAGCTTATGTCCTGCCATCTCCACTAATTTTTCCAAATACACACCGTCAGAGGTTAAACCAACCACGTGACCGAAAAAGTAAGCTACAAACAAAGCTCCCGCCAGATTGCTTAGGGTAATCAATACGAGATTCTTAACAACCTCCCAGAAGGATATCTTCTTAGCCATAAAAGCAAGTGGCACAGCCATCATATTGCCTGTCAGTAGTTCTCCCCCTGCAAGCAGTACTAGAATCAACCCAACAGGGAAGACAGCAGCTCCAATAAAATTAGCGATGGATCCCCATTCATGTGGTGCGCCAGCAATAACGCGAATATCCAGTAAAAATCCGAGCGCGATAAACGCTCCTCCCAGAAAGCCCAGAATTAGTACGGTGCTTAAAGGATTATGCGCCTTTTTTATGCCGTTCTCGACCGTGACTGCGGCAATCTGCTGCGGTTTATTATAAGCCATGATTCCTATCCCCTTCATCTATTTACTTAAAATTTGTTCCTTTACGACCATTGTAGCGTGTCATAAAACACATTAACGTGATAATTATCACTTAATGAAAAACTAAGTGAAACTTTTCACTGACATGTCAAATTTAACGAAGCGCATCCATAATTACATTTATAAGAATAAGCTCCATATTATTTTAAAGGTAAATAGTACCAGCTTCAATCACAAAAAACCGGAGCCATATATGGCTCCGGTTTACCCTTTATTGTTCACAGGCAATTAAATTATACGGTTACTGCCTCTTTGCTTGGTACTGATGCTGGTAGCGATTCGAGGCCAACTGTATTCAGGAAGTTCCAAGGCTTGTTGTAATGAGGTTGGAAGAAGAAATCGATAAAGGCAAGCTGATCGATTGTCATTTTATTTTGAATACATACAGATACTGTGTTGATTGATTGCGTCAAATCCGTCTTGGACAAGATTTGCGCTCCGAGAATGCGGCGTGTGGCGCGATCAAATACCACTTTTAATTGCACCTGCTCGAAGGTTGGCATAAATTCTGGACGGTAGTTGTCAATAATCATGGTAGTTTCTACGTCCATTCCTTCAGCCTTAGCCCCTTCTTCAGTAAGACCGGTAGCAGCGATATTATCTTCATAAATCTTAATGCCCGAAGTCCCTTGAGTACCCATATAAGGAATCGTCTCTTTCACTAAGTTACGTGCGACCAAAGTGCCCATCCGTACTGCATTGGTTGCCAGTGGAATATAAGCGTGCTTACCTGTAGGGTTGTAATGAATCGCGCAGCTGTCACCAGCGGCATACACATCTGGGCAACTGGTCTGCATATAATCATTGACCAGAATTGCGCCATTTGGCAGCATATCCACTTGACCTTTTAACAGCTCAGTATTCGGACGGAAGCCGATGCAGAGAATTACAAGATCCGCCTCATGCTCCCCTTCGCTTGTGATAACCTTGGTAACTTTACCACCTTCACCAGCAAAAGAACTTACCTTCTCATTCAGCGCTAATTTAATACCATGGTCCTTAAAGGATTGTTCGATCGGCGCAGTAAACTCTGGATCTAAATATTTATTCAAAATACGATCCTCACCATCAATGAGCGTAACTTGCTTTCCGTTCATTTGGAAGGCTTCCACCAACTCAACGCCGATATATCCAGCACCTACAACTGTGATTTTATTCGCTTGTTTAGCTTTTTCTATAATGGTATTGGAATGATCATAGTTCTTGCAAAGTAAGACGCCTTCCAGCTCAATCCCTTCGAGCTTCGGCACAATAGGCCATGATCCCGTAGTCATAATCAGCTTATCGTAGGTATCGTCAAACTCCTGTCCGGTTGCCAAATTGCGAACACGCAATGTTTTGGACTTCGTATCCACAACAGTCACTTCATGACGCATGTTGGTCTTTACACCAAGCTCAGCAAGCTTCTCAGGGGAAGAATAGAATAGCCCGTGTGGGTCCTTGACCACTCCACCTACATATAAAGCAATTCCACAGGATAAGAAAGAAATATTATCATTACGCTCATACACCGTAATCTCGGCTTCCGGGTGAAGCTTAGCAGTATTTACAATTGCGGCAGTTCCGGCATGGGTACATCCAATGACAGCTACTTTCATTATTTTCTTCCTCCTTCAAATGGACAACCTGGTTATATATTCGAATTGCTTGACTGACCAAATTAGATATCTGATCACCGATGAGTTAATTGTGATTTATTTCACTTTATAAACTGATTATATTGTGATATTTATCACATTACAAGTCTTTTCGCCTATATTCTCAGATTGTTCACAATTTTAAGCATTTTCCGTCACTGCTGCCGATTGCGACCTCGTTAGCTTTGCCATGGGCGTAGAACATTATGTTCTGCCCCCTCAGGATATACTTTCTTATAACGCGCAAAAAAAGGCTTCCCCCTAAACCACAGGGAAAAGCCTGATCATAAAATAAAAATAAATCTACACCAAACCGTGAATTACGCCATCCTCATCCATCCATAGTGCCTCAGCAGCAGGCTTAGCCGGTAGACCTGGCATCGTAACAATATTGCCCGTAATCACTACAGCAAACCCTGCGCCGAGCGAAAGGGTAATATCACGGATACCTACCGTGAAACCTTCTGGAGCGCCAAGAAGTCTAGGCTGATCTGAGAAGGAATAAGGGGTCTTCGCCATACATACTTGAAGATTATTTAACCCAAGGCGCTCAATCACCGCTAGACTGCGTTTAGCCGCAGGGGAAAAGTTAACCTCCGCACCACGGTAAATTTCACGAACAATCTTGGTGATTTTGGAAGAGATGTCGAGTTCATTCTCATACAGAGGAGCAAAACGTTCAGTATCTCTCTGGTCCAGAAGTTTCTTTAGTTCCGAAGCCAACTCTTGTCCGCCCGCACTACCTTCTGCCCACACCTTGGATATTGCCGCAGGAACGTTCAATCGTCGACAAGCTTCCACAACGTCATTAATCTCTTCTGGACTATCCCCTTCAAAATGATTAATAGCAACAAGAACAGGTACTCCAAATTTGCCGAGATTCTCTACATGGCGCTCCAAATTAGACAATCCAGAGCGCAGCGCCGTCCGGTTCTCGGTTTGGAGCTCATTCTTAGGTACACCACCGTTATATTTCAAGGATTTCACCGTCACGACAAGCACTGCCGCTGAAGGGGTTAGACCCGCTTGCCGGCATTTGATATCCATGAATTTCTCTGCACCAAGATCCGCTCCGAAGCCTGCTTCCGTAACAACAACATCTCCCAGCTTGAGTGCATATCGAGTACCGATAACACTACTGCAGCCATGGGCGATATTCGCAAATGGACCACCGTGTACAATAACAGGAGTGCCCTCCAGGGTCTGCACCAGATTAGGCTTAACTGCTTCCTTCAGCAGCGCTGTCATCGCTTCAACTGCCCCTATTTGCTCGGCCGTTACAGGCTGTCCCTCTTGGTCATATCCAATCAAAATACGGTTCAGACGCTTTTTGAGATCACTCAGATTATCACATAGGCATAATACAGCCATAATCTCAGAAGCTGTTGTAATCTGAAATCCACTTTCCCGCACAGCTCCATTTCCATCTCCGAGTCCTGTCACGATATTCCGCAGACTACGATCATTCATATCCATCACGCGTTTCCAAACGATACGCTGCGGATCAAGACCCAGCTCATTACCTTGGAAGATATGATTGTCAATCATCGCAGACAATAAATTATGTGCAGAAGTCACCGCATGAATATCACCCGTAAAGTGCAAATTAATCTCATCTGCCGGAATGATCTGTGACTTGCCGCCGCCCGTGGCACCACCTTTCATGCCTAAGCATGGTCCGAGGGATGGTTCACGCAAGGCAGCCACTGTTTTTACTCCTGCTGCGTTCAATGCCTGTGCCAGCCCAATGGTTGTTAAGGTCTTCCCTTCGCCAGCAGGGGTTGGATTCACCGCAGTGACCAATACCAGCTTGCCATCTGGTTTGTTCTTCATGTCTTCCCATAAGGACGGCGATAGTTTACTTTTATATTTGCCGTATAGTTCCAGATGCTCTTCGTCAATTCCCGCTTGTGCTGCTACCTCTGTAATTAACTTCATGCTCGTATTGAACCCTCCTGCCGTTATTATCCTGCTGTATTCCACGCTTTATGCATATTTTGCATGGGCATTACATTCTCTTCAAAGGATACATGGTCTCTGTAAAGCGTCAAGTATAATTTATCACAATAAAATTTAAGGCGCCTATTCTATATTCCTATGTAAAAAAAGAAAATCCCGTCGAAGCTCGGCCAAAGACCGAGATCGAAGGGATACTTGTAAAAGAACAATTCATCAGTCCCTAAATAATCTACAATAAGGACTCAATCTGTTCTGACATCGTTTCTGGTGATTCCTTAGGCTCAACCCGAGCGACAACACGGCCGCTATTATCTATAAGGAACTTCGTGAAATTCCAGCTAATGTCGCTGCTGTCTCCAGCACCGGGTTGCTGCTCTTTTAAATAATTAAAAAGAGGGCTGGCGTCCGGTCCATTCACATCCACTTTGGCAAACACAGGAAATGTAACGCCATAATTAATCTGACAGAATTCTTCTGCCTCTTCACTTGTACCCGGCTCCTGACCCGCAAATTGGTTACAGGGGAATCCTAATACTACAAGTCCCTGATCCCCATACTGCTCGTACAGCTTTTGGAGATCTCCATACTGCGGTGTAAGCCCACATTTGCTCGCCGTATTGGCAATCAGCAGCACCTTACCTTCATACTCCGTGAATGACACTTCTTTACCCGAAGGCGTAACACCGGAAAAATTGTAGATCGACATCGTTATTCCCCTTCCTTCCATGTACTTAGACTACACTACGTATCTTACCCGAACTGTAATAGAATGCAACTTATCGAAACTCTCTAACCACAAAGAAAGAAAAAAGCAGCCCTATATATTGCTTAGGACTGCTCTCTATGATTCTGTTATTTGGATACCGGTACAACATCATAATATTCTTCCAGTGTAATATCTTTATCCACGATATAAGTAGCTATATCCTTGCCTACATAACGAATATGCCAAGGCTCATACTTATATCCTGTAATGTCCTGCTTACCTTCTGGATAGCGGATGATAAAACCATATTCCGCTACATGCTGTGCCAGCCACTCCGCTTCCTTCGTCCCACCGAAACAGCTCTCCGCAGCACATTTTCCATCACTTCCTGAGACATCGATAGCAAGTCCTGTCTGATGCTCACTGTAGCCCGGTACGGCACTGTATGTGCGGGCCATTTCTTCTCCGTCTTTCTCTACATAACGATTATACAGTGTCGTCTGGGTTTTCTGAGAACGGTAAGCTGAGACACCAGCCAAATAAATTCCGTCGTCCTCCGCACCTGCGAACATTTTCTCTAAAGCTTTGGCAGCTTCACTGCGCATCATACGTTTTTCAATTTTCTCTTTAAATGTAAACCGTACATCCGGGTAGACGAGATCGGCTGGTTTATAATTATCAGGCAGTCCATACTCCTTATTTACCATCACAGCTATGCTGTCAGGCCCTTTAAAAGAATCATCAGTGCTATTTCCCTTGCCGTTACTATCCGGTTCGGACGGATCAGAGGGATCCGTTGTATTAGATGGATTAGCTACCACTGGGTCTGTTATGCCCTCTTCAGTGCTATTACCATCTTCACCAGGCTTAGCTTGAAGATCATCCTGCACATTTATATTGGAACCGCTACTATCTGAAGCAGAAGGAGAAGGCGTCGTATACTTCCCAATCCCCCACCCAACAGCAATAACGACAATTAACAAGACTAATATTTTTAATTTTTTAGACATCTGCAAGTTCTTCCTCCTCGAAGTCGAAACACTATATTTATCTATTAGACAGGCTTTCCTTCAAAAATGTTACACTAAGATCCTTTTTTAGACAAATATCGCTCAAATCTGCCCACAAAATAAAGTTACCATAGGTGATTAGCTTGTCTGCTAACTTCCCTATGGTAACAAGTTTTAGCTATGAAATTCCACTTACTTTATCTGGATGTGCCTCTGCCGCCGCTTTTAAAGCCGCCGGAGCTGCCACGTCCACCGCGTGAGGAGCCAGAGTTTCCGCCGTTGCGGCCACCTTTACCAGCGCCACCCTTGGCACCACCGTAACCGCCTTTGCTACCTTTTCCACCTTTACCGCCGCCTCTAGACGGGCTTGCACCGTAGCCGCTGCCTAAGCCGCCTCGTGGCGTGCCTCCAACGTAGGCACCACCGTCTGCACCTCTGGCTACGTTCTCGCTGTAGCCAGTGCTTGGTCCGCCCTTGCGGTTCGCAACGCGCGAACCAGTGCTAGGCGCTGCCGCGTTGCCGCTGGCGGGCGCCTCGCCTCTGGAGGCGAAGGCGCCATAGCCGCCGCCTACTCGCACTACGCCGGCAGCCTTGCCGCCGCCCTTTGGAGCGGCAGCGTCATAACCGCTGCCGCCACGCTTGCCAGCCGCCGCATCAGAACGGCCGCCGCGGCGACCTTCTGCAGGCGCACCCCAGCCGCCTGCTTCCTTACCGCGGCCGCGGCCACCTTGCCGCGCTCCGCCTTCGCCGCGCGGAGCTCCGCCGCGGCCAGAGCCGCCGGTCTTTGGTCCGCGGCCCGTACGCGCTGCCTCAGCACCACCGCTTTGACGACCGCCGTGGCGTCCGCCGCCTTGTACTGCAACGAATTCGCCAACGCCGAATTCATCCTTGTCGTAACGGCGACGATCCAGGCGCTGCGATATGCCGTGCTCAATCAAATCTAGTCCATCTTGCTCACGTGGAGAAGTGAACGTGATTGCAAGCCCTTTACCTCCGGCACGGCCTGTCCGGCCGATCCGGTGAATATAGCTATCCACATCAAGTGGCATATCGTAGTTAAAGATATGGGTGATACCTTCGACATCCAGCCCCCGAGCCGCTACATCTGTAGCTACAAGAAGCTGTAGCTTCGCATCACGGAATCTCTTCATTACACCTTCACGTTTACCTTGAGACAAATCACCGTGCAGCTCATCACAATCATAACCTGCTGCTTGGAGTGCTTCGTTCAGCTTGGACACCCGACGTTTAGTCCGGCAGAAAATAATAGCCAAGTAAGGACGATCCCGTTCAATCAATGCTTTGAGTGCCTCTTCTTTATTACGATCTGAGACTTCCACGACTTGCTGTTTGATATTATCCAGCGGAATCGGAGAACCACTCTTAATAATGATATCCAGAGGCTCTTTCATGTAATTAGCTGCGAGACGTTTAATCGGATCTGGCATCGTCGCAGAGAACAACATCGTTTGACGGCGATAAGGAACAGCCGTAATAATGGTCTCTACATCCTCCAAGAATCCCATATGCAGCATTTGATCCGCTTCGTCCAGAACGAGCATCTTAACGCCACTAAGATCGAGCGTCTCCCGGCGCATATGATCTAGCAGTCTACCCGGTGTACCGATAATAAGATGTCTGCCGCCTTCGAGCTTACGCAGCTGCTTCTCAACATCCTGACCACCATAAACGGCCAGGATTTTGATATCCGTATGACGCGCCAGCTTTCGTGCCTCTTCTGTAATCTGCAAAGCGAGCTCACGAGTTGGAGCCATAATTAGCGCCTGCGGATAAGCTCGCTCCGTGTGGATCTTGTCCATAATTGGCAGCAAGAAAGCTAATGTCTTCCCTGTACCTGTCTTCGCTCTTGCAATTACATCCAGACCCTGCACCAATGGCGGTATTGCTTCCTGTTGCACTGGTGTAGGCTTAACGATGCCTTGACCTTGAAGCAATGTACACAGTAATTCTGAAACACCTAATTCTTTAAATCCCGGCAAATTCTCCACCTCACTATTTTCTCAGTTAAATTTGATTACATCTCTTACTTAACTTCCGTCTTCCAAAGCCCTATTCAGGCAGCCCCTACCCGACTGTCCTTTTGGGGGCGTATGCTTCCGATTCAGCTATATTCAAACAAAAGCGGAAGAACCCCGTCACCGGCATTCTTCCGTCCCATGTATCCCTTGACCCGTTAAAAGAGTGCGGTCAAAGTTCGGTTTCTGGGCAGCAGCGATCCACCGGACGTTTAGACGGCACTCCATTTGCGTTCCATTCCACTTTATACAATAGAAGTAAAGTTAAGCTTAGAAAGTTATCTTTTATATTGTACTTGATAGAACGGCATTTGTGTGAAACTGCAGAATAATAATTATTCTATCCTGTAGTTGTAGGTTAGAACCTTCCTGATTTAAAAATCGCAAAGATCAACCATAAGAACATCAGAAGCGCTACTACGCCGCCAATCTCCACTGTAGGGAAATTCCATAACACTGAAGGCTGACCGCGCATTGCAGTGCCAATAATGAGTCCAACCATGATGATACTGAACGCAAGCATCACAATACTAAACGCTAAGCGGTTCCCAACCCGGTCCAGCTTTCGCTCTAAATTCTTTATCTCAGGTGCCACTACCTCCACCTTTATTTTCCCCTTACTAATTAGCGCGGATAACTGCCTTGCCTGCCCAGGAAGCTCTAGAAGACTCTCCGTTAAATCGGCTACGCCTCCAAGGAGCTTGCGCTGCAATCGGGGACCACTAAATCGCTGCTTCACAAGTTCCCGTCCAAAAGGCTCTGCCATCTCTAAAATGCTAATCGTTGGATCCAAGTTGCTAATGACACCCTCAAGCGTCAGCATCGTCTTACCAAGCATCGTTAGATCCGGCGGAAGGACTAATCGATGCTTGCGAGCAATGCCAAACAAATCATTTAGCGCTTTACCTATGCTCATCTTACTAAACGGAACATCATAATACTCTTCGCGAAGTCGATCCATATCATTATGCAACGCCGTTCGATCAGCATCCTCAGGGATGACTCCGAGACGCAAAATTGCCCGGACCATCGCATCCGTATTCTTGCGCATTAGTGCGATGACAAGCGCAGACAGCTGCTCTTTCATCTCTTCGTTCAGCCGACCCATCATGCCAAAATCAATCAAAGCCAGCTTCCCATCAGCCATTCGTATAACATTCCCTGGATGCGGATCCGCATGAAAAAAGCCATGAATGAAGATTTGCCTTAGCATCATTTCCACGAGTTGCTGAGCGATAACCTTAAGCTTAACTCCGTTACTCAATAACTCATCGCGACGACTCAGCGTAATCCCTACCACATATTCCATCGTCAGCACCCGTGCTGAAGTGTAGTCCCAATAGATATCCGGGATGTATACTCCGTTATAATCCATCTGTTGAGCAATTTTCTCTGCATTGCGGCCTTCTTGGCCGTAATCCAGCTCGCCAAGCAGAGATTTCGAGAATTCCTCTACCATACGGGACAACTGATATTGCCTTGCCCAGCCTAGCTGCTTCTCAGCAAGAGCACTTAGATCTTTGAGAATTTCCAAATCTCTACTCATCGTTCGCAGTATGCCAGGGCGCTGAACTTTAACAGCCACCACTTGCCCACTATGAAGAACAGCTCTATGCACTTGACCGATCGACGCAGCCGCAAGGGGAGTATCCTCAAAGGAATTAAAGATTTCATCCATCCGTTGATCGAGTTCATGCTCCACAATCGTGCGCACGCGCTCCACAGGGAACGGGGGGACATTATCCTGTAGTTTTACCAATTCTTGAATAATAGAATCAGGCAGCAGATCCGAACGGGTACTGGCGAGTTGTCCAAGCTTAATAAAGGTTGGACCCAAATCCTCCAATACGAGCCGAATCCGCTCCCCGAGCGTAAGACTTGTATGAGCTTCTTGCGTTACAAGACGGCGTGGAAGGGATAATAAATGATAGAGCCCCAGCTCCTCCACCATATAGCCAAAACCATGGTGCATAAGCGCCATGGCAATGGACCGGTATCGTCCGGCATGTCTAATACGTACTGCCATTTAGTCCGTACGCGTTTCCGCCGATGTTCCTTCTAGATGGGAAATGCCCTCCAGCTCGGCCAATCGACGCTCCAATACAGCAATTCGGCCTTCCAGCTCATCAATATCACTTTGTGCAGGAACCTTCATTTCCTTTAACACGCGTTGTACTTGTTCTTGTACAACAGACTTGAGCATACCTCGCTCTTCTTCACCGCGTTCAATCAGACGGTCAACTAGGGCCTTAGACTCCGAAGGAGCAAGCTCCCCACGCTTCACTAGTTCCTCAACAACCTTTTCTACTTTTTCCTTACTAACAATGGTGAGGCCCACTCCTAAAGAGATCGCTTTTTTAAACAAATCACTCATAGTACTTCCTCCCAAAGATTCCGTTTCGTTACAAACGGAGTTGATGATTAAAGTATACCTCACTGTGTGCGTATTTCAAAAAAATGCGATATCACTCAGTTGCTTACCGGAATGCGTGCAGCCCAAGTAGCTGCCTGCAAGATCAGTTTACGCAGTGCTGGATGGCGGAAGGATGGCTCATGATGCCCAGGCATAAGGAATACTACTCGTCCTAAACCATAGCTGTGGCACCATGCAGCTGGAAGCCATTGCCCCTCCGATTCATACTGAAGAAGAATAGTCCGATCTGTGAACGGATCAAATTCGAAATGATAAGGCTCTTCATCCAGCTGGAAGTCTTCAACGCCCTCAGTAATGTCATGCTCCAGCACCTTAAAATTCATTGGCTCGTAAGCGGTGTGACCATTAAAGCGGCCCCCGATCAGCTGAGCTAATTCGTTACGCTTCGTCAATGAAGCACCTGTATGAAGAACAATTAGTCCTCCACCACCGCTCACGTAGCTGAGTAGGCCAGCGGTTTGCTGAGGAGATACCGTTTCATTCCATAATTCGTTGTAGGCAATGCATAAGTCATAACTTCCCAAATGCTCAATGCGCATCATTTTTTTATTTTCTGAACACTGAACGGTTAATAAATCATTTAAGATCTCGCTAATTTGTTGGTCCACTCCTTGAAGTGGATGGAAACGGGGATGGGTATAATCACCAAGTAACAGACATTTTCTTTTGTCCATGGGGATCCTCCTCCTTATTCATTGTTATTATTCATCACATGTTGCCTATATTCTAAGGAAAACTGCTGCGAATGTCCATGCAGATGGCAGGTTTACTACTCTTAAGGCATTCTCTTCCGGGTAAAAAAGCATCCCCACCCATTGAACCCGGCGGGAATGCTTCTGTGTGGTAACGTCGATCTTGTAAAGCTGCCGCACATTGTGGGCTAGCGATTCGCCCCCACATATTTGCCCAGCTCTACAATCATACTCCCCATCCGTTCATGCTCAGGCATGATGATACGCTGTACGCCCTCTTCCTTAAGTGCCTCAGAGGTAATACGCCCTACAGAAACAGCAAGCACTTTATCCTCGAAAGACTTCAGCATCTCCTCCAGCTTACCCTGTTCCCGAGCAAATTGAGAGAGGAAACGAAATTGTGGCGCACTCGTAAAAGCCACGGCATCAATCTTACCTTCTATGATTTCTGTAAGCAATCTTTCAAGCTCACCCGGTTCTGGTAGAGTATGACGATACGGCAGCACTTGGCGGGTATTCGCCCCAGCCTCCTGCAGCCATTCGAGCATACGAGGCGCTGGATCGCCGTGCAGCTGCAGTACGACCTCCTTGCCCTGCAAATCCAGAGATTGAAGCCCACGAATCAATCCGATCGTACTTCCGTCGTCGTCACGAACCTCCGGCGTAAGTCCTCTTTTTTTCAAAGCATTCACTGTCTTATAACCCCGTGCAGCAATAATAGAACCAGAAAGGACTTCTAAGAAACGCTCAGCGATATTCAGGCGTTCAGCCGTTTGGAAGAGAGCATCCAGTCCCATGCCTGTGGTAAGGATCACCAAATAAGGCGGATCACTAATCCATGAATTCAATCCTTCCTCCAACGCCTCATCATCAAGAAAGACAGTACCTTGAGCAGGTCGGCATAACGCCGTCCCCCCCATATTTTGCACCAGCTTGGCCATCTCTTCCGATTTGCGCGGACCCGCCAAGGCGACCGTGAACCCCTTCAGTTGCTCTGCCATGTACTATTATCTCTCCTCTCTCCGTTGCCTAACCCAACATTATTGTTTATCAGTATACTTGCAAAGGGCTGCAAAAGGGAAGATAAAAGCATCGTTTTCCTATATGAAATATATATCATTACTTGGAGGAGTGTATTTTAAAGCTACTCACAAGCTTTTGCAGTTCCTCTGCAAGATGGCTAAGATCGGTAGATGAAGATGCCATCTCCTCAACAGAAGCGAGCTGCTCTTGCGCTGCCGTTGCGATGGTCTCTGTATTCACAGCCGCTTCTTCAGAAATGCCACGAATCTCTCCTATAGCCTTCTCCATGTGATCTGATTCCACCAATAAGGTCTGTACAGCCCCACCCATTGCCTCAATCTTCTCTGCGGCACTCTTGACCGCTCTACGAATACGGGAGAAAGAACGTCCGGAAGTATCCACGGCCTCAATCCCTTCGGTTACGCGCTGCTTTGTGTCTTCCATCGTATGGGTCACCAGTGTCATCTCACTATTAATGGCGGTAATCTGCTCAGCAATCAAATGCGCTGATTTCTCTGATTCCTCTGCCAGCTTACGCACTTCAGCAGCAACAACGGCAAATCCACGGCCATGCTCTCCAGCTCTGGCCGCCTCAATAGATGCATTGAGAGCTAACAGATTGGTCTGACGGGCAATCCCTGTGATGACGCCGACAATGCCCTCAATTTGACCGGTCCTTTCATTTAGCTTGTCGATTACACTGCCAAGCTCACCCACCGTTCTATCGATACCATTGATCTTATCCACCACGCTGATGACAGAATCATTTCCTTCCGAAGCAGAGAGTGAAGTCTTGTCCATCATCGCAGAGACCTGCTCCATATATACAGAAATATGATCCACTTCGCTGGTCGTCGCCGCTGTACTTTCCATTCCTTTTCGTACACCAATTACCTGCCGTTCAGTCCCTGCTGCTACCTCCTGAATTGCTATCGTCATTTGTTCGATCGTTTGAGCATTCTGCTCCGCACTGGCAGTTAGCTCTTCGGCTGAAGAGGAGACATTACTCGTCATCTCCTGCACACCTATGATCATCTCGCGCAGGCTGAGCACCATTAATTGAAAGTTCTCTGCTAGCATACCAATCTCATCTTTACGGAAAGCCCCCATGTCTTCGGACAGATCCCCTTTAGCTATCACTGCAGTTGCTTTGCGCAGACGGGTAAGCGGCTTCAGAATAGATTGAATATTAAAATAAACCACGATCAGTGCAAGTAAAACGGAAACTACGATAACAAGCAGCGCTGTATCGCGAATCCCGCTTGTTGCCGAAGTCACTTCATCTATGCTTATCGTACCGCCGATTCTCCAGCCCGTAAGCTCATTCACCATAAACGTCATCTTTTTGTGCGTATCCTTGTAAACATAATCAAAGGTACCTTGTTCTTCCTTGAACATTTCCTTTACAAAATCAGCCGATGATTCCTGCCCAATAACCTCTGTTGGATGAACAAGATATTTCTTGCTGTTATCAAGGATAATAATATATCCTTCCTTGCCAACCTTAGCCGAGGTCAAAGCTCCTAAAGTGGAGAGATTGAGATTCAAGGTAACCACCCCGTCTCCGCTCTTCAGGACCGTTGATATGGCAACTGCCGTTTCCTGATTTACGGTTTGAAAGGCCGGAGAGATCACCACACCCTTCCCGTGCTTCAGAGAATTCACATAAGCACTTTCCTTCCTTGGATCGTAGCCTTCAGGTAGCTTGGCTTCCGAAGCATGGATAGATTCCCCTCTGCTTGTACTAACATAGATGTCTAGAACATCAGGATGCAGCACAGCATATTCCTTCAGTCTGGATTCCATAGAAGCTGCCGTCTGCCCAGTTGCCTCCCTGTTGGCACTCTCAGCAGTGAACTCAGCGGCAAAATAAGAAATAGCATCTATTTTGGATTGAATATTCGAGTTGATGATTTCATTTACTGCCACAACACTTTCAGTAGCATTGCTCACTAGATGATCTTCCACTTCATGGCTGGCAGATTGATAGGTACGCCAACCTATAATGATACTGGGTAAGAGCAGAACTAGTAGGTATGTAAGAATTAATTTGGTTCGGATACTCATACCCGCTTTTTTGTTCATAGTTGTCATCACTCTCTCTCTCTTCGAGTCTTAAAGAAGGACTTATTTACCAGACTTACTATATAATTATATATCCTCCTTTGGAACCGATTTTCCTCCTATCTTTCTTCATTTTTCTCATCATTCTTAAGAATTGTCATATAAACGCAACAAAAAGACCGCCTCAAAGAGCGCGATCTACTCAAATAAGCCTATTTCTTATCATTACCGCAGCAAAAGGCTCCGGTTCTTTCATCCCTAGTTCACGTTCTTGTTCTTGCAGTTCGGGCAGACGCCTCCGAATACCACATGAGCATGACCAATCGTATAACCTGTATCCTTGGCCACTGTGTTCATCCAGTCTCGTGGAACTTGGTTCATTACCTCATCAACCGCACCGCAAACCTCACAAATGATATGCTGGTGATCATCCATGCGGGCATCATATCTGCTGGCAGCCTCACCGAGCTTGAGCTCACGAATCATTTGTTTATCTGAAAGATAACGAAGAGAGTTATATACAGTACCGTATGCTAAGCTATGACCTTGCTCTACTAGCCGGTTCATCACTTCCGCGGCTGTGGGATGGTCATGTGAATTAAGGACGATATCGTAAACGGCTTGACGTTGGGAAGTCAAATTTAGACTTTTCATTGCTATCATCCTCTAACTTATTTTTAGATCAAGTATAAATCGCGAACGTAAGAACGTCAATCCCACTTTTATCCACTGTTTACTCTCTCAGCTACTTAATCAATCCAGAATATTTGATGTCAACGTCAGCTTTGACCTGAAAATCGAGACCCGCATAAAGCCCCTTCCACACTTCCATTTCGGTATCATTATTAAAATGCCTGGCTCCATAGTGCAGACCCCACCCAAATGGATCCAGACCACTAGCTTGAATTTTAGTCAATAACGATAATATATCTTGTTCCAGTTCTCTTCCCCCGGCTGCCGCAATCCCCTCCAACTTACCATTGGTCACCAGATCCGGACTGCTACTTTCTTCGAGAATCCCTCTAATCTTAATATGATATCGAATAGTAGCTTTCCCGTGCTCTGGCGTCAGAATTTTGTAGTCTGAGGACGATCTCTCTGTGTAGTACTGATACATAACTCCCTCTGAATGGGCCGGCAAATTAGTTCGTAAGTTCGAGCGCGACAGCAGATTATATAACCGTGTTTCGTTGGGAGTAAGAACCATTTTAATTTTCTCATTATTAAGCAGAGCAATTTTATTTATTAAAAACTCCTTATCCCCTCTTGCCTCGATAATCGGTAGAATCGGATCAATTCCCTTCTCATAAATATTTCTCATCAGCTGAAAGGAATATACACTAGAAATAAATGGAGATTCCGTGCCTTGTCCACTCATCGCCAGAATAAGAGAATTTGATGGGATCCGCTCCGATTGGGGTCTTACCTGTAGAACCTGAAGTGCTTCCGGACGCCCTATTGCGAAATTAAGAATAAGCTGCATATCTCTACGTCGCACAGCCCAATCCATAACATGTAGAATGTCTTTACGCGCAACCCCCTCCCCCAAAATAATCGATTTACAATGGGAGTAATCAAGCTCCTTTTCCACTCTGGATTTCATTCTACGAAGCGCTTCCGAAATGCTCGGAGACTCCTCAGTCAATATTTGCATCTTCTCATCAATCTTGGTAACATCCCCTTGAGGGATGGCAAGCTTCAAGCTAATCTTAAAATTGCCTTCTTCTGCACCTTGATCAACGCCGATCGCCAGCACAAAAATCCGCAAATCAATCTCCTTGAAGTCACAACCAGCAAGAAGAAGGAATAAGGTAATCCCAATTCCGGCAAGGAATCTTCTCACAGGTTCCCCCTCCTAACTTTGCGATAACAATAAAATAACAGAGCGATGATGAACATCTCACCAAACCAGCGAATTTGCAGAAACCAGGCACCAAACATGTTAAGTTGATATTGATTCAGCCCCATTAAGGACAGAACCATTGCGCTAAACAAGACTAGGATGCTCCACTCTTTCCATTGCTCTGCTTTTGGGGACTGTTTTTTTACAGATGAAACGGCACCTTTAAAAAGCTCTAGACCTCCATGCCAATGAACAATTACACTCACCAGAGATAAACTCAAATAGGCGAAATAAAAAATAAACAGCATCCGTTCAATAATAAAGGATTCCATCCGAATACTGTCGGCCGTCGAGAACCATGTATACACATGTCTATCAATTGCAATGGTTCCAAAGTAACCGATGGGGACCAAAAAGGTTAAGAGAAGTACGAGCAGTCCCTCCACCCCTAAAATCCAAACATGCTTTAGCTTCAGCCCATGAAATACCCGATTAAATATAGCAAGGTTTAAGTAACCACTAAAAGAAAAGGTAGCTGCCGAAAGGCTCATTAGGTCCGGCTTATGCCAGAAGTATGTTAAGACCTGCAGAACAGAATCCCAATTGAAGTCCGGATTGGTCAATGCTTTTACGAGGCCATAAATAATTAACGGTAAGGTTACGCTGAGAATGATTTCAAGCCCATACAAGATGGATAGAGAATCGAAACGACAGCAGATGCAGACCAGGACTAAAAAACTGATCACAACAGTATAAGGACTCGAATCCGGACTGATAAACCGCAGCGTGATATCTACAAAAGAAAGTAGCGTAACCCCACCGGCCATACACCATAAGCCAGCAAAAAGGAGTAGCAAGGTTCTGGCTAACTTCTTAGGAAGCAAAGAGTAAAATATTTCTGGAAAACCCTCTCCGGGGAACTTAGCAATCAATACAGTAAATATATAAACAAACAAAGTGCCAAAAATCGTTCCAATTAGTATGGATATCAAAGCACCTGAAAAACGTCTGTCTATTAGTTCCCTAGGAACAAAATTAATGATATTAATCAAGCTGTTCATCAGAAAAAGACAGTAGAAATAACGGCTTTTGGCCATCAATATTTCCCGCCCTTCTTCTTACCAAAGTTATCAAGAAAAAACAACCTGAAATAGGGTTGTCCAAAACTCCGTTGATTGCATAAATACATCGCGAACCCCACCACACAGATCACTACACCAACCATTCCTAGAACAGCGGCAGCTATAAGAAAAATGTACTTCAGCACGCGTATCGACAAGCTCATCATATTCAATGGAATCAGAAAATTGGATATTGCAACGGCCGAGACCAATATAATCATAATGTTACCTACAAGCCCTGCAGCCGTAGCTGCTTGACCCAAGATTAGACCTCCGACCGTCGTGGCCGTAGGACCAATCGCCTTGGGAAGCCGTAAACTCGCCTCGGTCAGAAATTCCATCATCATAAGCATTAAGAGCACTTCTACAAAAGATGGATAGGGCACAGTCGCACGACTACCTGAAATGAGCAGTGCAACCTGTACACGAATAATCTCGGGATTATAAGAGGTAAGTGTTACATAGATCGCAGGCAGCCACAACGTCATGCACACACCGATAATCCGGAGTAGCTTTAAGAACCGACCCACAATAGGAAATTGTATTTTATCATCCATGGATGTAAAGAAATCGTTAAATATGGAAGGCAGCACTATCGCATATCCCGTTGTATCCAGGAGTATCGCTACTTTTCCTTCAGACAAATTAAATACGACTCTATCAGGCCTTTCGGTCACAATGGACTTGGGCAATATTCTCAGACTGTCACTACTTATAAATTTCTCAAGTTCTCCCATTGCCTGCAAAATATCAACCTTTAGGGTACTCATCTTCTCCCTTAATTCCTCTAACACATTATGATCAACACGCTTAGTATCATATAGGATTGCCACCTTTGTTTTGGAGACATCGCCGATGACCATGGTTTCCATTTTGAGATTAGTGGATTGATAGCGCCGACGAATCATGTTCAGATTCACCGCAAGATCCTCCGTTAGCGCATCTGAAGGTCCCTGAGAAATGCTTTCTGCAGACGTTTCACTGACACCACTACTTTCCGTACTCATTGCGTCATAAAAACAAATCACATCATTTATGCTAAGAAGAACATATCCGCTAAGCAAAAGATTGATCGCTGTTTCCTTCGTAGTCTCTTCTTCCGTGCCCGGATACGTCGTAATGTAATCAAGGTAAGCGTTAGTATCGCCCATCTCATAAAATGGTGTAATCACATGGCGACTGAGTGTCTGCGAATCTGTAACGCTTTTAATATAAATTAAGTTGATCTGCCCAAAAGGCGCTACGAGCGTCCTTTCGATTAAATCGGCGAATCCGTCCAATTCACCCTTGATCCATTCCAGAGAAACATCGTGCTTATCCTGTTGAACTGACATGGATCATCCCTCCTAATTATCCTGCGCTTCCCGGATGCCACCTTATTTTGGCACTATTTCTCTCAATTCATGCACTACACATATGAACACAGAGTTTCTTTTAACGGGTCTGTGGTAATAAATGAAATGAGTATTGTATAGATGGAGGGATAATAAGATGGATCCACATCGTAAAATAACGCAAGGTCTCCCGCAATTTCCTGAATCATTATGGAGAGACACTACGGATTTACCGACTTTTCCAAAGCTGACTGAAAATATTACTACAGATGTCGCAGTGATCGGCGGCGGGATTACAGGCATTACTACAGCCTATCTCTTAAGCAAAGCTGGATACAAGGTCACACTATTGGAGGCAGGGGAAATTCTCAGCGGTACTACGGGGTTTACAAGCGCCAAAATCTCTGCCCAGCACGGATTAATCTACAATCATTTGATGAAGCATTTCGGAAAAGAGAACGCCCTTCTCTATTATCAATCAAATCATAGGGCTATGAATTGGATCATAAATACAGCTGAAGAACTTGAAGTGTCTTGCGGCATGAAACGTGAAGCAGCCTATCTATACGCGGATGCTGAAGATCATAAAACGCTTAAAGAGTTGGAAGAAGAGTATAAAGCCTATGAACAATTGGGTCTGCCCGGTGAATGGCTGGATAACGTATCTATCCCTCTGATGGCGAGCGGTGCGATTAAATTACCAGGACAAGCTCGTTTTCACCCCCTGCAATATCTGAAGGCCTTGTTGAAGGTTATCGTGGAAAAAGGTGGCGTGATCTATGAGCATACGATGATGACGGACAAGGTGGAGAAGAACGATAAGCTTACGCTTTTTACAGAAAAGAATGACCACCGCATCACCTGCCGTTACGCTGTGTCGGCTTCTCATTTCCCCTTCTACGATGGAGGTGCGTTATATTTCTCGCGACTTCATGCTGAACGTTCCTATTGTATGGCGATCCAGCCCGAAACGGATTTTGAGGGTGGAATGTATTTAAGCGCCAGCGAACCAACCCGTTCTCTGCGTGCTGTGGAGTGGGAAGGACATCCTCTGGTTATCGTAGGTGGGGAGAATCATAAGACAGGCCAAGGCATCTGCACGATAGGTCATTATGAGAATCTGGAACTGTTCGCAGGTCACTTGCTGGGCATCAAATCGATCCCTTACCGCTGGTCGGCACAGGATTTAATTACCCTGGACAGGGTTCCCTACATCGGCAAGATTTCAGACAACGAAGAGATTTATATCGCTACGGGATTCGGAAAATGGGGCATGACAAGCGGTACCTTGTCCGCTCAAATCATCTCGGATCAGATTCAGCGCAAAGATAATCCATATACAGAGCTATACGATCCATCCCGCTTCAAAGTTGGCGCCAGCCTAAAGAGCTTCTTCGTTCAAAATGCCAATGTGGCAAAAGAGCTTGTAGCGGGAAAAGTTGAGATCGTCCACAAAAAGACAAGTGACCTGGAGGCAGACGAAGGAGCCGTTGTCTTCCATGACGGCAAACGGGTTGGCGCCTACAAAGATCCAGAAGGTAAACTTCATCTGGTGGACAGAACTTGTACGCATATGGGCTGTGAATGTGAATGGAACGACGGCGATCGTTCTTGGGATTGCCCTTGCCACGGCTCCCGTTTCTCCTATGATGGAGAAGTATTGGAAGGACCTGCATCGGTGCCACTGACGAAGCTTTACGAATAAATTGAGGTCCTTCGGCAGGGGCGGTTGTGAATGCCGTATAGCATTCAGGTATAATAGGACATGAATGAAGCATTAGCTTCAAAAATGTTTAAAGGAGCGTGACGTTAGAGATGGATTTGAGAGGAAAGAGTGTTGTGATTACGGGTGCGGGCAAAGGGATCGGCAAATCCTTAGCCATGGCACTAGCTAAGGAAGGTGCTAATTTGGGCCTGATCTCCAGAACTTCAGGCGATCTCGAAGCGTTGAAATCAGCTTTAACGGAAGTATACGACGTGAAAGTCAGCATTGCCGTAGCGGATATCGCTGTACGCGAAGAGGCTGAACGTGCGGTTGCTTACCTGCAAAATGAGCTAGGACCATTTGACGCATTGATTAACAATGCCGGAATTGCAAAATTCGGCACATTAGTAGAAATGGACCCCGCCGATTGGGAAAGCCATATCCAAGTCAATCTTTACGGAACCTATTATGTAACTCGCGCTGCACTGCCAGCTATGATTGAGAAAAATGGTGGAAATATCATCAATATCTCTTCTACCGCGGGAGAGCGTGGCTTCGCGACAGGCTCGGCTTATTGCGCATCCAAGTTTGCACTGATGGGCATGACCGAAGCCCTCGCACAAGAGGTGCGTAAGCACAACATCCGCGTCGTAGCCTTGACTCCAAGCACTGTAAACACTGGACTAGCTTCCAACGCTGGACTTAAGATCGGTGACGAAGACCGCATGATGCAGCCTGAGGATGTAGCTGAATTGGCCTTAACAGCCTTGAAGCTCCCGGATCGTGTCTTCCTAAAAACAGCAGGACTCTGGACCACGAATCCGCAATAAAACAGAGCTGGCTGGTTCTACGCCAGCCGTACTTTGTGGAGAAGAAAACCTCAAGACTGCTCTTCTCCATCCTCTGATTACACTTTGTGCGATAGAATGCCTCTATACCTCGAACTCTGGATACTATTTGACGTTCGAATGACGTTCGAATAACGTTCGAATAACCGATAGTTGCACTTTGTACATCTATTCAGCGTAAAAAGAGGCTCCGTCACACTTTAATTGCACTCTGTGCAACTAAAAGTAGGAAATTCTCGACCATTGGCCAGATTCATCTAATTTAGTTGCAGAGAATACACTTATTGCTTCTTTTCTAACGAATCAGAGCTTTTAAGTGTATAAAGTGCAATTATATATTCAGCCTAATGTTTATGTATGGATATCACACTACTGAACGGAGGTTTTCCTAACATGCTGGTAGTCACAAATACTATTAAAGTTAAAGAAGGTCATGGTGAAGCCATTGCTCAACGTTTTGGAGGAAATAATGGTGTACAGGATATGCCAGGATTCGTCCGCATGGAGGTTTGGCAAGGAAGTGCCAAAGAAGGTGTTGAGGAATTAAAAATCTGTACCATGTGGGAGAATGAGGAGGCATTTAAAGGCTGGACCTCCAGTGACTCCTTCCGTCAATCACACCGCGGTGCTGGTGGGAATGAAGCCATTCTTGGTGCTTCGATCGACAAATATAAGCTGATGATCAGCCGAACACCTGGCACCAGCAATTAAGTGTAGAGATTGGACGACTAGTCCCAATAGCTATTCGTATAACTTACGTCTACAATTAACAAAAGTACGACTGCCGCGACAAAAACAACAGGGATGCCCTAAGCCGATATGGCTTTGAGACATCCCTGTTGTTTTTTACAGTGTGTCGCTTATTGCTCACTAACATGAGGCAAAGCTTGCTCCACCTCTTGATGTTTCCCCGGCCAGAATGCCCACCGGCCAAAAAGTGTCGTAATAGCGGGCACAAGGAACGGACGAACTACGAAGGTATCAAGTAGGATACCTAGCGCGGTGATGATACCAAATTGCACAAGCACCTGAATCGGTAAGCTAGCTAATACAGCAAAAGTACCTGCCAGAATGAGGCCTGCCGAGGTAATTACTGAGCTGGTCTCATTCACGCCTTCCGCGATCGCCTGCTTAAGCGGCATGGTCTTACGCTTTTTCCAAATATTCGAGATCATAAAGATATTATAATCTTCTCCAAGTGCCACCAGGAATACAAAGGAATAGAGCGGGATCGCTCCTTGAATAGCATCTGCACCCATCACATAGTGAATGATAATCCAGCCTAAGCCAAGTGCAGAGAAGAAGGAGAGAATAACTGTTCCGACCAGATAAATAGTTGCCACTATCGAACGCAGATATATCAACAACAGCAAAGTGATCAACCCGATAACAACAGGGATAATCAGATCGGTGTCGCGATCTCCGATTTTTTTGGTATCATACTGAGTCGCTGTCTGACCACTTACCCACACATGATCTGAAGGACTCTCTACCCCTACATCAATCAGCGCTTGCTCTGCCGTTTCTAAAAGGGCTGGAATATGCCCCATCGCTTCAAGTGAATAAGGATTGTTCTTAAATTCGATATCAAAACCCAGAATATCCTTGTTCACAGCGCCCTGCTGCGGATCAGAAACCGTATCCACATACGTGAGCCCTCCGAGAATGACTTTAAGGTCCTCTCCACTCGCTTGCCCCTTAGTATTAATAATCAGTTTAGCGGGAGCTAGTTCGCCCGGTGAAAACTGCTTACCGATGAGGTCGAACCCTTCGCGGGACTCCATATTTTTAGGAAAAGAAGAGAGGATATCATACGTAAACTTGATTCCACTGGAGAATGAAGCCAGAATCCCCAGTCCGATAACGGTCACTCCTACGATAGCCCAAGGCCTGGAAACTACAAATCCGCCAATCCCTTTTTTATGGGAGACTTTAAGTTCTGGAACTGGTTTCCCTTTAGCCTTAGCCCGTTCAACCTCCATTTGCGGCGTGCGCGGAATGAATGGGAAGAACGAGGTCCGTCCGAAGATCGCCAAAAGTGCAGGTACAAGCGTTAAGCTAGCAATTCCCATAATGAAAATCGAAACACTGAACGGTATTGCAAAGCGATGATATGCTCCATACTTAGCCAGTAATAGCGCGAACAGTGCGAGCACAACGGTGAAACCACTCATTGCAATAGCCCCTGAAGAATCGGTAATGGAACGAAGCAGGGCACGAGTTTTGCTTTGCTCTATCTTCAGAAGCTGACGGAATCGCGAAATCAGGAACAAACAATAGTCCGTACCCGCACCGAACAACAGAACCGTCATGATGGAGACTGCCTGCGAATCCACGGTGATCCAGCCTTCTTGCGCCATTTTTCCAAGGATCGGGCTAGTAATACCATAAGCGAATCCAACAGCAATAAGCGGAATAAACGCCAAGATAGGCGAACGATAAATCACCAATAAGAACACCAGCACAAGCACAACCGTAGCAATCAGCAAGGAAACGTCTGCGTTCTGGAACAGTCCAGTAGCATCGATAGATATACCCACTGGACCCGTAACACGTAAACTCAGGTCTTTTCCATCCGCCTTAGCAGTGGACGGATCTCCTCCGGTCTCCGTGTTTATGATCTTTTTCATTTCTGTCACAGCTTCGCCGAGCTGATCACTATCTGCCGTTTTATCAAAAAGCACCGGGGTTACCAGCGTACTAAGATCCTCGGATAACGAGGCCTGTAGTGCTTGTGGCGGCAGCTGTCCTAATGGAGGGACAAAATTCTGATGGGGCAATGGTTGCTGCTCCAACTTCTTGTACACAGCAGTGATATGTACTAAATCATCTTGTGAAAGCCCACCTTCTCTATGCCATACGAGCAGCGCAGGCACTCCGCTTCCACTAGGGAATTCCTGCTCTGCAATAGCTGCTGCCTGTACCGACTGTGCATCATCTGGGAGGTTAGGCGCATTATTAGCAACCTGAGAATTCACTGCAGGCCATAACAGGGTAAGTGCACCTACAAGCACTATCCACACGAGAAGAGTAATCCACTTCGTCTTTTTTCCTGCCACCCATTTTCCATAGCCTGACATTCCCTTCATCCTCTCCTTTACCATGCAGCCTTAAAAATGAGCCGCGGGTCATTTTTAATTCTATCATATATATGCTTTAATTTTTAATCAAACTTTTTTTATTTTTCCGAAAAATCAAAACACCTCACCACATATAAAATACCCCTCTCTTCACATTGAAAATCAGCAACATGTGAAAAGAGGGGTTTATGGTCTGCTACACTTTTTTCTTTACTTCAATTTAGATTTAGCCTGCGTCCAAATCTCCTTCAGAGAACTGACTGTTATAGAGATCAGCATAGAATCCGCCTTGTGCCAGCAGCTCCTCATGGTTGCCCTTCTCGATTACACTACCTTGTTTCATAACAAGGATAAGGTCGGCATCTCGAATCGTCGAAAGACGGTGGGCAATTACAAAGCTGGTTCTGTTTTGCATCAATGCCTTCATTGCTTTTTGAATCAACAATTCGGTCCGTGTATCGACACTGCTTGTTGCTTCATCAAGAATGAGGATCGATGGATCAGCCAGAATCGCACGGGCAATCGTGATCAGCTGCTTTTGTCCTTGTGAAATATTAGAAGCTTCTTCATTTAACACCGTATTATAGCCAAGCGGAAGTGTGCGGATAAAGTGATCGGCATGGGCAGCCTTGGCCGCACGCACCACATCAGCCTCTGAAGCACCTTCACGTCCGTAAGCAATGTTATCGCGGATCGTACCATTGAACAGCCAGGTATCCTGAAGCACCATACCAAATTTGCTGCGCAGGTCGCTCCGTTTCATATTGGTAATATTGACGCCATCAATGATAATTTCCCCATCGTTCAGCTCGTAGAAGCGCATCAACAGGTTAATCAAAGTGGTTTTACCAGCACCGGTAGGACCGACAATTGCTATAGTCTGACCTGGACTAACCTCAATGTTCATGTCCTCAATCAGAATCGCATCTTCTTTATATCCGAATTTCACATGACGGAACTCAACGGAGCCTTCCGGAGTACCATCATCAAGCTTCGCAACTGTAGTAGTAACTTCCTTAACTTCCTCTTCTTCATCCAGAAGTTCGAATACCCGTTCTGCAGAAGCAATCGTGGATTGAATAATATTAGCAATATTAGCCGTTTGTGCAATCGGCTGGGTGAACTGACGGGAATACTGAATAAAGGCTTGAATATCCCCGACATCGATCATTTTTTTAGTAACAAAGATACCGCCGACTACACAAATCATTACATAACCCAAGTTACCAATAAACATCATGAGCGGCATAATCATACCGGACATGAATTGGGCACGCCAGCCAGAGTCGTAAAGCTTATCGTTAATTTCATCGAAATCCTTAAGGGACTGCGGTTCACGACCAAATGCTTTAATAATCCGGTGACCGGTATACATTTCCTCTACATGACCATTCAACTGACCAAGTGATTTCTGCTGGCCCACAAAATAAGTCTGCGAGCGCTTGGAGATAGCCATAATCACAACGAAGCTGAGTGGCAATGTAACAATTGTAATCAAAGTCAGCCATGGGCTGATGGTAAGCATCATTACGATGACACCGATAATGGTGACAATAGAAGTAATCAATTGAGTTAAGCTCTGCTGCAGCGTAGTACTGATGTTATCCACATCATTCGTAGCACGGCTTAGAATTTCCCCATGGGTACGGGAATCAAAATATTTCAAAGGCAAACGTTCCAGCTTGCTGTTGATTTGCTCACGCATGTCGTAGACGACCTTCTGAGCTACGCCAGCCATTACATACTGCTGGATATAGCTAAACAGAGCACTAAGCAAATACAGACCCGCAAGGATGATCAGGATATCATTAATGTATCCAAAATCAATGGAAGCTCCCTCAACACCCATTAATTTACCATAAGCACCTTCAAACAGTTTAGTTGTTGCTTTACCCATAACCTTAGGACTGAAAATACTGAACACCGTACTGGCAATAGCCATAACTAGAACGATGATTAATTGAACCATACGAGGTCTTAAATATTTAATCAGACGACGAAGTGTACCCTTAAAGTCTTTAGCCTTTTCTGCAGGCATCCGCATGCCAGGTCCGCCACCAGGTCCAGGACCTTTATGGGCGCGTGGAGCTGCAGGCTTATTGTTTTGTTCACTCATGCTATTTCCTCCTCTGACAGCTGCGAGGATACGATCTCGCGGTACACATCACTGCTCGCGAGCAGTTCACGGTGAGTGCCCATTCCGGCGATTTCACCCTCATCAATAACAATAATCCGGTCGGCATCCATAACGGTACTAACCCGTTGAGCTACGATTAGAACAGTGGATTCCGTGGTTTCATCTTTGAGTGCCGCGCGGAGCTTAGCATCTGTTTTGAAATCAAGCGCTGAGAAGCTGTCGTCAAACAGATAAACTTGAGGTTTTCTCACAAGCGCACGTGCAATGGACAACCGTTGTTTCTGACCGCCGGAGACATTACTACCGCCTTGAGCAATTTCCGAATCAAACCCATCTTTCATGGCTGAGACGAAATCGTAGGCCTGAGCTACCTTGGCTGCATGAATGATTTCTTCATCGGTAGCATCCTCTTTACCGTAGCGAATGTTTTCGTTAATCGTACCTGTGAACAATACCGCTTTTTGAGGGATGTAACCAATTTTGCTCCGTAGCTCTTCTTGTGTCATCTCACGTACATCTACTCCGTTCACACGTACAGCACCTTCGTTAACATCATAGAACCTTGGAATCAAGCTGAGCAGGGTAGATTTACCTGAACCTGTACCACCGATAATCGCCGTAACTTCACCTGGACGAGCACTAAAGCTAATTTTCGAAAGTGCAGGTTGTTCCGCCCCAGGATAAGAAAAGGAAACATTATCGAATTCAACAAAACCACGCATATGATCGCGGCCGTCTTTTTTAGTAGCTTGAGCCGTTGTTTGCAATTCACTCTCTGATGGATCTGTGAACTCCGGACGCATATCGAGCACTTCATTGATACGTAAGGCTGAAGCTGAAGCACGAGGAATCAGCACGAACATCATCGACACCATAATCAGGGAGAACATGATTTGCATCGCATATT
This sequence comes from Paenibacillus nitricinens, assembly GCF_052056485.1. Classification (NCBI taxonomy): domain Bacteria; kingdom Bacillati; phylum Bacillota; class Bacilli; order Caryophanales; family Paenibacillaceae; genus Paenibacillus; species Paenibacillus nitricinens. The sequence continues at coordinate 6,437,482 of NZ_CP183948.1, forward strand.
GAATAAATGCCATCAGTGAGCCGACTTGTAAATCGCCATCGCCAATTCGAATCCCACCAAAGTAAAGAATTGCGATCATGGAAAAGTTCATAACAATCATCATAAGCGGCATCAAACCGGCCATGATTTTATTTACTTTGATCGCTGTGTCTGTCAGATCACGGTTAGCCTCGGAGAAGCGTTTATTCTCATGATCAATCCGGTTAAATGAACGGATAACACGGATACCCGTCAAATGTTCACGTAACACCAGATTTAATTTATCCAGCTTGATCTGTATCGCTTTAAACAGTGGTAATCCCTTCATTCCGATAAAGAAAATTGCGCCAACGAGTACCGGAATAACTACTACAAAGATCAATGATAATTTCGCATCTTCAGATACCGCCATGATAATACCACCAATCATCATCATCGGTGCACCGATCATCATACGCAGCATCATAGTAAGTACCGTCTGTACCTGCGTAATATCATTCGTTGTACGGGTAATTAAAGATGCGGTACCGAGTTTATCAAATTCATGTAGCGTGAAATTCTCTACATGGTTAAACACACGAGCACGGGTAAGTTTACCGAATCCTGCTGCCACTTTTGCCGATAAATAGCTGGCAATGACTGAACATATAGCCCCGCCCCCTGCAACTAAAAGCATGAAGCTACCTATTTTCCAAATAAAACTACGATCTCCCTGAACAATTCCTTTGTCGACGATGTCGGACATCAGCGTTGGGAGGTATAAGTCGCCCATGGACTGTAAGAACACAAGAATTAATACAGCACCAATAGCTACTCGAAATGGCTTCAGTTGTTTAAATAATTTAATCAAGCTTCTCATCTCCGTTCATTTGTAGCCTATCCCAATTAGGTGGTGGATTATCCTCAACAAAAGCATGTACCTTCAGCAATAGTTCTGTGAGCTGCTTAGTCTCTTTTTCACCTAAGTACTGTACGAGCTCATCCAGCATTGCATCTCTATATTGCTCTGCTCTTCGTGTGAGGTTTTTTCCACTCTCCGTCAATTTCACGCGTACGACTCTTCGGTCCGAAGGATCTGCGTGTCTTTCCACCATCTGTTTCGCCTCAAGACTATTAATCAATTGCGTAATAGTTGGAGGTGTGAATCCGAGGAGTCGGCTGATTTCAGATATCTTTAGACCCTCATCATCAGAATGATTCCATTTTTCAATGCATATCATTAAAGTCATCTCACTCGGCTTATGGCCTTCAACACCCTTTTGCCATTGGCCTTTATGCAGCCGTTTCATCGCCGCGAAAAGCCCGTGTGCGACTGAATTTTCAGTATTTTCTGTATTTCCTCCGTTTATCCCAATTTCTATCACCTCTAATTTAGTTAGGTCAGCTAATTATTAAACACTGAATTATTTAGGCTACCTAATTATATTTTCGGCACAACGCTTTGTCAAATTTTGAATACGGTATCAATTATTACGAAATAAAAAACTCCCAACCACAGAGGTAAGGAGTTCAATAAGCAGATATGTAACTATATATATTATAATGTCGAACATAACTTTAATATTAGAATCCTACTCCGTGCTCCATAGTCGTAATGCCTCCATGGCCGCCACCAATGGTCGGTTGACCAATAACGATGAAGCTAAACAATACTAAAATGCCGGCCATCATCAATAGTGATTTTTTCATCTTTTCTCACCTCCCTTATTAAATTTCTATATTTCTCCTGTTGATTCTGAGTTGCGTAGTCCCTGTTGGTCTCAAATAAAGTTACACACTTTATGAAGTCTATTCCATTATTCGTCTTGATAGATAATTCTAAAGACTGAATAGTATACTCCACACCTGTAGTATATTGTTTGTTTCTTATTTGATATATGGCTATTTGATAATACAACCGGTATAGTCGGTCGATATTAATAGGATCTTCAAACTGTTCAAATCGCAACATCTCCCGTGAGAACCTTGTAAGCACATTGTCTACAGAAAATTTGTGAAGATTAGCCGATTCCATAATAATAATGAGACCTGGCAATATTTCACCGGGATGATCAGCCAAGAAGGCTACATAATCCGGCACGACATTAACATTACCTTCCAACAACTCTAATGTAAAGTTATTGCCGATTGCAAATAATCGGAATTTATCTACGGCTTGATGACCTGCTTCGTCCAACATTTCAAACCAACTAAGGTCTGCGTAACCTGCAGTATATTTCTTCGCCGCTTCGTATTCACCTTGTTTTGTCAACGCAGTTGCTTTGAGCAAATATCCATGACCATAATAGACGACGAGCGGGCGTTCAGTACAGAGTGTTTCTGTTCGTTTATCTTCACTTCTTCGCAGTTCTTGGCGGTAAACTGCATTGGCTAAGGCCCTCAACTCATCTGCGTAGCTTTCCATTTCTCCCCATCTACGAAGGGTGAAACATAACTGCGTCAGCATTAATAAACCATCCAATTGCATGTTTTCTGGAAGACGCCTCCTGAATGGACTAAAACTAATGACTGCGCTCAGTTTCTCCTCCATATCCAGCGTTTGTAAATATTTAAAAATACGATAATGACTGATCGCGAGACGTTCACTGTAACTATCAGACTCGTTCTCTACTACAATCTTGTAAAAGAGGATTGATTCCTGTATTTTTCCCTTGTTAAACAATTTATCAGCTACCGAATAAACGATATCTAGCGATTTCGGATATTCCAATAACCTGTTTAATGTTTCATCAATGCATTGCTGCTTGCCCAACTCAGCACAACGTATTAAAAAGGGCTCTACCCTGCGGCGTGAGACCTTCTCCTCATTGAAGCATTCATCTACATAAAGTGGATACAGCCATCCATCAGGAAAACCAAAGGCTTTAATGATTGCATCTATTTGTCCCAGGGACATAGGCTTCGGTGGATTCCCGTGCAGGATTGCACTGAGACTTCCTCGATTCAGACCACAAATTTTTGAAAATGAGGCGAGATTATGGCCGGAGCGGGACAGATTTTTCTCAATTTCTGAGCGTATAGTTGTTAACTTTCCCTCCACTCGGCACCCCCAAAGTTTGACTTGAAAAGATTCTATTAATTGACATTATAGGTGAAAGTTATGGATTGTACAACCAATAGATTGTACGACAAAAAGAGGAGCGTATTTCTCTCCTCTTTATCGGTTGGATCTTCGTAATAGTGTAATTCTATGGATGTATCGAAGTTTAATTTATGGTATTAGCGGCTTTTGAGCTTCAGCAGTAAGCTGTTGCACTCGCCTTGCGACTGCGCAAGTTCTCCATCATCTTATGTTGTGCCAGCAAAATATAACCGTCCAATCGCTCGCTTAGCTCTAGGACAGCATGGTCACTAAGACTCCGTTTCTCCGCGACTTCCAGCAATTCGCATCTAAGGCTCTCTATAGTCACAAACAGCTCATCTTCTCTGTAGTCTCTTCTATAAGCTTTCTCGGAAGAACCTTGATATAGTGTCACAACTCTCTCCTTCTCTCTATCAACATCTCCTCCTATCATAATCCATGATACCAAAAAACATATTTTCAAAAAAAAAGAAAAATTTGCAGAACATCCACAAAAAATAAAATAGTTATTATTTCTGATGTTCTATAGACTCGTAGGGAAGTCATTTGGGTATTGTTCTCTCAATAGACCCTTTGCAAAAGAAATCCATTCCCGTGCTGCAAAGGATAAATAACGATCTCTACGCCACGCCATAGCGAGCTGCCAAGGGATTACTGGATCTGTCAAAGGAATAACTACCAATCGTGAGCGGTCCATGTCGCGGCAAATGGTTTCCGGCAATAATGCGATTCCCATTCCCGCGGCGACCATCTTGCTGATTAAGTCCCATTGTGAACTCTCATATATAACCTTTGGCTGAAATCCAGCTTTTACACATTCCGTAATGATCCGATCATGCAGCGTAAAATCCTCTCGAAATAGCACGAACTCCTCTTCTGCCAGTTCACTTAGCGGAACAAGCTCTGCCTCGGCCAGCCGATGTCCCATAGGCAAAATAAGATTCAGCGTCTCTTCAACAAAGGTAAAACAATGAAGTTTGGCTGTATCTACAGGCAATACGACCATTCCAATGTCCAGTAGTCCGGTTTCTACATCTTCCTCCACTTTTTTGGCCCCATCCTCATGCAGACGAATCGTAACCTGTGGATATCGCTTATGAAATTGACCAATTACTGAAGGAAAAAAACTCGCGCCTACCATAGGAGGCAAACCGATACGGATGTGACCCTGCTCCAGATTCCGTAAGTTATCCAGTTCAGAAGACAAGCTGGCGAAAGACTCCACGATATTTTGCGCTTTGGTGAACAAAATTTCCCCTGCGTCTGTAAGCCTTACACTCTTCCCTTCACGGTAGAACAAGTCTGCCTCCAGTTCGACCTCCATATTCCGAATCATTTTACTGATCGTGGGCTGTGTTATATATAATGATTCAGCAGCTCTGGTAAAGCTTTTCATTCGTGCCGCTTGAACGAAATATTCTAATTGTCGGATATCCATTTATGTGCCCCCCTAATCCATAGACAAAAGGAATGTCATTTATTCGATCTATTCATTTTACCTATGAAAACAATTGATGTAAACTTTCATTATCATGAAAGGAGCGAAGCCTTATGAAAAAGATTGTTATAGGCTTGCTGCAGGTAGCGGGACTTATGTTATTCTCTTTACTTATCAACGCTTTGACCCCATTATTGCATATCCCTATTCCCGGAAGCATACTCGGAATGATTATATTGTTTCTCCTGCTTGAGTTCGGTGTCATTCGTCTAAATTGGGTAGAAGTGGGTGCTTCTTGGCTACTCGCCGAGCTCCTACTGTTCTTCATTCCATCTGCTATAGGTGTAATGAAATACGCTAATATTCTGGAAACGGATGGATTACGTATTCTTGCCGTTGTCGTCTTAGGCACATTTGTTGTGATGGCTAGTTCCGGATTACTTACCAGTAGAATTTATAAAGCGAAGGAGCGGAAAGAATCATGTTAAACGCTCTGCTATTCTTTGGTCTCACGGTCGCGGTGTATTTACTCGCGAAACGTATCTATGCTTCTACTGGTAAAGTCTACACCTCTCCATTAATCATCACACCAGTGATTATGATCATCTTTCTGCTTATAACAGGCATTACTTATGACTCATACAATGCGGGAGGAAAATGGCTGACGGATTTGCTGCAACCAGCAACCATGGCCTTTGCCATCCCTTTGCATAAGAACTTCAAGGTACTCAAAAAGCACGCCGCCGAAATTGCGGCAGGCGTGCTATCAGGGACGATAGTTGCGGTGATCTCTTCCATTCTGCTCGCCAAATGGCTGCATGTTAGCGGCGATCTGGCAGCAAGTCTGGTCCCGCGTTCGGTAACCACACCGATCGCTATGAGCATCTCGCAAAGTATCGGCGGTGTACCGAGTATCACAGCAGTCTTCGTCATTATTACCGGGATACTGGGTACAATGATGGGCCCTACTGTACTTCGTATCTTCCGCATTGAGAATGAAATTGCGCGCGGTGTATCGCTGGGAACCGCTGCACATGGTACAGGAACATCCAAAGCCTTCGAGCTTAGTTCACTGACCGGAACCATCTCCAGTATTGCGATGATTCTGTCCGCGCTGTTATCTATAGGTGTGGCGCCAGCTTTGCTCGCGATATTCCTCCACTAGGCTAACCCAGCTTGGGCCAAGGGCATGTCACTTTAGTACATCTAAAGTAGCATGTCCTTTTTCTATGAATCGAACCTTAGAACTTAACAGGCAACCCGCTTTGCGCTGAATCGTAGGCCGCACAGGTGACTTTGAGGGTTTTGTATCCATCCTCATAGTCGCATAAAATGCGCGAGCGATCCCCCGTCCGTACAGCATGTATGAAGGCTTCACTTTCTACTAAATATGGGTTTCCTGTATTCTCAAATTCGGTACTATTGCCGCTTCGCACTTCCAAGAGACGATCCGGGTTCCAGTCCAATAGTCCCCGATCATTATAGAAGCTTAGACCTACACTGCCCACCTCATCAGGTAAAACGCATGTATTTGAAATATTAGCAATAATTCCATTTTCAAGCTTCAGGGATACCGTACCTACATCTGCCACGCTCACACCTTCATGCTGCTCATGCATAATCCGGTTTCCGAACATGCCGTAGACTTCCTTTACTTCTCCGGCTAGATAGCGCACCAAATCGACGATATGTGTAGTTTGCTCTGTGAATTGTCCTCCGGATTGCTTCTGATCACGCCACCAAGCTACGCCTGGCATGCCGCCCATCCATTGCCCCATAATCATACCAACCTTGTCACCACGCAAAGTTTCTTTCAGACGCTTAATGTTCTCCTGATAGCGTAAATGATATCCTACCGAGGTTAACAAATGATGTTCTTTAATATCCTGAAGTAGGCTTGCGGGAATTTCAGTAGTCATACTAAGCGGTTTTTCTATAAAAAAGGGAATATCCCTCTTGATTAATGATCGTTCGATCGCACCATGAGATTGTGGAGGCACACAAATATAAACAGCATCGAGCTTCTCCGCATCCAGCATCTCTGTAATATCACCATATCCAGCAGCATCGTATGGTCGTGCCATATCTTCGCCTTTAGCCTTACTGCTTCCGCAGACCGCCTGCAAACGGACATCATCCATCTCTGCCAGTAAATCAGCATGTACCTTAGAGAACCAACCCGTACCCACAATACCCACTCTTAATGTCATACTTTTTCCTCCTGCCGATTGATTATGAATACCTTTTCATAGATTATACCCTCTTATGAGCGGATAAGATAATCTCTCCATTCTTCGGGAAGCAAATGCATATAAGGACGCTGCAAAAAGCGATCATCCGCAAGCACAATAATGCCTGTATCTGTCTCACTTCGAATCAGCCTGCCTCCAGCTTGCAATACCTTGCACATTCCCGGGTAGACATAAGCATAATCAAAGCCGTTTTTACCTCTGGCATTAAAATACTGACGCAGTAGATTACGCTCAAGACCAAGCTGTGGCAGGCCAACACCAACAACCATCACCCCGTTGAGACGGTCTCCTGGCAAATCTACACCTTCCGAAAAAATCCCTCCGAGTACAGCAAAGCCTAACAACGTCTCGTCATTATCTGGACGAAAGGATGCTAAAAAAATCTCTCTAGCCTGCTCACTCATGCCTGTATCCTGCATCAAAGTCCGTACTTCGGGGTAATTCTCCGTAAAGGCCTGATATACGTTTTGTAAATAGAGATATGAAGGAAAAAAGACCAGATAATTGCCCTTCTTTGAAACCATTTGATGCAATGCCTGAGTTAACGGGATGAGAGAAGCTTCCCGGTCATGATAACGTGTGGAGACAGGCAGCACGGTCACCTCCCATTGCTCCTTCTGAAAAGGAGATGAGACCGTTAAGCTGTAATCTTCCTCCACCGCACCAATCATATCCCGATAATACGATAATGGAGAAAGCGTAGCAGAGAACAGAATCTGACTTCGAAAGCTCTTAGACATTTGCCCCAGCAAATGCGATGGATCCAAATTAAATAACTTCAAATACACATCACCGCGCCGGACCTCAGCATAGGTTATGTAGCGTTCATCATAGGTCTTAAAGGTGCGAAGCATCCCTTGAACTGCAAAATAGGTATCCAGGAGAACATTTTCTCCTTCTCCATTCTGAGGAACAATGCTGGCGCTCGGGTGAATAAGTTCCTGTTCCGCCTCCAAAGAAAATATCTCAAGCAAGGCTGGCAGCTCCTCCGGGAATGAGGCCCACTGCCCTTGCCCCTCTTCATTACAAATTTTGCGAAGGGAGATGAAAAAAGCATTCACCGATTTACCTGCAGCACTCAAATTACGGTTTACTTCCTTGTACTGACGCTGGATTTCTAGAAAGGGGGCCTTCAGCAAAGAGGCCGAGAACATCTCTCGTCCCCGGTCTACCAGATTATGCGCTTCATCTACTAGAAGCACCGTTTCTCTCTTTCTCTCCTCCGTTAGCCGTTTCAGGCTGATCCGAGGATCATATATATAATTGTAATCGCAGATCACCGCATCACAGGCATAGGCTGCATCCAGCGAGAACTCAAACGGGCACACTTTATGTTTGTGAGCATACAGTGCTAGGGTGTCTCTGCTCATCAGCGTCTCATGCTCTAACAGATCCATTACTGCATCATTAATCCGATCATAATAGCCATCCGCATAGGGACAGGAATCTTTACCGCAAATCCCTTCATCATGAAAACAGCTCTTTTCTTTAGCAGTAAGTGTGATGACATGCAGCTGAAGTCCCTGTGTCAGCAGTAGAGAAATGGCTTCCTGCGCGGCAAAACGGGTAACCGTCTTAGCCGTTAAATAGAACAATCCTTTAGCTTGTCCTTCGCCCATTGCTTTAAGGACCGGGAACAGCGTTGACATTGTTTTCCCAATACCTGTGGGCGCCTGAGCGAACAGACTGACCTTTTCTACGATGGATTTGTATACCGCTCCGGCAAAATGGCGTTGTCCCTTTCGATAAGAAGGAAACGGGAATTGTAACTCTCGAAGGCTCTGCTCCTTCTTAGCCTCATGACGAACCATCATTTCAGCGTACGGAGCATATCTGGCTACAGTATCATTAGCAAATGAGATCAGTTCATCTAAAGACAACGTTCGGTACAAGCTTTTTTGCTCATCAGTAGCCCGGTGGACATAGGTAAGCTTTACTTGAATAGAAGAAAGCTCCTGCTCCAGCGATACCATATATGCGTACATCAGCGCCTGAGCCCAATGAACCTCATGTCCCTCTTCCTGCATATCCAGCAGTCCGGAGGTTGATTTGATTTCTTCGACCGTTAGGCTCCCATCCTCCGAAACAAGCAGTCCATCACAGCGTCCATCTACTATATAGAGTAAGGTACCATAAGGGATCTCTGTTTTCAGATAGACCTCTTTGCGGTCGCCCTCTTTATATTGCTTTTGGATTTTCTGATGTATTCGTGTTCCTTCAACCATGGAGGAAGTACCATGAAATCCAGGCTCAATACTACCGCTGCGAAAAACATACTCGACGAGCGTTCTAACGGATAGGGTTACAGTACGATCCAACTATTCTCGCCTCCCTTAATTAGCCATATATCCTTTTTGTTCCCAATGTCTATTTCGGTCCTTTAATCGCTGTATATCCCCATAGGATAGCATAAACATCATCTTTCACCCATGCGTGTTTAACTTTACGCACTCCACAAAGCTTATACTTACGCTTTCGGTTTTTGACTTTCTTCTGCTAGCCCTGCATAATAAATTTTATTACTATGGAATCAATTTGTCTTGGTGCTGTTTCGTCCTGTTTGAGAAATGGCGTTTTATCATGTAGAAAGAGGGGGAAGCTGTGTCATCCTTTAATATTAAACGTTGGATCATTAAACCTTTTGTGTTTTTCACAATACTTTTTATCCTAAAAGCATTTCTGGCTTGGGGCGTCATTTTTGATGATGTGCTGCCTTGGAAATCATTATTGACAGAAATCCCTTTTGCCTGGGCGCTCTTCTGTATTATTGAGCGGTTCGCCTCCAAACGAAAGCTTGGATATTACATGACAGTCAACTTATTAGTGACAGCCATCTTTTTCGCAGCCATTATGTATTTTAAATATTATGGTGTCATTGTAACTTACCATGCCGCTGAGCAGGTGAATCAAGTCACAGCCGTCAGCAACAGCGTATTCTCACTCATGGACCCTTACTACCTACTAATCTTTACAGATATCATTGTCCTAGGAGGCTATTTCTTCTTTAATAAGAAAGGCCGGATCTATAAAAAGGAAAATATCAACCGTCGTAACGGAAAAATAAAGTATAGCGTAATATTCGCAGTCTCACTTGGCTTATGCTTGTTCAATATTTTGCCTAATAAGGCCAGTATGAACGAAATTAAAAAAGCTCAGGAGATGGGTATTCTTAATTATGAAGCCTATACGATCTTTGCTAAAGAAGAACCAGAACTTGTGCAATCAAGTGACATTACACAAGATGCCATCAACAAAGTGAAGGGAATTAATACTGCAGTTAGTTCTCCGCTTCATGGCACGGCTAAAGGCAAAAATCTTATTATCATTCAATTGGAATCCTTCCAGAGCTTTTTGATGGGTCTTCAGCTAGACGGGCAAGAGATTACACCGAACCTGAACAAGGTAATGAAGGATAGTCTCTACTTCCCTAATTTCTATCAAATGGTCGGTCAAGGGAATACGTCGGATGCAGAGTTCGTAGTGAACACTTCAGCCTACATCCCTCCACGCGGAGCAGCAACCATGTCCTATGTGGATAAGGTGCTTCCAAGTCTGCCACGCTTGCTAAAAGACAATGGTTATCAGACCGCAACCTTCCACACCAATGTCGTAGAGTTTTGGAACCGCGGTGAGCTGTACGAATCGCTGGGCTTTGATCATTATTATGATCGTAAATTTTTTGGGGAAGATGATGTCTTCTTCTTCGGTGCTTCTGATGATACGCTTTATAGTAAAACAGCCGACAAGCTGAAAGAAATGAGCAACGAGGGTCAACCTTTCTACGCTCAGGTCATTTCGATGTCAGCGCATCATCCATTCACAATCCCTGAGGAAAAATACCGTATGAAGCTTCCAGAGCGTTACGAAGGTACTTTTGTGGGTGACTATATCCGTTCCCAGAACTATGCGGATGATGCCTTCGGACATTTCGTAGAAGAGCTTAAAGCGAATGGCGTATGGGATAACAGCGTAATCATGATTTATGGAGACCATATGGGACTGCCTATTTATTCTCTCGATCATGATGATAAGCAATTAATGACTGAAATTTATGGTCATGAATATTCCTATGCGGATATGTTAAACATTCCTCTGCTCATCCATACAGGAGACAGCACAGCACCACAGACCTTAGAGCAAGTCGGTGGCGAAGTGGATATTATGCCAACTGCTGCTGGTCTTCTTGGAATTTCATTAGAGAATAACCTGGTTTTCGGTCAAGATCTACTCAGTCAGACTTATAATTTGCTGCCAGAGCGATATTATTTACCTTCCGGTTCTTTCATTTCCAGTTCAGGACTGCTTATTCCGGGTAACAGCTTTGAAGACAACACTCAATATTCAATCGATAAGAATGGAAAAGCACCGTCTGCCACTGAGGATGAATACAACCGAGCATTGAGACTTTTACAGCTCTCCCATAGCTATATTACGCAACTGCCAGACAAACCAATTGAACCATAAGCCATTCATAAAATAAGATTTCAAAAAAGGCCACCTTCCGGAGAAGGTGGCCTTTTTCTGTATCAATATACTAAACCTGGGGATTTACCGTTCCTGATCCTCGATCATACGGTAGTACTCTGCAAAATTTTGCAGCTCTTCCGGTTTCAGTATAGATAAATGTTCAGCAAGCAGCTGTTTTGAACGGAAATGTCCTTCTTCAAGTGTCCGCTGGCCTAGCTCGGTGATGGTTACGACAACCGCTCTCCGATCTTTTCCATCCGTCTCACGCTTAATGAAACCCAGCACTTCCAGACGATCCAACATCACTGTAATGGCACTCGATTTGACCTCCATAGACTCCGCCAGTTGTACAACCCGCGACTGCTTCTCTTTCGCTACTATATTTAACAGACCCATCTGAGGTACGGTAAGTCCGAGTTCTTTGTGCAATGACATTTGTGACATGATCTTACGTTGTACTCTCCACATAGATAATCCAAGACGCTCTATTAACGGATCTAATTGATGCGGCATCCTTGTTTCAACTCCCAATCCGTTTTTAATAACTCAAGCGTACCACTAGAACTGGTTAGGATTCAATGCTTTTGTCTACTAAACATTTCATAATCACGTTTATTTCCATAAATATTCCACTAATTTACAATTTCCGACACAAAAATACTATATTCTATGTAAGGTTCTAGGCTTAACGATACGCTATAATCGTAGCAGTGAGATCGATTGTCACCGAAAACATAATTTGTCAAGGTTGGTGCAAAAAATGAAATTGGCAACTAAATTAACTTGGATGATGTTTATCGTGTTACTTCTTGTTGGATCATCCATCGGGTTCTTCGGATACCGTACTGCTTACAAGCAAGTAGACGAAGCAGCAGGTATTGAATTGGTAGGCTGCGCCAATATTACAACCGGACTGATTGACCCCTCAGACATTACCGCCTTAATTGCAGGAGATCAAAGCAAACTGGAGGCTGTCGAGGACCGGATCGGTTGGATTGTGGCACATAAGGCTATTTTTAAAGAGGCGTTCATTTTATCGCTAGACGGTAAGATACTCGCCGCTGATTCAAGTTTCAAAGCAAGAGGTTATAAAGCAGGCGACACTTTTTATTTCTCAGATGAAGAGAAGCAAGTGATCACTAAATCTAAGCATTCCGCTTACTCCAAGGTTTATACATACGAAGGTACCTCACTTAAGACGGGTTACGGCCCCATCTATCAGGATCATGATCCGTCCAAGCCTATAGTTGCGCTAATGGCTATTAACTTTGATGGCCCTTTAATTCAAGAACGGACCCGGGACATCATTGTTCAGCCTTTTATTATCGGGACTTCCATTCTAGTTATTGCTATTGTGGCAGCATACCTCTTAATCCGCCGAATGGTAAGTCCACTAACAAAGTTATCCCGAGGCGTAAATCTTGTTGCACAGGGTGATCTTACTCATGATCCTATATCATTCAACAGCAAGGATGAGATTGGTACACTAGCTCGAAATTTCAACGGCATGACACAGAGCTTGCGCATGCTCATTACCGAGGTCAATGAAACCTCCATGCAGGTAGCATCTTCATCTGAAGAGCTCTCTGCCAGTGCGCAAGAAACTAATCGTGCTGGTGAGTACAGTGTGAACGTTTCGATTGAGCTTGCTGATGGAGCTAATACACAATTGCAAAATTTGGAGGGTGGTTATAAGTCTGTACAAGATTTGTCACACTTCATTACAGAGATTGCAGGAAATGCAGATAACGCAATGAATAATGCTACCAGTAACGCTGAAAAGGCTCGTACAGGTCGAGAAGCAATGGATTCTACTACGCAGCAGATGAGCGTCGTCAGTGACAGCATCACTGATTTAGCTGTCATTATTGAAACCTTGGGCGGCTACTCCAAGGAAATCGAGAATATCGTGGGCACGATTGCAAGTATCGCAGAAGAAACCAATCTGCTGTCGCTGAATGCAGCCATTGAAGCTGCAAGAGCCGGAGAAGAGGGAAGAGGCTTTGCGGTAGTTGCACAATCCGTACGCAAGCTTGCCGAACGTTCCGCCCAATCCGCTGCCCAAATCGGTCAACTCGTAAACATCATTGTAAATCAGATGGACCATGCAGGAGAAACCATGAAGCGCTCTACAGAAGAGATGGAGCAAGGCCGGGAATTAATCGTAACGGCAGGTCAATCCTTCTCCGAGATTGAAATGTCTGTCTCTGGGATGGCTTCACAAAGTCAGCAGATTTCCGGTACAGTCCGCGAACTAGCCTTCATCTCCGATGGTCTCGTTACTACTCTACAGAATATTGTAGACGTCGCTAATCAGACAGCAAGTGGTGCGGAAACATTATCCGCCTCCTCACAAGAGCAGCTTGCAGCCATGGAAGAAGTGGAGTCAGCTGCAGGTTTCCTGTCCTCGCTAGCTGAGAAGCTACAGATTCTAATTGAACGCTTCAGAGTATAATCCTTCTCATCCATGTAAGTTCTTAAACTTAAAGGGGCTAGCGACCAAGCAGAGAAATTCTGCTTGGTCGCTAGCCCCTCTTCTATGTATTGAGATCACGACGCTGCCGTATGCGCTAAAAACCACTCACCCAGCTCATGTACAGGCATCGGCCGACCGTAATAATAACCCTGCATGACTCTACAGCCCAGTGATTTCAGCAATTCAATCTGCTCTGGTGTCTCCACACCTTCCGCCACGACTTCCATATTAAGATGAGTCGCAATCGCAATAATATTGCTGATAATAGCTTTCTTGGAGTGCATCTTGCTGTTACGAATAAATACTTGGTCAATCTTGAGTGTGTTCACCGGGATCTCATCCAAATTACCAAGGGAGGAAAAGCCTGTCCCAAAGTCATCCAGCGATACTCTTACCCCAAGCATTCGAAGTCTAGACAGCTGTGCAACCGTCTCTTTCATGTTATGCATCGCAATGGACTCTGTAATCTCCAGTTCGAGAAAGTGTGGCTCTAATTCTGAACATGTGAGTGCTTCCGCTACAACATCGTATAGACTTCCATCCTCAAACATCCGTGCGGACATATTAATAGAGACCGGTACGTTAGCTATCTCTTCCTTATGCCAGAACCTGTTCTGGCTACACACATCATGTAACATCCAATAGGTAATCGGAACGATCAGTCCGGTCTCCTCTGCAATAGGAATGAACTCTCCTGGTGAAATAATCCCATGTTCTGGGTGTCTCCAGCGCAGTAACGCTTCAAGCCCCACCGTAACATTCATATAAGAGTCCCATTTCGGCTGATACACAACCATAAACTCAGAACGAGCCAATGCTTTTCGAAGATCCTTCTCTAGCGACATCCGCCGCAACTGATTGCGATTTACTTCTTGGTCGAACACACTCCATTTATTCTTACCTGAATCCTTAGAAGTATAAAGAGCCGTATCCGCAGCCTTCATTAGCGCTGAGCGGTCAGTCCCATGCAAAGGAGTCATACTAATTCCAACGCTTGCAGTAACATATAGCTCGTTGCCCTGAATACGATAGAATTTCTTAAGTTCATGCATAATATGCGCCGCCTCTTCCTGCGCACCCTCCAGCGTGCAATCTGGCAGAGCAATCAGGAATTCGTCACCGCCTAAACGGAAGGTCTTCCCTTTATCTCCTACAGAACGGATTAATCTAACAGCAACCTCCTGTAGTAACATATCACCTATATCATGTCCCAGCGTATCATTAATTGACTTAAAGCGATCTAAATCCACTATAAAAACAGCACCAGATCCACTTTCAAAAAATTCATCTTTAAAATAGCGTTCTAGTCCATGTCGATTCGGCAGCTCTGTTAGTGGATCATGATATGCCATTCGTTCAAGCACATGGCGATCCAGAAATACGGCGCCAGCAGAAACTGCGAGCATAAGTAACGCTGCCAGCGAAAATGCCATTAACAGTATAACATCCGTCTCCACAAAAAAAGGTTTGCTTCCAGGCAAGTTGTTATATTCAAAATGACTAGCCCTTACACTTGTGTAATGCAATCCGGTAACTGAAAATCCAATAAACAACGCCGAGTATAGCTTCCATCGCTGAAACCCTGCGCATTCTTTAAACTTGTGAAACATCAATAATCCGATATAAGACGAAACCAAAACCAGAATTACAGCAGCGGCTTGAATCCATATATCATAATGAATCCTCGTCACAATCTTTATAGAAGACATTCCGATATAGTGCATAGCCGAAAAGCCGCTTCCCAAGAGAATACCACCTACTACTAAATTCCATATCCTTAATTGAGGAACAGATGTGATCCGGAATGCCAAATAGCAGAATGACACACCCACCAATAGCGATATTATAGATCTGCCTGGATAATAATTGACCTCCGCTGGAAAGCGATTCGCCATTATCCCAACATAATGTATTGCCCAAATACCGCAGCCTAACACACATGCTCCCGAGATCAACCACAGACGTCGGATTTTGCCAGTAGAACGCGGAACTTGCGAAATCAGATTCAGTGCAGAATAAGTAACTGTCGCCGCTAGCACAAATGATAGTAAAACAATCCATACATTATAGTGGATTCCCATTTTATCCATTAATTAACCTCTTCACCGGTTTTGAATCCCGTAATCACTCAGCGTATTTCTCAAGTAAAAAATCAGTACACGAATATCAGATATGGAAGAGTGCGTAAAGATTATAGGTTATCCATAAAAAGAAACTTTAGATGTATTCTACTCTGTATTCAGAAGATTGTCTAAGTAAATACTGGAATTTATACCCTTTTTTTATTTCGTGAAAAATGTCCATATTTGACACATTACTCAACCCGGAAAACTTGAATTATGACCTGTTAATGATATATTTTTCGGAAAGGTAATTCGCCAAATCCATAGATTCAAAACTACCAGTACCAACAGGTAGATATAAATTCCACCCATAAACAAAGTAAAGACATAATGAATACCTGCCATCCCCATCAGCAAAAATAATAACCCAAAGGAATTTGCAGTGTAATCCTTCTGTTTAGCTGCCTCATAACGTTCTGAGAAAGGTAGTACCGGAGGATAAGAACGGAAACAAATGACTCCATAGATCAGCATTGCAAACAGCACAACTACCAAGTCTGGTATAATTCGCAGCCCAAACAACCAAAGATACACTATCGCTTCTATAGCGAATAAAGGTAATAGCAGGCGAACTATCGCTGCCTTAAGCATTCCACGATAGATGGGTGCGGTGTTCGGCAGAGGAATCAGCTTATAAATCCAAGAGCCTTTATAACCCGCAGAGTACCTTAGCATTAGAACAACCGTCTGAAGTAACGTCGCACCGAAATAAATCATCAGGAAAGTGTTTGAATCCTTGATAGACGATGCATTCCCATCCCAAAAGATCCCAAATATAAAAATGAACGGGAAGACAATGGAATAACCGATTGCCGGATATACCTTTAACTTGAAGTCACGCTCATTCTTCATCATTGACCAGCTAAAACGAAAGAACATTCCCTCTAACGGGTTCTTACAAGTTATTTTCGACAACCAGTCCACCATTCGGGCGTTACTGTTGCCAACATTCCCTTGCTCTGAAAGCTTCTGTAAGCTGTTTTCGAATAGAGGCATCAGTTTAACATACGCCACAATCAGCAGAACCGGAATTACTAAAGCTAGTACTGAAAGCACGACGAAGTGTGTATCTCTGGCCCCGCCAATCAACATCTCAAAGGGAGCCGCAAACCAAATCGGAGAAATCAGATACTGCCACCATGCCGGCTTAAAAGAGAGGCTCAATTCAGCAATATCGAACAATCTAACTACGAGCTGATACCCTACTGTAATCCCTATAGTCAAAATGATCTGTACATAATTAATAATATCCTTGAGCTTCTCCCCGTCGAAAAACTTCATGATCAGTAAATAAAGCAGCGCCGTAATAACGAGGATAAAGCAGTCCATCAGAATGATCTCAAAAGCATATATTAGAAAAAATAGTACTCCCTGTTTAAACAGGCACAAAATCAGCGAAGGTCCGGTCAATGTCAGCGTCACTGAAAATAAATAAATGAGAATGTGGATGCTCTTCGCCATGTTCAAGGTACGGCGGTTCACTGGCTTTGAAGCAAGTATGTTTTTGTCCCGAAGATCAAGCATCACGGAAGAGAAATCAGAGATCAGCGTGGTCGTAATCATAAACATCACTACGCCAAATACAAGGCTCATTTGTAGCATATAATTGCCCGTTAACATCATAAGAGGAACTAACATGACGCCAAAAAGTAAATAAATCCATTGCACACGCAGCGGCGAGCCCTCTTTCTTCTCCTCCTTTTTCTGCATTCCAGCCAGCACTGTCGGTGTTCTTCTTCCGTCCATCGTCAGTTTGACCTGCAGAATACTCCGCATCACATCATAATCAACTCCGATTCGGCTAAACCCACCTCGCAGCTTATCCAGAAGCTTCAGCACATAGAAATCAGTCATGAGAAGATACCTCTTGCATGACCGCAACAAATTCCCCAGCAATATCACGGTATTTATCAAATCCAGTTAACTGATTAAAAATATCCTCAAGCGACCCTTCGCGGCCCTTCTCTCTTAACTCAGCAAAGCTCCCATCCGCCACGATATCTCCACCATCGATCAAAACAATCCGGCTACTGATCTTCTCAACCACATCCATGATGTGTGAAGAATAGAAAATGGTCTTGCCCCTTGCCGCCAAAGATGCAAAAATCTCCTTTACCACCATTACGCTATTGGCATCCAGACCGCTTAACGGTTCATCTAGGAACAGAATATCGGGATCATGAAGCATGCTGGAGATCAGCAGTACCTTTTGTTTCATCCCTTTGGAGAAGGTTGCGATCCGCGAATCATAAGCCTTCTCAAGACCTAGTAAGGCCATTAATTTTCCAGCTTTGTAGTCCACATCACTACGCTTCATGCCATACAACTCACCTACAAAGGTTAGATACTCTCTAGCGGTGAGACTATCATATAATTCGGCCACCTCCGGCACGTATCCTATTCTTTTCTTGTAAGAAACATCTCCATCAGCAATATCCCTACCGAAAATCTCTACTTTGCCGTTATAGCCTTCTACCAGACCGAGCATAATCTTAACAGTTGTGCTCTTTCCTGCCCCGTTAGGGCCGATATAGCCAATAATTTGTCCTCTGTATACCTTAAGGTCAATGCCCCTTAGCACCATTCGGTCCGTGTAGTTCATCCATAAACCAGAAATCGCAATGACTGGATCATCAGCAAGGCCCATATCCTAATCCCCTCTCTAGCGACTAATTGACGATGTTAGGAATTACCATTCCATGAAATTACAATAATTGTATCATTCAACTGAATCCCACTCCATAATTTAACTCACTAATCTTATATTTATGAATGTTAATGCCTTTTTCAGCACAAAAGGGAGAACCATTGGTTCCCCCTTAGAGTGAAGAGATCTATCCCACGCAAATTATTCTGTTTGATCCACTTGATCATATGAAGCTCTGGTCTTTTAAACCCATACATAATTTTGACTCGTCCACTGATTTAATGCTCTCATAGGCTCAAGTAACGATACCCCTAGGGGTGTTAGGGAATACTCTACGACGGGTGGAACGGAAGGTGTAATCTCGTGCTCTATCAATCCATCCTGTTCCAGTTACCGCAAAGTTTGAGTTAGCATTTTTAGAGATGCCTTCGATTCGTCTTCTGATATCACTGTAACAAATGATTCCATCTTCCATGTACACTTCTGAAAAATCTGCATTAATTTTTAACAGTAGAACCCCCCTGCTTTTTTTTGCAGGGGGGTTCTACTGTTACATTCAGCTACCGCTCAATCATTTCGATAATAGATTATAAATGACCTGTGCCGCTTGCGCTCTTGTAGTAACTTCTTTAGGACTCAGCTTGCTATTCGCTCCGGTTACTACACCTCTTTCCACCAGAGCCTGAAGGGCTTCCTGTGCATAGCCAGCAATATCCCCTACATCACCAAAATCAGAAAGAGTTACAGCCTTCTTCTCGGATGGCAGTTCACCTAGCGCTACAAGTGAGCGATACAGAAGTGTAAATAGCTCCTGTCTAGTGATCTGAACCTCTGGCTGGAATTGATTATCTCCCGAACCTGTGGCTACCCCAAGGCGCTTAGCAGTCGCGAGATAGTTCGTGTAATACGTATTGCCCGCATCCGCAAAATTATCAGTTGCGGTAGCGTCGGGTATGATTCCATAAGCATTCAAGAGCAAGACTATGAATTGCCCTCTAGTTATTGCAGCATTCGGACTGTAATGCTCTGCATCCGTACCGGATGTGATACTGCGTGCCGCAAGATAACCTACTGCACTGCTATACCACGAAGTCTCTGAAACATCCGCAAAGCTCACCTTGTTATATCCAATAATATATTGGGAGAAATGTGTGGTAACAAAATCTACGGTTCCCTTGGCAGCGTTATAATTCCCGCGTACATTCTCCAGGCTTCCGTTGGCATTGATATGGTATACGATGACCGCATCTTTCTGCTCTCCTGCTTGCAGTGTATACGGCACACTGATATGGATAATGCCCCCACCAAAGGTGGAAATGATACTCTGACCTGCTTTTACCGACAAATCATAAACGGGTCTGTCCCCGAGAACAGCCTTACCTTCTGCCGTTAACGAAACCTTAGCAATGGTTATGACAATATCCCCTGCATCCGAGGCTGCGCTGATACTTGCCAAAGATTTGGCATCGAGCGTAATCGCACCTACATTCTCATAATAAACGGTAATCTCGGTCTTTGTGCCAGAGACCAACTCGTTAATTATGCCTCTCGGTAGCGTAAGCTCGGCTGTTCGGGTTTCAGAAGTAGCCGCAACTTTAATTTCCAGTACGGCTTTCTTCCCATCCGCTTCTGCTTTTTTAGCAAGATTCACAAGCTCGGTAGCCACTTCCTTCGTGATTGTTGCTGTGGTTACTCCTGTGGTTTTATCCGTTTTGGTTGCTGCTGTTGATGATAAATTCACAGTGTTACCAGTTGTTGTTGTAGCAACCAGTTGAGGGCTTGCTATTGGTGTTGGTGTAGTCGTGATCGGTGTAGAATTCCCACCCGATCCACCTGTTCCAGGATCTGAAATAGGCACATAGGCCGGAACAACAATGTCAGTCGCTGGACTTGCCTTATAACCTTCTTTGGCTGCGTATCTCACTTGATACGTGCCCGGTATTAATCCTGTGATTTCTTTGTCTGGTGCATACACATAATTAGTTACACTAGACAGCTTATATTCTAAGGCTGTCGTGGTTCCTGTAATTTTCCCATCATTGTTCGCTGTAGAGGTAGGTGCTACCCCCTGTAAACCGGATGGCGCTGCTTGCTCTGCACTGAATGCTGGAACGATTACATCTGCTGCTCTACCCGCGTTAAATCCCTCTTTAGCTGCGTATCTTACCTGATAGATACCCGGCACCAATCCAACGATCTCTACATCTGATGCGTAGACATAATCGGTAACCGTAGACAGCTTATATTCCAGCGCTTTCGTAGTCCCTATAATTTTACCGTCGTCATTAGCTGCACTGGTTGGTGCCACACCTACTAATCCTGTAGGTGCCGCTTGCTCGCCATAGGCCGGAACTTCAACAGTAGCATCTTTACCTACACTGTATCCTTCTTTTGCCGCAAATCTTACTTTATAAAAGCCCGGAGTAAGACCTGTGATAGCTACGCCTGTTACAGGCTTATAATCAGCTTCTCCAACACCTTTATACTCCTGCCCTTCAGCTGAGCCCGTAATTTGCCCATCATCGTTAGCCTCAGAAGTAGGAGCTACGCCGAATAGACCTGTTGGAGCTGCTTGTTGATGGCTATAAGCAGGCACCTCCACACTTACGTCTTCTCCAGCATTATAAGGAATGATCGTTGGTCCCGCTGCGTTCGTCGGGCCTTGATATCCTGATGTAGCCGCATATCTTACTTTATAAACACCAGGCGCAAGCCCTGTAATCGCTGAGCCTGATACTTGCGTATATGCCATATCTCCAGCCAGCTTATATTCCAAGGCTGAACTTGTGCCCAAGATTTGCCCATCCTTCTTGTCTGCTGCGGTTGGTGCTACACCTGTAAGTCCAGCAGGCACAGCTTCCAGTTTAGAGAATAGCTTATCCAGAGCTGTTGTAGTGTTAGTGTATCTGGCTCCGACTGGGTAATTCGCCTGCACGTAATCCGGTTGGATGTTCGTCCAGCTGTACATAAGCTCAATATGCCCTAGAATAGGTGCATTTGTGCCGCCTGCATCTTTGTTATCCTTGTTGTACGTGAACAGATATGGAACCTGAAGTCTATCTCCAATCACGGTGTCTCCAAGCTCATTCACATAACTAATCACAGATGGCTTGGCTGCTGTATTGTTCTCGGTCTTGATATTGGTCAGATAAGTACGGACCAGATCGACATACAGCTTCGCATATGGATGATTCGTTGTTCTAATCTGTAGCTCATTGTTGTTATGCGGATTCGCATTGCCAGCGGTACCACTGTTATTACTAGGCTCAGCAACCGTCACACCCGAGTCCAGTTTAGTATCGAAGAGGTAGACCTTAGCGATATTATGTTTTTTGGCATACTCGTTAATATATTTAATAACGGCTTGCGTGTTGGGGCACCATGAGCCCCCTAACAAGATCGCATAGTTGCCCTCACTCGCCAAAATTTGCTTCAGCTGATGATAGGTAACATGTTCATAAACAAGCGTACCATCCGATTCATTAAAAATCGTAGGTTTCCCTGGATTTTCACCTTCATAGTTCTTGTTGAATGCTGCCTTGATATAAGCGGACTCATCGATCGTGCTGTACCCAGAAGCGGCACTAAGCACCTGTCTTACGGATGCTTTATAAGCATTAACCTTCGCCGCATCAAGTGTTCCGTTCGTCAGGAACTCATTCCACGAGTAGCTTTTATCCAGATAGGATACAACAGGAGCGATATTTCCTTGTGCATCCTTGTGATCCTTGTTGTATACCAAGAGAAATGGAGATTCGATCTTATTAGCCGTTACGACATCCCCGTTTTTATTGGTATAGCTAACATTGCGTTCTGGAACGTCCTTTGAGGATAGATTTAAATTCTTCAAATATTTATTTACTAAATCAACGTATTTGTAAGCAAATTTATTATTGCTGTCTGCAATCTGAAGGGTATCCCCATCCAGCTTAGTATCAAAGTTATAAATCGTAGAGATGCCATATTCCTTGGCTACCTCGTTGATAAAGCCGATGTCGGCCTGTGTATTCCCGCTCCAAGCACCGCCAACCAGAACAGCGTAAGTGCCTTCACTCTCAAAAAGATGAACGATATCCTCATAGGTTGCCGTTTTAAATACATGGTTAGGATCATTCAGACGGTCATAAACATGATTGAAATAATCATACTGGTTAACGCCAGCTTGGGAAGAGGTCAGCGCCTCTGCGTTATCCGGATTAGCATAAGCTCTTCCTGCCTGAGTAGGCAGAATTAGCAGGGAGGCTGCCAGCAGCAGCGTTAAAAATTTTTTAAAGGTTAATGGTCGTATCATTATGTGCACCTCGCCTTAAATCGATTTATGTGATATATGAGCTGAAAGGAATCCTGAATGAGCCTGCTGCTCATCAAGGACAAACCTCTTCCTCAACGGCTGGTGCTGGTGCCTGAACCGTTTCCGCTGGAGCTGCTGCTGGTGCGCTGACCGTGGATGACGATGAAGAAGAGGACGATGTCTTCGGTTGGGCAGGCTCAACTACTGGAGCAGCAGTCGCTTTAACGACCTCTGTAGTAGAGAAGGTAATCACCTTTTTGGTAGGTGTCTCCGTTGCTTTGGCTACAGGTGCCGCGGTTTCCTTAGGCTGTACAGATACGACAGGAGCGGCGGTCGGTTGAGCGGCTTTAGCCGTTACATTTGCTTTGGGAGCTGCCGTAGGCGCAGCCGATGGAACCGGTGTAGCTGTTTGAGTTTGCGTGTTGACAGTCGCAGCTACCGTGGTTGTAGTTGTAGCTACCTTAGCGGTCTCCACGGCTGGAGCGACGGTCGCCTTAGGCTGAGTTTCACCCACCGCTGGAGCTGCAGAGGCAACAGTCTTCTCCCCAGAATCAACGGTTACGTCTGGAGCAGCAGTCGCTTTTGCGGAGACAGTCTCCACGGCTGGAGCTGAAGATTCCGGTTGAACCGTTTCTGTAACAGGAGCCGAAGTGGCTTCTGCCTGAACAACGACTACGGCTGCAGAAGTAGCTACAGATGCCGCTGCTGCAGAAACGGATACTGCTGTATTACTGCTTGCTTCAATGGATGCTGCCTCTGCTGTCTTTTTATTAGCGGATACTGCAGCATACGTCAGTGCGGAAAAGACGACAGTTGCAGCAACCAAAGATATCGTAAGTTTTTTCATAATGTGTACCATCCTTTTCAAATAAAATAAGATTCAACACGGTACGTATTACGTACCTGTTGAATCTCTGGCTGTCCAGTCGATCCATGCCACTTCACTACATTTTCGCATCTTACCTCCATTACCTCTCCCTTCTCTAAAATAAAAAAGAGACTCAACGAGACGCAGATTACGCGTCTTTCGTTGAATCTCCGGCTGTCCAGTCGATTCCAATTGGTCTAACAATTAAGTTCCATATTATTCATGCTACAGTCCCTTGTCAATCAATTTTTATTTTTCACATGGTTTTTATCGGGATTAATTATTTTTAACATATTATTACATTGACTTTACTATAAATTCTATATAGATTGATCTCAATAGGATTAATCACATTAAAAAACTAGGTTTAAGGGGGTATCGGTAGTGAACATAGATAACAACTTGTTATCCGCCATCGAAACGAACTGGTATGGATTTGTTGCTTCCATATTTGTTTTTGCAATTTTGTTTCTACTGGCACGTAAACGAATCGGGTTTGGTACTCGGGTACTCATCGGACTTGGCATCGGACTTATTGCCGGAATATTCTTTCAATACTTCGATTTAGAGACCAAAGCTATCAGTACATTCGGCAGCATTTATGTAAGCTTGATTCGCATGCTCGTCATTCCTTTAGTCTTCATACTCGTATTGAACAGCATTTCTTCCTTAACTAATCTGGAGTATCTACGTAAAATAGGGATCAAAACCTTCGCCTGGTTCCTCGGTACGACGGGTATTGCTTCTATTATCGGCCTATCCGTGGCATTGCTGTTCAATCCCGGCCAAGGCATTCAGCAGGATGTACCCGCAGATTTCGCTGCTCGGGAAATTCCGACCTTCTCACAGGTTATTCTAGATCTCGTTCCATCTAACCCTGTGAATGAAGCAGCTACGGGAAAAGTTGTGCCTCTGCTCATTTTCGCTATCTTCCTAGCAGTAGCTATCATCAAGATTGGTTCTAAGAAACCAGAAGCCGTGAAACCTGTACGTGATCTTATTGAGTCATTGACACTGATACTGCATCAGGTCGTGAAATTCATTATTCGCCTGACACCTTACGGCGTATTCGCACTGATTGCCGGAATTACCGCTCGGTATGGCTGGGAAACGCTGCAGGAGCTGGGCAGTGTTATTATCACCTCATATGTAGCAATGATTATACATTTTGTGCTTATCTTTGGCGGGTTGGTTCTATTGGTAGCGAAAGTGAACCCAATTCGTTTCTTCCGCAAAATATATCCAACCATTACTGTTGCCTTCACAACCAGAAGCAGCTACGCAACACTTCCTGTCAATCTTGAAGTCATTACGAAGCGTCTGCATGTCTCCCCACGGATCGCGAGCTTTATCGCCCCATTAGGAGCATCGGTCAACTTTAATGCTTGCGGCGGGATTTGGCCGGCAATTGTGGCTGTGTTTACCGCCCAAGTATTCGGTATTGATCTGAACTGGACGGACTACATTACGCTGGTCTTAGTAAGTATTATCTCTTCTATTGGTGTAGCTGGCGTACCTGGACCAGCCGTAATCTCCACTACGGTAGTATTAACCGCTCTTGGTCTGCCGCTTGAAGGAATCGCTATCGTTGCAGGTGTAGAAGCGCTCATCGATATGGGTCGTACCGCTGTAAATGCAACGGGAACAGCTGTAACCGCGTTGTTGGTCGCAAATTCAGAAGGTGAATTTGACCGCGAAGCCTTTAATAGCAATGACGACGAAGATGATATTCTAGTGGGTACAGTTTAAACGCTGAACACGCAAGCAAAACGCCTTTCTTATATTTTAAAAACCTCCGGCATCTGCTTATAGCAGAAAGCCGGAGGTTTTTTTGTAGATTCATATAAGATTCAGCTATTACTGCATGCTAATTCTTTGGCGTTGTTTAGCTGAAGCAAGACAGGTTTCAACCAGCCGCATACTTAGCACTGGATCCTCCGGTGCAATGAGTCTCTTTCCTGTGAACACAGCAGCTGCAAAATCATCCACCTGCCGAATGTACGGATTAGCCCCTGTGGCATCAACCCGTCTCATCTCATCGCCAGTGTACACAAAGAATTCCGCATCCTCGTCTCTAGCGTTGAAAGGCATAGGCACCTCAATTCGTCCCTCAGTCCCAAGAATCTCCAAGAGCTGGCGGTTATATGCCCACATACCGCAATCAAAGATCAAGCTTAAACCATTTGGAAACTCTACCAGCCCTGAAGCCATCATATCTACATTATCATGCTCAGGGGAGAACTTCGCATGCACGGTCACAGCTTCCGGCTCCGTCCCAAACAAAAGTCGTGCTGCACTTAATGGATAACAGCCCACATCATAAAGCGAGCCGCCGCCCCAAGCCGATTTAAAACGAATATTTGAAGTGTCTGTAGCATCATTGTAAGTAAATGTACCTCGAATCGAGCGTAATTCTCCGATTTCACCGCTAGCGATAATGTCCCGGAGTTCAGCAATCCGTGGATGATGCCGATACATGTATGCCTCTGCTAAGTGGACGCCTGCATCGTTGCATGCTTTCACCATCTCTGCAGCCTCTGCACTGTTCAGCGCGATCGGTTTCTCACACAACACATGCTTACCTGCTTCTGCCGCACGGATCACCCATTCTCGATGAAGATGATTCGGGAGCGGAACATACACCGCATCGATTTCTTTATCTGCAAGTAACTCTTCATAACTGCCATATGCTTTCTCTATTCCGAACTCTGCGGCTACAGCGCTGCTTTTTTCCAAGCCACGACTTGCTACCGCCTTAATCATTCCCGAATCTGAATTCATGATAGCTGGCATCACTGAACCTGTCGCAATCTGCGCACAGCCTATGATCCCCCAGCGAAGTTTTTGCACCATAACGGCACACCTCTTCCCTTGGTCTAGTTACTATACTTTAAGACACCTTATCATAAAATGAAACGCAGCACTAATCAAAGAGAACAGTCAGAACGTAAAAAAAGCAGCACCCAAAGGAGCCTCCACTCCGATAGACACTGCTTTTTAATTCGATGGAAAAGCTATATGACCATACTTAACAGGACAGCCGCACCAAGCACAACCATACGTGCCGTGCTCATCAACACAAAATTTTTGACGGCAAGAATAAAGGTACTCGCCTTCTCTTGCCTCTGTGTGAACAAATCGATATTTCGGTGCAGCGGGATCAGTGTAAGTAGAATCGCTAAGACAAGAATAGGGTTAATCCCCAAGATCAGCAGCACTACAAGATCCAGATAAGAGACATAGTAGAGATATTTAAACAGCACGAGCGCATTGCGGCGGCCAATATAGACCGGAAGCGTGTATCTGCGGTTCTCCATATCTTCATCAATATCACAGATATTATTAGCGAGCATAATCCCTGCAATCCCTAAAATGGCGGGAACAGAGAACCAGAACAGGTATAGCACTTCCACAATGTTAATATTCAGGCTGACCCAGCCGTTCTGAAGCAGCAGCGACACCACATGCTCGTCGGTATGGATATAAGCAGAGATAAAAATAATAACAAAACCCATAAACAAACCTGAGAACAGTTCACCTAACGGCATCCGCGAGATCGGAATCGGTCCGAACGAATAAAGGATACCTATTAAGAACGACAGTCCACCCAGCAAAAAGACCAGCAAACCTGTCTGAGTAACAAGGGCGATCCCTCCCCCTGCAGCCAACACTAGCAAAATAACAATGGTCGCCACGACGGTGCTCTCTTTTAGCTTAAAATGTACAATTGCATTATGCGTTTCATAGCCATAGCCGTGGGTTTTGGAAGCTTTTTTAAAATCGTAATAGTTGTTAATCGCTGTCGTTGCCATATCAAAACTTAGTAAGGAAACGAACATCAAACCAAAACGCAACACATAAAAATCCTCAAACCGGTGCAGGGCATACAGCGTCCCCATTAGGAAGGGGATCATACTGGCTACTTTTGTCGGCAACTCCACAAATCTTAGAAAGCTTTTAATATTCACACCATACACCCTTATTTATCAATTGAGCCTGCAAGGTATTACTGTTCAGTCGTTGTAATCTTTACTGGGGACCATTCAGCAATAACCGTTTGTCCATGCACAGACACGCTACCCTCAGGACTCAGATCCTTCTCTGTCATAATTCCGAGCGCCACTGTAAAGTTGTTGAATTTGAGCGGAATATTTTTCTCGCGGCGTACCTCTTTGCCATTCAAATAGAATACAGCCTCATCCTTGCCACGGTGGTACGTAATGCGGTAGGTATTAAATTCACGTGGCTGGAAATCCGTATCTTCTTTAAAGATGCAGAAATATTTCGTTCCTTTGCTCTCTGGTACTTGTACGCCCGGGAACGGCAGAATACCATATACACTAGCATATTTATCATTTCCCGCAAAAAAGTCTAACGCCGCACCTGTCGTAAAATCAAGCAAGTTCAGCGATACATAACCGTCGTACAAGTCTCCAGGTGCTGTTCCTTGTGTGCGGCAACGAATTTGCAGCTCGAAGCTAATCTCTCCAGCCTCAGGAATTTCCACTGGCTCCGCGGAGTAATACATATGCTTAGCATTGTCTAGAATTTGCACTTGATGATTCTCACGAGATAATTTGGCACGTACATACAAGGTATCATTACGAACAATAACTACCGCTTCCGGTTCACGATAAGCCCAGAACGATCCATCAGGCAGTGTAAATCCACCTGTTTTCCAAACCTTTCCTTCTTCTAAAATAGAGTGGAAGTCTCCAAGCACCATTTGGTTACTTTTAGCGTTTGGTTCTTCCTTCATCAATTCCTTGTCCTTCTTTTCCATGAAAGCTCACTCCTTCTGTATTCTTATATTTTCAGAATAATCCTTGAATTAGTAATGCTGCTGCCATCACTACACCGCAACGCACGGAGGCCTTTTGTGAAGCACCCATGAGTGGGATATAGGCTGGCGAAGCATTATGTGGCTTCAGTTCACGATAAATACGAATCGGCCAGAAAGCTGTAACTAGCGCCAAAAGCGCATAAACTGGAAGTACGCCCATCAGCACACAGACCACCACAGAGGCGTAACCAGTGAAGAGAAGTACACGCGAAAATACAAGTGCCTTCTGCTCCCCCCACACTACAACAAGCGTAAGCTTTCCAGCCTGCTCATCCGCTTTCCAATGTAGGAAATGGTGATTAAACAACAATAAGGTAGTTAAAAATCCAACTGGCAACGAAAGAATAACAGGCTTCATGCTGAATTGACCCGTTTGTACGAAATAAGAGCCCAATACCGGCATAATACCAAAAGCAATAAAGATGGCCAGCTCACTGTACCCTTTGCCGCGATATCCATAACGCAGTGGCGGAGCCACATAGAAATAAGCGATTAAAGCACCTACAAGTACAAACCAGAGGATATTCCAACCGCTATATATACTAAGGATTCCACCGCAGATAAGAGCAATCCCCAGCATACTCCAGGTCATCCTTGCATAAAAAGACTCCGAGAGGATTCCACCTGTCAGTAGCCCGGAGTTTGTGCTGATTTCACCAGCGGAATTCTTTGCTTCTGTATCGGTTCCGTTGCGGAAATCCCACAGATCATTCACCATATTGGAGAATAAATGCGCCGAAATTGCCCCTATTAAGGTAAGAATAAATAAAACCGGATGGAATGCCCCTTCCCATACATATGCCCCAACCGTACCCAAAACAATCGGGATGAGCATAACAGAGAAACTCCAAAACCGGGTCGCCTTGGTAAATAATGTCCATTTGTTCACTTCAAGCTTACCGCCTTTTTCATTTGATTTGATAATAATTATCACTGACTATTATACATCAATTTTCGATAGATTGTGAAGATTATCACTGCATATAATGTCTAATCTTGACATAATAACTCCGTTTGTTCGGCTAAAGGATATATTAATAGATGATAAACGTGTAAATACCCTCTTCTTGGACATAAGACCACCCTTTCTCAACAAAAAATGAGTGTTGTTTTATAGGCAAGCCCATACCGATATGATATGATAGGCAAGCCTATGAACAGCGCTCCCTGAGTGCTGTTTTTAAGAGCGTAAAACTATATATAATAATGGAGGCTTTTACTGTCATGTCAGCGCAATCCCCTAACACCCAATCTGTCAAAATCGTCACCGCAGACCCTAGCGCCATCGGGCTATTCGGACTGGCTATTGTCACATTGGTTGCTTCTTCGCAGAAGCTTGAGTTTACAACAGGACTTAGCTACGTCATTCCTTGGGCTATCTTCCTGGGAGCATTCGCTCAACTATTTGCCGCAATTCAAGATGCTAAGCACAACAACACCTTTGGTATGACCGCCTTTGGCGCCTACGCTTTCTTTTGGTTCGGCATGGCTAGCAGCTGGCTGATCAAGCTCGGCGTATTCGGCCCAACGCTTGCAGAGGCTGTAGATCCTAAGCAGCTCGGATTTGTATTTCTGGGTTATTTGATCTTTACAATCTTTATGACCATTGGTGCGGTTGAGGCTAATAGAGTTTTGCTTATCATTTTTGTATTGATAGATTTCCTTTTTATTGGACTAACCTTCGATTCCTTTGGTATCGCTCCAGAATTCTTCCATAAGCTTGCTGCTTGCGCCGAACTTGGAATTGGTATCGTATCCTTATACGGATGTGGCGCTTCTGTGCTAAACGCTCATTTCGGACGCACTTTCTTACCGATCGGAGCTCCGCTAGGTATTTTCAAGAAATAATAATTCACCTTTTTTGAATCCTAACTTTTGCAAGCTGAAAGGATGCCTGAGACTATGCATGTCCTATCCTCTTCTGAATTAGCCGTAACCGCTATATTTGCGCTTATTCTCGCAGTTATTGCCTATTTGATCATTCGGAACATCCCAAAGATGACTGGTGATATCCCGGCTTTTCGCAAAAGAACACTGGTTTGGACCCAGGTTTCGCTTGTACTAACCGTACTTCAGCTGAACTTCAAAGCAGGTGACTGGCGATTTTCTATCGTTCTTGGACTCATCGTATTATTTACCGGAAGCATTTGGCTTTCCGCCCGTTACCATGACATCCGCAGCACCTTAGATCCAGAATCCAAAGATTCTGAAGCACATTAGTAGAAGCTAGGTAACAAAATAAAGGTGATGAAGCTCCCGTAAGGGGGCTTTTTTTTGTGAATTCGGAAGGTCCCTTCGCATACTTCTCCCCTCCATAACCATACTAATGACATTCTAAGCTAAAACGCCTTCGGCGTCCTCTTAAGGACGGTAAGCGTTTATGCGAGAATTATAAGGATAACGTATTTCGTGATACTTATACTTTCTTATAATTCAAAATATGTAACGGGAGGCCTATGCAGGTGAGTAAAAAAATAAATCTTCTGATGTTCAGCGGAGAATACGACAAAGCCATGGCAGGACTGATTCTAGCGAATGCTGCGAGAGATATTGATGTAGAGGTTACGATGTTTTTCTCTTTCTGGGGTTTGTTTCTAGTACGTGATCCGGAGAAGATGACGCTAGAGGATAAGAGTATTTATGAGAAGCTGATGGATGTCATTACGCCAAAAGGTCCTAACCAGCTGCCACTCTCCCATTTGAATTTCAGCGGGCTGGGCCGGATGATGTTAGAAGAAATGATGGAGGAGCAAGGTGCCCCGAAGCTGATCCATTTTCTAAAAGGGGCTCGTAAGAAAAACATCAAGTTCTATGCCTGCAAGCTCTCCGTCGAGATTATGGGCTTTAAAACAGAGGAGCTACTGCCAGAGGTCGAGATTATAGATGCTGCGTCGTATTTAAAAGATGCACTAGAAAGCGATGTTCAATTATTTATTTAAATGAATCAACTAGGCTTTAACCCAATTCCCCAAGCAAGCATATACTGGTGGCATAGAAACTACTGGTACGCCGATAACACACTTATAACCTTAGAATAGACGGTGTACGGGCTGGAGGGAAATCCGTGCTAAACATCATCCACGCCTCTTCTGCAGAGACGCCCGCTTCACTACAAAACCATTTCGAGACTTTTCGTGAGCACACCATTGGTATTCGGCATCAGATCACCACTCCCTATGGTAGACAGCCACTGCTGTATGCCGATTGGACTGCAAGCGGACGCTTATATGAACCGATTGAGCGGAAGCTTCAGGAAGCCTTCGGTCCATATGTTAGTAATCCACATACAGACTCCAACATGACCGGATTAACCATGACACTGGCTTATAATGAAGCACGACAAATTATTAAAAAGCATGTAAATGCTGGCCCCCAGGACATCCTGCTCTACTGCGGAAATGGAACAACGGGAGCCGTAAACAAGCTCCAGCGTATCATGGGCTTAAGGCTCCCTGAATGGCTTCAGGACTATAGCTCCCATTCGATGGAGGAGCGTCCTGTGATCTTCACCAGCCATATGGAGCATCATTCCAATATCCTTCCCTGGCAGGAGGGGCTTGGTGACGTCGTGACTGTTCCTCCCGGAGAAAATGGAAATATAGATCTTCAGCAGCTTGAAGCCCAGTTGAAATTGTATCAGCATCGCCGCTGGAAAATCGGTTCATTTACGGCTTGCTCCAATGTAACCGGAATTCAGACTCCCTACCAGAAGCTTGCCGCGATTATGCACCGTCACGGAGGCCTTTGTTTTGTAGATTTTGCCGCCAGTGCTCCTTATGAGCCTATCGATATGCATCCTGTCTCACCACTGGAGAAGCTGGATGCAATCTTTTTTTCTCCGCATAAATTTCTGGGTGGACCGGGCACGAATGGCGTTCTAATTTTTGATAAGGCTCTAAGTAATGGACGTATTCCTGACGAACCGGGTGGAGGTACAGTGGCTTGGGTCAATCCTTGGGGAGGACGCCGCTACACCAATGAAATAGAGATGCGGGAAGACGGGGGAACGCCGGGGTTTCTGCAAGCTTTTCGGACAGCACTTTGCGTGAAGCTAAAGGACCAGATGAATGGAAACGGTCAATATATGGTGATTAGAGAGCATGAGCTATGCCAGCAATTAATGAACGGGCTCCGTAGCATACCCGAATGCTCGCTGCTAGCTGGAGATCATACAGAACGACATGGCATTGTCTCTTTTACACTACGTGATATTCATTATAATCTTGCAGTTCAACTATTGAATGACCGCTTTGGTATACAAGCCCGGGGGGGCTGCTCTTGTGCGGGTCCATATGGGCATTACCTGCTTGGATTAGGATGGGCGCAATCTTCTCAGATCGCTGAGGCAATTACTGTAGGAGACCAGTCGCTTAGACCAGGTTGGATCCGCATCTCTCTACACCCTATTATGACGAATCAGGAGGTAGAGAGAATTGTATCCGCTGTACGAAATATCGCAATCCATTTCCAGCAATGGAAACAGGACTATTTTTATGACGCTTCCACGAACAGTTGGACCCATATCTACGAGGAGAATCCAGCCGAAGCGAAGGTTAAGGAGCTTTTTTCTGTGTAGGCTCCAGCTTATTGTGTGGAACCCTTCACCATATCCAGATCAGCAGCACTGGCGTTGGAGATGACTTGCTCTACATTCTTGCAGCCCGGAATTACACTGGTTACCGTGGAATGCTGAAGGCACCACGCCAGAGCCCACTGTGCCATATCGAGACCAGAAGGCACTTCGTTCGCTGCAATCTCAGCTACAGCGCGCAGTTGCTTTTGTCTTACATCGTCTTTATGATTAGCTCGCACATCACCCTGACCAAACACCGCATCCGGCTTATACTTGCCGCTTAAATAACCACTCGCCAACGGAACACGCGCCAACACACCCAATTTATGCTCGATGCAGAGCGGAAGAATCTCTTCCTCAGGTTGACGATCCAGCCGATTATATACTACTTGTATGGCCTCTGCTTGAACATCCGCTGCTGCAGAGGTCTGATGTACACCCGAGCCTGATGCACTTATCGAGACACCTAAATGACGGATTTTTCCTGCCTGCTTCTGTCTGTCGAGCATACTCCACAGCTTGTCATTATCGAATTGTTCATCTGTGCCCGAGTGGAATTGATAAAGGTCAATGTATTCTGTCTGGAGTGCACGCAATGAATCATCTAGCTGCTTAAGTACATCCTCAGCACGCCATAACTGTTCCCTCTGCAAATGTCCCTGAAAATGATGTCCGAATTTCGTAGCCACAATCCAGTCTTCTCGTTTCCGGCGAGCCAGATAGCCCCCGATGAACTTCTCTGATAAGTGGTCTCCATAACATTCAGCCGTATCAATCAAATTAATACCCAGCTCTCCTGCCTTATCCAGCATGGCATCAACTTCAACCTGAGTGAAATCCTTGCCCCACTCTCCACCGAACTGCCAAGTACCCAAGCCGATCACTGATACATTCATTCCTGTACTGCCAAGCTTACGATATTTCATCATCATTTCCTCCTTCGTTCTATTTAAATAGTTGATTCGCAATACTAAGCGCTCTTATTTCCATCCTGTACGGTTCTAGCGAATCGCGCCTCGATGGCTTTAACACCCCATAGTGACAGGCCAATAAATGCCAACACATAGAGGATCTCCCACGGCTGGCGGATGAACCGTTCCAGATCATTTCCAATATATGAAACCGCAAATACCATGATCGCTTTCCCTACAGTGAGCGCTAGGAGATACGACCGAAACCTCATACCAGCCAGACCAGCAGCCATATTAATTACAACGAAGGGCCCTACCGGAAATATGCTAAGCAGAAAAACATAGCTGAATCCACTTTGCCGCACCCATGTCATGCTTTTGGCTACTTTGGGGCGCTCAGCCCATTTTCGCAGATAACGATGGGACGCCACTTTGCGAATAATCCAAAATGTAGTCACACAGCCCGCAACCAGGCCGATCCAAGAATACAAAAAACCTAACCATAACCCATATACTGCTCCATTTAACCCTACGATCGCAATCGTTGGTAGTGGTGGTATAAATGATTTCATAAACGTCAATGCAATGCCCGGAAAGGGCCCAAACGAACGATATTGTTCAAGCAGATGCCGCAGATTATCCTCTGTCAGCCAAGACATAATATCAAGAAAGTACATAACCAGCTGATCTCCTCATCCGATTGGAATTCTTAACACCTGGTCTCAATTATACACGAAGTTGCGAGCATTCCTACTACATGAATGACAGTGAGTAAATCGTCAGTTACCATAGATAAAAAGTACATATGAGACAGGGGCGTATGGTTATGATCATCCATTCAGAAGCCTTGGTTTTACAACGTACCACTGTGCAGGATTTAGCGTTCGTTCTAGCCATTGAACAAAGTGAACTAAACCGCATCTATATTGGTCAATGGACTAAAGCGGAACACGCTGCAGCCCTCCAAGACCCAAATATTCTACATCTTACAGTTTGGGACAGTTCAGGAAAAAGAGTCGGTTATATCATCATTACAGGACTTCAAGACACTCATCTTACCGTTTGTATTAAAAGAATCGTCATCCATTCCAAGGGGTTTGGGTATGGTAAGCTGTCGCTTTGTCTCGTGACCGACTGGATCTTTCGCCACACTGAATCACATCGCCTATGGTTAGATGTTAGAGACCACAACCACAGAGCACGCCATGTCTATGAAAGCTGTGGCTTTACACTGGAAGGTACTCTACGTGACTGTATAAAAGTAGGGGAACACTTTGAATCTCTGCATATCATGTCCATATTACGGCATGAGTATATGGAGCATGAACAGAAGCTGTAAATTAGATAAAGACCTAGATATAGGGAAAGTCTCCCTATATCTAGGTCTTACAAGAGATAAAAACCAATATAAAGGGAATAGCTCCCTTTTATTTACCGGAATCGTTCAATATCAGGGATATCATAGTGATTTATAGGGAGGTATTCCCTTTAATATCTATTTCATAACCGTAATCGGCTAAATATACGGAGATTTTCCCTATAATCGTCCTCCCAGAGCAATTACGCAAAATAACGTCACATTTTCAGCACCCGCTTTACAATGACACAACAAAAAGCCGAGCACCAAGCTCCCTAATCCAGAAGCTTACTACTCGGTTTTCAACTCATACACCTCAAACCTCTCCACTGTAACAACCGGTCTGCTCACCTGCCTCCATCTGCCCTGCAACCACAAGAGTGGTCACGTACTTACGGGCATCCGCTGTCAGCAACAATAACTCTATTGTGCTTTTGGCCGGTTCTCCTCTAACAAACTTTATTCGGGCACCGTCCAAGTCCTCTTGGATACTGGCAATGGTATATCCTTTAAAGAGCAGCCCGTCGATCTCTTGCTGTTCTTTGGCATATTCCGCATAAGCAGACACTAGACTACACCTCCGCTAATTTCTGCCTTGGACGGAAGAGGAGCCTCCGCTGCAAAACGCTTGCGTTTTAAATATTTTCCCGAGCCCGCCTTGCCAACAAATTGCTTGTCGCGAATCACAAACTCACCTCTACTGAGGACAGAAACAGGCTCTCCCTTTACTTCAAAGCCTTCAAACGCATTATAATCGACGTTCATATGATGCGTGTCCGCAGAGAGTGTTCGTTCTACAGCTGGATCAAAAATAACCAAGTCAGCGTCGCTGCCTACTGCTACTGTGCCTTTTTGCGGGTACAATCCAAACAGCTTGGCACTGGAGGTCGAAATAATATCCACGAATTTATTTAACGAGATCCGCCCCTTCTGCACACCTTCCGAATAAAGAATCGTAAACCGATCCTCGATGGTCGGTCCACCGTTCGGGATTTTGGAGAAGTCGCCAAGTCCCAGATCCTTTTGCCCTTTGAAATCAAAGGAGCACTGATCCGAGCCAATCGTCTGCAAGCTGCCGCTCCACAGCGCATCCCATAACACATCCTGATTCCACTGCTCACGCAGCGGCGGAGACCATACGTATTTGGCACCTTCGAAATTTGGCTTCTCTAGCGCCGTCTGATCCAGAACTAAATACTGCGGACAAGTCTCGCCGTAAACACGCAGTCCTTTTTTACGTGCTTCAGCAATCTTCCAAGCAGCTTCTGCACAGGTCACATGTACAACATACAGCTGTGAATCCGTCAGCTCGGTCAAATAAGCCGCACGCCCCGTAGCTTCACCCTCCAGCTCTGGCGGACGAGTCAGCGCATGAAAGATCGGATCGGTGTTGCCTGCAGCCAAAGCCTGCTCCACCAAATATTCAATGACATCCCCATTCTCCGCATGCACCATTACGAGCGCGCCTTCTTTTTTCGCGGCTTGCAGTGTCTTAAAAAGTGTACCGTCATCCGCCTGAAAAGTGTTCTTATAGGCCATAAATACCTTAAGTGAGGTAATGCCTTCATTCTCAATAATCTCCGGAAGCTCGCCCAGTACTTTATCGTTTAATTCTGAGACCATCAGGTGGAAGCTGTAATCAATCACCGCTTTATCCTGCGACTTATGATGCCATGTATCTACGGCTTGCTGTAGCGGTTGTCCTTTGGTGGTTAAGCAAAAATCAATGACTGTGGTCGTTCCGCCATATGCAGCCGCAATGGTTCCCGTCTCGAAATCATCGGCTGTAACTGTGCCGCCAAAAGGCATATCCAGATGCGTATGAGGATCGATGCCTCCAGGAAAAACATAACACCCAGAGGCATCTATAATCTCCGCACCCGGGACCTCTAGATGAAGGCCAATCTCTGTAATAACCCCGTTTTCAATCGCCACATCGCCTGTATACGTATCTGCTGCGGTAACGATGATGCCATTTTTAATAATCTTCTTCATCCTTATCCCACCTCCACTTCTGAATAAGAGCCATTTAAGCTACCGATCACCTTCTGACGCTCATTCCAAGTCAGAGAGGCAACCCCAGTGTCTACTGGAACCATATCGATCGCGCCGTCTGCTGGACAGACAATAGAACAAAGATTACAACCTACACAGTCCTCCTCACGAACCTGTAGTATAGCTTTCCCATCTGCATTAGTTAACATATCAATACATTGATGTGAAGCATCTTCGCAAGCAATATGGCATTTATTGCAGTTGATACAGTTCTCCTCATGAATGCGGGCAACGACCTTATAGTTGAGATCCAGATCGCCCCAATTGGAGTATCGGGATACCGATTTGCCGATTAGTTCAGTTACGGAAGCCAGCCCTTTGTCATCCAAATAGTTATTCAGCCCATCGATCATTTCCTCCACAATCCGGAAG
The DNA here is from genome assembly GCF_052056485.1 of Paenibacillus nitricinens. NCBI lineage: Bacteria > Bacillati > Bacillota > Bacilli > Caryophanales > Paenibacillaceae > Paenibacillus > Paenibacillus nitricinens. The sequence goes on from NZ_CP183948.1 coordinate 6,475,216, forward strand.
CCATGATGCATGACCGCGGTACATACTTGAATGCCCGTAGCGCCCATAAGCATGAACTCCACAACATCCTGCCAGGTAGAAATTCCTCCAATGCCGGAGATTGGAATACCTACTCCCCGGTCACGAGCACACTCAGCCACCATGCTAAGCGCAATAGGCTTCACAGCCGGGCCGCAATAACCGCCATGAGCGCCCTGACCCCCAACATTCGGAATCGTATTCCAGCTATGAATATCTACGCCTGCAAGACTGTTGATAGTGTTGATCATACTAATCGCATCCGCTCCACCCTTAACGGCATGACGGGCAACGACGGTGATATCGGTAATGTTGGGTGTCAGTTTTACTATCACCGGGGTGGTCGCCACTTCTTTTACCCAAGTGGTCTGCGCCTGCACCAGATCTGGTTGCTGCCCCGAAGCAGCGCCCATTCCCCGCTCAGCCATACCATGCGGACAGCCAAAGTTAAGCTCTAGGCCATCTACGCCTACATCTTCTACCCGCTTAACAATCTCATGCCATTTATACTGTGAAGGTTCTACCATCAGGGAGGCGATAATCGCATGATTCGGGAATCTTTTCTTCGTTTCGTAGATTTCCTTCAGATTGACCTCAAGCGGACGGTCGGTGATCAATTCGATATTGTTAAAGCCCGCAACCCGCTGCCCATTGAAGTTCACTGCCGCAAACCGCGATGAAGTATTAATAATCGGATCACCGAGCGTCTTCCACACCGCCCCGCCCCATCCTGCTTCAAAGGCCCGCTGCACTTGATAGCCTGTATTCGTAGGCGGCGCGGAAGCCAGCCAGAATGGATTCGGTGATTTGATTCCTGCGAGATCAATACTTAAATCTGCCATTGATGTTCCCTCCCTGTCTTATAAAATCCAATTTAATTCCTAAGCTCAGCCCACAGATCTAACGGCAGGCTCCTGCAGGCCTGAGAACTGTTTTACAATTGCATAGGCTGCGTCTTTTCCCTGCTGGGCTGCTGATACTACCATGGCCTCCCCTTTGCCTGAACCAAATATGATATCGCCAGCAGCATAAATTTGCGGATCAGAGGTTCTACAGGTGGCCTCCTCCACCCTCACAACCCCGCGATCATGCGCAAGACCTAGAGAATCGATCAGATCTAGGCGACGCTTTTGACCAATAGCTATTACAACCGCATCTACCGGAATCAAGAACTCCGAACCCTCTATCGGCATAGGCACTGGGCGTCCATCCTTGCCCGGCTCCTCTGTCAGCTTCATCTGCACACATTCCAGTGCGGTTACATTCCCAAGCTCATCACCCACGATACGCTTCGGCAAAGTAAGCCAGTTAAACTCCACACCCTCCTGCTTCGCAAATTCATATTCAAAATCGTAAGCCGTCATCTCTTCGCGGGTCCGCCTATAGATCATTTTTACATTTGTGGCTCCCAGACGCACTGAACATGTAGCCGCATCAATAGCTGTATTGCCCGCACCAATAACTGCGACCCGCTGGCCCATCAGCTCTAGCAGAGGAATGGCGGTCTTTGTGGATTCCACGAGGGCAATGGCATCATAGACGCCAGCCAATTTTTCACCTTCAATTCCTAACGGAGGTACATAACCCATGCCTGCTGCCAAGACGATGGCATCATAGCCCGATTTCAACTCTTCTACAGAGACATCTGCTCCGACTTTTACACCTGTACGTATTTCCACACCCAGCTTCTCTACCTGCTCTACTTCCCAAAGAGAGATTGACTGTGGAAGCCGAAACGACACAATCCCATGTGTATCCAGTCCACCAGCCAGTTCCTTGGCTTCGTAAATTACAACAGCAAAGCCCTCACGGGCAAGCTCCCTAGCCGCAGACAACCCCGCAGGACCGCCGCCGATTACAGCTACCTTTTTCCCATTAGGAATACCTGCTTTAAATAATTGAACTCCGCTGTTCATCGCCCAATCTGTCGCATAACGCTGTAACAATCCGATTTGGATCGGCGCCGAGGCACCATTTAACACACAAGCTCCTTCGCATAGTTCATCTGTAGGACAAACGCGGGCACAGCTGGCACCCACAGGATTGGAATCCATAATCGTCTGTGCCGAGCCTTTCAAATTGTCAGTCGCAATCCGTTTGATAAAGGAGGGGATATTAATGCTGGTCGGACAAGCTTTTATACAAGGGGCATCGTAGCAATATAGACAGCGATTAGCCTCATCCATAGCACCCTTATAGGTCAGAGGCGGCTCAGCCTCGGCAAAGTTACGCATGAACATCTCTGGTGTAAATGCTGTTAACGGAGAAGAATGCTCCATCACTAGTTCCTCCTTATGGATAATTCTCATCTTTATGTTATATAACATAACATATTTTCCATTATATTCTGAATATTTTGCTTACATTCTTCGGATTATTGTAGTAATATAAGCATTAACAGAAATTATCTCTCAACGTCCTGCCTGATCAGGTTATATATACTGACATTCTTTAATCAAACTATAGTCATTTCGAATTTTCGTTGCATTAGACACTTTGTCTAATTTCAAAACTGTATTTTTTACATGTGAGAATAGGCTGAGAATAACAGGACGTTAATGGCTGGGTTGAGTACAGACGATCGAGGGGGAATAACTATGGATTGGGAGCTTGTATTAACCATTCGCGACGCTTTAACAAGACCACTATTCGCAGAGGCCGAAGTCATCGGCGGCAAAAGCGGCTTGAGCCGTGCCATTCGCTGGGTACATGTACTGGAAAGTGCCATTTTCGATACACTGATTCACGGGGAAGAAATGATTCTGACTACGGGGATTGGCGCAAGCGTCGATCTGCCCGCCTCCCTGGAATTCATGCAGAACCTAATCGATAAAAATGCCGCTTGTTTATGTATTGAGTTAGGTACGTATTTCAGCACCATCCCACAAGAGATGATCGACTTAGCTAACGCAAATGACTTCCCGCTGATCATCTTCACCCGCACGGTTCGCTTCGTGGATATCACCCTAGACCTTCATTCCATCATCATCAATCGGCATCACCGGATGCTGCAAGAACTCGAAAGCATCTCGCGTGAATTTCACCGCCTAACTTTAACCTCACAAGGAACCTTGAAGGTACTACAATTATTGTGTAAAAGCACCCGCACACAAATTATCTATATGCAGCTGCAGGGTAAGCCATTGTTCTTCCCCGCACTTTCGCCGGAGGAGCAAACACCCCTGCTGAATTTCTTCACCGCTTTCGGCGACGAAATGGAAGGTGTTCAGCCTGACGCTGCGCCATATATCCGAGAATATGGACAAAAGACTATTGCAATAAAACCTGTAGGCGCATTGGATCAGACCTGGGCTTATATCTTGATGGTCTGCAATCATAAGCCACAAGAATTCGACTGTCTGCTGCTGGATTCTGCCTCGCTGTCCATTGCTCAGGAGCTGCTACGAACCCGTTATATGGAAGAGCGCAAGCTTTTTTCAGAAAATCTTTGGGTCGATGAGCTGATCAATGGTCGCATGGAGGATGACAACCGCTTAAAAGGTCTGATTGGTTCCAATTTCAACGTGGTCAACGAACTCCCTTACCGTGTATGCCTTATAGAGATCAAGAACCCCAGAGATGTAAAATGGAACAGCTCGGAGAACGAATGGGAATCTATCACCTTCCATCTTTCGCTCACCCTGCGTTCCATCTTCGAGAAACATTCCCTACGTCCGCTGATCACACTCAAGAACAATCGCCTCACCGTCATCGCACTCGACATTCAATCAAAAATGCCTGGAAAAATGCGGCTTCAGCAAGCACTCGAGGCCCTTCAGCATATCCGCTCCGACGAGAAGCTCAAAGATTTGCAGCTGGTTATCGGAGTCAGCAAATCGCATAAGCGCCTAAAACGGGCCTATTCCGGTTACCAAGAAGCCCTGCAAGCCTTATCGTTATACTCCTGTTATCAGAAGTCACTGCTGTTTTACGATGAGCTTGGCGTTTTTCAATTACTACTTAGCTTAAATGACGGGAAAACGTTGCAGAACTTCATTCGCAGCTATCTTGGTCCATTAATCGACCACGATCAAACTAAGGGCTCCGAGCTGCTTCTCACACTGCGAGTCTACCTTGACCATGATGGTTCCAAACAGATTGCCGCGCGAAATTTGTTCATCGTTAGACAGTCACTGTATTATCGTCTGGACAAAATAACAGAACTGCTGGGCGAAGACTTCATGCAGCCGGAGAACCGGATCTCCATTCAGGTTGCCCTGCGTGCCTACCAATTCCTATACCCGGACAAAATCACTTTGCCCAGCCCCCGCTCATTACAGATTTAAACGTATTAATAATAAACTCTATATCTTCATCTGTGGAGGATAAGGGCGGAGCGAAGGTAAGCACATTGTTGAACCCAGCTACCGTATCGCCATTCTTGCCGATAATAAGTCCTTTGGATTTGCATTCAGCAATAATGCCTTTCACAATACTCAGATCAACCGGTTTCTTACTGGCCTTGTCTTCAACCAGCTCAATCCCTGTCACCAAGCCAAAGCTGCGGACATCACCTACAAGCTTGTGATCCAGTAACTCGGTGAATGCAGTGTTCAGTCTTTTGCCCAAAAGCTCTGCACGTTCCACCAGCTTCTCCTGCTCGATAATTTCCAGATTGCGTAACGCTAGTGCACACGAAGCCGGATTACCACCAAACGTGTTCACATGACGGAAATGACCGTAATCATCACTATTGTCCTTAAATACCTCATAGATATCCTTACGAACAGCTGTGGCGGACAGGGGAAGATAAGCACTGGTCAATCCTTTAGCCATTGTCACGATGTCCGGCTTCACATGATAGTTGTGATGACCAAACTTACGTCCAGAGCGTCCAAATCCACAAATCACCTCATCTATAATAAGCAGCACGCCGTGTTTGCGGCAGATTTCCTGCACCCGATTCAGATAGACTTGATGCGGCACGATGACGCCACCGCCCATAATCACAGGTTCCATAATCACCGCAGCTACCGTCTCTACGCCTTCCCAAAGGATCATATCCTCTATTGACTGTGCACATTGGAGGTTGAATTCTTCCACAGAAATCCCTGCCGGGCGGCGATAGCTGTCCGGGGGAGCTACATGCAGAAACCCACCCGTCAGCGGTTCATACTTATATTTGCGCTGAGCCTGACCCGTCGCAGATAACGCACCAAGCGTGCTGCCGTGATATCCACGGTAACGGGCAATAAATTTATGGCGATAATGCTGGCCGATTTGCTGCTGGTACTGGCGGGCTATTTTAAACGCAGCTTCGTTGGCCTCTGACCCACTGTTGGAAAAGAAAATCACGTATTCGTCTCCAAGCCACTCATTCAGCTTCTCCGCCAGCGCAATCGCCGGGAGGTGACTTTGCGTCAGCGGAAAATAAGGCAACGTCAGCAATTGGTTGTAGGCTGCTTCCGCCAGCTCCTTGCGGCCGTATCCCACGTTTACACACCATAACCCAGACATTCCATCCAAAAAGCGATTACCCTGTATATCCGTAATCCACGATCCACTTGCCGAGGCGGCAATCATAGGCGGATTTTTTTCACTGTAAGGCGTAATGTTGTGCCATAAATATTGCTGATCCTTCTTCAACGCAAGCTCGCTATCATTCCCAAGACGCTGCATAAGTTTTTCTCCTCTCTAGTAGCTCAGTTTTTCTAATAGCGGGCAGTGAGCATCTTTTTACGTGTATAAAATTCCACCCCATCTCGCCCATTGGCATGCAGATCTCCATAGAATGATTTCTTATAACCCGAGAAGGGAAAAAAGGCCATGGGTGCAGGCACGCCCAGATTCACACCCAGCATCCCTGCATCAATTTCTTCCCGGAATTCACGGATCGCCTTTGCGCTATCTGTATAAATGCACGCCCCATTCGCGAATGGGGACTGATTCGTTACCACAATCGCTTCACTAAGACTTTTCACACGAATCACAGACAATACTGGCGCAAAAATTTCATCCTTCCAGATGGTCATTCCCGGCTGTACATAATCAAAGATCGTCGGCCCGATAAAATAACCCACACCGCCCGCAGCCGGATCTTTCCGTCCGTCTCTCACAAGCTCGGCTTGTTCAGCCTTTCCAATCTCAATGTAATCGAGCGTACGCTCCTTATTCGACTGACGGATGACCGGACCCAGAAATACCCCGTCAGCGGCACCATTACCAATCTTAAGCTCATCCGCACCAGCTATCAGGCGATCAACTAGCTCGTCAGCGATGGCCTCATGGACTACCACAACCGAGCAAGCCATACACCGCTCACCCGCAGAGCCAAAGGCCGCCGCAATAATATTTTTCACCGCATTGTCCAGCTCCGCGTCAGGCAGAACAATGGAATGATTCTTAGCTCCTGCTAAAGCCTGCACCCGCTTGCCCTGCGCCGTCCCTGTCTTGTATACATATTCCGCTACCGGCTGCGAGCCCACGAACGAAATCGCCTTCACTTCCTCATGTTCCAGCAGCCCGTTGACCACCTCATGTGCTCCATGAACAACATTCAGCACACCTGGCGGAAAACCCGCTTCGGCAAATAGCTCAGCCAACCGATTAACGAGCAGTGGCGTACGCTCAGAAGGCTTCAGCACAAAGGAATTCCCACAAGCAATGGCGAGTGGAAACATCCAGCAAGGGACCATCATCGGAAAATTAAACGGGGCAATCCCCCCAATAACCCCCAACGGATAACGGTACATCCCGGATTCAATTCCGGTAGCGATATCAGGAAGCTGGCTGCCCATCATTAATGTGGGGATGCCTGCGGCAAATTCCACACACTCAATACCACGCTGCACCTCCCCCTGCGCCTCTTCCAGACTCTTCCCATTCTCCAGCGTAATCAGCTCAGCCAGCTCATGCCAATGCTCTAACAGCAGCTGTTGATATTGAAAGAAATAACGTGCGCGACGGGGCACGGCGACTCTTTTCCACAATTGAAATGCTACAGCAGCCGCATCGACCGCCCTACCCAATTCTTCTTTGCTTGATAGGGGCACGTAGGCAATTACTTCACCAGTCGCCGGATTATATACCTCTTCTTCCTGCCCAGATGACGACGCTACCCAAGCGCCATTCACATAATTCTTAACCTTTCCGACTTGTGTCACTAGGAGAGACATAACTCGCACCTCTTTCTCTATTTCAGATGCACAGATAGACTGCTGATTATAATAGATGACCGCCAGAACGGGCGGTCATCTATTATAACTATAAGTTCGACTTCTTACTTTGCCGCCATTTCTACGATTTCGTTCGTGTAAGCTGCATCTACCTTAGCCGGTTCTTTAATAACACCGAACTTTTGCGAAATATCAGCCGTTTGCTGGAACGCTGCTGCATCGGTGAATCCCATTTTGGCACTATCAAAGCCCTCAGGCAGAATCAGCTTGGCAACCTCGGTCATCATCGTTAGTTGATGCTCTTTAGTCGTACTGCCATCTTCCGCTTGCTTCATTACACTGTCCACCGCAGCCGCAGGATCGGCAATGGCGTCTTTCCAGCCCTTCAAAGAAGCGCGAACAAACTTGGCCGCAGTCTCCTTGTTCTCCGCAAGCCATTCCTTATTGGCAAACAAGTTATCCTCCAGCATCGCTACACCTTCTGTATTCATATCGATCACATTCAGATCCTCTGCCTTGATGCCCGACTCAAGTACAACCTGATATTCGTTATATGTCATCGCCGAAGCCGCATCAATCTGATCCCCTAAGAACTGATCCATCGTAAAACCTTGCTTCGTAAAGCTTAGATCCTTGTTCGGATCGAATTTATATTTATCAAACAGGGCTAATAGCTCAAATTCATTGCCACCCATCCAGTTCCCAACCTTTTTACCTTTTAGATCGGCTGCGGAATTGATGCCTGCCGATTTTTTGGAGACTAGGACCAATCCGCTCTTTTGATAGATTTGCGCGATTTGCACCAGCGGCATACCCTCTTCCAGACTCGGCAGTAGACTGGCTACCCAACCAACACCAATATCCGCAGAACCACCTGCCACTTGCTGTTCTGGAACAATATCCGGCCCACCCGGCAAAATCTCTACATTTAGTCCCTCTTCCTTGTAATAACCTTTATCCTGCGCCACAAAATACCCGGCGAATTGCGCCTGCGGCACCCATTTCAGCTGCAGCTTCACGGTTACCGGATCAGCCGCAGCACTTGCCTCAGGAGCTGCTGAAGTTTCAGGAGCAGTCGTAGCTTCAGCTGCCGGGTTATTATTATTGCCCCCGCAACCCGCCATTAAAGAAACACTCAACATCATCACGATCGCCAACAAACCACCACGAAATTTGTGTTTTTTGCCGTTCATCAATGAAACTCCCCCTACCGTAATTTAAGTTTGTACCAAGCATAAACGCCTTCCGCGTCCTTATAAGGACGATAAGCGCTTAAGCGAGAAATATAAGGAATGATGTATAGTGTGAAACTTATAGATCCTTATATTGTAAGACAGCACAGTATGGACAATCATCGTGGTACGCGCTATGCAGACAGCCGCGGGCGGTTTCTCTATTCCATTCCCACATCACTGGATGTAATGATCATTAGGTTAACGCTGCGAAGGATGCCACTTGATGAATACTTTCTCCAGTCGCTCAACCACCAGGTAGAAAAGTACACCTGCAATGGCAGCCAGAACAATGCAGGACCAGCCTAGCGGCATTTTGGCGACCTTTATGGAATTGGAGAGCAGATACCCAAGCCCTTTGGAGGAGAAAAAGAATTCCCCAACAATGGCCCCGATCATGCTGGCAGTGGCGTTAATCTTCAGCGCCGTAAATATATAAGGCAGACTGCTCTGAATCCGCAAATAACGAAATACTGCCGGCTTACCCGCCGCGTAGGAATGCATCAGATCCAAAGCCAATGGATCGATCGCCGCCATGCCTTTATAGGCATTGATCGCCATTGTCGCCATCGTAGTCGCCGTTACTATGGCAATTCGCGAGCCTATTCCATCCCCGAACCACAGATTCATAATGGGCGCGAGGGCGACGATGGGCACAGCATTTAGAGCAGCAACCAGCGTTAAGCTTCCGCTCCCCCAACGCGGCCACGCAGTAGCGGCTAATGCAATCAGAAATCCAATCGCAGAACCAACCAACATTCCTAACACAGCCTCAGTAAGGGTGTATCCGGTATAGGACAACAACAAGCTGAAATTATCTCTCATGGTCGCAGCAATGGCTGTAGGCAGCGGCAGCTGATATTTTTTCAAATCAAAGATCTTATGAAAAAATTGAAATTCCCATAGGGCAAGGAACAACACACCCGCTAACATAGGCAGTAACACCCTTGTGTTAAAGATTCTCTTCAGCATTCGTGAACCGCCCCAACGCGCTGGTTCAGCCGTTTCATTACTTACAGGGCCAATAAACGGGATCTCCCGAACAGAGTTGGTCTCCATTAGCCACCGCCTCCTTTCGGACGATATTCAGGCTGCCACGGCGCTACCAGACGTTCGATTAGACTAATCAACCAATAGCTTGCAATTCCCAACAAAGCGCCAACAATCACCGTAGACCAGAACATATAGGTATGAGAGCTGCCATAGTAGAGATTGCGCAGCATGATTACACCAATCCCGTGCTGTGCACCCATCAGCTCTACCAGGATAGCACCAGTGACAGCAAGCGGAGCAGCTATTTTAAGTCCCCCGAACAAACCAGGCAGAGCTGCTGGAAATCTCAGTTTCCAATAGACTGCCCACGGCTTCGCTGCGTAAGAATGCATTAATTCAAGCGCTGAAGGATCTACACTTCGCAAACCGCGTAGCATGTTCAATGCCACCGGGAAAAAGGTGATATAGCCCGAAATAATAATCCGTGAGGTCTGTTCATCGCGCACAATCCCATAGATGATTGGCGCCAGCCCTAGAATCGGAATCATTTGTGAGGCAATCGCATAAGGAAAGGTTAACTGCTCTATTGTCTTCGATAAGCTCATCAGCACTGCTAATGAGGCACCAGCCACAGCCCCAATCAGGAAACCAACACCCGCATTGCCGAAGGTCGCGGCTCCTTCCTTCAAGAGTGTGCCTCCATACTGCCAGAAGGTGGCTAACACCTCATGCACATAAGGCAGTTTGGACTGTGCTAGCGGCGTCTCCACCACATGGAGCAGCATCCAGGAGGTTCCTTCCCAGAGCAGCAGCAGACCCACAATCCAGACAAACAATGGCAGCAGGCGACCTCGTATGAAGATACTGCCCCCTCTCATCCTCACACCCCTTCGAAGCTGTCGCGAATATTTGCGATCAGTTCGAAAAACGCTGGGCTGTTTCTCATTTCCGCCGTTCGTGGACGTGGCAGAGGAATATCAACCACAGCGGACAAGCGACCTGGATGCGGGGAAAGAACAAACACCCGGTCTGAAAGGAATATAGATTCAGGAATACTATGCGTTACAAAGACAATGGTGTTCTGCACCTTACTCCAGACGGACAGCAGCTCTTCATTTAGACGCTCACGCGTAAATTCATCCAGCGCAGAGAACGGCTCATCCATCAGCAGAATTTCCGGCTCCATCGACAACGCCCTGGCAATCGCCACACGTTGCTGCATCCCTCCACTTAGCTGCCATGGATATTTATCTGCAAAGCTCTGCAGCCCCACTAGATCAAGCAGCTCCATCGCCTTTTCCTCTCGGATCGACTTCTTGACGCCCATCAGTTCCAGTGGCAAGGTAATGTTATGCTTCACCTTCCGCCAGTCATACAGCACTGGACTTTGAAAAACAATGCCATATTTCTGGGCCAGCCTTGCTTCTCTGGCACTTTTTCCAGCGACTACAATATTCCCGCCCGTTGGCACGATGAGATCTGCCATCAGTCTCAAAAGCGTTGTTTTGCCACATCCTGAAGGCCCGAGCAGTGAGACGAACTCCCCCTTGGCAATATCAAGACTCACCTGATGCAGCGCAAGCACTTCTGCAGCTTCTGTCCGATAGCGCATTTCAACATTTTTCAGCTGAATTTCCGGAATATTGGTCGCGAGTAATGACATCCTCAGCCCCCCTTATCAAAATAAGCTCTGCATTTAATGTTAGTTAATCTAACTCATAATTGAGTAAATTGAGTTAATTCTTCTGTCGTGTAGTATTAACTAACATGTTACACCCTGCTCGCTACACTCTCATTAGACAATTAGTAAAATAGCTCCTGTGAATTTGCGTCATTTTGTCTATGAGACATTTTTCGAGTTGCGAATCAGAACTTATTTTTTTATATCCGTAAATATGTGGTAATATTTATCCAATATCTCTCCTTAGTAGGTGACAATAGACCCATGGGATCTGTAATTTCGAATTATATTGTTATTGTTGCTATATCAGGTGTGCTGAGCGTACTACTAGCCCTTTTCGCCTATTATAAAAAAACCGATTTCTTAGGCATCAGAGCTTTTGTTATAAGTTCCTTTGCATCTGCTATTTACACCTTCGGTTTTGCTTTAGAGCTATCAGGAAAAACACTGGAGGAAATCAGTCTCTGGATTAAGCTAGAGTATCTGGGGATGCCCTTTATTGCACCGGCAAGCCTAATTATGGTGATACATTTCGTTGGGCTGGAGGGTTTGTTTAAAAAAGGCATGCGGGTGGCATTATTTATCATTCCGTTCATTTCAACACTGTTGGTATGGACTAACGATTATCATCATCTCTTCTATAAATCCATTTATTTACGAGACAATACCCCGTCCCCACTTGTTGATGTAGTGATGGGACCTTGGTATATTGTTCACGGCAGCTTTACTTTTGGCTGTCTGCTGGCAGCCATTTGCCTTATGATCTGGCAGTGGAACCGAATGAAGCGAGTATACCGCAGGCAAATCATCACGATCATCATCGGACTAAGCCTTCCCACCCTTGGCTCATTTTTATATCTAATGGGCTTAACGCCTTACGGTATGGACCCGGTCCCCATCATTATGAGCTTGACTTCATGCCTATATATTTGGGCTATTTTATCCCGGGGAATGTTAACTGCCGCACCTATTGCTCGTGAGAATCTGTTCGAAAGCATGCGAGAAGGCGTGCTTGTCACCGACCGCTCGGACATGCTAGTCGATTACAATCGTGCAGCTGCGGATATGATAGAGGGGCTGAACTCCTCATCGATTGGCAGACCCTTAGCGCAGCTGTTTCTTAACGCAGGCAAAGACGCCTTGTCCTATGTAATGGATGCCGAGCCGCTGTTGCGCGAAGAACGGGAAGTGGCTTGGAACAAAGCTGGTGAAATCTGTTATTATCAAATCCGCTCCTCTCCGGTACAAAAACAAGGGGGAAACATCGCGGGCCAGATGATTATGCTGATCGACGTGACTGAACAAATACTGCTTCGGGACAAACTGCGTCAATTGGCTACGATGGACAGCTTAACGGGGATATATAACCGCACTTATTTCTTGGAGCTCAGTCGAGCGCTGCTTACACAGTCCGCCAGCCTGCGCAGTTCATTCTCCATGATTTTACTGGATGTAGACTTCTTCAAGAGCATTAATGACCGCTACGGGCATCAATATGGAGATCAAGCTCTCCAGCATATTGTTCAGGTGTGCAGCAGACATCTACGAGAAGGAGATCTCTTCGGTCGTTATGGCGGCGAGGAATTCGTGATCTGTCTACCAGATACGTCGTTGAAGCAAGCTGCAGGGCTCTGTGAAACTATCCGTGCCGATATTGAACAAAGCATCTTGTACACGCTTATCGGGCCCATTAACGTGACCGCCAGCTTCGGAGTAGTAGAAGCCCTAAGTCTTGAAGCCACTCTAGAAGAGCTGCTCTCAGAGGCTGATCATGCCCTGTACAGTTCGAAAAGAAACGGACGAAACGCTGTTCACCTCTCCCAGAGGTCAGAAATCACCCTTTTCAAACCTATATAAATGCATTCTTGTCCCTAATAGCGCATTCCTCAACCGTCCTTATTTTTCATAGTCTGTTTTTAGGTTTAATAGGAGTTATCTGAAAATTTAATCAGAGTGTAGGAAAAATTCGCTTTATGGATATGGGAGGCGCAAGAAATAATGAGGAACCATACAATGATGCAATTTTTTGAATGGCATGTTGCTGCGGACGGCAAACACTGGGATCGCTTAAAAGAAACAGCTCCCGCGCTAAAGGCCGTAGGCATTGATTCTGTTTGGGTACCTCCTGCGACAAAGGCCGTCTCCGCTGACGATACAGGCTATGGCGTGTATGATCTATACGATCTGGGCGAATATGACCAAAAAGGTACGGTACGCACCAAATATGGCACCAAGCAAGCACTGATCGACGCCATTTCGGAATGTCAAAAAAATGGAATCGCGGTGTACGTTGATTTAGTCATGAATCATAAGGCAGGCGCGGATGAAAAGGAAATCTTTCAGGTTATCGAGGTCGACCCTAATGACCGGATGAAAGAAATCTCCAAGCCTTTCGAGATTGAGGGCTGGACTAAGTTTACTTTCCCCGGCCGCGGGAATGAACACTCTTCCTTTAAGTGGAATCACAATCATTTCAACGGCACTGACTTTGATGCTAAATCGGGGCGAACAGGAGTATTTCGTATCGTAGGCGAGAACAAAACATGGAACCAGAATGTGGACGACGAGTTCGGCAACTACGATTATCTAATGTTTGCAAATATTGATTACAGTCATCCAGAGGTCAAAAAGGAAATGATCCAATGGGGAAAATGGCTGGTGGACACGCTCCACTGCAGCGGCTTTCGCTTAGATGCCATCAAGCATATTAACCATGAGTTTGTAAAAGAATTCGCGGTAGAAATGTTTAATAAATGTGAGAAGGATTTCTATATCGTGGGTGAGTTCTGGAATTCGGATTTAGAATCCTGCCGACAATTTCTAAATACCGTGGATTATAAGATCGACCTCTTCGATGTCTCCCTTCACTACAAGCTGCATTCAGCTTCCTTGGGGGGTAGAAACTTTGATTTAACTAAAATCCTCGACGACACACTGGTGCAGACCCATCCTACCAATGCTGTAACGTTCGTTGATAATCATGATTCTCAACCCCATGAAGCTCTGGAATCTTGGGTAGATGATTGGTTTAAGCAAAGTGCTTATGCACTTATCCTACTGCGACGCGATGGATATCCGGTTGTGTTTTATGGCGATTATTATGGAATTGAAGGTCCTACACCTGTACCAGGTAAAAAAGATGCCATTGATCCGCTATTATACACCCGCTATCACAAGGCTTATGGTGAACAGAAGGATTATTTCGATCATCCCAACACGATTGGCTGGACGCGGCTCGGCGTGAAAGACATCGAGCGCTCCGGTTGTGCGGTTGTGATTAGTAACGGTGAAAACGGCCAAAAAAGAATGTTCGTAGGGGAAAAACGCGCTGGTGAAGCATGGGTGGATTTCACCCATAATCACAAGGCGACTATAACGATTGAAAAAGATGGCTGGGCGACCTTCCCGGTCAACGGCGGCAGCGTATCTGTTTGGGCGCTACCCGATGCAGGGACTGACAAAAAGTAATTATGTTGTATATAAATAGGGTGCTCATCGCCATTTTTCAGCGATGAACACCCTATTTTAGTTGTTGTTTGGAGTATTTTCTGGATGACGGGATACTAGCCTTACCAGATCCAGTGTAAGGATGGGCAACGTTACGGAAGCTGGATAGGCCAAGTAACGCGGCTCCCACTCCGGGCTGAACTTTTCTTTATAGCGACGCAGTCCGGCAAAGCCGTACCAGTGTCCACCTCTTTTAAACACGAGATGAGCCAGTTTTTCCTCTCGTAGTGCTCCGGCATTCTGACCCACACTGGATAGTGGAGCATTGCCAAGATTAAAGCGGTGATACCCCTCCGACTTCGCCCATTCCAGCAAACGAATGAATAAATAATCCATCGTACCATTCGGTGCGCCCTTTCGATGGCGCATTAAATCAATAGACAGGGTCTCTCCCCGGTCATACCCCGGTGCAATCGAAGCAAAAGCCAGTACCAACCCTTCGCTGTTCCGCAGGATCGCAATGGGCGCTAGCTGTAGATAATCTTCCTTGAACCATCCCAGCGAATATCCTTTTTCGACTCGCCTGCTCAGCCATTCATCCGAAACCGACCGCAGCTCTCGCAGTAAATTTTCAGCATGTGGTGCAGTTGCAATTTCAAAAACATAACCTTCCCGTTCAAAACGATTGCTTACACTGCGCAAATCACTATTCTTTTTGCCACTTAGCGTAAAGGTATTGAGCGTTACCAATGCCTCTTCACCCAGCTTGAAGAAGCGATAGCCCTGCTCATGATAGATGGATAAGAAGGCAGGCGTAGCTTGATAGAAAACGACAACCAGCCCAAATTTATCCGCAGCTTGTCTGAATTCATTGATAGCTTCGTTCATTAAGCTTTTCTCACCTAGCGGATCACCTAGGACAACGAGCTTGTCTCTGACTCTGGAAAACGCAAGAAGCACCTTGTCATTCTGCGCCCAGAAGAAGCTTTTATCCCCTAAAAACAGCATATGGGTCAAGGCATTGCCTTGAACGCCCTCTAAAAAGCGCTTCAGCTTGGCTATATCAAAAGCACCGAAAAGCTCCTCCGCCTTATGATGCGGCCGAAGGGTTACCAGCATAGTGAGAATGATCCAGGAGAAGGCTAGCCCTCCGATTGCCGTAAAGGCGACATGACTATGCCGCTGAAGCCATTCAGGCTGCACTCCGGGAGGCAGATGCTTCAGAAATCCACGATGTACATAACTGCCCATCAAATAATAAGTAAGCGCGATGACAGACGTTAGGGCAAACCACCAGATCGTGCTCTGTTTACTGACTTGGGCACTGATTCGATAAAACCGAGATCTGGATACCCACAGGATGAGAGCTACCAGAAGCAGAAAAAGTGCCTCTTCATAATCAAACCCCTTAGCCACAGCAAACACCGATCCAGTGAACAGAAGTATGCTAGTCCATACATATGCACTATGCACTCGCAACGTAATCCCCCGTGACAATATAATTAGCATGAAACCAATAAGTACAGACAGATGATGCGACAATTGCATCACTGGAAAGGACAATATCTCCTCCGTAATCTTCAACCTATACAACAACCCCGGCGTTGCAGTAGATAACAAGAGAATCAGACCGCTTGCTAATACTAACTTACCGAGAGCCCACACCCCTAGATCGCTCAGAAAGGAATACTGACCCGGCCACCCCCAAATCTTTTGCCATAGATTAAGAGAGGGTTCGAACCCTGGAGCTGAACGATCTAGACCCTTTTTTCCTTGCAAACCAATTTCCAGTGCAGCCAGCACCAATCCAATCAACCAAGGAATGACATAATAAAACAATCTAAAGATAACAAGTACCGCCATCGCCTTATCGCTCTGGTATCCAAGCTGTGTAAGTCCAAGCAAGGCGATAAGATCAAATGCACCGATACCGCCGGGGGCCATACTCAATATGCCTGCAATGGCGGCAATCGTAAACACACCAAAGATAGCTATGAAATGGACCTCGTCCAAAAGATGGCTGCTGATGGTCCAGAAAGTCACGCCTGCAAAGCTCCATTCCAAAAAGGAAGCACCCACAGAAGCCACGACTGTAAACCATGGTGTTCTGCCTTCTCCACGGTTAATCCACTTTGCATAAAGTGCTGAGCGCTGTACAAACACAAATATCGGCAAATAAAGCGCCATCCCCCATACTGCGAATACGAGCCAGCGATGTTCTTCCAGCAAAGCCGTTGCCGGGAGTAAGCCAAAGATATTAGCCCATGAAAGCAAGGATAACCCAGTAATCATAAGTGGGGATAGAAATACGATGGCCGGGGTTAGCACAGAGGTTGGCACTCCACTTTTTTTATACAGCAGCGTCCTTAAACCCACTCCAGCCAGACCCGCAAAGCCAATCAAATTATTAAATGTATTAGCAATCCATGCATACCGAAACGTACTCCATAGCCCTACTTTTAAACGGAAATGTGCCCGAATCAAATAGTCATAGGCACTCATTACAGCTACTGCGAGAAGGGCAAAGCCGACCATTTGAAAAATAGCGGACGTGGGCACGCGCCTAAGTTCACGCATAATAAGCCCTAAATGAACCTGCTTCAGCTCATGTTGCCCCTCCCAGTATACGAACGCAATAATAGCGACTGGAAAAAGAGCTCTGACCGCCCTGATCCGATAGATAGATAGGATTAGCCTTACAATTTTGAATCTTTCTAATGTCTGTTGCTTAGAATGCATGAGCCCACCTGCCTTTACCGCTGACACATGTTGTGCTAGACAATTTTTACAACTAATTCATTATAGCAATACTTGGAATAGATGACCCGTGATAATCAACACCTAATCCATTAGACTGCCAACAGTGCCTTTACCCCTGCAATAATTAAAGAATTTATGGGAAAAGTGGAGTAATCATAATAAATATATTACGAAGATGGACAGGTTATTATGACGGAACTTTACTTAAGGGTGCTTTGTCAGTATTGGCAAACAATGCGTTAAAAGAACATGTAAATTAAAGTTTAAACCTAAAAATACATAACAAAAAGGACATCCCTCACGGCAAAGGATGCCCTTTTTATTATGTAATGCGGTTTACAATAGGTTATACACGGATATCAAATCTGCCTTTGCTATCCGTTGTTGCGGTAGCTATCTCTTGCGGACTTGCTGCAGCAGGCTTATTGTTCGCAGGTTTGGCAGGTGCCTCTACAACACTGTTAGCGGAGGAAGCACTGCTCTGAGACTTCTGCGAGATTTGTGCCTCGATGGTCTTAATCTGTTGTTCAATTTGCTTCGTTTTCGTTTCCTTGGTCTTGTCATCGTCTGCGCTGGTATTAATCTTGTCCAGTTCAGCTTCTAGCTTCGCTTTTTGTTTCTCAAGCGTACTGGTATCTGTAGTGCTAGATGTCGAGGTAGTATACGATGTGGAACCTGAGACTGCTGATATACTCATGGTTATCCCTCCCTTCCTTACCTCCAATATAATCCTTTTGCAAGTAAGGAACGTTAAGACCCGCTGAAAGTTTGCTGAAAATACTACTTGCTGGTTGTAAGGATGGGCTGCTAGGCGCTTGCTTTTCCTCGTCTAACAAGCAGCATATAAGAAAGAATCGAGAGAAGTCCGGTCCCTGCTATTACAATCGCCATCGGAAGTGCTGATTCAACTCCCCCAAGACCAACAAGTGGCGCCACACAGCTACCTAGCAGCAGAGGAATTAATCCGATTAACGCCGAGGCACTGCCTGCCGCTTCTCCTTGATCTTGCATCGCCAATGAGAAGCTGGTCGCTCCGACAATCCCCACACTGGAGACAACTGCAAATAAACAGATCAGAATAGGGATCAGCCCTCCTCCTACCAGAATCGTCAGCAGTAGTAAGAGGCCTCCCGTCGTACAGAGCAATAGTCCGCTAAATAGCAATTTAGTCTCACTTACCTTGCCAGCAAGTCTGCCGGCAATTTGGCCTGTAATAATAATTCCAATCCCATTCACAGCAAAGATCAGACTGTATACCTGCGGTGTAACCGCAAAAATATTTTGCAATACAAAAGAAGAACCTGAGATATAAGCAAACATGGATGCCGTAACAAAACCTTGCGACAAGGCATAGCCCATAAACTTACGATTGCCAAGCAATACCCGGAAGGTAAGCAGTGTCCCCTTCAGTCCACTCTTAGAGCGTCGCTCCTTCGGCAGTGTCTCTGGCAAGCGCAATAAAATGGTTAGACAAAAAATAATTCCGGCAGCAAATAAAACTAAGAATATCCCCTGCCATGTAGTTACTCTTAACAGTTGGCCCCCAATAACCGGAGCCAAAATCGGTCCGAGACCATTCACAATCATCAATAGTGAGAAGAACTTCGTGAGTTCAGAGCCACTATATAAATCACGAACAGCCGCTCTAGAGACAACCACGCCTACTGAACCAGCAAGCCCCTGAATAAACCGTAAAGCAACCAGCAGTCCAATCGACGGACTAAAAGCACACAGCACTGATGATATGGCATAGATGAACATTCCTATAAGCAGCGGACGGCGACGGCCATACACATCACTCAGCGGTCCAGCGACCAACTGTCCTGAAGCTAGTCCCAGCAAAAAGAAGGTCAGACTAAGCTGTACTAAAGCAGCAGTCGTACCGAAATCCGCGACAAGCGTAGGCAGTGCAGGCAAATACATATCAATCGACAACGGGCCGATCGTTGTAATGGAACCGAGAATCACAGCCAGCTGTAATCTCTGCTTCCGTGAGGGTCCACCTGCGGCAAGCTTATTACCATTTTGCATTCCAATCATAATCCTTACTTCAACCTTTCTAAAGCAACCCATAGGCCTTTTTTTGTATTCTTCATACTAACGTAAAGGAAGTGAATTGATCAATCCTTTTATGGAGGGCTGCTAGCGCCTGTGTAACAAAAATAACCGCCTTCCGGCGGTTATTCTGATTGTTTTATGCATTTGTAGATGTGCTGCGCATTTGCAACCAATCTCTAGCGGCTTCAGCCTCAGCAACACTCAGGCGATGACCTTGGTTGCCCCAGTGTGTTGTCACCTCTGCGCCTGCCTTCTGTAAAATAATCTCCAAATCCTCAGTCTCCGAAGAAGCGATAAGCGGATCATTTGTACCTGCTCCAATGAAGATAGACACCCCTTCAAGAGAAGGAAGCCCTACATTCCGCAGCGGCACCATCGGATGCAGTAGAATTGCGGCGCGGAAAACCTCCTTATAGTGGAACAGCAAGCTGCCGGCAATGTTTGCACCGTTAGAGTAACCCACGGCTACCAGATTGTTGGCATCAAATCCGTATTGCGCTGCGGCATCGTTCAGAAACTGCTTAATCTCGTGAGTACGGAAGATTAGATCGGCTTCATCAAACACTCCTTCAGCCAGCCGCCGGAAGAACCTCGGCATACCATTCTCTAGAACATTCCCTCTGATACCCAGAACTGATGAATCTGGAGATAATAACCCCGCAAGCGGTAGCAAATCTTGCTCATTGCCCCCCGTACCGTGGAATAATACAAGCGTGGGCTTCGTTATATCCTTACCTTTATGAAATACATGAATCATCCCTGCTTCACCTCAATTTCTCTTATTTGAATAGGACTTAAATTTTCTTCGATAGCCGTACGATGCGGTTCATACCAAGAAGGCAGCATCAGTTTCTCGCCCAGAGCATCCGGTGCCTCATCTCGAGCAAAGCCTGGAGGGTCTGTAGCAATCTCGAAGAGGATCCCCCCTCTTTCACGGAAATAGATCGCATTGAAGTATTGGCGGTCTTGAACCGGTGTTGGATGATGTCCATGGCTCTGTACATGTTGCCCCCATTCCAGCTGCTCAGCATCATCTTTTGCACGCCATGCAATATGGTGAACCGTACCTGTACCTCCTGCACCTAGCGGGATTGGCGTTGTCTTCAGATCAATAATATTACCCAAATCGCCAGTGGTTCTGTAACGACTATATCCGTCTCCATCCGCGATATGCTCCATTCCCATCGTATGGACAAGCGTCTCTGCCGTTTGCAGCGGATTGTTGCTGTAGAGCACAGCGCCACCGAACCCTTTGATCGCATGCTCGGCAGGAACCCCTCCGAAAGACCACTTACTAAGCGCTCCTTCCTCACGTTCCACAAGGTCAATACGTAAACCGTCATAATCAGTGAAGGATAGATAGGTTTCCGAGATTCTATTGCTGAGGGTGACCGAAATTTGATATGCAGCAAGACGTTGTTTCCAGAATGCCAATGAGCCCACAGGTATTGCATAAGTGGTTACACCGACCTGTCCAGCGCCGATTCTACCTTTACGCCCCATGGAAGATGGAAAGAATGTAATTATCGTCCCCGGTGCACCCTGTTCGTTCCCAAAATATAAATGATAAACTTCCGGAGCGTCAAAATTAATCGTTTTCTTCACCAGCCGTAGTCCTAGAATACCGGCGTAAAAATCAACATTACGCTGAGCATCGCCAACAAAAGCTGTAATATGGTGGATTCCTGCAGTTTGAAGTGTCATTATTATAAACCCCCTTCTTAGTTAAAAATCAAGGCATCCAGAGAAATCGAACCCGGCCCCGTAAGTGCTATACCTACCGCAACCACAAGTACTGTGAGTGGAAACTCAATACCGTTTGCAGTAGACCAGAAGCCATTTGGCGCATGAACCTTAATGATGGCTCCAAGCATCGTAGCAGCGATTAACACTGCTGCAACAGGAGTTAGTAGCCCTGCCGCGAACATAAATCCACCCGCCAGCTCTAGAATACCTGCTAATACCGCCATCGTAACGCCTGGTTTAATGCCTATGGACTCCATCCAGCCGCCTGTACCCTTCGGGCCATATCCGCCAAACCATCCAAATAGCTTTTGTGCGCCATGTCCGATAAACGCAATCCCGATCACTAATCTCATCAATAATATTCCTACACTTATCATGGTTAATCCACTCCAATTTTCTTTGATTTAATTATCTTAACATTAAGATATATGGTAAATTTTTTTGTCTACCAGCGGCAAGAAGCAGCGAACTGCTTCTAACCTTATAGAAGCGCTCTTCCTAATGATATTTCAGCGCTCTATACACCTTTACCTAACTTCTTCAGTAAATCGATAGCCTGGCCCTTCTCTTCCTTATCCAGTCCATGCATTAGATCATGAATCGAAGCCACATGACGCGGGAAAATCTTATCGAACAGCTCACGCCCTGCATCCGTAATCTCCGCATAGGTCACGCGTCTGTCCTCGCTACACGGAACACGTTTCAGCAGACCTTTCTTCTCCAGCTTGTCGATATTATAGGTGATGCTTCCACTCGTAACGAGAATCTTCTCCCCGATCTGTTGCAGTGGAATACGGGTCCGGTGATACAGCACCTCAAGCACCATGAATTCGGCAGACGCCAGCCCGTAACTCTTCATATCCTTCACAGCTTGATCCATCAAGCTTCTGTAAGCCTTAGATAATACAACAAATAACTTTAAAGAAGACGCCTGATCCATCTCCGTAGTATTCTCTGTATTACGAACATTCTCTTCGGTATTACTCATCAATTCCACCTCCAGTTTGACAGCGATGTTGTACAATCTAAAGTAAATGTCTTTATGTTAAATATCTTTAATTTAAGATAACTATACTTCCTCACACTACCTTTGTCAACCTCGCCACTTAAAAAAGATAACATAAGGTGCTTAACGAGCTATTAATGTTCTTTCTACGAATTTTTAAGAGCGTGATGAAAATCACTCTAAGTTTGACCTGACCCTTAAAACGGCGTATTCTTGTCTTTACGAATGACTATTTAGTAAGCGATTTCACTTCTCTCAAAGGAGGCAACCTGATGGTGGAGGAACATGCTGGTGCGCGGCGCGTGCTGATCGTAACAGCCGTAGCCGCAGAGCGAGACGCGGTCCTGCGCGGCCTGCAAGGCAGCGACAGGTTCCATGTGATTGCTGCCGGCGCAGGTACGGCAGCAGCGGCGGCGGGAACCGCCGCAGCACTCGCAGCCGGATCTTACGGCTGCGTAATTAGCGCCGGGATCGGCGGCGGGTTCCCGGGGGTGGCACCTTTAGGCTCGCTGGTCGTTGCCAGCGAGATGATAGCCGCCGACCTCGGGGCCGAGACGCCGGAGGGCTTCCGCAGCGCTGCCGAGCTTGGCTTCGGCAGCGTGTCCGTGCCGGCTGACCGCGGCACGGTACAGGCGGTTTCGGCCGCGCTGGCAGCGGCCGGACTGACCGTAAGCACGGGGACCGTGCTTACGGTCTCGACGGCGACCGGCACCGCGGAGACGGCCGCCGCCCTCATCGCGCGGCATCCTGGTGCCGTCGCGGAGGCGATGGAAGGCCACGGGGTTGCCGTGGCCGCTGAGGCGCTGGGGCTCCCGGTACTGGAGCTCCGCGCCATTTCGAACCCGGTCGGTCCCCGCGACCGGTCCGCCTGGAAGATCGGCGATGCAATGGAAGCATTAACGGCGGCAGCCGCTATACTATTGGAGGTGCTGTAATGACAACTGAGCTTAATATCGCTTTTTCCCCTTGCCCTAACGATACCTTTGTATTCCATGCCTGGGCACACGGGCTTGTCCCGAATGCACCACAACTGAATGTAACCTATGCCGACATTGATATTACCAACACACTTGCTGCTAATGGAGAAGGCCCTGAAGTCCTTAAAATCTCCTATGCCGCCTTACCATGGGTTCTTGAGCGTTACAAACTGCTGCCATGCGGCGGCGCACTGGGTCGCGGCTGCGGGCCGTTGCTTCTTACCGCAAGTGGCCCAACAGCGATCAAACGTCCCGAAAAGCTAGCTGGACGCCGGATTGCAGTGCCTAGCGAACGCTCTACGGCTTATCTACTTTTCAGATTATGGGCAGCACAGCATATAACGGGAGGCATCGGTGAAATCGTCGTCATGCCTTTCGATGAGATCATGCCTGCTGTACGTGATGGCCATATCGATGCCGGACTTGTAATTCACGAAGCCCGCTTTACTTACGCATCTTATGGTCTTAATATGCTGACTGACCTAGGCAGCTGGTGGGAAAGCGATACTGGCCTGCCGATTCCACTCGGCGCGATCATTGCTCGCCGCGATCTGGATACCGATGCAATCACTGGCTCGATTCGCAGCTCTCTTCAATATGCATGGGATCATCCTACTGACTCTAGAGACTATGTGCTTAGCCACGCACAAGAGTTAGCTCCAGAAGTGGCAAAATCTCATATTGATCTCTATGTGAATGAGTTCTCGATGAACTTAGGCGATGACGGCTACGCTGCAATCTCTGCCTTACTAAATCGTGCTGCAGCAGAAGGACTTGTACCTGCCATCGACCCAGAATTACTTCGGTAGCATGCACTAGGTATTCTTAACACACTCTAAAACTAGACATAGCCTAAAATCCCCGGTTACACACATAAGGTGTCCTCCGGGGATTTTGTTTATTCTAAGCAGCAGTTGTTGCGATTGCCTTCAATCCATTATTTGGAATAGCGGAGCGATGGCTATACAATAGACCTATAAATAGATTCTATGAAGGAGGATCACATGATACCTGAAAACAATAGCAAGCAAAACATCGATCGATTTCTCGGCTTTCAAGCGGACTATGACCGCTACCGTCCTGAAGCTCCTCCCCTGATCATCAAGCTGCTGACCGACTACTTAGGCAGCACACCTTCAGTCGTCACAGATATAGGCTGCGGCACGGGCTTGTCTACTTTTCTGTGGAAGGATGTCGCGGACCACGTAATAGGCATTGAACCGAATCCAGATATGCTGGGAAAAGCAATCGATAAATTAAGCCGGATAGAAGATCCTCAATCCATCACTTTTGTACAAGGTTATTCTAACCAGCTTCCACTTGCAGTGGACAGCGTAGACATAGTGACCTGCTCACAGTCATTCCACTGGATGGATCCTGAAAGCACACTTCGAGAAATCTCCCGGGTCTTGAGAACAGGTGGTGTCTTCGCTGCCTACGATTGCGACTGGCCTCTCCCCCTTCAACAGAAGGTAGAAGAACGTTACAACCAACTGATCTCCAAATCCGAGGAACTGCTCGCCTCACTCTTACCTGATGCTGAGAGAGCACATAAATGGGACAAAGAAGGGCATTTGTCACGGATTCAGGCTAGTGGAGCTTTCTCTTTTGCAAGGGAGATCGTATTTCATAATCTTGAATCCTGCGATGCGCAGCGCTATGTAGGACTCGCTCTAAGTCAAGGCGGAATACGAACCGTGTTGAAACAGGACGCTACCTTGCTCGATCAGGACATTGCAGACTTCACAGCTGCGGTTGAACAACATTTTCAAGGACGCACCCTAGAGGTTCTGGTCAGCTATCGGATGAGAATCGGCATCAAATAATCTCAGCACTTAAGCGCAAAGAATGCCCCGATTTTCCTTATAGGAGGAAAGTCGGAGCGTTTTTTTATTTTATTTGACTTCTTCCATGAACAAATTTAGGTTCTCAACGATTTCCTTAGATCTGGAATGGTGTAAATAATGTCCGCCCTCAAATGTCATCACTTTTCCATGCACAGATTCCTTAACTTGCCCTTCATGCAGAGGAATCCAATCTTTCACGGTTGTATTATTCGCTTGTATAAAGAATATAATGGGAAGATTCTTGTCGAATTTCAACCCTCTGGCTGCGACAAAGTTAGGATATATATGTTCCATTTCATTTAAGGTAGTGGAATTATTCATATTTTTGAGCGATATCAATTTCATTTGTTTTTTGGTCTCATCATCAAATGGCAGTCCATCATAAGGGTCACCGCTTAATTGCAATCCCAATCTAATGATACCTGAGTCTTTGAGCAGCTTTAATTTTTTTATCGGGAATTTAACATCCATACCGCCTTGCTCAGGAACACTACTATCAACCCCTACAAATGCACTCACTTCGTTTGGATATTTCTTCGCATATTCCAATCCGTAAATACCTCCAATGGAGTGACCCATTAGAATATATTGGTCAATGTTTAGATTCTGTACGGCTTCATGAACCTCACTTATGATATTCGCTGTAGTTCGTTCCTTATCGGTCTCATCACTTAATCCATAACCAAACGGCTCAACCGCGACCACTTTGTAAAATGGTGATAACTCATCAATCAACGGCTTAAAATCAAGTGCTGGCGCTCCAGTTCCAAAGCCCGGGATAAGTACAATAGTCTGCTTCCCTTGTCCTTGGATCAAAACATTCATACTTTTTCCGTCAACAGGAACTAACTGACCATATTGATGTATTTTTTTCTGATCAGATTTGTTGCTAATCACATTAACTGTATAAACAACAGCTAGAAAAAGCACGATCAAAATCACTATTGCTCCTAATATTTTTAGCAACAAGTTACGTACTTTATGCTTTTTCTTTTCATTCCCCGTTTTTATTACCTCTGTTTGTGTCACCCTCATCTTCTCCTGTCCTATTCTATTTATTATGTCGCCTTAACGTTTCGCTAATGAGATCTTAACCAACAATGATGTACTCCTCATGACCACAATATGAACTAAATATGAATAGGCAAAAAAATACTACGGCAGCGCAAGCAAGAAATCTTACCTGTGCTACCGTAGTATGAACAATGAGGCGGGCGTTCAACCCCTCGCAAAATATCCTTGAACGCTAATTATTCTGTGGGCGCTATAATTGGTAAGGTGACGATGAAGGTCGTTCCTTGGCCAGGTTCGCTTTCCACTCGGATATCCCCTTTATGAAGCGATACGATCTGTTTAACAATGGCTAGTCCCATCCCGCTACCACCATACTTGCGACTGTGGGAACGATCAGCCTTAAAGAAGCGTTCAAATATACGCTCTTGGTCCTCGGGAGAAATACCAATGCCAGTGTCGGATATTCGGACGGATACATTGTTCAAATCTTGTTTGATGCTGACGTTAATCACACTGTCATCCTTGGAGAATTTGATACTATTTCCAAGGAGATTCGTCCACACCTGACTTAACAAATCATGGTCAGCCCATACGACTACTGGTTTCAAATCAAGCTCAAAACTGATGTTGCGCGCCGACCATTGGGGCTGTATCGCCACAATTACTCGTCTGATCTGTTCGTCAAGACTGAACGTGATAAGTCGCAGTTGTTGGGATTGTGATTCAAGCACACTCAGCTTTAACAGACTATCGCTCATCTTGGACATCCGCTCCGCTTCAGCAATAATAATATCGAGATAACGATTCCGTTCATCCTCTGTGAGGGCAACTTTCTTGAGCGCAATAGCATAACCAGATATGGAGGTGAGCGGAGACTGAACCTCATGTGACACATTCGTTACGAACTCCCTGCGCATTTGCTCAAGGTGCTGAAGATCGTGCATCATTTCCTCGAAGCTATTAGCCAAGGTACCTAGCTCACCCATCTGCTTAATATTCAATTCGACATTAAAATCCCCAGTTGCTATACGCCTAGTTGCCTTTGTAAGCCTTTTGATCGGTCTCACTAAGAACATAGAAGCGACCAAAATTAATACGCTTCCCGTTATTAACGAATACGCCAAAAAATTAAATAGCAGATTCCTCGTAGAAGACAAAGTAGGAGGCACAAGCGGCTCCACAAACATCGCCTTCGTTCCCATTTCAGTTTTCAAAGGTAGTCCTAAGAGGTTGGAAGAACCTATACTCGGTTTTACTTGAACAGCTTCACCAGCCAATACTTTCTTTAGTTGCTCCCTAGTCACGGTAGCAGGGCTCTCTCCATTAAGCTCTCCGTAGGACCGGTAATGGCCGTTCTTATCGTAAATTCGAATATGATAGGAATCCAGCTGCTTCATTCCACTAACAAGAGCATCCGCTTCATGTAACGGTAAGGTTTCGTATATCCGGGCGATGTCCTGACCAAAGCGAAGTAAAGGAATTCGCAGGTTTTCGTTTAATTTATCTTGGAATACCCAAGTTGTCACAAATAGAGAAATCAATGTTCCTCCAATCACGGAGACCAGAAAGGTCAGAACAACACGTGTATATAAGGATTTGATCATTCGTAGACCTCAAACCGATAGCCAAGCCCCCGTACCGTTTCGATTCGAAAATCAGTTGCAGACGCAAATCGTTCACGTAGACGCTTAATATGTACGTCTATCGTTCGATCATCTCCAGCATAATCAATTCCCCAAATCTGATCGATTAACTGCTCGCGCGTATAGACTTGCCCGGGTGTTCCAGCTAGCTTGTACAGCAATTCGAACTCCTTAAGCGGCAACGTGAATGACTCTGTTCCTCTCATCACCTTATAGGTTTGCCGATCAAGGACGACGTTGCCGAACTGGATCGTCTGGGTGGAACCAATCTTGTATCGCTTCAATAAGGATCTAACACGAACCGTCAACTCCAGCGGATCGAATGGCTTCGTCAAATAATCGTCTGTTCCCAGTTCGAAGCCCTTCACCTTCTCCCAGGTTTCACCTCTGGCAGTTAGCATAAGTAAGGGAAGATCTGGATTGGCTTTTCGTAGCTCTTTGCATAACGTCCACCCATCCATAACCGGCATCATGATATCGAGTACAACAAGATCAACCTGCTTTGAGGCATAAACGGCTAACGCTTCTTTGCCGTCTGCAGCTTCGGCTGTATCAAATCCGTCGTTACGTAGAAATAAACAGACGAGTTCGCGAATGTTCGCGTCGTCGTCAGCAACTAGTATAGTAGGCATTGCGTCCCTCTTTTCAGATATTAAAAGAGCGTCTAACACGGTAATCCGTATGTAGACGCTCTTCTACTTACTTTCCTCCCCTATATAGGCTGAACAACGAACATAACAAAAAGCGATTAGGAATGGAGGGGAATATTGGAACTGTAGGAGCGTTAGCGACAGCCTTTGTTTGCGGATTTCCACCGCGAAGAGCGATACCAATCAAGAAATCTGCAAACAACAGCTGCCGGAAGTCCAATGATTCTCCGCAGAGACTACTCAGCTTTAAGTTTTTAACATTAGTTCAGTCTAGATAGCTTACTTCTTATTCATCTTAAACTTCAGGAAAAGCTCATTGTAATGAGCAAGCATCCGTTTCCCAAGGTTATCATACACCTCAAGCCGATCCGTAATCTCGGCAGGCGGGTAGAACCGGGTATCCTCGGAGGTTTCCTTCGGAAGCAGCTCCAGCGCAGGAATGTTAGGTGTGGAATAACCTACGTATTCTGCATTCTTAGCTGCTACATCTGGGCGAAGCATGAAGTTAATGAACTTATGTGCTCCATCCACATTATCCGCTGTTTTTGGAATGACCATGTTATCGAACCACTTGTTCGAGCCTTCCTCAGGCACTACATAATCAAGCTTATCATTCTCGTCCATGATCTCTGAAGCATCGCCGGACCATACAATTCCGACAGCAGCCTCTTCATTGGCAAGCAGCATCTTGATCTCATCTCCGACAATCGCCTTAACGTTAGGAGATAGCTTATTCAGCTTGGTCAGCGCTTCTTGCAGGTGAGCTTCATCCCGGTCATTAACGGAATAGTGTAGGCTGTTCAAAGCCATACCCATTACTTCGCGTGCTCCATCCACCAAGAAAATGTTGTTCTTCAGCCTGCTGTCCCAGAGGGAATCCCAGCTGGTGAAGTCCATCCCCTTGGTCATTTCAGGGTTGAAGATAATCCCGACAGTTCCCCAGAAGTAAGGCACGGAATATTTGTTACCAGGATCGAAGGAAAGATCCATAAACCGCGGATCAATATTCTTTAGATTCGGAACCTTGCTATGATCCAGCGGTATTAGCAAATTTTCTTCTTTCATCTTGGCGATGGCGTAATCCGAAGGAATGACGACATCAAAAGTAGTTCCACCCTGCTCCACTTTTGTTAGCATGGCTTCATTAGAGTCAAAGGTTTGATAAATGACCGTTAATCCGGTCTCCTTTTCAAATTCCTTGAGCAGATCAGGATCGACATAGTCGCCCCAGTTATAGATAGTCAGTGTATTCCCTCCGGAATAGCCCTCTCTTGAGTTCATCCAGGAGCCTAAGTACATTAGCGCAAATGCCGTGATTACAATCGCCAAAAAAGCATTAATCAACTGTTTCATCTAGGCACCCCCGCTTCCGCTACAGGCTCCGCCACGGCCTCCGAGGTATTGGATCGGTTCTTCTTAAGAGTCAGGAAGTAATAACCGACAACGAGCAATATCGTGAACAGGAAGATCAGTGTCGACAACGCATTAATGGATAGTGACACCCCTTGCCGGGCTCTGGAATAAATCTCAACTGATAGCGTCGAATAACCATTACCCGTTACGAAGAACGTAACTGCAAAGTCATCCAGTGAATACGTAAGTGCCATGAAAAATCCACTAAAGATCCCCGGTTTGATAATCGGCAGAATAACCTTAGTCAGAACATCCTTGCGGCTTGCGCCGAGGTCACGTGCGGCATCCGTTAGTGAAGGACTCATATCCTGTAAATGCGGCAGAATCATCAACACGGCAATCGGTACACTGAACGCGACATGCGAAAGCAGGACGGACACGAAACCAAGCTTGATGCCTGCAATGGTGAACAGGATCAGGAACGATGCACCGATAATGACATCCGGACTAACGATCAATACGTTGTTCAAAGATAACAAGGTATTTTTAGCACGGCGGTTTTGTACACTCTTAATGGCCAGTGCACCAATAATAGCGATAAGCGTGGCGATAGCCGAGGACAGAAGCGCGATGACAAGCGTGTTGATCATGATGATAATCAGACGTGTATCCTGAAGGACCTCACGGTAGTAATCCAGTGTAAAGCCCTCGAACTTGTGCATCGTCCCCCCACTGTTGAACGAATAGTACATCAAATAGAAGATTGGCGCATACAGAACAGCGAACACTAGCACTAGGTACAGATTGGAGAACCCGTTTTTATTTCTCATTCCGCACCCCTTTCCGCGATCCGCCGGTAATAATCATGAACAGCGCCATAATAGCAATCAGAAACACTGCAACCGTGGAGCCCATGCCCCAGTCCTGTGTGACCAGAAAATGCTGTTCAATGGCAGTACCGAGCGTAATGACCCTGTTGCCCGCTATCAGACGAGTAATCATAAACAGGGACAGCGCTGGTATGAATACCGCCATACATCCGGAACGCACACCCGAAATGGTCAATGGAAAAATAACGCGCCGGAACGTCGTCCAGCCCGAAGCACCCAGATCACGTGCCGCATCCAGCAAGGATAAATTAAGATCCTCCAAAGCGCTGTAAATCGGCAAGATCATGAATGGGATAAAGATATACACAGAGACAAATACAAAGCTGAAGCCCGTAAACAAAATTTGTTGTTCTCCGATTCCAAGCAGATCAAAGAAATTGTTGATCGGTCCGAACGTACCAAATATGCCGATAAAGGCGTAAGTTTTCAGCAGCAAATTAATCCAGGTCGGTAAAATAATCAGCAATAGCCATAGCTGCTTATGCTTCGTTCTCGTCAACAGATATGCTGCCGGGTAGGCGACCAGCAAAGAGAATGCTGTAATCAAAAACGCATACCAGAATGAGGTCAGCGTCATTTTTAAGTACACAGGTGTAAAGAAGTTCACGTAGTTATCTAGCGTAAGATGCCCATCCAGATCAAATAGAGAATAATAGATGACAAGCAGCACGGGTGCGATTACAAACAAGGCGATCCAGAGGTAATAAGGGATGAGATAATACGATCTGCCCTTATTCTTCATGACTCTCCACCTCGGCGTAAGCTTCCAGACGTTTGTCGAACTCTTCCTCCGTTTCACCAAAACGCATAACATGAATCGCTTCCGGATCAAAATAAAGGCCAATTTCACTGCCTACAGTCGCTTTACGTGTAGAATGCACAAGCCATTCATGTCCGGATTCATCATAACAACTGATTTCATAATGGACACCCCGGAACAACTGGGAATCCACTCGCACACGTAGCTTACCCTGTTCCAATGTTGAAATTTCCAAATCCTCGGGGCGTATAACAATCTCCACAGATTCGTTTGGTTTAAGGCCGGCATCAAAACATTCAAAGCGGCGCCCGTTAAACTCCACCAGATAGTCTTCAATCATTACACCCGGAACAATGTTGGACTCGCCAATAAAATCAGCCACGAAACGGTTAATTGGCTCATCATAGATATCGTTAGGCGTGCCGCTTTGTTCGATTTTTCCTTTGTTCATGACAAAAATCCAGTCGGACATCGCGAGTGCCTCTTCCTGGTCATGTGTAACAAAAATAAAGGTAATGCCAAGCCGTTGCTGCATTTCTCGCAGTATGTACTGCATCTCTGTTCGCAGCTTCAGATCGAGCGCAGATAGCGGCTCGTCCAGCAAAAGAACCTGCGGCTCGTTCACAATCGCACGAGCAATGGCCACGCGCTGCCGTTGACCACCGGACATTTCGTTAATAGCACGCTGCTCGTAGCCCACAAGGTTAACGAAACTTAGCGCTTCCTGCACCTTCTTCGTGATGACGTCTTTCTTAAGCTTCTTAATGCGCAGTCCGAAAGCCACATTCTCGAATACGTTCAGGTGTGGAAACAGTGCGTAATCCTGAAAGACCGTATTGACCTGCCGCTCATTGGCTGGAATGTGGTTGATCACTTTACCGTTTAAATAGATAGACCCGCTTGTTGGCTCTGCGAACCCAGCGATCAATCGTAGAATAGTCGTTTTACCACAGCCTGATGGACCAAGTAGTGTATAGAATTTGCCGCGCTCTATCTCAAAGCTTACTCCTTTTAACACCGGATCTTCGTCGTCATATTGCTTGGTAACCTCTTCAAATGAAATAATGGTGCCTTCCTGAATAGCTATAGCTAACAACCTCCCTGCCTAAAGTATCACAATACTATTTTACCCGCATCTCGCGGAGAACAATCGAATGGGCATGCTCAGCGCTAATAAGCGACAATTCCTCCTCTCATTCGACACTCCAATAGATATAGCATATTAGATTGTACCATTATATGCGATAGCTTACATGGATAAGGAATGCGTAAACTTAACAACTTTGTAAAATATCCAGTCCTCCAAGCCTTTTTCAAGGTGTTATAATGAAAACGAACTGAAAGATCAGACAGTTTTTTCATTTTTTTCCGAAAGAAGATGAATGATAATGAACGAGGGGTTACAAGACCGCCTTGAAAAATATGGTTTCTCACTTTACATGATACGAATTACGCTGGCTGCTTCACTCTCATGGGTGGCCGTACACAGCATATATGGTAGCCAATATTTATACTTTGCACCCCTTGCGGCTATCCTCATCACCCAAGCCAGTGTTAAAGCATCGCTAGAAAAAGGAATCTACCGCCTGATCGGCATTATTCTTGGCGGGATCGTTAGCCTAATTGTTGGCCAGTTTTTTGATGTAGGCGGGCTTTCTATCCTGCTCATTCTACTCATCGGGATTGGCATCGCTACGGCCTGTAAGATGAACATTCAAGCTGTTTCACAGGTGGGTGTTACTTCCGTTCTAGCACTTACTTTTTATCAGAATGACTACGTGCTTTGGAGAATAGGGGAAACATTTATCGGCGTGCTAATCGCCCTGGCCATCAATATGATTATCGTGCCGCCGAACAGGTTCGTCAAGGTAAAAGCATTGGCATTCGAAGGAAGTCTTCTACTTGCGGATGCATTAAAAGATCTCGTAGGCGTAAGACGCGATTCTCCGAAAGACAATTTGCTGGAGGAAGCAGGTAAACTCCTGTCGAATAGCAGCCGGGAACAGAAGGAAATGTTCTATACCCTCACACATTATCAGTGCCAGGGTGAACTGAAGGGGCTCATACAGGCTACCTCACACCTAAAAAGCATTCATTCCTACGTCAAAGACATTGCCGACGATATTCGTCTTCTGCCAGCGCATCATGCCTCTTCGGACTGGATGAAGGATGTGCTGGAGTCAACCGCAGATTGTATTGCTCTTTATGGAACCAGAACCTTATCAGACGCCGAATGCCAACGTTCTCTTGCCGATTGTATAGAGCGTGCCCGTGACCTGCAATTGGCCAGTTTCTCTGAACTACAAGGGAATTGTTCGCTATCAAGCATTCGTGATCTTGGTGCGGTCTTCAGTCACTTAAACCGGGTGTTGGAGGAAGTAGAGCGTGCTAAATCTGCTACTTATGCTGTAGCCACTCGGCCCTCAACAGCTGAAGCCGCACGCGCTTTACGTTTTATTAAAAAGGGACTCTCCCAGAAGCTATAAGCTCCAGGAGTGTCCCTTTTGTTATTGCTCTATTAGACATAATGCCCTCTTACGTTCCTGATTACTACAACCATTGCACAAGTTAACTAAACCGACTGCTTCGCGGCACGCCCTATCCTCACATTCACCAGAACAATGCTGCTAACAATAAGGAGTAGACCAATCACAAGATTTAAAGTAATCTGCTCATTTAAAAAGACTACGCTAGTACCTATCGAGATCAGTGGAATTAAAAAAGTAAATGATCCGACCTTCCCTGCCTCTCCCTCGTTAATCAGCTTGAAATAAATCAGCCAGCCTAGCGCAATCACAAAAATAGCGATAAATAAGGTATCCACGATAAACGTTCCACTCCAGGTGATATCCGACCACTTCTCCGTAGCAGATCCCGAGAGTAGCAAAATGATACCACCGATCGTTATTTGCATAGCGGTCATCCATAGCATATCCACGCGCACAGCATTTCGTTTCATATACACCGTTCCTAATGCCCAGCTCAAAGCACTGGCTAAAGCAAGCACAATTCCCCCTATAGAGATGCTTCCGTTAAGTCCTCCAATACTGAGGGAGCCTACTCCGATGAACCCTAGCAACAGACCGGCCATTTTGAGCCCGTACATGCTCTCTCCTAACCACAGCCATGAAAAAATGCCCAGCAAGACCGGCTGCAGAAATACAATGGACGAGAATAATCCTGCGGGTACATACTGCAACCCAATCGTCTGAAATCCATAGTAAAACACGATACTTAATATAGCCGAGGTCAGATAGATCGGCCATAGCTGCTTGAAGCGGAGCTCCTTCATCTTAGGAAGTGCAATTAGAATAAGAATGAATCCGCCGATGACGGTTCGGATACCTGCAAATAATAAGGGCGGAGCGTAGTCTAAGGCGATTTTCGATATAGGCCAATTTATGCCCCATACCATCACCAAAAATATAAGAAGGATGATGCTTTTCTTCTGCTGATTCATGTATTCACTCCTTGGTGTAGATTCATCACAAATGATACAATAATTAAGAATATAAATGAAATGAATAATACTCATAAGGGGCATATCATATTTGTTATGAACAATACTCAAATTCGTTTGTTCGTCAAAATCGCGGAAAGCGGTAGTTTTACCAAAGCTGGTGTAGAACTGAATATGACTCAGCCTGCTGTCAGTCGAGCAATTTCCTCTTTAGAAGCTGAACTGGATGTAAAGCTATTACTTCGGGATCGGCGGAGCGGCCTAATGCTTACTGACATTGGCAAGCGCATCCTTGTTATCTTTCGTGAAATTCTAATGGGCTTCGATAAGGTCAATCAGGAGATTTACGCAGAGAGGGGACTTGAGAAAGGAAGCATTCGGATTGGGGCTTTTCCTGTAGCATCTGCCTATTTTTTGCCGAAGATTATTAGCTCTATCACTGCACGATATCCGAATATCACGATCAGCCTGCAGGAAGGCTCTATCGCCGAAGTTAGAGAATGGCTGGAATCCAAAGAAATTGATGTTGGCTTATTGCTCGCTCCCAGCGAGGCCTTTGAAACCATCCCACTATATAGAGAAAAGCTGTACGCTGTTATCAGAGATGATCATCCTTTGCACGAGCGTTCGGTTATAGGTGTGAGTGAATTAGCGAGTGAGCCTATGCTGATCTGTAAAGCAGGCTATGAACCACCGGTAGTAGATTTATTCCGCAGAAGCAGCAGCTATCTGAATGTAAAATATGTGGTTAATAACTATGCAACAGCTCTTAATATGGTTCAAGAGGGGCTGGCTGTGGGTGTGATGTCTGAGTTATCATTGTTATCTTTACCTCCAAATGTAGTAACCCGCGAACTGCAGCCTGACGCCTACAGAGATATACATATCGCAGTTAGTTCGCTTGCCGATACTTCCATTGCTGTGAAGATGTTCGTGGAGACAGCTCTGGATCTTTTTACTAAGCCTAAAAAAATAGATGATGAGGAGTGCTGAGAATGAACTTTAAAAGACTTGGTAATAGCGGATTACAAGTATCCGCATTGGGACTGGGTACAAACGCTTTTGGTAAAAGGGCGGATCAAGAAACCTCCATTCAAATTGTACATGCTGCGCTGGATCATGGCATTAACTTTATCGATACCGCTAATATTTACGCCGGCTCCGAATCTGAGCGGATCATCGGTTTGGCCTTGGAGAGTAGAAGACATGAGGCTGTTCTCGCCACTAAAGCAGGCTTAGTTAAGAATGACGGACCTAACGGAAGCGGCTCCTCGAGGCGCCATTTGATGCAGGAGCTAGAAGATAGTCTTCGCCGCCTAAAAACGGACTATGTCGATCTATACCAGATCCACACCTTCGATCCCAATACGCCACTTGAAGAGACGTTACGGACCTTGGACGATATGGTATCTTCGGGCAAAGTACGCTATATCGGGGCTTCCAACTATACAGCATGGCAATTAATGAAGGCGATTGGAATTAGTGAGGCACGGAGCTTCGCCAAATATATTTCAATTCAGTGCAGCTATTCCTTAGCGGATCGGACCCCGGAGAATGAGCTTCTCTCCCTTTGTCTTGATCAAGGTGTAGGGATTATTCCTTATTTTCCTCTGGCGGGCGGAATTCTCACAGGCAAATATAATTCAAGCGGTTCTGCACCTTCAGGGTCCAGAGCAGATACCGATCCTAATTTCAAAAGATTCCTGAATCATGAACGGATCGAACTGGGGAACAAAGTGGGGCAGATCGCTGAAGAGCTGGGAACCTCTTCTACTGCACTTTCCTTAGCTTGGCTCATGAATCGTCCTGCCGTCTCGACAGTTATTGTTGGGGCTACCCGCGTAGAGCAGCTGGAGCAGAATTTGCATAGTACCTCCATTCAGCTTAATGAGGAAACTACGAGCAAGCTGGATGAGGCAAGTGATTCCTTCCGCTTTGGCGAACCTTTCGCCTTTTATCGGCTCCCATAATTTGAACTATTACAATGAAGGAGGGGAGTATTATGACATCACATACAACAGCAAGCATTCAAGTGATGCTTGAAGAACATAAGGATTTTTTTAATCGTGGTGTAACTAAAGAGATTGCTTTTAGACTTAGTCAGTTACAAAAACTTAAAGACAGTATTAAACGATATGAGAGTCGAATTATCACTGCCTTACAACAGGACTTAGGAAAAAGTGAGTTTGAGGCTTATGCCACAGAAATTGGCTTCACCTTGGACAGCCTAGGTTACATGATGAAGCATCTCAGACGTTGGGCGAAGCCCGTAAAGGTTAGATCACCACTGCATTTATTTCCTGCGAAGAGTTATATCTTAAGTGAACCTTACGGTACCGCGCTCATTATAGGACCTTTTAATTATCCATTTCAGCTGCTGATCGAACCGCTTATAGGCGCCATTGCCGCTGGAAACTGCGCTGTCCTCAAGCCATCAGAGAGCACACCATCTATCACGGCTGTTATAGAGCAGCTCATTCAGGAGACCTTCGAACCCCAGTATATTCGCGTAGTTCAGGGGGAGAAAGAGACCACCAATCTGCTGATCCATGCCAAGTTTGATTATATTTTCTTCACGGGCAGTGTTCCGGTCGGCAAAATCGTGATGGAAGCCGCTGCGAAGAATCTAGTGCCTGTAACCTTGGAGCTTGGCGGGAAAAGTCCGGTCATTGTCGACACATCCGCCAATCTTGATGTTGCAGCGAAGCGAATCGTATGGGGAAAATTATTAAATGCCGGTCAAACCTGTATTGCCCCCGATTATTTGCTCGTTCATAAGGACATTGCTAATGAATTGATCACCAAAATCAAACATCAAATTACTGAATTCTATGGTCAGAATGCGTTGCCGAATACAGATTATGGCCGGATCGTAAATGAGCGCCAGCTGCAAAGACTCACCAGTCTCATTGAACGGGATCAGAAAAAGGTGATTATGGGCGGAACCGTCATTTCAGAAGAACGTTATATTGAACCTACACTAATCTATCCTGCGGCTTGGACTGACGCTTCTATGGAAGATGAGATCTTCGGTCCGATCCTGCCCATATTGGAATATCATCAATTGGATGAAGCTATCCGGAGTATTAACGAGCATCCAAAACCGCTTGCACTTTATCTGTTCACAGCCGATAAAAATGTTGAACAAGAGGTGCTTTCCCGAGTCTCATTCGGAGGAGGCTGCATCAATGATACGATCTCGCATGTGGCGAACGCTAGCTTGCCGTTTGGTGGGGTAGGGAACTCTGGAATCGGCGGTTATCACGGGAAGCACAGCTTTGAAGTCTTTTCCCACCGTAAAAGCATCGTCAAGAGAGGCACACGAATCGATCTCGGAATTGTGTACCCACCCTATGGGAATAAGATCAAGCTAGTCCGGAAAGTATTGAAATAAACAAAGCAGTAAACCTCCCATGACTGGGAGGTTTACTGCTTTTCAGGGAACGACTTTTCACTATTTGTACAGCTGTACCAATTCCTCTACATGTAACTCCGCGGTAGAAGGAAACCATAGCTCAGCAATCTCTTTCAAGGATGGACTTCCGGCTCCAACGGACCTCATACCAGCGGCTTTGATGGCGGCTATCCCCTCCGCTGTATCTTCGATAGCTACGCAGCAGTCAGGTGATATGCCCAGCATCTCGGTGACTTGTAAATAAATTTCCGGATCCGGCTTGCCCATACGGATGTTTTTAGGGTCAGCAATCGCCTGAAACAAGTGTCCGATCTCCAAGCGTTCAAGAATCATCATCGCATTCTCATTGATTGAAGCCAGCCCGACAGCGATTCGCTTATCTTTCAAATCAGTTAGCAGATGATGGATACCGGGGTGCAAATCATCTGCTGTCATTTGTTGAATCAGCTGCTTATACATTTCGTTCTTTTTGTTGCATAGCATTCCTTTTACCGGTTGGGGTAAATTCAGGCCGCTTCCCTCCAGTAGGATCTCTAAACATTCCATTCGACTATGGCCCTTCAGACGTACATGCTTCTCTCTATCAAAAGAAATCGCCAGCTCATCGGCTAAGGCTTTCCAGGCCAGATAATGATACTCACTAGAATCGGTAATAATCCCGTCCAGCTCGAAAATAACAGCTTCAAGCTGCTTCACATTTGAAAGGGACACCGGCTTCTTTACAGTTAACTGCACCAGGCTCCCTTTATGTAGAATTTCAACCACTTCACCTGTCAGTAGTGTATAGATCACTACCTTACTATCAACATAAATATCCAATAAATGCCCACCGCTTGTTATTTTAAACCGATAGCTGTCCCATTGTGCTGGCAAGGCAGGATTAAAGGATAGCATACCGCCACATAAGCGCATCCCACCAAATCCATTTACAATCGACAGCCAAGATCCTGCCATAGCAGCAGTATGCAGTCCGTCCTTCACATTGCGGTTGATATCATCTAAGTCCATCCGTACTGTGCGGTCAAAGTAGGCGTATGCCCCCGTTAAATCACCAATCTCAGCAGAAATAATACTGTGAATGCACGGTGACAAAGAAGAATCATGTGTCGTTAGCGGCTCATAGTAATTGTAATTCCGGATCTTATCCGCCAAGCTGAACTGATCACCTAACAGAAACATGGCCATTACCAGATCTGCCTGTTTGAGCACCTGATGGCGGTAAATCACCAGCGGATGGTAATGAAGCAGAAGTGGGTATTTATCCGCTGGCGTATGTTCAAAGTCCCACTTCTTCTTAGTCAGAAACGTATCATCCTGAGCATAGATGCCAAGCTCCTCATCAAAAGAGATATACATTTTTTCTGCGGCGACCAGCCAATCACCAGGCTCTTCCTCAGTCAGACCAATCTTGCGCTTCAGTCGTTCAAAAGGCTCCGGATACTGCTTTCCTAACAGTCTGGCTATCTCATATGCGTAATAGAGTTGATCCCGTACCATAAGATTAGTGTATGCATTATTGTTAACGATAGCTGTATACTCATCGGGACCCGTCACCGCGTCAATACAGAACGCACCCTCCCTGGCCGGATTAAAATGACCCAGATCCACCCAAAAGCGGGAGGTCTCAAATATCATTTCCGCCCCCTCCAGGACAAGAAACTCATAATCGCCAGTTGCCCGCACATACTGTTTAATGGCATAGGCTATATCCGCGTTAATATGCATTTGTGCCGTTCCTGCCGGAAAATAGGAGGAGTTTTCAGCCCCATCTATGGTGCGCCAAGGATATAGTGCTCCCTTCTGAGACATCACTGCTGCCCGTTCCCGTGCCTTATCTAACGTAGCATAACGAAACTCGAGTAGCTTCCGGCTAATCTCCGGCTGTGTAAATGTAAAAAAGGGTATCATATACATCTCGGTATCCCAGAAATAGTGACCTTCGTATCCTTCACCTGTCAGGCCCTTAGCCCCAATATTCGTAACCCCGTCACGTCCTACGGATTGCAGCAATTGAAAAGCATTAAAACGGATACCCTGTTGAAGCGCAAGATCGCCCTGAATCTCCACATCGGTATGTGCCCAGAAATGATCCAGAAAAGCCCGTTGTTCATGAACAAGCGCTTCAAATCCACAATTCTCTGCCAATCGTTGTACTTCTAAGCACCTGCTCAACAGCTCGTCTTCTATATAATCCTTAGAAGTGTGATACGAAATGTACTTGGTCAGGGAGATCCTTTCCCCCATCACCACTGGTACAACCCATTGCATGGATAATCGCTGATCTTCTAGCTGCATGAGCCTTTCATATCCAGAGCTACAATTCAGACTGTGACTTATCCCTGTTAAAAGAGCAAACCCGGTATGCCGCGTCCTCTGCTTCATCCACAAAAAGGACTGCTCGAGCTCATGACCGGTTTCGACTAGCAGCAAATTGGGTTCCTTACTCCCTGATCCCAGCCGGGGGTCATCCGTGACCTCCGGTCTTTGGATCTCACCATCGATCGATGAATTAAACGTTAGGGTTCCCTCAAAATTCAATGCCTTAACCTCGTAATCTATGGCCGCTAAATGTTTATGCTGCATGGCCACCATCCGACGAATGTTCAGCTGTACCCTGTGTCCGGCAGGAGATTCCCATTCTACCTGCCGATGCAAGATCCCATTTCGCATATCCAGCTTCCGTTCATAACGGTGCACTTGCCCACTGTTCAACTGAAAGGTATGACCCTCAATGCTGAGCTCAATAATCTTGGCGTCCGTTACGTTCAGCATGGCTTGGTTGCGGGAAGGATACCCATAAGCTCCCTCTGGATAAACAATAGGCTCAGAATCAAAAAATCCATTCAAATAGTTCCCTGTTACAGATGAGCCCGAGTGGCCATGGTAACCTTCCTCGAAATTACCGCGCATGCCAATGTATCCATTACCAAGAGCAAATACACTTTCGCTTCTCTGATTGTTCTCTTCATCATAAGTCTCCTCATCAAGACTCCACTCCCGGTAAGGATACACCGCAGCCGGATGTACGTATGGTTTCATCTTCATCTCTCTATGCTCCTCCTGACACAGTTTTGTTCAAATCAACCTTTTATTGATCCACCCATAAGCCCTCTGACGAAATACTTTTGCAGCAGGAAAAAAATCGCGAGCGGCATCAGCATGGAGATAAATGCAGCCGAGGTGAGTAAATGCCAGTCGTTGCCTCGTGAACCTACTAGGTCGGCGATCTTCATCGACATGACCTGCACTGACGGTTGATTGCCGATAAAAATCAGCGAGACTAAATAGTCATTCCACACCCATAGGAATTGAAAGATTCCGATAGAAGCCAGTGCGGGCACAGATAACGGCAGAATCAGCCTACTGAAAATAGTGAAATGGCTCGCCCCATCCATAAAAGCCGACTCAAACAAATCCTTAGGAAGCTGACTGATAAAGTTATACATAAAGTAGGTAACTAGCGGTAATCCAAAGGCCGTATGCGCCAGCCAAATGCCCAAGTAGCTTCCGTTCAGTCCAAGAGCCGTATAATCTTTGAGTACTGGAATAAGTGCAACTTGTATCGGAATAACGAGCATAGCAATAATGATGACAAAAAGTGTGCGGCGCCCAGGAAAACGTAGCCAAGCAAAAGCATAGGCGGCAAAAGAAGCGATCAACACCGGAATTACCGTCGCCGGAACAGCAATCGTCAGTGTATTCCAGAAGGCCTGCGACAATCCGGTACCCTTTTGCACCGTTTCACTGCCATCAGCTTGCTTGAGCTTGTATTCCTTGCCCGAAAGCACGTTATTATAGTTATCCAATGTAAGATCCGGTGTCATTTTCCAGCCTTGTTCTTGTTGATTTATGGTACGCGCTCTACGGTTCTCCCACATCAAACGACTGCCATCGGCCTTCACACCCGCCTTCAGCTGCTCATCGGTATAAGTTTTACCGTTCACCTCGATCGGCTCCCGCAAATCCACATCCTTCGATAGCTGAAGGGTCTCTCCAGCCTTCCACTCCTGATGGGGAAAAGCTTTCCACCATCCAGTCTGCAGAATATCGGCAGCGGGACGGAAGGAGGAAATGAAGAGCCCAAGGGTCGGAAGCAACCAAATGAAACAAATCACACCCAGCACGATATTAACAATCGTCTTGCTGCCTTTTCTCTTCTTTTTCCCGGCCATTAAAATCCCCCTTGCTTACGGAACTGACGTAGATTAATTATGATCACAGGCAACACCGCGATCAGCAGAACAATAGCCAGCGTGGAGCCATAACCGAAATTCCGGTACATAAAGAACTGGCGGTAAAACTGTGTAGCCACTACCTCTGTATCGTATTGACCCCCAGTCATCACCATGACGACGTCAAATATTTTCAACGTAAAGACGATAATGGTTGTTGTCACAGTCAGAATGGTTGCTGAAATGTAGGGAATCATGATTCCAAAGAAAATCTTCACCTCATTTGCACCATCCACTCGCGCAGCTTCCAATATGTCATCAGGAACTCCCTTAATAGCTGCTGAGAATATCACCATCGCAAATCCAGTCTGCATCCAGATCAGAATGATGATGAGGAAAAAGTTATTCCACGGCTGAAGCATACTCGTCCACGCCTGTGGTTCTCCCCCGAAATAAGTAACGATGGCGTTCAAAAGTCCAATTTGTTCATCGCCGGGTTGATAGTAATATACAAACTTCCAAATAACGCCTGCAGCTACAAAAGAAATAGCCATCGGCATAAAGATGATCGATTTGGCTAGCTTCTCATAGCTGCTTCTGTCGGCAAGAATTGCGATCAAGAGCCCAAAAGCTACACATGCCAATGTACCAACGAATACCCAAAGTAAGTTGTTACGCAGTGCCGTTGCCATTAGATGGTCGCTAAAGATCGCTGCATAGTTGCTGAGACCCACAAATTTCTCTGAAGAAGCATTAAAAAAGCTTAAATACAGCGTCCGCAGCGCAGGCAGCACCAGTAGCCACCCCAATATAATCACTGCCGGACCAATAAAAATATAAGGCAATACCTTCCTGCGTACGTAATCAGGATATTGCTCGACTGCCCAGGTAAGTGTGTAATAGATCAGATAAACACCCAGAACCCCCCATAGAACAGCCAGAACCGCCGTTAGTAGCGGATTTAGCGTCGAATCCCGAAAGAATAAAAAGATCGAGCCATTAACAACAACATTGGCTATTAATACTAAAAGAGACAGCAATACCGCTCTAAGACTTACCGTCTGCTTGGCTTTTAATTGTGGCTTCAATTGTGGTTGTAGTTGTGATTGTCCACCCATATTAGCTCCAGCTCCTCCTATACTCGCGCTTTGGAAAACAAAAAGAGGGGCAGAGAACCTTCAAATCCCGCTGCCCCTCTTTTAACTGTGTGCTTTCAATATTAGGTTAGTTGTTCCAGCCAGACTGGATTTGTTCCAACGCCTGATCCAGCGTCGCAGTACCACTTACGTAGTCGGTCATGCCCTTCCAGAAGGTACCTGCGCCCACTTTGCCCGGCATCAGGTCAGAGCCATCAAAGCGCAGCGTGGAAGCATCCTGAACCAGCTTCGCCATCCGGCGATCGGATTCTGAGGTATACCAATCCAGGGAAGCATCGTTCATTGGAGCAATTACGCCGCCCGATTGTACCCAGCTCTTAATGGATTCTCCTGTAGTAAAGAATTCCATAACTGCACGCACTTCAGGACGATCGTTGAACATCGCGTAAATATCGCCAGCAACTAGCACTGGTTTACCATATTGAGGATCAATAGGCGGCAGGTAGAACCAATCATAATCTACATCAACCTTTGCCGTTTCAGGGAAGAAGCTTGTAATAAAGTTGCCGAGCATATTAAACCATGCTTTAGGAGGATTATTGAACATTGGCGCTGGGGCATCCCCGAACGATGTCGTCACGATGGATTTTGCACCACCATAGACATAATCCTTGTTGAGCCATATTTTGGACATGGTTTCAACTGCATTTTTCACTTCTGGAGAGGTAAATGGCAGCTCACCCTTTACCCATTTATCGTAATTCTCAG
Source organism: Paenibacillus nitricinens (assembly GCF_052056485.1). Classification (NCBI taxonomy): domain Bacteria; kingdom Bacillati; phylum Bacillota; class Bacilli; order Caryophanales; family Paenibacillaceae; genus Paenibacillus; species Paenibacillus nitricinens. The sequence goes on from NZ_CP183948.1 coordinate 6,519,318, forward strand.
GTGTGGTCGTACGAAGCATTATATTTTCTACCCAGTCTGTTGCTGGCCAGCCTGTTGCAGCACCACTCTCGATACCAATAGCCCAAGCAGGATCACCGTCTTTCGCAATTTGTTCCGTCAGAGCCATCATCTCATCCCATGTCTCAGGAACCTTGTAGCCCGCTTCGTCAAATTGCTTTTTTGGATACCAGACCAAGCTCTTTACATTACTGCGGTTCCAAATCCCCGCCATGATCTTGCCGTCTTTCCCGTCCATATTAGACATATCAAGCCAGCTCTTGTTGTAATTAGCCGTCAATTTGGCTTGATCCAGCACGTTAGTTAAATCGATAACCTTACCAGTCTTAGCAATTGAGGCTAGGAGTCCCGGCTGCGGGAAATCAGCGATATCCGGAGCATTTCCACCGTCTACTCGAATGTTTATCGTAGCTTCGAACTCTTTTGAGCCCTCGTATTGAATATCAATTCCTGTCTTCTCTTCAAACTCTTTAATACTATTCTCAAATTTCACTTGGTCAGCATCTACAAAAGGACCGAACATCGTTACTTTAGTTCCTTTATAGTCGCCTTTCATGGCTAACTCTAACGGCGATCCCGAAGGTTCGGTGCTAGGAGCTGTTGTTGCTTTTTCGGTGTTATCTGCTGTTGGGCTGGAAGTAGCCGCAGGCGGATCTGTAGCCGCTGCGTTGTTGTTATTGCCTCCGCCGCATGCGCTCAGCATCATAGTGAAGGATAAACACAGTACTAATGCCAATGACTGTTTACGTCCTGAGGTTTTCTTCATCTTTTGTACATCCCCTTTAATGGTTTTAGAGATTGCTTCTGACTCAATCATCCGGTACCCTGGCATGTATAAGCAGCTTGTAGCAGATCACCCCCTTGCAAAGCTTTTCAGAATCTAAGGATTTATACTAAAAAAGAATCGAATCACCAATTCCAATTAATTGTAGCGCTTACATTTGTTATAGTATCACATAAAGTAAGCGTTTCCAATCTGTATTTGAAATGTTTTGGTAAAAATTATTTTGATTGTCCAATCAATTATTCAAATGTTGCCTAAGACGAGCGCCGAATTCTGAAAAGCTTTTCAGAGGGTGGTACAAAAGTGAACTACTCCTATTTTTCTCGTGTAGATTCTCGCACAATCAGCTTATGCTCCATCTTCTCATTCAATACCTGCACTTCACCTGTTGTAAGCAATTCATGCAGCTTCTCGGCCGCACGATACCCTAACTCATAAATCGGCTGTGCAATCGTAGTTAGCTTCGGGATGAACATACCCGACATCCTTAGATTATCAAACCCAATCACGGATACCTGACCTGGAACAAGAATATTGCGATCCTTCAGATAAGAAATCGTCCCCATCGCGAATTCATCTGCAACACAGAAAATAGCAGTTAGCTCAGGGTTATCCGTAAATAGTTCATGTGCAGCTTGATAAGCATGTTCAAACCGATGACTGGCATATTTGCTCTTCACAATATTCTGCTGTAGCCCTGACTCTGTTAGCGCTCTTGCAAATCCCTCATAGCGCGGTGGTCCTGATACGGAATTATCATGGTTAAAACCAATCATACCAATGTCTTTATGACCTAAATCAATCAGGAACTTTACCGCATCATAGGCAGCCGCTTCATCATCCACTTCCACACTCGGAATGTCGAACTCATCGGAATGCGAGGACACTAGCACAAATGGAATTCTACAACCGACCAATTTATCATGATACTCAGGGTAAAGGACATCACTGGCAAATACAATTCCATCCACCTGTTTCTCGTGGAAGTTATCAATATAGGACAGTAGTCGTTCTTTGTCGCGGTCCGTATTGCAGATCATCAGACTATACCCAAGCTTGATGCAAGCATCCTGCATTCCCCGAATCACTCCTGCGAAATACAGGTTCTCAATATCCGGAATAAGCAGGCCCAGTGTAAAGGACTTCTTGTAAATCAAACCACGTGCAAATGAATTAGGTTGATACCGCAATCGTTCTACAGCCTCCATCACTCGATTCCGTTTGCTCTCCACTACCGAATTCGGTGCATTCATAACACGTGACACTGTGCTAATCGACACCTCGGCCATTCTGGCAACATCTCTTATGGTTGGCTTCATAATGATAACTTCCTTTTTTAGGGAACTTTTCGATGTGATTATAGCAAGCCCGATTGGAAATAACAATAGTTTTTTTGAAGCGCTTACATTATTTTAAAAAATTCATCTTTTCCTCCTTTTTCTTACTCGGAAGACAAACAACTTACTTAAAGTGTGTATATAGTTTTATTACATGGTATACTAATCGAGTAGCGATATTCGTAGCTACAAATACTGCTCTATGAGCATAGAGCATTTATTATAGGAGGGATAACATTGAAACAACCTCGTGACATTCGATTCTCCGTACTGGACCTGGCTTCTATTGTGGAAGGAGGGACCGCGGCAGACTCTTTTCATAACTCTCTAGATTTAGCCCGGCACGCTGAGAAGTGGGGCTATCATCGGTATTGGTTCGCTGAACATCATAATATGATCGGCGTTGCCAGCTCTGCTACCTCACTCTTGATCGGACATATTGCTGGTGGCACCCAAAGTATACGTGTTGGCTCTGGCGGCATCATGCTTTCCAACCACGCGCCACTTGTGATTGCCGAACAGTTCGGGACTCTCGAATCTTTATATCCGGGACGGATCGATCTTGGACTGGGCAGAGCACCCGGATCTGATCAACCAGCTTCCCGTGCGCTACGTCGTGGCCTAGGAAGCGACGGTAGTGAATTCCCTGAGCAGCTAAGTGAGTTAAGAGCTTACTTCGACCCTGCAGGAGCAGGATCGCGCCCAGCCGGAGTACGCGCGGTTCCTGGGGAAGGCTTAAATGTTCCCATCTGGCTCTTAGGCTCCAGCGGCTTTAGTGCTGAGCTAGCAGCCAAGCTAGGGTTGCCTTTTGCCTTTGCCAGCCATTTTGCACCTGAGTATTTACTTCAGGCGCTGCACATATACCACAGTAATTTCCGTCCATCAGAAGTACTAGACAAACCTTATGTTATGATCGGACTCGGGGTTACAGCAGCCGATAGTGTAGATGAGGCAAGAAAGCTGGCTACCTCGCAGCAGCAGCAGTTCCTCAATATCATCCGCGGGCGGACAGGCAAGCTACAACCACCCGTTGAGAGTATGGATGGGCTATGGACGGTACAAGAAAAAGCAATCATGCTCGATAAGCAGCGTTATTCCTTCTCTGGCGATAAAGCAGCGATTAAAGAACGACTTCAAGACATTCTGAAAGAGACACAAGCTGATGAATTGATTATCTCCGCAGGGATTTATGATAATGAGGCTCGTCTTCGTTCCTATGAAATTGTAGCTGAGGCTATGAAAGAACTGTAAGATTGCAGTCCTAACAAGGCAGGACGTTATCTGAGTATCGGGAGTTCTCCCGTTTCAGATATCCGTCTTGCCTTTTTTGTTTTGTTTTTGAAACCGTTCTTAATAAAATACTACTTAGAAATGAAAAAACATAAAAATAAAGAGATATAGAGAGAAATCAACAGATAAACGGACTATACTCTTATTATTTAAGCAAATATGATCTAATTAGTTGTAATACATCATTTTTCTTTGGATATCATTTTGATTATACTTTATATATTCGCTATAACGAACGATTTGTATTTTGGATACGCCCTCTCCTTCGTTCTTTCGGAAAGATTCCACCCATAATTGAAAGAGTGGTACTTCACAATACCACTTATTTCGACAATGTATAATGGAATAAGTGTTTAAAACGGAGGATTTTGCCGGAAGCCCGCAGATTTTGTTTTCAACAGCTACAAGCGGCTCAGGAGAAAGGAGCAAAGAAAGTGAAGAAGAAATACCATTCGGTCTTCATAGCTGCTTACGTTCTGATTATTCTGGTAGGAGTAATATGGCACGCTGGAGGGGTAAGCGCTCAGGATACCATTAAACTTACTGTGAATTCTCATACCACGAGCACAGCCACCATGAACAATATGAAGCCCGGTGACGAAATGAGCTCAGAGTACACGATTATTAATGATGGCACAGAAGGCTTCGATTACTTTGTGGACTTTAAATTCATCTCTGGAGACGTAGAGCTGTACAATATTCTCCAAATGACACTCGAAAAAGAGGGAGTAATCATCTATTCGGGAGTGATGAGCGAGGCAGCCGGCAGAGTAACCATCGGTTCACTTGCTGGAGGAGAGAAGAGTGTAATTCAAATGGATGTAACCTTCCCATGGGAAGCCGGCAACGAATATCAAGGAAAGGCTACGACCGTAGCTTTTGAATTCTCTGCTTCCGGAGAACCAGGTCCATCCGCCGAACCTACTTCAACGCCAACGCCAACAGCGACGGTTGCACCTACACCTGATCCATCACCTACAGCAACGCCGGCAGCTACAACTGAACCGACTACAACACCTACGGAAACACCACCAGCTACACCTGAAGCTTCACCAACACCTACGGTTGCACCAACTACGACACCTACGGATTCACCAACGACTACCGCTTCACCTACAGCTGTCGTAACACCTGGTCAATCGGTGCCACCAACTGCTACACCAACACCATCGCCAACACCTACAACTTCACCGCCTGCTGTCGATGAAATAAGCGTTACTGAAGAACCGATTCCAATGGGCGGAAGCAGTAATGAGCCTACACCTGCAGCTTCAACAGGTGCTGGTAGTCAAACCACCAGTGCAACACCTCGGCCAAGCGATGAGGTAGCCTTACCTGACGGCGACATTCCTTTGGGCGCACCAGAGGCAGGCAACGCGCTTCCAAATACCGCCGAGCCTTGGTATAACTTAATTCTTGCCAGCTTAGCTATTGCGGTACTCAGCGTGATCATCATGCGCAGATTGAAATCGAAGAAAGAATAACGTTTAGTAATATAAGTCTGGAGGAGAGAGTATGAAGAAGCGTAATGGTGTCTTATTAACCGTGAAGCTAATCTTCATACTCTCTTTAGTTGTGCTGATTTATTCGATCGTTCAAGTCGTCAAAGCGCCCATCGAGGCCAAGCAGGCCCTAACTGATTGGGCAAAAAAGAGGGAGGAAGCCCTCGCCCTGCCCCTTCCAAATGAAGAGAACCCTCTCCCCAAGGGAATGGTCAGTTCTCCAAAAGAACAACCCTCTTCTTTTCCCTCCTATAAAGAGGGTGAGGTGATTGGAGAAATCCGCTTCCCCACCTTAAATAAGAAGGTGGCTATTCTGGAGGGTACGGAAAGCCCAGAATTAAAAAAAGGAGCTGGACACTATATAGGTAGCGCAACTATCGGTGCAATCGGTAATAGTGTGCTTGCTGGACACCGTGATACCGTATTTCGCAGTATAGGAGAACTTGTCGCAGGAGATCTGATCGAACTGGAAAGCATGGACGGTACGTTCACCTACGAAGTGACCGGCAGCACGATTGTAGACGGGAATGAACGCGGTGCAATAAAACCAAGCGATAAGGCTATTCTTACCTTGATCACCTGTTACCCTTTTTCATACGTAGGGTCAGCACCGGACCGGTATTTACTTTCAGCAAAGCTAGTGAAGCAAGAAACATCACCTCATTAAAGTTAATCTTACTCTTAATCTTCCTCCTCAGGGATGAGACCGGATATGGAAAGTGATACTATATAGATACAACAGTAATGAGGAGATGACCCACAGTGAAAAAAGAGGTTATAGAACGGTTTATTTCGTATGCTCAAATGGATACCCAATCGAACGAGGATAATGAAACTTGTCCGTCCACTCCGGGGCAGATGGTGCTGGCCCACAAGCTGGTCGAAGAGCTCAAGGAGATCGGCATGAATGAAGTGCAGGTGGACGAGCATGGGTATGTCATGGCTACACTCCCAGCCAATACGGAGAAGGATGTTCCAACCATTGGTTTTTTGGCGCATCTCGATACAGCAACTGATTTCACAGGAACGAATGTAAAGCCGCAGATCGTGGAGAACTACGATGGCAAAGATATTCTTTTGAACAAAGAATTAAATGTTGTATTGTCTACAACGAGCTTCCCAGAGCTGGCAGAATATAAAGGCCATACATTAATTACAACCGATGGTACCACCCTGCTTGGCGCAGACAATAAAGCCGGTATTGCCGAGATTATGACTGCCATGCATTATCTCATTCAACATCCAGAAATCAAGCATGGGAAGATTAGAGTCGCCTTCACACCGGACGAAGAAATTGGCCGCGGACCTCATAAATTTGACGTAGCTGCTTTTAATGCTTCTTACGCTTACACTGTGGACGGAGGCCCACTCGGTGAACTAGAATATGAAAGCTTTAATGCTGCATCTGCCAAAATCTCAGTTTACGGAGTCAATGTACATCCTGGTACTGCCAAAGGAAAAATGATTCATTCTGCAAAAATAGCTATGGCGCTCCATCTTAGACTCCCTGCTGAGGAAGCACCTGAGTACACAGATGGTTATGATGGCTTTTATCACCTAAGCTCTATTGAGGGCACACCAGAATTCAGTAAACTCCAATATATTATCCGTGACTTCGACCGTGAGAAATTCGAGGCACGTAAAGCCTATCTTTCTGCCATCGTAGATGAATTCAAGAGCATCCATGGTGAAGAGAACATCGTACTTGAAATGAAAGACCAATATTACAACATGCGCGAAAAAATCGAACCGGTGCGTCATATTGTCGATATTGCCCATGAGGCGATGGAGAATTTGAGCATCACACCGATCATCCGCCCGATTCGCGGGGGAACAGATGGCTCACAGCTCTCCTATATGGGCTTGCCGACACCTAATATATTCACCGGGGGCGAAAATTTCCACGGCAAATTCGAATACGCCTCTGCTGACAACATGGAAAAATCGGTAAACGTAATCGTCGAGATCGCCAAGCTGTTCGAACAAAAAGCCTAAATCATAATTTACATCACTCTATATTAAACACAAAAAATCCCTGAAAAGGTCGATTCAGACCTCTCAGGGATTATTAATGTTCACAGTCTATTATTAGCATCTATCTTCCGGCGGTGTGTCTTTCCAGATCACATTTTCCCCGTAATTCTTACCCCAATCATACATCAATCGAAGGACGGGAAGCAGACTCTGCCCATATGAGGTCAGGGAATACTCAACTTTTGGAGGAACCTCGGCATACACTTTCCGAAGCACCAACTGATCTTCTTCAAGCTCTCGAAGCTGATTAGTCAACATTTTTTGTGTAATATGAGGAATTAACTTCTTCAGCTCACTGAACCGCTTGGTCCCTTCAAGCCCAAGATGCCACAGAATTATCAGCTTCCATTTGCCTCCAATTACCGCAAGCGTCAGTTCCTTCTCGCAGTTAATTTCCTTCAAGTTGATGCGATCTTTAATCTCGGTTGCCATAACTAAAGCGCCTCCTCTCTCCTATTGTCATCCTACACACACCTATTAATTAGCTTGGAACGTTATTATTTCTATGCAGCTTGTAAACTTTTATATTAACACAAAAACGAATAACCTCCTTTCTAGGAAGGCATTCGTTTCTGTACTCTCACTCTAAATTAGCATGTTTGCCGAACATCATCTTAGTCGTCTGCCCCGTTTTCTCCATCATTCGCAGAATAACCGCATCATAGAAGACCAACATCGTCTGTTCAAATAAGGATGCCATCGGCTGGATTGTGTTGTAGCTTCCATTCGCCTGATCTTTTGGAGATCCTGGCAGCTTCACTGTATAGTTCGCTAAACGCCCTACAGTCGAATCTGGCGTGATCGTAACGGCAATAACCTCCGCACCCACTCCTTTGGCCTTCTCGGCCATAGAGATCAGCCCCTTCGTCTCACCTGAACCGGAACCGAGCACAAGCACATCACCAGGCTCGATACCCGGGGTTACCGTTTCTCCCACGACGTACGCTTCTTTACCGACATGCATGAGTCGCATTGCAAAAGCTCGTCCCATTAATCCTGATCTACCAGCCCCGGCCACAAATACCTTATTCGACTGAAGAAGGAGTTCAGCCATTCGCTCAGCCTCTTGATGATCAAGCTGAGAAATGGAGCGCTGAAGCTCCAATATAATTTGCTGCGCATATTTCATTGTGTCCATTGTAATCTTAAGCCTGACTAACTAGGCGTTTCATTTCTGCCGCAGCAGCCTTTTGATCAGTCTCGCCTGTGATGCCGCCACCTACAATTACAAGATCAGGATTCGCTGCGATAACTTCCGGAAGTGTACTTAGCTTGATTCCCCCTGCGATAGCGGTTTTAGCCTGCTTAACCACACTTTTAATTGCATTCAAATCTGCAAAGGAATTTTTACCTTCCGCTTGATGGTCATAGCCAGAGTGTACGCAGACATAGTCTACACCAAGTGCGTCTACTTCAGCCGCTCTAACTTTAATATCCTTCACATTAATCAGGTCAACCAGAATCTCTTTATTGGTTTTTTTCGCTTCCTCCACTGCACCTCTAATGGTAGCATCATCAGAAACACCAAGTACTGTAACAATATCCGCGCCTGCTTCCACAGCCTTCATCACTTCATAACCGCCTGCGTCCATGATTTTCAGGTCAGCCAACACTGTCAAAGAAGGAAAAGCTTCTTTGATAGCCTTCACTGCGTGCAGTCCTTCATTTATAACGATAGGCGTTCCAATTTCAACAATATCTATATATTCAGCAACCTCTGAGACAATCTCTTTCGCTCCCGCAATGTCTACAAGATCTAACGCTAATTGCAATTTCATATTTATGTGCACTCCCTATTTATATATTTTTGTAAGTCATGTACAAATTGTAGAGCCTTACACTCCTTAAGGGAAGTAGGCACTTTATTGTGATGTAGTTACCTGGAGGATACTAATGTACTCCTACTGACTTTATTTCTGCTCTAATCCATAACCTTTTGTCATATTTTTGTAAAAGTACTGCATTTTCATGAAAGCTGTGCTAACATTACAGTTTGTTTATGGAATAACAGGAATTTAATCATGATGTAAGAAGGTGTACAATGAAGCACAATAATCACCAAGAATTTAACCTTGTAAAACTAACTTGGCCGATATTCCTGGAACTGTTCCTATTTATGCTCATGGGCAGTGTGGATACTTTTATGATTAGCTCCGTATCGGACGATGCCGTATCAGGCGTTGGCGCAGCGAATCAGATTATCACAATGGCTATTTTAGTTCTCAGTGTAATTGGTAACGGCGCAGCAATTGTGGTCTCCCAATACCTCGGTTCCAAAAAACCTCTGGAAGCCGCTCAAGTGACCGGCAATGCCATTACCCTAAACCTGTTAGTAGGAATTGTCCTAAGTACGTTTTTGCTAATATTCGGAGGAACTCTACTAACTGCTCTGAATGTAAAAGGGGATATTCTCGTTTACGCTAAATCCTATATACATATTGTCGGGGGCGGTATTTTTCTCCAAGCATTAATCAATGCTCTGGCGACCACAATCCGTACGCACGGTTTCACTAAACAGACCATGGTCGTATCCTTGCTGATGAACATCATTCACGTGGTGGGTAACTACTTACTCATCTATGGTCATTTCGGACTTCCAGCGTTAGGTGTCGAAGGCGCAGCTATCTCAACGGTTGTCAGTCGGTTTATCTGTCTTATTATTTTCTTCTTACTGCTCTACAGAGTGATGGAGGTACGGGTAAAGTTAACCTACTACATTCATCTTTCCAAAAAGTATGTGCAGCAAATTCTCAAAATCGGCATCCCGTCCGCGTTTGAGTCGATTATTTATCAATCTTGTCAGCTCGTATTCACGCTGTATATTACCTATCTGGGCGCCGAGGCTATGGCCACTCGTCAATACGCGCTCAACATTTCCAATTACATTTATTTATTTAGTGTAGCCGTCTCCATGGGAACCTCCATTATCGTAGGACATCTGGTGGGAGCCAGGCGCCCCAAGGAAGCCTATAAGCGTGTATTCACCAGTGTGAAGTGGGCACTTCTGGTCACAGTAGTAATAGATGCTCTTGTGATCGTCTTCCGGGTACCACTATTTGGTCTCTTCACAGACAACGAGAACATTATTCTGATGGGGGCTCAGGTTATACTGCTTAGTTTCTTCCTAGAGACCGGTCGCACAACTAATTTGGTCATCATTAACTCACTACGCGCCTCGGGCGATGCGAAGTTTCCAGTATATATGGGACTGATCTCCATGGTCTGCATGAGCTTACCCCTTGGCTATTTCCTGGTATTCCAGCTTAATCTGGGATTGGCCGGTGTGTGGATTGCCACTGCGGCTGATGAGTGGACAAGAGCTGTCATTATGTATTTCCGTTGGAAGAGTCGAGCTTGGGAGAAACATGGACTGATTCAGCACGATGATGTAGAACATGTCACATCTTCCAATACCCCTGCAGCTGTAAATTAACGAATTTATTTAGGTGGTTCTCTAAGGTCAGACCAGATCTTAAGGGTCCACCTTTTTTAACGCTTCATGATTACATAAATTTTAGAATGAACAAAGCATTCTACGTTACAATAGATAGAACCTAATTAATTTAAAGGGGGAGAACCTCATGCCGGAAGAAACCGGAATCCACGAGTTATTGACGCTCAAGACGATTGCGGAGACCTTAAACAGTTCCAATGAGCTCAAACCGATGCTCGATACAGTTATGGGCAAGCTGTTAGATCTGACAGGAAATACGGCAGGCTGGATCTTCCTGAGTGAAGAGAATATGGAGTATGAATTCGCCGCAGATCGGGGTTTACCGCCAGCTCTGCAACGGGACAATAAACAGCCGATGCAGTGTGGAAGCTGCTGGTGCTTAGATCGCCTATGGGACGGACGGCTAGAGCAGGCTGTTAACATTCTAAACTGCAAGCGGCTCAGTAATGCCAGGCAAAATAACTGGGGTGATACATTAGGGATCACCCACCACGCCACTATCCCGCTGCATTCAGGCAATCGCTACTTAGGACTTATGAATGTAGCTGCACCGGGCAAAGCACATTACCCCGACAGCGAGCTGGCTCTACTGCAATCCGTGGCCTTGCAAATCGGCAGTGCCATTGAACGCATGCAGTTATATAGCACCGAGCAGCGCCGTGCCAATCTGTACGCCAAATTAGGTGAATTCAGCGCCGCTTTGAATCTAACGGCTAGTGAATGTACCTCCCCAAGCATTTTGGCGGAGAAAACCACCGCACTGATTGCCCAATATTTCGATTGGCCTTTTGCAGCGATTATTGGACAGCATGAGGGCAAATTCGAAGTACACGCAGCCGCTCATGCAGCTAATATAACACCTGAACTAGCTCCTTTTGAGCTCTCGGATTCCTTTAAGAATCGTCTAAGGAATATTGCGAAAGGACAGCGCTTCGAGGCATTAACCTCTGACGAAGAACAGGAAATTACGAACTCATGCTGTTCCGAACAGCCTGTTACAGAGCGAGTTATAATGCTTGCCGCCCCCTTTCGGCAGATTACTGCACATGGCTCAGCCATTCTACTTATCACCTCGCCTAAAGCACTCGCCTCCGCTACCGCAGATGGAGAAGTACTCGAAGCGATTGCCGAGCACATTTCAGCTACACTGGAAAGTGTACAGCTCGGAGAAAAGCGCCGCGAAATCGCGCGTCTGGACGAGCGGAATCGACTGGCCCGTGACCTTCACGACTCGGTGAACCAGATTCTGTTCTCCCTCTCGATGACGGCTAAAGGTGTAGAAAGGATACTAAAGCAAGAGCACACCTCCCATCCGGCTGCTGAGGCTGTCCGCGATATTCAAGAGCTCTCTCAATCTGCACTCAAAGAAATGCGCGCTTTAATCATGCAGCTTCGCCCTGCAGGACTGGAAGCCGGGTTATTGACCGCGCTGCAGGCTCATGGTCAGCAACTAGGGCTGTTGATACAGAGTCAACGCAGCGGTGTACTTGAACTTCCCCGCAATGTGGAAGAAGGACTCCTGCGCATTGGTCAAGAAGCACTTAATAATGTACGTAAGCACTCCGGAGCTTCTAAAGCTGAAGTATCTCTACATTTGAACGCTACCGAGGTGATACTGAGCATTTCCGATCAGGGTAAGGGCGGTGCCAAACGGCGCAGTAACACAGACACCAATGAATCTCTCGGCCTACATATTATGAAGGAAAGAGCTGAGGCACTCTACGGCCATATTCATATCCAGAGCGAAGAGCATCAAGGCACAACGGTTGAGGTAACCATCCCTTTCCCCCTCCAATCCACATGAAGTCGGGTGATCACAAATGATAATAGGTTTATTACTGGTTGACGATCATGCAATGGTTCGTCGAGGGCTCCAAGTGTTTCTCTCGACACAACCGGACATTAAGGTTATCGGAGAAGCGTCGAACGGCCGCGAGGCACTAGAGAGAACGGCTGAGCTCCAGCCGGATATCATATTAATGGATTTGCACATGCCCGTTATGAACGGCATCGAGACAGCTAAACAGCTGCGGATCTCCCATCCACAGGTCAAAATCATTGTGTTGACCTCCTTTTCTGATCAAGACCATGTACTCCCTGCTATCCGTGTAGGGATCAAAGGATATTTGCTAAAAGACATAGAACCAGAAGCGCTGGTTGTCGCCATCCGCAAGGTACACAGTGGTCAAGTTGAGCTGCATTCCGAAGCTGCCAGTCAACTGATGAATCTAATGGCAGCTTCTACACCAGAACAACTGGATGTTAGCAATCCGGATCTGAACGGACCCAGTACAACATCAGCTACAATCACCGCATCTGAGCTTCTTACCCCGCGTGAGCAGGAAGTGTTAGACCTTATTGCATTAGGTATGAGCAACAAAGAGATTGCCAGTAAGCTGGTCATCACCGAGAAGACTGTTAAGACTCATGTCAGTCATGTACTTGGAAAGTTGAACTTATCGGATCGGACTCAAGCTGCCATTTTTGCATTGAAAAACGGCTACAATTCATAGCGCCACAGCTCATCTACAACTTTAGACTTAGACGCTCAGCACAATGGCTGAGCGTCTTTGCTATGCAGGTTCATCCCTTGTGCTGATGTTAACAGAGGTCGATTCAATTATCATTGGTTTATAGCAATTGACCTCACATAGGAGTGGATACCGATGAAAGTCATGATCCTGACAGGCAGCAATCGAAAAGAAGCGACCAGCACGAAGCTGGCAGAGCATGCCGCACATTTTATTAATCAGCAAGGCGAACAAGTTACCCTGTTTAATCTCCATAAACGCCCACTGCCCTTTTATTCACCAGATGAGTCTTACTCGGAGCATGAGCATCTAAGCGCCCTCCAGCAAGAGATGCTAACTGCGAACGCAATCATCCTGATTACCCCGGAATACCACGGCTCCATGAGCGGCGTGATGAAAAACGCTCTCGACCATCTAGGCCAGACGCACTTCAACGGCAAAGTGGTATTGTCCGGTAGCTCTGCAGGTGGAGCTGTAGGTGTAAGCTCATTACTTCAATTGCAGGCGGTTGTACGCAACCTACATGGGATTAATACGCCAGACTGGATCTCCATCGGCGGGATGCAGCGCAAGCGGTTCGAGGTTGAATACGACGGGTACGAGGGTGGTCAAGAAATTGAAGATCGCATTCGCCTAGTCTTAGAATCATTCCTAAATTTAGCTCGCAAAATCAGTAGCCCGGCAGGTGCCGCCCTATGATCAAAGGACTGTTTGAAACCCATCTGAACGTGACTAACCTAGAACAATCTGCTCATTTCTATGAACATGTTCTGGGACTACCCTTAGCCCATTCGGAGAATACTGAAGGCCGTAAACGGCGATTTTACTGGATTGGAGAAGAACGTAATCAGGCCATGCTGGGGATTTGGGAGAAGACACCTTCCGAGGTTGTGCGTCAGCACTTTGCTTTCCAAGTAACGCTTGAGGATTTGAAGCAGTCAGTATCCTACCTTAGGGCAAAGGGGATTGAAGCCTCCAACTTCCTCGATGATGATAAGGGACAATTGTATGTATTTGGCTGGATGCCAGCCGTATCCGTGTATTTCAGTGATCCAGACGGTCATTCCTTAGAGTTCCTAGCTGTACTGCCTGATCCGCCCAGACCTGAGCTAGGAATGGTACCCTGGAAAGAATGGGAACTGATACACGGAAGAACCTGGTAGTTATTGATAAAATTCAGGCTAAGCCTGCACGAGGAGTCGAGAATATGATAAAAGGACTATACGAAGCACATTTACCAGTAAGTAATCTTGAGGTATCTATCGAATTTTATGAGCGATTGGGATTAAAAATGGCCTGGCGGGATGAGGAAACTGCATTCTTCTGGATTGAGAAAGGCCGGAGTTGGATCGGCATTTGGGAAGGAAAGGAAGTAGAAACGCCATACCACCCATCTTTAAGGCATATTGCCTTCCGCGTAACTTATGACGATCTGAAGCAATCACTGCAATGGCTGGAATCTATTGGGGTAGACGCTGTACCGTTCCGTAATCGAACTTCTGTTGAGCCTTTTATTCGAGCTTATCAAGGGAATGCTTCTGTGTACTTCAATGACCCGGACGGAAACAGCCTGGAATTAATGTGCCATGTAGAGGTTCCTGAACATTTGAAACATCTTTCAGAGAACACCATCTTAACCGAGTGGGAAAAATTGCTCGAACAGAAATAAAATACTCCAACAAAAAAACAGCTGCCCACCATCAAGGGTCCAGCTGTTTGAGTATGTTAGCTGCTTCTATTTAACCATCTCTAGCATGGTTTTAGTAAAGGCTGTTACTTAATCGTGATGCCTTTCTTCATAGCCTTCATATCTGAATTCGTGTTCACAAGCATTGGCAGTATCTTCATACTTCTCGTCATGGGAGAGTTACATTGCCAGCAGGTAGGTACATACTGAAATGCAAAATTATCGCGCATCCAACCGGTGCAACCTTCCTTGGTACAAGACCAAATGGCTGTGTCTTCCTGCGGAAGATCCTCCAGTGCTTTTTTACGAAAATACATAAGTACCCCTCCTTGGATCGAATCGAGACGATTTCGCCACCCTATTAGGGGCAGATTCATAAGATGAAAATAAAAAAGCTGCCCTCAACTTGAGTTAAGGGCAGCCTAATTTTCGAATTACAGTTTTACAACGTTTTCGGCTTGTGGTCCACGAGCGCCTTGAGTTACGTTGAACTCAACGCGTTGGCCTTCGTCCAAAGATTTAAATCCGTCGCCTGTGATTGCGGAGAAGTGTACGAATACGTCGCTTCCACCTTCAACCTCGATAAAACCAAATCCTTTGTCTGCATTAAACCATTTAACTGTACCTGTTTGCATGATATTACCTCCAATATTTTATTTAACACATGTCCTTTTATTCCTACGTAGTGTACGAACAAATAAAAATTCACACATTGGAAAAGGACTCATACGCACAAATGATAACCTTTTACAATATGTGAATTAAGGGTTAAATTTATGATTAACTTCATTGTACCACACTAAATCATTGAATGCAATGTAAATGCCTACTTTTTTAATTCCGGCTCTATATCCTCTTATATTAAAGGCTTTAGAGCCGGAAATGTGCAAGGGTTAATCGATGTATCCTGCCAACCCTTTATCCATTAAATAATCCATCTCCGCATCAAGAATCGTCTCCACTGTGATTTCATCCAGCTTCACATCACGCTGGGCAACAACATAGTCAACTAGATCATCATTGTCGATGTCTACCTCGCCTTTGGCATTGGCCTTGGCGTTATTGATAAAGGTCTGTTCATGCTTCAACACTAAACGAATTAGTTTAGGATCTAATTTGGTTTTGGCAGATAATACGGTTACTAATTCCTGCTCGTTTAATTTGTCACTCATTTTTTAAATTTCATCTCCCTACAATGATTACACATCCATTGTAGCATATTTCGCGCTTTAACGCGTCATTACGCGAAGTATACCACGGTTTGTTCACACTTTTCTTGCTACCACAGGCTCTACAACATTCCACTTCAAGTAAGTTATTTAATAAAAACAGTTGTGAGGAACATTGACTTGTGCCAAAATATAAAAAAAGTGTTGGACCAAATTGAATACTAGAAAAGGCGGTTGAATTCATGAGCTCTGTATCTACCCAGCAATTAGACACAAACAGCAACAAGGCACATCGTTATATTGAAGACGTATACGCACAGGTTGTTGCGCGTAATCCTTTCGAGCCCGAATTCCATCAGGCTGTAAAGGAAATCCTTGAATCCTTGCTTCCAATCCTGGCTGCTGAACCTAAGTATCAGGAAAATGCCATTCTGGAAAGATTGGTTGAACCAGAACGTTTGATTATGTTCCGTGTTCCTTGGACAGATGATCAAGGCAAGGTCAGAGTTAACCGTGGATATCGTGTACAGTTCAGCAGTGCCATTGGACCTTACAAAGGTGGACTTCGTTTTCACCCATCCGTTAATGCTAGTATTATCAAATTCCTCGGCTTCGAGCAAATCTTCAAAAACGCTCTTACCGGCCAACACATCGGCGGAGGTAAAGGTGGATCCGACTTTGATCCTAAAGGAAAATCCGAAGGCGAAATCATGCGTTTTGCACAAAGCTTCATGACTGAATTGCAAAATTACATCGGTCCTGACCAAGACGTTCCTGCAGGAGATATCGGTGTAGGTGGTCGTGAGATTGGCTACATGTACGGACAATACAAGCGGATCCGCGGAGGATATCCGGCTGGCGTATTGACTGGTAAAGGTATTGGTTACGGCGGAAGTCAGGCTCGGACAGAAGCTACTGGTTACGGTACAGTTTATTTCGTAAACGAGATGCTAAAAGCAAAAGGCCTTTCCTTTGAAGGAAGCCGCGTTGTTGTTTCCGGTTCTGGTAACGTAGCGATCTATGCAATTGAAAAAGCTGTACAGCTAGGTGCAACAGTCGTAGCTTGTAGTGACTCCGCTGGATATATCTATGACGAAAACGGCATTAACCTCGAAACTGTCCGCCGCCTGAAAGAAGTCGAAAGAAAACGGATTAGTGAATATGTGAATGAACACCCTAACGCTGTGTATACCGAAGATTCCACGCAAATTTGGACTATTCCTTGTGATATCGCCCTTCCGAGTGCTACTCAGAATGAGATTGATGAAGCCATGGCATTGAAACTGATTGAAAATGGTGTTAAAGCAGTAGGCGAAGGCGCCAACATGCCATCCACCCTTGAAGCTATTCACCAGTTCCAACAAGCTGGCGTGCTATTCGCACCTGCCAAAGCAGCTAATGCTGGCGGTGTAGCTGTATCTGCACTTGAAATGGCACAAAACAGCATGCGTATGTCCTGGAGCTTTGAAGATGTTGATACGAAGCTGCATGAGATCATGGTTTCCATTTATCAACAGTCTGTAGATGCATCCGAGCAGTATGGACAGTCCGGCAACCTCGTTGCAGGAGCAAACATCGCTGGATTTAAAAAAGTAGCCGATGCTATGTTGGCTGAAGGCGTAATCTAATCAAGTATAAACAAACGGCGTTGTGATCATACGAAGTCCCCGTAACCGGAGAGTAAGCAGCCGGGGACGGGGACTTTTTAATTCAACTATGAGTTCTAACCTCTACCCCTTAGTCACATTCTCCGTCGCTGCCTGCCCCTCCTCCATTTTGTTTGATACCTTTTGATAGAGATAGGAGATCCCGAGCAGGCAAATCCCAAAGCTGGCATAGGCGATAATCTTACTTCCGGTATTCAGTAGTCCCAGATCGTATAGCAGCAGCTTACCTGTCGCCAGAAGCGTTAATCCAAGGCCGAAGCGCCGGATATACACATATCTTTTGCGGAAGCCGTACATGATGAACAGAACTGCTATCAACAGATACACAAGACTAAATATTAATCCCGCATCACTTAATTGCAGCTGTACCCCCAGAAAAGCGGTGATGATTCCGAGCAGATATACCCCCATGAAGACAGGATAAATTTCCATACTTTTATACTCACGTTTAAGCAAGGTGATCAGCAGATCACGTCCGCTAAACCACACGAAAATATTGAAGATAATGAGTATACCCAGTGCGATATAATCAGCCCCGGTATTACGTGAAAGATCATTCTGCAGGCTTGGCAAGCCTACTGTAATCACCAAACAAATAGCATATCCGATCCCAAAGAGAAGTCTCACAAAATACTTAACAATCGTGTCATAAAGCACCTTCACCTTTGGCAATACATAGGCCAGAATAATAGTTAACAGAGCGGACAGCAGCAAATTATAGAAGGTTCTATGCGAGAAATCCTCCGGTACAGCGAGACGATACAGTCTTCTCGATTCATATAAACCATAGATCCAAAAATTCAATAATGCTGCGTATTTAAACCACAGGGCTAAGGTGATTTCGTAAGGCTCACTGCGCTGTAGGACATCCTTTCGATTATGCTGAACGGCGTACCATACGGCGATAATCAGCATGCCTGCAGTAATGAAGACATATTTTAGCGGAAAATAGGCGTCTGTGGTATTGAGCCATTCATTGGCTATACTGAGCTGTATCGGTACATTTAAACCGAAGAACATCACAAGGCACAATGTCAAAATCCCCCAGCCCGCTCTTTCCATCCCCTTAAACCGATTTAGATTACCAAACAGGGTAAGAACGACGCCTTCGATCAACCAGCCTATGGACCACCAAGCTGCTCCGAATTGGAACGGAATCATCAGAATACCGAAGGTCAGCGAAGTAGCGTAGAACAGAAGCATGCTTTCTTTTTCCTGTGGCATAAGCTTCTCAATTCCTCTTCCAAGACCCAGATACAGCAGACAGAATAGCAGCGCCAGCGCACCATTGTAATCCTTGAGCCCTGCATCGAGAAATAGAAGATACAAGGTAAGACAGCTAATAAACGTATTGCATCCCAGTAGAGAGAAATCCCACCAAGACAACTTGGAGCGATACTTGAACGGGTACCATAACGTAATACCCAAATACATCGCAAATGTCAGCACCGCATAAATCATATTCATGCTGTTGCTATCCGATAACGCTATTAATATCAGCATAGAGGGTGTATTAAATAAGTAGCTGATGTAATTAACCACGTTCCAGCGTTTGCGGAAGGAGATTAGTAGAATGAATAAATTCAGAAGAAACAAGTAGCCCATTGCCACATAAACTGCATTGCCCGAAAGACCGAAAGCCCCCAGATAAGAATATAGTGGCAGGTACCCTCCGATTAAGCCCAAAGCACAAATACTTCGTGATTCATACCTTAAAGACAGGAGCACCGCAGTCAAAGTGACGAGCACCGATAAGGAAAGCCCTACATAAATACTGATAATATCCAGTAAAAAATAGCTATAGAAAATAGAGCCGTACAGCACTGAAATTCCGCCGCCAAGCAGCCCTAAAGCGAACGTCCCTTTTCCTTTGCGATATAGCCACTCCCCGCCCCCTAACATCAGTAAACCCAGTAGGAAAAAGGCTCCTCCTTTCATATACCCGGTGAACCAATTGGAATAGGAGTATCTGAATGCCGCTCCCACGGCCAAGATCAGTAGCAGGATCCCAAGCTTGTTAATCCAACCTAGTCCAATTTTCATTTCGATCTGATTTTGTTTTCTTCGGCGTTCCAATACTTCTTCACTGATCTCTTCTGAGGCAAAATCATGTAATCCGTTATCCATTCTGGAGTTCAGAGCAATCTCGGATTCCCTCAGTCTTTGTCGCTGCGCTAGTACACGCTCATTTAACTCCGCCGACAACGCTCCAATCTGGCTGGATAAATCCGCTTTATCCTCACCCAGCTGCCTCGCGGCTGTTTGATACAGCTGCTGAATATGACGCTTCGTCTCCATCTCAAAAGCCGTCAGCCGGTCCGTATGGGTAAGGCTTTTAGAGGAAAAATAAGTCTGCAGCTTCTGTCTCGACAAGCTAAGAATACCAAGTTTCTCATTTAAGATTTGTTCCGTTAGTGTAACTTTTAGCTCTACATTCTCTTCTTGAAGCTTCCCTACCTGAGTCTTTAAATCTACTAGAGCAAGCTTATGTTTCTCATATTCCTTCTTCAAGTGTTCATTCTCGTTGACCAGATCGTGACTTTCATATTCCGCAATCAGAGCTTCATATTCCTTAATAAGCCCGTCCTGCTGGACCTTCATGAATCTAAGTCGATCTTTGAATGACTCCATAGCGCCTCCTAATGTGAGCGATTGTTAATAATTACATATTACTACAATTGGAAGGGTCTCTTATTCTTTTTTTAGGATTTGGGTAAATGAATATCACGAGCCAATTATAAAAAGCTGCAACATATTGGAGGGATGTCCCGTCTGAATAATAACAAGACTAACAAAAGTTTTTTAAAAAAGGAGCTTACAACTATGAACAACATTTTAAAAACAAGCACAGTTCTTTTAACTTTGTCCCTAGCACTTTCAACTGGAGCAGCCTATGCTGCACCTACCACAACTTCCGCAAAAAATAATGCTGCTCAAACTACGGTTAGCGCTAACCCAAAAACATTTGCGATTGAAATCAACGGTTCCGCCCTGAAAGAAACAGGCTTCCAAACTACAAATGGCAAAGAGCCTATGGTGCCACTTCGTTCGGTTACTGAAGCACTGGGCTTTGAACTAACTTGGAATGGACAAACTAAATCCGTTGATCTTATCAATGGTGCTGTGTTCACTACAGTGAAAGCCGGAGAAGATCGCTATAGCATTAATAAAATGAATACTACGCTTGGAACTGCACCACAATTGGTTGACTCCATTTTATATGTTCCAGCTTCCTTTGTAAGTGAAATTATCCACCATAACATGACAGTGAAGGGAGATTCCATCGTGATCACTGCTGCTAATCAGGAAGAGCATATGACCAAGACTGGCGTGATTACAGCTGTCAATAATGAGGGCAAATACCAATCCGTTCAGATCCAGGGTGTAGGCACAGATGGCATCGTACTGAATGTAGGTGAGGATACGACTATCGAAATGGCAGACGGTACAAAGCTTGCGCTGAAAGATCTTCATATCGGTATGACCGTAAAAGCAGAGCATTCCATGATCATGACCATGAGCCTGCCACCTCAAACTCCAACTTACAAGATCACTGTTTTAGATGAGCAGAAACAGAATGATCTTTTGGGTACTGCAGGTACCATTGAAGAAGTTCAAAAAGACGATGAAGGAAACATCAGCATCACCGTTAAAGGCAGTGGCCTGAACGAACAGTCACAACAAGAAGTAGTACTTCGCATTAGCAAAGATACCGCGCTAATCAATACCTATGGCAAAGCTGTAAACAGCAGCGAACTTGTAAAAGGTGCAAAGGTTATAGGATTCTACAGCCCTATGCTGACTAAGAGCCTGCCACCAATCGGTACAGCTGCTAAAGTCGTAGTAGATTCCGTTCAACAATAAGAAGAATAACGTTATTAATGGACATTTGTCATAAACTAAACAAGCGCGCGCCAATGAAGTATTGGCGCGCGCTTGTTTGATTTTTCTAGAATCTATCACTCTATGAATCACTAGTTAAGAGCAATTGCATCAAAGCTAATAAACGGTCTAAGTTAATCGGCTTGCTGAGATAATCTGTTGCTCCCGCTTGTAAGATTTTCGCCTTATCTTCCTTCAGCGCTTTCGCAGTCAGCGCAATAATTGGAATTTCCTTCTTTGTTGGTATTTCTCTGATTCGATTGATAGCCTCATAGCCGTTCATTACCGGCATCATGATATCCATAAGAACGATGTCTACGGATGCAGATTGCTCCAGCGCATGTATGCCTCTCTCTCCATCCGCAGCTGTAGTCACTTGCAGTCCACGCTTCCTTAACATGTTAGACAGCGCGAACAGATTCCGCTCATCATCATCCACAATTAGAACATGCTTATGATTTAGCGAGGTGAAATCGCTACTAATATTCTCACTGGTTGCAGCGGCAAGAGCAACCGAACCTTCTTCCTCATGACTAAGATCTACTACTTTCTCAGTGGTTTCTTCAAGACTAGGATCCTGAAGCTTCAATGGCAAATACACCGTAAAGACACTACCCATTCCTACCTGACTCTCCACTGTAATTCTACCGCCGAGCAGGATTGCCAGTTCTCTGGATATGGATAACCCAAGCCCAGTTCCACCATATTGACGTTCTGTATTTCCATCCGCCTGTTGAAAAGCTTCGAAAATAATGGACTGCTTCGCATAGGGGATCCCAATTCCAGTATCTTTGATGGCGAAAGCAATAAATAGCCCTGTTTCCAAATTGCCTAATTTCACTAACTCGTCTTTAGTCGCTAAGCGTATTTCAAGAATTACTGAGCCTTTAGCTGTAAACTTAAACGCATTGGACAGCAGATTTATAATAATTTGCCGTACCCTTTGAGCATCCGAATAAAATAGTGTAGGCAAGCCCTCCCCGATTTGTATATGGAAAGGAATCTCTTTTTTTCGAGAAAGCTGGTTGAAGCTCTGAAGCATTGCCTCCGGGATCTCCGTTAGATTTATTGCTTCAATTTCAATATTCAGCTTCCCTGCCTCAACCTTGGACAAATCCAAAATATCGTTAATCAGCCTCAGCAGATCTTGTCCAGAAGAATGTATAGCTTGTGAAAATTCAATATCCTCCTCGCTTAAAGCTCCCGACTGATTCTCCATGAGAAATTCGGAGAGTAACAATATGCCGTTAAGCGGGGTTCGGAGTTCATGAGACATATTGGCCAAGAACTCCGATTTATATTGAGAGCTTTGCCGCAATAACTCCGCAGATTGAGCAAGCTCGATTTGAGCTTGTTCAGCCTCAAATGACTTTCGCTCGGCTAAGAGGTTCTTCTCCTCCAACTTTCTATTCGTTGCATGTAGCGACTCTGTCTGGATTTGCAGCTCCTCAGATTGGGTTTGTAATTCTTCGGTATACACCTGAAGTTCTTCATTTAAGCGCTGGGATTGTTCCAGAAGCTGATCAATCCTCATACTGCTGATCGTACTGTTGATTGCAGCGCCGAATGCATCTGAAATAGAATCCAAAAATTCAATCTGCCGCTCCGTAAGAGGAGAGAAGGTCGCAATTTCCACCACAGCAACTACTTCATCTGAAAAAGAAACCGGAAATAATAAAAGAGATTTCGGCGCAGAAACGCCCAGCCCAGACTGAATATTGATATAATTCTCCGGAAGATCCTGTATATGCATCAAGCGCGCCTCTTTAGCACATTGACCAACCAAACCTTCTCCGATTTGAAATGTCCGATGATCTGTAATGTTGCTGCTTCCACCAAACGTGGAGGTTCTATTTAACAAGTCTTGATCATGTTCTTGTGTCCGTATATATAAGGCACTGTATGGATAATCAATAACTTCTGCCGTTTTACTTAAAAAAATGTCCCCCAGTTGTGAGACAAGTGTGATGCCCTGATACCTTGACAATAAATCGTTAGCATGATCCTGAATCCATATCCGCTCTTGTTGCATATCTATCAGATGATTCGTAGCGACGCTGAGATCCCTGATTTCATCATTCGTGGTAATCTCCACTCTTGTCTTCATATCAACAGAGGAATCTAAGCCAGCAATCGTATGGGTAACCTTGCGAATCGTACTAACGATAGCACGTGAAATGATCCACGAAGCGACCACTGAGGTAATAGCAATAATCGCCCAAGCAATATAAAGGAACTCTAGCAGCAATTTGTTTCGATCTGCCTGTTCAGCTATCAGAGTATTAGTGTTCTCATTCATCGTCTCACGGTAAGTACTGAACTGACTACGAATCTGGTCCATTTGATCCTTGCCATCATCCGAATTGAAATATCGTAAGATTTCCGCTTCCTGTCCCTCTTTTTTCAATTCTATTACATAATCCCCGGATTGCTTGATCCAATGCTGGATACTATTTTCGATGTCCACCAGACGCTGGAGTTGCAAGGAATCATTAGCATTCAGCAAAGAGAGCTTATCATAGCTCGCCTTCCATTGTGCTTTTCCTAAATTATAGGGCTCCAGATATTTGTCATCGCCGGTGATAATATAACCTCGTTGTCCTGTTTCCATATCAAGAATGTTCTTCTCGATCTTGTTAGCCAAACTAGCTATCTCTCGGTCCTGATGGGAAATAAAGCTGGTTTCCCGCTGTAGCGTATTAATTCTATCATGCATGATCATAACAAATCCTAATAGACAGATCACAATCAACACTGTAACGGATAGTATTTTATACTGCAAAGTAAATCGGTGTTTTTTCACAAAGTGCCTCCGTCCTGTCATCTAACTAGCTCTTTGCCTAAATCCTTGTATTAATAGCTCTTTCTCCTGCTCCAATACCCTATCGAGACATCTATGTGAATTTTTACTGCTTGTAAATTAAACACTTTTGGATACCATTGAAACACTTTTTATTTGCCATAAAAAGCCTCCAAGTTCACTCGCTCCTCAATAGAATATGAGGGGAAATGGAGTGACTACTTGAAGGCGATACTACACTAGCTAAATTAACAAATACAAGTCTTCTTCTTCACACCAAGCTTTCCAGCCTGTTCAACCTTAGCAATATAATCTACAGCCAGCGGTACTTTACATGCGGTTTGTCCCATTTGTACCTGGACCTTTCCAATGCTTGCAGCAATCTGCGTTGCCTCATCATGCAGTTCGGTTACGCTGCTGCCGGAAATAATTACAAACATATTCATAGTGTAACGAACTCGATTCTGTTCCTGATGAATGGTAGATTGTATTTGTTGTAGCAGCTCTCTAATCTCAGCGATATCTAGCAGATCATCCGGCGTAACTGAAATGTAATTCCCATAAGTACTCCAGCCACAGGCGGCCACCATTTCATCTGATGAAGAAATCCATTCTCTTGCAAGTTCTAGAGCGTAAGGGCTCTCTGCAGCGACAGACGCTACCGTATATTCCGCCAAAGCATAACAGTAAGCCGCTGACACCCAGTTCTGAAGCTCTTCCTTCGTAAGATGCTTAGGATCAACCGTAATTCCTGCCAGATACATTGCATCATAATTCCCCGTCTGGTACAAAGCCTTAACCAGACTCTGGTCTTTCTTCACGATCTTAACCAGCTTCTTCAGATCGCCTACCTTCACTCCGAATAAAGGCTCCTCAGCACCATGTCGTACGAAGGTGCGTTTCGTCTGCTCTGTACCCATCTCTTCAAGCTTACTCATCACTTCATCAATTGTCAGATTCATTAGAACACCTCTTTATCCCTTCACCGCTTCTCTTAAAATGGGCTCACGACCCAGCGTTACTCTATTCTTGCCCGATTTCTTGGAACGATATAACGCTTCATCCGCTTCCCGATACAAATCCTCGAAAGTCACCTCTCTACGCATTGTAAAAGAAATTCCGATGCTAGCGGTAAGCTGAATGCTATCGTGTTCATTCAAAATTATTTTATAATCACTCATCGTAGTGCGAAAACCCTCTGCTTCCATCAAAGCTGCACGTTTATCCTCAGCAAAAAAGCATACAGCAAACTCCTCGCCCCCGACTCTTCCGGCAATGCCCTTGTTTTGGTACACCTGAAGTATTTTATTCGAGAAATCAACTAATGCCTGATCTCCTGCTAAATGACCATAGGTATCATTAATTAACTTAAAGTCATCGATATCAAATAACAACAGTGCCAGTCCTAGTCCGTCCGGAATCGTTTGATTTTGCACCATTTGCATAAAATGCCTGCGATTATAAAGTCCCGTCAAATCATCTATCGTTGCTTGATAGACCAATTCACGTTCATACCGCTTCTTTTCACTATGATCACTAAAAACAATTAGCATCCCCTTGTTCTCTGTTGCGTGAAGTTCAGTCGCTATCAAGGAAACCCCATAACAAACCTCTCTTATTCCAGTACATACAATCTCAAACTGTCCTTCTGTCCTTTGACTATAATGAGCACCAATGTCCTTGTGAAGCCTCATAAAAAGATCAATATTTTTCCCCATCCAGGTCTCATTCGGTATCCCGGTAATCTCAAATAAAATGGAGGTTGCAGCCTCATTTATACCAATGATTCTATCATTCCGGTCTGTCAAAACTACGCCGTCTTTCATATGCTCCAGGATTTTGATTTTAGTTAAAGGATAGATCGTAGATTTGGAGTCAATGAATAAACACAAATAAGCCGCTATAATTGCGGGTAGATAAGTGAAGGCCGTAAAGCCTGTAAGCGTGATTTTCAACAAGGGAAGTAAAAAAACAGAGATGACCGGAACAAGCAGCCCAGCAAACAGTAAGAAAGCACGTCGTAAAAAAGCTCTCGGTCTATTCATTAAGGAAACAGCTAGCAAGCAGACCGCATATAGACCAAATAGCTGATCATAAGCAATAAAAGCCATGCTAAGAAGCGTAGGCTTTACAGTAATTCCACTAACACCCGCAACAGTGGCCATGCCCACTTCACTACGCATTAGATGATGATAAGTATCCGTAAAAATAAGCAGTACGTCCAAAGCAATTGGAATCGAGAAAATAGCAAGCTTTACTGGCAGACGCTCCGCGGAAGGAGTCACATATTCTTTAACGACAGCATAAGTAAATAACGCACTTAAAAAAAGCGGAGCCTGCTGCATATTCTTCCACCACAGCTTAGCCTGAAAAGAGGATGACAAAATCTCTCCCGCTGTTGCAATAAATATGAGGCTGACCAGCAGCATTAAGATCCATAAATAGCGTCTTCCTGCCGACTTTCGATGTCGATAGGAGCTGATGCCCATGTAAAAGCTTAGAACACTACCCATTAATAAGTAATACGGATATCCTTGAATCCACGGCATGCCATATTTCTCCTATTTTTCAAGTCGCTCCTATCATTATATCCTAATCAATCCTACAAATGAATCAACAAATACCAGTACATCTGTACACCTTACGATTTGAACTTCACTCGATGGGAGAACATATATTTTCTGGCCAAGTCCTTAAAGGCTGTTTTATCTTGTACCGACTGAAAGTAACGTTTAGGGATAATCAGTGCTCTATTGGAAGACACAAAAAAAACGAACAAGTTCATTGTTTCACCTATTTTATGTATCTCTTCCCATTTCACTTGCCCGGAACCTGCCTCGGATACGTATTTTATGCCCTCATCTGATATGGAATAACTCTGAGGCTGCTGAGCCAGGCTGTCTGTAGCGAAGGCTTTTTTAGATTTTTTGGTCAAGCTTGATTTGGTCATATACCATAAAACAGCGGCAAGAATCACAGCAGTCCCAGCAAGGATTGAAATACTTGTAGTACTGTAATCCTTAGTAATTAACAGTAAAATCACAAAATAAGCAACCACACTGAAAGAGTTAAGTATAATTCGGCTATTTAAGCTAAACCATAGGTTAAACTCCAGAACGTCCTCGCTCTTCAGGACGGTATCTACTTTTATTTCATTTTCCACTACTGATCGCTCCCCTGCCACTATCGAAATTTATCAATGCCATTTCATTCTAACATGCCTGAACACAAAAAAGGGACATCCCTGAAGCGATCGCTTCTAAATGGGTTGTCCCTTTTTAAACCGTATGAATGCTTATTTCTTTTGTGCAAGACGTTGTTTGAACTTGTCAACACGGCCGCCTTGTTCTGTATCTCTTTGTTTACCAGTGTAAAATGGGTGGGATGCGGAACTTGCGTCCACGCGGATAACAGGATAAGTGTTACCATCTTCCCATTCCATTGTTTCATTGGATGATTTTGTAGATGCACTCAAGAATTTGAAGCCTACGCTTGCATCCATGAAAATAACCTTGTTGAACTTTGGATGTATGCCTTCTCTCATTCTGATCGTCCTCCTTCTGAACAAATTAGTGGAGCCTTTATGGTAAATTAACCAAATGATCTGTAGGTTTATCTATAAGTATAACCTAATAAACGTAGGAAAATTCGTAAATCTTACGATTTAGACCACCACTCCATCATACGTGAAATCGACATGTAAAGTCAACTAATATCCGATATTCCTTATATTCCCTTACGTTCAACTGACTTATACATCATACTCTAATTGTTTTTTAGCCTGAACAATAAAATCTAACGGGTTCTCAATAGTGCTGGCTTGATATTCTACAGCACCTATTTTGAGACCAAGGCTGACTTTATACTTTTTGACAAATTCAGTGTCATTAAGCTCTTGAAGCTTCAATTTAATCCGCTCAATTACAATTTTTGCTCCATCGCTGTCGGTGAACAGCAGAAGGCCCCATGTTGCGTCATCTTTGTCCAGTAAATACAATGCATCATTGGTACGAATGCTGGCCTGACTGAGCTGAGATACGTCATGAATGGCCTCAGCCAGCTTATCTTCGGGAATAATACGTCTAATCTCATTCCAGTATTTCACTTTCACTACAAGCAGTGTGAGCGGAATCTGATATCGAGTCGAAATGCCTGTAAATAAGGCAGCATCCTTCTGAAAAGAAATACTGTTACGCAGATCTGTGTTCTCGTCGATGATGGCCATATTGGCAGTCTTTTTCTCCAAACGCTGATTCTCAGCCTGCAGCTCACGATTACTTAGTGTAAATATCCACAGTACCACTGTTAACAATGGGGTCATAATTAGCCAGAAGTAAGTATTCAGTCCAATTGTCTCTCCCAAAGATATCGTCTGATACATCGTGTAGAAGCCGTAAGTAAATATAAACACCAGGTTCAAGACCAGCCCTGCAGTTACCGTTGTAAAATAGGTAACAATCGCCAGAATAAAGGCCACATTTAAAATGATAATATTCTGGATATAATCATCGGGTGCCCCTGAAATGAAGACAATACAAATAAAAAGAAGCACCAGGAACGATAAGAGAGCGATATCTGAAACTAACCCGCTGCGATTACGTCTCACGCTTATCACCACGTTTCTTCATATGTTTACGAAGCAGCAGGATCAGCGATAGAATCACCAGTGCCAAAACCAGCATAATTACGATTATGAAACTCAGCACGTCCGTTCGTTCCGTTATTTTTTTGACTACGGAATCCTCTGCTGCTCCAGTAATGATCTTGAAACGATGCGCATTGACATTACCGTCCTTATCAACGATTACCCCATCGCCAAACACCTTCCATTTGTCCCGCTCTGTTGCAATCAACTTCGACGCCAAATAGTACTCTTCAGAGCCCACTCCCGTAACAGCAAGCAGCCCCCGTCCCGCCTCAAATGGCGATTCAATCAGCTGCAGTGTACCGATTTGAGCACCGTAATGATCTTCAATACTCATCTTCTCATTGGAGCGAATCGCTGTTCCGTTCCCGTTATATTGAAAATAGAGCTTATCATTATGATCACGGATGATCTTATTATTCTTATACGTGCCTATGGCGATAACATTATTATTCTTCAAATGATCCGCGCTAATGTTATCCGTGTAGAACTGAATGTTGCCTATATTTCCGCTAGCGTATTTTCCCAGAAGATTAAATACATTAGCTAAACTCAAATATGCGTAATCATCCATTTCTTGCGGCAGCACAACTGCTACTTGATTGTAAAGCCCGTCGCGTATGAACGGATACGGATAGTTATTAAACAAAAGATCCGTACGATCCTTAGTATTAAGACGCATTACAGAATCTTTACTGATATACGCCCACGGCATTTGTTCCTTATCTAAAGTACATTCGGCTCCCTTCAGCTCCAAATCAAAGGCTACAGTTACCGTGAAATTACCAGAGATATTCAAGCTTTGGGGAACTGGAAGATCCAGCTTATCGCCATTCGCCAGCTCTTTGGTCAGCTTCTTGCTGCCAATGGGTGTGTTGTTGATGCTGACAGTCACTAATGAACGGTCGAAATCTAAATTCTGTGCATAACGGAAATCCAATCTGATTCTGCCTGAATCTGCAATCGAGCGGTTAGAGGGCAGTGAAACAAAGTATGTCTGCTCCTGATGACGTGCCCCAGTGAGTTTATCACCCGTTTCTGTAAACGTAATATTGGAGCTAATCGAAAGGGGGGGTGCAGATACTTCTGTAGCATCATCGACCACCTTTAAATCACTGCTGATTTGACCCAATAACTCTTCATTCGCAACAAAACGGCCTGCTTTAATCAGTAAGTTCTCATCCTTCGAGGTTACGACAAGTGTGGGCTGAGTATCCTTATTCACTAACTGCAGCAGTGCATGTGTACTTAAATCTTCAGAGGTGCTTAGCTGAGCCTTTAGCCCGCTTGGTACTCGGTCATACATAGCTACCAGTACAACCGCAGCTTTATTCTTCACCGCATCTGACCGGTAGGGAAGCATTGGAATCGTTCTATTGTCCAATGTATTCCCCTTCACAAGTCCGGAAAGCGCATAAGTAGCCGACTCCAATTCTGCCCCTGTGCTTTTATCCGGTACGGTCAGAACACTATGATTCTTCGTTAAGGTATCAACGCCAGAGAAGCGCTCGCTAAAGTCACTAATCCCCCCAGTCAAGGGCTTCGGCGTATACATCACACTAATACTGGATGTATTAAACAGATGCAGCCAATTATCAAAATCATAATCGACAGAACAAGATTGTTCATCTGAATAGTTTGACTGCAAATACCCCTGAATGCCAAGCGTATTGGTTCCTTTTTTTAGAAACCCTTTAGGTGCCTGAAGGACCAGCTGTTGCTCGCCGTTATCTTTTAGAGAAGGTCTAAATGTGTAGAATGGGCTGCCATTTAGCGTTAAGGTAACGCTAGACATCTGCTCCTTGGTAATTTGCGAAATTTGAAAGTGCAGGTTAATTCTGATCTCATTCACATTCCAATAATCCATGACCTCAAAATATTGCTGCTGGGCACTTGAACCCTTTAACGCAGTATCTGTTCCTGTGAAAGAGGTTGTGTAGGTTAATCTAGTATCCTGAGACGGAGCCTCGGCGGCTGCAACATTCAATTGAATTAGAAAAAGAGAGAGGCAGGTTAACAGTATAACCATTTGTTTTTTCATCATCATGTTCTGTTTCTCCTGTGATCACATATTTCTCATAGTACTTCTTTGTTCGTTATTAATAGCGTTCAGTCTTATACCACTTTGCTTCTCTTTTGAAGATGAGATCTTTGGCGTAAAGATATAATCCGTAAGCCGCGACAACCATCCACAGCTGACAATAAGAGATGTACATCAACATTACGATCCATAAATTGGACAAGCTCATCTCGCCCTTCTCTGTCGTCAGCGTTATGAAAGTACCTACAACGAACAGAATGATGGCGAGCAGCCAGAGAAAATTGCTAAGCCCAGCAATAGTAGTATGTACATAGCCCAAAGCATGCAGGATGAGCAGCACATCCGAGGTGATTAATGACATCAGCAATAAGAAATAAATAGCTAAAAAATAAAGAATATCGAACCGGACTTTTGCGGCGGATTTATCGAACAGCAGGGGGATATTTTTGACAATGACATAAATGTTGCCCTTAGCCCAGCGCGTTCGCTGCTTGAACCAGACTTTTAAGGTCTGTGGCTCTTGCTCCCATGTGACCGATTTCGGCTGGAACTTGATCCGATAACCCATCATATATATTCTGAAGCTGATTTCTGTATCTTCGGCTATCGCTTTAACATCCCAGCCACCGATACTTTCTACGATAGACCTGCGCATAATAAAATTAGTGCCGGGAATGGTGCATAACTTGAACAGCTTCCAGCGTCCCGCTTGTGCCATCCATTGAAAGGACAACGTCTCAATATTAATAAACCGGGTAAGCAGGCTTGCGTTACGGTTACGGGTTCTAAACTTACCGATTACTGCACCTAGGCTAGAATCATTCATGATCTCAGCGACCAGATAACGTAAAGCCGTTTTTTCAGGCGTATTGTCTGCATCATAAATCGCAATGAACTGCCCTTTGCAATGGGTGAAGCCTATATTCAGTGCATTCGATTTCCCTTTGCCACCAGTAATCGCATCCGTATTTATGACGATCAGCTGACGCCCCGGATTTCGGTTTTGGATACCGGCCAGCAGTTCAGCACTGTTATCAGAGGAATTATCATTAATCACAATAATCTCATATCGATCTTCCGGATAATCAAGCGCTAGTAGAGACTCCACCGTCTTACAGATTACTACCCCCTCATTGTGAGCAGGAACCATAATTGAAACCAAAGGATATTCGCCCTCTATCTCTGGTATGTCCTCATTTTCAGATTTAATGTAATATAAATAGCCTGCGATAATGAGGGTTACATTCACCAGCAATAAAGACCAGATACAGATCACTGCAATTACCATCAGTATGTCTGAAATCGTCATAGGATCCTCCAAATCACGATTAGTTGTCTCATTTCAAATACTTTTTCCTATACATTCGGTATCCGATGATCATTAATCCGCCAAATAGCAACAGAGAAATCATTATCGCAACTATAAAGAACTGATTCTGTATATTAAAAAGCGTCGTAAAGCTCTTCTTCTGCTCTTCTGTATACCGATAATCGCTATTCACTGTTTCTGGCGTATAATTCAGACTCAGGGGTTGTCCATTAATAGAAATCACTCCTTCTGATGAAGTGATCGTATTGACGTCTGTAACAACCTCATGCCTTTCTTGTTTATAATCCGCAAAAGAAACCCAGTATTGTGCCAGCATCTTCAGCATTTCCTCAAGTTCTTCCTTATCCTTAGGCATATCCACAGTGATTACCGTGTCCATCGGCAGTTCTGGCATCACATTATTGGATGTTTGCAAATCCTGCAAAAAATTAATCGGCACACTATATAAAGAGGATGGAAAGGACTTGGAGGTGTCGCTCTGCTCCATATAATCAACATTTTCATCCGGATACAGGATCACAGAATCGAAAAACCCCATCCCCGCCTCCGAGTATTCCTTGTCATACGCCCAGTGCATTTGTGCTCCGATTCCAAGCGGCCCAATCTTGTTGTGTACCAGCAGATTAATGAACGCGTCCATCTTCGCCTGAAGTGAATGATCCTTATTACTAGTACTCGTTGAATGCATCGCAATAGGGGCATTGACCAGAATGCTGCCATTATTCGATTGCACTCTTTTGATGGCTACCAGATAACGCTGCATGGCCGGATAATCGGTATTGCTGAACACTGGCCGCACACTTGCGAGAAAAGGAACCCCCATTTGATACAGCCGCTCCGCAGTCTCTGTCAGCAATCCCAGATCAGAGAAGGGATAGATCTCTTTGATCGCAAGATACACTTTAGGCGTTGCGTTGATATGAAGCCAATCCTTCAAAACATACCCCATCGCTAGTGCACTGACATTGCCTTGTTCAAAATACGGAACATAAGCAGCACCCTCTTTACTCACTGCATAAGGTGCTTGCAGGCTATCATCCTGGAAGGTCAGCTTTCCAAGGGACTGGGTTCCCTGACTTCCGGCTATATAGAGCATATCCTGTACCTGAAGTGAAATTCCCGAGAACTGTCCGATCTGGATAGATGGATTCGCGTCATACATGACATCTGTGGTTAACTGTAGTTTCTTTTTCAGCGAGGCTGGAGGGCTGTACCCGATGTGCAAATACTGTCCCTGATAATGCTCCCAATCCTCATCATAGATTGGATTAGTCATCACAATGTCCGCTGCATTACGGACCATAATCACCTTGGAGTAATGCCCCAGCATCCCTTGCTCATATTGATCCAGACTTCTAAGTGTGACCTTCATGGAATAAGCCGCCAGCAGTCGCTGGAGTTCAATCACGTTACCTTCCTTCGTTGTCCCCTTAGCGAGGCTGTCATAGAGTAGTAGAACCTGCTGTGGAGAAGCAGCAGATTGGACAGGTGTGACGGGAATCAGAAGGGTCGTTAGGGTCAACGTCAGTAGCAATATACCGTTTAATACTCCTCTGATACTCACACACTCACATCCTTTTGAGGCTTTGTATACGGGCTAGAAGGGGTGCTTTTTCTAACCTGCTTAACCTGATTACTGTTTTTAGAAACTCTACGCCCAATCACACTGGATAGGGTCAGAAAAGTGACTAAGTCAAAGGATAATGTAAATAAGAACTCATGCTTGGAAATATCGGCATCGCCTGCCCCGATAATCGATACAAAAATACCCGAAAGCCCAATGCCAATCGAAGCGACAATCAATACCATTCGCTGCATACCTCTGAAATCACGGGACATGATCGCTTTTACAAAGGAAGGCATGTAGAGACCGATAACAAGCACCATCCAGAGAAAGATGAACCCGAATGTTCGCGGGGCCAGCGTTTGTTTCAGTTGGCTGTATCCGGTGAAAAAGTGACTCTGTGCTCGAAACTCCTTACCAACGGAATGCTCGAAATTCCCCATAGCCGCAGGCTTAATCGAGAATGCACTTTGAGCAGCTACATTAAGAATCGAATTAAGCTGGTCTGGGTTCGTTAAATAATATTTAAGGATGGATACAAATCCATAACGACTGTAGAAATTCTCCTCGAGAAGTGGTGAATTCACGTCTATGGTCACGTACTTCTCATAGTGAATGCTGTTCTTCAGAATGGCGAATTGCTCATCCATCCCTAACGCTTTTAAAGCTGCTTCTGGATCAGGTGATTCCTTCAGCACCCCTCGGGTCATGGCATGAAACTGGTTAATGTTTACGAACTCGTTTGAGATATTCAAATACGTGAACACACCTGCGAACAGCATTAGAGCAAGAGACGCCATTGTCAGGATCCGAAATATCCTGTCTCTACGAATCCAAAGCAGTGAACATGCCAGAACAGCAATGATCATCCCCACTGG
Source organism: Paenibacillus nitricinens (assembly GCF_052056485.1). Lineage (NCBI taxonomy): Bacteria > Bacillati > Bacillota > Bacilli > Caryophanales > Paenibacillaceae > Paenibacillus > Paenibacillus nitricinens. The sequence goes on from NZ_CP183948.1 coordinate 6,553,931, forward strand.
CGCATTCTGCTGCTTAGAAGTAGTCAGGATCAGCGTGCTAATTACGAATAGGGCCAGCATCGCGTAGTCATTGAATCTTTTTCGATATAACATCAGCCATGAAGCGAACATGAAGATCGTCGTAATCATCACAACGCTCTCGCCGTAAAAGGAGTTAAAATAAGCCGTATACCCGGTATCTCCGAATATAAAAACGGCAACACCTGCAATGATGAATCCCTGTGTTCGGGACATCTTCCATGTAATAGCCTCTATTAATAAGTAAATTGCGATTACATATAGAATCGTATAAATTGCCGCTTGAAAGCGGATGTCGAATACCTCACTACTGAAGAACAACTTGTTAAGTCCTATAGCCAGCTTGATAAATAAGGACTGAGAGGAAAATAACATTGCACCATTCTCATTAAAATATTGAAAGATCCCATATTGCTTCACAAAATAACCAAAGTACTGACTATCATAATCCGGCAGATTGAAATAGAGTCCATTACTATAAATGCTACGGAAAAAGTCACCGTTATCCGCCACTCCGACATACGGAGCTGTGAACAGCGCGATGATGGTAATAAGCAGCACTCCAAATGCAGCAAGAAATGCAGGAGAAACTGAAAAATTAGCAAGTGTTATGCTTTGCCTTAGAGGTGTTTTCACCGTATTGTCCATCATGCAGGTTCACCTTCAATACATTAAGTTTAAGTTAATAGACATAGGCCAGTAATGCCATCAGGTTGTCAAAAGAATAAGCTTGGCCGCTAGCCATATCACCGAATCCTCCGTACAGTGGGCTATCCACATCTGTTACTCTGAACTCGTTCATTCTTTCAATGCTTTTGTGGTGGAGAGATTCATCGCCGATTTCTGCGCCGATCATAGCCGTAATGGCATAAATGGCTGTGGACCGGATATCGCTCAATGGCTTACCTTCTCTCGAATATTGCCCATACAACGTTCCAGCTTCGACCTGCCTTTTGATAAAATCAATGCTGGTGGCTTTCTGCTGGCCCACCTCAGCTAAGGCTAGAATGGATAAAAGCGACTCTACTGTATTGATGTTTTCCGAACTATATTTTCCGGTCTCATAATTAAACCGTGTCTCATAAAAGGGGAATTCATCCGATAAATATCCGTTTTCCAATATTACGTTCATATCATTCGTCAGTTTCTTACTAAATTGGCTAGGAATCGACAATTTTCGCAAAGTGCCCAAATTAATATAACACAAAGTGACGAATGTGTTTGTTGAAGAATATTCCATATCGTAGAAATCATAAAGTTTTCCGTCTTTTACATTATAATCATAAAATCTTTGGCCATATTTATCCGCTTCAGCTGTATAGCGTTTATCGCCGAACTTCTCCCCTGCCTCATAAAGAGCTTGAATCATGCGCAAATCATCAACGGCAGCATTCAAGGGGTATAGCTTCTGCTGTTTAGGACTATAACGGTAGCTGAAACCGCTCTTGATATCAAAGGTTTGCTTGGCTAGTTGCCATTGTTCTGCAAATCTCTCTTGTTGGCCGCTACGCACAGCTGCCAGCATCCGGAGAGATGCCGATTCACTCAGAACTTCGTATCCACTCGCCGCTTCCGCCGACTGATCTGTTTCAATATGATTAGTATATAAACCGTGCTCACCTGTGAGTTTCGAGGTAATAAACTGCTCTAAGTCAGTTACTTCCTGCGTCTGGGTTACCTTGGTATCATTTTCTGAATCTACTGGTGCTGGAGAATTAGTATGAGCACTATTGGACGGATTCGGTGCTGCCGTTTTTTCGCATGCCGTTAACCCTATAATGCCTGCAAATATCGCTAGTGCAGCAATGATTATTTTCCTCAAGTGATCACCTCCTTTTAATATTCTCCTATTCTGTTTACTGCCTAGTATTATCTATAACGGTAATATACAACAAAATGTTAAATCAACTGTAAGCGTTATGTATCTATTCTTGGACAAAAAAGAGATATCCTTACGCCTTTGGCGAACGGGATATCCCCTCTGTATCAGTTATTTATTCAATCATACGTTCCCAAAAACGATGGGCAGTAATTGCCGCGACAAGGCTGGCAGCAAACACCTCTCCGCCATCTCCAATGATTACACCCGGACTGCTTCTATGCTCGGCCGTTTCAAGTAGTTTAGCATTCTCAGTAGTCACTGCGATGGGCTTAAAGTGAGAATAGGCTTGGTTCAGGAATTGCGCCGTATCCTTATGGAATTTCTTACGTTCCGAATTTCCACCAGCTGCATAAATCGCATCAAAGAGGACCGAATCTGTCGTGGATAAGGTATGAATGACTTCAAGCTCTGTCCCCTTTGAGCCTTTAATAAATCCAAGCTTATCGCTAATTATTTCCGGCTGGATCCCGGCTCTCATAAGCGTATCCAGGACAGGCATCACCAAGACTTCATCAAATCCGTCGCCTATAATCACCCCTATTTTACGTGTGTTTGGGTGCTTCTTCGTATTTACCTGACTTAGTGCCGGGGAGGCTTGAGTCACCTCGGAACCGCCTGTTATCGAAGGCTTCGCCCCAATAGCCTTTGCTACAGGCACAGCAAGCTCTAACGTAACGTTCCCGAGCATATCTACAACCTGCTGCCGGACTGACTTACTCTTTACCTTCCCGAGCTCGAATGAATAGGCTTCAATAATATGCGTTTTTTCTGGAGTACTCATGCTGTTCCAGAACAGCTTGGCTTGTGAAAAATGGTCTTCAAAGCTTTTGCTCCGGCTACGCACCTTACGACCTTCCACCTTCTCCTGATAATGTACATAACCACCTTCAGCCTCTGTTGCAGGTGCGGGCGTATTGTTAGCAAGCGAATTATTATGATAGCTCACTGAACCCTGATTAATCGTCTGCCGTCCATACCCGTCACGCTGGTTGTTATGGAAAGGACATACCGGTCTATTGATCGGCAACTCATGGAAGTTCGGGCCGCCAAGCCGAATTAGCTGAGTATCCGTATAAGAGAACAATCTGCCCTGAAGCAGTGGATCATTGGTGAAATCGATGCCTGGAACCACATGTCCAGGGTGGAAAGCTACCTGCTCCGTTTCGGCGAAAACATTATCCACGTTGCGGTTCAAGGTCATTTTCCCAACAATCTGTACAGGTACATCTTCCTCTGGCCATAGCTTTGTAGGATCCAGCACGTCAAATTCAAACTTAAATTCATCTTCTTCACTTAGAAGCTGAATGCCCAGCTCATATTCCGGAAAGTTGCCGGCTTCAATCGATTCCCATAAATCACGGCGATGAAAGTCAGGGTCCGCACCCGATATTTTCTGAGCTTCGTCCCACACCAAAGAGTGTACACCGAGCACCGGTTTCCAGTGGAATTTAACAAAGTGGGCTTTTCCTTGCTCATTAATCAACCTGAAAGTATGCACCCCAAACCCTTCCATCATTCTGAAGCTTCGTGGAATAGCACGGTCCGACATCAGCCACATTGCCATATGGGCCGATTCTTGGTTATTGGCTATGAAATCCCAAAAGGTATCGTGAGCCGATGCGGCCTGAGGCATTTCATTGTGCGGCTCAGGCTTAAGCGCATGTACTAAATCTGGGAACTTGATCGCATCCTGGATAAAAAAGACGGGCATATTATTTCCGACTAGATCGTAATTCCCTTCCTCAGTATAAAATTTGGTAGAGAATCCGCGGGCATCCCGCACCGTCTCGGCTGATCCCCGTGATCCGGCTACCGTCGAGAACCGGACAAACACCGGTGTCTTCACGGAGGGATCTTGAAGGAATTTCGCCTTCGTATATTCTTTCAGTGATTTATATAATTCAAACTCACCATGAGCAGCAAATCCACGTGCATGCACGATTCGCTCAGGGATTCGTTCATGATCGAAATGCGTCATTTTTTCCCGGAAATGAAAGTCTTCCAATAAGGTTGGGCCCCGATCACCCGCTTTTAAGGAGAACTCGTCCTCTGATACTTTTAAACCCTGGTTCGTTGTTAAGGTGTGACCTTCATCCTTACTGCGAAACTGTTCCAATTGCTCATTCTTGCTGTTTCCGTTCACTTTTTGATGTTCACTCATTAACAATGGCTCCTTCCAAAGGTAAAGTAGATATTATCATGTATCTCTTACCCTTAAGGAAAGATTGGCAAACAAAAAAAGGTCGTATCTAGCACCCACTTGGCACTAAACACGACCTTGTCTCAGTGAATCAGCTTATTTCCTATTTTTGTACTTCTTATTTCACATCGTCGCTAAGAGATCTAAGCCATTTCTCGCTTCCATCTCCATTACGAACCGCTTCATGAGAGAACGTAGCTTCCTGTACATCACCGAAGCCCCAATGGTCTTCTGCAATATCCGGGAATAGCGGTGCCAAACCTTTCAACGGTCCGCGATACAGCATACGATTAATCAGGGTTACCGCTTCGACACGAGTGATTGCATTCTTCGGCTTGAAGGTTCCATCCGGATAACCCGTTAGAAACTTTCCGTTATACAATGCTTCAATCGCATTGCCTGACCAATGACCAGAAGTATCCGTGAAATGTGTCACCGCCGGTGTGCCTGTCTCAAGTTTCAGGAAACGAGCCATAACCGAAGCTAACTCTCCTCTGGTTACAGGTGCGTCCGGACGGAACAACCCGCTCGGATCTCCTGTGAAATACCCGTTCTTCACAGCAATGCGGATATAATTGGTTGCCCAATGCCCCGCACGGATATCGCTGTAAGGAAGAGCATAAGTAATAGTCTCATTCTCCGTTAGTCTAGCCACAATTGCAGCCAGTTCTGCCCGTGTTAGAGAGCCATTTAGCTTAAACTCCTTATCCGGGTATCCTAAAATATAACGGTAATGCTTCAGTTCTCCAAAACGATCGGAGTATATATTTACCTTCACCAATGCCTTAGCAGAGGATTGCCCGGAGGTAAACTCTCCCGGTACCGTTAAGGCGACCTCTGCAGCATCGATCAATGGCCACTTTACAACAGGAGTAAAGCTACCGCCCTTGCCCACACCTACGTTTGTTACTTTCCATACGATTACGTTACCCGTAACCGTTCCGCCAGCAGCATCTACAACAACTACCCCATCAGGAAGAGTAATCTTTACCTCACCTGTTGCCGATACAGCGGACGAATCGTTCTTGTAAACTACTGTAATCGGTGACTGCTCATTCTCCTTCACTGTGTTCTTCTCTACAGAGAGAGTAAGTGCTACTTTTACGGCCAGATCAGTCGAAGTCGATGGAGTAGCACCAGAAGTGTTAGGCACTGGCTGAAGCTGTACATCATGCCGCACAATATCTGTACCCACAGAAAGAACAGGACTCTTATAATTAATATATCCCTCATTCGTCACCATTAAGTAATAATCCGTATCTGGATAGACCATGTAAGCATAAAAACCATTACTATCGCTCAACTGCTTCGGACTCGCATTATCATTCGGTGCAAATCCTGCAATCACAGGCAATGTAACCTCCCCATTCGGAGTCAAACCTTTACTAGCATTCCGTGGAGTATCCGCGTAATGCAGCATCACTTTTGCACCCTCAATGACATGACCTGTTACAGCGTCAGTGATCGTACCATAAGGATCAACCAGAGACTGTGAAATATTCAATTCACCAGCGGCAGTTACAGCTACTGTATTACGGCTGACTACAATAGATTTTCCAGATTCCAGTTCATAGCGCACTTCAAGCTCATACTGACCTACAGCAAGGCCCTCTGCATTAAATACGCCCTGCGCCTGTAGTGGGAAAGCCTTAGGTTTACCATTCTCCGATACATAGCTGCCATCTTGCTGTTTTAAAAATACACTAGCATGTCCAAGCCATTCGGAGTTCAGCAAGGAAGATTGACCGTTCGTCTGTTTAAAGAGCACCAGACCTGTCAGCGTCTTCTCCGATTCGAAGTTCTCGTCTCCTGAACCCGTTACTTGTCCCACTTTTGCATACTGTTTATACGTAACTGCCGTAGGTACACCGCCCACGTCAACCGTTTGTGTAATCTCCAGCTCATATTTGGCATCGCCTTTAGGCACGACTAGATAATACGCACCCTTCTCATCGGTCACGATATTCTCAATGAAGTCCACACCAGGCTCAATTTTGCCATCACCGTTCAAATCAAGGGTAGCTCGCACTTGAGCACTGGCTACAGGAGTGTTAGATCCCCCCGTTGTAATAAAGCCCTGAATCGAAGCTGGCAAGAATGTAATAGTAATCTCACTCTTAGCTAATAGACCATGCTCGGCATTGTTCACATTAGCTTGAACAGGTATATTCTGCTCGCTAACCCCTGTGATTTGTGCAGAATGATAAGTTACCTTCGCAATACCGTTGTCATCGGTTACTGCGCGATCATTACCTACAAATCCGCCAACAGCTGCAGTAAAGACCACTTCAATCCCCTTGATTGGGTTTCCATTACTGTCTTTGAGGACGGCAGTCAACTCTGTTGTAGCCTTACCGTCACCCAAAATGCGTTCTGGATTTGCACTCAGTATCAACTCCGTTTGAACCACCTGATAGTTGTTGTCTATCAGCTTATCCGCCGCTTCACCAGCTAACGGAGCATCACCTGCACCCCAAGCGCTAAATGAAACTGCATAGCTATTCGCTGTGGTATTCAAAGGCAATACAAACGTGGTGTATTCCCATTGCTTAAATCCGTCAGTCTCGTAAGTAAGCGGATTAGCTAAAGTCAAAGTCACGGAAGTATCAGCAACATTCGCCGTTACCTTCTCAGCCGCAAGCGAGCTCACTGCCGACAGTTTAAGCGGTTGACCCGGTATCGCTTTTACGATAGTTGGATCACCTTGTTTCTTATTACCAACCCATCCATTCAGTGCTTTATGAAGTTCAATCTTCACGGTTGCTTCAACAGGACTTGTTTGTCCGTCAGCATCGGTCACAACATAAGTGAAGCTGTCTTTACCCGAAATAAAATCAGAGTTTGGCGTGTAAATCCATGTATCCCCTGCCGGATTGCCTGGATCAGCAGGTGTTAATATTCCTTTCAGTGGAGGTGTAGCAATGCCGTACGTAAGACCTGTAACCGTTTCGCGGTCAGTCCCCTTCAGTACAACAGTAAGGGAAGGCACACCCTCGTTTCCTTCTACGCTCAGTGCATTAGCCACCGGCAGTCCATTATAAGTAATGATGACCTCGGCAAGATTCTCAGAGTATACCTGACCATCATACCCTTCCCACTTGAATTTCACTTCTGTACCTTCTGCCAGTTTAGTATCTGGAACAAAGGTAAGACTGCCAAGATCAGCTTTACTCAGAACTGCTGGAATACCTGGCTCAAGATAGACTGCTTCTGTCACCGTATTGTTATAATACAGCTGCCCATTAGCAGCAAAGTCTGCTGGAAGAGTGATCCTTACCGTGCTCAGATTGCTATTATCATCCTTATAGACATTTGCGAAATCATCTGTTGTAAAAGGAATAGCAGCTCCATGAGCACCTGTCTTATGAATATCTGCAACTACTGGTGGCGCATTGATGGTAATTGTAACATTCTTACTTTCCTTCGCGTATTGCTTGCCATCAGTGCCATTCCATTGGAAAGCCACTGTACCCGTGGTCTCCGCTGTCGGAATAAAGGACAGACTGGCCAGATCTGCCGCGCTGATCTCAAGTCCCGGAGTCACCGTCTGTTCAGGTCCATTACCTACACGGTAAACAAGCTTACCTTGACCTTCCGCTGGAACAGTAATGATCTTGACCTTAGTAAGCGGATCGTGCTTGCTATTTACGAATTTATCCGTGAAGTCTTTAGCAATAAAAGGAACATTATTTCCTTTCTGACTCGACTTCTCAATATGACCCACTGTTGGTGCTGCCGTTGCTGTAAGCGTAACCACAGCATCCACCGCCCCGTATTTCGAGCCATCATACCCATTCCATTTAAAATCAATATTCCCAGTAAAACCGGTAGTCACTGGAACAAAGGTTAATTGCCCAAGATCATTCACCGAAATTTCATCACCGGCTTTTACTGCCGTTTCATTTAATACTAATTGGCCTTTTTCAGCATCCGGCAATGTAACGATCTTTACCTTCTGCAGTTTAGAACCATAGGCATTACCATTAATTTGATAGTATTTGCCGGAAAATTCATTGGCATTAAAGGCTGTTGGCTCATATTGGAACCCTGCCTTGGTAATATCCTTCGCCACCGGATCGAAGGTTGAAAAAGTATAAATATGCTGAGCTTCGCCCGGATTTGTATATTTTTCTCCGCTAGTTCCGCCTCCACGGTCATCAAACAGAATCACATTTACCGTGTATTCTTTAGACGGACTAAACGTACTGTCCGTAAATTCAGTTTTCCAAGTCTGCTCTTGTCCAGCAGTTGGCTCTTCAAACAGCTTTTTATCGAGCCCTACATTCTTATCGATTAACTCGCCGTCAAACTCTCTCTTCTCAACAACGCTTACTTCCATGGAATAATCTTTACCCGGTAGCTTAGGAATAAAGCTGGCATCCAGAGTGATCTTTCCATTCTCCACCTTAATCCCTACATTATCGATCTCTCCGGTCTGCCGTTCACCACCATCAATAACAAGCTGGGCCCAATCCACCTTCATGGTCCAGTTTGTATTAGGGACCACTGAATCCCGGCTCTCTTTATCATTAAAATAATGATGAATCGACAAGCCCACATAATTGTCGCCTAGAGCAATTCTTCCAAGATCCTCTTTCTTGAAGGGTAAAACCGTTGTATTCCATTGCTCATTTTGCCCAGAAAGCGTTCCCAAGTAGGCGCTTCGAGTAAGTTCTTTCAGATAACCCTGTCCACCGGTACCTACACCGGAAGCGGCGACGGATGTTTTCCATTTCCCACTGGTCTGCCAAGCTGTATAAGGGTTTACAAGTGCAATATCAGCAGGATTTTTGGAGAAATATACTCTATCCCATTCACCATTTGAACCCGTTTTTGTTAGTGATGCGATCTCATCCACATCGTAAGCCCGAATCAGCATATTAGCGCTCTGCGTCGGAAGCTTAGCAACATCCTTGATCTTAAACTCAATCGGATACTTACTATAGTTATCCGCGGTTGTTTTGTTCTGATTCTTAATATCCACGTCCATGTCACCATCGGCTGCTTCCGTGCCTAACGGACCCCCACCCCAATTATCGGTGTCCGTAAAATAAGTTTTACCAGATGATGCATCGGCAGCTTGTACTATGCCGAAAGTCTGTAGCATTGGGCCTGCCAACAGCACTACAGACAACAAAATACCAACTATTTTCTTAAATATTTTTTCATCCATTCTGTATTTATCCTCCCTAGTATAGTTCTTAGGACATAATAAACCATAATAAGGAGGGGATCTGAACAAAATCTGAACAGAAAACAATTTTAACAGTGAAATAAGTCACATTTTATCAAAAAAAGACAGAATTCCGCGAAGCCTCAGCTCCCGAAAATCCGCCTATTCCATCTAATTCTGACCTAACCCTTAATCCTACGATACGTCGCTTCATCGGAAACAACATACAATCTAGCATCCTTAGGAATAACCTGATCCAGCTTTCGATTGATACTTAGATCGCTACGATCCGCCAATAAGGTTGCACCTTGCAGAAGCAGGTTCTGAAACGCGTCCCCATAAGTCTTCCACGCAGTATTCACTGGAATCTCATAAATATCATCACCATATTTACGGCTCAGCAGTTGCGTTATCACCTCAGAGTTACCCTCTTGCAGTGCAGAACGAACAGCCAGTCTGGAGATGGCATCATGCGAAAGAACGAACTCGTTTACCTGAACATGCCTGAAATTCTGTATATTCTTCTCTTGCATTATTTCTACAGTCGTATGTACTTGTGGCGCAATGCGCTCAATGCTAGAGGCAATTAACAAAGATTTGCCGTCGATCAGCGATGCTTCATCAATCCTTGTGTCCCCGAACACAATGGCTGCTCTTGCTTCATGGATGTTAGCCTTAAGCAGAATGTCATCACTGGAGGCATCACCACTTATAAAGTGGACTTGCTCCATATGCTCCAAGGGATGCGCGCCTACCTCATCAATGATAACAATATGGCATTTCGGCGAATAGCATAGAATCTCCTCTACGGCAGCTTGTGCTTTCTTACTCCAATTAATTAGAATCACATGATCCTTTCCCCGAAAGCTCAACGTTCCCGCTCCTCTCCTTCTCTGCACCTCCGCAATGGAGTCAATGACCTTACCAATAACCAAGCTGAGGAGACCGATACCAAAGATATATAGAAACATGGTAAACAGCTTTCCAACTACGGTCTCTGCAAAATAATCCCCATACCCTACAGTCGCCATCGTTGTCATGACCCAATAAAATGCATTAAACCAACTATGAAACGTACCGGGTTCGATCAGGTAAGCAATCGACGCACTAAGAATTATAAAGATCAGAATGATTAACCCTATCGTCCGTTTACGTAACCGCATCATCTTGGTGGAAATTCTCAGAAACAGATGCATCTGCCCACCCCTTCTTCACATCAAGCTAACATGCCTTCGGCGTCCTTTAAGGACAGTAAGCAAGCGTTTATGCGAGAAATATAGGCTGCCGCTCGACGGATGGATCGGGGCAACCTTTGTCATTATCCTTTTTCAAGTTGAAACTAAACAATCAAACTGCTAATCGCAAATGCAGTCCCAATAAATACCAAGCAAAGCATAGTGCCTACAGCCACATTCCCTTTCTCCAGATGCTCTGAAATCTTAAAGGTTGGGGTTGCCAATTCAAAGATCCAATAAGCCGCTATCAAGCACACATAACCTACCGCAAACCAAATGATCATGTGCAGAATGGAGGTATTCGTATACGCCGCTACACCAATAATAATAGCCGTTGCCAGAAACTTGCCGCCTAAAGCCAAAGCTACAGCCACATTGCCTTTCTTCAGCTCCTCCATATCTTTAAACGGAGTCATCAAACCAAAGATCACCATGCCTAACACTTGCAAAAGAATAATCACAAACACACTCACTACCAAATTAACCACCATCGTCACTTCGCCCACCCCCGAAATTTCGCATACGCCGAATCATAGTCGGCAAAATCATGTACTTCCTCAAGGACTACGGAAGCGGTCTTCTTTTTCTCTAATGCAGTATAGCGTTCATCATCAATCGGCTGCTTAATCCGATTACCTGAAGGGAGCTCAAGCACCGCAAAGTTTCTTGTCTTATCCTTATACTTAGTCTTGTATACTCCTACAAGATCAACATCCGTGGTTACCGATACTTTAAGATTAGTAAGATCCTCTGCTGCCGTTTTTTCATCTGCATAAGACTTAATCGTGCTCCATGAAGACAGGCGAACTTCATTTTTCTGATCAGCATCCGTGATTAACTCGGCGTCCATGAACTGAAGTGTCCAAATTTTATCGCCAGTAGCATAATTCCCATCATTCGGGAGCAGTTCATTATCCGGCAAAACCGTCATGTCACTCCCAATTAAATCCCCTACGGTACTCTCTACCACCCGATAGTCCCACGGTACCCGTGCTACACTATCTGAGGTTCCAGCTGTTCCTGAATCAAATACACTGCCCTGATTACTGGAACATGCGCTTAGTAACAGTACCGTCAAAAGCATCATACATAAGACTCCGATTCGGGCTTTCTTGCTCTTATCCAATTATCTCACTCCCAACGCAATAAAATGACTGGCATTGCCTGTAATCAATCCGCCCGCTCGGCCGAGCATACCACAAGGCTCCCCGTTAATCACGAACATGCCTGTCAGCAGATGAAATTCACCCTTTGAAGTCGTTATCCGTGCTAAATCGGCTCTTTTTTGATACACAGTGGGGAAGAGCTGACTACTGTCATAACCGTCTTCATCTTCAAGCTCTAGCGCACCGCTATCATCAAACATGCGCACCGAACCCCCTTCACGACCAAAAACAGATTTGGACACAAAGTTCCCTGAGAATACAGGCTTATTATAAGTAGGTAAAATATAGCGCGAGATCGTCTCCCGCTCTTCCTTGTCGAATAACAGGCCCAGCTCATACATTCCCCACACCGCTGCAACCAGCCCCTTGGATTGGAGCAATATACTATGAGGACCATTAAAGAGCTGAAGATTTCCTTGCTCTACCGCATAGGCGAGGGCATCCCCGCCTTCATCAACAGCCATCCACTCTTTAGGATATAAGGCGAACATCCGCTCAATCACGCGGTCTTCCCCATCCTTGAGAATTCCATTATCGACCCATAAATCAAGGCAATCCACACACTGGATATCGAGACCACTGTGCTTCACTAATGCTTCGATCGTACCTGAATCTTCAAGATGACACCCATAAGCGACACAAGCTGCGGTATCCGGACGTTCTACCTGCCAGGCTGCCGCAACCTGTTCCTTCATCCCTTGATTAGGACTCTGCATTCCAGCTTGCTCACAGATCCATGGTGTAGCTATCGAGGCTTCCACATAACCTGTTGGGGTATCCGCATTCAGTTCGAGCAGCTTAATCGTCCCATCATGGGCTATGGCAAAGTCGAATCTGGCATACCGACTAATGAATCCTTCTTCTGGCATCGGACAATCGTCAAGCATCTCCCAAAGTACAGGGGGAATCCCAAGCAGTTCATACAAATCGCGCTTTAGATGAACATAGCGAACCGCTTTATCGAGGATAGCCCAAAGTTTTGATGAGGCTTCTTCAAGCTCCTTATAAGTGTCCCTGTGCATTAGAGCAATCGCATCCAACCAGTACTCTTCATCCTCAAGATCCGCCCAAGTGAACCCAAGCTCATACAACGCTTTGACCCGAGGACCTCTTTCAAGCTCAGACTGATCTAGAATTTCAAATACACTCTGCTGCTCACTCATCCGCCAAAACCACTCTTACTTGAGCCTGATCTCGAAGAGGACTTCGATCCTGAGCTGGATTTAGAGTTCTTCGATGAGTTTAATCCGCTGGAAGTGCCACCGATTCCATTTTTTGAAGAAGAACCTCTTCTCGTAATGGAGCCTGTGGAGGAAGTCGATGTTTTGGGCTTTACAACAGAACCCGGAACCTTCTTATTCTGGAACTTCTCACTGCTATAGGTAGGTGGCTTATAAGTTGTTCTCGTGCCTCCATAATAAGTTGGGCGGTCCTTAGACCATCCTCTGGAAGAGTAATTGCCACCACTGTTAAACAGCATGTGATACAGCAGCAAGTCATCCCATCCAAAACCTGAATGATATCCACCATAGTTATTCACTACCGTCGTTCCATTATTGGTTACAACACCTTGGCCTTCCTGTTCTACCTCTTGTGCACCTTCCGGATATGGAATATTCCAATCCACATTTTTGTCAAAATAGGCTTTAACCTCTTCGGTAGACCAGGACACTAGCTGTGGTTCATCTCCAGAAGTATTTGCGCTAGCCCCTGCGCCGCCAGGAATAAACATAGCGTTCGCTAACAAAGCTATGCCTAGCGAAGTAGATAATACTCGAATGGGCTTACCCTCAGAGGTGAATAATTTGGATACCGCTAATTCCTTATCCTTTTCATCTTTAGACATCGTAAGGTTCTCCTTCCCTTATCTCAATCATTCGTTGTGCATCGGAACAAGTAAAAGCTCCAGCTTACCTTCATCTACATTCAGCCGTCCTTCAACCGTTTCATATTCAACACTGCCAACCACAATATAATTGACATGCTCTAGTGCTGCGATCATATTCATGCTCCACGTGCGTTCCTCAATGACTCGCAGCCCGCCTTCCGGCATTTTTTCAAATAAGATTACATTCATCCCATTGTCCATTATTACCATTCCTTCCTTAGTTCTGCTATAGCATCTGATACGTCTTTATTACCTTTTCGTTTCAGTTCTAGGCGTGCGTAGACTGCCCAACCTTACTCTTGGCGTTAGAACGTCTATATAAAAGAAGAATTCCTAACGAGCACAAGCTAACGAGGAGCAACACGCCGTATACATGCTGATATGCTTTTGCAGGGGAGATATCACGCTGAGCATGCAGTAAAAGCCCGCAGACTGCAACAGATACAGAGCCTCCGAAGAATTGAACCAGTTGTAAAAGCCCCATGCCAGAACCAATCCAAGTCCTTGGAAGAACGATAGAAGCTTCATTATTTAAGGATGCCATCGTAGCTGAGAAGGCGGGAGAGAAGCATAGATAACCTAGCAGTAGTACTTTAGGTGATACAGAAAGATTCATAGCAAACACAGCCATAACGACTGCAAGTATACAATGTCCAATCAATAAGAAGCGGATATTACCGTAACGATCAATAAAACGTCCCAGATACCGGGTCAGAAATGCAGATAATAGCGCTCCCGGTGCGATATACAAACCAATCATCAGCGCTGATTTACCGAACAGATTAGCGAGCGCAAGCGGCATCAGGAACAAGTTCCCCAGGTTCAGCACCAGAATACAAAAGCCTACGGCAACCAGTTTCAAGTAACCTGGCATGGCAAGCAGCTGCGGATTAATGAATGATTCCTTGGCCTTCTTCAGATGTACGGCATGCACGATAATAGACGCTACACCCACCGCTAGCCATACAAGCGACTGGGTAGTTACAGCTACCAGTAAACTTGCCGCATTTACAACGGTCAGCGCAGCTCCCAGGATGTCAAAGCTTGCAGGCTGTGGCTTTTCCTTAGGCAATAACCGCAGCAGCACCGGCAGCACGATAAGCACTAGGCAAGTAATTCCGAACAATCCATTCCAGCCAAAGTACTGGCTGATCACGCCTCCGACAATAGGACCTAAACCAAAGGCCATTGCACTACCCGCCGAGATCATCGCAATAGCAGCGCCGCGTCTTTCAATCGGAACATAGCGGCTGGCCAGTACAAGCCCCAATCCTGCCATAGATCCGGCGCCTGCAGATTGCACGATTCTCGTAATTAATAGCATATTAAAGTCATGTGCGAACAATCCAAACACTGACGCCGTCCCAAGCGTAATTAAACCAATGGTCAAGAGCTTGCGAACCGGCACCAAGTCGGATAACCGGCTATAAATCACCGTCGACAACGCATATCCAATCGAATAGCTGGAAATGACCCATGAGCCTAGGTCAGCAGAAATTTTGAGATCCTGAATAATAGATGGAAGCGATACATTAAACATCGTTGTGTTCATCACTACAATAAAGAGGCACATCGTCCATAATGGCATGACAATTTTATCATTCATTACTACTTTCTCATTCATTCCTACTCCATCCCTGTCCTAATTTATCTATACCTGCTCAACTAATTTTATGCCTATAAAAAGAGGTTGGCAATTAGAATAGGGGTTTATTTCCGCCACATCATTCCACATACCAGTTCGATTATGATCTCCATTCTCCGCAATATATACTAGTAGTGTTTCAATCAAGCTCATCTTGTGCTAATGATAAGATCTTAAAGGTATATTATATCGCACATGAAATTAACAAGGACTCGCATAGAGACTTTCTAAATAGGGGGTAGTAGCCATGAGGGGCTTGACCAAAGAAATTGCGATGGAAATTGTTCGACGTACGATGCATGTGATTGGGTACAACGTCAATGTTATGGACAAGCGAGGACGAATTATTGGATCTGGAGATGGTAAGCGATTAGGGCAATCACATGAGGGAGCATTACTCGCGATCGAGCGTCGTGGCAGATTCGAGATTGATCAGGAGAGCGCTGCTAGATTGCAGGGGGTATTGCCTGGAACGAACCTGGTTATTGAGTTTGAGAATGAGATTGTTGGTGTTATCGGGATTACAGGGGACCCCAAAGAAGTGACGAAGTATGGTGAATTGGTGAAGATGACGGCAGAAATGTATCTTGAGCATATGAAGCTGTTAGAGCAGGCACAATGGGACAAACGAATGAAGGAGAATTTCCTGCTCGCGGTGATGAATGGCGCTGAGGCGAACGTGCAGAACTTGCGACATCAAGCACAGCAGATTGATTTTCAAGTGGATAAACCACATATCGCATGCATCATTGAATTCATTGATCGTAATGAAGAGGAGCTCATGGTGACAATGAAGCGGGTAGCTGACGTATTGGAAGGACGCCCGGCTGTTCAATTGATTACCATTCGTAATGCCAGACAAGTTATTCTGATCAAGGACCATCTCCACGAGCGGAAGCCACATACAGATATATGTGAAGGCATTCACCAGATAAGACGTTGGTTAGATGTAAAGGAGATTTCTCCACTACGTATCGCTGTAGGCAAACCTTTTACAGGGATTCAAGGGATGATGAAGTCCATTCAATCCGCAGAAGATACGATGCGTGCAGGCTATGCAATATATCCGGATGAGCCGGTTTATTATGCAACGGATCTGCAACTGGAGACGATGGCCGTTCCAAGTGTGCAGAATTGGATGTCGGAGGAGCTGCTGCAGCTATGGGCGCATTTTATGGAGGAGGATCGTAGTGGCGAGCTTCAGCAGACATTAGTTCTATTTTACCTCGAAAATGGAGAGCAACAGCATATAGCTGAACGACTGCGTATTCATCGGAATACCTTACGTTACCGACTCCAGCGTATAACCGAGCTCACAGGGAAAGATCCAAGAAATTATCAGGAGCTATTCCTACTCATGAGTGCGCGTTGGTTATATTTGTTGGATCATTCTGGTATGTCCCGTGATGAATAGGAGGCAATATGTTCATTTGCACAAAAAAAGACATTAACCATTGCGAAATGTTTATTTGTCCGCCTAATGAAACGCTTACAAAATATCGCTAAAGTATAGGTATGAGCTCAAACCACATATCTACCTATACATTCTGTGTAAAACTGGGAGGAATTACTCATGACAGTGAGTGTAAGCGTTTTAGGTGCTTTAGCTGCATTGGTTGTAGCAATCGTTCTAATATTGAAAAAAGTACCGCCAGCCTACGGCATGATGATTGGTGCGCTAGTAGGTGGTTTAATCGGCGGTGTGAGTATGGTGGATACCATTACGCTGATGATGGATGGTGCCAAAGGGATGATTCCTGCCGTGCTTCGTATCTTGGCAGCAGGTGTGTTAGCAGGTGTATTGATTGAATCAGGCGCGGCGAAAAAGATTGCAGAAACGCTGGTTCAGAAGGCCGGCGAGACACGAGCATTACTCGCATTAGCCTTAGCAACAATGGTTCTTACAGCGGTCGGTGTATTCGTGGATGTAGCAGTTATTACTGTAGCGCCCATTGCATTAGCTATTGCACAACGTGCAAATCTTTCGAAATTGGCAATCCTGATCGCTATGATTGGTGGCGGGAAGGCCGGTAACATCATGTCACCAAACCCGAATGCAATTGCAGCATCAGATGCACTTCACATTCCATTAACCTCGTTGATGGTAGCAGGTATAATTCCAGCCGTGTTCGGAATTATCGTAACGTACTTCATCGCAAAGCGTTTAAACAATAAAGGTAGTAAGGTCGAAGCCTCTGAGGTGACGAATAATCCGAATGAGCAGCTTCCAAGCTTCTTTACAGCCTTTCTAGCTCCACTTGTAGCCATTATCTTGTTATCCCTTCGTCCAATTGCAGGCATCGTCATCGATCCAGTAATCGCACTTCCAGTTGGAGGTATCATAGGCGCCATTGCAATGGGAAGATTTAAGAAGTTAAATGAGTTTGCTATATTTGGTCTTGGTAAAATGACTGGTGTAGCCATCATGTTAATCGGGACAGGTACACTAGCTGGTATCATTGCGAATTCGCAATTGAAGGATGTTATTATCGATGGTCTTACGGCATCTGGCCTACCGGCATACTTGCTTGCTCCAATCAGTGGTGCATTAATGTCTCTTGCAACAGCATCGACAACAGCAGGTACAGCCGTAGCGAGCTCTGTGTTCGGCTCCACCATCATGGGACTTGGCGTAGCTTCACTAGGAGCGGGGGCAATGATTCACGCGGGTGCGACTGTATTCGACCATATGCCTCACGGTAGCTTCTTCCATGCAACAGGTGGTAGTGTGAACATGCAGATGAAAGAACGTCTCAAATTGATTCCCTATGAAACTGCAGTTGGTCTAACACTAGCCATCGTATCGACATTAGTATTCGGTGTATTCCAATGGTTCGTATAACAAGTATTGGAGCATGAACAACACAAAAGGAAGTGGAGAGCATGAAGTTTGTATTGGCGCCAGATTCATTTAAAGAAAGTATGACCGCAATGGAAGCCTGTGAGGCCATAGAACGAGGACTCCGCTCCTCTTTTCCCGATGCAGAATATATTAAGGTTCCGATGGCGGATGGCGGCGAAGGTACGGTTCAATCGCTCGTCGATGCGACAGGCGGACGAATTGTACAATGTAACGTAACAGGGCCGCTTGGTCACCCTGTGAATGCATTTTATGGCATTATGGGAGATGGAAAAACCGCGATTATCGAAATGGCAGCTGCTTCTGGACTTGAACTTGTAGCGAAGGAAGATCGTAATCCGTTGATCACCACAACAAAGGGTACCGGGGAGCTCATCGTTCATGCGCTGAATGCAGGCGTACGTTCCATTATTATGGGTCTCGGTGGCAGTGCGACGAATGATGGTGGTGTAGGCATGGCACAAGCACTTGGATTCCGCTTCTTGCGAGAAGATGGAACGGAGATTGGATATGGTGGAGGGTCGCTGAGTGAAGTTACTCGTATTGATAGTGCTCATATAGATCCGAGGCTTCAAGGTCTCCAGGTAGTAGCTGCATGTGATGTGGACAATCCGTTAACTGGGGAGCGTGGAGCATCCGCCATCTTCGGCCCGCAAAAGGGGGCAACACCTGAGATGGTGAAGCAATTGGATGCAAATCTTGCACATTTCGCAAACATCATTGCACGCGATCTCGGTAAAGAAGTGAACGATACAGCAGGTGCCGGTGCAGCAGGTGGACTAGGTGCTGGCGTGATGGCCTTCCTAGGAGCCCAGTTGAAGCGAGGCGTAAACATCGTCGTCGATGCCATGAATCTTGCGGATAAAGTGAAAGATGCGGATTATGTCATCACAGGCGAAGGGGGGATGGATAGCCAAACCGTCTATGGCAAAACACCGATTGGTGTTGCCAAGGTAGCACAAGCCGCTGGTGTACCTGTTATTGCCTTAGCGGGTTCTCTAGGTACTGGCGTAGAAGCTGTGTACGAGCATGGTATTGATATGTTCTTCTCCATCGTTCCAGGGGTTTGTACGCTTGATAAAGCGCTCACCGATGCTTCCTTCAACATGGAGCGCACCGCGCGTAATATAGGGATATTAATCAAACATAGTAACCGTTAATCGTTTCCGGAGAAAATTTAAGGATTTTTTTAAGCGTGGAATAATATATTATTATATTTAAAAAAAGATCTGACCCGTGCATGAAGCCGGGTCAGATCTTTTTTTTCGTTTTTGCAGGTAGTCTAGGTTTGTACTTCACCTAGTCTGAGCCTTTTCATCAATCCAATAAAGTTTAGGAGACTTGAGACTCCTTAGCGAGTACGGGTACAGTATTATCCTCTACCTGCACCTCATCCTTTGTCTTGGAGAGCACAATGTTTAGTAGAATCGCCGTAAGCGAACCGGATACGATACCGTTCTGCAGCAGCATCCGAGCAAATTCAGGCAGCTCTGCGAACATAGCTGGAAGTGTCGCTGAGCCTAAGCCAACAGCAATACTGCAAGCCGCAATCAGTAGATTACCGTCCTTACGCAAATCCACATCAGATAGAATGGATATTCCGGAAACGGCCACCGAACCGAACATGACAATCATAGCTCCACCAAGTACGGCATTCGGTACAATCGTCGTCAAGGCAGCCAGCTTAGGCAATAGTCCTAGTACAATCATGATCCCGCCAGCGGCAAAAATAACATTACGAGTCTTAATGCGAGACAGCGAAATCAAGCCTACATTTTGAGAAAAAGCAGTGTATGGGAAGGCATTGAAGATTCCACCCAGCATGATAGCTACACCTTCGGAACGTAGGCCGTTCACGATCTGCTTCTGTTCAACCTTCTGATCAATTACTTTACCTACGGCAAAATAAACCCCAGTAGACTCCACCATACTAACAATATTAACGATGATCATGGTGAAGATTGCAGTAAGACTGAACTCAGGCCATCCGAAGTAGAACGGCTGTGCGATGCTCACCCAAGAAGCTTCACCTACTGTAGAAAAGTTAACGATGCCCATTCCATAAGCAATCGCAGTACCCACCACTAAACCTACTAGAACAGATATGGAGCGTAGAAATCCTGTTGCGAAACGGTTAACTGCTAGAATGACAAGCAGTGTAATTAGGGCAAGCAGCAAATTGCGCGGTTGTCCAAAATCAGCGCTGCCTTCTCCGCCAGCAACGTTATTCATGGCTACTGGAATAAGAGATAGGCCGATAATAGTCACGACAGAACCTGTTACAATGGTTGGGAAGAACTTCAGCAGCTTCCCATAAAGCGGAGCCGCAAGTACAACGAACAGACCGGAAATAATGATCGCACCGTACGCAGTCGCCAGATTATGTGTCGAGGCAATCGCGATAATCGGACCAACCGCTGTAAAGGTACATCCAAGAATAACCGGAAGCCTGCTACCAAAATACTTGGTGCCCATAATTTGCAGTAGGGTAGCCAATCCGCAAGTGAACAAATCGGCTGCGATAAGGTAGGCCATCTGAGTCCCATTCAGCTTCAAGGCGCCCCCAACAATCAGCGGTACGATAACTGCTCCGGCATACATGGCTAGTACATGCTGAAGGCCTAACGTAAATACCTTTTGCTTGCTTAACATCCCGCACTCTCCTTGATTTTCTCTAATGAGCTTTCATTATCAATGAAGTGAATTTCACCTGGTGACATAGATGCAATACGGGCCAAGGCATGGACTTCTATGCCTCTGTTCTCCAGAAGGCTCCGGCCTTCTTGGAAGCTCTTTTCAATCACACAACCGACACCAAGGAGCTCTGCTCCAGCCTCTTTCACGATATCAACCAGTCCTACAAGTGCAGCACCAGTAGCGAGGAAATCATCCACAATAAGCACTTTGTCATCCGGTCCAAGATATTTCTGAGAGACGCTGACCAGATAGTCCTCTTGGCGTGTAAAGGAATGTACAGGCGCTGAATAGACCGCCTCCGCGAGGGTGACTGCTTTCTTTTTCTTCGCATAAATAAACGGTACACCTAATGCAATCGCAGTAGCCATGGCGAACTGAATTCCACTAGCTTCAATAGTAATTACTTTTGTGATCGGTTGATGACCGAACAATTTTTTGAACTCTTGACCGATTTGCAGCGCAAGCTCCGTATCGACCTGATGATTCAGAAATGAATCTACCTTTAGTACCGTATCTGATAAAATAAGACCCTCTTGTCTAATGCGCTCTTGAAGTACTTTCATCGTGAACTGATCTCTCCTTCTTCATTAAAAAAACAAAAAAAGGACAAATCCCTTGAGTCGTTTCTCTCAAGTGAATCTGTCCTTCTGGGCTTTTGTCCCTTAGTGGTGTAACACTGCATAGTGTCCGCATCGCTCGGTCCAGACCTTTCCTCCAAAGAAGAAAGCGGAACCCTAGATGCGCTATTTCACTCATAGTCGGATAATTACGATGGTTATCCGGTAGAAACTTATGGGCCATATTCCCAAGATTATATGAGTTTGTTTTTAATGTTCGATATGAATACCTTGTATATCTTACACGCTCTGTCGGGTGCTTACAAGCAAAATTTTCAGTATTCCGCATACCATTTTCAGGTTATTTTCACGAAATTCAATGGTTTACATTTAGTAGTGGTTACTCCAAGATCTTCTGCGCCGTCTCTTCGGTTGTTACGAGTACATTCATATACCCGCCATTCAGCGCGCCCAAGATCCCCGAGACCTTCTCCAACGATTCCGCTACACCAATAGCGTACCTCGCCCGCTTAATCTGCTCCAGCTCTATGGTCAGCGTTCGATCCGATATTGCTGTACGCACAGGCAATCCATTGCCATCATAGAAACGTGAGCAAATATCACCTGCTACTCTCCCGCTCTCCAGCTCATCAATCACAGCATCGCCATAAAATCCACGCCAAGCCTCTTCACCTTTAATTTCCGGTGATCCAATGCCGAATACAGCGATGTCCAGCTGATCCCATGCCTTGGCAATGGTCTGGTAATACTGCGAACGCATCAACTGATCCCGGGTCTCCTTTTGCTCCGTGATAGCTGGGACGTCAATCATTAATGAGCGTGCACCCCACTTTAAAGCCGCTTGATAGCAGATATTATTTACATGGTATCCGCTCTCCATCTTTCCAGATGGACCGCCCACCGTAGGTACACAGGTTACAAAAGATCTCTGTGCGAGGGTCAGATTCTCTACAACCGCAGCTAAGCTGCTTCCCCAAGAGAAGCCTATCATATCTTTCGGCTGAACCACTTTCTCCAGCCATTTTGCACAAGCCCGTCCAATAGCTTTGCGTTTGATCACCCCGGATTGGGCTGGATCTACCTCTACAACAATGGCTTCCTTCAGCCCGAATCGTTCTTTCAGTTCCTGCTCCAGTGTACAATGATCGCCGATATCATAATTGATGGTGATCGTAACGATACCTTCTTCACGGACTCTCTTCAGCATCCTACTAATGGTAGTGCGATATATGCCAAGTTTATTCGAAATTTCACTTTGCGTTAAATTCTGCTCATAATACATTTGTGCAATCTTAATGAGCAGCTTCTTTTCCTCTTTTCGATCCATGATAGTACTCCCCGCTTTCTACAAGGATTTGACGGATTCAGAACCCCTCGTTATACTGTAGACGATTATTTTTGCACATTTTTCATTATATTGCACAAATGTGCTATATATCAATTTTTTAATCAAACAATCAAAACAGGAGAGGTGCTATCCATGAACAATCTGAAATGGGCCATCATCGGCCCGGGAAGTATCGCTACTGAATTTGCGGCTGCTCTAAATGACATCGACGGAACTTTATATGCGGTAGGATCACGGACCTTAAAGAAAGCCCAAGCGTTCGCAAGCCAATATGGAGCGAAGAAGGCTTATGGCAATTACAGCGAAATGCTGCAAGATCCTGAAATTGATGTCGTCTACATCTCAACACCACATAGTAACCACTACGAATACATCATAGAAAGCTTGCAGAATAACAAACATGTCCTCTGTGAAAAGGCGATCACCGTAAATAGCAAACAACTACAGGAAATCGCCGAGCTTGCTAAACAAAAAAGCTTAGTCGTCGCAGAGGCGATGACCATCTACCATATGCCACTGTACAAAAAGCTACGGCTAATCGTGGATGAAGGTAAGATCGGACGCCTCAAAATGGTGCAGGTCTCCTTTGGCAGCCATAAAGAATATGATGTGAACAACCGTTTCTTTAGCAAAGATCTGGCGGGCGGAGCACTGCTGGATATTGGGACGTATGCCTTGTCCTTCACAAGGTTTTTCCTGTCCAAACAGCCACAGGAAATTCTAACGACAGTTAAACGTTTTGAGACAGGCGTCGATGAACAATCCGGAATCATTCTGAATAACGATGCGGATGAAATGGCAGTCATCTCCCTTACGATGCGCTCCAAAATGCCTAAACGGGGCATCGTTGCTGGAGAACTTGGCTTTATTACCGTAGACAATTTTCCGCGGGCCTCTACAGCTACAATTCAATATTTAGATGGCACCCTAGAAACGATCGAAGCCGGCGATACATCCAAAGCGCTGCAATACGAGATTGAGGATATGCAGCGCTATATCGCGGCAAACAGCAACCAGGAAACCCTCAATCTCTCCTTAGATGTCATGGACATTATGAGTAATGTTAGGGAACAATGGGGAATCAAATACAGCTTCGAATAACAAACTGAACACAATAGATCAATCATCAAAGCGTTAGCATTCCCTTCAGCTGAAGGGGGCCTAACGCTTTTTTGTAGCGGATAATTTTCCAGGAATCGATGACAATATCCTTAGGTGATTTCTTATAGGTACTTTTTAGTACCTATAGCACTTTAAAGTACGTACTATACTTAAATGACTCACGCCTTCATAATTGCACTTACCGGCCGGTGATTATCAGAGTGTAGGAGTGAGAGACATGTTGTTAAACCAAAAAAGAAGTACCCTGGCACTCCTGGCTTTAGCCATTAGCGCCTTTGCGATCGGAACCACCGAGTTTATCAGTGTAGGGCTGCTGCCTTTAATCGCTGATGACCTGAATATACCGCTGACCACAGCTGGATTAACTGTTACTTTGTACGCTTTAGGGGTAACCTTTGGCGCCCCAATCTTAACGTCGCTGACCACCGCGGTATCGCGCAAAACATTATTGCTTATCATTATGATTGTATTTATTATCGGCAATAGCCTTGCCGCGGCTGCCGATAGTATTACAATTCTGCTAATAGCTAGAGTAATATCTGCCCTTTCGCATGGTCTGTTCATGTCGATTGCTTCGACCACTGCCGCCGACCTCGTGCCTGAGAATCGTAAAGCCAGTGCTATTGCGATCATGTTCACAGGACTTACCGTAGCTACTGTTACTGGTGTGCCACTGGGTACCTTTCTAGGGCAACAGTTAGGCTGGAGGGCTGCATTCATTGCCATTATTGCCATCGGCCTTATAGCGCTCATTGGCAACCTGTTCTTGGTCCCTGCCACAGGACTGCGCAAAGGAACCCGAACACCGCTTCGTGAACAAGTCAAACTCGTAACGAACGGACGGTTACTACTCGCCTTCGCAATCACTGCTTTAGGGTATGGAGGTACCTTTGTAGTCTTTACTTATTTATCTCCACTTCTTAATGAAATCAGCGGTTTCAAAGAGAGTACCGTTGCCATCATTCTTCTTGTCTATGGTATAGCGATCGCCATCGGCAACGTCATTGGAGGCAAATTAGCCAACCGTAACCCTATGAATGCCCTGTTCTACATGTTTGCTATACAAGCTGTTGTACTGTTCGTCTTAACCTTTACCGCTCCCTTTAAAGTGGCTGCACTACTTACGATTTTCTTTATGGGTCTGTTAGCCTTCATGAACGTACCTGGGCTACAAGTACACGTAGTTACACTTGCAGATCGATATGTACCGAGTGCGCGAGATGTAGCATCTGCGCTGAATATTGCTGCTTTTAACGCCGGTATTGCCATTGGGGCCTATCTTGGCGGTATCGTCACGGATCATATGGGACTGATTCATACCACTTGGGTGGGTGCTATAATGGTTCTATCCGCTGTATTCCTAACCGCTTGGAGTCGTGCGCTGGAGAAGAAAGATGAGACTCTTCTCCAGTCGGAGGCTGCTTAATCAACCTTGCATTAACATACCAATCAAACTTTTAAATATCTCAGGAGGTAATTTTATTATGGCTCAACATCTACAGGACACAACTACATTACACAACGGGGTAAATATGCCTTGGCTAGGGCTCGGCGTATTTAAAGTTGAAGAAGGCTCCGAGCTGATCCAAGCAGTCAAATCTGCTATTGCACATGGCTACCGCAGCATCGACACAGCAGCGATTTACGACAATGAGACTGGCGTAGGTCAAGCAATCAAAGAAGCTTTGCAGGACAACAACCTGTCCAGAGAAGAGCTCTTCGTAACTTCAAAGGTCTGGACTGCAGATATGGGCTACGAAGAAACCATTGCCGCCTACGAGACTAGCCTAGCTAAGCTTGGACTTGAATACCTTGATCTATATCTTATCCACTGGCCTGTAAAAGGAAAATATAAAGAGACATGGAGAGCACTTGAAACCTTGTATAAAGAGGGACGCGTAAAAGCGATTGGGGTCAGCAATTTCCAGATCCATCATCTTGAAGAGGTGATGAAGAATGCGGAAATTAAGCCGATGGTAAACCAAGTAGAGCTCCACCCTTATTTGAGTCAGCAAGCACTCCTTAGCTTCTGCCAGGAACAAGGAATTCAATTGGAGGCTTGGTCTCCATTAATGCAAGGGCAATTGTTGGATCAGCCTGTACTGAAACAAATAGCAGCTAAACACAGTAAATCCGTAGCTCAAGTGATTATCCGTTGGGACCTGCAGCGTGGAATTATTACTATTCCAAAGTCTATTAAAGAGCACCGGATCATCGAAAACGTAGATGTGTTTGATTTTCTGTTAACAGAAGAGGATATGAATCTAATCAACGCCCTGAACCAAGATCAACGGGTAGGTCCTGACCCTGATAACTTCGACTTCTAAGAGATCAACCACTAGGTTAAGTAACAGTAAGAAAGACCCTATCTTTCATTTCTGAAAGATAGGGTCTTTTTGTCTTTACGCACCTTGCACTAGCACAATAAGGATCGGCAACACAAGAAACGAAGCAAGCGTCGTCCATAAAATACATTTGGATACCAGCTCTGGAGAGGCTTCAAATCGCTCCGCTAATACCACAGCGTTGACGGCAACTGGCATGGAGGCCAGAATCAGCAGTACAGAGAATAAAATACCATCCATATGCAGAATAGATAATCCGAGGTATGCCACTAGTGGAGCTGAGATTAATCGAATGATCATCCCTGTCCAAAAAACAGACTGGCCCTTGCGTTCAGATGGCATGGTTCGTACTTTGACCATCTGTGCTCCCAGAATCGCCAGTACGACTGGTGAATAACCTCCGGCAACCATGGAGACCCCTGTAGCAAGCTCAGAAGGTAAATGCAGGTCAAATATTCTAAGAAAAAGTGCTAGCATAGCTGCATAGATGGCAGGAAGAGAGAACACGGACTTTACAGCATTTTTCACCGAGAACTGCGATCTAGCCGCAAAATAAACGCCCACAGTATTCACGATAATCATCTGCCCAATCACATACACAGAAGCTTTATCGAGCCCAAGCTGTCCGAAAGCCAGCAACACCAAGGGAAGTCCATAATTCACACTATTCGTAAATGTCGAGACCAGAGTCAATCCCGATATTTCAGAGGGGCCGAGCTTCAATAATTTCCCGATGATATTTGCAATCGCCCATAAAAAGCACAGATTTAGCAGCGAAAAGGCTAGCGTCTTGTAAATATCATCCATAGAAATTTCGGCCGTAGCCAGTGTATTAAGAATAATAGCCGGCGTTAAAAAGTATAAATAGAGCGTCAATAACGGCTTGGTATCCAGATTCTTAAACCGTCCAAGCAGTGCACCGACAATGACTGGAATGGATAATGGCACGATGACTTGATACAACGTTGTTAACACGCTCTGGATCATGAACAGTACTCCTCTGCTCTAAGTTAATCTAAACTATAAGCGCAACATAGCAAGACGTCTAAGATATGAAATCAATATACACAATAGCCATTACCTATAATTAAAAAAATCCCAACCCCTGAGACGGAGTTGAGACTTTTTTATCATGTGTTACATCATTTTGATTTCAAGCAATTCATATTTGATGATACCCATCGGTGCGTTTACACTAACGATATCCCCGACTTTTTTACCCAGCAATTCCTTGCCCAGCGGACTTTCATAGGAAATCTTGTTGTTTAGGACATCTGCTTCAGCGGCCCCTACAATTCTATATTCAATCTTCTCGGAGTATTCGATATCGTTCAGGGTAACGATACAACCCATACTAACCTTTGACAGATCCATCTGACTCTCATCTACGATCTTGGCTTTGGTCAGCATTTTCTCCAAAATCATAATACGAGTCTCCATGAACGATTGGTCGTCCTTGGCCGAATGGTACTCGCTATTTTCCTTCAAGTCTCCATAGCTGATCGCCAATTTGAGCCGTGCTGCCAATTCCTTGCGCCCTGGGCCCTTCAATTCCTTCAGTTCTTCCTCTAATTGAGCCAATCCTTCTTTGGTCAAGAACACTTCTTCATTAGACATGTATACAACTCCTATTTTGGATGCTTTATAATAGTTTAACCTATATTTCACATTCATGCGTAAATAAAAATCCCTGCCACAATTGAACATTGGGCAAGGATGTCAATGCTGCATCATTATTCTGGCAAATGCTCTTTACAGAAAAGGAGTAATGCTGCTTCCTCGTCCTCTTCCATATCAAAATCAAGCAACTGACCTGTTGTTGTCTCTTGTAGATCATAACTCACGATGCTTACTTGATCTTCATCCACTTTAATAATCGCCCTAGCAGAAACTCCATTCTCTATATAGAGCTCATCATCTTCTGGAACATCCAGTTGAACCACGAATTCATACCGTTTACCGGTTAGTATACCAAAAGGATCTTTAACATTCTCCACGTTGTAGCTTGTAAATGTCAACATTGCTCATTCAACCTCTTTTCCTAATACCTGCCACGTCATTGTATCACAAAAAGCTGCGTGAAGGGGTCGCCCCGTCCCTCAAGCCATAGCTTTCGATTTCTTGATCTGTTTGCTTCGCAATTGTCCGCAGGCAGCATCAATATCCACACCATGCTCCAGACGAGTGCTTACACTCACGCCCTGCTTCTTCAAGGTATCAAAAAAGGCTCGTACGGTCTCCCGCTCACTTCTTTGATATTGACTGTGCTCATCGACTGGATTATAAGGAATCAAGTTCACATTAACAAGCTGGCGCCGGTCGCCGATTAGCTCGGTCAGCTCAAGCGCGTGCTCCTTGCCGTCATTTACATCCTTCATCAGAATGTATTCTAACGTAATTCTGCGATTTGTTTTTTCCAAATAATAATCTATGGACTCCATAAGCTTCTCAATAGGAATGGCCTTGTTAATCTTCATAATCTTCGTCCGCAGCTCATTATTAGGCGCGTGAAGCGAAACTGCCAAGTTCACCTGGGTATTCGCATCGGCAAATTCAACGATTTTGTTAGCAAGCCCACTCGTCGATACAGTAATACCTCTTCCTGCAATGGCTAATCCCTTGTGATCCTTAATAATCGATAAGAAATTGAGCAGGTTCTTGAAGTTGTCGAACGGTTCGCCAATTCCCATGACTACAACGTGACTAACCTTTTGTTCGAGGTTTGCTGCATCCAAATGCTGCTGAACCTTCATAATCTGCTCTACAATCTCACCGCTGCTAAGATCGCGACTCTTCGCTAACAGTCCACTAGCGCAAAAGCTGCAGCCGATATTACATCCAACCTGAGTAGTGACACATACGGACAAACCGTATTTCTGTCTCATGAGTACCGTCTCAATCAGGTTGCCATCCTTCAAACGGAACAGGAACTTAATCGTCCCATCCGCAGACTCCTGCTTCACATGTTCTTCCAACGTGTGGATCACATAGTGCTGCTCCAATAATTCTACACACTCTTTATTTACATCGAACATTTCCGTGAATTCTGTAATCCGCTTCCGATAAAGCCAATCCCAGACCTGCGTAGCTCGAAATTTTTTATGTCCACGTTCCAACAGCCATGCCGCCAGTTGATCAAAAGTTAATCCATAAATGGATTCCATATTCATTCGTTATCCTCTTTTCAAAACATTAAAGTTCAGTCCATCACTACTCATTGTCTCAAATTTTTTTTATTTAAACAAGGGGAGTTGTGGCGAAGCGTCGAAGTTTACATCATTAGAAGTCCGTTCTATGAAATCACATCTGAGGAGAGATCGAATTAAATGAGCTCAACCACAATAAAAATCATCGGTTTTGCCCTTCTAGCTGCCGTCTTAATCTTTGGTGGCTTTTTACTGTATATTACCATTGCCGATTATAAGCCGAAGGAGACTACTCCACTAACGGTAAACCATAATCAGGAACAAATGATGAAGCAGGGAGAGCCTTTTGTAATAACAACCTTTAATATTGGCTATGCCGGGCTGGATAGGGGGCAGGATTTCTTTATGGATGGCGGGACCCATTCACGTTCAAGCAGCGAGGAACAAACGAAGACAAATCTTGAGGCAATAGCCTCTCTAATGACCACTTCAGGCTCGGATCTATTCATGTTGCAGGAGGTGGACATCAATTCTTCCCGTAGCAACCACATAGATGAGGTCTCCTTGTTATCGAATACCTTCTCTTATTACAGCAACGTATTCGCAACGAACTACAAGGTGCCTTGGGTACCGATTCCCGTTTTTGATCCGATGGGCTCAGTAAATAGCGGTTTATTAACCTTATCTAAATTCAGTAGCACAAGTAACGTTAGATATGATCTTCCGGGAAAAGAAAGCTGGCCTCGTCAACTGTTTGAACTTGACCGCGCCTTTATGGAGAGCAGATTCCCCGTCGGTAACGGGAAAGAACTGGTCCTGATCAATCTTCATTTATCAGCCTTTGATCAAGGGGGAACGATTCGTAAGCAGCAATTAGAATATCTTTCTACTTATATTCAGAGAGAGAATGATAAAGGCAATTACCTCATCTTAGGTGGAGACTGGAATCATTCTTTACCGGGCACAACCCCTGAGGCCTTTGAGACTACACAAGCTTGGCCAGAATGGCTACAGCAGTTTCCTGAAGATTTCAAACCGGAGGGCTTTCAATGGGCTGTCGATGCTCAAGTGCCGTCCGTCCGGACACTTGATGTAGCTTATTCAGAAGGTGTAAATTTCCGTGCTGTAATTGATGGCTTCCTAGTTTCACCGAATATCACAATAAGTGGCGTACAAGGCCATGACCTATCTTTTGAACACAGCGATCATAACCCTGTAACAGCTACTCTTATTCTAAAATAAGTCCCAATCATGGATCATTGATGTTATTTAAAAATGACGAATTTCATGTTTTTCCCTTTTAGATACTGAATGATAGCAGGCAATGCCTCCACGGTAATCTTCTTTTCGTGAAAGAGATAGACTGCACCGGACGGATCAGTATGATGAACAAATTGAATGACGTCTTCTGGGGTCTTTCGTTTCCAATCCTCAGAATCACGATTCCATAACAATACCTTCATCTGCTGTTCTGTCACATTGGCTGCTAACTTATCATTAATCGCGCCGTATGGCGGCCGAAAAACAGTAATCGGCGATTGAGTGATTTGCTCCAATGCCTGATTAGCCTTCGCCAAATTATTCTGATTCTCCTTAACCCCATTGTCGGTCATCTTGCTATGATCCCACGAATGACTTCCAATCGACATCTGATGCTCGCTCGCATACTTAACCGCTTCCACATTACGAGAGACCTTATTCCCTACAAATAAAAAGGTGGCTGCCACCTCATGCTCTACTAGAATATCTACGATTTCTTTCGTATATTTCGACGGGCCATCATCAAATGACAAGGCTACGTAACCCTTCGGCAGGCTATAGGTGTATTTATCCCCGGTTAATTTAATCTCCTCATACCGCTTCATCTGCTCTTGAGGAGGCTCTGAAGGTTCTGGTGAAGGCTTAGAAGTTTCTGGCGTAGGCGCAGGTTCCTCTTGCTGACTAGGGGTCGTTTCTATCTTACCAATAGGGGGAATGAACGGTAGAGAGACCATTTTCTCGATCCCCTCAGCGCTGGTGCCTAGTGAGGGACCTTTCAACCCTTCTGCACGATCCATAACTTGACCACCCATTCGAAGAGACAATACAACTACTAAACAAGAAGCGAGCACAATACTCTGCAGTCCAAGTCTTCCAAACCGTTTTTTGTTTTTCTTTCTTAGCCTACGTGCTGGAGGTATAGAGGGTGATGTCGTTTCAACAGCAATCTCTTCATGTACATGGGGATCGTCTAATTCCTTTAACTGAAGAAGCTGCGATACATAATATTCAGAGCAAGCAAAATACAGGGTTTCGCTGAAGGTCTGGTTCATAATGACCAGTGTGCTGTAGTAACTATTACGAAAAGGATCCCACTTCGGATACAATGACAATCTCATTCTTTCCCCAAAATAGGGAGCCAACGCGTTTAGTTGTTCATATGTAAATTCATCTATGGTTAGCATGCGTCTGGCATACCCGATATCACGGGTTAAACCTATCTCAATCTGATAACCAGCCTGTTCATGCTCAAGCGACAGCAACTCAATCATTAGAACAGCGCTCGGTTCATTCATTGCCATGAATCTTATGTATCTCCGTTGTCTTCATTTCTTCCCGCCAGCGTGCTTCCATTCCCAAAAGGGACGGTCATACGATTGGTAAAATCGCTGATCATACCGGAGAGGTAGGCTTTTTCTTGGCGGATCGTATCGTATTTCTGTCTTAAATGCGCATTCTCAGTTTCAATCCGTCCGAGCTTCTCTTCCAGATCGTTCATCTTTTTAAGCTTCTCTGCATGAGCTTCGTTATGCTTTTGGATCAGATTTACATACTTTTGATGCTCCAGATCGATCGTACTTTTTAATTCTTCAATCTCTGCGGTGAGGGTGGTCTGAAGCTCCCGATAATCTTCCAGCACTTGATCGACCTTTAGATTCTTCTCAATCAATTTATGCTCAAGCTCTCGAACGTTCTTCTCTCTTTCCTCAATCACTTTATTGAGATTCTTCATGTCCCGGTTCAAACGTTCAACATGGCTGCTGGAATGCGTCAACCGATCCTGAAGTTCATTAATATTTGTCTCGGCATGCTGTCTGGCCTGAATAATCTGCTCCACGGAGAAGATTAGATCGAGTGATTTTTTATCAAGCGGAGCTTTTCCCGTAGTTACCACTCCTGCTAAAGTCTCGCCAGCGATCTGTTCCTCTACTTCCTCGCCCTGCTCTTCTGATAATTGCACCTTTTGAACCATACCCGGTTTGGACTGCTTATCCACGGAATCTTTCTTTTTAAAAAAGGGAGAAATCATTGATCTTATCACCTCAATTATAAAAAAATGTCAAAAAATGTCGAGTGCCCACGAGTCTATTATAGTTTACTTGCCTTGTCTGTAAGTGAGCCTTTATATCTAACTTTTTGAATTGGATCAAAAGACCTAAATGGTTGCCTATAACAAGAAAAAAGCACCCTTGCGGGTGCTCTGGTTCTAATTGAATTTATCAGGGAATTGTTTAACAATACCCACGGTTAGTAGATCTCCAAACATATTTATATGCTCAAGCCCTTTATCGAAGGCGACGACTTCGGCATCCCAATCCTTTTTAACTCTAGCTGTCACATCATCCGTTATTAGCTCCAAATGTTCATGAAGCATCTCTTTCAATTGTTCATACGAATATTTGGGATTCTGTGCGCTAAGGAACTTTGCAATGTCGTCAGCGTTGTCGTACCACTCTTTATTGTATTTCTCCAAATCTGACTGATTACCTGCTAGTGCAGCAGCAACTACCTTTCCGGCAATCAGGATATGCTCCCGCAATAATTGAGCTAGCTTATCCCCTACTGCCTTACCGTAATACGGCTTATAAACATCCCCTATCTCCTGCTGATTCTGTAGCAACCTTGCCAGTACCTTCTCTTTATCCTCGGAATTCGCAAAAGCGCTAACTATGTAGTTTTTTGTCCATATCACATGATCGCTCCATAGTTTCCTGAGATTATCCTTAAGCTCTATTACAGAGGGCGTAAAGCATAGCTTGTGTGAGCTCTTTTTCTCTTTAGCTGCAGCATCGGCAGTTACTGGCATTACACTAACCACAAGAAACATACACAGTAAGGTTAGCTTCAATATCAAAAACTTAGTCTTCAATATGACCGATCTCCCTTTAAGGATTTATTAACTATCTTTTATAGTGTGTTCCGATGCTCTTATTTCATTCCTAGCTTTCTTCAAGCATAAAAAAAGCACCGTCATTAGACGGCGCCTCTTCTTTATATTTATCTGAACATTACTTTATCTACATTGTATTTAGATTTCAGCTCATTAATGATATAGGTTTCGTATATCTCTCTATGAACTGGACTTTCGATTAAACATACATCAATTCTGGTGACCTCGTCCCGATGATGCTTGATATCAGATACGGTATCTTCAAAATGTTTTTTGATTCTGGGTCTTAGCTTTCTCGCTTTACCTACAAACAACAACTCATCTTGGTCATTGTAGAACATGAAGATGCCGCCGTAATCTCTTGGAATCAGATGGAAATCAGTGAATCCGTAAATATTGCTTAGCTGCGGGTTGATTTGTTTAGTAATTCGAACATCCACATTGGGCATAGTTATGTTGATCATTTTAGCTCACGTCCTCTTTCTATATAGGAGTAAATAGTATCATAAGTTTGCCTTTTATTCTATCTTTCACAATGACCGTTGTTCTTTATTCTCCCCTGACCTGACGACTCATCAGAGCAAGCACCGTCTCAGTTATCCCTTGCTCAAAAGGAGTAGTGGGAATTGGACCCACATTACGCTCATATTTACCACTGCTTAGGATCACTGGTTCCTGGGTTAAATACAGCATCTCCACGATCTCTTTCATGACTGGAACGAATGTGCCGAGCAGCGATAATCCAATCCTTCCTACAGAGATAACAGGCTTCTTGGAACCTTGTGCTACTTGCGCTATTTTAACGATATCTCGACCTGAAATTGTGCCTGTCCCCGGAATATTCCAATTCTGACCATAAGCCTCTTCTCTGCAAGCGAGCTCAACAATCATGACAGCCGCATCCGGCAAATATACATACTCACGGGGAACGTTCATATTGCCAATGAACATTGCAGGTTTACCCGCAGCGATGGACTCTAGGGTCGATCCTAAATAAGAAGCCTCATTGGCAGTAGGTCCATAATAATCCGGTAATCGGACAATGAGTCCCTGTGTATTACTCCAACGCCGGCTAAAAAACATTCGTTCAAACTCAAGTTTCACTTTTCCTTTTTTTGTATGCGGATTCTTCGGATATTCCTCGTCGATCGGCTTGTCATTCTGTCTTCTCCCATAAGGATAAATGCCATCCACTGCGACAACCTTTATTCCCAGCGTATTAGCCGCCTCCATAACCGCCTCTCCCATGGGTAACAGTCGCGTGCTCATCGCATTATATGGAACAGATGCACTATGAAAAATAACATCCACATCCTGTGCAGCTGCTAATATATCCTGCACATTAAATACGTCTCCTGCCATTAGCTTAAGCGCGGCGGGATTACCCAGCTTTGTTGCAAGCTTCTCCAGCTTTGGAATCGATCGTCCAAAGGCCACCGTTTCTATTCCTCTCTTTAACAATTCAGCGATAATAACAGTCCCTGTTCCCCCGGTTGCACCAAGCACGAGCGCTTTTGTTAACATAAATCATTCCTCCTATTATTGTTATTGATCAATCACTAACTTATAATCATACATCTAGGAGCCTAAGCTCTTAGATGTTACAACGTATCTTCTTCTCTACACCTATTTCCGATGTTTCGGCTTCAGCTCAGGCATTCCAAGGGCCATAGAAATATTGCACAGCATACCATTGGCCATAAAGGTGCTTACCTCTACTTCAGGCTGCTCGATCCCGGCGGCGACAAACTTCTCGTGCACAAGGTTGGTAATTTCCAGCATTCCCTTTTGCATGGTTTCACGAATGACTTCATCGCGAATCCCTAACCCCTGAATTTGCAAAATAATCTCATTCGGATGCGTCTCCATCAACAACTCGTATACCTTAATACTTTCCTTCAACACTTGATCTGCTGGGGCTTCTACTCCTTTAAATGAATGAATAATCCGCTCAAAAGCCCGTTCTAAGGAAGCGACAAACAATTCTTCTTTGTTCTTGAACACCTTGAATACATAGGGCTGAGAAATACCTACCTTTTCCGCAACCTGTGCTGTTGTAGCTCGGTAGTATCCATTCTCGGCGAACACAATAACCGCTGCCTCCAAGATTTGTTCCCGGCGGTTTACAGTGACCGATTCATCCGATTTCTTGCGACCGGAACTAGATTCTGTTGTCATGATAATCTCCTTACGTAACCTAATCTTATTAGGTTATTGATCAATCACTTTCTTGTTCAGAGTATATGCTCATCTCCGAAATAATGCAACTCCAAACAATATAATATTCAAAACTCAATTGTTTTGGATGACATTCACAATAAAAGTTAATTCATAATCCACGCTGGAAATATTACTAAAAAATATGACATTATTCAGAACCTTCTTACCAAAGGGTTGTGATTTTCCTCATGAGGGTATTATAAATATTAAGGTAGTGTAGAGCTGTGTTAACTTCATGAAAAGAGCAATTAGCATCTAGGAGGATTTGATTCATGTCAGCAACAGACAGGCAAAAAATTGTAGATAGTGTCCCGCAAACCGGATTTTTCGGACATCCTAAGGGACTATTCACACTTTTCTTTACTGAATTTTGGGAACGTTTTTCCTATTATGGCATGAGAGCGATCCTTGTTTACTACATGTATTATGAGGTAAGCAAAGGCGGACTCGGATTTCCAGAGGATATGGCCCTTTCAATTATGTCTATCTACGGATCACTCGTATATATGTCTGGAATTATAGGTGGATGGCTTGCAGATCGAATTTTCGGGACTTCCAAGGCTGTCTTTTACGGCGGCGTTCTAATTATGTTCGGGCATATTTTACTGGCGATACCGGGAAATGCCACGCTATTCTTTGCTTCGATGATTATGATCGTGCTTGGAACCGGACTTCTTAAGCCCAATGTATCAAGTATTGTAGGCGAAATCTACAGCGAACAAGATAACCGCCGCGACGCTGCTTTCAGCATTTTTTATATGGGTATTAACCTCGGCGGATTCATCTCTCCACTAATTGTAGGCGCGGTAGGTATGAATAATTTCCATCTAGGCTTCTCGATTGCCGCAATCGGAATGTTTATCGGACTAGTTGTTTACGTAATGACTCGCACCAAAAATCTAGGTCTGGCGGGTACGATTGTACACAACCCGATTCCAGCCGAACAAAAGAAAAAATTGTTTACTTGGATTGGGATTGGATTAGTTGTGCTTGCTGTATTAGTTACGATAGGCATTCTTACTGGAGCACTTACTTTTGAGACATTCATTAAAATTGTAGGGGTCTTAGGGCTGCTTATTCCTACCATGTACTTTATTGTGATGTACCGCAGTCCCAAGACAACTGCTGTAGAGCGATCACGGATTCTCGCATACATCCCTTTATTTATGGCTTCGATTATGTTCTGGGCGATTCAGGAACAAACTTCAACGGTTCTAGCAAGCTTTGCTGATAAGCGCACCCAGTTGGATTTTGCAGGCATACACATTTCTCCTGCTTGGTTCCAGTCGCTTAACCCACTGTTTATTATCGCCCTTGCACCTGCATTTGCCTGGATTTGGTTAAAGCTCGGTAACCGCCAACCAACGATTCCCCAAAAGTTCTCGCTTGGTTTATTGTTTGCCGGTCTGTCCTTCCTAGTGATTCTGGTACCGGCTTACTTCGGTGGAGCCCATTCACTGGTGAATCCATT
This sequence comes from Paenibacillus nitricinens, assembly GCF_052056485.1. Lineage (NCBI taxonomy): Bacteria > Bacillati > Bacillota > Bacilli > Caryophanales > Paenibacillaceae > Paenibacillus > Paenibacillus nitricinens. The sequence continues at coordinate 6,591,075 of NZ_CP183948.1, forward strand.
ATGGCTGGTTCTCAGCTACTTTATCGTCGTCATTGGGGAACTATGCTTGTCACCTGTTGGTCTCTCGGCAACAACCAAACTGGCACCCGCTGCTTTTACAGCTCAGATGATGAGCATGTGGTTCTTGTCCAATGCTGCTGCGCAAGCTATCAATGCTCAGATTGTGAAGTTCTATACCCCGGATACTGAAATGCTGTACTTCGGAGTCATCGGCGGAGTCGCCATTGTGCTCGCGTTAATTCTCTTCCTGTTCTCTTCGAAGATTCAGAATTTCATGAAGGGTATACGATAAACATATAAGGCTGCCGGGAATATTCTCGGCAGCTTTTTTTGGATTCCATCATGTTTTAAGCTGGGTCTACACCAGAAACATAGCAACAATTGTAGTAACTATCAGTCCAATTAGTACCGGTTTAACATTGCGTCTAGCGAGCTCAAACGGGCTTACACCGCAGATCGCAGCGGCTGGGATCAATGCCCATGGGATTAACGTACCCCCACCCACCCAAATGGCAGATACCTGACCAAGTGCAGTTAAAGTAGCTGCGTCAGAATGAGTGGCCACCGCGAACAATTTTCCGATGGACCCCGCAAGTGAGATTCCCGAGAACCCTGAACCATCAAGACCCGTGATGGCTCCTGTTATGGTGGCGGTCACAGCACCTACAGCACCATTCAGTGGCACATTATGCGCTAGAGCAACCCCAAGATCATTAACAATCCCCTGAGATGCAGCAGGTAAAACTTTTCCAAACAATTCAGCAAAGGCCGAATCACCCAAATAGAAGAATGCAGCAATCGGAATCACTGGACCGAATACTTTAAAGCCAAATGTAAGTCCATCGATTAGATAGGCGGTAACTTGCTCCAATCCTTTATTACGATGTGCGAGCAATGTTACTACGACCAAGATAAATACAGCAGTCCCGCCAACTAAAGCAGTTGCGTCTCCCCCCTGTAAATCCAGCAGAAACATGCCCGCTACATCAGCTAGAAACAAGAGTGGGATCAAGATAGCCAACCATTTCTTCAGTGTGGGCGGAATGACGGCTTGATCTTCTACCGCATCACTCTCTGCAGCTAGCGCATTCCCGGCATTTTTCCCCGAGATAAGTCCATCCCGCCAAGTACCATTCTTCTGATCCCGCCGCATCATCCAATAAGCTGTTACCGTAGTGACTATACCCATCACGATCACAAGTGGAATACTCGCTTCCATGACATTGCTTACCGGCAGCCCTGCCGCATCTGCCGTCAATTTAGGTGCACCTTGAATAATATAATCACTCGACAACGCAATCCCATGACCGAATAGATTCATCGCCATCGCTGCTCCAAGTGCAGGTAATCCCACACGAATAGCAACGGGCAGTAGCACAACCCCTATCAAGGCAACGGCTGGCGAAGGCCAGAAGAACCATGATGTTACCATCATAATGAAGCCAATGCCCCAAAATGCCATAAACGGCGTACGTAAAAAACGGGTAAGCGGAGCAACCATCGTCTCGTTTATTCCGGTACGTGTTAATACTCTGCTCATGGCTACAATGATCGAAATAATCATAATCGTACCCATTAGCTCCTTAGTTGCATATACAAAAGAGTTGAATACGCCTGTGACCGAACCACTAATCGTTTCTGTCGCGAGCCAGCCTAGTACAAAGATGCCTGCAATACAGATCATCGTTGTATCCCGCCGCTTAATCAGAAGTGCCATAATGAACACGATGAATGCCAGATATACATAATGGAGTGCTGTTAATTGGATGCCCATCTCCGAACCACACCCTTCTCCTACTTACAAGTGCTATATGTTATGCAGGGTTGTAGGCTAATGTTCGGTAGAAATGGGTGCAAAAAAGCCGCCCTACGCATAGACAGATTCTACGCATGAGACGGCTTTCTTAGTGTTTCCTATTTATAAATTTATTATTTAGCTACCACTCCGCCATCAACTGGCAACTCAACACCTGTAATGTATGAAGCTTCATCAGAAGCCAAGAATAATACAGCTTCAGCTACTTCAGAAGCACGTCCAACGCGTGGCAATGCAGTCTGGGACATAAAGAAGCTATGCATTCTTTCGTCATTTACAAATTCAGCACTCATTGGGGTTTCGATAAAGCCTGGGTGAACAGAGTTCACGCGAATGTTATCTTTACCAAAGTCTACAGCTGCTGCTTTACTCAGCATACGAACGGCACCTTTAGAAGCTGTATAAGCGCCAGCACCGCTGCTGCCCGTCAAACCTGCGATGGAGGAAATATTGACGATGGAACCGCCTTTATTGTTCTGCATTTGAGGAACAACATGCTTCATGCCTAAGAATACGCTGCTCACGTTAATGTTCATTACTTTGTTCCATTGATCAACAGTGGATTCAAGCAATTGAACAGGGAAAGAGATCCCTGCGTTATTTACCAGGATATCGATTTTACCAAACTTGCTAACCACATCTTCTACAACCTTAATCCAATCTTCTTCAGAAGCTACATTATGTGCATAAGCTGCTGCTTGTCCACCATTGGCTTCGATTTCCTTCACAACCGCTTGTACGGCAGCTTCGTTAATATCTGTTGCTACAACTGTAGCGCCCTCTTTGGACATCAAAAGCGCTTCTTCACGACCCATACCGCTGCCTGCACCTGTAATGATTGCTACTTTATTAGTTAGACGATTCATAATTAAGTCTCCTCTATAATCGTATTGTGATATAATAATTCGAGTGATGATAGTCACACTATCACTGTGATATACATCATATCATTATTATGAAACAACTACAACTACTCCTTGCTTAATCCAATAAACGGTGGATATAATACTAATAATTAAAGAACCTAATCAAAAAATGGAAGGGTCTATCCCTCATGAATCCTAAAACAAGATACGAAAAAGAAAGATCCGATGGTAAGCAGCAAAGATTATTGGATATCCTCGAAGCCGCAGAACAGGTATTTTCGCAAAAAGGAATTGAAAAATCGACGATGCAGGATGTCGCGAGTGAAGCAAATATAGGGATTGCGACGTTGTTTCGATATTTTCCTAGAAAAGAAAAGCTCATCGTGGCTGTGGCCACCCGAATGCTGGAGCCTATGCTCGATTATTTTAAATATGTGGCCGACTTGCCACTTACCTGTCTTGAAAAGATTGAGAAATTATTTGATTTCTTTATACTGGATCAGAATCATCTAAGTATTATCTTTATGGTCAATTTCGAAAGCTACGCCTCACACTCCAGTGAGCCTGTGGAGGATGTGCTGAATTTCAATGCACTCAATCGTAAGATCTGGCATGAATACTCCAGAATCATTCAAAATGGAGTGGAAGACGGTTCTATTCGTGCCGGTCTCCCTGTGAAAGAGACCTTGATCACTCTTATGAATAGCTTTGCCCTCTTTTCCAGGAAACTAACGATGAAAAAGAATATTCTCCTGCTAGAATCGGACCTAGACTCCGACGATCAGCTTGAGCTTCTCAAACGAATTTTCCTGGATCATTTAAAAGCCTAAAAAGCGCCAGTTTCCTTATAAGGGGAACTTGGCGCTTTTTTGATCATAAATTCGATTGCTAGTGAAAAGGGCAGGTGGCCACAGGTGATCGCTGATAAAGGAAACGAGGGCTGTAATCATATTCTTTCAGCTTACTGTCATGCCAAATCGGTGTAGACGACGGAGACATAGGGGGGATCAGCCATGACCAGCGTCCCGAAACCTGACGTCCATGTCCCTGCTCCTGCTCTTGGAATCTCACAAATTGATCGGCTGCTGTATGGTGATCAACGATACTGACCCCAGCTTGCTTAAAGGAATGCAGTACTGCACGATTCAACTCAAGAAGCACCCGATCCTTCCAAAGCGTTGTGTTACTGGAGCGGTCAAGTCCCATCAGATCAGCTACAGCCGGCAAAGTGTTATATCGTCCAGTATCCCCTAAGTTACGTGAGCCAATTTCGGTCTCCATGTACCAGCCGTTAAAAGGAGCCGCGGGGTATAGAATTCCCCCAATCTCCAACTGCATGTCCGAAATGATCGGTACAGAATACCAGCGAAGCTGAAGCTCTGCAAAACGTTCAATTTCGGGATGCGTTAACGGTACCTCCTGAATGAGGCATTGAGGAATAGGAAATACATGGGGATGCCCATTACCTATGCTGATCACTAGCGGCAATACATCAAAATCGCCCCTTGTTCCCTGCCAGCCTAGTTGTTGGCACACTTTCGTAAATTCATCCGATGCCGGATCACCAGCGCGTTCATGTTCAGCATCACCAGGATATCCCGCGTAACGAATCAATTGATGGTTCCAAATCCGGATTCTCCGGTCAGGATCTATCCCGCTGCGGAAGACCGTGATAAGTGGACGAATGCGTCCTCCATTATTCGCCTTTTCCAGATGTCGCAGCAAAGCTTCAGCAATATCCTCCTCGGTCTCTGCCAGACGTTCATCCATCAGCTCAATGGATTGCCAGAAGAGGCGGCCAATGCAGCGGCTATTATTTCGCCAAGCCATTCTTGCCCCATGAGCCAACTCTTCCGTTGTATGTGTGTAACTCCCGGATTGATTAATTTCTTCTCGTACGGCTTGGATGCGATGATCCATCTCAGCTTCAGTCTTATCAAGTTCAGCGTAACATTGTCGAACGAAAGCCTCCGCCTGCCGGGTTAACTCTTCAATGTCCTTACCATTCATATCGTTTATCCCCCATCCAAGCTCTTGCCAGAACCTTCAATCCAGTATACCATCCTCAATCCTAAGCTACACCCTTAAAGAAACAGTGCAAGAGAACAACCCGTGAAGCTTAGTCGCCTCACGGGTTGTAGCAGGAACATCTAGCGTTCTGAACGTTTCCCTTGCGTCTTCAATGCAGCAAGCCTGCTCTTATCCTCGGCCAGCAGTTCTTCAGCCAACTCCACACCTTGGGGGCCTAACCAGGCCTGAGCTTGCTCCACCGCCTGTTCGGTATGCGCCAAACGGTTCTCAGCCTGTGCCAAAGTCTGTTCTGTTGGATGACTAAGCGCCTGAGAGACAGAGAAATGAAGTTTGCCTAAAGCATTTTTGGCTTGAGTTACATTGTCGTTCGCTTGCAGACTGGAATCGGGTTGTTTCATAAATGAAATTCGCTCCCTTCTGAAATGCGCCTGTCTCTTCTAGCATGGTTTAGGATAAGTAACTTTATGCATACACCCTACTGGATGATGGATTGCATGAAAGTAGTCATTTCTTTGCTGGCCTTATTCAAGCGTTCAATTACCCCGCTGAATTCGGTGACAAGTTCTGCTTGTGCGTGTGAAGAAGCGGAGATCGCTTCAATTTCCAGCTCCATTTGTTTAATGGACTTTTGAACATCACTGAGTGATTTTTCAATATTATGGGTTGCTTCTTTGGTATTTACAGACAGTTTGCGTACTTCCTTAGCCACAACGCCAAAGCCCGCCCCCTGCTCTCCTACACGCGCAGCTTCGATGGCCGCATTTAGTCCTAGCAGATTCGTCTGCTCAGAAATTTCACGAATGAAGCTAGTAACCTTATTTACTTCTTGAGACTCCGTTACCGCTCTACGTGTATTATCTAATATTTGTTGAGAGGTGGCCGATAATTCTTCAGATTGGGCAGCTACGCTCTGAACCATATCCATTAGGTGATTGCTTATCCCATTAATCTCTTCTGTAAATACCTCAAGCTTATTCTCGTTCTCCAGTGTGTAAGCAATTGCGAACACGCCCACTACCTCGTTATCTGTTCCATATATAGGAACACATGTTGAAATCACAGGAGATCCATATATTTCTGCTGGAATCCGGTTAGAGCTTGCTATACCTTTCAGTCCATTTGAAAGCGACAGATCTTCAGGAGGGATAGGGTTACCCTTAACCAATCCGAGATCAATAACTTTACTTGGTGCGTAATACTGGAAGATTTCCCTGTCCGTAATACCGATCATAATATCTTGCGAGTGAAGCTTTTTGAAGTAAGGTGCTGCGAGGACTAAGGCATCGATAATACTCATCTGTTCATCTCCCATTAAGTAAATGTATATGTAAGTTTATCGACACAATGGGTGACATAATGAATATTGTCATATTAAAGTAACAATTCTACCGTAGGATGGATTCATGAATACTAAACCTATTAGCAGACGCCAATTTCTGAAGAAAAGTGCTCAAGTGTCGCTCGGGCTGCTTGGAACCACTAGTGCGACCGGCATTTATTCTCACTGGGTCGAGCCCTACTGGCTTGAAGTTAAACATATAGATATAAAGCTTCCTCTACTCCCTCCAACATTCGATAGATTTCGTATCGTTCATTTCAGTGATTTACACTTAGGCGTGTATACGAAGTCCGAAGCCTTAACAGAGTTAGTACAGCAAATTCAACATGTAAGTCCAGACCTGATCTGCTTCACTGGGGATCTACTCGATCATTCAACTGAATATATTTCTGAGGCTGTAGACTTATGTTCACAGTTGCGGGCACCCTTTGGACAATATGCTGTGTTAGGTAACCACGATGCTTTTGGTACTAGGAAAGCTGTGACGAAAGGGTTAGCACAATCTGGCTTCCACGTGCTTCATAATGAACATATTGTCTTAAAAAAAGATGCGGAGGCGCTTTATCTAGCTGGAGTAGATGATCCGTGGGTCGGCAAAGCAGATATTCATCAGGCGCTACGCCATATCCCTGATAAGGCATGCACCCTACTCCTTGCTCACGAACCGGATTTTGCCGATGAATATAGTGATCTTCCCATAGATCTGCAATTGTCCGGCCATAGTCACGGAGGACAAGTCCGACTCCCATTTGTTGGCGCTTTGTATACCCCACCTCACGGCAGTAAATATTCAAGTGGATTGTACCAGCTTCCAGATAGTAGACTCCAGGTCTACACCACACGCGGAATTGGAGTAACTCGTATGCCTTTACGTTTTAATTGTCGTCCAGAGCTTACCGTAATTACTTTAAAGGCCTCATGATTGTGTCAAAAATTAATAAATGGTTAAAAAGTATATACCTTTTGCACGTCTATGCAACAACACTGTAACCGTGTTTGTAATCAAATCTATTGGGGGCCTAGGTATAATTGTAGGAGTGATAGACAACATCAAAAATCATAATGAACTACATAAGCCCATCATTGGAGAGGAGAAATTAAATCATGAACAAAACTATGAAATGGACGTCTGCTGTATTAGCAACTGGAGTATTACTTGGAGGTACTGGACTCATCGGAGGGAATTCTGTTCAAGCTGCAACGACCACGAAAACGGTTAAACAAGCCGTTCAGCAGCCTTCTGTGGTACTTAAATATAAAGGCCAAGTCTTAACGCAGCAAGGAAAAATCGTAGATGGAAATACCATGATCCCTTTAACCGTATTGCGTGATGCCTTCGGCCTAGCTATTCAATACAATTCAACCACAAAGACTTACAGTGTAGGTAGTGACTCGGCGAAGCTGAACATGGAGGTCTCTGACTATGGCGTCAGTACCGATTTAAACGGATATTACATTTATAGCATGACCGGAAATCATGAAGTGAAGATGATCAATGACCGCTTATATGTTCCTTTCAAACTGTTAAATGATTATTTAGGTGTTCAAGGCGTATATAATCCAGCTCAGAAATCGCTTGAGCTTAGCAATAAGGTGATGAATGACATCAAGATCACCTCTGTTGCCTTAGACAAGAGCAATAAGAATGCTAATATTAAAATACAATATCCACAGATCAGCGGTCTGACGGATGAAGTACAAAACACGATTAATGCCACCTTCAAAAAAGAGGTTGAACTATTCGCGTCAGAGGCTGAGAAAGAGGCTAGCCGTAGAGATGGTACAATAGAGAATAAATATGACTATTCTCAAAATTATGTTGTCACCTTTAACCGTGAAGGCGTACTTAGTATTGTAGTCGATCAATATGGTTATAGTGGTGGTGCACACGGCGGTACCTTCCGTACGGGGCATACCTTCTCGCTGAAGGATGGTAAGAAAATAGAACTTAAAGACCTGCTAAAGGCAGAACCAAACTACAAACAAAAGCTAGATAAGATGTTGAAAGCAAGCACCAAGGAGGTAGCTTTTCCGGAGTCAACTGGTGGACTATCAGAGAAACCAACCTTCTTCGTCAGTGAAAGTGGCTTAGCTATCTTCTATCAACAATATGAAATCGCACCTTATGCAGCTGGAATTCCTACCTACACCTTTAATTTCAGTTCAATATTGCCTAAAGGCACCGATCCATTTGCTTCTTTCAAATAAATACTAACGCAAAACAAAAAGCGCTTCAGCCAATTGAAGTGCTCCCTGTCAAGTGGACAGTGTAAAAAACAAAAATAGTTAGTTTAGATACCTCAGCTCGTATTACTAGAGCTGAGGTATTTTCGTTATGCAGCTCGTCGGTATTCGTTAGGTGACAAGCCATCCAAACATTCTGTATAGCGGTAATTATTGTAGTAGTGAATATATTTGCTAACCTCCGTGAGGACTTCTTCATAGGTATCAAATTTTGTAAGATAATAGCTTTCTGCCTTGTAAGTACCCCAAAAACGCTCAATAGGTTGGTTATCCAAACATCGGCTCACACGAGACATGCTTTTCTTAAATCCGTATTTCACATGAAGTCGGTTATACTCATGTGACGTGTACTGGAAACCTCTGTCGCTTTGTAGAAGAGGAGATACGCCAGGATTCTTCGCGTAAGCCCTTTTCAACGTATCCATCACGAGTTTATTGTTGTTGGAATGGCTTAATACCCATGAAACAATGGAATTATCATATACATCAATAATGGCACTCAAATAGGCTTTGCGCCCATTCCCGTACTTCAGTTCTGTCACATCTGTACACCATTTTGAATTAGGGGAATTGGCATCAAAGTTACGGTTCATTACATTTTCAGCTACATGGATCTCCGTAGCTTTCACATAACTTGCTCGTTTTCTGCGAATGACTGCTTTAAGCCCAAGAGCACACATAATTCGGTAATAACGCTTTTTGTTGTACTGCTTTTTGAGCTTTCGGTTTAATTGCGTGCGCATTTGACGGTAGCCAAGAATCCCTTTTCGCTTGTCATATCGTAGCTTTACTTCTTTCGCTAACGCACGAGTTTCAAGTTCTATGCAAGAGGGTTTCCATTTTAACCACTTGTAATAGGCAGATCGAGCAACCCCAGCTAACGCACACAACTTCGTAATTGCGTGACCTTTTTCTTTGTTCAGTTCTTGAATCGCTTGATACAAGTTTACTTGTCGAACGAGGGTTAGCGTGTATTTCGTCGCTTGATCTCTGCCAACTTTTTTGCGAAGTCATTCTCCATCTCTAGGTATTCATTTCGCGCTTCTAGCTCTTTAATCCGTAGCTTAAGACGTTCATGCTCCTCTAGTTCTTCTACAGGCTTTTTACGACCTCGATTGTCCTGAAGAGCTTCCTCACGGCCAGCTTGATATTTCCGAACCCATGCGTAAACTTGCTGATAAGATACACCGTATTTTTCAATCGCTTTCTGATAATCCAATTCATTAGCGATGGTATATTGTGCAATTTCAATACGTTCTTCGAAAGTTGTTTTACGTCCTTTGTTCATATGAGATAGTCCTTTTCCTTTATGTGTAGGTTTTAATTCTATCTCATTAGTATACTTGGTAATCCATTTGATCAAAACACTTCTACTTGAAATATGATGCTTGTTTGTCGCCTCTTCAACGGAGAAACGACCAGACAACACTTCGTTAACAGCAGCCAGTTTGAATTCCTTTGAGTATGTTTTCCATGTTCTCGATTCCTTTAACCCGTCCAAACCATCTGCTTTATATTTCCTAATCCATTCTCTAACCGTGTGCGAACTAAGACCTCGCTGTTTTGCCTCATAGTTTGGATTCGACTTGTGCTCAAGGCACAGCCGTACGACATGTAATTTTACTTCTAAAGATGCTGGACTTCTTTTAGACATTAGAAAAACTCCCGTCATTGTAGCAGTAGAAGTTTTTGTTTTTTCTACTGTCTACTATGACGGGAGCATATCAAATCGGCTGAAGCGCTTTTTGTTTTATATTATTCTTCTAAACTGCCGGCAGGGCCAAAAAATTCAAAATGAATTCTGTCATCAGGTACCCGCCATTCCTTGAGCGCCTTATATATGACCTTCATAAAAGGGGTCGGCCCACAGAAATAGAATTCAGAGTTCACATCTGCTATTTCTTGAAGCCAAGAAAGATCAATATAACCAGATCTATTGTACTGTTCTCCTTCGTTTGGAGATTCATAACATACATAGGACCGAAGAGAAGAATGAGATTGCGCTAAATCTGCCACCCTATCTTTCATAGCATGCAAACTTCCATTGCTGGCTGCATGAATATAGGTTACCTCGCGTTCTGGCTGTGCAGCAATTATTGTCTCCAGCATACTTACCATTGGGGTTAAGCCCACACCCCCACTGATTAGAACCACCGGAGTATCACTACGCTGATCCAGTACAAAATCGCCCGCTGGAGAACCCACTTCTAAAATAGAGCCCACTTGGACGAAATCATGCAGATAAGTAGATACGACGCCTGCGGGTCTGTCTAACCCTTCGCCTTCCCGTTTAACAGTGATACGGTAATACATCTGTCCCGGAGCACTGGACAAACTGTAGTGGCGAATATGGGAATATTCTTCGCCCGTAGGCTGAACACGAACCGTGATGTACTGACCCGGGGCATAAGAGGAGATCTCCCCTCCATCCTCAGGAGACAGGTAAAAAGAAGTAATAAGCTCACCTTCTCTAACCTTCCGAGTGACGACAAAGTTTCTGAATCCACTCCAGCCCCCCGGAGCTTCCGCAGCTTCACGATACTTTTCTGCTTCCACACCAATGAAAGCATCTGCGATCACACCATAGGCCTTGGCCCATGCATCTATGATTTCCGGTGTTGCCGCATCGCCAAGCACTTGCCCAATCGCAGCTAACAAGGTCTCACCCACAATCGGATAATGCTCAGGCAATACACCTAGCGCGCGATGCTTCTCAGCAATCTGTTTCACCACTGGTAAGATATTCTCTAGTTGATCAATATTCATAGCCGCTGCTAGAACTGCGTTAGCAAGCGCTGTCTGCTGTCTGCCTTGCCGCTGATTGGCATGATTAAATATATTTAATAGCTCTGGATGGTTTTCAAATAACATGCCATAGAACGTCATAGTAATGGTTGTTCCATGAACCTGTAATACAGGAACTGTTGATTTTATAATAGCAATCGTTTGTTGATCTAACATATGAATACCCTCTCTCCTGCAATTAGATAATGCCTCTATAACAAGCATATAGAAGCTGCAAATGAGCGAGTGTGCGCTGAATCACTTTAAAATTTAATAAAATGTGAACAAACAGAAAACGCAATGATATCTATCACATTCGAATACCCAACCAAAAAAAAGCCGCCCAAGCAGCTCAGGTAGCTACCGGACAGCACTTTAGCTCTTATTTTGCCAGTTCCACAAAGCCTTCCCCGAACACATCTCTTACATCGTGAATGGCGATAAAAGCCTCTTTATCAATCGATCTTACGATTTTCTTAAGCATGGTCACTTCCTGTTTGCTAATGACAATGTAAAGCAGCTCTTTGGGTTCTTTAGTATAATATCCCCGGCCATAAATGACTGTGACCCCTCTATCCATGATCCGATTCACTTGTTCAGCAATTTTGTCCTGCTCCTTGGATACAATCGTAATGGCCTTCTTAGGATTCACTCCCTCAATAATGAAGTCCATCACCTTAGTCGCTATATAGAGCATCACAATCGTAAACATCAGACTTTGAACACCAATGATGAAATACGAAGCAAATACCACAACTAAATCGACCAGAAGAAGAGCGTAGCTAACGTTCCAATCCAAAAATTTATGCAAGATTCTGGCGATAATGGTTGAACCTGCGGTCGTCCCACCCACGCGTATGATCATTCCGATACCCACACCAGACAAGATGCCTCCAAATATTGCATTGATGATCAACTCATCGCTGGCGATATGCCAATTCTTCGTAAGAATCAAGAATAACGAGTTAAAAAACACCGCAATAATCGTGTATACCGTCGTCGTTTTGTCCAAAAATTTATAACCCATAATCAATAATAAAGCATTAAGAATTAAGCTAACAATACCCGGTGACCATTGATACAAATAGTATGTAATCATAGTCAGTCCCGTTACCCCGCCTTCACCGAATTCGTTCGGAATCACAAACAAGTTAACGGCCAAGGAGAACAGCAATGCTCCTACAATGATGGAAACAATATCCGAAATACGTTTTTTCATACCATGCCCCTTCTATTTCCTGTCTATATCTACCATCCACAAATACTAACACCGCTTCGATATAGTTGTAAACAATCCAGAAGAAACCAGCATTCTATACATGGCGTAACCGACTACCCCACCGCAAGTATTTAAGATCAGATCATCTACGTCAAAGGTGCCGATATACAATACTAATTGTGTAACTTCAAAGCTCAGACTCAGCGCAAAAGAGAGCATGAAGACCTTTTGGAATAACCTTTCTTTTTGCGATAACAGCATAGGTACAATGACTCCAAAAGGAATAAACGCCAGAAGATTGCCCACTAAATTAAGTGATGAAAAAGGATCTGAAAGTGACAGATGTTCTATCCCCCGCGAGATCTCTTTAAAAGGTATATAGTTGCCCTGTCGATTAAAAATTCTGTCGGGATGCTCAAGCATACGCCCAGCCTGTTCCCAAAGTGATGGCAAGCTAAAAGGTGCGCCTTTAAATACAATAATTCGGATCAAGAAATACATATAGACAATAAATACGGCTGCCAGCAATAATTTCATAGTAGACTCGCTCTTAGGCTTCGTACTCATCAAAATGTAGTGACAATTACGCCGTCCATATTATCGCCCGACGTTTTATATTGCCCTTCCTTTGGAATCTTAATACTTGTATATCCTGATACTGGATAATAGTTCACCGTATATGTTTTGCCGTCTACAACCGTTGAAATTTCTCTATTCTCCTTCAAAAGATCTAAATATTGTTCCAGCACAATTCCCTTCTCATAAATGATCGTACTATGCGGTAAGCCGACATAACGGAAGTGCCAAGGTTCATATTTTATCCCCGTAATCTCCGTTTTGTCTTTCGGATAGCGTAGAATAAAGCCGTATTTCCACGCATTCTTTTCCAACCATTTGCCTTCAGGTGCTTTGCTCATTTCCGATTGGGACGATCCGATGTCCAGCGATAATCCTAGATTATGTTCGCTATATTGTGCTGGCAGAGCATAGTCTGAACCTTTTTCCTTATACAATTCCTCTTGCTCCTCAAAGTCTCTGTACCCGCTGCTAATTAAAAAATGATTCACGCCATCCTTCTCAGCAGCCTTAATCATCTTAATAAATTTATGGGTTACACTTTCAGACAACCGAATCGAGGTATCTAGTAATCCGTAGCCCTGAACCAGTTCCTTCTGATCAGATAAGGTTACAATATCGGACTTCACACTGTCCTCATGTACCGGATATTGTTTGTTCACCAGCAATAAATCTCCTTGATATACCTGATCTTGCGTAACTACCTTTAAACTATCGCTATTTCTAATCGATCCTTTTTGAATCTTATCATTCTTATCAGCTAAATTACCCGTATCCGGTAAATAACGAGCTGCAGCGTAACCAAGAAATAACACAACAATCACCAAAAATCCCCACTTTTTCATCCGTAATGTCCTCCCATTTCCTTAAGGCGTTTATGCTTGATAGGAATAGAATAACGAAGACACTTTAAAGAAAAAGCAGGACAATTATAAAGTTTTTCTTAAAATGTATAAAAGCTCAGTAGTCTTACCCAGTAAAAGTATATCCTACGCCCCAGATCGTCTTAATAAATTTGTTCTTATTGATGTCTTCACCGAGCTTTTTGCGTAAGGTACGGATATGCACCATGACCGTGTTGCCACTTTCATAATAAGCTTCTCCCCATACCTGCTGGAAAATACTCTCCGCACTAAACACCTGCTTAGGATGGCTTGCCAATAAATGCAGAATATCAAACTCTTTCGGAGTTAGGTCTATTATCTCGCCGTAAAGAGTGACGGTATGCTCATCTGGTGAAATCGTCAGCCCACCTACTTCAAGGACCGACTTAAGAATGGCTGCGGGCTGACTGAATTGTATAGAGCGCCGTAGTTGAGAATTAACGCGGGCTACTAGCTCCATGGGATTGAACGGTTTGGTCATATAATCATCTGCGCCCATGACAAGTCCCGTGATCTTATCCAGATCAGAAGTCTTTGCACTTAAAAAGATAATCGGCAGATGATGCTGCTCCCGGATGTGACGGGTTACCTCATAGCCATCCAGCCCTGGCATCATAATATCGAGAATCGCCAAATCTATCGTTTGGGACTCAATAGCTTGCACCGCTGCCCGCCCATCGGATACTTTAATGATATAATACCCTTCTTTTTGCAAATGCAAAGCCACAAGATCCGCAATCTCCGCCTCATCATCCGCAATTAAAATCGTAATGCGCTTCATCTATCTTTCACCCCTGTAGGTTTGTGCTATATGATCTACATCCATTATACCCCAAATTTAAAAACCACTCCTAGGATAGAGTGGTTTCAATGAAATCTATGAGGAATAAATAGAACTGTTGTAATATTATTTATTTTTATGGTAACTCTCTAGCAGGGCCTCTAATGAAATGCCATTAACTGTGAAACCTGAAAGATTGCAGTCTTTTATCTCCACATTCGAAAGATCACACTCTACAAAAGATGTGCCGTTAAGCTGGCATCGTTCAAACTTATTGCCTTTACCATACAAGTGAATATCATGGAAATAGGCTTCTCCTAATTCACTATTGCTAACCTCGATTTCCCACAATCCGACTTCATTAAACTTAACAAGATGCATATTGATATCGTTAAAAGTAGTACTGCTCATATTAATATTGTCAAACTTGGTACCCGCCATATTTACATTAGAAAAGTTCGTCTTAGGCATATCAATATCATCGAATTCACTTTGGCCCATGGCCACACGACGAAAGTTGGTTTCAGGCATTCTTTCATCCTGAAAAACTCTCTTTTTAAATTCGTCCTGCAATTTGTTTTCACTTAGATTGTTATTCACTGTACTCAACATCTCCCTTTTTAAGATCGTTCTTGATCTGCGGAGTCTACTCTCGACAGCTTCAATAGATAAATCAAGGAAATCAGCGATCTCCCTAACCTTGTAGTTGTCGATATAGAATAGAATGGTGACTATACGGTTTGCTTCGGATAAGGTGTTTAATGCCTTCCACACATTTTGCTGGAGTTCTTTTCGGAGGAGCTGATCTTCAGTGGTCTCCATCTGAGAAACCTCGATTTGCTCCATGAATTCATATGCAGCTTTCTTCTTATTCGCCCTAAACCAATCTATACATTCCCGTGTAGTAACTGCATATAACCAACTGGCGAGTTTCTCTGGCTCCTTTAAGTTGGGTAAATTACGATAGGTCTTAACAAAAACCTCTTGTGTAATGTCTTGCGCGGTGTGGAAATCACCCAATTTACCGTAAGCTACCCCGTATACTGCATTGGAATATTTGCCGATAAGTCCACTGAATGCATCCATATCCCCTTTACATACCTTATCTACCAGTTCTGCATCCGTACAAGTCACTATCTGCCTCCTTAACAATCAAGCTCATAACATAGACGGAAAGGGAGCTCAAAAACCGTCTTTATACCTGCAAATAATCTTTTTAATGAAGAAAGATCGGATTAGAGTTCAGTACTACTGGCTTGCCGATACAGCTCTCGACTCTTATAACCAGCCTGTAGAATCTTCTTCATTTCCTCTTTACGCTTAGCTCTTGTTGCCTCTTGTTTGGCACTATAGACATATCGAGCCCAGTCTTTGCGGTATCCCGGGGTAAGCGATTGATAGATGGCTAGAAGCTCCGGTGTATCTTTCAGATCTTCTTCCACATTTGGAATGAAGGAAATATAATCATCCACAGATTGACTTGGGGTATTGGAAAGCTGACCTTTCCCCTTAGCATCCTCTTTTAACCCTACAACTGTAAAGACATCATCCAATCCTACCATGCGTGCAAATTTAATATTGCTTCTCCCGATGTAGCCATTCTCATCACTGCCTAGACCCTCTAGTAAGTCGTCACGATGAATAAAGGTCGGATACACTTTGTTTCCCTTTTTAGGATACGCCACAAAGAGATAGCCATTCTTATGAAGATGCTGTAGCTCAATTACACGGTTCACTAGTTCCTGTAACGACGCCATGTCTAGTGCAAAGGCAAATATAAGATCATACGCCCCATTTAGCGAAGTATCATAATCCGTCAATTCCGCTAAATAATCGGAGCCTTCTGGTTTACTCAATATCGCTACTTGGCTGTATCTTTGTAAGTTCAGCTTTTCTACGATGGTTTTAGTCACTATGCTTCATCCCCCAAATGTAATCGGATCCTTCTTCATCGTGACCATTATAGCCTAATCACTACCCAATCTAAAACATTCTACGGGCCGTCACAAAACGCTTCTTCCACTTCTCACTCAGGGCTTCATAATGGACGCCTTGCTCCTTAGAATACGTATGCAATATCTGATTATTTCCCGCATACATGGCAACATGACCAATGTCGAGACCACGCGCACTAAAGAACAGCAGATCCCCTTTACGCAATTCGCTGATCTCAACTTCCTTCCCTTCTTTGGCTTGATTATAAGAAGCGCGTGGCAGATCCACCGACAATACGTTTTCAAATAAATGCCCTACGAAAGAAGAACAGTCAAAGGTAGACGTTTGGTTCGTTGCTGCACCAAATTCATAAGGGGTTCCCAGATACTTCTCTCCGTAAGCAAGCAGCGCGTTTCCCTGCTTCTCAGCGAGCGACTCACTAGTATAATCGCTATATTTCGGTTTAGCAGATATGTACCCCGTCTTGTTGTCTTGCGTCCGCACTTCTAACCAGAGAGCATCCACTTCTCTAACGATATGAACTTTATCGCCTACGGACAACATTTGCTGGACACCTGATGGATCCGATGAATTCGGCGAACTGCGCAGGTTAACCCCATAACGAATCGTTGTATCGTAATTCGTCGCTGAGTAGATGCGGACGGTCCGAGTGTTGGCCTCCCACTTCACAGTGCTGCCTAGAGCCTCGCTGACAAAACGCAGCGGCATCATCGTATTTCCACCGACAACCTGACCCGGAACGGTTAAGCTTAAGGCTTGTCCATTTTTGTTAGCGGTTAAATCTCCTATTTGATAAGACAGCAGCAGCGTTCCCTTAGTGGCCTTAACTGTTTTGGTATCGTTGTTCCATGAAATCTTTGCTCCCTGTTCTTCAAACAGCTTACGCATGGGAATAAGCGTTGTACCGTTTATGAGCAAGGGCTGAACGTCTAATTCAAGCTGCCGATCATCCAGAAAAACGCCTGTAACCTGATTCTGAGGCGTCACCGCCGCATGGGCTGGAGCTGTATAGAGTATAGATGTAAGTAGTACAAGTAGTGTTGTTTTCTTATGAATCCTCATGATGTCATCACCTCGTTGATTGATATGTTCAATTATTATTACTAAAAAAAGGGTAATTAGTTTTGTTACAATTATTGGGGTTGCCGTCTGGCTATAGCTCAAGCCATGTAAAAAAGAGGACTGTGGTCACCTTTCGGTGCCACAGCCCTCTTGTTATTCCACTTCAAAAATAGAATCGATAATAATGGGAAGATTATCTCTTACAGAAACAGCACCCAATACCGAACGAGCGTGACTGCCCTTGTCTCCGAATACCTCCAGCATTAAATCAGAACAGCCATTGAGCACTTTATGATGTTCTTCGAATAAGGGATCTGCATTCACAAATCCTTGAATTTTGACCACTCTCTTCACTTTATCCAAGGAACCTAAAGCTGACTCAAGGACGGCAAGGATCTCTATACCAGTCTGACGTGCAAAATGATAACCTTCTTCGGTGGTGAAGTCTTGTCCCAGCTTGCCTTTGGGGTGTCCGGCAGGTCCTTTTCCCGATATAAAACATAATCCATTAACAATGACGTAGTTAGCATATTTTGCCGCCGGTTCACTGGCACTAGGTAGAACAATACCTAATTCCTCAAGTCTGTCCGCTATGATTCGATCCGCCATTTCAGTACCCTCCTCCAATCAGTACAATAATTGGTAAGATCATACTGGTTAATCTAGAAAGGGTCAATCCTATTTTGCTTCGACCTCTGCTTCCCATCTCGCTATCTCAGTTCGAACAATGGGTGCTACTTCAGTACCCAATAGCTCAATGGCTCTCATTACATCCTTATGAGGCATCGTACCTAGCGGTACATGCAGCATAAAGCGTGTAATTCCTACGTGTTTGCGCAGGTGAATAATCTTCTCCGCAACGGTGTCTGGATCTCCTACATATAAGGCACCTTCAAATCTACGTGCCGCATCAAAGCTCGCCCGACTATAATGACCCCAGCCACGCTCACGACCAATCACATTCATGCTAGCCTGCGTAGAGGGGAAGAACATGTCGGCCGCAAGCTGATTATCCTCTGCAATAAAGCCGTGCGAGTGTGAGGCAACCGGAAGCTTCGACACATCATGTCCTGCTTGAGCCGCCGCTTTCTTATAGAGCTTCACCAGTGGGGCAAACTGCAACGGACTGCCGCCAATAATCGCGAGCACAAGTGGTAGTCCGAGCAGGCCTGCACGAATCACAGATTCTGTATTGCCTCCACTGCCAATCCATACGGGCAAAGGATTCTGAACAGGGCGCGGATAAATCCCCAGATTATTAATGGCTGGACGGTGATTTCCACTCCAGGTTACTTTTTCGGATGCCGTTATTTTTAACAACAGGTCCAGCTTCTCATCGAATAACTCATCGTAGTCATTTAAATCGTATCCAAAGAGCGGGAAAGATTCGATAAAAGAACCCCGGCCTGCCATGATTTCTGCCCGTCCATTTGAGATTCCATCAAGTGTTGCAAAATCCTGAAATATACGTACTGGATCAGCAGAGGACAGCACAGTTACCGCACTGGTCAGCCGAATTCGTGTCGTCTGTGAGGCAGCCGCA
Organism: Paenibacillus nitricinens; assembly: GCF_052056485.1. Classification (NCBI taxonomy): domain Bacteria; kingdom Bacillati; phylum Bacillota; class Bacilli; order Caryophanales; family Paenibacillaceae; genus Paenibacillus; species Paenibacillus nitricinens. The sequence goes on from NZ_CP183948.1 coordinate 6,610,176, forward strand.
GCCAGCAATACTGCTGGAGAAGATGCAGCATAATCCTTTCGATGATGCTCACCCACACCGAATATATCTAAGCCCACCTTATCTGCAAGAACAATCTCCTCTACTACCTCGCGCAATCGCTGTGCATGACTTATTAACTCCCCTGATTGAACATCCGGTGTTGTTTCTACGAACGTACTGATACCTATTTCCACTTACGATTCCCCCTTAACTATAATTTTCTCTTCGAGTTGTTTGTTTGATTATAACACAAGTTACGTTCAAGCATAGCTAGGTATTAATGCCTAGCTCCAGCTTGTCCAAACAATGATTCTTAAAATTTGCAGAACACGTCTGACAAATAGAGGATTTTGATGAAATATGTTGAAATGATCTAAAACAAGTAGCTCTCGTGCATCTCATGCTTAATATAGGAGGGACATATGCTTCAAAGAAATAAACACAAACATTCCATATCCAAACAAACCTTCAACCCTGTTCGGGGTTCCTTAAAAATCGCAATAATATATTTTATTGTAGGTTGCTTATGGATCCCCATAACAGATAAGGCCGTTTCCACTTTTACGCGAGATCCGGAGTGGATAAGACTTATTAATATAATTAAAGGCTGGTTCTTTATTCTCATAACGGCTTTGCTTATCTTTGCATTAATTCTAGGTACTCTGAAACGGATTAAAAGGATCGAAAAGAAACTGGATCTTGCCTATAGGGATAGGGTGAGCGCACACGAAAATCTAGAAGCCGCTTATGAGGAAATCACTGCTACAGAAGAAGAACTGAGACAGCAATATGATCAGCTCATTGAGAATCAAGAGAAGCTAGCCTTGAATGAAGAAAGGATGCATTACCTGGCTTATCATGATCTATTAACCGGCTTGCCCAACAAATTAGCTTTTTATGAGATTGGGCCTCGCATTTTGGAACTGAACAACACCGCAGCCTTAATGTTCATCGACATTGATTACTTCAAATATGTAAATGATACGATGGGTCATGAATTTGGTGACCGGCTAATTGTTAAGGTTAGTGAGAGGTTGGTCTCTCTTGTTGGAAGTAGTGGAGAAGTGTATCGTTTTGCCGGGGATGAATTCATCGTTTTTTTATATTCAATCAAGAACAGTCAGTGTATAACTAGTGTAGCCACCCACATTATTGCCGGTTTTAAAGATGCGATTGAGATGGATGACAGTCTGCTGCATGTTAGCCTAAGCATCGGAATCAGTGCTCACCCCGAACATGGAAGTAATATTATGGAACTGCTTAAATGCGCAGACATCGCTATGTATAAAGCCAAAGACGCCGGCAAGGGTCAAATTATTGTCTTTGATCAGCCGCTCAATGATACCTTTACTGAGCGAATGAACATTGAGAAGCAGTTGTATAATGCTTTAGAGAAAAATGAGCTGGAAGTATTCTATCAACCCCAGATTGATCTGACTCAGAACAGGGTGACGGGACTAGAGGCTCTTATGCGCTGGAACAACCCTATACTAGGCATGGTCCCTCCGGATAAGTTCATCAAAATAGCAGAAGATTCCCACCTCATTATTCCTCTCGGAGCATGGGTGCTCAGAACGGCCTGTGCTTTTTTAAAAAGTCTTCATGAGCAAGGATTATCACATCTGACGATGTCTGTTAATATTTCAATGCTGCAGCTCCTGCAAAGCGATTTCAATGAGTTAGTGCTAGACACCTTGCAAGCCTCCAGGCTAGATCCTGAATACTTAGAACTAGAAATCACAGAAAGTGTTCTGGTTGAATCTTACGAATATGTGAGCAGCAAGCTGACTGAACTCAGAAGTCACAACATCAAAATTGCCTTGGATGACTTTGGTACAGGTTATTCTTCCTTAAGCTATCTTACTCATATGCCGATCTCGACATTGAAAATAGACAAGTCCTTCATTGATTCCATTCGAACAGGGACACATCAAGCCGTTCTCGTCGAACAAATTATTATGATTGGTAAACGCATGAATATGTGTGTTATTGCAGAAGGTGTAGAGCGAACTGTACAACTCGATTACCTACAGGAGCAAGGCTGCGATAAGATTCAAGGTTACTTATTCAGTAAGCCACAGTCCGCACAGAGTGTACAAGAGCTGCTAACCGAGTGGGAGAAGGTTTCGAGCATAAATGAATAAAGATGAACCTATTTTTTTATATAAGAAGGTGTTACCAAATTGAATATCATGACATCGATTGACTTATCATTATTCTTCGTTCTTTTCGTTCTATTCATCTACATATTTGTTACTGTAACCATCACTAACTTACATAAGGTTTACTTGACTTTCCATTTCACGATGATGTTATGGCCCTTCTGTCAATTCGCTCTCAAAACTACAGCTGATCCCGATGTTCAATTGTTTTATGTGAAGCTCGCTTTTATTGACTCGATACTATTAACGATTGGATGGCTTCTTTTTACGATATTTCTCACTGGCAAATCATACCTTCTCCGAAAAAAGAAAACGCTGGTCCTATACATTGTCGCAGCATTGATCTTAATAGGAGTGATCGTCAATCCAAAGCAAAGCTTTGTACTGCCTATGCATGGTGGATATGTTGAAAGATCTTATGGTCCGCTTTTTTGGTTGTTTATTCTCTTCTTGATCTGCACTATTATTATTTCTCTATATATCAACTATTCAGCGCTTAAATCGAACGCCACACAGCGGATCAAAAAACAGGTTACGCTTGTACTTAAGGGTGTGCTAGTGCTGACTGTATTTGTATTACTGGATGTCTTTCTTAATGTAGTACTGTTTAAATCTCAGCCGGTAATTCCGGGGATGACCTCTCTGGGGATACTAATCTCTGCGATCTTTTTCGTCATTGCCATCCATCGTGATAAAATATTTGATCTCGTAACCATTGCCCATCAGGATATCATTGACACACTCACAGTAGGTATTCTTGTACTGGATGATAACGAGACTGTGGTAGAGATCAATCGATCGCTTTTGCCAAAAATCAACCTACAGATCGGTGACCGCTTCGACTTATCGACGCTAACACCCCTGGAGCAGACTGCCAGCGCTTTCCGATTGTTTCAACATACATATCTTAAACAGCCCATGGAGAGAACCGAAGTTGAAGTCTTCTACACCTCGCTCCAAGCATACATCAATATTACAGCGGCACCCATTGTCGTAGGCGAGATCATGGTTGGACGGATTCTCACCTTTCAGGATAGAAGCGAACTGCATCGCCTCATTGCTGAGACTAATCAGCAGAACGAGATCCTGCAAGAGCGTAATCTGGCATTAATTGAAATCCAGAATAAGCTTTCTCAGACCAACCAAAAACTCAAGCAGATGGCTATAACCGACAGCTTAACTGGTTGTTATAACCGTCATTACTTAACGCAGTACTTAGAAAAAGAGATTATAGAAAATATGATATTGAAGCAGCCTTTTGCCATCATTCTACTGGATATCGATTTTTTCAAAACGGTGAATGACAATTACGGCCATTTAGTCGGCGATGTTGTAATTTGCAGCACGGTGGAGGTCATTAAGCAATCACTAAGGGAGACGGATATTCTGGCACGCTATGGTGGGGAAGAGTTTATCGTCTATTTACCAAATACGAGCCACAAACAAGCAAACCTCTGGGCAGATCATATCAAATTCATGATAGAGGCCAATAAAGTACATGTGGATGAAGTTGCTCATTCTGTATCCATCACTGTAAGCATGGGACTACTGTCTATTAATAATTTTGCAGAGCAGTATGCAGAAAGCCCGACCAATCAGCTAAATGATTTATTCGAATCAGTGGACAAAGCTTTATATCAAGCCAAAAATGCAGGACGAAACCAAATTGTCGAGATCATAAGATGACACGCCTTTAAACATTACCTAAAAAAAGAAAGAATCAGCCCTGCCTCTATAGAAGGTAGGCTGATTCTTTCTTTTATATTTTTTTATATCTTTTTAACAAATTCGGATTTTAATTTCATAGCTCCAAACCCATCGATTTTGCAATCAATATCATGATCTCCGTCCACTAAACGGATGTTTTTGACTTTGGTGCCTATCTTCAGAACGGATGAGCTTCCTTTTACCTTAAGGTCTTTGATTACAGTTACTGAGTCGCCGTCGTTTAGTACGTTGCCGTTGGCATCTTTGATAACCTTTTGACTTTCACTATTCTCAGACTCTGATTCTAATGTCCACTCATGTGCACATTCCGGGCAGACTAGTAGACTTCCATCCTCATAAGTGTACTCAGAATTACATTTCGGGCAGTTCGGTAAATTAGACATTGTTTCATTTTCTCCAATCGTAGTTCAAATTCTAGCTGTCTTGCGGCTAATCTTTAAAAGTATATTTCATATGGAGTAATGATTCCACTATATCCAGATAGTAAGTTTGTTCCACGTTTCCTGATTTTCTCCTAGAAAACAAACTACCAAATATTATCTTGTATATGTTTTCACAATTGACTATGATAATACTGTAAAATTTTCATATAAATACATAGGAGAGTGAACAATGATTAGTCAAAGGAGTGTCGCATTTTCCATTATATTATCATTAATTACATGTGGAATATACGGAATATTTTGGTTTATCGTTCTAACGAATGACGTAGGCAAGTTAAGTGGGGACTACACATTTACTGGAGGAAAGCATTTTCTTCTGACATTGATTACTTGCGGGATATGGAGCCTGGTTTGGGCCTACCAGATCGGTAAACATGTTGCAGAAGCTCAAAGACAACGCGGCCAACTCGTGTCCGATAATTCAGCTCTTTATGTGATCCTCACAATCTTTAGTTTTGGTATTGTTACATACGCTTTGGTGCAATCAGATGTTAATAAATTGGTATAATTTTACGATTAATAAGAGGACACAGCCCAAACTATTTTGGAGTGTGTCCTTAAGTCTCCTTGGCTTACTGTATTTCACTGTATGGCTGCCCTTAACCCATATGGGTATTCCTTGTCTGTTTCATGAATGGACCGGATTTTATTGTCCGGGATGTGGAATTACAAGAGCTATCTTATCCTTATTAAAGTTCGACTTCATTCAGTCGTTTAGATTTAACCCGTTACTATTTATTCTAGCACCTTTGTATATGTTGTACTTGATTACAGAAAAGAAGCGTATTCAACCACTTAGCTATTGTATTATGGCTGTAATGTTGATCCTGACCGTTACATTTGGAATACTGAGAAATTTGCCAATGTTTTATTACTTGGCTCCAACAGTAATTGGCTAGCATTAATCACGTTTACATAATAGCTTGAAGTCGCACAATCGCTTGAGCCCGGTCAACCACCTCTAATTTGCTATAAAGATTACTAATATAGTTACGGGCTGTCCCCTCCGCAATATGCAGTGTATCGGCAATTTCGCGATTGTTAAGCCCCCGGATAATGAGCTGCGCCAGCTCCTCCTCCCGTTCTGTCAGACTGATGCGATCTAGGCTAGATCTTTGCCAATGCTCATACTCCTCTGTTAGCCTATTCATCCTTGCTGCCAGTTTAGCTGCTACAGGAGCTGGAAGAATAAACTGACCGGATAACGTATCATGAATCGATGCGATCATTTTATCTGCGTCCATATCCTTCAGCATATAGCCGCTCGCTCCGTAGGCCATCCCCTCAACAATATAATCAGTCTCTATAAAAGTAGTCAGAATCAGAATAAAGATGTCTGGCCGAATCTGCTTTATTCGTTTCAAGGCGCTAATTCCATCCATAACCGGCATTTGAATATCAAGAAGTACTAGATCAGGCTGGAATGCTTCCACCATCTCGCAGGCCTCTTCCCCATTCTTGGCAGCACCAACCACTTCCATATCATCTTCCAGATCTAGAATGGTGCGAAGTCCCTCACGCGTAAACAATTGATCATCGGCAATTACAATCTTAATCTTACTCATTTCTATCCACGACCCTTCGCATTGGCAGATCGATCTCCAGTAAACAGCCCTCATTCATTTCTGAATCGATGGATAAGCTGCCCCCTAGTTGCTCAACCCGTTCTTTCATCGTTCTTAGACCAAATCCCATCACAATAGGACTAGCCCCTAGCCCACTATCTTTTAGCCTAAACTGCAAATTCGCTCCAACAGACTCCAGGCTAAAATGGAACTGTGTACTTTTCCCGTGTCTAATTCCATTCGTTAATCCCTCCTGTAGAGCATGATACAGTGCCTTCTTATAGGCTGTTGACATGGCTTCCGGCAGATCATAAATAACTGCATGGATAACAACGCCTGTATTGCGCTCTGTATCTCTAATCAGCTGCTTCAGCATAACGGTTAAATCAGAATACCGGTCCTCCTTCAGCATATGGACCGAGCCGCGAATTTCATTCAGGCTATGCCGCACAAGATCCTGGGCCTCAGCCAGACGCTGAAATCCACTGTCAATGTCCTTCTTATGGAGTAGCCGCTTTCCAGCCTCAATCTGCAGGATCGTCGACGTAAGTGTATGCCCGACAATATCATGAATCTCTTGGGCAATACGATTACGTTCCTCAAAGACGGTAGCTTCAGCCAAAGCTGCAGACGTTTCACGCATTGAACGCTCCAGACTACGGGTTCTTTCTATGACTTGGTCCTCTAGATTTTTCTTAAGATATTGAATTCCTGAATAAAGCTTAGCATTGGCGATAGAAATGGCGCATTGAGAGCCAAGCAGCTTGAGCACATCAAGCCTGCTCGGAGTAAATACACCTGGTGATAGATTATTCTCCAAATAGAGCAGGCAAACCAATTTATTCTGATTCATGATCGGAAGACAAAGAACGGATTTCAGTTTATGATTCCTAACGTAAGTATTACGCGTAAATATTCCCTCACTGAGTGCATCATGTAATACAACCTGCTCATGTGTTCTTGCCGCATAAGCTATAATTGCTGCCGGAACCAGCGACGATTCTTCCCCAAGCGGTACAGATTCTATATGCTGAGCTTCCGAGGTACCATAAGCTTCAACCATCCATTTGCCATCATGATCAAAAATAACGGCTCCATATTCGGCCCCAGCATTATGGAGCATGATTCGCATCAATGTGGCCAATAATCGACTCATCTCCATCTCACCCGACAAAGCTTGGGCAGACATTACCACGGAAAGAGAATCCACACGATCGAGCCCAGGCTCGCGTTTAATATGCAGCAAATAGCTGTGCTGCTTCTCCAGTTCATCCGCTTTAGCCTTTGCGCCCCATTGCAGATAAGCCTCGTAGGCCTCTGTCATATAGATTCTTGCCAGATGTAATTTGCCATGGCGAAGCCCATATTTGCCATAGCACTCCGCTGCCAATGCTAAATCATGGATATGTCCGTAAATACGAGCGGTCTCAATGGATTGTTCATAGAAGACTTCAGCTTGGCGAGGATCTCGTGATAGACGAGTAAGCTCAGCTTTCATCAATAAATATTTATGCTGATAATTCTCCGGGCTACGCCTAGCAAGCTTTTTCATTTTCTCCAGGCAACCGCGCATTTTTCTCCGATATATGCGCTGCTCTTCAGCGTCATATTCCTCATACAACTGCGCCCAAACTAAACCTTCGTACATGGTCTGTGTAGGAGTGTCTAACCCATCCTCACGTGATTTTATAATGGCTGCTGATTTGGCTAATGCCTCACTGGCTTCTCTGTACTCCCCAAATATATAACCTGTCAAATACTGATAGATCCAGACCATTTCCTGTATAAAATCAAAGGTGTCGCCATGAACCGACTGTGCAAAATCAGATTCGCTAATCTCTGTGATGTTAAATGGATCATCCACAGAGCGATAACCTGTCAATCGAACAAGAATGGCCACTGCTATGATAGCCTGCTTACAATGGAGGCTGTTGTTATGGCGCAGCAAAGCTCCAGAATGAGTAATTAACCGATTATAGATATCACCGAGTGGGTGACCAAATTGTAAAAGGGAAGCACAATTGATCAGTATACTCTGGTTACCCTTCCATAGATCGCCCGATTCCAAACCGACTTTACCTGCATGCTCGGTAAATGTTTGGAGCATAGCTGGATCATATTTCCGCCAGCTATCATAGCACATGGCGAATGCAGACAGGGTTGTCACATGAAGCTTCGGATAAGGTTCTGATAAGCTGCAAGCCAGCATAGCCCATTTGAATGTCTCTTCATCATTACGGAAGTAATAGTATTGAAACATGGCGTAGCCTATGAATCCAAGAGAAGCCTCCGGAGTCATCCCATAGTCGAGCGTTAACTCAATCATAGTGAGAGAAGAAGCGAGCCAACCTTCTCGATTAACATAGAAGCAGGAATTGCTCGAATGATCTAAAGTAGACATGGCGATTCTACGTGCTTCATCGGTCATTGGAGGTAACAGTTTAAGCGACTCGATAGAAACCTTCTTTAGCCTACGCCGCAATCGTAACCACTGGAGCGTCAATTGAACATAACTCGGATCAAATTGATGTTTCACTTTCAGTAACGATAATGTATGCCTCCCTAAAGAGATAACCTTTTCATGGTTATCATTACTTGCTTCCAGTTGAACCCTCATCGCGTAGACATAAGCCTTATCCATATCTGTTGTAGCTTTATGGATTAACAAATGGAATAATTCATTAGTCGTGTCGAAATGGGAACATAAGTATTCGAGCTCAGCCCTTTCCCGAAATACCCGAAAGGTTAGCACATAATGCTGCTCCCAGCTCTGCTCCTCTAATAACGCCGTCGCTTGAAGCAGATATTGTAAGGCTGTCTCATGTGCGGTTGTTTGTTTGGCTTTTATCCCTGCCTCTAAATTCAGCTCTACCAGTTGAAGCCTCTGTTCAGGGTTATCTATCCAGGTAAGTACCTGATTCAAATGATGGACAGCTTCAAATAGGACTGTTCCCTCACTATCAGGGTGACGACCCAGCAATAGTGATCCAATCCTCCAATGCAACTCTGGGAGCTCCTCTTCGGGAACAAGCGCATAAGCCGCCCGATGAATGTGGTTGTGCTGGAATTTAAAATGTGTATATTTCTCCCCGCTAACAGGTTGTAGCAAGCGTCCATTTACAGCTACTGCCAACGCTTCGGTCAATATTTCTATCGGAATCTCCGTTATTTCGGCAAGCGTACCCACATCAAATATGCTGCCTAGTAAAGCGGCTCTACTAAGTGCATATACCGTCTGCTCAGGAAATTGCTGTAATTTACTTGATAGATATGCTGCTACATTATCAGGAACATTCAATTCAGTAATACGCTGGAGATCCCATTTCCAGCTTCGCATATTTTCATCAAATTCCACCCGCTGATCATCAATTAAATCTTGAAGGAATTGCTTAATAAATAACGGATTTCCATCAGTCTTATGTAGCAGCACCCGCGCCAGCTCGTCCAAGTCTGCAGCTTCATAACGCATAACATCAAGTAGCAGTTGTTTTATATCCGTGAGTTCAAGCGCTTGTAAAGTGATTCGGCTCATCGCTGCGTTACGGTCGATCAGATGCTTTTCCAATCTACTAAGCGGATGCAGCCTCGTAATTTCCCGATCACGATAGGATAGAACGATTAGCAGATGACTCGTGGCCGTGTCTTCTATAAGCGAAATGAGATATTGCAGCGATGTTTCATCTGCCCATTGCAGATTGTCCAATATCAAGATCAAAGGATGATCTTCATGAGGAAAGAGTTGAATAAATCGGCTCATGATTAATCGAAATCGATGCTGAGCTTCCAACGGAGGCAACGGAGGTACGGAAGGCTGTGGGCCAATCAAGAGTTCAAGCTTAGGAACAAACTGGATCAGCAGCTGCCCGTAATTCTCCACCGCTTGTAAAATACGCAGCTTCCAAACCTCCAGCTGCAGCTTCGTTTCCATCAGCAGTTGACTGACCAATTCTTCTATCACTTGATGCCAGATGCCATAAGGAAGTGAGGTATGTAGAGATTCAAATTTGCCTCTGGCGAAAAAAACATCCAAAGAAATCGTATTTTTAAGCGTTTCTTTTAGAAAGGTTGTTTTGCCGATACCACTCTCCCCACTAAGCCAGACCGTATTTACAGCACCTTGTGATGCTCGTTTCAGCGCTTCTCGTAAGCTAAGTTTCTCAAAATGTCTTCCGTAGAATTTTTCCGATACCATCCAGTGCTCCGGAATATCCCAGCTTCCTAACAAGAAGGGCTCGATGTACCCGAATTGTTCTAGGTGAGTTAGACATTCCTCAAGATCCGACTTAATTCCAAAGGCGCTGGCATATCTCGCACTAGGCATTTTCTCCATGCATTTGCCAACAATGTCTGAGACAGATAGAGGGATAGTGGGAAACCTGCGATGTATAGACTCCGGTGTATCTGCAAGATGACGATATACAATATCAACCACATCATGAAGTTCGAAGGGAAGACTACCTGACAGGCACTCATACATGATAACGCCAAGCGAATAAAAGTCAGAACGGTAGTCCGGGTTCACCCCTGTTCTGCCCGTTTGTTCTGGCGATATATAAGGAAGCAAAGCATCCGGTCGGCCACTTAATGATAACAAAGGACTGGAAACACTTTCGGTACAGGACATACGGATATCAATAAATTTCACTTCAAAGGTGCTAGGATTTACGATTAGATGAGCGGGGGTTAGTTCATTTAGTGTTATTTTCTCACGATGAATTTGCATAAGACAATCGGCTATAGCTATGGCAATACGAAGTAGCGCTGGAAGCTCCAGTGAATCAGGTGTATGCAGTATCTGATCCAGCGTCACCCCCTCTATATTTTTCAAGAGAAGGACTGGCCGTTCCGGTGTGAGTTCCAGACTATACGCCTCGACTGCTCCACGACCGTTAAGTCGCTTAAGTATGTCATACTCATAACGAAAAGCATCAACCATAGTAGACCCTGGATACTCGCCTGTAGTTGTCTTGGCGATAAACTTAAGGCCATCTTCTTGACGTAGCAGTCTGTACAGCTTGATATCTGAGGTAGTCTCTATAAAATCTAAAGTTTGGTATCCTGGCAACTCAAACATTAACAGCACTCCCTAGTTACAATTAGGTAGACAGAATACACAATATCGAAAAGTAGTTATACTCATTATATCATCTGATCTCGCCATAGAATCCTATGTTGTAATTAACTTTGTCATCTATTTTGTCATATGACATCTATAAAATTTCATTGTGATAATATAGAAAAAAACACTCAATCATCCCAGAATACGGAGGATTCAAATTGTATCTTTTCTACATAGACTACCCTACGCGATTGGTGATCTGCCTACTGTAGAAGCTATAGGGGCTAGAGAACGAGTTCTAGCGATTATTCCCGTGCTTGATATGATATGCATATGGGGAGAGGAAAACATCGTATCCGATGTTAAGTCGGAGACAGAGCCGCTCCAAATTTAACATGGAAAGAAGCAGCATTTCCTTTGATAGAAATGCTGCTTCTTTTTGTTACATTAAAGCTTGTCAAGAAACTCCACGTACCCCTGCGCGCTGCGGTCCAAAATAAGTGGTAAATCGCTGTTATCTGCTAAATAGTGTTCAGCGCCATAAAAGACAAAGAAAGAGCGGTAATTAGTTTTGCAGTACGACAAAGTCGTTTCAAAGGGAACCAGGTACTGTTCAAGAGTCTTTCCTAAGGCTCCTTCCACGCTAAGATCATGCTCCGTTCCCCCGGCTGTTACGGCCAGAGCCGTTTTTTTGTTTATTAATGCTTTGGCCTTTGATCCGTACGCCCATCCGTGTGTGAATACTTCATCGAACCATTGTTTTAGCAGCGGCGGGGAACTCCACCAGTAGAGGGGAAACTGTAAGACCAGCTTGTCATGAGCTTCAACCAGCTGTTGTTCTTTTTCCACGTCGATCTTTCCATCCGGGTAGGCTTTATAAAGCTCGTGAACCGTATATTTTTCCGGGTATTTGCGGAGCTCCTCTATCCAGCGTTTATTGACGATGGACGTGTCCATGTTTGGATGCGTGACGATAATAAGTGTTTTCATATGTTTTTCCCTCCTTGAGCGGTATCTGTTTCTGAAACTGAGTGTAACCCACATCAAGGAAATGCGTAAGTACGCACATTTAGTTCATGTACTTACCTAAAGGTGAGTACTCACTGAACTGGACTTAAACGAATCAGCTTTAAGGATGCGGAGGACTACATAGCCGCTTCCTAAATACATTACATACAAAAAAAAAAATTCAGGAGGTGCCCCAGGAGCTATGAACTGGCTGCTGAGACACCTCCTCGTATATAATGCTGATGACATATTTTACTCATAAGACATTTCATATTTCGTTAGCCCTATCGCGTTTGCGTACAATGCCGCCTGTGTCCGATCATTAACCTGCAGCTTCGCTAAAATCTGGCTGACATGCTTCTTCACCGTAAATTCACTGATAAAGAGACGTGTAGCAATCGTTCTGTTGCAAGCACCTTGTCCAAGTTCAATCAATACTTCCTTCTCTTTCGATGTCAATTCATCCGCCGGGCTGCTGCCGCTAATACGCATCTTTTCTTCCATTAGACCAGGATCATAGTACTTTCTCCCTTTATGCACTAACTGGATAGCAAAGAGTAACTCTTCCGGCAGTGCCTCTTTTAGGACATATCCGTTTACTTCTGCTTCTTCAGCCCTCAAAAAATCCTCTCTGCTTGCAGAGGAAGTCAGCAGAATGAACTTACTAACCATGCCGCGAGCACGTGCTGTCTTAATGACATCCAAGCCCGATTCATCAACAAGCTTTAGATCAATGAGAACAATATCCGGCTTTGTCGCTTCAATCACATCAAATGCTTCTTGACCATTCGTAGCTTCACCAGCGAAATGCACACCTGGCTGCATTGAAATGACAGATGCCAACCCTCTTCTAACTAACGGATGATCATCCACAATAACGATTTTCATAGAAACCACTCCCTCAAACAATCATGCATTCTTTAATTTTCCAGAGCAAAGCGTCTTAGGATACCTTCCAATTAACCTCTGACCGCTTGGCTCCCTCCATTTTGAGTAAGATTTCTGATTTAAACCCAGCAGCTCTTGCAAATAAACGATAAGGCAAGGTGCTAATTATCGTATTGTAGCTTGTCACATTTGTATTATAGATCCGTCTACTGGCTGATAATTTTTCCTCTAAAATATTTATACTTCGTTGCAATTTAATATACTCATCACCAGCCTTTAGCTCGGGATAATTGTCCACCTGAACATTTATGGTATGAAGATACTTCTCCATTTCCACGTATCTAGTTAGTTTCTCAACAGGTAGCTGATGATCCTTTAAGCCCGCACGCATTCTATTCACTAACGCCAATGTCTCACGATCATTTACGGCATAAAAGATAACCATTTCCGATACTTCCATCAGCGCCTCAAATCGTTGCTGTAAATAGGCTTCAATGGTAGCAAAGGACTCTTTCGCACGATTACGCATCATGATCAATTGGTTGCAAGCAACGATTAAATAGGCTCCAGCTATAATAACGATGATCAACCCGATTCCTAACATTTGCATCACCTCTAGATATTTATATTTTTGATACCGTTTAATAGCAAAAATAGAAATTTAATTTAATTTCATATACTTCTGATTAAGTATAGTGAAAAGAATAGTCTGCTTATAGTGAGCGTTGTCATTTCTTTTGTCATATGACAAATTGGATTTTTTTGCAAAACAAACTTTAAAAAGGTCTTCCTGATAGGCTACTGTTTTGGAGTCAACCCACATAATCTAAGTAAATAATCTAATCAAGGATGTGTTTGCCATGAGTGGCACTACAGGATCATCACGCCGTTTAGAGAGGCCCAATTTTCTTGTTATTCTCGTAGATGAGGAGCGATATGCCCCCATATATGAACATCCCGAAATCAGAGAATGGCGACGTCAGAATCTAGTCACACAGCAATTATTAAAATCCCATAGCCTTGAGTTCCACAGACACTACATCGGAACTACGGCCTGCTGTCCCAGCCGGGCAACCCTGTTTACAGGTCACTATCCTTCGCTCCATGGTGTCAGTCAAACAGTAGGAATTGCCAAAGAATCCTTTGATTCCAATATGTTTTGGCTGGATAGTAACACTGTACCTACAATGGGTGACTACTTCCGGGAAGCCGGTTACCAAACCCACTATAAAGGGAAGTGGCATATCTCCAATGAGGATATTATCATTCCCGGTACCCATGACAGCTTGCCCAGCTATAATTCGGTGACTGGCGTCCCTGACAGGCAGCTTGAAGAAATTTATTTACGAGCGAACCGTTTAGATAACTTTGGGTTCTCTGGTTGGGTGGGACCTGATCCGATTGGAAAAAATCCGCGAAACTCTGCTTCCTCAGCCGCGATCGGATTAAGTGGACGCGACGAGGTATATGGTGCAGAAACTGTAGAAATCATTCAAGCACTGGATCGCCAAAAAAACCAGAACAACAACGCTCCACCCTGGCTTCTCGTCTCTTCCCTTGTAAATCCACATGATATTGTTCTATACGGAGCCCTCACTGCACATTTGCCTAATTTTAGGTTTGAGGTCGAGCCTATGCCTGAGGTTGCTCCCTCTCCGACGCAAAATGAATCATTAGCTACCAAGCCGCGCTGCCAAGCCAGCTACCGGGACCTCTATCCAAAAGCCTTGCAGCCTATTATTGACCAGCCTTTTTATCGCCAACTGTATTATCAACTTCAAAAAAACGCGGACCTTCAAATGCGAAAGATCTTCGAGACTCTAACTCGCTCTTCTTTCTATGACAATACCATCGTCATCTTTACTTCCGATCACGGAGATTTATTAGGAGCTCATGGCGATCTCCATCAAAAATGGTACTCTGCCTACGAAGAATTTCTACATGTCCCTTTTCTCATCCACAATAGACGCTTATTTCCCAAATCTCAGGATGCCCATGCCCTAACAAGCCATGTAGATCTGATTCCTACTATGCTGGGGCTCGCCAATCTGGACATCACAAACCTTCAGAGCCGTATGCAAAATAGATTCAGTGATGCCCGCCCTTTTGTGGGCCGTAATCTTGCACCTCAGATACTGGGGCACGATTCCTCTGCGATTGCTGATGCCCCCGTCTATTTCATGACCGACGATGATGTGACTCGCGGCCAGCATCAGACAAATCCCTTGGGAGAACCCTATTCCTCCGTCGTTCAGCCGAACCATATTGAAACGATTCTAACGTATCTCCAAAGAAAGGGTCGGACAGAGCTATGGAAATTTTCCCGCTATTTCGATAATCCTAAGTTTTGGAGTGAGCCCGGGGTACAGGATGTCACGCTCCAGCCTGTGGAGGGAAAACCCGGTGAATGGACTACAAAAGTTAAAACAGTACCCGTACCTGAGGAGTTTGAGCTCTACAACTTAACTGAAGATCCTTTAGAAGCTCGCAACCTTGCTCACACCACCCTAGCAACAGTGCAGAGCAGAAGTATTCAGCAATGGATGAACCATCTACTAGCAGAGCAGCGGAGCCAAAAGCGCTTAACGCCTACCCAGACGGCCACCAAATAAAAGTGAGGCTTATTAGATAAGCTCAATAAAAAACAGGCGAGTCATGGTTGAATACACCACAATTCGCCTGTTTTCCTGTGCCTATGAATTTAAGGATTATTAATAAAAGAAATCAATTGCACGAGATTACCTGCAACTTGATAAGTTACCCCTAGCATGTAAGTTCCCTTCTCTTCGTTCGATAGATCTAGGGTGAACACCTCTGGATTAGCTGCCCATTCATTCATATCAAACATAATTTCTTTAAATGTCCCAGTGTTTCTAACCCCTGCTGAACTAGGAATTACTTTACTGCCATCGAGCCCTTTCACCAGATTGGTCAATTCAACTACAGGACCCTCTAATTGTGCTATCTCAATCACTTGTGGGTCGGCCAATAAGCTAGTCAGTTTAGTCAATCCTTGTAGTGGAGAGAAATCCGTAATTTCATTTCCAGCAATATTAAGTGTTTCTAAGTTCTTAGCATACTGAAGACCTTCCAAAGATTTAGCTCTTCCAGTTACGCTCGTTAACGTCGTAAGTTTATACATGTCCCCTAGCGTTAGCTGTCCAGATACGCCTAGTGCGGCCTTAATTGAGGCACTTAAATATGGGTCTGCAATCGTGATTTCTTGCGTAAGGTCTATTTCGGTGAGACCCTCTGCTGCCTGTTGTAACGCCGCTGCGGCTGCATCTACCTCACTTTGTGTGACCGAAGGATTAGCCAAAGCTGCTTCTGCACCCGAGAGACTGGCCGTAAACACCGCAATACTCTCGGCTGTGAAACCTTCAAGAGAAATTGCTTTCGCCACAGCAATCGCTTGTTCCAGATCTCCAGTGAATAGGTGATCTCCATTCGCGAAATGTAGTTTGGTCCCCCCCCATGTAGCATGGTCAGATCCGTTGCCATTTCCACCGTCTGTAACGACTAACTTCAGCTCTTGGGCTCCATTAACATCTAACTCGATAAATTTCTGTGGATCTCTGGAGTTCATAAGTCCACTATCAAACTTCTTCTCTCCATCGACGAACACTTCGAAGCTCACCGAACCAACCGTACCGTACATTTGCCGATCTACACCCACATAGGAAGTGAAGTAGTCCGCGTTCTTATCGCTTAGATCGTATACAATCGTCGAGTTGGAGTGCGCTCCAATCCCTCTCTCGTAAGACACCACTTGATTGCCCTTATCTGTTAATCTCAGCGTATTGGCACTAACAGATTTGTCCTTCAAAGGTGCGGTAAAGCTGTTCTGAGTAGAGTTCCAGTCGTAATCCGTCAGATACGTAAAATCCGTCATGTCTACTACGGCTATAGTTCTAGTCTTCGTGGTCGTATTTCCATCACTATCGGTCACCATATAAGTGATCGGATACTTTCCAGCTTTGTTGAATTTAACCTGATCTTCACCCGTAACCTTTACTTGAGCCGTTAAGTCACCATCTTCTGAATCCGTTGCCGAATAGCTTTCATTTATGGCTATGGCTTGCCCCACTTTGGTGGATACAGGTTTAGGGATCGTAAGCTCCGGCGTACTGTTCAGAATCATAAACTTCGCATCCGCAAAATCACCGTGATCTGATGCATTTCCGTTACCTGCATTATCTAATACCAATTTCAATTCATTTACACCCTTCACAGGGATTCGAGCTATTTTAGCTTCCGTGCCAAATTTCATCAGTCCGCTATTATATACTTCTGCCCCATCGGCAAAGATTTTGAAGATCACACTAGAATTATTTTGCTCTGGGATATTTCGGTCAACCCCTACATATGTTTCAAAATATTCGAAATTAGCACCCGCCAGATTATACACAATTTCAGAGTTAGCATGCGTTCCTAAGCCCTTCGTAAATTCTTTGGTTACGCCATTTACAAGTAGTTTAATCGGATTGTTAGAACTTGCCTTATCCTTACGAACCACATTATAATCCGTTCTTGCCGACTGCCAAGCTGTATCACTCAAGTATTTACTAGCGCTGTACACAACGATCTTTCGGGTCTGCACAGCTGTATTCCCATCCCGGTCTGTAACTGACAGTTCGACGGTGTAAGTGCCTGTTTTACTTGAAGTGAAACCATTCGGGTTTACCTCAACGGCTCCAATCAAGTTACCATCTTCCTTATCAACGGCTATGACATCAGTCAAAATATCAAATTCACTATTCAACTTAACGAAAGTTGTCTCTTCCGGCACTGTGATGGTCGGCTTACTTGAAGTATTCGTAAACTTCGCATCGGCCCATACCGTATGATCTGAAGCATTGCCATCTGTAGCATCTGTGGTAACCAGCTTCACTTCGCGCGCACCTGTCACAGGTATTTTCACAAATTCATGCTCTGTCCCTGCCCGGAAAACATCACTCGCGAATTTCTTCTCTCCATCTACATACACTTCAAAGGTTGCAGAGGATGGCTTTCCTTTCATCGCTTGATCGATCCCGATGTAGCTTTCAAAGAAGTCATAACCTATACCCTCAATATCATAAACAACTTCAGAGTTCGCATGTACACCGATTCCCTTGGCATAGGTTGCAGCTAGCCCTTGTCGAACAAGGCTGATGATTCCACCAGAAACGGCTTTATCTTTCTTTAATTCACCCCAACCAACAACGACTGACTTGGCATTAAGATCCGAAAGATAAGCATAGTCACTCGTTACCGTAACCAGTGTTGTTTTGGTTTCTGTAACCCCTTCGTTCTTCACTTCATACACCACTTCGTAGTCGCCTTTTTGCGTTACATCAACGGTATTTGCTTTCAGGGTGACATTAGCCGTAATATCGTTTCCTTGATAGTTAGTCGCTTTTACATAGTTCATCGGATCAAAAGCTTGATTAAGCTTTAACGTGATTTGATCTTCAACAGATAACGCTGGCTTGAAGGCTTTAACCTGTACCGGCTTCAGTGGGTTCAGCTTCTTATCATAACCAACGATCTTGTACGTATAATTGATGCTGTTATCTACATTCGTATCCACGAACTGGTCAGTCCCTGTAAACCCTACTAACTTATCGTCTCTATACACCTCATAACCTAAGAAATCTTTCTTAAGATCCGTATCCATACTGAAGCTTAGTGTGTTCGATTTAGCAGTAGTGTTAGGCGTGATATTAACCTTTATCGCAACATTCTTATCTGCTATTCCTGTTCCTTCATAATGAACCACTGAATTGTTTAAATACCAGAGCTTTTTCGGTGCTGGATATTTAGCTAACTTCACTTTTGTTTCAGGATTCACAGTGAAGCCATGTCTGGCAAAATAGCTACTTAAGTCTAACCCCAGCACTTCAGAGGAGAACTCCACCAAATACTGCTGCTTGGAATTGTCGCCGTTCGGAAGGGAGACCTTCCGCTCGCGGTACAGCTTGGTCAGTTCTGTCCAGTAACCCGGATGCGCCAATTCTAACTGCCAATAGGCACCAAGCTGTGCAAATAAGCCCTGCTGATTCATAACCACTTTATTTTCTTCGATTACATATTTATATATATCACTTTCAAAAGGAATACGAGTATCCATCGAGTCCGCATAGACTGACATCAGCATAGACACCATATTATTGGTTACTTCACCATATTCTCGTTCTCCCATCGCCAAGCGATGCCCTATTTCATGATTCAATCCCCAGCCTGGATAGACTTTGTTAAAATCACCTAACATTGTCCCCACGGTTCCAAGTTGTATCCCTGTATGGTCCCCCGCTGCATACATCGCACCATAAGGCTGCATCAATCGGATATTCTCACGAATTAGCTTGGCATCATGAATCACACTACTGCCATCCAAGCCATAGAAGTCAAAGATCGTCTTCATCCAAGTATCATAGCCGGTTACGGTACCCAGCGGATCATTTCCTTGCGTAATAAACATGTTATAAGCTTCTGTCGCAGTGCCTGTGAAAATAACATGATCGCTGACCATTTCCACCACATCAATGAGCTTGCGATCTTGAACATTCGGATGCGCTGCCTTATCTTCATCTATTTTTTGTTTATAGGTGGTTAAGAAGGCTTTGAATTGTTCAGGATCTGTAATCTTGGTCATCATAGGGATCTTGGTAAGCCCCTCGAACCGGATCATAGGTGCTTTACCTTGTTCCTCCGCTGTATATGGATTGACGATATACACTGTACCGCCCTTAGTCACTTCATGTGCATAATAACTATTCGTCGCAAATTCAGGAACGGTTATTGTGTTTTTACCTGGACGCAATTTCACACTGCTAGCCCAAACGTTCCAAGCCGCCTCTTGTTGAGAAAAGACTAAAGAAGGCAATTTATCGCTCGAAGCTGCGTCCACATAAACGTTGATCGTATCTCCAGGCATTGCAACGAGACCTGTAGGCTGGTTGTTCGTACCGAAACCAATTCTCAGGTTTTCTTGCGCATGCTTTTTCATATCTCCACGTTGTTCCGCCTCAATGATGGTGCCTTCGGTTTGAATTTCACCATTCACTAGCTTCTTAGCTAAATCCAAAGAATCCTTCAGGATTGGATAGAGCGGATGTACTTTTGCCGCTTCTTCTAATTCGTTGATTGCTTCGACGCTATTATAAGCAGGAACAACCGCACTCATCGTGCCATCTGTGAAAATACCATTTACAGCTTCACTTACTTTATCCTCTGTATAAAATCTAAATTCGGCTGCAAAGGGTCTGTTGATATTGGCTTTTGTGAACTTGAATTTCAATCTTTTAAACTTCGTAGGTTCAAATTTAAACTCCAGAAAGTCATTCGTACTATTCGCGGTTCCGCTAGATACGAGCTGGAAGGTCTCTCCCTTACTTGTTTCTGATGCATAAATTTGAAAAGCCTCTGGGAAGCCTTTGCGGTTATCTCTAGCCAGGAAAGCCACTCTATCTAATACTTTCGCTTGCGCTAACTCAAACACAACTTCATTCGTGAAGCTGTCGTCATTGTTTTTATTGGTTTCCCAGTGTGTATTCGGTTGGTCATCGAGCATGTATTCCGGTTTCGTACCTGGGTAGCTTCCGCCGTTCACCGTTACTTTTGATACGTTTGAGTTGGGCATTCTATAAGCTTCGCTATAGGCATTTTCATATGCTGTACCATAGCCTTTTAGCTTCGAAACCTTAGCCGCTGTTGCCTCTATTTGATGATTCTCCAGAAGTACTTTTGCATTCTCTATATCTGCTTGAAACTGCGCGTACAGTGGATGTGTCTGCACTTCTTGTTCTAAAGCCGTTAATTTCTCCATCGTATTAAATGCTGCGCTAACTTGACTCAAGCTGTCATCTGTGAATAAATTTTTCATTTTAGCGGATACGGCATCTTCTTTGTAAAAAGAAAACTCAGCCGCACTCGCCCAATCTTGGTTAGCTTTTTTGAAGACAAATTTAAGTCTCTTAAAGGTTGCCCTGTCAAACTGCACCTCTACTACGTCACCTGCTCCGCCTTTATATTCTCCAGAGGATACTAGCGTATAGTCGCCTGCATCCGTTGTTGAGCCATAAATATCAAATTCCTGGGCAAACCCCTTACCCTTTGCGCTGGATTGTCTTGCAGCATATACGATTCTATTTAATTCAGTGGACTCATTGAATACAAAGACAACCTCATTCGTAAACGTTGAACTATTCGGTTTGCCCGTTTCCCAATGCGTACTCATATCGCCATCAATAGCCTTAGCTATAGGTGAACCTGAGTAGTTACCACCGTTATTGGTAATGGATTTAATATTCGCAGGATTCATTCTAAAAACATCATTATAAGCGCCTAGGATAGCCTTGCCGTACAGATCAAACGGAATAACTGACGCATTGCTTATTAGGTCAGCCTTGCTTTGTACTACAGTGTTCACTACAGTTACCTTGCTTACATCACTTGCTAAAGCATAACCTGCCTCACTCGAAAAGCTAGCTAACATGGCTGCCGATGTAGCGATTGCAATCATTTTTTTCATCTTTTCTACCCCCCAGATGTAATATTAATCTCTTCAATGCCTAAAAATGGGCACAAAAAAAACTACCCCGAAAGAGTAGCTTGATTGCAGCTAAAGTTGCATAAAAATTAAGACTTAATTTTTATTAAACCTTAAAAACAAAAAGCGTTATACACTCTTTGGCAGCTGGCTGACAATAGTCGTGATAACCTTAGTCCCTATAGCTTTGCGTCCCTACATTTCCATAGGTTTGCCTATGAAGTTTCGATTACATTACAAAGGTTAACATAACTATGCATCTTATTGCATGATTATTTGGTATGAAATTGATATTTGATCGACATAGGTAATTGCAATCAATTTCCTCTAACTGATCGATATTATTTATCAACTGTCCCAGACGAAGAGTGATACTTTAGGACTGGAGGAGCGTTCAACCTCCAAATAGTCGCCGAAACCAATTCCACACATCACCTGTGATCGGAATTAACCCAAAGCCATGCTCGCCAACCGCGATTAGACCATATGCCCATTGTCCAATAGCTACGGCTCCCCCAGCAATCCGTCCTATGGCTACCGCTCCAAATGCCGTATCCCCTATGGCGACAGCACCCAACGCTTTTTCGGCTATCGCGATCGCTCCTACAGCCACTCCTGCAATAGCAATCGCCCCAGCTGCGAAGCCAAGCCAGCTAAGTGCTATCGCTCCAAGTGCTAACCACATTCCTAGTGATATTGCACCCACGGATAGAACCCCTACGCTTATCGCACCTATGGAAATCAAGCCTACAGCTATATCTCCAATAGCAATTAATCCAACAGCTGTCTTCACACGAGGTCTGCTGCCATAACCCTGACCAGAGTAGCGACCTAAATTGCTGCGAATACTTACCACTGGAAATGAGGGAGAAGGCCACTGATAATCAATCTCTCGCCCTTCCCAGCCCCTGGAATCTGCCCAACGTGTGATGTATTTATGCCATTCCATATTCATCCGACCCCCTTCTCAATTACCTAAATTGTACAGCCCCGGGGCTCACCTGTAATCAGACTCTGACCTGAATTCATCTCATCCTCTAGACGGAGATCTACTCATTAGGATCACTGTTTGGGAATAGGGTCAGGTTTTCCAAATAAATATCCCTGAAACAACTGATAACCACTCTGCTTAAGCCATTCAAAGTCCTCTCTAAATTCCACTCCTTCTGCTAAGGGAACGGATTGGATTTCTAATGCCTTTTCTAAAAACTGTTCTGCTACTTTCTGTTTGTTCGGATCACTAGACACACCCTGAACATATTTCATATCCAGCTTCATGTAATGGGGTTTAAGTGCCAATAACATCTCGATTGTGCTGAAGCCTTCGCCAACATCATCTAGAGCGTATTCAAATCCCCGATCCTTGTAATATGTCAAAATAGCTTTCAAATGAGCAAGGTCATCCACTTTCTCCGTCTCAACAACTTCAAAGACAAAAAGAGAGGGATCTACGCCTAATTGATTGGCCAATTCAACTGTTGATCTTAGGCAGAACTCTGGAGCGTAGATCGACGTTGGGATAAAATTAATAAACGTTTTTTTATTTAAGGGTGCAGCACATTTTACAGCAGTCATTCTACATAACCGGTCTAAAGCATATAAACGGCCACGATTGCGTGCCGCCGTAAAGATCTCATTAGGATAGATAAGGGCTCCATCTTCTTTTTTAAATCTGGATAAGACCTCGTATGCAAAAATCTCTTCCTTTGCATTCACGATTGGCTGGAAGTGACAAATCACTAACCCCTTAGTGATAACCTCATCAATCCACTCCATATCAAGTACAGTGGGCATCTCGGATAGAGGTCTCCATGTTTGGTCATCTATACGGAATTCAATCTGCTTCGACGCCATATGATCATTACAGAAATCCAGAAAATCCCGCGCCCCAGCCTCTTTAATCGTAATCACATTTTCTTCTACCTTATGTATCGTATTGCTTCTACTCAAATGATGAATAACCTCAGGTAACATCCTTAGATTAAGCTCGCCATGAGCCTTAATTTCAAAATTCAGCTCTCTTACTACACAATGATTACAAGCCACATTCATAACCCCTTTCATCTTCGATTCTCTTAAAAAGCTCCCAGAACTACTATTCTCAATCAAAATCCGTTTACTCCAGTAAGTACGACAGGTCTAACACGGTTAACTGTTGATGTTGAATCTCAATAATCTTTTGCTCTTGCAGATCTTTAAGCACAAGGGTAGCCGTCTCCCTGAGCGTTCCGATTATATCCGCGAACTGCTGATGGGTCAGCCGGAGATTAATCCTCATCTCGCCTTGCTCCTCTATCCCGAATATTTGGTATAGTCTTCTTAGAGTAAAAATTGCACGCGCTCTCGCAGCATGAAATTTCATTTCGGGTAATAACCGATTCGATAAAAATAAACGATCCATTTGCAGCAGCATCAATTGTTCCTTAACTAACGGGTAGTGTATCGTTCATCGCCACCGCTGATATCACTCTTGCATTGGAGGGATGGATCACATCCAGATCGCCAAAGAAATCCTCTTTTCCAAAAAGAAGCTTCCATCTCATTATTCCTTTCTAAAACACGCCATAGTTTTGTATGCCAACATACAGATAATAAATCATTATCCTGTTATATTCTATCGTAACGATTGCCCATACCAATAACAAAGGAGAACCTTCTATGAGATATAATTTTGACGGAAAAGGACTTACAGAAACGCCAGAGATCGTGTTTGAGAGCAATCCTCTACTAGAACTGAGCATGTACAACAACCATATTAAAGAGATTCCCGATCAACTCTTCCTTCATGATGAATTAGAGGTACTAAATTATGCGGGTAATGACATCGAACGGTTATCCGAGAACATCGGTCGTTTAGTTCACTTAAGAATGCTTGATTTAGGCCATAATCGACTCAAGGTATTGCCGGAGAGTATTGGAGAACTACGGGGGTTGGATTCTTTTCTATACCTAAGTAATAATCAGTTCGAGCAGCTGCCGGAGCAGCTTTGTAATCTCCAGAAACTCAAGTATCTGAATGTAACAGATAATAATCTCAAGCAACTGCCTACTCTTTTAGGCGCAATGAGCAGTCTAATTGAATTGCGGCTATATTACAATCAGCTAGAAAGTCTGCCAGATTCAATCACACAAATAAAAGGGCTAAGAGAGATCCATCTGTATGGTAATCAACTGGTCTTGTTACCCGAGCATTTGGGTGCTATAGAAGAACTTCGGATACTTGATTTAAATGATAATCGAATCACTGAACTACCTTCATCCATCGGTAAACTAAGCAAGTTAAGAAAACTGAACCTTCGAAAAAATAAACTGAATCAGCTGCCTGAGCAAATAGGTCAATTAAGCAGCCTTGTTGAGCTTGACCTAAGAGATAATAACCTGCAAGAAATTCCGAAATCCCTTTTACAACTAGAACGATTAGAGAAACTGGATCTCAGATGGAATCACAGCTTGAAGGAAACAGACATTTTAGAGCAATTAGAGCAAAGAGGATGTATCGTTTATAAATAACAAAAAAGCCCCCTGTTAAAGAAGCTTTTCATTCAAATCTATGAAGTGGGTAACGCGGTTTCTCCCCTGTTCTTTAGAGGCATAGAGCGCTTGATCAGCTTTTTGCAGCAGGGTGTTTTCTGAATCGGCTGGAATAAATGTAGCTACACCAATGCTCACCGTTATCCGGCCCATTTCCCAAGTTGAATACGCGATAGACTGCCGTAAATTCTCAGCTATAGTCCTTGACTCCGAGATGTCTGTATTAGGTAAAAGAAGTATGAATTCCTCACCGCCATATCTAGCCGCAATATCCTCTTTACGAGATTGCAGTTTCAAGATACTCGCCATTTTCTCCAGCACATAGTCACCTGTCTGATGCCCATAGGTGTCGTTCACTTTTTTAAAATGATCAATATCTATAATACACAGCGAAAATGCTGTTTGAACTTGGCCGTACCCTACAATTTGCTCTTCCAGCTTCTCTTGAAGAAACCTTCTATTCTTCAGCCCAGTCAGCTTATCTGTATTAGATAACTCTACTAAAACGGCATTCATCTCCAGCAGCTCGGCTTGTTTCTGTTCAATTTCTAAATGAATTCGCTTGAGCTCGGCAAGCGCCTGATCCTTTTCCCAATAAGCCACTTCTATTTGCTTCTTGGCAGACCGAAGCTCCAGCTCATAGTCAATACGTTTTCCCATCTGTACCAGGATACAATCAATGACCTCTACACCTTCACACTCGAGCCTTCTGCCATTCAATAAATAGGGAACCGCTTTACCATCACTATCTTTCAGATTTATAAATAACTCTTCCACCTGTCCATTAAGATTAATAAAAGGATAGAAGTATGAATGAAAAATAAGCTTGTTTGCCGTAGACATGATAGATTCAAAATGCTTATGCACCAAATCAACCTGTTTATACCCCATACGGTCCAAAAACGTCTGATTTACATCCTTGATTATTCCTTCATGGGTAATAGAAACATAGCCACAAGGCGCATATCTTAATCGGTCATCCATGATCTAAATATCCTTTCAACACAGCATAATCTCATCTAGCTTACGTAAGATATTCATTAATTAAAGTGATGGTCTCCTCAGGATGGCTAATGTGTGGGTAATGCCCTTTAGCCTCCATTAAACGGAAGGTACTATTATTCAAGTGTTTATGTAGATATTCTCCAGCCGCTATAGGTACGATACTGTCATCCGAGCATTGTAGAATAAGTGTAGGGATTGTAGCCTTAGGTAGATCTTCCCTATGATCTGAAAAGAACGTAACTTCTGCAAATTCCCTTGCAATAACAGGATCTGCCGAGATAAAGCTGCGCTCCAGCTCTTTCGTTAACACCGGGTCAGGGTTGTTCATAGCAAGAGGTGCCATAAAGCTAGCCCAGCCAGCGAAATTCATCTCCATCATCTCCAGAAGCTCAGTAATATCACTTTTCTCGAAGCCTCCGAAATAAGTATTCCCCTCATTTAAATAACATGAAGAAGGACCTATCATAATCATTTTATCAAAATAATCCGGCCGCTCAATCGAAGCCAGCATCCCGATCATAGAGCTAATCGAATGACCTATAAAAATAATATCTTTGAGTTCCAACGTTTCGATGACATCCAATACATCCTGTACATAGCCGTGGAGCGTATGATATTTATCTGTTGTATATGCACTTAAATCAGAGTTACCTGAGCCTACATAATCAAATAGAACGATTCGATATTTCTTCTCAAAAGAGGGCGTAATAAACTGCCACATGCTCTGGTCACACCCAAATCCATGTGCAAAAACAATGGTTCGTTCTCCTTCTCCAATCACTTTCACGTGATTCCGCGCCCTAACATCGTTCATTTCATATAACTCCCTTTATAGTTAGCATTCTCTCTATTTTGAAGGGTTGGCCTGGAAATATCAAGCGCATAAAAAACTCCGCTAGAGTAATCTCTAGCGGAGTTTTTATGCTATCTAATTTTAGAATGCAGAAGTCCATCCCGCATCGGCAGCGAGGACTGCTCCGTTTACAAAACTGGAGTCATCGGAAGCCAGGAACAACGCAACTTGTGCGATTTCTTCGGGTGAACCCACCCGAGGAATTACAGCCTGTGTAAGTTGAGTACGGCTCATGCCGAACTCATTAATATTTTTCATAGAAGCACTAATGTTAGTGGCAGTAGCTCCTGGTGCGATGGCATTACAACGAATGCCTTTGTTGGCATACATAAAAGCTGTATTTTTTGTCAAGCCTACTACTGCATGTTTGGAGGCAGTATAAGTTGCTCCAGCATGAGCACCACTTACGCCACCTGTAGAAGCGGTATTCACAATAACGCCCTTTCCTTTTTCGAGGAAAATAGGTAGCGCTTTACGTGTGGACCGCATTACACTTTTGGTATTGATGTCAAAGATAAGATCCCATCTCTCATCATTAATATCACCAACTGGCTCAAATCCATCCATAATACCCGCATTATTCACTAGTATATCTAGCGTTCCATATTCATTTACTGCGGTATCAATCATGTTATTGATATCTTCGACTAGAGCAACATTTACTTTTAACGCCTTAGCTACTCCACCATTACTAACGATTCCTGCTGCGACTTGTTCCGCACCTTCCAAGTTAAGATCAGCTACTATTACTTTAGCACCTTCTTTAGCGTACAACTCTGCGATAGATTTCCCCATACCCGATGCTGCTCCGGTAACAACTGCAACTCTGTCTTGAAGTTTCATGTTGGAAGTCTCCTTTACGTTTATCTATAATGTAAGTATTAATATATAAAATCTCTAAAACGATTAAAATTTATTCTACTTAAGTTTAATCATCTGCAATTTAACTATCAATATACAAACGGGACACCAAATGTTCATAAATAAATATAAAGCAGGATTGTGTTGAAATAGGGTTAGAAAATAGACAGTTAGGTGGTCTTCTGTTGCTTAAAAATCGAAGAACAAGTAAATCGAGGAAAGAACTAAAAAATGCATTGATATTACTCATGGAAAAAAAGAATTTCCGCACCATTACGATAACCGATATTGTTACCCTAGCCGATTTAAACCGTGGAACCTTCTATAAGCATTATCAAACCAAAGAAGAACTTCTGAATGAGTTAATTGATGATGTGCTGGAGGATTTAATTAAGGCTTATAAAGATCCCTATCTCCATACCGATAAATTTATGGTGAGTGAGCTTACTACCTCTAGCATCAAAATTTTTGAGCATGTCGTTTCCTATTCTAATTTTTATACCATCATTGTAAATTCCAATGTTCTGCCTGGGTTTCAAAATAAGATTTGTGACATCTTAAAGGAGCTAACCAAGCAGGACTTAGTCGCGGTTAATCATACTAATAACAATATAAATATCGAATTATTTTCTAGCTATACGGCCTATGCTCTATTTGGATTAATCATGGAATGGGTAAAAGGAGGGTTCAAATATACTGCGAACCATATGGCCGAGCAGCTGATTCAAATTCTGTCTTTTAATTCACATAATGTGATCATAAAGACTTCAAATCAACCCATTAAGCAGAATTTGCTCTCTATTAATAGCGACTAATTATCTCAACCACCAAAAAACCACTCCAATGTGCTGGAGTGGCTTTTAATATGCATTTTATAGATTATGGTCTTCCTTTTCCACCACCACCGCCACCTGGGCCTTGATTGGTGTTCGCGGTGGTTACTCCGGATTCATTCAGCCAAGTTACAC
The DNA here is from genome assembly GCF_052056485.1 of Paenibacillus nitricinens. Lineage (NCBI taxonomy): Bacteria > Bacillati > Bacillota > Bacilli > Caryophanales > Paenibacillaceae > Paenibacillus > Paenibacillus nitricinens. The sequence goes on from NZ_CP183948.1 coordinate 6,638,780, forward strand.
TACTGGTGATTTCAAACGTTACTACTTTCGTTCCTCCAGTATACTCGCCATCCGTATACAATCCATTTGCTTCACTGCCAGTCGAGGTACCTCCCGAGTAGAGGGTGTATGATCCACCGTCTTTCAAATCAGGGGAACTCATCACGAGCGACTGATAATCTTTCGATGGAGCAAAGGTTAGGATTGTGTTTCCTTCGCTATCCTCCAGATGGACCAATGCTCCGGCCTTCTGGATCTGAGGGAACGTCATGCTGACTGCATGTTGGCTGGAGGTGTCAGACGTTGCCTGAGCCATACCCGAGCTTCCCGCGGCTATTAGAGTACCGCCACTCTGTTCAAAGCTGCCATCGTAATCGAGAGCGCCGTTTCCACCATTAGTAGGTCCGTTAACAATTACTGTACCACCGGACATCACGATAGAGCCGTTCGAATCCAATCCGTCACCTGTGGCATCGACCGTTAATGTTCCTCCGCTAATCGTGAGTACATTAGCTGCAGCATCGCTGAACTGATCCTGCTCCTGAGGGCCACCTCCTACAGTCACTTCATCATTACCTCCTGCAACATTCACTCCATCATCAGAAGAGACTACGTGAGCTTCGCCTCCGGACATCGCGATGTTCGCTCCTTCAATCCCTTCGTAGCTCTTCGTAATATCAATTTTGCCACCGGATATCGCCACCAAGGCATCCGCATGAATTCCATCGTCGCCAGTTTTGATGTTAAATTCTCCAGCGGCTATCGCAATGTTGCTATTGCTGTGCACTGCATCATCAGCAGAATCAATGTTAAATGTTCCGTTGTTTACGCTAATATCTCCTCCAGCCTTCAACCCTTTAGTGCTTACTGTTTCGGATTCTGCCGTTGTTGATGTAGTTGACGCTTCCTGCTGTGACGCCTCCGGCATTGTCTCTGGCTTTGCTTCTGATGTCGATGTATCTGTTGTTCCTGGTGCTTGGCCACCTGTTCCTTGTCCACGATTACCTCTCATGCCCATGCCTGTCCCTGGATCACCTGTCTTCACTTCACCATTCTCGTTGCCTCCGCCTGTAACCAAGGTGTACGTTCCGCCATCGATTACAAGTGCAGTTTCCGCCTGAATTCCGTCATTGCCAGCCTGAATATCAAACGTTCCTGCTGTGATACCAATAAAGCCTTTATCCGTTTCGGTATCATTGGTCGATTTGATTCCGTCACCTTCAGCTGTAATGCTGATACTTCCATCCTGCACAGCAACTAGATCTTTACCGACAATCCCGTCATCAGCAGCCTGAATTTCAAGGATGCCACTCATGATTTTGAGATCATCCTTGCTTGTAATCCCATCATTATAATTAGCAGAAACAGACAGCTTCCCTGTGCCATTGATTGTTAAGTCTGCTTTACTAAAGATAGCTGCACTAGGCTCATCTGTAGTGTCATCAGCATAGACATAAGTTGCCCCATCCGATACGGAGTTCTCTGTTCCGTCCTCCAAGGTAATGATCACTTTACCCGCTTCTTTAATATAAATTGCAGCGCTGTCACTGTCCGTAATGTTCACACCGTTCAGCACCAGATGTACAATTCCGTCATCCTGATTATTAATTACGATCTGCCCATCACTCAGCTTACCCGAAAGCACATAGGTTCCTGCTGCAGTAATCGCCACTGACCCATCTTTGGATTCAGCTCCCGCACCTTCGACAACAGCGCTCGTGCCAGCCAGGGCAATATCCGTGGATTGGTCCGCCGTCCAACTTGTATTAGAATCGTCTTCATCGAACGTTACCAAGTCCGACAGCTTAGCACCTGCCAATTGTACTTCAGTAGCAGCTCCACTCTGGCTCAACGTTAATTCACTCGACGTAGCTTCAGACTGTGCTGTTGTATTATTATTGCTGCAAGCCGACATGAGTCCCGCACACAATAACAAAATCCCTATTTTACTGACTGTTATATAATTTTTCATATTCCATCCATCCTTTCGGTCATTTTAATAGTCATTTACAGTGGGAGTCATGGTTAACGAGAGATCTAGATTCCCATTTCGAGTACGGATCGCATCCAGGAACTCCTTCTGGTTCACAGCCTCACTCAGCGTAACGGAGTAGACCAGTTCATATAAACTGCCAAGCTCAGTCGTTCTAATCTTCTTAAGCTCATACCCTACATTAAATGTATTGAAAACTTCTGCGAAGGCTTCTTCATACCCCAGACTCTCTGGAATAGTTACCTTTAGTGTTTTTTGCGATGTTGTTCTTACCCCAAAATTAGTCCGATTAAGAATAAACATCAGGGCGCACAGAATAAGGGTAAACAACACCGCGTATCCGAAAGAACCTACCCCGCAGGCAAGTCCTGATGCCATGGTGAACAATACAAAGGTGATATCCTTCGGATCGCCAGGCGCACTTCTGAACCGAATGATGGAGAATGCTCCGGCAAGACTGAAGGCTCTGGCAACATTACTGCCAATAAGCAGAATGATGATGGCCACAATTACGGGCAGCAGTACCATCGTGAGTGTGAAGCTTTGCGAATACCCGCCGGAATTTGTCTTCATATAGGTGTAGCTAATGATCCCGCCAAGGGCGATAGCTATAAAAATAGTTAGAATTGCGTTGGTAAACGTTAGCTCTGTACTCGTTGCTACGGTAAATAATGAATCAAGCATAAAGAGCACTCCCCCGATCTGTTTTACTGTTCTTCAGCATTTTTTTATATTCATTACCGTATTTGGAGAAGCTTGTACGGTACATTTGATGCTCTGAGAGCATTTTTGCTAACCAGACCGGAATCGTATTTTCAGCCTTTACTTCCATCAGCCACTGACCCGGCTCTAGTAATGGTTCGCCATAAACGCCATGCTCCATCTTGAGATCGTACCGCCGACTTCGGATATTCGTATCGAACGTGATTCTTAAATCACGATTATTTTTACAAAACAACGCTTTGCGGTCATAAGACAGATACACTTTAGGCTGCAATTCATATCGCGTTAAAAAGTATTTAATCTCTTCAATCACCTGTTTGTTCATGTAGTCCTCGAATTCTGGCTCCCTGCCTGTGGCAACAAAAGCATAAGCCTCGTCCAATTTGAGCGACGTTCTTCTTTTATTCACCAGCCCGAACACCTTCTTCTTGATTTCCAGATAAACCTTTGTATCTTGATTTGGCACACCGTAAGCTCTTAAACGCAGCTTCTCTTTGTACTTCGGCTTCGCAAGACTGTTACGAATCAGCGTATTGTGCGCAGTATCATAATATAAGTTGGTTATGGAATAAAACTCATGCTGCTTGTTGAAATCGTCTAGCTCCATGTATTCAAGTAATTGGTTATAAAATTTATAGTAGGCTTCGTTATCCAGTAAATATTTGTTCTCATAACGGTTGAATACCTCAATCGCCATATGGGATCATTCCTTTCTGTTTATCGTTGTCTCTTGTGCTTATGAATGTATCTTAGATCCCAAACCTTTAATGAATCTTAAATGGTTTTACATCCCACTAACAGAGGTGTAAATCGTAACTGCGGTGAATGTTGGACTTTCGCAGACAAAGGGGGACGCTATTGCTCCTACAGTTCCAAAATTCCCCTCCGTTACTTGCCACCTGTTCAATTTTCACAATACAGTTCTATACCAACCTTCATTAAGGTTCAGTAAAGGTAATACTGATATAATGACCTCAATAACAAATACTCGTTTTATGTAGGGGATGGCAGAACCATGAGAATATTAATCGTAGAAGACGAGCTTCATCTCGCCGAAGCCTTAACTCAAATATTAAAAAAACATAATTATTCGGTGGACGCAGTCCATGACGGTAGATCGGGTCTGGATTATGCACTGAGCGGAATTTATGATTTACTGCTGCTCGATATTATGCTGCCTGAGATGGATGGGGTTAGCGTCCTCAAGTCGCTGCGTAAGAAGGGGGTATCCACTCCCGTTATCTTGCTTACAGCAAAGGGTGAGATAACAGATATGGTCACTGGACTAGACTATGGGGCTGATGATTATATCGCCAAACCTTTTTCCTCGGAGATCCTACTGGCACGAATAAGGGCTGTACTAAGACGTAAAAACGAGGTTATTCCAGATGATGCTTTAAAGTTCGGGGATATTGAATTGAATACATCGACTCTGAAGCTTACCGTAGGTGGCAAAGAGATCAAGCTGAATCTTAAGGAAAGTGAATTATTGGAGCTTCTGATTCTGAGGAAACAAGCCGTAACCTCCAAGGAACAAATTATTGAGAAGTTATGGGGGTTTGATTCGGAGGCAGAGCACAACAATGTAGAAGTGTATATTTCTTTTTTGAGAAAAAAATTGACCTTCTTAAATTCCACTGTACGCATTAGTACGATCAGAAATGTAGGGTATGTATTAGAGGTGACAGCCTAATGTTCACGAAGCTCAGAAATCGATTTCTTATTGTTAACCTAGTAACTATATCCGTAATAATGCTGGTGGCTTTCATCTCGATTTATGTCATTACGTACCAAGATGTCCAAAACAATATTCAGATGGATCTTCACAGAATTATGGAGAACTACAAGTCTCCCGGCGGTGATGCAGGACGAATGGGCTCAACTAAGGGAAGTTCCCAGTTACCCCATGCTGATAATAAACGTATCGATAACGGAACTCCACCTCCGGAACGGTCTGTCTCATTTATGCTGAAGATAGATACAGCGTCGAACCTCATCGGGAAAGATTCCAAATTTACGATGGATGATGATTTTTATACTACAGCTCTGCAAGAGGCTCTAAGTGCTGATAAAGATACCGGAAGGTTCACCTTGGACAGCAGCAAATGGATCTTCAACATCCAGCATACGAATGATGGAGCGATGCTTGTATTTCTGGACATCACTGCCCAGCAGAAAATCCTCACCAATCTAATCTATACCTTCTCTGTAGTTGGCTCGGTGATGCTAATTATTTTATACTTCACAAGCCGGTTTTTCGCTAATCGGTCTATCGCACCGGTGAAGGAGGCTTTTAATAAACAGAAGCAGTTTATTGCCGATGCTTCCCATGAATTGAAGACGCCGTTGACCATTATTAACACCAATGCGGATGTTCTTCTCTCCAACAGTGATGATACTATTCACAATCAATCGAAGTGGCTGCACTATATCAAGTCGGAAACAGAGAGAATGACCCGTCTGACCAATGATCTGCTATACCTAACCGAGATGGACGATTCCAGATCGACCCTGATCTATTCGAAATTCAATTTGAGCGAAGCGGTTGAGAATATTATTTTAACAATGGAAGCTGTTATCTTCGAAAAGCATATTTCGCTTGAATATGACATTGAACCTAACCTGATCGTGCTAGGGAATAGTGAACAAATTAAACAAGTGATTATGATCCTTTTAGACAACGCTGTAAAATATACGAATCCTAAAGGCTCAGTCACTTTATCCCTTAAAAACCACCATAATGATATGGTGTTATCGGTCACCAATACGGGTGAGGGCATTGCATCGGAGCACTTAGCGAGAATCTTTGACCGTTTCTACCGTACGAATGCTTCCCGAGCGCGTACACAAGGGGGTTATGGCCTAGGGCTGGCGATTGCCAAATCCATCGTTGAACAACATAAAGGAAAAATTTACGCCAAAAGCACGGTCGGCGAATCCACCACCTTTTACGTTCATCTTTCATAACTAAAAGTAAAAAAAGACTCAATCCCTGTTATCATTAGGATTTGAGTCTTTTTAATATGCTGATCATATACTATACTTCGCCTCAATAGACCTCGGTCTCATATTCAAAAAATACTTTATCATCCTGTTTATTTCGTTCAAATAGGTTCCTCAGCTCCGTCATCATACTCTCGAAACGTGGATCTCCGGGGGCTGGAATGTAGGAAGATGATCTCGCCCGTCCGCTTAATCCCTCGAAATCAAACACCTGCTGATTGCTAAAGTGCGCTACTTGCATCTGCCCTGCCTTAAAAAAGGAGCTAAGGATTTCAGGGGTAATGTTCTTATGATTAACCCCAGTGTAGTCGGTGCCGAAGGTTTGCACAAGCTGCTCATATTCCTCCAGGAATGGGGTACCGTAAGTACGCCGAGAATTCCATATCAGAACTGCCTTTCCACCCGGTTTAAGAATCCGCTTGAATTCTAATTGCGCTGCGTCCCTATCAAACCAGTGAAACGCCTGGGCACATACGATAAAGTCTACAGACTGGTCTGGCAATTCTGTCTTCTCGGCAGACCCAGGCAATGCGCGAAAATGGTTATCCTTTGCGAGCATCTCCTCCGCAGCTGTACGCATTTCCGGATTTGGTTCAACGGCAGTCACACGACTCCCGCGCTCCAGAAGCAGTGCCGAAAATATTCCTGTTCCTGCGCCAATATCCGCAATATCACAATTCGGTTTTAGCCCAATCGTATTGTATAAATAATCAATGGCTTCTTTAGGGTAACTCGGGCGATATTTCACATACGAATCTACCCGATTTGAGAAACGTTCTTTGTTATTCATCCCAATACTCTCCCTTAGCTTTTAGGTTCGTACTCACTTAATTTGCCTCGATAAATCAGCTTCAGCCGATCGCTTTGCCGAAAATCATCCGGCGTTACGAGCGCGGGCAGCTTGTTCCATAGCTTAATGCCAGACCTCTCCAGAATTTCCGCTACAAACTGTGAGCAGAAGTAGGAGTTGCTGAATTCGACAGGTTCTTTCAGTGCGATACCAATCACGCCGAGAATATTATAGAGGTACTTTTGCCGGCTTCGGATAAAGACTTTGAGTACCCGCTCCATTTTCTCCACTTCACGGGCTGTAACTTGAAGTTCATATAGAACACACGTCGTATTTGGATATTTGCTGAACGTGCCCGTCTTAATATTCTCCTTCACGAACCCTCCGTTTAGAGGGTTGCTTGGGTGCTTTCTGCCAAAGCTATATAACTCGGAAAGCTCCCGATTAAAGGAGATCGAGGCATGATTATAAGGAGCTCTCGTGTAGCCTTGGATAAGCTTCGTAAAGAGCGTTCCGGTGTTCGTAAGCAAGATAAAGACCGATGGATCATCTGCCATTTACAATTTTCCCCTTATCAAGATTGAACGTTTCCTTCATAATAACATATGAACCCATTAATGGAATCTACTCTACGACAAGTTGGTGATTAGCTATCGACCGCTCTCTATTAACGGTAATCCTGATTTTTGCGGCCTTATCGGCCATTCACTTGATGTATGTAGTTATAGGCAAATTACAGCCCAGTAAAGACTATACGGGTATCGGCTTCCGCATCAAAACCTGGTGGGGCATGCTTTTTATCTTTTGTTTAGCTACTCTCTTTAATCCAGTCGTCTCACTGTTGGCACTAATGGTGCTGACCTTCTTCGCACTCAAAGAATATTTCTCCATGATAAAGTCACGAAAATCCGACCGCAGATTATTTCTGTGGGCGTACTTATCCATTCCTCTACAGTTCTACTGGATTTATATCGAGTGGTACGGGATGTTTATTGTGTTTATTCCAGTCTATGTTTTCTTACTCCTACCGCTACCTAGGCTTATTAATAAAGGGACCGTTGGCTTCCTGCGTAGTGTTAGTTCAACCCAGTGGGGATTAATGCTGATGGTTTTCGGACTTAGTCACTTAGCCTATTTTCAATTTGCTACACCGGAGTATGGGGCGGGGCTTGTATTATTCCTAGTAGTGCTGACACAGCTGAATGATGTGGTCCACTATCTCGCATCCCTCTATATGGGAAAGCGCAAAGTGGTCCCAACTGCCAACCCGTATTTGACCTGGGAAGGTTTTGCCTGTGCATTTGTCGTAACAACCGGGGTCTCCTATTTGATCTATCCCTACCTGACGCCGCTCAACCCAATTTTCGGTTTCCTGTCAGGCATGTTAATCAGTTTGAGCGGCTTCTTGGGTAGCTTAACGGTTTCCGTGCTGAAGCGAGATTTGCTCATCGGTGATGGTGATAAATTCGTAGCTTTAAAAGAAAGCTATTTAAGCCGTGTAGACAGCTTGACCTACACCTCGCCGGTCTTTTTCCATGTCATCCGTTATTTCTTCGATTTCATGTAAATTAGTTTTCTACAACGATTTTGGTCGCTTGGCCGATAGGTGGCAAGCTCTTGGTTAACATCGGACCGTAGAACGCATACACTTTGTCACCTTTTTTCAGCTCACTTGTGGCAATCTTCTGATTATCTTTCGTGCCGAGAATAGTCGTAGTGTCTGTAGTATTTAGAACAATCGTCTCGAAGGAAGAATCACTGAGCTTATCGCCTTTAATTACAACGCGGGTCATGCCATTATCTGAAGAAGTAACCTCTTCGATCACGCCAACCGTTCCCAAGGTCTGCTGATCCGGAGCTTGGTCTTTCACAACAATCTTGATCGCGCCCGCCAATGGCGGCATGCTCATAGCCATGACCATACTGTGCTCAACCTCGATGGACATGCCTAGCTGCAGATCAGCAAAGGTTAGCTTCTTATTATCAGCAGATACGATTTCCGTTTCATCAGAAATGCCTAAGCGAACGCCATGACCATAGCCGTTGAGGCCGATTTCAGCATTTTGCTCGCCCTTATAGATACTAGTGATTGATCCTTGCTTGATCGTGTCTGAGGCAGTCTCTCCATTTCCTTGTTCCTTGGAATTAATCGATATGGTTCCAGTTGGTCCTGCGACTACTTCAAGCTCCAATACTTTTTCGAAGAAAGATAATGGAACATAGGTTTTACCGTTCTTTAGCTCTGGTACAGCACCTAGCGAATGAATTAATGTGCCATTACGGTAAGCATCTTTTGCAATTTGAAAGGATATCGACTGGCTTTCTTTCTCAAGGCCTAGCGATTGAAGGCTTTGAGTCCATGTTAACTTATATCCAAGCGCTTCCGTTGCTGTACGGATAGGGATCATAACTTCCTTACTTGAACCTACGTATAGCGGAACATCGACTGGGGAGAAGCCGTTACCATCAATGACTAGCACATATTTTAGACCACCATAAGAATCCTGCGGCACTGAGGAATTAGCCGCTGGTGTGACTGGAGCTGGCTGGATTGGGGCAGCAGAGATGACGTTCGATGCTATGAGCGTGCCAGCCAGAACCGCTCCGATTACTTTGAATGTTTTCATAGTGAATTATACCTCCTGAGATGAATGAAATTGTGTTACTCTATCATTCTTGACGGGAGGTCCAGAACAAATGTTGCGATAAGATTGATCACTCAGCCGTTCCATAAATGATCTTGGAGCGTCTTTGTCATGTTATCTCGCTGGCTGGCAAACTGTTTAAATCTATGTCCGTTCGCTCCAGAAGGATGAGGAAATCCCCATAAACAGCGGTGATCATCGAGCTTATCCTCAGATACCAACAGCTGAAGCATTTCCTCCACCGTTTTTCCTAAAGGAATAATTAAAGCTTGGCTCAGGATGCCCAGCTCCTGCTCTAACGACAATAATGCACATTCTCTAAGGAATGAATCTGATCGCAGCTTAGGATGTGCCCCACTATAATTTTTCTTCTCTACAAATACAGGAAAACGCAGTAAAGAGGTGGTATGCAAATTCGTTTGCTGCTCCTGAAACAATTGGTCACAAGAGGTAAGGTTCAAATACTGATGAAGGCCAAGTATATCTAGCATGCGAATTAACGTCCTCCTCATGGAGCCTGCGAATCTCGCCGCTTCTTTTGCTTTTCTGCATACCTCTTCATCTGAAAACCCGGCTTTCAACCCAATGACTGCTTCTTGTATGGCTATTCTCATTTGTGTAAAACCGGGTGTTAGCCCGATAATAATCACCTTTGCAGAGGGATTGATGTATTCATTGTGGGGTGCATAGTACATTTCAAGCTTCCCGCTTCGCTTCATTAGAAGCTCATCCACCTGCAGATCGTCTTTCGATAGCGCGGTTCCCTTCGGAAGAGAGAGCATCGCAGCTTTATACTGTTGTAAATGGTTAGAGATGAGCATGTCATCCACCTCTCATATCCCTATAATGATCCACTCACGAGACGCCCTTCGAACCATACCGCTTGACGGTCCGCTCTTCTTGCTACTGCTTCGGCCGAGCAGCTGGCATGCAGTAACACAAAGCTTGCAGTGTTTCCTACTTTTGGCCATACCTGTTCACCCTTAAGATTAAGAGGCGTTATCCCTCCTGTTATGAATCTAAGGGATTGCGATAGTGACCGTTCATCACTACACCCATATAACTCTGCGTACCGTCCCGCCTTCTCCAATTGATCTCCATTTCCAAAAGGAGACCAGTGATCCGTAAGGCTGTCTGTTGCCAGTTTCACTTGTACACCTTGGCTGTGCAGCATCGGTAATGGCATCATCATTCTTCCAATAGGAACTGTGGATGCAATACCCATACCAAGTGATGCCATCCGTGTAGCCATTTCTTCTATTTCCTGCTGCGGAGCACCTGCGAACCAGAATGCGTGACTAACGGTCACCTTGCCCTGTAAGCCAGCTTCTTCTGTGAGATCAGCCAAACGCGACAATGTCTGTTTTCCTGCTTCTTTTCCATCATGTAAGTGAAGATCAATGCCAGCATTATTCATTACCGCTAGCTCGACCATGGTCTGGAGTGACTTCTCGATATCTCCATCCACGGAGTATGGATCGACACCACCTACATAGGTTGCCCCCTCTGCCAGAGATTGCTTTACTAATTCAACAGAATTAGAGCGAAGCAGACCATGCTGCGGAAAAGCTACAATTTCAAATGAAATTTTTCCGGAGAAGGTATCCAAAGCTTGCAGGGTTGCTTCTAAACGCTTCAGACCGCTGACAGGCTCAATATTACAATGACTACGCACATGTGTCGCACCGAAACGCTGTATAAGCGTCAAGATGCTCTCCGCTTGTTGTCTCGCCATAGGCAGCAGCTTAGGCAATAATACCTTCTCTTCCTCAATGCGTTCGAAGACACCGGCCGCAGGCTTTACCGCTTTCCAGGGTCCAGCGAAATATGTTTTATCTAAATGGATATGCGCCTCCTCAAAAGAAGGAAGCATCAATAACCCTTTGCAGTCATATTTAGGTAGATGACTCTGAAGCTCTACGTCCGCTCCAACCACTTCTGAAATCTTATCTCCGTCAATTCGGATATGACAAACCTTCGTATCCGTACCAACCACTTGTCCATCCTCAATAACATAACCCTGCTCTAATCTTATATTGGTTAACCAGTAAGAAGCATTCAACATGCTACCCCATCCTTTTCTCAACGATTTAATATAGGTGCGAACCACTTTATCCTAAATGGTACCATAGCCCTTCCTATATAAAAATGTTTGAAAGGTTTTTAGCATAAGACTATATCGTAAATATCCCAACTTCTAACTTTAAAAATACAGATAACTCGCTGAGTTCTCTAAGTCTGGTCGTCATCTCATCGATAGTCGCAAGTTGCTCCTCCGTGGAAGCCGCTACTTCCTGTGAGGAAGATGCCGACTGATCAATGAGCTGCGAAGATTGCACTAGCGCCTTCAATGATTCATGTGACATGGTAGATAACTCACCAAATATGCCTTGAATGCGCAGCGTGCTTTGGGTCGTTAGATCAACCTTCTGTACGATCTCCTCTAGGGATTGTTGCCCTTGTAATACTAAGTCATTCTGTTGATTGACCACTTGTTGACTTGATTCCATCGTTTTGACCGCTGCATTCGTATCCGCTTGAATCGCGCCAACAAGCTTGGCAATCTGCTCGGCTGCTCTTTCGGAACCTTCAGCAAGCTTACGGATCTCTCCTGCAACTACTGCAAAACCTTTCCCTTGCTCTCCAGCGCGGGCCGCTTCAATGGCTGCATTAAGCGCGAGTAGATTCGTCTGACTGGCTAATTCGGAAATCACGAGAATAATCTCACCGATTTGGCTGGATCGGTTGTTCAGCTGTGCAATGGTTTCTGTTGAGTTTTCAATGGAACTAACCATAGTTTCCAAATGATCTACAGATGCCTGGTTTGCACGCTGGCCAGTTTGCACGGCTTTTATTAAATGATTGGAATCGTGAACTGTATTTACCGTCTCCTGCATAATTTCCTCGGAGATTTCAACTGTCCGTTCCATCATCGTGAGTACTTGCCGCACATGTTCTGCTTGCTCCGTCGACCTCACAGCCATATCCGTAATAATCGTTGTGATTTGCTTGGATGTCTCATTTGTCTGCTCTGCTGAAACTTGAAGTATCCCTGCATTTTCATTCAGATGATTGGCCTGTGACGTGACATTCCTGACGATGGCCCGAATGTTATCCAGAAACTGATTCATAGAATACGCCAACATCCCAATCTCATCATTTCGCTTCATGTCCAGCTTCTTAGTCAGATCGCCTCCGTGTTCAACAAGCTCCATTACATGCTCATTGATTCTGCGAAGCGGTCGTACAATAAGGCGGGTTAAGATAATGAAGAGTAAGACAATAAAAATAATCAGAGCGATAACAAAACCGCTTATAATTAAATATTGGTTATCCATCATAGGCTCCAAAATCTGTTTTACAGGCATCACCAGCACTAACTTATAATCTGTATCGCCGATTCTTGTAAAGGCATAGACATTCTTCGAGTTCTCCGTACCACTAGTTCCCGTAGATTGTGCTATGACCTGACCGACTTTTTGCAGCTGTATGTCCGGTTCATCAGATATAGCTTTGCCTATAACGTGCTTAGGGTTCTGGCTTGCTACATATCGACCAGCTTTATCTATGACAAAATAATAACCTGCATCCTCCCTCATTCCAGCCAAGCTCTTCTCGAAATCATTCGAGAATCGACTATTTAGTTTAGTAGAAGTAAGCTCCACCTTATAGTTAAGCTTTTGTTCAACTTCATGACTGAGAATTTCATTAAACTTAGAAAATGTATACATACATAGACCTGCAAAAATCAACACCATGTATACTACAGCAACGGTCATAACGATAGTTCGAACGGTTTTCTTTTTCAATGTCGGATTTCCCTTCCAATCTAGTGACATCATGTCATCCATAGCTACAGATTAATCTGACCGTGATGGTTGACTCTGGATCTAGCTTCTCCAATACGACTAGCTTCCTTGTTGAGCAGCTCATCCACCCGCAGGCCCTTTAACCCCCTTCTAGGAATCTCCTTTAAGACCTCTTCCAGTCCTGTGATCATGTTCAATGGCGCTTCTTCATCTGCCCAAGGCGTATCTCCACTGTCGTGAAGAACGATGATGGAGCCTGGTTTAATTTTTTTTAATAAGGCATGCTTTAATTGCTCTGCACTAACTGACGCTTTCCAGTCTCCGACCATAACAGACCACAACACGATCTGATAAGACTTCCTTATTAAAAAGAGATCCCCTAGATTCACAAGACCCCAGGGTGGCCGGTAAAAAATAGGACGTTCGCCTGTGATTCGTTCCACAATGTCAGCTGTTCGATCTACTTGCTTCCGTCTATTCGTCCATGGGGAGTAGATCCAGTTAGGCGTATGCGTATAATTATGAATGCCTATCTGATGTCCTTCCCGGTGCATTCGCTCGATTATATCCGGGTATTGCTCAGCCTTTTTGCCTAATACGAAGAAGGTCGCTTTAACGTCATGCTCATGTAACAAGTCCAGCAGTTCAGGTGTATAACAAGGATCTGGGCCATCATCGAACGTAAAAGCAATTTCCTTCACGGCTCCTCCTTCCGTATGAACCCCCCATCCCCAAATGCGGGTAATCACAAAAGGAACGATCATAAAGAGAACAATTATATCTATAGCTAGAATAATGAACGTTAGCATCAGGAAACCGCCTCTTTCCTTCGAGGAGCAAACCGTGCTTTCAAAGACTGCTTACTAAGCACGAGCATCTTAGGAGACAACTTCTCCGTGCTGTCCTCAACGCGATGTTTCCCCTCAGGATGCAGCATCCGAAGTAAGAACCGAAGATAGATTCCGAACCATCGCCGCTGCCATTTGGACTTGATAGGATGCTGCTCAAACCCTATGCCATGAATGATCCCGCGGTGAAGTAGCGTAATCCCCGTTAACGCCTGCACTTTGCTAAGTTCTGGATTGCTATCCAGTTCACGACTAATCTCCTTCATAGCCTCACGAAGCATGCGTGCAGTACGGATACCCGCTCGATCTGCACCAAATGTACGTGTCAGCTGCACTACCTGACGATTATCCAGATGAAGCTCCCCCACCCAATCACCGGGAAGTATCTGGTGCCCATCTTGGCAGACCACACTTTCCCCGTGATACTTCACCACTACCAATTTACATATCCCATATGTGCGCACAGACTGACTGCGAAATTTGGTTATGACAGCAAATATGCTCTCCCACATCATCCAAAGAGATTGCGAGAATAATTTTATAAATGAAACTGAAGCTACCATTATTCTTCCTTCTTCCCGTTTAAGTTTATCTTCTAGCAAAATCTTTTACTAAACGCCGCGTATACCTGCCGATCATCTTTACCAGACTGTTTCCAAGATAAGCACCTATCCATAGAAATAACGCACCTAACAGCATGAAAAAAAGTGAGATGCTCAGCGTATTATTTTCAATCCCGAATACCGATATAGAAGAGATGCCGAGTAAGTACAAGACAGGTGCGAACAAAAGAATAATAGGAGCCAAGTAAAAAAGGGTTGCACATATTAGACTGAGCATTCCGATAATACCCTGCAGCATCAGTCCTATAATCGCTCTCCAGTTATGTTCATTTAGAAACTCTGCCCTAACCCTTTCCCACATGCTTCCTTCTTCTTGAGATCGGGTTGGAAGCGTGCGAACGGAGATATCCGTATAGATTTTCGTTCGAATTCGCTCATGCTGTAAAAAGGTTTCGGTAGAACGCAAAACATAATAAAGGATCGGAATCCCTACTATGGTGAAGGACATTGCAACTCCAAAGGTGATGCCTACCAAATAGAAGCAAAGGTAAAACAGCCCTGTGGCAAAAGTAATTAATAAGAAACAGAAATTCCTCACATGTTTCCGGATCATTTGATTCATCTTCTTCTCTCCCTCTCTGCAATAAAAATTTGTTCATCTAAGCAACTCCCATGCTAGCGCTTCTGATGTAAAATCGACCAGTGCCGTAATGTCATATGACAGTTTTTCATACAAAAAAAGCACCCTATTGCCTACTCCCGTAAGGGAATATAGACAACAAGGTGCTCGCGCTTCAATTTCAGATCATTCGGTTTTAGTTATTCCAAAGTACCAAAGGCTTTCTCAACAGCCTCTTCGCGATTCCGTACACCTAGCTTAGCATAGATGGTAGAAGCGTAATTTCTCACCGTGCCATCGGACAAATACAATTTAGCTGCAATAGACTTATAACGCATGCCCTTTGACAGGCATTCTAGAATTTCCAGCTCGCGCGGGGTCAGCCCATACTCATTACTCTGCTCAGTCTGCGCTTCAGATGTTGGATGCATCTCATAATGATCAATTAATACATTCGTAATAGCTGGTGTTATCATCTTCACACCCCGATGTACGAGACGTATCCCTTCGAATAGCTCCTGCGGTTCAGTAGACTTTAACAAGTAGCCATCTGCCCCGTTTTGCAGTGCTTCGACTGCCAAATCTGTTTCTTGAAAAGTAGTCAGGATCAGCACGCGTACCCCTGGCCACTTTTGCTTAATAAGCTTCGTTGCTTCCGCACCGTCCATGTCTGGCATATTTAAGTCCATTAGCACCACGTGAGGTTGATCCTGTTCGCAGAAGCTTACTGCTTGCTCACCATTCTCTGCTAAACCTATGATCTCAAAATCGGGTTCCTGCTCTAAAATAATTCGCAGACTATCCCGGATATAAGGCTGATCATCTACCAGTAGTAAGCGGACCGTTTCCTCCTGTATCTCTTCAAGCCTCGGCAAACTACAGGTCACTAAGGTCCCTTCTCCTAACTTTGAATAAACATACACTTGCCCTTGCAAGTTAGAAGCTCGTTCCTTCATCGCGTTCAGACCAAACCCTGCTGTTAAATCCTCTGCGCCTAATCCATTATCCTGCACATCCAGCCGGATCAACTTCTCTTCGTAATGGAGACTAATGACAATTTCACTGGCTTGACCATGGCGTACAGCGTTGGTTATTGACTCTTGCAGACATCTGTATAATGTCATTTGAGCCTGCTTGGATACTGTGTAGGCCTCTCCGAACGTTCTTAGGCGAATCTTAACCTTAGAGAAGGTTTGAAAATCATCCACTAATTTCTGCAGAGACTGTATAAGCGTCAACGAATCCTGCGAAGAACCCACTTGGTGCAAATATCTCCGAACGTCATCTAGGCCATGGCGAGTTAGTTTTAACAAGGCATCTATCTTTTGCGCCCCGTCCGAAGTGTTCACCTCCGTACGTAAAGTCTCTAGCCCCATAAGAATGGATGTATAAGAATGCCCCACCGTATCATGCAGATCTTTGGACAACCGATCTCGTTCTTCCAGAAGTGTCATACGCTCGACTTGTGAGATATACTGCTCCAAGACCGCATTCTGATCCTTAATGATTCCGCTCTGCTTGTGATTGACCATCAGTAAATGAAAGGCGAAGCCAAGCGTATACACCAAGCCAATATTCAAGATCATCGATACAGCATCCACTTGCTGTGACAACCTAGACAACAGAATTGGAATCAAAATAACCGTAATCGGTGCTGACCAACGATAAGACTTCTGTGCACTATTGCTAGCAATCATAAAGGCAGTAGGTAAAAAAGTTACATAGGATTCAGGAAATAGCGCAGCCAAATATAAACATAGACCACCCGAAAGAAGGATCTCCGCAATCAGATAATATTTATAATGCAGCTGCAAACAGAACCAAGGCACTGAAAAAGCGATCAAGCCCCAAACAAACGCGATCCAAAAAGGAATCGTAAAATTGTCCGAAAGATAACACATGGTAATCAATAAAGAAGTAGAAAAACAAATCCGAAACAGGAGGACGAGCCAATCGTACCAGAACCACTGTTTGACCAGATTAAACAAGACATTGCCCCCTATATACTGTGCTGACTTGACCTTTATTATAGTGTAACCCCCTGGGACCTTACTAGTTACAAAAGGTCATGAGTTGGAATGACATTTATGCTGATGCTACAAATTCCATAGAGGTCACTATCGACGTCTCTGAGATTCTAAACAAAACAATGTCACAAATCAACGACTTGAAATTGTTATATAAACGAAAAGCAAAGGAGGTGATCGCTTGGAAGAAGCTAGACCTAGTGGCGCTGCTACAGAGCAAATAGAGGCCGCTGTTTCACTGGTTAAGTCGGGAAATCATGAGGCTTATACATCTATCATCCACAGATTTGAAAAACCCATGTACATCTATTGCTATCATCTGCTCAAAAACCGGGAAGAAGCTCAAGATGCCGTTCAAGAAATATTCATCAAAGCTTATCAAGATATTCACCGTTATGAGCCTACTGTCTCCTTCTCTGCATGGTTGTACAAGCTTGCCTATCATCACAGCCTAAACCTGCTAAAGAAACAGCATCGAAGGTTAAAGATTGTATCGTACTTCAAACAACAGGAGGAAGCCACGGAGCACATTCCAGAGCCGGAATCGCCTTTAACTGAGTTACTGACCTATCTCACTTCAGAGGAAAGGCACATTCTATTGCTGAAAGCAGTGGAGCAATACAATTTTGAAGAGATTGGTCAAATCATGGACTGTAAGGCAGCAACCGTACGAAAAAAATATCAGCGCTTGCGCCAGAAGCTCATGGAACAAGCCAATAAACAACGAAGGGCAGGCGGATTATTTGCGCAATCCAACGAATGACAGACAAATGGAACAAATTGAAAGCATGATCCGGGAAACCGGGACGCCACAGTATAGCCTTAGTACACAAATCATGAACCGGATAGGAGAGAATCCCATGAATAAAACCACTAAACGAGGACGTATGTTTAAGAAAACATTAATCGCCGCCACTACAGCAGCTGCACTTGGTCTAGGGATTATCAGCACTGGCTTTATCTCACCCGCTATGGCAGATACACTGGGACAAATTCCTGTCATAGGCAGTCTGTTCAATAATAACGTGGATAATGGGCTGAAGTTGGCTGCAGAGAATGGCCTTATTACCAAGCTCGGCATCAGCGATACCCATGAAGGAGTAACACTGAAAGTCTCTGAGGCTTACCACGATGGAAGCCGCCTGTCGATTGCCCTTGAACGCGAGGGAGTAACCACGACGGACGATCAGTTAATTGGACACTGGGAAAATCGGGAAAGAGGTCTTCTGGTGACAGAAGAATTTATCGTTCTGGTGAACGGTGAGCGAAATTTAATGAGCGTGATGCCAATCATCAATTCTGATCATACTGTACAAAAGAATGCTGCTCTGGTGGATATAATTCCCGAGGAAGGTGAGCAGCTGCCGGATGAGTTCGAATTAACCCTTCAGGTCAAACTAGCAGGGATTGATGATACTTATGAAATCCAGGTGCCTGTAAGCAAGGCAGAAGCACAATAAATTTCAAAGAAAAATGTAGCCCTTTCCGCTGAACAAACCGCAGAAGGGGTTTTTCTTTGTCTATATCGCTTGAATCGCTCGATGACCTCTAAACAACTATTTTTTTATATGATGGCCGGCATTGTATGATAGTACATATTAACGCAATACTCATTTCTTTGGTTCGTTATGAATAATCTGCTTTTTTATATGAATCATAAGCCGTACACCAAATCGTCGTATAATTAAGTCCAATTTACACCATAATGTACTAGAATTTTGACTTCTTGTTCGGAATGCTGTACATTACAAAGTGGACGAACAATAATCAAAACAAATACTATAATGTTCGCATTTAGAGGTGTATATAATGAAAAAAGTATTCGATTATGAAGATATTCAGTTAATTCCTGCAAAATGTATCGTAAATAGCCGTTCTGAGTGTGATACAACAGTCACCTTAGGTGGTCATACTTTTAAATTACCTGTGGTACCCGCAAATATGCAAACCATCATAGATGAGAAGATCGCCAGCTTCTTAGCGGAAAACGGCTACTTCTACATTATGCATCGTTTTGAGCCGGAGAAGCGTACGTCTTTCATCAAAGAAATGCACGCCCGCGGATTAATCGCATCCATTAGTGTCGGAGTCAAAGAAGAAGAATACGATTTTGTTGAACAATTAGCTAACGAACAGTTAATTCCGGAATTCATTACGATCGATATTGCACATGGTCATTCCGAAGCTGTCATTCGAATGATTAAACATATTAAACAGTATTTGCCTGCTAGTTTCGTTATTGCTGGAAACGTGGGAACTCCTGAAGGCGTTAGAGAATTAGAGAACGCTGGGGCCGACGCTACTAAAGTGGGAATTGGACCAGGGAAAGTATGTATCACGAAGATTAAGACAGGATTCGGAACAGGTGGCTGGCAATTAGCCGCACTACGCTTGTGTGCCAAGGCTGCAAGTAAGCCTATTATCGCTGACGGAGGCATTCGGACACACGGGGATATCGCCAAATCCATTAGATTTGGTGCTTCCATGGTCATGATCGGTTCCCTATTTGCCGGGCATGAAGAATCTCCTGGTGATACCATCGAGATCGATGGAAAGCTGTATAAAGAGTACTTTGGCTCCGCTTCTGAATACCAAAAAGGTGAAAAGAAGAATGTTGAGGGCAAAAAAATTGTTGTTGAACACAAAGGTGCTTTAGCAGAAACCTTGAGAGAGATGGAGCAAGATCTTCAGTCCTCGATTTCTTATGCTGGAGGCAATAAATTAGAAGCCATTCGTAAAGTCGATTATGTTATCGTTAAGAATTCCATTTTTAATGGTGACAAGGTCTATTAATCTAGAAGAAATATAAGAATTATGTATATATAAATAGGTGAGTAAGGCGACTTAGGTCGTTCTTGCTCACCTTTTTTTAGGTTGTTATGATTTCTGCTATACCACTTTGGGGTAATCATCTAATAGGTATTAGATTGAATAAGAGAGGATAATCCCTATGCCGCAAGCTATGATTATTATTAACCCCTCATCTGGTAAAGAAGAAGCTGGCGAATATGTCAGATATGCAGAAAGAGTTCTAGCTGATCAAGGTTACTTGGTTACGATCAAGGAGACAGCAAAAGAACTAGATGCAACTCGTTATTGTATCACTGCCTGTGAGGAGTGTTACGATCTAGTCGTCTCCATTGGCGGGGATGGCACACTTCACGAGACCATTAATGGTCTTATGAATCAGAAACAACATCCAAAGTTAGGTGTAGTCCCTTTAGGAACAGTTAATGATTTTGCCCGCGCGTTACAGATTCCACTGAATCCCGAAATAGCCATTCAAACCCTTGCTTCCTCTAACGTAAAGACAGTAGATATTGGTTGCTTAAATGACCGCTTATTCGGAAATGTTGTTGCTGTAGGTTCAATCGCCGGATCCTTATCCTCCGTAACAATCGAAGAGAAAACCAAGCTCGGCTCATTGGCATATTTGAAAGAAGGCCTAAAACAACTTACAAGCACTTCCCCGCACCCTCTTGTTATTCATTATGACGAGAAAACATGGCAAGGCGATTCCCCGCTTTTTCTCGCCGTGTTAACCAACTCCGTTGGCGGATTCGAGAATCTGATCCCTGATGCTGCGGTTGACGATGGTCTGCTTCACTGTTTTATTATTCAAGACCTCAGTATACTCAATACCATTACAGCCAGTATTTCTTTATTACTTGGCAGTCTTAAGGATCATAAAGACGTTGTCTATTTCACGGCCCAAAATGTAACTGTAAGCTCTCCAGAAGCTGTAAGAACCAATGTGGACGGTGAAGAAGGTCCGATTTTACCAATTTCGCTAAGTGTTCTCCCTCGTCATATCCAAGTCATTGTGCCGGAAGTAGACTAACAAATAAAAAGCAGTCCGGAACTCAAAAGGTTCCAGACTGCCATTATTATATGGATGCCCCGTTCCATACCTTCTCTTTGCAAATCACTTATAAAAATTCTATTCCGCTACAATAAACTTTCTACTTAATAACCACATTCCGCCGCTAATCCCTAAGAAATAGATGGGCATCGTCAGTAATGAACCATTATGCAGGGCGCTCATTCCCCATGTCGCCAAACTAACTAATAAGTAATATCCCAAGCTGAAGATCGCACCTGCTGTTCCCACAACATCCTGAAAATTGACAAGCGCAAGACTTAGACAATTAGGTAAGGCGATACCGGCCCCCATTAACATGACAAAAAGGGTTACCAAGATACATACGATCAGTATCATATCCGGCAACGTTCCGAGACTACATACTAATGTTAATAGTAAGGAACCGGTAGCCATGACTAGACAGCCGATGTGAATTATTTTTTCTGCGGCATAGAGACTCAATAATCTCTTGGACATCATTGCTCCCACTATCGATGCCAAAGCCACAACAATACCTAGAAAACCATATACTCCCGGTGAAATGTTAAAGTGTTCAATAAATATAAAGGGTGCTTCTGCATAATAGCTAAATAAAACTCCATTGATGCCCCCGATCAGTAACCCAAACACCAGTACACGTGGCAATGAGAGCATTCTTTTAACGATAGGCAGAATAGCCACCTTTTTTCTCGCGGAAACATCAGTCGTTTCTGGCAGCTTCCAAAAAGCATATACAAATAACAACACACTCATCGTTACTAGTGTAAAGAAAACCGCCCGAAAGCCAAAAGCTTGATCCACGAATCCGCCAATAAGAGGCCCTACGGCTGGAGTAAACGCAATCACCGCCGAGATTTGGGCAAACATGGCATGCCGCTTATTTCCGGATAAACTCTCACGAAGAATCGTTTGTGTAATGATTGAGCCTGTCGCTGCCCCAAACGCTTGAATGAAACGGCTGACCAGAAGTAGAGTAATGGATTCCGAGTTAAAACACCTCAAGCATCCAATACCATATACAATGAGGCCACCCAGCATGGCAGGTCTCCGTCCGATGAAATCAGAGAGCCAACCCCAACACAAAACACCTAAAGCAAATCCGATAAAATAGATACTTAATGTTAATTGTACAGAACTATTAGAGACCCCAAGTGCTACCGCAATATCCGGCAACGATGGAGTGTAGATCGTCTCACTGATTTGCGGAAAAGCCACAAGAACAATCATTAGCAGTAAAGATGGTGCTGCATATTTTTTCATATTAAATTCGCCCTCCTACAAGCTTATATCCTAGAACAACAAGAATATGAGCCTAGCTAGGGAAATGGGGGCATCATTATGGCAAGACGACTATAGATCATCATGTTCGATATTACCTTTCATTGTTAAGCTTTCTTTGTTATAGGAGGGTTTCAATTATTCGACTAAAATATCATTATATACGGTAATAGAAAAGCTCTCAAACGAAACGCTTCGCCTGAGAGCTTATTTATGTTACGAGTTTTTTTCCGAAAATCCTTATGCAGTTATACCAGCGGTGCTGGACTTCTTTTTATCCTGAGAAGCATGTAGCTTTACCATCACAAATCGTGCAAAAGGCTGGATCACTATACTTTCAGCGATCAGTGCAATCAGGAAATTTCTTGGCCAATTCGCTAAGAAGTGATGGAACGTATCAGAACTCAATCCATTCCCGATAATGTCTCCAATAAAGGTCATCACAAAAGACATTCCTAGTACGGTGAAAAGAATACGAAATAGAATTTTGGCATTGAAGCTATCACTAGGTTGTGTGAATTTAGCTGTCAGCTTTTCTGCGATACGCCCAATAACAACAGGCTCTATAATCATAACAATGACCCAAATGATCGGAAACACCTTAAGGATTGATAAGGCAACTTCCCCATTAAATTCTCCAACCGCTAAAATGACATTTAGTGAAGACATAAACAGAACGGTTAGTGTACAAATAATTGCACCGTATAATGCACCCTCTTTGCCGTTTCTCGGTAATCTTGTTTCTAAATTCATGATGTTCTTCCTTTCAAAATTGTCGGTAATAGTTTCGCAATAGTCTTTAAAGGTGCAGTAGATCGCTGCGTTTGACACAGCATGATCGCACCCTCAATCGAGGTTGTCATCCATAAAGCAATATCAGAAGCTAGTTCATTCGAGAAGCCTTCAGTTGTAAGCTTCGTGTAATAAATAGTCTGAATGTTCTCATAAAGTGAGTTACATGCTTGGCGGACAGGCTCACTGACTGTAGCCATTTCACTGACAATACTGCTAAATGTATAGCCTGTAAGCTTGCCCTCGGTTTCCAAGTTGTGAATTAACTTATTAAGCATAAATTGCGTGGCCTCTTGCGTAGAAGAATGCCTTTTAAAAATATCCTCCATATCTATTGTTATGGCTTCCTTTAGGCTCTTTAGACAAGCAATTAATAGCTCTTCTTTTCCATTTGGAAAATGATGATAGAGCGCTCCTTTGGTAACATCACAAGCCTTTAAAATTTCACTAACGCCTACACTCTTATAACCTTTTAGTTGAAAAAGGAGTGTCGCCTTCTCAATCATTAGTGATTTTGTATCCATAATTACGTATTCCCCCTAACATACCAACCGGTCTGTTTGTAATTATAACAACATAATATCCGCTAATGTAAGTGTTTTTTGTGCCGAGGGAGGCAAAGTTGCCGTCACGCATGGATTAATGTTATCATTCTGATGGAGTTATCTTACTTTAAATATGAAGGAGGAATACCTGATGAAAAAGAGATCCCTAAAATATTTATCTTTTGGTATTGGGTATTCTACTGCTGTTTTTTTCTAGAATTAATGATGGATAGGATAGGTCTGTCAAAAATTAAAACTAAAAAACAGTGGAGATATATAACCTAGCTATCGTTATGTATCTTCTATTTAAAGGAGACTTCATAAAAATGAACTTAAATAATCATGTGATTACAAGATATAATCCAGAAAATATTGCGAAACCCGTTGGTAACTATAGTCATGTAACAAAAATAAGCAGGAACGCTGAAATGTATGTATTTTCTGGTCAAATTGGAATTGATCAAAACAGTAATATTCCTACAGATTTTAATCAACAAGTAACAAATACAATGAGTAATATTGTGGAAGTCCTCTCTTCTCAAAAGCTGACTCCCGATAACGTAATCAAAATCAACATTTGGGCCACTGAAGAAATCGATTGGGATCATTTCTATGAAATTTGGAATAAAGTATTCGGGATGACGCCTCCTTCAATGACCATTGCTTATGTTAAAGGATTAGGTTTACCAGAATTAAAAATTGAGTTAGATGTGTGGGCGGCAGGTTAAATACTAGATTAAAAAAGACTGTTTAAATATTCTCTATGCAAAACGAGCCTATAGAAGCAATTCTAAAGGCTCGTTTTTCTAATCTGACAGCAAAAAGAGCTCAGTCTCCTGAGCTCTTCAAATACATTTCTATCTTTTTATATCTGAAGAATTGTCCCAACCTTCAATGTTCTCGAGCCCCGGAATGCTGTCTTTATAGAAAACAGGATCCTTCCCTTCACGTTTCTGCTGCTTATAATCCTTCAAGGCGGCAAAGGCCACTTTGGATAATAGCAGGATGGCAATCAAATTCACGATAACCATGAAGCCCATAAATAAGTCAGCCAAATCCCATACCAATTGAACCTTTGCTACGGAACCAAAAATAATCATCGCCAAGACACTGTATCTATAGAATAATAATACTTTTTTGTTGGAGTTCAAGAATTCTATATTAGTCTCACCATAATAATAATTTCCAATTAATGTACTGAAGGCAAACAATAAAATCATGATCGCTAGTGATCCAGATGCCCACGAACCAATATGCTCGCTTAATGCGGCTTGTGTCAGCTTGATCCCATCTAGCCCAGGCTGCTTGTAGGCATCAGACAGTAAAATAATAAATGCCGTACTCGAACAAATAAGTAACGTATCCGTGAGTACGCCCAGGGCTTGCATTAGCCCCTGTTTCACCGGATGACTTGTGGTTGCCGTTGCTGCAGCATTTGGCGCACTCCCCATGCCCGCTTCGTTAGAGAACAAACCACGCTTCACACCCTGTAGAATTACTGCACCAAGAGAGCCACCAGCGACTTGTTCAAATCCGAAGGCACTTTTCACAATGAGTGCGAGAACTCCCGGGAGCTCTGTAATATTAATCAGCATAATAATAAGAGCAGCCCCAATGTAGATTCCTGCCATTACCACCACAATATATTCGGACATTCTTGCGATACGCTTAACACCGCCGAAGATAACCAGCGCAAAGGCGGCAGCCATTATAAGGCCAAGAATGGCCCGATTGGTGCCAAATGAATTCTCAAAGGCCACTGTGACCGTATTCGATTGGACCGCGTTAAATACAAGCCCGAAGGATAATGTAATCAGAACCGCGAATATCGCTCCCATCCAGCGCTTGTTCAGGCCTTTCTCCATATAATAGGCAGGCCCACCGCGAAATCCGGTCTTATCCTTCACTTTATATACCTGTGCCAAAGTGCTTTCTATAAAACCAGACGCTGATCCAATAATGGCAATCACCCACATCCAGAAGATAGCCCCTGGACCACCTATCGCAATAGCAATTGCGATTCCCGTTATATTACCTGTCCCTACCCTCGCCGCCATACTGATGCAGAAGGCCTGGAAGGATGAAATACTATCTTTTGACCTTTCATTAGATCCTTTAAGAACCCGAAACATTTCTTTGAACATACCAAACTGTACAAATTTCGATCTTACGGTGAAATAAAGTCCACAAGCAATAAGAAGGATCACCAATATTTTCGACCATAAAAAATCATTTGTTACGCTAATCATACTATCTAAAAATTGTTGCATGTAATTCCGCCTCTCCATTCTGTCGATCCCAAGTTGCTAAGCTTATAACACATAGTATTTTCAAATATAACAGTCATTATTTCAAATGCCAATAAAAATTGTAACTTTCATAACATCTCTTGTCAGTGGGTTTCGCATACTTTTCAGAATTATGGTAGAAAATACTATACATATCTGAAGAAAGGTGGAGCTCTGCCCTATGGACAAGGAAAAAGAAGATATGACTTTAACGGATCGACAGGGTCATCCAATTACAGATAATCAAAATATACGGACGGTAGGCAATCGCGGACCGTCGACGCTCGAAAACTACCACTTTATCGAGAAAATATCTCATTTTGATCGAGAGCGTATTCCGGAACGTGTTGTACATGCTAGGGGTGCAGGAGCCCACGGGTATTTTGAAGCTTATGGAAAAGTAGGCGATGAACCCGTCTCGAAGTATACGCGTGCTAAGCTTTTTCAAGAAGCAGGCAAAAAAACACCTGTATTCGTACGGTTTTCTACGGTAGTTCATGGTGTTTACTCTCCGGAGACCTTTCGGGACCCCCGTGGCTTCGCCACAAAATTCTATACAGAGGATGGCAACTGGGACTTGGTCGGCAACAATCTGAAGATTTTCTTTATCCGTGATCCGCTGAAATTTCCTGACATGGTTCATGCTTTCAAGCCAGATCCCGTGACCAATCTGCAAAACCCGGAACGGATGTTTGATTTCGTATCGAACTCTCCTGAAGCTACTCACATGATTACGTTTTTGTTCTCTCCTTGGGGGATTCCAGCCAACTATCGGCAGATGCAGGGGTCTGGGGTCAACACCTATAAATGGGTGAATGAAAAAGGCGAAGCCGTCTTAATCAAATACCATTGGGAGCCGCTGAAACATGGCATTAAGAATCTCACTCAGCAAGCCGCTGAGGATATCCAAGCCAAAAACGTCAGCCATGCTACGCAGGATTTATATGAGGCTATTGCGCGCAAGGATTATCCTGAATGGGAGCTTTGTGTACAAATCCTGAGTGACGATGAGCATCCAGAGCTCGACTTTGATCCACTCGATCCTACTAAGCTTTGGGATCATGAACGTTTTCCATTTTTACCTGTAGGGAAGATGATTCTGGATCGAAATCCAGATAATTATTTTGCCGAGGTCGAACAGGTCGCTTTCGGGACTGGAGTTCTAGTAGACGGTCTGGATTTCTCGGATGACAAGCTGCTGCAAGGCCGGACGTTCTCCTATTCGGATACTCAGCGGCACCGGGTGGGCGCGAACTACATTCAGTTGCCGATTAATGCTCCAAAGACAAGGGTAGCAACGAATCAGCGGGATGGGCAAATGACTTATCATGTGGATAAGGCACCTGAGCAAAACCCACACGTGAATTACGAACCATCCTCGCTTGGCGGGTTAAAGGAGGCAACCCCTTCTGGCAAAGAACATCAACCGATGTATAATGATCGACTAGTTCGCGACAAAATTAGTCGGGCAAATGACTTCGGGCAAGCTGGAGATACCTATCGCAAGTTCGAGGATTGGGAACAGGATGAATTGATTCATAACCTGGTCGATGCACTGAAAATATGTGCGCCTGTCATTCAGAATAATATGATCGAGCATTTCACAAAGGCCGATCCAGACTATGGCCGTCGAGTGGCTGAAGGTCTTGCTCAAGCCCAAGCCGACCACAAGCATATAGGTACCTCGGATAATCGAGCCGGCGCGGAAATTGCGGAGCAATCCGGTAAACAAACCGATGGCTATTAGATGTTAAAAGAAGGGTTAAGGGACCTGTTATACGGGTTCTTTAACCTTTTTTTGATTTTGGGAGCTTTCGCTTTGCCATATTCACGTAACATATGAACACTATGATTGTTGTGTAGCTAAGATCATAGGAGGAACAAACCGTGCAAAATACAACCATATTAATTACTGGGGGAACCGGATCATGGGGAAGACAACTCGTGAAACGGTTATTGGAAAGTGACCCTAAAGAAATCAGAATATTTTCCCGCAATGAGTCACTTCAAGTAGAACTACAACAGGAATATCATCATAATCCCAAACTAACGTTCATCATCGGTGATATACGTGATAAGCAAGAACTGATGCAGGCTTGCCATCAGGTAGATTATATCTATCATTTAGCGGCCTTGAAGCATGTCCCGATCTGCGAACAACAACCGGACAGTGCGATGAAGACTAACGTACTCGGAACTCAGCATGTGATTCAAGCCGCTATTAAACATGGCGTTAAAAAAGTGATCTACGTCTCCACTGATAAAGCAGCTCATCCATCGAGCACCTATGGAATGACAAAATCACTCGGCGAAAAGTTAATGGTTCATGCCAATCTCAGACAAACCAAAACACAGTTTGTATGTGTGAGAAGTGGCAACGTCCTCGGCTCAACCGGCAGTGTGGTTCCCATTTTCAAACAAAGTATTGCGGATGAGGTAGACATTTCCCTTACAGATGCTAGAATGACTCGCTTTTTCTTAACCATAGATGATGCAATTACCTTACTCCTTAAAGCGACAGAAGAAAGCAGGGGCGGAGAAGTCTTTGTGACCAAGATGCCTGCTTGCAATATTAAGGATCTTGCCCAAGTCTTAATTGATAACTTATCAACTAGCACGATCCAAATCAATGAAACGGGGATTCGCCCAGGAGAAAGCTTAAGCGAGGCCCTAATTTCGGAATTCGAGAGTGCTTCTTCCATTCATCTGGATGATCACTATTATGTGATTCTCCCTCCTTTTCCTATAGAAGGGTTACAAGAAGCTTATGCCTCTTGCCCGCCTGTGGACTTCCAAAGCTATGATTCCAATCATGTGTTGATGAGCCAACCCGCAATAAAAGAAATGCTACAACAAGGTGGGTTCCTATCATGAGGCCCTCGATCGTATTTACAGGCGGAGGCTCCGCAGGACATGTATCTGGTAATCTAGTGTTGATCCCTAAATGTCTTGCAGAGGATTGGGACGTCCATTATATAGGTTCTGAACAAGGGATTGAGCGCAAGCTTTTGTCTGAATACAAGGAGGATGTGACCTACCACCCCATTTCCACAGGAAAATTGAGACGCTACTTCGACTGGAAGAATGTAACTGATGTATTCAAAGTCATGAAGGGCATCTTTCAATCCTACCGGCTCCTACGAGCCATCAAACCAAGTGTAATTTTTTCTAAAGGTGGATTTGTTTCTGTACCGGTCGTGATTGGAGCCAAACTTAACAAAGTGCCCATCATTATTTATGAACCAGACTTAAATCTTGGACTAGCTAATAAAATATCACTTCCGTTTGCCACTCATCTGTGTACAAATTTTCTGGATACTGTAACCAAATCTGCTTCACTCAAGGCCGTTCATGTGGGACCGCTCTTGAAGGAGCAATTCAAATTAGCGGATAAACAACGTGGTTTAGCCTTTTGCGGATTCACCTCTGTTAAGCCTGTTCTTCTTATTATGGGAGGAAGCCAAGGGGCACACAGCATTAACCAAATGGTGAACAATGTACTCGCTGAGTTGATAGATAAATTTCAAGTGGTTCATATTTGCGGGGAGGGAAAGGTTGATTATCACCTCTCTATGTCAGGCTACAAATCGTATGAATTCATTACAAGCTGTGAGCTGCCGCATTTATTAGCTATGGCGGATGTTGTCGTATCGCGTGCAGGCTCAAATTCTATGATGGAGCTTCTTTTTATGCAAAAGCCAATGTTATTAATTCCTCACACGAATGGTGGCAGCCGCTCTGGTCAACTTGCCCAAGCGCAGTATTTTCAACAAACTGGACTCGCTGAAATGTTACTTGAAGAAGAGATGACTAATCAAACCTTTGTTCATTCGATTATGATGCTATACGAGAACCGCTCTACTTACAAAGATAAGATGAAGCCTTATGAGAACGGCAGAGGAGCCTATAAGGTAATGAATTTAATCAAACAAGTAAGCGGCGAGGACTTAACAATGTTCAAGGCAGGTACGGTGTAGATGGGAATGAAGCTAGCGAATTGGTTACTCCTCTGCTTTATCGCTGTCGTCTGTATCTTGGTTTATTTTGGACAAAGGATCCTATAATAAACATCTCTAAATTGTACCGAACATTTTTGGAATGGGTATAATTAAAGCATCAATAATCTTAGGGGGAGTAACTCATGGAGAAACATCCTACGTTAGAAATGTATGACTACAATGTATGGGCTAATCAAACGATCATCCATCGCTTAAAGGAGTTGCCTAAAGACATTTATCATAAGGATATCCAGAGTGGTTTTTCTTCGGTAGCAAAGGTTGTGACGCATATTTATGTCGTGGAGAATATTTGGTTTGACTTGATTTCAGGGCGAACTAGGAATGAAGCTATAGCATCAGCAGCACAACTAGAGCCCTTGTTAGCAATAAAAGATATTGAAGAAATGGATGTCCTCTATCGTGAGCTATCCAGTAAAAATAAAATGGTTCTGAATAGTCACATAGATAAGGACCCCACCGTTGTGTTAGATCATCCAACTATGGGATCGCTTGAGACATCTATTTCCGGAGCTATCTTTCACATCGCGAATCATGGCAGCTATCACCGCGGTAATATCGGGATAATGCTGCGACAAATGGATCATACCTCAGTGCTACAGGATTATGTTGCCTATCTATACAACGAGCCGAAATAATCATAACGCTGCTTCATCTATCGTATTAATTAGCTACAGATTTGAAATATTGATACACCTGATTTAGCTTCTTTTCATGTTTACCTTTCGGGCTCTCCATGTTGCCAAACTCAAAAAACTTCACTTTCTTGATCCCACAATATTGAAACAATGCTTTTCTCATCAGCACTTTATGGGAATTATTTAACCAATATAAAGGATACAGGGTTGGACCCTTCATGCTGGAAATACAAACTACCGACTTCCCTTTCAGCAGCCCTTCAGGTATAAGCCCGCCCTTTTCTCTGTAAGCGAAATTAGAAGCAAACATTTGATCAATATAACCTAGCAGCATGGCCGGAGGCCGCCCCCACCAGATGGGATACACGAATACAATTTTGTCGGCCTGACGAATCTGCTCACGATATTTCTCTAGCTGGGGATCGGTGTGCATGTCTCTTCTCCGTTTATGTTCATTAAAAACCAGCACCGGATCAAATTGCTCTTCATATAGATCAAGTACCTCTATCTTCGAGATCTGTTGATTCTCATTACTTCCTTGGATGACTTTATTGAAAAAAGAATAACTTAAACTTTTATGATTCGGATGTGTATAGATGACTAAGACGTTCATTGCTCCACCTCTTTAATTATCATTTGATAACAAAATCGTATCACAACCTATATTTAGTTGTCAAATGATAATTGTATTATGATAATTATTTTGTTAAAGTTTACACTAAGAGGTGATCGTAATGGACAAA
This sequence comes from Paenibacillus nitricinens, assembly GCF_052056485.1. Lineage (NCBI taxonomy): Bacteria > Bacillati > Bacillota > Bacilli > Caryophanales > Paenibacillaceae > Paenibacillus > Paenibacillus nitricinens. The sequence goes on from NZ_CP183948.1 coordinate 6,669,941, forward strand.
GAAGCGTTTTTCCATAAATTAGTGACCTTTACGACGGCAGTCCATGAAGTAACATTCGACCTAACCAAAGATGTTAGACCGGAAGGTATTACGCCTGTTCAATATAGTATTCTGGAGTATATTGCCGTTAGCCAGCCTGTTACCCTCAGCCAAATCAGCGATTGTAAGAATATCTCTATGCCAAACACAAGCCGTGAACTTAAGAAATTAACGGAAAAGAACCTTTGTGAGAAGTTTGATGTCGCAGAAGATCGGCGTAAGCAATTTATCCGACTGTCTGAAGAGGGACAAGCGATGATGAATAAAGCTTTTGAGCAAATCGGCGAACGTTTTCTGGATCGAATTAAAGATTCTTCTACTGAAGAATTGGAGGAAATCAACCAAGCGCTCGATGTACTTCAGTCCAGGGTGTTCATTAACGGTCAATGAGTGGATAAAAAAGAAAACAGAGCAGCGTATCTCCATGATTGGATAACCGCTGCTCTGTTTCCTGGTTCATGAATGGGCTGATTCATGACTAATTATAGGTTCACCAAAGTCTAACGACTCGGAACCCGTCTCGCCTTCAGCTAAATCGCCGAATCCACTATTTCACCAGTCCACCGATAAAGGACTCGAAATTGTCAGCCAAGCGAGTAATCTTGTATTTGTTATCACGATCTACATGGATAACCTCAGGTTCGCCATCATTTCCAAACTCGCGGTAATCCAGCATGATTACTTCATTCTCCGAAGGACAATCACAAATCACCACACCAACCTCTGGATAACGTCCATTTTCAATCACATTCCGGCTGCCTGAAGCTCCACAGAGCGACCTATTTTTATCTCGTCCAATGCCAAGGATACCTGAAATCGTAATAAATTCTCCTGTTCCCGGAATTGGGTACCGATTGTTATGAGGAATTCCCCCATTATGTAACTTCATCATTTCAACGTAGTATTTTGGCAACTTAAATACCAGCTCTTCTTCCACTGAAGCAATCAATGCATCTGTAGGCGGTTCAGAGATATATTCTTCGAACGCATACTCGCTGTCATCCCAAAAATTGGTGGAGTCGATTGCTACTACAGGCTTATTTGCGGGTTTACTCACAGGCTTTTTGGTAGCTTTCTTAGCCAATTTGCGTTTGATCCAACCCAAAAACTCCAAGGTATCCTCATCATCAGGCTCTAGCTCGTCTGCAATTGTAAATGCTTTTAAAGCTTCGTCATAGCGCTTCAGATAATAGTAGGAAACTCCGATACGGTAATGCCAGAGCGGATCACCTTCGCCCTCTTCTTCAATGCTCAAATACTGCTCTAAGGCCTCTTCATATTGCCCGAGATTATTAAGTGCTCTGCCCAAATGACTAGTTAGAACATAATCTCTTTCCTCTTCAGGAATTTCCGTTATTGCATCCACAATTTCTTGAAATTCATCCTCTTCATGCCAAGTATCCAATTTTTCCAATAGCTCATCACTCATCATTAATACCTCCTAGTAACGATCACTCAAAATACCTATTAGAAATTATACCATTTATAGCCTATGCCCAGCCAATAACGCAAGTCCTCCTGCGTATTCATACCCTTGAGGGGGTTATTGCATAGGAATAGTATGTCGCAAGAAGATTACAATCATCACAAAAAAAGCGCCGTGTCAGCCACAGTCGCTCTTTGATTACGATTCTTTTCATCATTAGTTACTCAGTCTTTAACAAAAGTTTCAAACTTAGCAACTGACTCGAGCTGGTTGAATACAACACCTCTAATCTTAAATGATCCTCTAATTTCTGAAAGCATAATTTACTATTAAAAAATAGGCCGCAGAATTGATCTGCGGTCTGTTTGTGTAGACAGAGAAAAATTTATTTATAAACATCTTTTAGAGGGAACAAAGATAACTTACCATCCTCCATCCGGTATACTTTATCACAATATTTAAGCATACGTTCATCGTGAGTAACCATAATCGCTGCTTTCTGGCGTGACTTCACCTCTTGCGCGATTAGACTAACTACTTCATGGGCCCGTTTAGTATCCAAACTAGCTGTAGGCTCGTCCGCCAAGATGACATTAGGGTTATTTATTAAAGCGCGAGCGATGGCTGTCCGTTGCTTCTCCCCACCTGATAACTCTTCTGGAAGACTTGTTAGCTTCGCGCCAAGACCCAGCTCTTCGAGCAGCTTAGTGGCCAATTGCTTATCCTCTCTAGTTACTGTGCTCGACATCCTTTTTACTATTAGCAATTGATCCAAAACATTTAAATATGGAACCAAATTTGAAGATTGCATAATAAATCCGATTTCTTGTAGTCTTATATTCGACAGTTCTTTGGCAGTAAGCGTAGAAATAGTATGCCCATTCAGCTTAACTTCCCCTTCTGAAGCTTCAAGCATGGCTCCAGCAATAGACAAGAACGTACTTTTACCTGAACCCGACGGTCCAACTACAGCCACGAACTCACCCGGCTCGACCGATAGGGTTACATGATCAAGTGCGGCGATACGATTACTTCCTTCAGCATAGTATTTTGTGACATCATTCATTTGTAATCCCTTAGTCATTATTCAACCCTCCCCAATGCCTGTAGCGGATCAATCTTTGTAATCTTTCGAACGGATACCATCGAACTTAACACAGCGATGATTAGTAAGATTAAAGAATAAATTACGACAAGATTCGTTTCCAGCTTGAAAGGCATACCCTTCGGCATAATGGCGGCTGTCCCATAAGTCAGTAAGATTCCAATTACAATACTAGTCAAAGAAATTATAAATACTTGCGATATAATGGCTTTTCCAAGGAATTTGTTACTGGCACCTATAGCTTTCATAATGCCAAACTGGTTGCTCTTCTGCATCGTAATTACATAGAAGAACACTCCAAGCACGAATGCAGAGATCGCCAGCAAAAATGCTAGCATCATTAAAATAGTACCATTCTCTTCCTTGTAACCTGGCATCCCTTGAACAGCTTCTGCCCGGGTAACCGTATCCGTACCTGATAATTTGCTATTCATTACTTCTGGATCGATATCCTTGCCTTGCAGCATAATTGCATTAACCGGACCTGGAATTCCTTTATCTGAACCCGGAGCAGCAAAACTAATCTTCCGCCACTCCTCCATCGGAGTAAATACGGAAGCAACGTGGTTATAGGTCTGATCCTTCACAAACCCGATAATCGTTAATGATTCCGTTGTACCGTCTAACTGAAAAGTATCACCTAGGCTATAACCCTCATCCTTCATGGTCATGTTCACTAGTACACCAGTAGAATTCTCAGAAGTTAAACTCTCCCCTTCCACGATAGTCGGCTCCAAGAAACTTCCTGGATTAATTCCAATAATCGCGATGTCTACCTTATCCTCATTCTTAGCACCTTGCTCTTTCAGCGCTGTTGCCATTGTACTTCCCATCGGTGCTGCAGCACTAACATTTGGCAATAACTCCACTTCGGTCAATAACTGCTCAGACAGAAGAGACTTGCTCATCGAAGACTGCGACCCTTCTTCAAAAACTACATAATCAGCCTTCATAGTCTTGAGTGTGGATGCAGCTAGTGTAGATAATCCAGTTCCTAAACCTGATAAAATGAATACCAACCAAGCAATTAATACAAAAATAATAGCAATCATTGAAAACTTCATTTTACTATGCATTATTTCCTTCATAGCTAAGAACATTATCTTTTTTCAGCTCCCTTTATATTAATTGACACATGTGTCAAATTAGATGGCACCACCACATCTGTCTCATTTATTAAACAATATAAATGACACATGTGTCAAATTCTCTTCAAAATTAGATCAGCTCTTTGCACCCCCAATCCACATTTGAAATAACACCTTACCCCAATCAGGTGTTGGGATATTCAGCATATTTGGTGTATTAATTAGGTTAAAAAAAACACCAATAAGTACAGGAAGTGGGATATCCTGCCGCAGGCTTTTTTCCTGCTGTGCGCGTGCGAACAAACCAGATAACTGAATTTTAAGAGTCTTATGTGCTTCTTCAATAAATTCAAGATCCCTCGCCGCTGCAGCAGAATTCGCTGTGTTTATTTTACTGGCATCTCCCAGGAGCTGATGGAGCGAAGATTCTTCTACGTAAATGAGAAGTAACTGCTCGAGAGCGTCCATGGGATTTGCCTCGTTAATTGTTAATGCCTTATCTAATACCGCTGCAATTACGCGCTTCATACAAGCGGCAACGATTTCTTCTTTATTAGCATAATATTGATAAATGGTACTTCGGGCACCGGACAGATGCTGCGAGAGCAGTTTGAGATGAAAGCCATCGTAGCCATGATCCAATACTAATTTTTTTGTCATATCAAGCAGCTCGGTTTCAGTAAAAGTTTGTTTTCTACCCATGGTCCATCCCCCTTTTCATTATTACAGTTTAGCATACGCAAAAAGTAATGCGTAGGTCATAATAAAAAGACAGACCGTCCATAAGCAGCACTCTCACCTGCGGACAGTCCTTTCAAAAGTACTTGGATATTCTATTTATCCATATGTTTTACCTTCACGACTGCATCCCGTTTTCAATCCTCTGCATAAACTCTTCAACGGCGCTATAGCCAAGCTGTTTCAGATACCAGTTGTTGGCGGCAGCTTCGATTAGGCCGGCTACGTCACGGCCGGGCTGAAGCTGGATTTCAATATGTGGAATTTGGACACCAAGATAGTCTGTGAACTTCGGCTCCAGCTCGAGCTCATTATTCAAGGAATTCTCTCGCCAAGGAGACAACTCAATGTCGAGTACAATTCGCGTCTCATCCTGAAAAGCTCTACGCCCGTACTGGCGTACAACATTGATCAGACCAATACTGCGCAGCGCTAGGAATTCGCGGGTCGTCTCATTATGTGTGTCGAGAAGCGTTGCCGGTCCCAGCTTCTTCAGCACCACGATATCATCCGCCACAAACCGGTGGCCTCTTCTAATAAGCGTATGCGCGGTTTCGCTTTTTCCAATCCCAGACTTGCCCCGGAGTAGGACACCTATACCAGACACATTTACACATACCCCATGAATTGAAAGCTCTGGCGCCAGCGCCTTCACCAGATAGGTGTCAATCTTTGCGATGATCTCTGTCGTCGTCTCCTGCGTCCGAAGCAACGGGATGCCCTCTTCTTCGCAGAATAGAGTTAAATAAGGAATCTCCTGCTGACCTGTCGTCACAATAAAGCATGGTGGATGATACTTGACGATATTACCAATATGTAACTTGCGCTCTTCAACGCTTAGGGTTAACAGATAATTGATTTCCTTGCAGCCCAATACTTGTACCCGCTTCGTTGGGAAAAAATCAAAGTAACCCACGAACTCCAGACCAGGTCTATGCGCCTTTGAACGAGTGATTTCACGTTCCATGCAGCTAGCACCTGCAAGTACTTCCAGCTTAAACGTCTCTGTAAGGCTTTGAACGGTAGTCGATTTCAAAGTTGTTCCCTCCTGTGGCTGCGTATCTTGAATACGCAATACGGTTAACGGGATATATTCAACGACAAATGGGATGATTCCTGCAACAACGCTACTATAGGCTTGTAATGTCATCATATCTAATACAATTGTTTCTATGAACGTCACACTGCACCATACTTGGTATGACTTTTTTGGCAAAAAGCCATACTACTTCTCACAGACTATGACCGAAGGAGAATACTCATGAGCGAACACCAATGGCTAATTCCAGCAACCAAGGGATTGGGCTTCAAGTTGGACAAAGGGCAGATCGTCCGGGTAACCGATGTAGAAGGAGAGCAGGTAGCAGATTTTGCTGCTTATAACGCCGTTCACCCTAATGAACGGATTGACCCCGGTGTAACGATAGATGCTCTAGGTAAGATGAATGTGCTCCCGGGGGACATCCTCTATTCCAACCAATACAGGCCACTGCTTACGATTATTAAGGATACTGTGGGCCGTCATGATTTCATTAACTCTGCCTGTCGTCCCGAGATGTATGAGGTGCTGTATAACAAAAAGGATCACGCCAGCTGCTACAATAACCTGAATGAGGCGCTATCGGAGTTTGGCCTGCCCGCTCCCGATCAGCATTATCCGTTTAATCTTTTTATGAATACTGTCATTGATCCTTCTGGAAAAGTCAGCGTGGAGCGACCGCTTTCTAAAGCCGGGGATTATATGGAGTTGCGGGCTGAGATGGATCTGATCATTGCCATATCAGCTTGTCCCTGCTCCGAAAGTGTCTGCAATGGGTACAAGTGTACACCGATTGCCGTAGAGATTCTTTAGAGTATGTTGCAAAAAGAATAGCGCCCACCAGGCTCGTCTTCTAACCGGCCCACTTCTTGAATAGAATAACTTGTACAAGTTAACATCTCATTCAAGGAGCGATGACCATGAATAGCTTTATCACCTATATAGTACTCGGCATCTCTTTATCTGCACCTATTGGTCCCATCAATGCAGCCCAGCTTGACCGGGGAGCGCGGATGGGATTTTTCCAATCCTGGATGATTGGACTGGGGGCCATGTGTGCGGATTTAGTGTATATGCTACTCATTTACTTTGGACTAGCTCACTTTCTGAATACCCCGTTTATGAAAACCTTCCTATGGACATTCGGCAGCTTCGTTCTCCTGTATACCGGAATTGACACTTTGAAAAATATCAATGCCGTGCCTGGATCCGCCTCGCGTGGTGCACAGACCGGCACTAGCGCCTTCCGTTCTGGATTTCTAATGGCACTGATGAACCCACTCAGCATTCTGTTCTGGTTAGGCATTTACGGCTCCATTCTGGCCAAAAGCATAGAAAATCAACATTTCGATCAGGTGCTGTGGAACAGCATGGGTATTTTTGTCGGCATCCTACTCTGGGATGTGGTGATGGCGATGCTGTCTAGCTTCTTTCATCGGTTCACCGGCCCTTCTATGCTCCGGTTCATTTCCCTTGCCGCGGGGATTTGCCTTCTTGGTTTTGGCATCTACTTCGGCTCTCAGGCATTTATACAGTTGTTTGGCTAATAGGTTCAACCAGCAAGAGATTTCCTAGGCCTTCACCTATCTCCCTCCCTTCGCATAGGATGTTTTGAACTTAACGAGGAGGGTGTTTTTGGATGGCCCATTTGAACACAAAGGTCTGGCTGGATGAACATCTGGCTGAGCTGCCGTACTGGCAGCAGGATGCTTTTCGTCAATTTACATCTATGATTGCAGATCCTGAAGGCAAATATCCCTGTATCCCGGGACGGCAGGGGTTTCTATCCAATAATTTACGCTTTGGTTTCGTTGCTGATCCACGAAACGAAGACTCGACTACGGAAGTCGCTCATTTACTTCGCCAATATGGCCAATGCTCGCGGGATACCGGTAAATATGCCTCCCTTGTCCTGTTTTTTGAAACTCCGGCAGATCTGGCAGAAGGCTACTCCATCGAGGAATATGAGAATTTGTTCTGGTCCATTCTGGGCCGCGTCAGTGCGGTGGATACGGTGCCCTGGCCGGATGAAATTTCTACCGATCCCGCACATCCTTCGTGGGAGTTCTGCTATGATGGGCATCCGTATTTTGCGTTCTGCGCAACCCCGGCACATGAGCTGCGAAGAAGCCGCCATACCCCTTATTTTGTGATTGCCTTTCAGCCGCGTTGGGTATTCGAGAATATTAACGATTCTACCGCATTTGGTCGAAATATGAAAAAGCAGATCCGCAAGAAGCTCGCAGACTATGATAGTATACCTGCGCATCCTTCCCTTCAATGGTATGGGCAGGAGAGCAATTTGGAATGGAAGCAATATTTTCTGCGGGATGACGAAAGTGCGCCGTCTAAATGTCCATATACTTATATGAAGAACAAGTTCAAAGCTATAGGAATTAAATTTCACTCTTAAGCGCTTATGAGGTTTGTTCGCGTTTTTTCAAGAGGTGCTCCCTAAACCAGGTAATCAAAGCAACGACACAGATGATCAGAAGGCTGGACCAGAAGCCGGGACGGCCCCCTTTTTCAAAAAGTGTACCTGCCACGGCAGCAATGATCAGCGCCATAGCAACCATGGATCTAATCCAACCGCCCATCTTTGGTTTCAATAGCTTAAGGAAAGAGGCAAGGATAAATAGCCATGTGTACAAAATAACTAGACCGGCAGCTGTAGTGATATGCTCAAAAATTTGCTTTGGCAGAAACAAGCTCAGTACAATTGTCACGCAAAGGCCCAGCATATTGATACCAAGCGCGTAGAGCGGCATCTTTCTTTTTCCTTTTGTCACCGCCAACCAAGAAGGGGCATCTTTATCCTCGGCCAAGGTCACCAGCATAGTCGAGACCGCATACAATGAAGCCACTAGGATAGAGAACCCGGCCACGATCATTACCCCGTTCAGCACGTATACAAGAATAGGTAGTTCCATCGCTTCAAGTGCAGCAATAATTGAGCTTTGATCAGGTCTCACTTTCTCAGGGCTCACGAATAATAGGGCGAGTCCTATCGACAGTACATACAGCAGGGTCACGCCCAACAGCATAAACCTGCCTGCTTTCGGAGCTTCTTTTGGGTCGCGTAAGTCCATCGCCATAAAGCCCATAACCTCAATACCCCCAAAAGCATAGAACGCATAAAGTAACCCTTTCCAAGCGCCCATCCATCCTTTGTTCAACCATGCTGCCGAACTGTGAACCGTATCCCAATTCCCCCTCCCTCTCAAAAGGGCAACCACGGCGACCACGATGAACATCAGTACCGCGGCGATTTTGATCATGGCGAATACATTTTCCGCTTTGTTAATCCCCTGGCTACCTAGAATAATTACCAGCAGACCCAGCACGGCATAAATTGCGGTAAAAACCCAAAGCGGCCAACTCGCAAACCATACCCGCGAGAACAGTCCCAAAGCAGTCAAAGTACTGCCAAGTATTAAAATTTCTGAACACCAATAGATCCAGCCCATGCCAAATCCGGCCCAACGTCCAAAAGCCGCCTTAGCATAACTACGGAAAGAACCCTTTTGAGGATCCTGCATAGTCATTTGGGCCAGCGCCTCATAGACGAACAGAGTTGCCACAGCCGCTAACACAAAAATAACCAACACCAATAATCCGCTTTTACGGATAGCGATGCTGGAACCAAGAAAAAATCCCGTGCCAATTGTGCAGCCTACACCAAACAGAGTAAGCTGCCACCAAGGTAGCTTGCCAGTTGGAGTACCCATATGTATATCCCCCCGTCTGGTGTTACTATGCGTTTTCGGGAGCTATTTTATTCTGGTATAGGCTTAGGCAGACAAAAGAAGACCCGACTTCCTGTTCAACAACAAACGAGTCGGGTCTTCTACGGTTAGAATTGGTCAGTGCCTAGTTATTTACGGGCATCTGAGGGGAACCGGCAGCGGGAACATAGGCATCCAGCATCTGCTGTATTACTGAAACCTGAAGCTGCGGAACCTGATAGTAGGCATGTTTGTTCTGATAAAGGAACAACTCATATCCCATTTCAATAAAATGCTGCACCTGTGAAGCCAGCACCCGGCGCAGCGCTGGGTTCGTCACTTCGGGAGAAGACATGGCCAGCAGTGAGGCATGGGATTTGATTAGACCCAGCATATACCCGCTGACGCCCGCATCTTTCACCTCTTCCAGTGATTGGTTAGGCTTCTTCGGCTGGGCAGGTTGGAGGCCGTAAACTGGCTGTGTCATATTCGGGATAAGATAGGTAGCCGTTTCCTGGCTTGGCTTTTGCCCTGTCTTAAAGCATTGGCAGGTCAAGTTGTACTGATCCAGCATGAAATTGTACTGCCGATCCAAAATAGACAAAAGCTCTTGATCCTGTACAAAAGTTCTGAACATCATAAACTGGTCCAGTACATTGATCTGGCAGGACAATACCTCGTGCACATCGAACATTTCATGGGCGCCGTGGTCTAGCTGCTGTCCCCCTATTGTCATGCTTCCTGGCTGTAGTTGCTGCTGCAAAGTGTATTCTCCTTTGTTCTTAGATGAGTACCCTCAATAATATGAAGGATCAGGTGGCCAATTATGCATGCACCTTCTTATTATCAATCCGAATCTTCCTTCTATGTGTCGTGAATAATCCGAAGTACCCTATCGTTACGAGAATACAGATTATAACATCAACAACAATCAAGTTCTGATAATCCCCAAAATAATCGAAGGACAGGCCTCCAATTAATGCACCTACTATACCGCCGCCCTGGTGTATGAGAAGTAGAACACCGGTTTGTTTTCCTTTACCCTTTGCAATCTCATTAATAACAAGCATTCCACCTGGTAATGCGCTTAAGTAGGTAATTCCGAACGCTATAGCAAAAAGAATTGGTGAACTTCCTAAATGCATAAAGAGGAAAGCAAAACCTACAATACGTATGCCATACAATAGAGACATCATCATTAATTTATTGTATCGGTCCAGAAAATAGCCGCAAATAAGCGCCCCCGTGATTTCCATAATTCCAAGTATGCTCATAGATAGGGCGATCATGCTTGGTGATACATCTGCCAACTGATGTATGGCTACCAAATTCATCTCGACGGATCCCATATTGATACCGCAGGTGAACAGCGCAATCGCGACCACGACAAAGATAGGAAAAGAGATAAATCTTTTAGACGGTGCAATTACGCTAGATAATGTATCTTGACCATCGACTTCTATTGAACGATCCGAAGGAGCCCTCTCCGTATTTTTCGGTTGTGAACTCTTAATTCCTAACCAAATTACGGGAAGCGTCACACAAACACCTAAGATAAAAGAAGCCATAAAAGCGTTCTTCCAAGTCAGCCAGTCTATGGTTACGAAAATAGGAGTAACAATCGCTAATCCTACGGAAGAAGCACTCGCCAGCAAAGCCATTGCTTTAGCCCGATGATGCCTAAACCATTCAAACATCAATATATAATTCGTCGTCGCCCCAATACCTGCCAAACCAGAGATAACACCGTATCCAATAAAAAAGACAATAGGATGGTGACCTAACACGACAATACCAGTACCCAAAGTACTCAAAATTGCACTTAACATTAGTATCTTCTTTGTACCATACCGATCCACGAGCCAGCCCCCCAAAGGTGCACATACGGCTACGATGAATAAATTGGTGGACCATGCCATTGAGATAAATCCCCTGCTAATCTGTAAATCCGTCGATATCTGCACCTGAAAGAAAGACAAGCTGAAGCGGGTCAATGCACCAATAAATCCAATAACCCAGAGAGATCCTAATCCAATCCATGCATACCTGGATTCCTTAAACCATGTCGTTTCCATTATGGTTTCCACCCTTGTCTAATATAAAAGATACCGATCGGTATCTTTTATATTAGCATAAATGCTTTTTTTTGCAACAGAATAATTTCATTTGATATACTACGTGTACATATACAATTAAGGACGGAGGATGATAATGGAAAAGGGGGAGAAGACTCGCAATTACATCATAGCTAAAGCCGCTGAACTGTTTAACCAAAAGGGATATTCGGGCTCCTCGTTATCTGATATAACAGATTTGACAGGCATTAAGAAAGGTGGCATTTATCGCCATTTTTCCAGTAAAGATGAGATTGCATATGAAGCCTTTAGCTATGCGGGTAGTATTGTGGGGGCCCAACTAGCTAATGCCATTAGTCAGCAAGAAACGGCCTCTGGCAAGCTGTTAGCATATTTACATGTGTACGAGAAAGTAGTTGAAGCGCCACCTTTTATTGGGGGGTGCCCGCTCCTCAACACGGCTATTGAAAGCGACGACAGTCATCCAGGCTTACGTGAAAAAGCCCAGCAAGCCCTAATAGGCACACTAGAATCCAAAAAGAAAATCATTTCTGAGGGTGTACAAAGTGGTGAATTCAAAGCAGACCTCGATATTGAGGCACTAGCTACCTTCTCCCTTTCCATCATGGAGGGCGGTATCATGATGAGCAAGCTCGAAGGTAATAATCGGCACATACGGATGAATATCAAGAGCTTTGCTGCTTATTTAAAAAATGAGTGCCTACGCGAGCCCAGTTAGTTCATTCAAAACTTTGTTAACATACAAAGATTTTAAAATAAAAAGGAGCTTCGTCATTATTCACGAGGCTCCTTTAGCTTAATCTTAGTTCCATAACTTTATTTATGTTCCAACCACTGGCATTCTGTGATTTCTATTTCTGTGAATGTTGCTTTAAATGACGAATCCTCTGGGCTACAAGCATATAAACCAAAATTGATATGCTCACTTCCTTCAAACAAATGAAAAATACGCATCTGCTTAAATGTAATTCCATCAAGAGAATTTTCAACACAGAAGTCACTCTCACGCCGACTTAATCTGTAATACATTGTTTTTATTGTTGCATTGATATCTGTTGTTGCCCAATCCGAATATCCGTGATTCGTAACCACACTACCCAACCTTTGATATTCTTCATTCTCATATTCAATCGATGCCTTGAACCAATTGTCACTGTCCTGATAAATAATTACTCCACACTGATCAAATCTATGAGCGCTGTCAAAAACAGTTTTCACTATAAAAGAAAAATATTTCTCATCCGTCTTCATCAGTAGTGCAGGTGCATTATCATTTCTAAAACCATAATAGGTGCGTTGCCAAAAATCAGTATTAGGCTCAGTTACAATTTCAATCCTGTCATCTGTAATAGAAAAAGTGCTCGTTGGATGTTGCCAAAAGAGATTTTCTTTTATAAAGTTCATTTCACTGCTCCTTATCTAGGTCCCTCTTTACCCTTGAATGTCCCTCCTGGCATCTTGCTCGGCGAGAATCTCTTTATCCTCCGCGTTATCTCTCGTCACTTTCTGAACGCCAACGGCGCTATATGAAATCAACAGAATAACAGCTATATAATACCCCTTTACATTCAATTGAAATGGAGCATTGTACAGACCAATAAAGAACATTACATACCCAATAACCAAGCCTGCAAAAGCCATAATTGTGAAAGCCCCTGTATTTCTCATCCTGTGTTTCGGATTTTCTAGCTTAATTTCCTTATCCTCTGAATTGTCTCTAACAACCTTTTGCACAACGATACAGCTAATCGTAATTAACACCATGCAAAGCAAATAATACCCTTTAACGTTCAATTCCCAATCGTCGTTGTACACCCCCAAACAGAATAGAAAAAGACCTGCAGCCAATGCAAAATACGATACCCCTGTGAAAGCAGCTGTGTTGCGTTTACGATACCTCTGATTCATCCGACGATTCCTCTCCCAATACAGAATTGAATGGTGTTATAACCTTCTTCACTATACCGTGGAACATCGGTAAAATTCTACCATTAATTAGGTTGTTTTGGGAAAACGCAAAGAAAACGGTCTCAGTCCCAGGTAATTCAGGACTAAAGCCGTCTCCTACATTTTCTGCAACTTTATGATTTAGAAAAAATGCTACTCCCTCTCCTGATCCACCAATTGCTGCTGTGCGAGCCGAATCATCTCGCGGACCATCGATCCACCAATTTTTCCGCCAATCTGCCCCACTGATTCTGTACTCAAATGTCCATTTTCACCGCGCTCCAATGGGACACCAAGTTCTTTTGCGACTTCGTATTTCACATCATCAGGCCGCTCCGGATCTACATCATAACCCTCGCGGCGCATCACCTCGGCTTTAAACATTTGCATTCCGCGATTAACTCCCGGCACTGCATATTTCCTGTTTCTTCTGGACATCCCTTATCCCCTCCTAAACATGTTTTAAGTAACATGCCCGGAAATCGGAACCTCCACCCCTGTTAATTTGCTCCGATTATTTCCAAGAGGGTGCTAAACTTCCGTTAATTTGATAATTTGATGTAAATTTAAAGATAAATCCTGTGTCCGATAGCGACCTCCTATTCGGACGATCCCCACAACAGGGAGGCCCAACAGTCATTTCATGACTGTTGGGCCTCCCTTATCCTGTATATTACTTGTTCGCTAAGAAAGCATCGATTTGCGCTTGCAGCTCAGCCTGGATTTTATCAATGCCAGCTGATTTCAGCTGTTTGTTCAAATCTGCAAGGCCTTTGTCGATATCTTTAATTACGCCGTACTCGAGCGGAATGGCATAGCGGAGCATTACATTGCCCACATTGGCAATTTCCGTCTTCACTTTGCTATTGTCGAATACAAAGGTTTCAAGGGCATAGTGGTAGACGTTAGCTTCCCATCCCTTAGCCAGATCGTTAGCTTCTTGAGGGAATGCTTCATTATCAAGGTTGAGTGGTGAGTTGAAGTTCCAATTAGAGAATCCAGTAAAGTTTGGATTTTTGTCGAGTGCTTTATATTTGGTGTCGCCAACCGGTTCATAGTGCACGCCACTAATTCCGTACATTATCAGGTCGTGCAGTTCTTTATCATTCTGCATCAGATCAATCAGCATCAAGGAACGTTCTACATTTTTGGAAGTCGCATGAATCGACGTACCGTTTTGTGTAGAAATCGCCACTGATTTTTTCTTCCCTTGGTTAATATCAGCCAACGCCACTTCATAAGGAGAATTTTCTTGGCGCATCAAGGCCATGAGTGCTCCAAGTGTTCCGTTATTATGCGTAATCGAGGCCGTTTTGCCTGCTTTAAAATCCGCCTGATGATCATTTTTGCTGTTCAGAACGTTTTTCGACCAGGCATTGTTATCAGCGAGATCTTTGTAATACACGAGTAGATCCTTGAACTCTTGCGTTTCATAGACGTTAAAGACTTTGCCTGTTTCATCGGTCAATTTGAAGGCAAACGGAAGATCCAGGTCAAACATATTCCATTCGTTTTGCTGCTTCAGTAATACACGGTCCAAGTTATGATACTTCCAGTCTCCTGTTTCCGGAGTGAAAGGGGTAATTCCTTTTTCCTTCTCAGCTATCGTCTTCAAATAGGTAGCATATGCTTCCGGGCTGTTGATTTCAGGAAGATTGTATTTCTTGCGCAAATCTTCACGATATAGAATCAGCTTTTCAACAGACTCTCCTCTGTTTTGCGGAACCATATACAGCTTACCGTTTACTTTTGCCTGATCCCAGCTCACATCTGACATAGCTTCCTTAGTTTGCGGCATATATTTGGTAAGCAGCTCGTCGGTTAATTCTAGAAATCCGCCTTTCAGCGCCTGGTCATTATAACCAGCCCAGTTTGCCGAATAGATGAGGTCAAAATCTTCATTTGCCGCCAGCTTCAGAGGATATTTTTGAGCCCAGTCAGACCAGTCCAAGAACTCTCCCTCAAGGGTCGCATTAACTTTTTCTTTCAGTTTCTTGTTAATTTCAGCAAAAACACTATCATAGTCTATCGGTTTAGGCCCAACGAAGATCATTTTCAGCTTTACTTCTTTAGAGGTGTCTATGGTATCTGAAGTTTCGGCTGCATTCGTTGCACTCGCTGTTTCGGTAGGCTCACTTGTTACCTCAGCGGCATTATTGGTAGCCTTAGCCGGTGTATTGGCGTTGTTGTTGCCACCACCACATGCGCTCAAGATCATTACGAAGGTTAAAACGAGTGCGAGCATAATGAATCTATTTTTTCTCAGCATTTCAAGCCTTCCCCCTTGTATTCATTATATTGATAAACCGGATTTCCCCGGGTTCATCCTTTCACAGCGCCAATCGTCAAGCCTTGAACGAAATATCTCTGAACGAATGGATAAGCGAGCAGAATCGGACCTGTAGCTACAACCGTCATTGCCATCTTCAAGCTCTCGCTTGGAATCGATGTGGTTACGACTGCTCCTGCACCCATCATGGCTTTTCGCATGCCGTCCATATTACCAAGCATTTTGTACAAATAATATTGAAGCGGCATCAGCTTCTCATCGGAAATAAATAGAAGTGCATTGTACCAGTCGTTCCAATAGGCAAGAGCCAGAAACAAACCAATTGTAGCTAGGGCCGGCTTAGAGAGAGGCAGGATTAAACGGGCGTAAATCTTAAAATCGCCTGCACCGTCAATTTTAGCCGATTCTACTATTGCTTCCGGAATGCTGCCCATAAACGACTTCATAACAATAATGTAAAAGACGTTGAGCATCATCGGAATCACTAAAGCCATCAGTGTATCTTTGATATGGAGGTAATTGACCATAAGCAGATACCATGGAACCAGACCGCCGTTAAATAAAGTTGTAAAGAAAAAGAAGAACGAAAATTTATTACGCCATTTAAAATCTTTTCTGGATAGCGCATAAGCCGTCATCGAAGTCAGAAACAAGCCAAGCAATGTGCCTATTATAGTAACGCCTATGGTCACCATATAGGCTTGAATCATCTGGTCGGGATACTTAAACAAAATCCTGTAGGCTTCTGTTGAGAAGGCCGTAGGTATAAATTGATAGCCCTCTGTTAATATTTTTGACTCTTCCGTCAGTGATGAAGAGACGACAAGTACAAACGGGAATATACATAAAATTGCGAGAACGATTAGGGATACATAACCAATACCCGAGAATATTTTACGATCGAGCTGCTTCATATCGTTACCTCCATTATGAAAACTGTACCTCTGATGCGGTTAGAATAAGGCGCGGTCTTTATCGTATTTACGAACAGCATAGTTCACAGTCATGATCGTTGCGAAGCCAAGAACGGACTGGAAAACGCCAGCTGCAGCCGACATGCCGATATCATTCGAAGTAATCAGCGATCGGAAGACGAAGGTATCGATAACATCCGTCGAAGAGAACAACAAGCCATTATTGCCGATCATGTTATAGAACATCCCGAAATCACCGCGGAAAATATTCCCGACCGCCAGCAGCACCAAAATAATAATCGTCGGGTAAAGATTTGGAATCGTCACTTTCCGGATCCGCTGAAAAATATTGGCGCCATCGATTTCAGCCGCCTCATACTGTTCAGTATCTATGCCCGTAATCGCAGCCAAGTACATTACCGTTCCGTATCCAAGGCCTTTCCAGGCGGACACGAGAACCAGGATATACGGCCAGTAGGCAGGCGTATTGTAAATATCAATAGGTTCTAGCCCGAGTCCTCTAAGGAGTGCGTTCACAGTACCAATATCATAATTGAGCAGGTTATAGGCAATCGCGCCGACAACTACCCATGAAATAAAATAGGGAAGGAACAACGCCGATTGCGTAATTTTGCGGAACCATTTGCCACCGACCTCAAACAACATAATGGCTGCAAAAATTTGCAAAGCGTTATTTACAACGATGAATGCAATATTGTACAATGCTGTATTCCGTGTTACCCGCCAGGCATCTCCTGATTCAAAGAAAAATCGGAAGTTATCGAGCCCGTTCCAGGCACTTCCAAAAATACCGCCCGCGTAATCATAATGCTTGAAGGCAATAATAATGCCCGCCATTGGGACATAGGCAAACAAAAGAAAAAAAGCAACCGCCGGAGCCAGCATCAGCAACAGAACCCTATAGTTTTTTAAATCGCTCCAAAATGTATGCCCTTTCATCTTTGCACCCCTTTCTTCTCTATATCTCTCATTATAAAAGGACGGCGGCGGTGAGATAATTCAGCGAAACAACTAAACATAATACTAATTCAACGATTCATAAACAATTTCGATAAAAAAGAAGACCCTGTTCCATATAGAACACGAGCCTCCTCAATAAGCAATCGATTCAGATTTTATTTTTCTTCCGGTACTCGCCGGGCGACATGCCCATATATTGCTTGAACTGCCTATTGAAATAAATAATGTTCTTATATCCGGCTTGTTCCGCAATCTCATATACTTTTTTTGTTGGATCCTCGAGTAGCTCGCATACCCGCTTCATACGTAATTCACTTAGAAAATCGCTGAAGAGACTATTGGTTTCGACCTTGAACAGATGCCCCAGATAGTTAGGGGTAAAGTCGAAATGTGCGGCGACCTCGTTTAGCGTTATTTTTTGATCTAATCTTTCTTTCACATACTCCGTGATTTCATCAATTAACTTACGTTTTTGCCTTTGGCGTTTCAAATAAAGCAGCTCAGACAGTTCAAAGAATCTTCTTCTCAGCCACGATAGGATATCATGCACCGTTTCGAACTGAAACAGTACAAAAGGATGATGCGAATCCCAATTCAAAATCTCGTACAAATGCTCATTCATTTGCTGCAGATCAGCATGAAGCTTAGAGGTGATCCGGATAATGATATCGTAGATGTCGTTTTTCTGGGAGATCGGGCTGTCTCCGGCAAATAGTTGAAGCAAGCAATCATCAATAGTGGTAAGGTCGTAGTCGAGCATAGCTTTAAGCATACGATCCACAATAACCTCTAAGTCCGAAGCCATCTTTTCCTTTGGAGACCATTCCGAGGCATCTTGGATTAACCTATTCTTCCCTACGATCCATTTAATGCTTAAAGCGGCCTGCGCCTGCCGATAGGAATCATGTAGCTTGACCGGGTCGGTTGTGTACATTCCTCTTCCGATCGTAATCGAACAGGAGAACTCCTGATAGAACGCCCGAATCAACTCTTCCAGCAAAGCTGTAAAATATTGTTCCTGAACCGCAGCAAGGATCACAAAGTGATCGTCATAGGTCGTAATTACCATGCCCAAATTTTGATCCTGAGCAAACTTTCGGATAAACTGATTGGCAGTGCTGCTCCATAAACTCCGCTCTTCTTCCGTCCAGGTTTGGATTTTTCGCGCCATGTCGTCGATCTCAATGATGGCAACCGCCGATGCACCTTGTAAGTATGGCGTGAGGACGTTGTGAATGTGCGTTTCAACCTGTCCCGGTGCCGCCTCGTTAAACCAACGCAGCAGTAGCTCCTGATTAACAAGCGTCAGCGTTTCCGACAAGGAAGTACGCTGCGTCCTCTCCTTCTCAATCTTGGCGCAGAGTTCGGTCAGCGTCTCGTTCAGCTCGTCATCATCCACAGGCTTAAGCAGATAACTGTATGCATTCAATTGAATCGCTTCCTTGGCATAATTGAAATCCTGGTGTCCGCTAATAAAAAGAATATGGACCTCAGGGTTAATCTCCTTCGCTTTCCGCGCAAATTCCACGCCCGACATAATCGGCATGCCGATATCAGAAAGAATGATATCAATAGGATGCTGCTCCATCATTTTCAGAGCGGCAAACCCGCTCGTTGCCGTTCTCACGCTATGCAAAGACAAATGATCACTGCCGGCTACACGCCGTCTAAGCCATTCCAAATCGATTACTTCATCATCCACCAGCAGAACATTGATCTCCATTGCCATACTCCTCACTCCCCCATCACTTCCCTGATTTCTGCATTTTCCACCGGTAAAATAATTTGAACTGTCGTTCCCGCTCCAAAATAGCTGCCGATTTGAATGCCGAAATCGCTCCCGTATCGCAGTTTAATTCGTTCTTCCACATTTCTCAGACCGTAGCTGCCTGGTTGATATGCGCTTGATCGCATGTTTTGAAGTGTCTCCGGCCGCATGCCGATCCCGTTATCAATGACCTTGAGTTCGATGCGGTCACCCAGCCGCTTTCCAGTAATACGAATCGCAATGGTCTCCCCGAACCAGGCGTGCTTGAATATATTCTCCACAAATGGCTGCAAAATCAGCTTAATAATAGGTACCTGTAAAATTTCCGGATCGACATCATAATAAACCTCAAAGGCGTCCGCATACTTCACTCTCTGAATTTCCAGATACATCCTCACCTGCTCCAGCTCATTTTCAAGAGAAATATATACATGCCCGTCGTTTAATGTGAGTCGATAAAACTTGGAGAGGCCTTGCACCATCTGCGTAACCTTCTCCACTTCCCCCATATTGGCCAGACTGCCGATGGTCGACAGCGTATTGTACAGGAAATGCGGACTGATCTGGGCTTGAAGCACATCCAGCTCCGCTTGCTTTTTCTGAATGCCCTGCACATAAACGTTCCGGATGAGTTCCTGAATGCTGGTCGCCATTTGGTTGAAGCTATTAGCGATATAGACAAATTCATCGTTCCCCGGAAATCCGATTCTTTTATAAAAATTACCCTCCTGAAACGATCGGACCAAATACACAATCCGCTTGATCTTCTTGCCAGATATACGTGCGACTAGAAAACCGATCATAGCCATCACCAAAAAACTGATGGAACAAACGGTACTAATCACCTTCCGCATTCTACTAGCATCTTTGTTCAAATAAGAGTGAGGTACGCGCGCCTCAATGACATAGCTTGATACCGGAATATCTTCACCAATAACTAAATAAGCATCTTGTTTCGTATCTTCAGCAGCAGCACCTTGCTCATACAAAGTCATTCCTGTAGCCCTATCCAACAGACGAAGTTCAATCCCCTGTTCAATCGGAAAAGTATCAAAATTACCAAATAGCTCATCAATCCTCGCCGTAACGCGAATATATCCGATAATAGCAGGTGCTGCCTTGGAAGAAACAAGCTTGCGGAAATATGAAATATTACCCAGCTCCCGGTCGGTATCCGCTTGAAGCCACAAACTGTCTTGATTATTCGTAACAATCGACTTAAACCACTCCGTATTCTCGATCACCTGATCAGAAAGAACATAATAATCACTTCGACCGATGGGTGTCGACATATCATCCCCGGTAATTTCAAGCATCGTCTCATTGACGGTAAAAAGAGCAAGTCTCAGCTTGTTCCCATACAATTGCAGAGGGGCTTTCATATAAGGAACGATATCATCTCTCATTTTGAGCATATTTTCCAAAGGATCTCCCCTGAACTGAAGGGCATTCTGAAAATTCGTATTTAGAAACAGCGAGTTGGTCATACGTTTGATTTCATCTGTCTGGTATTCGATGTTGTTCCTCGTCTGCTTTAATGCGGTCCGGACATTCGTTTCCGCCATTTCAGTCCTGGACTCTACGAGCATTGTATAGGCTATATAGCCTACCAGCATATCTGTCAGCAATACAAGAATGAGATACGGAATCATCATCTTGTATGTGAATGGAATATACTTTTTACTAGACAGTTTTCTCTCCATGCGCATGCTCCCTTATATACGTATCCATACGACTGCTATTTCGACCCATTCTACAACGAAAAGAAAGCGGTTACTATATCTTGTATTTGGAAACTTTGCTTTAGAGTAGCACTCTGTTCTCCAAAATATTTTTCAAGCTAATATGCGATTTGGAAGGCCCGAACTTTATAAGGTGATCTTGAAATTCAGCAAGCGCCTCAATCGTTGAGGTCTGTACCTTAATGAGATAATTATATTCTCCACTAATGCGGAACAAATCGGTAACTTCCATAGCATTGTTACAAAAATCGGTGAGCTCTTGGCAATGTTCTGTTTTAATTAGAATAAAAGTAGTCGTACCCCGGTTCAGATCCCGCAATTTAAAAGCTGTATGATACCCCGATATGATGTTCCTTTCCTCCAACTTAATGATTCTTTCTTTAACGGATGGTTGTGACATCGAAACCTCTTTACTGATTTGTGAAATGGGCATTCGGGCATTGTACTGTAATAATTGCATAATCTTTTTATCAATATCATCCATAAGATGCTCCATATCAAGCGCCTCCTAACGTTATTTAATAAAATAAACTCTTTCGTCTAAAATACCTTATATTCAATAACCATGTCAGTATAAAACACTTATCTTATATATGTATCTCCTATTTTAATCCAACTATAATAAATAGTACATTAGATATAGGAGCGATTAAAGATGAGCGTAAAAGGCCTTGCACATATAGCGATTCAAGCCAAAGATTATAAAGCAACAATTTCATTTTATATCGACGTTTTAGGGTTCAAGTTAGGTCATCATTGGAGTCTGCCCTCCTTTCAAATCAAAGAAGCTTCGATGCTTATTTCACCTGATCAAAGAACTTGCTTAGAGATTTTTGATAACGATGCAGTCATTGCCGCCCAAGGGAAAAAAGCCTTGTCTGAAGAGGAAGTAGCACACGGAGCGTTACTACATTTTGCTTTTTACGTAGACAATGTGGATGAGATATACCAAAAAGCCCTTGCTCATGGAGCAAAGGCTTTTATAGAACCAGATTCGCTTTCCCTTGGTGAACCGCCTCTTCTGATCAAGAACGCGATCGTTCACAGCCCCAATGGGGAAGTTATCGAATTTCTTGAAGAAGTTGATTTTGATATGTCTAATTACACTACTTCATACAAAGATGCATCCAAGGCTTGAATAAAGTACGACCAATCGCCTGTCGTGTACAGTAGAAGCCGATGCATCGCGCGTGTACAAGCTGTATAAAAGAGTTTACGTTCACTCTCCCGATGATAAGTCTGCGTAGAAGCATCGTAAATTAGCACGGCGTCGAATTCTACGCCCTTAGCAAGGTACGCAGGGATAATTAGCGTTCCCTTCTCAAAGGTGAGCGTCTCCTTCGTAATAAGCCGCAGATTCTCGCCCCCCTGTGCAAGCAATGCTTCATAGGCTTCGCGGCTTTCCGCAGCAGTCTTAGTAATAATGGCGATGGAGTCTAGACCTTCAGCCATAAGCGCCGCAAGATCCTCTTTTATCCGCACCGCCCGCTCCACATCATTGCTAGCCTTCAATAGGTGCGGCTTCTTGCCTCCCCTATCAAAAGGTACGATCTCTTCATTAGGTAGCAGCGCCATCGTAAACTCCACAATCTCACGAGTCGAACGATAGCTTCGGATTAAACGAAATAGGTTCGTTTCCTCTTCACCATAAAGCCGGATCAAAGGAGAATCCACCTCTTGCAAATTCGTCGCTTGCGGGAATATCGCTTGACTGAAATCGCCGAGTACTGTCATGCTGGCGCGGGGAAAGAGTTGCTTGAGAAACGCGAATTGGAACGGCGAATAATCCTGTCCTTCATCAATAAATAAATGCCGCACCATTGTATTCGTGCGTGAACCCTCGATAAGCTCTTTTAAATAAAGGAATGGGGTCTCATCCTCATAAAAAAGTTCGGTATGGCTCAACTTTTCTTTCGTTTGCATACAGATTTCTGGCCATTGATCAGGTACTTCGGTCTCACCCGTCATATTCCGATAAGTGGCTTCATCCCTAAATAACTGCTCGTATAATCCCATCATATCTATGAATTTTAACCGTTTGACATCCCGTCTCAGCGGTTTGAAGTGCTCCTTCACGATCATGCCCCGCAGCAGCTCATCTTCCTGCGAACTAAAATCAAAGACATTCTCTTCCCCGTCCTTCTGAGTACGAAAATCGCCATAGATTTCAAGATACTGCTCCGTAAAATCGAAGACAGCCTCTTCTCGCCGGTACTTCTTAAGCACCTCACTGTATGCTTCGGCATATTGATCATTGTCGAGGTAATCGACCTCATCTTGAACCCAGGGTGCCTCCATTTCCTGACGCTGTAGCTTAGTCAACTCACGCAGCAGCCACTCACGTAGTAAAGCGACGCGATTAGCCAATCGTATAGAGCTGTCATAGCTATAAAATTGCGACTTCATTTGCTCCGCAGTAATCAACTCGCGGTCCCGGAAACGGATACTGTGGAACAGCATTCCATCTTTGCCTAACCATAAAGCGTAGCTTTGAAGAGCATGCAGGAAAGCCTCAGAAGCCTTATATTGCATCCCCGTTAACCGTGCTTCATACCCCTGTGAGGATTGTGATGTCAGTACATATTCAATCTGCTCGAAGGGGCCCTCTAAATTCATCGTGGATCCGAGCCAATAGGCAAGGTACTCCTGAAAGGTCGTTTGCTGCATATTCTCTTCGCCGAGCTCAGGAAGCACCGTCGATACATAACTGTTAAACATCGGATTTGGCGAAAAAAGAACGATCTGATCCGCCTTGAGCCTATCGCGGTGTTTGTATAATAAATAGGCTACCCGTTGCAGCGCTGCGGACGTTTTGCCGCTGCCAGCCGCTCCTTGCACAATAAGCATACGGCTTTTGTCATTACGGATGATGGCGTTCTGTTCCTTCTGGATGGTCGCCACAATGCTCTTCATTTGTGAATCTGCGCCTTTACCAAGCACCTGCTGCAGCAATTCGTCCCCGATCGTTAAGCTCGTATCGAAAACATTCTGGAGCTGACCGGAACGGATCTGATATTGTCGCTTCAGCATCATCTTACCAGTAATCTGTCCTCCCGGCGTTTCGTAAGTAGATGGCCCTGGGGAATGATCATAGTACATGCTTGCAATAGGCGTTCGCCAGTCATACACCAGAAAGTCCACACCGTCTGCATCAACGAAAGAAGCCACTCCGATATAAATTTTCTCACTCAAGCTCAAACCGTCTTCTTGAAAATCCATTCGTCCAAAATAGGGAGACGGCAGTAGCCGTTGCATATTCTTAAAACGCTGCACCCGTTGCCGGTGGCTGCGCTCCCGCTCGGATAAC
The DNA here is from genome assembly GCF_052056485.1 of Paenibacillus nitricinens. Taxonomy (NCBI): domain Bacteria; kingdom Bacillati; phylum Bacillota; class Bacilli; order Caryophanales; family Paenibacillaceae; genus Paenibacillus; species Paenibacillus nitricinens. The sequence continues at coordinate 6,694,146 of NZ_CP183948.1, forward strand.
AACGCTTCTTGCTGCTTTATACTGTAGAAGGTCTCTTCGAAATCTTCATCGGTGCTCGTATTGACCGTGACTTCTTCCCAAAACCGCTTGCGAATGTCCACCACTTGATCACGTAACCCAGTCACTTCTGGTTCTAGTGCTGCGATTCTTGATCGCAGCTTTTCCGTAACCAAATCAAGCCGATCTTGTTCTTGCTGCCAATCCATTACGTTTACCATCTTCACGAACACGCTCCTTTTCAGTCTTGTTATAAAGAAGCAAAAATTAAAATTTGACAAACTGTTAATCCACATGGTATTATAATAGTGTAGATAAGATGTTACATTTGTGCTCAAAAAAAGCGAAATAAACAGTGATTATCTTATAATATCATGAACTTTTCTTGCATGCAAATTATATATATAAGTTAGAAGAACCAGCAGACTCTGCTGGTTCTTCTTTTTTGAATGCCTAGCTTGGGCGTACATAGAAAATAGACCGTCCCTCGGACGGTCTATTTTCTTACTCAAGTAAGCTTACTATTTAGTTTGCAATAAATTCATGATGATGGTCACTGCCTCTGCTCTTGTTGCTGTCTCATTTGGTGCAAATACATTGCCGTTACGTCCGCTCACAATGCCTGATTTCTTAACGGCTGCAACCGCATCCTTTGCCCATGCAGGAATTTGGCTATCATCAGCAAAACCTGTTGATGCCGCCGTTGTTAAATCTACTCCTGCTGCTCTAGCGATCATTACCGCAAGCTCTGCACGTGTTATGCTCTCTGCCGGACGGAAGGTAACATCCTCGTAGCCGCGTATAATCTTCGCCTCTAAGGCTTGTGCAATGGACTTCTCGGCCCAAGCAGGGATTGTATCTGTGAAGCCCAGTTCCACACCGTTTCCAGTAGGCTTCAGCGCATTCATCAGCATCACCGCAAATTCAGCGCGTGTCACCGCATCATTCGGTTTGAACGTTCCGTCGGTATAACCCTTGACGATCCCTTCGCTCACCGCTTTCTTAATATTAGCCTGTGCCCAATGTCCCGAGATATCGCTAAATTGAGCCTCTGTTGTCGGTTCAGTAGAAGCATTTGTTACCGGTAATCCAGTCGCTTGATCCACTACGAGTACAGCAAACTTCGTAAAGTGCTCCACATCTGCAGCAATACGATTTCCATCTATTTTGCCGCCATTAACTTTCACCCAGCTCTTCTTCACTTCATCATAATAAAAGATCGCTACAGTTTGACCGCTCTTCACTTGTCCTGAATCGAACACAAAGGTTATCGTGACTGGTTTACTAAAGTTCTCCGCGAAGTTTTTTAGAACTTCATAGATCGGGCTTACGAAAATCTCATGATTGCTGAGAAGACTCTCTGTTTGGAGCACTTTCTCAATCGTTAATACCAACTGCTTGCCTGAAGCATTAGCTGGAATAGAAATAACAAGCCCATTATCCAGTCTGACTTCGCCCGCTTGACCTGCAGGAAGCGTCAGTTTCCCATTGGAGGAGATAACCGGAAGTAATAGATTAGAGGTACTACCACCATCATTACCACCGTTTCCATTGCCATCAGAACCGTTATCTTGCACAGCTCTCGTTATCATTGCTGTATATCTCGTACCTGTACCATCTTGGGCAATTACGAATAACTCCAATTTATTACTACCGACTTCAAGAGGAAGCTCTATGCTGGTAGCCCCACTTGCCAAACTTATCGGACCCGCCACAAGCGTATTGGCACTATTGTACATATTCGCTGTCAAGGTGCCATAAACCGCATCACTGGCCGTTGCCGTTACTGTGAAGTTAGATAAGGAATACGGTACATTCGCTGTATAATCGTATACACTTCCGCTCACTGTTTGATCCAATATTATCCCACTCAAATTCAAGCTGTTCAAGCTTGCACTGGAACTTAATGTTGTAAACGTAATCTCTTGTCCGTAGCTTACTCCGACTCCATTCACAGCATAGGCACGTACATGATAGGTAGATCCAGACTGAAGTCCTGTAAGACTTACTAAAAAGGCTCCTGTTCCACCTGATTCAGCTATAGCCTTACCATCCTCAATTGTCGGATTGGCACTAGTAGAATATACCATTCCGCGCTCTGTAACCGTAGCACCACCGTCCGAAGTGATGTTTCCTCCAACCGTAGCTGTCATAGATGTGATATTTTTTACTTCTGCATTCGTATCAACAATAGCAGATTCCTCAATACCTTTGACAAAGCTTAGATAGAAATCATCAATCGATCCCCATGCGCCGCCATCTGCTTTGATATTAGCTCCGATTGTAAGGGTTCCATCGGTAACGAGAATATCCTGGATCTCAGAATTATTCCACTGTGCCCATCCTTTCACACCGGTGTTTACTTTCACTTCCTTACCATCCGTTACAGCAAATAGATTCATATTGGGGTTGGCAGCATCTCCCCCTTGAATAAACATCGAAAGATTATAATATCCCGGCTTCAGACCAGAAATAGTCTGCTCTACTCTAAAATCCACTGCTTTTGCAGAGTAGAAATGTAGTGAATAGTTGCCTGTTTTGGCATCAGTAACTTTATTTTGGTAGTCTGTATGTGGAGCATTAACGTCAGCATAGGTGATTTTCCACATGCTTCTATCACTATTTTCAAAGCCTGCGTTGACGATAAAGTTCTCTTTTTTAATAACTAGAAAAGCCTTTACCACCTGACCGCCTTCCACCGTTCCACCGATCACATAGCTGCCCGCGCCCTTACTAATGGCTTGCTCAAGCGCAACTTGATCCCAAACGACTGACATCTTGCCGGAACTTCCATCATTGTAAGTAACACTTACCTCTGTTGGCAGATGAATTGGCTCCCCAGCAATCGCCGTTATCGAAACATCCTTAATTTCATCTACAGCAATAGGGGCCACTGCGCCTGTATTCACATATTTGAACACATTCAGCGAGGCAAGCGGATGTCCGTTAAAATCAAACAAAGCCTGGTTATCAACGGCACTTCCGCCATACCATTCCCCTGCATCATCAGGGTCATATTCCTTCGCGTAGCTAGATGCCCAACCGGAACCGTACTGTTCCCAAATCAACTTATTCTGCTCCAGATTGTCTTTCGAACCTACCGGAAGCCATGCAGGCTCCCAATAAAACACGCCAATTCCCGCTTTACCCACATTCGCAACCGCTGCAATTACATCTCTAACCGAAGTGGCCTGACCTTGAACGCTTATAGGATAGTTTAAGGTTTGACCTGAGCTTTGCGGTGCTGTATTTCCGTGTCCATCCCCATCCTCAGCGGTATACGCGTAAGAGGTTTCTGCTACCATTACTTTTTTTCCATAAGTATCAGCCACTTGCTTCAACACAGCTGTCAAATTGCTTAATGTACCGTGCCAGAATGGATAATAAGAACTTGCAAACACATCATAGTCTACATTGTTATCTTGCAAATTCTTCGCTATAGTGGCATATCTGCCTGCCGACTCCGGATTTGTAAAATGCAGAGCAACCAGAATATTCGGATTGATCTCCCGAATGGCTTTACTTCCCTCATTGAACAATTGGCTCATCTTCGTCCAATTAGATTCACCAACGAATTGTCCATTCGTTTCATTGCCTACCTGAACCATACCAATATCAATTCCTGCATTAAGCAGGGCTTGCAGACTTACTTTGGTATATTCGTAAAGTGCAGTCTTCTTATCTTCAAAACTCAAATTGGCCCATGCCTTCGGCGTATGCTGCTTGGCCGGATCGGCCCAAAAGTCGGAATAATGGAAGTCCACTAGCAACTTCATGCCGTTTGCGGTCGCCCTTTTACCAATTTCAATCGCGGTTGCCAGATCATTATTGCCCCCACCATAACCTTTTCCAGCTGTATCAAAAGGATTATTCCATATCCGTACCCGAACGTAATTAACCCCGGCTTCATGTACGGTTTGAAATATATCCTGCTCAGCTCCGCCTTCATTATAAAATTTGACTCCGCTATTCTCTAAAGAAATAATACTGGAGATGTCCACGCCCTTAATAAAATCAGGCTGAAGTCCTTCCACCTTCTTCACAAAAATATCTGCCGGCACCGGTAGGGTCGTATCCGTACTCAATTGTTTCAACTCAAAGCTGTCCAAAAATCCATATGCGCTTGGAGCGCCGCTTATATTCGCACCGACCTCAAGACTCGGAGTAGCCTGCTTCAGGATAAATTTCAGGTTGAGTGTTCCCCAAGCATTATAGCCAGTGGTAGCCACAGCGGATGCCTTCTCGTCACCCGCAAACAATTCAACATTCCCCGTTTCATTGTCAGTACCGCCCATCGACTTAACTGAGAGCTCATAACTTCCCGCAGGCAGGTTCGTTATGGTCTGCTTAAGCGAGATGGTCTGGTTTCCAGTAGCAACTTTGTTAATCCAATATTTAAAAGCATGAGCACCTTCAGCTGGATTTAGCCAAGTATCATCGGCATATGCAAAATGCTTAATTTCTACCTGATCCCAATCTGCCGCATCGACACTCCATGATCCATCTTCCCAGAAATTGTCCTCGAAACCGCCATTTACTATTAAAGAACTGTTCGAATCTGCAGCCAAAGCACTCCTCATGTTGAATGAGAATGAACTTAGCAGCAACAACACCGCTAAAAATGCAGAGATACCCTTTTGATTAACTCTCACGTTCTGATCACCTTCCATTCTAAATTTTTAGATGCATATGTGCGCGTTCTGATTTATGTAAGCACTTACAAATCAATATACCAATAGTTAAAATATTTAGTAACGGATGAAAAGATAACATTTTGTATGCTTAAGCAAGCTTTATAGGCTTTAATCTTCATTTTCCATTATTCTGGAATAGATGATATTAAATAGATTTTAGATTTTTTTATCCAAATATAACTTTTTGTATGCCTTCTCCATCTAATCATACAGAGGGCCCTCAAGGAGGAACAATCATTTGCTGGAAAACGAACTGGATATCAAAAAAGCGCAGAAAGGCGACCACGAGGCGTTTACCCGTCTTTTCAGGCAACTGGAATCCCAGTTGTACAGATTAGCCAAAACCATTCTGCTAAAAGATGAAGATTGCGCGGATGCTCTTCAGGAAACGACACTGAAGGTGTATAAAGGGCTCACCAACCTTAAACAGCCTAAGTTTTTTAAAACGTGGGTTATACGCATCCTGATTAATGAATGCAATCAGTTACTTCGTATGCGAGAGCGAACTATAGCTGTGGCGGAGATTCCCGAAGAACCGGTCGATTCCTATGTGCATTTTGAAGATTCAGGCAACGTAGACCTGCAAAGCTTCATTAATCAGTTGGACGAATCCCTGCGGCTTGCTATCGTGCTTTTTTATTATGACGATTTATCCATTAAGCAGATTGCAGATGTGCTCGACATCTCCGAGGGAGCGGTCAGAGCACGACTTCATCGCGCACGGAGATTGTTGTCCAAACAGATACATCCTGTGCGGGAGGAGGGTCTTGCTAATGAATAATAACCATTTAGAGAAGCAGATCAGGGAGCTAGGAAAGGCTAATACACAGGAGCTTCCTCCTTTACTGCGGTCGCGGCAGGATTCCATTTATGCATCGCTCGCCACAATTGTCCAGGATCCTGTGAAAAAGGAAAAGAAAAAACGGATATATCCAAAAATCGCAGCTGCTGTATCTGCAGCGATAGTGCTAAGTGTTATGCTAACGGCCGTCTATCCGCCAACATTGGCCAATGCGCTCAAGCAGCTTCCATTGATTGGTGGGATTTTTGAAAGGGCAGATGATATAGGATTGCAGGCCGCTCAGCGTCTGGGTCTGATCACCCGACCGAATAGCAGTGAGACGCATGATGGAATCACCTTGTCTGCCGAAGAAGCAGTATTTGATGGCAACCGATTGGCATTCTCAGTGAAACGTGAGGGAGAAGGGCTGGACGGTAAGCTTGCCGGGGTGACGATTGGAGCAGATGGCAAACCTTTTCTAGGGAAAGGTTCGATAATGTCAGCAGAAGTATTGATCGACGGGGTTTCAATGGAGCAATTCTCAGATGGTCGTTGGGAAGCTGTTCCTTTTCTATCCTGGATGGAAGGCAAGGAGCAGAATACAGCTATTTTTGAACTGGTGGATACTTCGAATTTGGGGATCACCAAGCCTTTTCCTGATCAATTTGTACTGACTGTAACCCTTCTCTTAAACGGTATAGATACACCATATATTCTAGAGATTCCTGCACGGAAGGTCACAGAAAATAGTATTGCCGTACCTGATATACGTGCACAAGCAAAGGAATGGAGTCTGACGCTGCAAAAGCTGGAATATAGCCCATTAACGACACGTCTGTTGCTTAAGCTTGAACAAGAGACTGGCGGCGATTACGCAGATTTTAATACATTTGGCTTTGAAGTGATGGACGAACAGGGGATGGTTCTGCAAAATATATCACAAAAAGCACTCCTGTCTTCCAATAGATCGCGGGATCTGAATCTGCTTGTAGAGCCGTTCGAGAAACATCCCAATATGCTCACAATCCGTGGCTATCTTTATGAGTTCGAGGACCCAAAAAGTAAGAGTGGCGCATTCAAAATAGACCATGCTGGAAATCCTATGAAGCATTATATCGACGGTCTGGAAATAAACGTGCTAGTTAAATAAAAACTAAGGAGATGGATTTCATGAAGAAAATGACTACGAAACTGTCTGTAATTTTAAGTGCTGCTGTATGCCTTGGAGCGTTGGGAATGCCGGCTCTAACCCAAGCAGCCAGTGTTCAAATCGCCGCTGAAGCTTCCCTGAATACAACAAAAGTCGCCGATTCACACGATCAGCTTACTTTAAAGGGCAGTGCACAGTTTGACGGTAATTATATTAAGATCGATCTGAACCGTGAGGGATCCCTGTTCTCAGGAATGCTCGCAGGAGTAACCTTGAATGAGAAAGGTGAAACTTATCTGGCAGAAGGAACCATTGTGGGGATAGACGCCAAGATCTCTGGACCAGGAGGGATTGATTTACAATCACCACGCTGGATCAGTGATGCTGACGCCAACAAGGCGGTTGTTGTATTGCAGACCGGATGGCTAACTGAACAGCAAAAGGCAAGCCTAGCTTCCTCTGAATTGAGCATCCATGTGAAGCTTAACGGAATCGAAGATCCGTATGTACTAAAGTTTTCTCTCAAGCAAGCAGGAGTAGCGCGTAACATTCAGCTACCCGCTTTAAAGAAAGACAACCAATTTGAAATCAAAACCAATCATGTTGCTGTGGGAGAGACTTCTGTGCGCATTGCTTTAGCAGTGAAAGGGGTTGCTACCCAAGCACAGGCTTTAGGATATGATATTTATGATAATCTGGGAAACGAATTAGAATATATTGCACGGGAATCTGTTGCAACAACCCAGAATACTGTTTCTGAAGATTTATTGTTCGAGGCGCTTCGCCCGGCCGCAGAATATCTCATTATCAGACCTTATCAAGCGGTATTTGAAAAAGGCACTGCCGGGGCTTATAAAGTAGATGCCAAAGGCAATGTAGTTAAGAATTACAACAAACAACTGGAGATCAAAATTCCTTTGAAATAATAATCGTTATCGCAGCAACAGATCCATATTTAGGAGGAAAAAGGGAGTACCTGTTGGCCGTAAGGCCTGAGGTACTCCCCTTTTGCATGGATGAAGCGTAATTGTACTACTAGTCATCCATAGACAAATCCAGTGTATTCCCTTTACTAATGAAGACCTTGTAATTAGCAATTTTGTTGTTCAGCATCTTCTCTGTCTCTGTTAAATGTCTGATTTGATCCTGAACTGAGCTTCTATGATCTTCCAGAAGATTCAAGCGGGCTTGGCTTGTATGTTCTCCTTCTAAATATAGCTGGGCATATTGCCTGATTTGTGAGATGGGCATTTGGGTTTGCTTTAACCTCAGCACAAATCGCAGCCAAGCAAGATGAGTATCATCATATACCCTTTCCCCATTGGCATTTCGTATCGGAGCAACGATCTCTTCTTTTTCATAATATCTCAGTGTATATGTGGTTATCCCCAATAACTTGGATACCTCGCTAATCGTGTACATGCATATCCTCTACTCTATTTTATTTTGAAAGTCACCCTGATTATAAAAAACATTTGCCTTAGAGTAAACTCTAACCTATATAATCAAATCGCTTTAAGATCGAATTACATTCTCGTAGAAAAAATAGGAGGCATTCACATGAAATACACTGTAATTACCGGCGCTAGTTCAGGGATAGGTTATGAAACAGCCCTAGCTTTTGCTTCTCGTGGAAAAAACTTAATCCTTGTGGCCCGCAGAAAGGAACAGCTGGAGGAATTACAGTCTGAAATTGCCCGGATTCAACCGAATGTAGAGGTCGTCATTCAAACGGCTGATTTATCCGTTATCGAGAATGCTTATACGTTGTATGAGGGCCTGCAAGGATATGCCATCGAAACCTGGATCAACAATGCCGGATTTGGGAACTTCGCTTCAGTAGCCGAGCAAGACTTAAATAAAATAACTACAATGCTACATCTGAACATAGAAGCGTTAACCATACTCTCCTCTCTTTTCGTTCGTGACTATTCTACTGTTGAAGGAACGCAATTAATCAACGTTTCATCTGGTGGCGGCTACACCCTTGTGGGCAATGCTATAACCTACTGCGCGACCAAGTTTTATGTAAGTGCATTTACCGAAGGACTCTCTCATGAATTAAAGAGTCAAGGTGCACCTATGCAGGCTAAAGTGTTGGCACCTGCCGCAACAGAAACAGAATTCGCGAAGCGTGCTTTTGATGTCACGAACTTCGAATATCACGGCGCTGTGCGGAAATTCCATACCGCGAAGGAAATGGCTGGCTTCATGCTTGATCTGTATGACAGCAATCATGTGGTAGGACTTGTGAATGGTTTGACGTATGAGTTTGAGTTGAGAGACGCTATTTTAAATTATGTGGAGAGTACGCGATAGGCTTGTCTCGAAAGTTAAACAAATATGGCCATCCTTCAACGGATGGCCATGCACACTAACCAAGATATTGACACTTCCATTCGAAAATCTCATCAACAGCTTGATGAGCTCCACCGGATGTTCGAAAAGAATCTTTAGTCGTTGCAACAGCCTTTGGGAATGACGGAAGGGTGAGCACACGCTCTACAGCTTCACGCAGTTCAGTTGCAGTTAATCCTTGCATTTGTAATTTAATGCCCGCTCCAAGATTGACGACTTGCTCCGCAATGATCGGCTGATCCGCACTTTGTGGGATTACAATTAGCGGAACCCCATAGTAGAGACCCTCATGCGCACTATTCATTCCACCATGCGTAATGAATATTTTTGTGTACTGTAATATATCCGTCTGTGGAACATAGTTTTTAACTATGAAGTTGTGAGGAATTTCTCCCAAATCATAGATTTGCACTTTGTTCCCAATGGACATAACAATCGTATGATCCGTATTCCCGAATGCCTCAAAACAAAGCTTATAGAAATCACTTGCTTGGTTGAAGACCGTACCCATTGAAATGTAAATTAGGTCCTTCCCCTTGATTGCAGAAAATTCAAAATGATCTGACGTTAATCGTGCAGAGATGGAAGGACCAACGAATTTATATGATGGGTCGAAGGCTTCTCCATAAGGTTGAAACTCCCTTGTCGTATACACGATGGTAAGTGGTGCAGGATTACAGAACACTTCATAAGGAGAGTGAATCTGTACACCGTATTGTTCCTTTATTTTTAAGGTCAGACTTTGAAATCTATCGTCTACAGCTTTTACTATTTCTGCAGGCGCTTCTGTGTAGAATCGTTCCATGATTTGATCAAATGATTCCTTAGTCTGTGCAAAAGAAGTACAAGAGTTGATTGCAGGAAGATTAAGAATTTGAGCCAGTAAACGTCCACAACCAAACATCGAATCATGGATGATGTAATCGAAATGCTCCCCTTTGATCTGTTCAAGAACGCTTGGTATAACGATATCCGCCGTAAGTAAAAGCCCATTGACTCTTTCAAGCAGATAATCCCTTCCACCTGAAATAAAGGCCTTTACAAATTGTTGAGCGTCCAATGTCCGTACTATAGCACCTGTCTCCTCCATACGCTCCCGAAAAGCTTCTATAGTGAAGTACATTACCTCTTCTCCACGAGAAATAAGCTCCTGTACAACACCAATCGTTGGATTGATATGTCCCTCTGATCCAGCATTAATAAATAAGATACGTGCCATGCCTACCACTCCTCAGTTATGACCTTAGTTACGATGTATGTAGCTCCCTCTTTTGTCCTTTTCAATGTACCCATTATATGTTTATCTAAGAACCGACTTCTACTTATCAAAATCTCCAAATGATATTCTAATCCTAATTTTATCTAATCTTGCTATAATAATGAAAACATATTTAGCGAAGAATGGAGAGTGATGAAAACATGGACCGGATTCTGATCGTCGATGATGAACCCGACATTCGTGAGCTTATTCGCTTACATCTGGAACGTGCGGGATGGGACATCTCCGAAGCGGAGTCTGGGCGGCAGGCGATCCTACAGCTACAAACGCAGCCTTTCTCACTGATCGTTCTGGACATCATGATGGACGACGGTAACGGTTTCGAAGTTCTACGCTACTTGCGGGAACATCGCCCGGAAACGCTGGTTATTGCGCTTAGTGCGAGAAGAGAGGTGGAGGACAGAATTGATGCGCTTGGACTGGGAGCGGACGATTATATGACCAAGCCTTTCAGTCCAATGGAACTGCTGGCGCGGATACAGGCCCATTTCCGCAGGCGCCATCCCGAGACATTTAGCCGGCCCCATGTGATTCAATTGAATAAGCTTATTCTGGATATCGACAATTATGTACTACATAATGATGGGCAACAACATGGACTGACTCCAGTCGAATGCCATCTACTGCAAGTGTTCATGCTCAATCCTGACCGCGTACTAACAAAAGGAGAAATATACAAGCAAGTTTGGCAGCATGAAAACTATGACGCCAACAACCTCAGCGTCTTCATCAGCCGCATCCGAAAAATACTTGAAAGCGCACCCGGGTCCCAATCTAATCTTCATACCATTCGCGGCATCGGCTACCGCCTCTCAGGTGACGGACGATGAAGAGACGAACTAAGCTATGGCTGATGATGCTATCCAGTGCCGCAGGAAGTATCGTCTTGTTTATTACGATTACCCTAATGACCGGGAAGACTTGGACCCCAGGATATGATCTGAAGACGTTAAACGCCATCTCACATGAAGCACTTGCGGCTATAGAACGGCAAGACGCCTACTCGGGACCAGAGGTTCAACCCCTTCTGGAAGAAGTACTACGCCCGCATTCCAAGATCCGCCTAGAGTGGCTGGCTGAGGACGGGTCGACGCTGTATGATTCCGCCGGCGAGAATAATTCCTACGACTTCCGCAAATTAGCCGACCGTGTTGACCATATGCCAAATAATCTTTGGGGTGAAAATACTCCGATCACTCTCACTTATTCCGTTGCCCATGATCATCGATCCTATTACATGTTATTGAGTTTATCCAGCGAAGACATGACATCTGGACAAATATATTTTTTTCTCCGAACGTATAAGGCTTTACTAACATTTATTTTACCTCTGTTACTGGCGTTGTTGCTACCCTATCTCCTTTCCTTATGGTTTTTCTCTTCCACCGATCGTCGCATTACAAAACTGAACAACGCGCTGAACCAAGTTGGAATCCGACGCGATATCATCGTGCTGGAGGATAAGTCGAGGGACGAGATTGCTCAGCTGACTCAGCACTACAATTCAATGGCAAAGCGTATCCAGAGCCAGTCTGCCCACATCGAACAGTTAGAACATCGGCGAAGACTGCTCTTATCGGACCTGTCTCACGATTTGCGAACGCCATTAACTATGATTTTGGGTTATGCCGAAATGATCCGAACCGGTGCGTACAAGAATGAGAACGAGCTTCAGTCCGGGGCCAAAATCATCCTGCAGCGCTCTCGCTACATGGATAAGCTGCTTGATCAATTACTTGACATTACCCGTCAAGAAGAGCATCTACTTCGGCTTCAGCTCGCTCCGCATAATCTGTCGGAATTAATGCGAAAGATCGCAGCCGAGTACCTCTTATTCCTGGACGATAAGAACATCGTGGTGGAGGCAGACATCCAAGATACAGATGTCGAGGTCATGATCGACGCACCGCTAATCGAACGTGCTTTGCGCAACTTGCTGGACAATGCCGTTCGTTACGGTGAAGAGGGACATTATCTGGGAATTGGACTAACGGAGGAACAAGAGGAAGTGGCTCTCACGGTCAAAAACCGGGGTAAAGGTATCGCCCTGAAGGATCGCGAGCATATCTTCGAGCGTTTCTACCGCGCCGACGGTGGAAGAAAAGGCGAAGGGCTCGGCCTCGGGCTCTCGATCGTCAAGGAAATCGCGGAATTGCACCATGGCAGCGTGCAATTGCTGGACGAAGCCGTGACGGAAACCATTTTTCAGATTAGAATTCCTAAGAAGTCTCCTAGTGAACGTGAAAATTAACGTTGATCAAAGCTACGTTTTTCTGCGTGCTTTTACGAATAAATAGAAGGAAGCGACGAGAGCGCCCAATGTTCCGCAAATCATATCCATCATCGTATCGGTCAAACTACCATTTTGCGAATGAAGCTCAAAGAGATGATCCACCGTAAACTCATAAATCTCCCACATTCCAGCCATTGCAACAGCAAACAGGAACGCGAACCAAGTGATGATGTTAGAAGGCAGACCGCCCAGCTCTTTACGCTTAGCCAACTTGAACAAGATGAATCGTCCTACGAAGAATAAAATAATTCCAGACAGCAGATGTTCAATCTTATCTAAGTAAGGGATGACACCATACAAATTGAATAAATTGGCGAGCATCATCGTGATTGTGATAAAGACCAGCACCGAAAATTGAAGTACGGGAGGCAGTTCGCTGTTGGTCCTTGTGATTAAGCCCTTAAAGAGTAACAGGACCAGAATGATAAGGGCCGCTTGAAATGTTTTATCATAATTTCCATTCAGGCCAAAATAAACAATTGATACTCCGCAAATGAGGTAGAGAATCATTTCAAAAAAATAATTAAATCTATGGTTTCTAGAAGTCTCTTGCATAGCAGTTCCTTTCTGACTAGACTCGTTTAATTAATTATCGCCCGTTCAAAGCCACCCCATACGACAATCATATCATTAGTTACAAAAAGACTCCCGTGACTTTCCCTTAGGCGGAAATACACGGAAGCCTTGAGCAATCCACAGCCCGGATGTGTGTTTACTTTTATGTGCTTTGACCTTACATCGCTTTTTCAGCCAAATCGTTAACTAAATTCCTCATCCACTTCCGGGAGTAAATCCGGGCGTAACCGAACCCAAAACGGACAACCTCCTCAAGTGATATGACGAGATATACAAGGTAGACAGGCTGCTTCCAGACGTATGATAGCAACAACCCGGAGGGGACACCTATCAGCCATGTCGCGGTCGATTCCATGCTAAACACGAACTTGCTGTCTCCCCCACTGTTTAGAATACCGCCTGCTATGATCATATTGGAAACTTTGGCCCAAAGAAATCCAGCGAATACGATAACGATATATATGCTCATCTGTTTAGCATCCTCGGAGATATTGAATGCGGAGACATACAGCTTCGAGCCTGCCGCAATGATAACCCCGACAATTAGAGAGATGATAATGCCAAGACGAATAAATTTTTTCGCATGATCGAGTGCGATGTCCGTTTCGTTCGCACCCAAACGGTTGCCAACCAATACCCCAGCCGCACTAGCCAGACCGGACAATAAGCCGATGCAAAGCCCTTGCAATGGGAAGGTAATGGTCATCGCCGTCATCTCCATCGTCCCCATGCGGCTATAGATAATCGCATATGCCGTTTCACCCAATACCCAGATCAATTCAGTCAGCAGCAGCGGATACGTCGTTCCAAAAAACTTGCGGATGAGCGGTTTAGGAATGATGAACAAGTTCTTTAGCCCAACAGCGCCCGGTAAACGATATTGGTACACGGCACCAATAATCAACAAACATTCTACCACCCTGGAAATAAGGGTAGCAATAGCCGCGCCCTTCAGACCAAGCGCTGGAGCACCGAAGTTCCCGAAAATAAGTACGTAATTCAGTATAATATTCAAAACAACAGCAATTAAGCTTACATACATCGGCCATTTGGCATGCCCCGTACTACGCAAAATCGCGGAATACATCATCGTGAGCATGACAGGTACAAAGCCGATCGACATGATCTGAAGGAAAATATACCCATTATCTATTACATTCGCATCTGTCGTGAACATGCTCAGAAAAAGCGGCGAATCGATGAAGACCGCTGCAGAGAATAAGAACGAGAACGCGAAGCCGACGATCAGTCCAAGGCCAAGCACCTGGGAGACACTTTTGGAATCTTTGTTCCCCCAAAACTGGGCTGCATAAATGGATACACCCGTCGATAAACCAGCCAAGACAACCGCAATGATCCCATATATTTTGGTGGACATCCCCACCGAGGCAATCGCCACATCTCCAAGCTGCCCGACCATCAATTGATCCGTCAAATTGAGCAATGCCATCAGTAAGCTTTGAAGCGTAACGGGCACAGCGATTTTATACACACTTTTGTAGAAGTTCTCTTTCTCTGACATGAATCGTTCACAACCCCCATATTCTCGATTTTACAGCGTCCATAGCCATTCGCAGTCTATGACTTTGTGTGAGGTTATATCACTTTTTTGTAGCGCATGAGCGTATAATTATCTTTTGGCTGAATTTCTACAACCTTGAACTTTTTCGCAAAGCATAATTGCTGATACCCGTCTCCATCCACTAAAGTAATGTTCGTGGAACCGCCTATGATGATCGGGAGCTGCATCAGAATAATTTCATCGACGATGTCTTGATTGAAGATATGCCAGTTCAAAAAGCCGCCGCCCTCGACCATCAAGCTGGTAATGCCAAAGTTGTCTTCCAACTGACGTTCAAGCTCCACGAAATCGACTTTATCCTCACCGCAGATGAGGCACTCCTTCCCTCTTTCCCGGATTTGCTTGATTTTATATTCATCCCGCCCTTTCTCGGTTGTGACAATAATCGTCCTCCCCTCATCCGAGAGCACATTGCTATCCAGCGGAATATCCAAGGTGGTCGTCGGAATGATCCGGATTGGATTTTTGTTCTCCTCATACCGATTAGTAAGAAAGGGATTGTCCGTCAGAATAGTATTTTTGCCGACCATAATGCCCTGCACATTCCCCCGGAATAGATGAATGAATTCCATATCCTTACTGGAAAACAAAGAAAAAAGCTCCTTACTCGAATTACCAGCTCCCATAGTGAGCTTACCGTCAATCGAAATTTGGCTGAATATCGTTGTTTTCATGTTTCTTCTCCCCGTCTCTTTTTAGCTTTTATATACGCCCCAGGATGCTTGGATGGCCTGTTCTATTTTTTTCAATGCTTGTTCAGGATTGCTTAAGGGCAGCTCGGTTAGACCCGTATTTAGCGCCTCCCATACTTGAATCATGAAGGGGTACGTCGGCATCGGCCGTGCGTGATCCAACAGCGATAAAATCATCTTTTTGTTAGGCATAGCAGAGGCACCTAGACGGTTCAGCACCTCTTCCTGAGCCGGGATCCGCTGCACGCCTAGCGTCCACATGGTTTGGCACTCGTCACTCAACATAAAATGCGTGAAGGATAAAATATTTTCCCGCTCCTCAGACGTTAACGAATGATTAGGGTAGATAAGGCCGATGGAAGAAGACATAGATAGTGATTGTCGCCCTTCGATGACCGGAAGCTGGCAAACCGCAAGCCTGTTGTTCATCTGCTTATCCAAATGGTTATAAATCCACTCGCCACAAATAATAGCGCCGATCTTACCCTCAATGAATTGCTCTAGCAGTCCTGTAGAGCCGTCGAGACTAACAATCACACCTTGATCCATTTTGTCGCGGATGAACTGAAGCGCCTGCCTCATTTCAGGGGTAACGATATTCGGCTTTCCATCCTGAACAGGCCAACCACCGAAAGCTGTAAGAAACGGAATAAACCAATAACCCTGCTGTAAATCTGCTCCAATCGGTATGATGCCTTGAGCGGACAACCTCTCTGCTGCCTCTTCGAACATGTCCCATGTCGTCGGCGCACTGGCGTATATCTCCGGATTGTAATACAGAACCAGATGATTGCCCCGTAATACCGGGATACCATACTGAACACCATCCAGTTGCATCGTTGAAAGTGCCCCTTCAGTCAGTGCATCTTCGAATTGCCATCCTGGTACTTCAGAGTAAAGGCCATTCTCAACATAGGAGGACATATCCGCAGGAACCATCGCCAGATGCGGACCTTGATGAGTGTCCTTAATTTGGTTCAGGCGCGCAGTCAACTCCGTAATGTTCATCACTTGTGGCGTAATTTGTACGCCGAAGCGCTCTGTATACAGCTTGCAAATTCCCTCCAACACCTCAATCGAGGTATCTCCCGGACCGTCAAACTCATGCCATAACACGATTTCTTTGTTTTTCTTTTCCATCGCTGCCTCTCCCCCTTAACTAACTTGTCTATGGTTGTTTACGAGCACTAAAGCCTGATTTGGTGCTAGCAGTATACTGTCTATCGTCTGACCTACGATACTGCCCGTTAAGGAACTATCCAGCGTCACGGTCATTGGGCACCGCCCAGGTACCGCAGCCTTCAAATCAACTTGGCAGGAAGCATCAGCACTCAAGTTAAAGCAGCAGAGCAGCGTCTGTTCGCCATGCATATACCCGTACAGAACTGTACCTTCCGGGGACTGCGCCACGAAAAAGTTTTCTGGCTTCACTAGCTGGGGCCAATCTTTCTTAAGTTCACTTAGCTCTGTCAGCAGTGGCAGCATCGGTGCAGGATTAGTCCAATTAATTTTCATGACGTTAAAAAAAGCGCGAGAAATCTCCTCTCCGTTCGTGTTGTCACCAAGACCACAGTTGAGGGGCTGCTCCTCATTCATTTCATAACCAGTCGTCACGTATGGAATTGCATTCGGAAGAAATTGATTAAATACCGCGATCATCCGAGCTACCTCAACACCGCCACGGCTCGTGATCCGAGGCGTATCTGCCGTTTCTGCACAGGCGAACACATGAATATTTAATTCAGGCAACTCCTCTAAGAATGAAACGAGATTGTCTTTATTCATATGCGTCATGACATTCCATCCGCTGCCAAGCATAATGTTGTAGCCGGTGCTCGCCGCCTTCTTGTGATTACGATTGAACAAATCTTCGCTGATCAAGATCGCATTCGGATTCAACTCTTTAATCGTGTCAAAAATTCGAGTCAACAGCGGAATAGGAAGTACATGTCCGATGTCGATACGGAAGCCATCAATCCCATACTTTTCGAGATTAAACCGTACGGCCTCCTCCAACACATCCCACAGCTTCAGATTCGGCTCCTCACCTGGATAGTCATTACATTTAATCGTATCAAAAAGAACATACGGTGCCTGATCCGAACTTATAAGATGTCTCACTTGCGGAGAGACGTCCTTGTAAAGGCGCAAGAACGTAATGTCTGTCCAAATCGGCTGCACATCGTTAATCCAATCCGAATGCGCGGGAGCGGTCGTTATCCTCATCTCTTGCTCCACCAGAGTTAATAGCTCATCTCCATTTTTAGCAGCTCTTTCTTTTAACTGCTGCCAAAGGAGTGGATGAAGTTCATTGGGCGGCGGCGAGAACTTCCGCAGAAATGCTGCGGTTTCCTGGCTGTGGTAGACCGTTTCCAATTTGTCAGGAGTACACTCCTCAAAGAATCCAAGCTCAGGAATCGATGGCGGTGCAAAGCCTTCTAATTCCTGCATTTTGATCCAATACACCCATTCAGGATGTTCGGTAATGAACACACTGTTTTTCGCCGTTACACGGGGAATGAAATCAACAACAGTCTTAATATCAAGTAAATGACAAGCTTCTACCAAAGCGCTGAGCTCATCGTGGATCGTAAACTGCTCCATACCATCCAGCAGGCTATCGTGTAGGTTCTGATCCAAGTGGAATAACGATTGCACAGCGTAAGGTGACCCGATATCTCCCTTCAGATTCAACCTGCTGTACTGGTTCACTGGAAGCATATACAGAATATTGATGCCCATTTTCTTTAACAGCGGCAGAAGAATAAGGAATCTTAAAAAAGTACCAGATTGGATTGTCCCATCATGGTTGTAATCCCAAGCCGTCGAATAACGAATTAACGAAGAATAGATTGCGCTGTCGTCTAAATTCGTGCGTTCCTTAAGCGAATATCTCCACGAAAGCTTGTCTATATACTTCAAATGCTCTGTTAAAAAATCATACGGATGCACACAAATTTCCTCGTCTTTTTCGAAAAGAACACACTCATATTTGCACTCATTCCACACAGCAGGTATCCAAATTGGCGCGACGTCTTTATCTTTGTGTATAGACAAGTAATCCTGAACAAGTCTAAATTTGCTTTCTTTGCTCATTAACAGATCCACCTCTCGTTGATTGCAGTTCTACGTTTAGGGAACAAAAACCGTCTTTACGGTGTCACTCCCAACCACCTTCAAAGAGTTCAATTCATAGCCGATCAACTCGTTTATTGCTGCTTCGTGCTGATTGAGCTTAACTTTTCTCGTCACCAGTTTCTCTAGTTCAGGCCTCTCAGCGGCAAATTGCAAAGCTTCCTCGAACATATAGCGGTATTCGCCCGTTGCGATAATTTTGATTGCCTGCTGTACGAATTTGGTAGGGGAAAAGGTGTACCGATACTTCGCATTAATTCCAAAAGGAATGATGCGCCCTCCACGCTCAATCCATTTCTCCGCCACTTCGAGCTGAGTGCCCACCGTATCGATAATCACATCAAACTTATGTCCCGCACAGATTTCATCTACGGTAGCTTGATTTAATTGGGATGGTGTTAGAGCAAAATCCGAGATTTCTCTAGCAAATGCCAACCGATAGGGATTAATTTCCGTCGCTACCGTGAGCGCAGCTTTTGATTTGCTCACCCTTTGACTTAACAGTCCCATTGGACCCGATCCAAGAATGAGCACCTTATCGTCAGCTGTGACATTAGCTTCTTTGAAATTGTGCAGCACACAGGCAAGCGGCTCGATTAATACCCCCGTTTCCCAGCTCATATGATCAGGCAGAAGGTGTGCAAACGTTTGTGCAGTAGTGTAAAAAAAAGTGAATGTCCCATTTCTATTCAAACCAGCAATCGGCATCCCATTTCCATCCGGTCCTATACATAAGTGCGGCTGCTCTTTCAAGCAAAAATAACATTCATTGCAGCTTTGATTCGGATCGATAACTACACGGTCCCCCACCTTAACACGATCAACATTACTGCCAATTCCGATTACGGTCCCTACAGCCTCATGACCGCGAATGATTCCTGGAACTCCTTCCTCTTTACCGGTGATGACCGCTAGATCTGTTCCGCAAATGCCTGTCATCTCAATCCGGATCTTAACTTCATCCGGGGCTGCAATCTGTGGTTCTTTCCGTTCATAGAGTTCCAGCTTATGATTGGATGTCCACACCAGCGCTTCCATACGCATTCTTCCTCTCATCTTTTAAATTATCCATATTCAACCAAAACATATCATAACTCCCATGTAAAAGTAAGGTGAATAATGTCGTAAAATGTTATTACTTACATTTTCATATAATAATCACATAAGTAAGCGCTTTAAAATGTTGGTAGTATAAATACCTCCCCCGGTAATCAGGGAAGGTGTTCCTTTACTAAGCCAGTTTTTCAGGCTCTTGTTTGAAAATGATCTTAAAGATAGGATAGAATATCAAGAACGAAATCGTACTAATGATAATCATTGTAATAATATCCGCTATTGTCTCCCCCATTGATCCCATTCCCCATGTGTTAATTAATAAATTATAGATAGGAGCCTTATAAAATCCTTGTGCCGCGGCAGCACCAATGGTTATAAGAATATACGCTAGTACATACCAGAAAGCGGCCTTCCAAACGTTACTGTTTGATTTAAATGTAATGGTTCGCTGTGCGAAAAAGTTAATGATCTGTGCAATGCCGAGTGTAATTTGAACGGCAAGAAAATAGCCAAGCCCTCCTCCACCTACTGATGCAAGTGAACCTGCAGCATAATCGAATACATAATAGGCACTTCCATCAAAGTTATGTCCCAACTGAAAAACTTGAAGGCTTGTAGATAGTAATGATGTCTGTGCAAATATAAGTTTAAATAAAGGCATTAGAACAAGTTGTAATACCGTCATCCCAGCACTCAGTATAAAAAATACTATGAATTGTGCAATATTTGGATGCAGCCCCTTAAATTTATTCCATACACCCATCATTCCTGTATTTTTTTCGATATTTACTTCGCTCATATTCTTCTATTTCTCCTTTGAAGCCTAGAAAAAGGAGATACCGTGGTATCTCCTTTTCTTCACTTCCTATTTGTCTATCGGTTTATCCATTTCAACACCTTCAGGATTTGCTTTCGACTAATTTTCCCGCCAGTAAAACGGTCAATTTGACGAAATGGCATATTCAGAACAAAGTAGACATTATTCGCTAGCAGAGGCTTATTGACTGCTTCGAAAAACTTGTTAAAGAAAAAGACAATATGATAGATTGTTTTTCCAAGTGCGTTCTTATATTTAGCTTGAGCAATGGTGTCGTTTAACCCCAAGTCCTGCTTTGGATCCCAACAAGGAGAAGGAGGTTCATATCCCAACAGCCCCTTATACTCCGCTGCCGTTACCTCATGAACGTGTCCGCTAAAATAATGCGGGAATTGATCCTTGGTATGTTCACAAGAAACGGAATCTCCTGTAAGCGTAATACGTTCCTGCAAAAGAATAGATTGGATTGAACTGCCGATTTGAATTTCATAAGCACCAGGCTCAACCGCCCAATCGTGAATCGTCGGATTATAATAGGAAAAATCACGTTCCTCCAGCATGATTGTGACACGCTTGCTTTCACCCGGCTCTAAGCTCACCTTTTCAAAGCCTTTTAATTCTCGCTTCGCTCTAAAGATGGACGAATCTTGTTTCTGGATGTAGAGCTGCGCAACCTCTTCCCCTGCTACTGCCCCTGTATTGGTGATAGTAAACGTAACCTGATGCTGATCAGCCGTTAAATCCGTATATGCAAAGGTTGTATAGGACAGCCCATATCCAAACGGAAATAACACAGGCTTATTCACGGTATCAAAATAACGGTAACCGATAAAAATGCCTTCGATATGTTCTGCGGTTGCCTCCTTACCTGGATAATAAGGAGCAGAAGAGACATCACTATACTTAATCGGAAATGTCTCGCTAAGCTTACCACTTGGGTTGTACTCTCCAAGTAAAATACTCTTTAACGCTTCAGCGCTTCCTTGTCCAGATAAATAGGTATGAACGATAGCTTTTACATTCTTTATAAACGGCATTTCAATGGCGCCACCGCCCGCGAGAATCACCACAATATTGGAATTGACTTCTGTTAATGAGCGAAGCAGTTCGAGCTGGTTGTCACGTAAGTTAAGGTTTACGCGGTCAACACCTTCGGCTTCGCTGCCTTCGTCCAGCCCCAAGAACAGTAGAATGGTATCTACTTTCTCAGCTAACGTAACAGCTTCCTTTATTAACCGATCATTTTTTCCGCCCATTCGCTTGAAGCCTTTCGCGTACCCAACAATCGACAAGCCAGATTGACCGAGCACATCACAGGCATTGGATAGCTTGGCAGGATTAATAAGCGAGCTTCCAGCACCCTGGTAGCGAGGATTACTGGCGAAATCACCAATAATCGCAATTTTATTGCCGTGTTTAAGCGGTAATATCTTATCGTCATTTTTCAATAACACAATCGAACGTTTGGCAGCTTCTATCGCTTTATTGTGGTGCTCCTCATAATCGATACGCGGTGTATCTTGATCATGCAGCTGGGTAGTAAAGACTAACTCAAGCAGACGATCGACAGCGTCATCCAGCACTTCTTCGGCCAGCTCATTCTTTCTAATTGCTTGCACGATTTCCTGATCCGTAATTCCATTGGTTGAAGGCATTTCCAATTGATTTCCTGCTTTCAACCCTGCAACACGGTCATTATTACCGCCCCAGTCCGTAACGACTACGCCATTAAAATCCCATTCTCCGTACAGAATATCCTGTAACAAATCGTTATTTTCATTAGCGAAGGTACCATTCACTTTGTTGTAAGAGGTCATGATGGTTTTCGGTTGACCCTTCTCAATTACACGTCTGAATCCTTCTAAATACAATTCTCTTAACGAGCGTTCATCCACGACTTCGTCAATCGTCATTCGCATATGCTCTTGGCTGTTGACAGCAAAGTGTTTAGGACATGCAGAGATACCGTTCACCTGAATGCCTTTGACCATCTCGCTCGCTAATTCTCCCGTTAAATAAGGATCCTCGGAAAAATACTCAAAATTTCGTCCGCATAACGGATTCCGCTTGATATTCAATCCAGGACCAAGCAACACGCTCACTTTTTCGCTAGCTGCTTCTTTTCCAATCGTTTGACCTACCTCATAGATTAATTGTCTGTCCCAGCTATTAGCCAAGGTTGCCGCCGTCGGAAAACAAGTGGCAGGCAGACTTTTATTTAAGCCTAAGTGGTCTGCCTTTCCGCCTTGCTTCCTCAGACCATGAGGTCCATCGGTCAGCATAATGCTTGGAATCTTCACTCGGTCGATTGCTTTTGTATTCCAGAAGTTTGCGCCAGACATTAAAGATGCTTTTTCTTCTACCGTCATACTTTCAATTAATGCTCTATACTTCAATCTCTTCACCCCGCATGCTTACGCCTATTTTTCGAATAAGTAGGTTTGCAGGATCGTGTACAACACATGCTGAACACTTGTGCGAACCCCGTTTGTGATTCCTGCAGGATCCTTCTTGTATGCTTGTTTTAATAATTTCTCGTTTTTACTTGGTGTCATAATATCGAGCATGAGATCATTACCAGCTACAACCGCATCCGGCGCTTTCATAAATCCAAAGACTGCATCACTGGAAACAAATCCATCAAAGCCCCATTCCTTACGCAGAACATCATTTAACAAGACGGAATTCGCTCCTGCCCACTTTGTCCCGATGATCGAAAAGCTAGACATTGCGCCAAGAGGGCTGCTTTCTTTAACCGTAATCTCAAACGGCTTCAAGTAGATTTCGCGAATCGCTTGCTCGTTGGCCCAGATCAGATTTCCTGAACGAGCATTGGTTTCTTGATCGTTTAACGCGAAGTGCTTCATAAAGGCAATAATGCCTTGGTCTTCTGCGCCGTTTATCATAGATGCCGCTATTTTTCCTGAAAGCACAGGATCTTCTGAGAAGTATTCGAAGTTACGGCCGCCTTGTGCTGTACGGTGGATATTCATCCCCGGTGCATACCAGCCTTGAATGCCATACGCACGCGCTTCTTTACCAACCGCTTCTCCCATTTGATAGGCTAGATCATTGTTCCATGTTGCTGCAATGACGATTTCAGACGGATATGACGCGGCTTCGATTGGCTTAAAGAAGTAACTAAATCCAGCAGGTCCATCCATCAACAACGTTTTAGGAACACCCAAACGCTCTACCGCCATTGTTCTATAGGCGCCGTTTGCTACATAATCAATCATTTCGTCCAATGTAAACTGATCCATGAATTCATTCCATTTCGGATCATCAAAGGCTAAACCTTTCAAATCCTCCAGTACTAAGCCATTATCAGCGCCAACCGTTGGCATTTCCAAATTTGATGCTTCCTGCTCTTTTGAGAATGCGTCGAGCACATTCTGCGGTGCTTTATGACTAATATTTTCATCCGAAGGATATGTCTTCTCCCAATCATTCCGTGACAAATACGTAACTTCACCTTTTGCTAATTCAAAGCGATTCTCGTAAGGCGTTCCGGTATCCTTATCTTCTTTGAAAACCTTCTTCTCAGCCAACTGAAGGTCATAGCTTGCCACGATATCATGGACATTGCGAGCCACTTTAATTGAATAGGTGCCTGGGTCTAGTACATACGCTTCTTCTACGCTCATATCATAAGAAGCCATCTCTTCGGTAGCAAAAGAAAGGGTAAGTACCTCGGATTGACCCGCTTCCAGCAAAGACGTCTTTGCATAAGTGGCCAGTTCGATGGCCGATTTTTCAATGCCGCCTGCAATATACGGAGCTGAATAATAAACTTGAACAACATCTTTTCCGGCTTTGTCGCCCACATTTTTCACTTCGACTTGTAGTTCAATCTTGTCTTCCGACAATGACTGATTCAGGACCTTCCACTCGAAATCCGTGTAGCTTAATCCATGTCCGTAAGGATATAACACGGTATCTCGATAGCCTGCTTCATCATTTAAAAAGAAGGTTTCATAGAAACGGTAACCGACATAGATACCTTCTTGATAATTGAGGAATGAATACTTCAAATTATCGTATTTGTAGTCTCCAAAGTTCTCACTTGCTGGAGCCGATGAATTGTCATAAACATACGTATCCGTAATACGGCCTGATGGATTGATATTTCCTGCAAGAATATTTCCTAATGCGTTGGCTCCATAAGGCCCAGGTGTTCCTATCCACAAGACAGATTTAATAGATTTAAATTCATTTACGAAACCAAGCTCTAAGGCATTCCCCGCATTTACAACGATTGTGACATTTTCAAATGACTGTGCAACCTTTTCAATCAAAGCGCGTTTATTTGCTGTCAATTTCAACTGCTCAGCGGTCGCATCACTAGCTTCTGTACTCTCACTAGCAATGACAATAATTGCATTTTCCGAATAGGATTTCGCTTGTGCTATTGCTTCGTCCGATAAATAATCGATTTTAGGTTCATCGCTAGAGTTTCCGCCTAACATACCTTTTACAACTTGAATGACTCCGGTACTCGCCTTGCTGCCCACTCCTGCTTTTGCACCAACCTCTTGATACAAGTCATGAAGCTCGGTATTGTACAAAATACCTGCATTTTCTAGACCTTTAAATAAATTAACCGCACGGGAAGTATCCCCCGCACCCGATCCTCCGCCGCCATAACGTAGCTCTAATGCAGCTAATCCGAAGACGTTAACCTTTTTATCTTTCAAAGGCAGCTGTTTATCATCATTCTTCAATAGAACAATGCCTTCATTCGCAATTTCTTCAGCTATTTTCCCACCTTGTTCACGTGCTGCAAGTGCCTCAGGGGAATCGGTTATGGCTGTAATGTGTTTTCCTGTTAGCGCATCGATGATGCTAGAAGCGGTTGCACCGAATTGTACGAACAACAATATGACAACAAGCGCTACGATCGACCAGCCGGTGAAACGTCTTGATCTATTTTTAATTTTCTTGTAGCGTTTCGCTTCTTTTTTCATCGCTCTACGATCTTTGCGCCTTAGAGTTTTCAACTCTATTTTTGTTTGTTTCTTTTGCTCTTTTCTTAATTGTTTGTCCTGTTCAATCGCTGCTGTTCGTTCTGCTTCCGGTAGCGCTTTAATTTCTTGCTTTCGCGCTCGCAGCTTAGCTTTATCTTCCTTCACCTTTTGCACGATTTCACTTTTCTTAACGCGTTTAATATTAAAATTGTCCACCACGGCGACCCCCTCCGGTATCGTCTTTCTTTTTCACAATCATAATATAGCGCTTACATTTTAACTATGAGGATCTTGTCGAAAAAAAAGCTAAATATTGCGTTCATTCGATTGATCAAGAAATCGAGTGAGCAATATTTAGCATTAATCGTTGGTTTTTTCTAAGTCGATCATAACAATCCCGAATAGCGGAACTTCGAACTCAAGTGTATGATTTCCCTTTATTTTCAGTTGTTCTACGCTTCTCGAAGGTCGATTAATTGCATTCCAATACGCAATATCTTCGAAAGACAACTTTTTGCATTTTCTTAAATCAGCAAGGTCTAATCGCTGATCTATTTGCTCAGTAGTTAATCGTTGCTTGATCAATCGGTATGTCCCTTCAAGGTTTGTAAGCTCCATCTTTATAAAAACATAGGGACTTTTTGCCTTATGCCAAGCTAATTCTAGTTTTTCCTTATTTTCATTGATAAACAGATGTTGCTCTTCTTCTGGATAAACCGTTAAAATGCGGTAGTTATCTTGCTGTTTTGTCACGATACATGAGTTGTTTTTGAACACAATCTCATCAAACAAGCGACTCACAAACGCTGTCGCATACCAATTGTCCTTGTAACGACCATCCGGTGTAAGTAATGAAAGCTTACTTGCCAGCTCATCTGGAAAATACTCAAACAGCTTGGCTGAATCGAGTGATAATGGGGGGAAATAGTGACCTGCAATTTCGTTTTGATTCATTAGGTTTATATATTGCCAAATGCTTGCATTTGCTTGTGCTAGATCTGAATAGGCGTGTAGATAATCATCCTGATCGTAAACCAGCATTCGATCCAAAATACGATTCTGATCTTGCATGTTTGTGTTCTCACCAATGACCCGAATGTATTCTTCATCAAATAGATAATTAAGCGCAGTTTCAAGTGGAATCTTGCGCATACGGGTCCAGTCATCAATGCAATAAACGGCATTATGGCAGGTCATATCGAGCAGCATCGCATCTTCTGGCGGGATGGGAAAATGAATGACTACGTTCTTATAGTTTTTAAAGATTGAAATGGCATTCACTAACGGCAAACGTAATTCCCTGCTATTTTTCATTTCATAGAAGCAGCGGAACTCGTACATCCAATCCTGACTTGTCATATAATTTTGTTGCAGATGAAGATTTAATTCAGTCATTATCGTTTGAAACCATTCATTGTTATGAAATCCCCGCTCCTCCCAATCATCCAAATCTATAGATTGAAATTGAAGGTAGGGAAACATGCCAACAGACACGATCTGCTGCAACATTCGATCCAACTCACGAAATGAACAGAACAGCTTCCCTTCGCTTAAACGTATATCCACTTTTTTAAAAATACGAGTGACCGCTACCCACTTCACCCTAAGGCGTTGACGTACTTCGAGCAAACGGCTATCCATAAGTTCGCCTTTTACTTTAAGAACATGATTGACCTTTGAGTACTGGCCGATCGTTTTATGCAAATCTAATTGCACCTCGATGCGATCGGGGGCAATAGACGTGCCAGCCGGCAATTCACCTAACGGCACATACGGCGATAGTAGAGCTAATACATCTTGGGACAGCTCCGCATCGGCACGATTCTGCACCGCTCTTATTTGACGCTGTTCACGAAATTCAGCAGGTGAAAGCTCATACCTTATTTTAAATGCCTCGTTAAATGATCGTACATTGGGGAAGCCGTTGACTAAAGCAATCGTGACAATCTTATCGTTCGTATTTTCCAGCATACGTAAGCTATGAAACAATCGCACTTCTTTGATATAATTTCCGATTGAAATCCCTAGCTGATTTTTAAAGGAATGCGCCAAGTAGTATTTGCTACTATAAGACTGTTCAGCAATCTCATCCAGGCTGAGTTTGTCCGCATAATTAACATTGATAAATGATACAATTTCTTTTACCTTATCCGAAGCTGTATGCACTTGCTTCTTTTCATCTTCTGGCCCAAGATAACGGTACAGCAATCCGATTAAACGTTTCGAATACCCTTCGATGATATAATCAGAACCGGCTCCCGGATATATCCTTTCGACGTACAAGTACGCCATACAATTCTTCACAAGCTCATATCCATCTTTTTTGTACACCATCGACAGTGGAATGTTAAGCTTAAATGCCGGAAACTCTTCTTGATACTCATTGGTTAGAAACTTTACCGAGAGCGTCGCATTCTCTTCACTGCCAATTACACGAACAATATCACCTTTATTAAAAACGAAAATATCGCCTGTCCGAATCAAAATATCCGAACCGTTTCGCATTATTTCTAGATAACCAGAAAGAACAAACCATGCCGTTAACTCCGTCATAAGTAGAAAATCCACTTCCTCAATCGTTTCGATTGCGGCCAGTACGATTTGATCTGATCCATTGTTCTTTTTATTCAAAATCAACAATCTCCTCTTCCAACATGAAAAAATATGTTACTGTTACTGAGTACCTGACGATTTGCTCATAATTATTGATTATAAACGATTGCTCTCTGAAATCTAAAAAAATAGGACGGTGCATCATATGGTATTTGCATTTTTGTTTATATTCGCTATGTACGCGGCAAGTAACTATTACATCGCGAGAAAGATTTTTAAATGGTTACAACATGTATTTCCAAATATTAATGGGATTATATACGGAGTCATCTACGGCTTGTGTGCGGTAACAATCATTATTAATCTACTATTGTCCTCTTCAGCTATGACGAACGATTCAAGTATTGTTAATTTTATTGGTCAATCCGGGGACTATTGGATGGGGATCTATTTCTATTTGTTCTTGCTGTTACTCCTTTCCGATGTAGTCTTACTTATTAGTAAATGGATCAAAATCATCCCCTCCCCTGCGCCAAAACGTGTTGTTTTTCATACAAGGTCAGTAGTATTAATGCTAGTCATAGGGTTGGTGTCCTATGGGATTTATAACGCCAATCAGATAAAAGAAGTATCGTATCCCCTCCAAATACACAAAAGCACCTCATTAGAGCATTTAAATATTGTTCTAATCAGTGACTTACACTTAGGCTACATAAATGATGTCAAATTTCTTGCAGAGGTTGTTGATCGCATTAATGATATGCAGCCGGATATTGTGTTGATGTCAGGAGATATATTTAATGGAAACTACTATGCCCTCTCTAATCCTTCCAAAGGAATAGAGTTATTAAATACTATTCAGTCCACCTATGGGGTTTATGCTTGTTTAGGTAACCATGATGCAGGACGATCCTACGATGAAATTGTGAACTTTATAGACAAGAGTAACATTAAACTTCTAAATGATGAGCATGTCGTTATTGATAATCAATTCGTTGTAGTTGGCAGGAGAGATTCATCCCCGATTGGTGATCAAGGAAACGCTAGAGCAGTTACTTCTGAAGTGATGAGTAACATTGATACCACTATGCCCGTTATCGTAATGGATCATCAACCCACGAATATGATTGAATACGGAGATGACGTCGATTTGATACTTAGTGGACATACGCATCAAGGACAAGTATTCCCTGCAAATCTAATCACCAATGCTATGTTCACAGTAGATTACGGACACTATCAGAAGAATCCAAACAGCCCTCACGTCATCGTTACATCTGGTGTTGGGACTTGGGGACCGCCATTACGCATTGGTACGAACAGTGAGATAGCACAAATTAAAGTTGATTTTAAATAATATGATTTTAAAAAAAGCGGACAGCCTTTGAACGAGAATTATCGTCATAGACTGCCGCTTTTTATAGTTTTACCTAAGGTTGGTGCGGGGAATATCCGTTATCTTGAAATTTGTATCTCTATATCATACAGCGGTTTTTACCCATGTCCTCCATGTAGCGCAGTCTAGCACTTATAAATACTTTCTTTTATACATCAAGGTAATTTGCCCTGCTATGTATTCTGCGCTATATTGGCTGCCATCCTTAATCCACCACATAATAATCCCCAGTAGTGATGCTGCAATAATATCAAGGGAGACAACCTCCTTAGTGGAATCTATGTTTCTCACGTTTCTTCGTTTCTCAACAGTATTTTTTAACAGGTTGGTCAAATGTTCTTTGAAGCCTTTGTGCTCAATTAATACAGCAAACACTTTTCGGTATTCATAAAAGTAATTTAAAAATGTGACCAGCTGCTCCTGTTCGTTGTTGCTCTTCATTTGTAATAGCGGTTCAACCTTCATGGACAGCTCGTCAAAGATTTCATGTACAATCTGGCGCAATAAGTCGTTAATATCCTCATAATGCAAATAAAACGTTGCACGATTCAGCTCAGCACGGTTGGCGATTTTTTGGACAGTCAATTGAGAAATCTCCACATTCTCGGCCAATAATGAAAAAACAGCATTTTTCAGCATCTTTTTTGAGCGAATGGCTCGTGGGTCAACTCTTTTATGTTCGGACATTTCATCCCTCTATTATCGTTTATATAGTATTTCATCAACTAATTTACCCATTCTGTCGATTAGTCGACATTTTCAATAAAATTGCAAATAGGAATACCGTTTAAATGCTGATATGATTTATTTTATCGACACTATGTCGAAAAAGCAATGAAGAGAGGCCTGTACCATGCAAGAAGATATTAAGAAAATAAATAAAGGAATCCTACTAACCATCCTGATTTTTGGTTGTTTCTTATCTACACTCAATCAGACGCTTTTAAATGTCGCCTTAAGTAGTCTGATGGATGTATTTGATGTCACGGCAACAACTGTACAATGGATTTCAACGGGTTTTATGCTGGTCAACGGAATATTGATTCCGATTACAGCCTATTTAATGAAACGTTTTACAACACGTCAATTATTTCTAAGTGCCATGTCATTTTTATTACTTGGCTCAATCATTTGTGCAGCAGCGCCGAGCTTTAGTCTACTCTTAGTCGGACGGATGATCCAAGCTGCTGGTGCAGGCATTATAATGCCGCTCATGATGAGCGTTGTACTCGCGATCTTCCCTATTGAGAAACGTGGCAGTGCTATGGGACTGCTTGGACTCGCAATGATATTTGCTCCTGCCATTGGACCGACGCTCGCGGGATTTGTTGTCGAATATCACTCTTGGCGCTGGTTATTTATCGGCCTTATCCCACTTGTCATCCTTGTTATAGCGTTGGCGTTCAAATATTTAGTGAATGTATCTGAGACCTCTAAGTCGAAACTGGATGTAGTAAGTGTTCTTTTATCGACCGTCGGATTTGGTTTGATTTTATACGGCTTCAGTAGTGCAGGCAGTAAAGGCTGGGACGACGTAATAGTGATCCTGACATTAGGCATTGGAATCGCTGTAACGGCCGTATTTTGTATTCGACAAATCAAGTCAGATGATCCGCTGCTAAACCTGTCTGTCTTCAAAAATAAAGTATTTACGCTGACATCTCTTATTAATGTATTAATCACCATGATGATGTACGCAGATATGATTCTATTGCCTATTTACCTGCAAAATGGCCGTGGTTTTACAGCATTTGATGCAGGACTACTCTTGTTGCCGGGGGCGCTCGTAAATGCGTTCATGTCACCCGTCACCGGTAAATTATACGACCGTTTCGGTGCCAAACCGCTGTTCATCATTGGTCTGCTATTTATTATTCCATCTATGTGGGCGGTAACTGATCTATCTGAATCTACAACGTATACGTATCTAATGATTCGTACCATTGGCTTGCGAATTGGATTAAGCTTCATTACGATGCCACTCAATACGGCTGGACTAAATGCACTACCCAAACAACTCGGCACCCATGGTACAGCAGTGAACAATACCGTTCGCCAAATTGCCGGAGCCATCGGAACTGCAGTCGTAATTACGATTTACACTGTGCAGGCTACAAGTCATGCGGCCACAGTGATGCAGAGCAATCCCTCTACTACTCCTGAGATCCTTAAATCCCTTGCATCCATTCTTGGGGCAAGTGACGCCTATTACTTTATGATGATTTTATCCGTCGCCGCGTTTGTTATAACCTTATTTATGCCTATGAAAAGCAAGATCACGATTGAAAAGAAAGCAAACCTAGTTAACAAGGAATAACCTTGGTTGTAACTAGCAATTGCAGTATATGAAGAAAAGCCATTCCGTATAGGAATGGCTTTTTGTGTGAATCCCTCAATCAAGCTTAATTACTTTTCCCCTTTTTGCTTCTAATCGAATACAAGATGAATAATAAAATAAACCATAACGGAGTACACAATAAAGCCGGGCGTGTTTCTCCAGCGAACAGCATGATGATCAGTATTCCAGCGAACAAGGTTAAGACAATATAATTAATAGCCGGTGTGAACGGTGCTTTGAATTTGGATTTCGCCTGTAAGTCTGGCCGGGTTTTCTTATACTTAATATGGCAGATGAGCACAATGCCCCATACCCATATAAAACAAATGGCGCTTATCGTTGTCACGATTCCAAAAGCCTGCTCCGGAATAAGTTTACTCAAAAGAGCACCCACAGATATAACAATTGTAGAAATGAATAACGAGTTACCTGGGACATGGTTTTTATTCAGTTTGCCCAAATGAGGTGACGCCTGGTTATTTCTACTCAAATTATAGAGAATTCGGCTTGTCGAGAACATTCCACTATTACAAGCGGAAGCGGCTGAAGTTAATACGACAAAATTAATAATCCCTGCGGCAATTGGAATCCCTACTAAAGTAAAGGTTTTTACAAAAGGACTCTCTGCCGGACTTAGCTCCGTCCAAGGGTTAATGCATAACAGGACGAAAAGCGCACCGACATAGAAAAATAGAATCCGTAAAGGAATTTTATTAATCGCAGATGGGATATTTTTCTCCGGATCCGCTGTTTCCGCTGCCGACACCCCGACCAATTCCACACCCACGTAAGCAAATACAACCATTTGAAAAGAAAATAAGAAGCCTGATATACCGTTCGGAAAAAAGCCCCCATACTCCCATAGGTTTCGTATCGTCACCGATCCTGCATCCGTCTTAAACCCAATGATCAGTAAAATGACCCCAAGACCAATCAAGGCGAGAATCGTAATTACCTTAATTAAAGCAAACCAAAATTCGAGTTCCCCAAAGCTCTTTACAGTTAATAGATTAAGTCCTAATAACACGACTAGACAGGCGATGGCAGGAACCCACTGCGGGATATCAAACCAGTACTGTACATATACGCCAACAGCAATGACATCAGCCATAGCCGTCATAATCCAGCAAAACCAATAGGTCCAACCGGTAATGAATGCGACCCGTGATCCAAGGTAGTCTTCGGCAATATCCGTAAACGATTGATAGCCCGCTTTAGATAATAGGAGTTCTCCCAGTGCTCTCATCACAAAAAACACAGCAATACCCACGATTAAATACGTGATCATAATGGATGGGCCTGCCTTCTCTATCGCCTTACCTGATCCCAAAAATAATCCTGTACCAATGGTGCCGCCAATAGCAATAAGTTGAACATGCCGATTAGCCAGTTCTCTCTTTAATTCTGGTTGTGCCATACCTAGTTCCCCCTTGTGAGTACAATAAATTAGAATAAAAAAAAGAGAGATTGGATGTCATCCAATCTCCCAGATCGTAAGAATATCAAATAATATTTGCCCTGCTGATAGCGATCAGCATGACAAATACATATTCAGTACTCTTCTGTCCTTTTGCCTGAGATTGTGAACCCTTCGGCGCCGCGGAATTTCCGCAGTCTCTCCAGAAGCTGCTCCAGCTAAAGTGTAATCCTTAGCCATCATAGCTCGTGAATTATGAAGTTGATAAAGCGGTAACGCAGTAAAGCTGTTCTGATATTCTAACATATTACTTGTGATGTGAGTGTTAATCAGTGATAAAAGTCTCAAGAATTTAAAGTTAGCCTCATGAACATACTACTTTTTGAAAAGCAAAAACTAAAGGAGTATGCTAATGAAAGCCGCTGTAGTAAAGAAATTCAAAGAAAAGTTAGAGCTACAAGACGTACCTAAACCAAAACCCGGACACAAAGAAATCCTTGTCCACATTCAGGCCTGCGGAGTGTGTCATACTGATTTGCATGCTGCTCATGGCGATTGGCCCGTCAAACCGAAACTCCCTCTTATTCCCGGACATGAAGGCGTTGGGATTATTGAAGAAATAGGTGAAGGAGTTACACACTTAAAGGTAGGAGACCGTGTAGGAATTCCATGGCTGTACTCAGCCTGCGGTCATTGTGAATATTGTCTTACTGGAAGAGAGACTCTTTGTCTGGATCAGCAAAATTCCGGATATTCCGTAGATGGCGGATATGCAGAATATTGTGTGGCAGCTGCCGATTATGTAGTTAAGGTTCCTGATAATCTAAGCTTCATCGAAGCGGCACCTTTATTTTGCGCAGGCGTTACTACCTATAAAGCTTTGAAAGTATCGGGTGTAAAGCCAGGTGAGTGGGTAGCCATTTTCGGCGTCGGAGGATTAGGGCATCTTGGTGTACAATATGCAAAAGTGATGGGAATGAACGTAGTGGCCATCGACACGTCGGATGAAAAGATGGAGCTTGCCAAACAACTTGGCGCAGACAAAACCGTAAACGCATTAAAAGAAGATGCGGCAGACTGGATTCAAAAAGAAATCGGCGGAGTACACGGTGTCGTTTGTACAGCGGTTGCGAAAAAAGCATTCGACCAAGCCTACCGTGCCATTCGCCGCGGCGGTACCTGCGTCATGGTTGGGCTGCCTCCTGAATCCATGGATGTTCCCATTTTTGATACCGTATTAAATGGAACAAAGGTAGTTGGTTCGATTGTCGGCACTCGCAAAGATTTGCAAGAAGCATTACAATTCGCTGCAGAAGGAAAAATCAAAACCATTATTGAGACACGTAAACTAGAAGATATTAATGAGATCTACGATCTTATGTTAGAAGGCAAAATCAATGGCCGAATCGTCCTTGATATGACGAAATGACCCTAAAGAAAACATGCTCGAAAAGTGCTACTTTTCGGGCTTTTTTATGACTAATAATTTTGCACAGTCGCACCAAACGTATTAGACTGTAATTTTAAAGCATAGAAGCTTGAGTCAATGACTACAGAGTGATTGATCTAACCATACGATCACACTAAGAAAGAGAGAAATATGTACACGATCAATAGATTTTCTCAGCTTTGCAAAATGAGTGCACGTATGTTGCGACACTATGATAAAGAAGAACTTTTGAAACCAGCGCATGTAGAGGCTACAAACGGCTATAGATATTATGAAAAAAGCCAACTAGAAACAGCGTTACTTATTAAGAGACTGAAAGAATATCGATTCTCCCTACCCGAGATTAGAACTATCCTTCAGACATCAGATAGAGAACTGCTGACTGAATGGATGCATTCAAAAATACTTGAGTTATCCAGTGAGATGAATCGAAATAGACAAATCATTGCAGAAATGCAAGAGATGATTGAAATCAAAGTGAATTTGATTCAAGGCGAACGAAGATCTTTTGATATATCGCTCGGAATGAGAAACGAGAAAGAGGTCCTAAGTCAAAGATTGCAAATTAACATTGCTGACATGGACAAGTATGTTGATTCCTTATATGAACAAGCGGAAAAAAGTAATATTAAGTTGCTTGGTGTTCCGTCTGTCATTTTTCTTGATGAGGCGTTTACCCCTGACCAAAGCGATATTGAATTGATGATCCCAATCCTTCATAAGAATGACGGCGATGCATCGAGGAAATGGCAAATAAAAAAACTTCCGCCAACTTTGGTTGCTACTACCTTGTATATTGGGAGTTATGACTATATCGGTTACGCTCATATGGCACTTGAAGAATGGATAGATGCCGGCGGCTATAAAAAGGATGGTCCACCTTATGAAACCTACTTAAAAGGTCCAGAATGTGACTGTCCTGAAGAAGAGTACGTGACGCAGATCTGTTTTCCTGTGATCAAAAAAAGCCAGGCAATAGATGCTTGACCTTGACACTATGTCAACGCTTATTCTACTTCCAGAGAACGAATCAGAACATAAGGAGATTTCATAATGAATAAGTTAGTTGTATTGTGCTCAGGGGTTATATTATCGGCTGTTTTCTTAATGGGATGTAATAAAATTAAAGCAGAAGAAGGTCGGCAAGTAGGCAAATACACAATGCCTGATGAAAGCAGCAAACATGAAGGTACATGGTTGCAGTGGCCCCATAACTTCACTTACGGTAAAGATTATAGGGACAAGGTTGAGCCTATTTGGATAGAAATGACTGATGCCTTAAGCGATGGGGAAAATGTTCATATTATTGCATTTGATAAATACGAAAAGAACTATATTTATGATCTTCTGTATGACGAAGGTATAGATATGGATAAAATCGACTTCTACATTGTTCCTACTGACGACGTATGGGCAAGAGATACTGCACCGATTTTTGTATATGACAAAGACAACAATATTAAACTCATGGACTGGGGATTTAATGGATGGGGTAAGAAAACGCCATATAAAAATGATGCATTAATCTCGAAGAGACTTAGTAAACAGCTTGGCACGGAAACCATTGATCTAAATGATGTTGTCCTTGAGGGTGGAGCATTTGAACTGGATGGTAATGGTACATTTTTATCGACACGTAGTGCGGTTACTAATAACAATAGAAACCCCAAATTAGCAGAAGCTGATATTGAGGAATATATAACCGAGTATCTTGGGGCTACTAATTTTATTTGGTTAGATGGTGTGCCAGATCTCGATATTACGGATTTTCATATTGATGGTTTTGTTAAAATTCATAATAAATCTACAATAATCACAATGAAAAAGAATGACTTAGCAGAATGGGGTGTCACTAATAAGGATATCCAAACCTTAATGAGCGCTAAAAATGCCTTCGACAAGCCTTATCAGTATGTGTATCTACCAATTAGTAAAAACAATGTAGTGCTAGATAATGGTGAAAACTTGGGGTACAAGGGTTCATATATTAATTACTACATTGGGAATACAGTTGTATTAGTCCCGAATTACAATGATCCTAATGACAAGGCAGCAAACGATATTATCCAAAAACTATACCCTGACCGCAAAGTTATTGGAATTGATGTAAGGGAGCTCTATAAAGAAGGCGGTATGATTCATTGTGTCACACAACAACAGCCCGTCCGTTTAAAGTGATTGCTTGTTGCAGTGACCTTTACGACTTGAAAACTAATGGACTCTCGGTATCCTTTAAAAGGCCCGGCTTAGCTCCTCAAATGAGCTGGGCTTCCTGGGACAAGCCGCTCTCTTTCCGAAGAGCACGGTTTCGATTAACAGTGAAAAGTATGCTGCCATAATATTTATTATAAGCCACAAAATTTGAGGTGATCGGAATGTTAGAGCGTTCTATGGAGAATGTAATGGAATCCGTGAAGGGAAGGAGTGATGTGTAAAATAAAAATGAAAAAAGGATGATGACAATGAATAAATACCAAACTATAAATAGCGATGGATTTGAACTGAATTATTGTGTAAAAGGAACTGGAAAACCTATTTTGGTGATAGGCAGCAGTGTTTATTATCCTCAATTATTCTCAGAAGATTTATATGATACATTTCAATTTATTTTCCTTGATCATAGAGGATTTGTGAAGCCGCCCCGAACTCTGCAACCGGAAGATTATAGATTGGAGAAAGTATTAGATGATATAGAGACGGCAAGGCAAGATCTTAACTTAACAAATTTCATCTTATTAGGGCATTCAGGACATGCTTTCATGGCTTTGGAATATGCTAAAAAATATCCCTATCATGTCCAAAAAGTTGCCTTATTGAATTCAGCACCTACAAATAGCGGGGAAAGACAGCGTCAAAGTTTTGCATTTTTTAATGAGACAGCAAGTCCGGAGAGAAAAAGACAGTTCGAGATGGATATTGCTTTGTTAGAAAGCGACATTCAGAAAGATCCTGAACGGCGATTCGTTCACATGTGTATTCGGATGGGAGCCCAAAGCTTTTATGATTATACATTTGACGCAGCTTACATGTGGGAAGATGTATATACGAATATGCCAATTATCGATTATCTGTGGGGAGAAGCATTCGCAGAATTGAATCTTATACAATCAATCAATAACTTCAACAAACCAGTATTTATCGGTTTAGGCAGGTATGATTATTTGGTAGCGCCTGTTTCACTTTGGAATTCTGTTAATGAAACCTATAAGCACGTCAAAAAAGTGATCTTTGAGCATAGTGGTCACAACCCAATGTTTGAAGAACCTCGAATCTTTGACAAAGAGCTAAGCAAGTGGATCCTTGAGGACAATTGAGGCTTTCCTTTGTATAACGAAAAACACTAAGTTGATTCTTAGTGTTTTTTATTTCTTACTCTTTTCAGTTAAACCATACCTAAGTCGAACAGAGGATTTGGGGATGACCCTTTATTAATCTAGATTTGTTCAGTTGTCATCTTCGTTAACGCCTATATTTCGCTCGCATAAGAGCGTTATTTTTTCTTCACCGGTATCCAGATTTCTCCCGAAACATTCCCATGCCGTGCCATTCCATAATACATTTCGAAACTTGGGCCCTCAACCTGTTCGTATTCAGATGTCGGAAACCACTCAGAATAGATTCGTTGCCATAGTTTTTGCATATCACATTGCGGCTCCGGGAAAATCGCCCACGTTAATGTTGGGACAGAAAGTTTTGTAAATCTCTCCGGAATTTCAAGACCCTTAGGTAAATGATAACAGACCATGTATTTGAAAGATTCTTTAGTGTGATCGTAAAGGGCAGCGTGTAACATGGTGTCACCAAAACGTCCCAGTAAGTCGTTCATAAGATCAACGCTGCCATCATCATCACATTTTATACGGAATTGAGGAACTTCAGAGAACGCTGTTTTCTGGTCTGCATTTATAAATCCATATACTCCAAACATCTCAAAAGAACCTCTTTGCTCAATACGGTAATTCATTTCGACATCCCCTTTTATTGAAATATGAAAGGACATTCGAGGATAGGCTTTTAGAGAAACGCCTGTATCGCGCGCAGATGTCGGCATAATACCATGAAGATTCTTAAAGGCCCGTGCAAACGCCTCCGGCGAATCATATCCATATTTCATAGCTACATCAATAACCTTTGAGTCTGTTGTCTGCAGTTCGAATGCCGCCAATGTCAATCGTCGACGTCGAATGTACTCCGACAACGATACGCCAGTAATAAATGGAAACATTCTTTGAAAATGATAGGTAGAGCAACAGGCTCTCTGTGCTATTTCATCAAATGAAATAGTGTCCGCTAGATTTGTTTCGATATATTCCATGGCACTATTCATCCTGTCCAACCAATCCATCGTATTCCCTCCCTTCAATGTAATTTTATCGGAATAAAAAATGAATACCTTGCAATTTCTGCACGAAAAAGTCAGCAAAAAACTTGCCCTTATTTATGATACGGTTCTCCGTATCATAAATAGGGCGAAAATTTTAGAAAGTACAATCGTCGAAATTCCGCAAAAGGCGCTGCTTCAACCCTTCTTCGTTTGTTGTTAGCTCCTGCATGATTGGAATGCTCATATCGGTATTGATATTGTATTTAAGACCCCAGTGCATAATGGCAAATACGACTGGAAACAGATCAAGTGCCTTTTGCGTTGGGCGAAACATCGTTTGTGCGCGGTTTGATTTGCCTTCTGTTTTGATGAGCAGGCCTGCTTCAATGAGCGATTGGAGCCGCGCACTCAAAATATTGGTAGAGATGCGCTCTGTTGAAGCAAGAAACTCGCGGTAATACCGCTTGTTATGGATTAGGACGTCACGAAGGATGATCAGGCTCCACGGGTCTCCCCATATATCGAGCGCATAGACGATGGGACAAACGGTTGAAGTTCGCTTTTTCATGAGCACAATTATACTATTTGTACTTGCATTTTACAAGTACGTATTCTATACTCTGTTTGCAACTCAACAAATGAGCGAAGGAGATCACTCACATGAATCATAGTTACAGGACTTCTTTCATGGTAGATCAGAGCCCTGAGGAGGTATACGGCGCCATTAATAATGTCCGCGGATGGTGGTCAGAAGAAATTGAAGGCAAGACCGACGAGCTCGGTCAATTTAAGCATCACTACCAGGATATCCACCGTTGCACCCTCCAGATCACTGAACTCGTTCCAGGTAAAAAGGTGGTTTGGCACATCGTAGACAACTATTTCAACTTCATAGAGGACAATAGCGAATGGAAAGATACTGACGTAATCTTTGAAATCGTCAAGAAGGGCGACAAAACGGAGGTTAACTTTACGCACGTAGGGCTCGTCCCAGCGTACGAATGCTACACCGTCTGCTCGGACGCCTGGGGCTTAAACATCAATGGCAGCCTGCGAAGCTTGATTAGCGAGGGTATAGGCCAGCCTCAATCAAACGATCAAATCGTCGAAAAACACGGCCTGGAAAATACATAGAAATATTCTTCTTTAGACAGAAAATAAAAACTCACCCTTTATAAACTGTACCCTATCGAGTAGACACTTTTAAAAAGTCTCTCGGTAGGGTATTTTTGTTTATAACGAAGAAGATAGGGAAGAGGAATGATATGAGCAAGAAAATATTTACAGATAAAGAGATCAAGCAGTTATCTAATAATCCGTATGTGAGGTCCGTATCTTCAAAGGCAATTACATATACAGATGCGTTTAAGCAATTGTTTATCTCAGAGAATAATAAGGGAAAGCCACCGAGAGAAATATTTGAAGAATGTGGTTTTGACGTAACCGTTATCGGGCTCCAAAGAGTCGAATCTTCAAGAAAGAGATGGCGTGCGAGCTACCAAGAGAACGGAATCTTAGGTTTGCAAGATACAAGAAGCCACGCCTCAGGAAGACCCCTTAAACGGGAGCTAACGCTCGAAGAGAAGAATGCCAAACTGGAGGCTCAGAATGCCTTGCTACGAGCGGAGAATGAACTGTTAAAAAAGATTCGTTTCATGGAAAGGAGGCAGAACAAAGGATAGCACTTTCATCTAGCCAGAAATTTGTCTTTATTCATACCACCATCGAGAAAATCACTTATTTATTTTACGGATCGGGTAAAAAAGCCTATTTATCCACAATCAAAGATAGTTCAACCAATGAGATCCTGGCATATCATGTTTCAGATCGAATCACAATGGATCTTGCGACAGATACTCTCTTGAAACTTAAGAAAAACCGAAGGTTTAAGAGAGCTGACGGTGCCTTCATTCACTCTGATCAGGGATCTCATTATACACATCCGGATTTTCAAAAAATGCTTAAGAAAATGAAATTAAAACAATCCATGTCCAGGCGGGGAAGCTGCTGGGATAATGCCCCACAAGAATCTTTTTTTGGTCATTTTAAAGATCAAGCTTCCATTAAGCCTTGTTTGACTTTGATTGAGTTGAAACAGGAGATTAAGGATTACATGACCTACTATAACCACTACAGGTATCAATGGGATTTAAAAAAGATGACCCCAGTTCAATACAGAGATCATCTTCTTCAATCTGCTTAGACTTTTTTTAAATGTCCTTTACATAGGGTACAGTTTATTAGAGAGTGAGTTTTTATTTTGATTCCATGCATGTGGCACGGACGAGTTGTTTATCCGCTGCATCCCTATCTTCCACCGACCCCCGCTTTATAAGCGCGATGTCGCCCATCTTTTCAATGACGTAAAAATGCAAAAAAAATCCATCGTATCTATTAACCCTTAGTGCTCTCGTACTCCACTGCCCCAATTACAAGCAACTTTCAGTATCTCCAAGACTTTCAGGCCAGAATTACGCCTTACTTATGATAAGGTTCACCATATCGCCACAAAAGCAAAAGAACTCTTCATGAGAAATAGCATGAAGAGTTCTTCCCATAGAATTGAACAAGAGTTAGGCTTTGCATGATTAGCAGATGCACACCTTACTTGCGTCAAATTTATACAAATGGATGTGGAATATACAGTTCTTCTAAACGGGTAATTTCTTCAGAAGTCAATTTAATCGACAACGCCAAAACCGCATCTTCCAGATGGCTGATTTTGGTCGAACCCATAATCGGCGCTGTGACCTCTTCCTTTTGCAGCAACCATGCAAGTGCAATTTGTGCGCGCGAAATTCCCCGGTTAGCGGCAATTTCCACAACTCTTTCCGCGACTTTGCGATCAGCCTCTTCCGTTTTATTAAACAAAGCCTTTGCTACCTGGTCCTTCTCTGATCGCGCGGTCTGCTCATTCCAATCCCGAGTTAACCGGCCTGCAGCCAAAGGCAGGTAAGGAGTGACGCCAACTCCCTCGTCTCTGCAAAGGGGGAGCATTTCTCGTTCTTCTTCCCGATAGAGCAGGTTTAATCTATTCTCCATGGAAACGAACCGTTTCCAGCCGTTGCGCTCTGCGACATGCTGAGCTTTCGCAAACTGCCATGCCAGCATGGAGGATGCCCCGATGTATCTGACCTTGCCCGCCTTAACTAAATCGTGAAGAGCCTCCATGGTCTCCTCAATTGGCGTATTAGGATCCCACCGATGGATCTGGTACAAATCGACATAGTCTGTTCCGAGTCGTCTTAGACTGTTATCAATTTCGGTCATGATAGCTTTACGGGAAAGTCCCACAGCATTCGGACCTTTGCGCATCGGAACAAATACCTTTGTTGCTATGACGACTTCGTCACGTTGAGCAAAGTCCTTTAGAGCACGCCCGAGAATTTCTTCGCTTGTTCCGTCGGAATACATGTTGGCGGTGCTGAAAAAGTTGATGCCCGATTCGAGTGCCTTCTTAATGATCGGTCTGCTTTGCTCCTCATCAAGAGACCATGGGGTATTGCCGCGTTCAGGTACTCCGAAGCTCATGGTTCCAAGACTTAACCTTGAGACCTCTAACCCGCTGCGTCCAAGTTTTACATATTCCAATTGATTGCACACTCCTTAAGGATATTGGGAAGGCATTCAAGCCTTCAGGTTATCTACACATATCTCCGTGAGCCAGTGCCACTCGAGACTACGTCACCACGGGAGTTGGCGTCTTTCGTTTGAGAATGTGCCCGTCGGACCGTCCTCGTTGAGGAGTGCAAGGCGCACGGGATGTCGCGCGGCTTGCTCGACGGTGCCCGTGCCCTCAAAGTTGTTGAGATCCGTCGCGGTGAAGCCCGGGCATACCGCATTGACCTTAATGCCTGTCGACTCGAGTTCAATAGCAAAGGCGAGCGTAATCGCATTGAGAGCCGTCTTCGAAGGGCTGTAAACGGCGCCGAACATCTCGCGATGTGAATTAGTCGGATTCGCGTTCAACGTCAGCGAGCCCGAACCGCTTGATACGTTGACGATACGCGCTGTCGGCGCTTCACGAAGGAGCGGCAGCATCGCTTGCGTGACGGCGATGACGCCGAACACGTTCGTCTCGAACACTGCTCGCACCTCTTCTAGAGAGGCTACGCTTGGGCGCCCCGACTTCCCGACCTCCTCAAGAGGCCTGCCCAGCTGACCTTGGTGCGATATGCCCGCATTGTTCACGAGCACATCGAGACGACCGAGCTCACTCCGGATGCGCTCTGCCGCGGTGGAGATAGAATCCTGCTTTGTAACGTCGAGTTGGAGGCCATGGGCATCCGCTCCGATACTCTTCGCGGCCGTCTCCCCTTTCTCGAGATTGCGGGAGCCGACGAGCACAGTGAAGCCGTGAGCCGTGAGATCTTTGGCGATTTGAAGACCAATTCCTTTATTGGCTCCGGTGACCAAGGCCACGGGTTTATCCTGCATAAGAAACAACTCCTTTAGTGGGGATTTACTGTTCGATACAGGTTAATACATCAGCTTGGTACTCGACAGTTTTCTCCGAGGTTGACACATCAACTTAAATATAGGCTAACACCTTGTGGTTGATGTGTCAACCATGATATTATACTTGCATGGATATCAACAAAGTAAACGAAGATGAAATGCGAATATGGAATATGTGGAAAGGCTCCTTTAAACGAATCTTCGGTCGCGTTGTTAAGGAGCTTTCTGAACGTACAGGACTATCAGAAGGAGACTTTGGAATACTAGATCGGTTAATCCAATTCGGAGATGGCAAGCTTCGCCAACAGGAACTAGCCGACTCGATGAACTGGGATAAGAGCAGATTATCCCATCATTTGACGCGGATGGAAAAACGGGGCCTTGTTAAAAGGGGGCCATTAGACGCAGATCGTGGTGTCCAGGTCATCATTACTTCTGCAGGAAAAGCAGCTTTGGATGAGGCCCTGCCCATCGTCTCAATGGCAATACGCAAGTATTTTCTGGATCAATTAACCGATCAAGACATTGAATCGATTACGAAGCTTGCGGAAAGAACAAAAAGCGACCCTAGCCTCTAGTAAAGCCTCGTTAACTTGATCGCTTCTCTGGGCACTGTCCATGCTGTATATTCGAAAACGACAAGGGACTGAACCGGTCTTTCCCTTTATCTGTACCTCCAAGAAACACGCAGCAGCCCGTTTAATTCGGCTTTTCCGCCAGTCGTGGGTAGCTCACCCCCTTTTCGCCTCATTTATGATACGGTTCCCCCCGATTTATCTTCACCGCGCGATAAATCTGCTCCACCAGCACCAGGCGCATGAGCTGATGAGGCAGCGTCATGCGCCCGAAGCTCATGCGCTGCTGCGCGCGGCGCATGACCTCGTCGGAGAGCCCATGGCTCCCTCCGATGACGAACACGACATGGCTCGTCCCATAGGTGCCGAGCCGGTCAATTTCTGCGGCAAGCTCTTCCGAGCTCCACAGCTTGCCGTCGATCGCGAGCGCAATGACATGCGCCTCGCTCTTAATGTGCGCGAGGATGCGTTCCCCCTCGCGCGCCTTAACAATACCGACCTCTGCTTCGCTTAGAGAGTCGGGCGCTTTTTCATCTGCCACCTCAATCACCTGAAATTTCAGGTACGGCGTCAGTCGTTTAGCA
Source organism: Paenibacillus nitricinens (assembly GCF_052056485.1). Taxonomy (NCBI): domain Bacteria; kingdom Bacillati; phylum Bacillota; class Bacilli; order Caryophanales; family Paenibacillaceae; genus Paenibacillus; species Paenibacillus nitricinens. The sequence goes on from NZ_CP183948.1 coordinate 6,738,618, forward strand.
TACTCTGCGATGCCACTAATCAAGTACTTTTCCTTCAATTTTCCTACGCCAATAAGTTGAATAAGCATAAATACCTCCTATTATAGTCCTCTATAGAAATAGCAAAAGGACGCGCTCTAGGCGTCCCTTATAGTTTTAGTAAGTACCTTCTCTCGCCCAATCCTTATATATCTTGTGTTTCATGTATTCCCTGTCCTCATAGGTCAATCCGTTACTTCCCTTCCTCCCGCTCCTCCATCGCAAAATCCGGTTTTTCTCCAGCTTCATAAGCACTTAATATAGAATCCAGCAAACCTGGGAACCTTGCGTTAAGATCCTCCGTCCGCAGCGACAGTATGCGCTGTGTTCCTTGCACCCGCGTAAAAACTACCCCTGACTCACGCAAAGTACGGGCATGGTGAGACATGGTGGACTTTGCAATCGGAACGTTGAAGCCGTTGCAAGCCTGCTCTCCATTTAAGTGAATATCCGAGACGATATGAAGGCGAATCGGATCGCTGAGCGCATACAATATGGAAGCAAGCTGAATGTCCTTGCGGTCCGGATGAAATAGTATTTTCATGGATGATTATCCCCTTTGTCCTACAATTCATACGAAAAAAATATTGTTGTTCCTAATTGCATTTTATATCAACGCATGCTATATTTCAATTGTTCGTAAGTAATCGAACTATTAAACAATAATAAAAGGAGTGCTTCACACATGACTTCTGTAAATAACCTTTCCGCAAACGCGGATCATGAAGCCTCCGCTCCGGAAGCGACTCTTCCACGGGAAGGCTTGCTGACTCTGCTGTTCAGCATCGCTGTAGTTCTCGTCATCATGAATACGGCCATGTTCAATCTGGCACTGCCTGATGTAACTGAAGCCTTTGGGATTACGGCTGCATCCGCTTCTTGGATTGTTACCGGGTATTCCATTATGTTCTCAATTGCCTCCATCACGTACAGTCGTCTCTCTGACTTTCTGCCGATCCGCCGCCTGTTAGTAATCGGGCTGTTGACGCTAGGTTTTGCGGCTGTTGCTGGATTTTTCAGCACCAACTTTGTCTTTCTGCTAATCGTACGCATTCTACAAGCGTCGGGCGCGGGCGCAGTCATGTCCTTATCGCTTGTCCTGTTTACCCGCTATATTCCACAAGCCCGTCGGGGAAAAGCGATGGCGACGATTATGTCAGCCGTTTCACTCGGTCTAGGGCTTGGGCCGGTAGCGGGCGGAGCCATCGTCGAATATCTCGGCTGGATCTGGTTGTTCGCTGTTACAGCAGCTATTTTGCTTCTCGTGCCGCTGTTCCTTATCCTGCTACCCAAAGAGGTACCCACACGTGGCTCCTTCGATGTCCTTGGTGGGCTTCTCTTGGGCGTCGGCACCACTGGGCTGCTGCTGTTCCTAACCAGTGGGCTGTGGGTGGCCTTGGTCGCCGGAATTGTAGCCATTGCTTTATTTGTTGGCCGCATCCGCAGCACGCCAGACCCTTTTGTGCTGCCTGCGCTTTTCCGCAACCGCTCCTATCTCGTCCTGGCGCTGGTCGGAATCGCCTCCTATCTGTGCAGCTTCGCCACCCTGTTCCTGCTGCCACAGATTCTGACTCATCGCTTTGGCTTCAGCGCAAGCCATGCTGGACTTGTGATCTTTCCGGGCTCGCTGCTGGCCATTTTCGTTTCCCGTTCCGTCGGAAGAATCATCGACCGTTATGGTAATGCAGGGATTTTACGCTTTGCTCCACTGCTAGTGCTGACCGCTACTGTACTGTTCGCTTTTTTTGCCGGGCGATCCTGGGTTGCCGTCATGCTTATCTATATGATTATGAGTCTTGCCTTCACGACGTTGTCCAGTAGTGTCTCCAATGAAATCTCTCGGATTCTGCCATCTTCGCAGATCGGCTCCGGGATGGGACTGTTCCAATTGCTGCAATTCTTTAGCGGTGCCTTCAGCGTAGCTATGGCCGCAAGCGCACTAGAATGGCAGCGCGGGCTGCCGCTCTGGACGGCCTACTCCAACATATACTGGGGACTCTCGATTGCCGCACTGCTTGCCATCATCTCAGCCATTCTCTACCGCAAGAGCAACCGCGGGGGTTCACCAGCCAACATGGCAGACGCAGCAGATGCCTAAGATTAATCCTTTAATTCCATACAGTATTAAACGCAAAAACACCTTACAGCCCATTTGGGACTGCAAGGTGTTTTTTATAAGTCTTAACGGTCTTTAGACCACCAAATATTCCGCATTCTTCTCACATTCCACACATTTGGCCGGCGGGTCCCAGTCCGAGAACTCGGTCTCCTTCAAGTCCACAATATCTGGTGCATCCTCATACTCGTCCACAAATTTGTCGATGGCTAATTCTACATGTTCTTTACATACTACATACATTCAACCAAGCATCCCTTTCTGTGCCGCTAAGGCCTAATACTCCTTCTATTGTTCTACCATACTTCCCACGAAAAAGGAACTCCTATCTGCCGATTCCAGCGATCTGTTCATCCATTGTCTATATTCTTGCCCTCCTACAAAAAAAGATTCCTCTCACCCCAATGGGCAAAAGGAATCTCTACACGCATACCTCTCTATTTTCTATATCATATTATCTCCAAACTCTCCATCCTACCCTATAAACTCCACCGGACGATCCAGCTCATACAATCTGCGGTAACGTGGTTCTTTTTTCATCAGTTCCGCATGGGTTCCACGCATTTCTACCGAGCCGTTTTCCATAAAAATCACTTCATCCATCTGCTCCGCACCGACCAAATGATGTGTTACCCAGATCAGTGACTTACCTTCCATAACTTCAAACATCGTCTTCAAAAGATCACGCTCCGTCCGCGGGTCCAGCCCTACAGTCGGTTCGTCGAGAATGACGACAGGTGTATTTTGCAGCAAAATACGAGCTAACGCTATCCGCTGGCGCTCCCCACCCGAGAAACGTTGCCCCGCTTCACGGACAAAGGTATCATATCCATCTGGCAACGAGGAGATCAACGTATCCATTTTCGCTAATGCTCCAGCTTCCTTGATCGCTTGTTCGGAAGCCTTCGGATCACCCATACGAATATTGTTCGCTACCGTAGTATCGAATAAGTGGGGGCTCTGATTTAACACCGCTATAATAGAAGGAATATGCTCACCATAAGCCGCAGCAGCGAGACCATTAATCGTAACCGAGCCTGCTGAGGGTTCAATAACACCTTGAATCGCCTTCAATAACGTGGATTTACCTGCACCACTGCGGCCAATAATCGCAATCTTTTTGCCTTGTGGAATGTCTAAGCTGAGATCGCGAACCGACCAATTATCTGCTGATCCATAATGGTAACCTACCTTTTCGAGCCTGATGTGAGCACTCTTCATGACCTGAGGTAGAGCATCGACTACAGATACAGATGCTTTTTCAGACACGATGTTCTGCCCATGTCCATCTACACCAGACAACCGCTCCAAGGAGTTACGGTACTGTGGGATCTTCTCCACCGCTTCGGACACTGGCAGAAAGGCATCTGCAACAGGAAAAACAACCAATACGAACGCCGCAATCAATGTACCTGCAATTGCACCATCCGCGAATTCTCCAGCGGCCCAATACAGCATAGAAAGCACGCCAATCCCAATTACCGCTTGCCCAATGAACGTACGAATACGTGCCCAGCTGCGCAGCGCTGCATCGGTTTGAGCCACTTTTCTCTCATCTGCTTCATAAGTATCTACGAACTGGCTTTGCCGTCCACTAATGACCCAGTCACCCATACCAAGTACGGCGTCAGTCAGCTTTTGATAGAGACGATTACGCTCTACTTTCACTTCACGTTGGCGCTTCTGTGTGAACAATAGAGATAAGAACGGCAACACCACAACTAACACCAATATATACAGAGCCATCAATAGCGCAAAGGCGATATCAAAAGTACCCAGTGCAATCACAGCTGCTCCATAAATCAGCAAAGCAATGATGCTTGGAAACACGGTGCGCAGATATACATTTTGCAAATATTCAATGTCATCGGCAAGCATCCCGAGAATATCCCCAGTGCGGAAGCGTGACGACAGGAACAAAGCCTGTGGCTCCAAAATATTGTACAGACGCACACGCATCTTAGATAGAATTCGCAAAATCGTGTCATGCCCAACTAAACGTTCTACATAATGAATGACAGCCCGACTCGTTCCGAACGTACGCACACCTACAATTGGTACATAGATCATTAGAATATTTTCGACGGGTGTAGACGCTTTTGAGATCAGAAATCCTGAAGTATACATTAATGATGAGGCTGTAAAAATCGTCAACGCCCCAAGCACGATAATAAGCACAAAACGCCAAAAATACGACGATACATACGGAGCAAACCATCCTTCACGTTTCAATGGATTCCCTCCAATTGCGACCCGATCAACTCATAATACGCACCCTTGCGGGCAAGCAACTCCTGATGGGTACCGATTTCTGCCACTTTTCCTTGTTTCATTACTACAATCATGTCCATATCAAGCATCCAGTGCAGGCGATGTGTAGCCAGAAAGACCAGCTTTCCTTCAAAAAGAGGCACCATCGTTTCCTTCAGCTCATATTCGGTTTCAATATCCAGATGTGCCGTTGGCTCGTCTAATAACATAATCGGACGACTGCTGAGTAAGGCCCTGGCTAAGGCTACACGCTGCTCCTGCCCACCACTGAACGAACGACCCCCGCCGCCGATCATCTCATCCAGACCATTCGGAAGGGTTGCCACCAGCTCCGATAATCCGGTAGCTTTCACAGCTGCAGCCACAGCTTCCATAGAAGCTTCAGGGTAATAGAAGCGAATATTATCAGCCAATGTACCGCTAAAAATATAAGGGCGCTGCGGGATATACGAGGTCTGCTTTCGCCAAGCCTCATCCATTAATGCGCTAACCGTTGTACCGTTAACGGTGATATTTCCCGAAGTAGGGTGTAAGAACCCACCCAATATATCGACTAGCGTAGATTTACCGGCTCCACTCTCTCCGATAATCCCAATTTTGCTGGCGCCTTTAAATTTCAGATTCACCGCTTCCAGCGAAGAAAGACCAGCTTCCTCGTATTTTACACTGACATCATTTAATGTAAGTATGCTATTTTTATGCCAAGTGAATATCTCTTCTGATGTTTTCGATGCTGATTTCAATGCTTGGTCACCATTAGAACCTACTACTTCAGCTTTCACTTCATCCTGATCTATAATACTCTTCATTGCTTCAGCGGCTTCCTTCCCATCCAAAGTAGCATGGAAATCTGAACCTACCAGTCTGACAGGCAGGAAATATTCCGGCGCCAAGATCAGAATGGTTAAGCCCGTAACAAGGGTCATCTGATCGTTCACCAGCCGCAACCCAAGACTTACCGCTACGGAAGCAACCGATAACATTGTAAAGAAGTCCAGAGCAAACGAGGACAAAAAGGCTACTCGCAGGGTTCGCATCGTCGCCGAGCGATATCGATCGCTGACCGTAGCAATACTCTTGCTATGACTACGACTGCGGCCCAGAAATTTCAGCGTCTCTAGCCCACGGAGGGAATCCACAAAATGATTAGACAATGTGCGATAAGATTTCAGCTGACGGTCCATCTGCTTGCGAGCGGTCATCCCGATCAAAATCATAAAAACAATAATAATTGGCATGGTAATTGTAAGAATAATCCCACTCGCAGTATCCATCTTGTAGATATAAATAAGCACCAAAATCGGTGTAATTGACATCCCTACCATTCTAGGGATAATCGCTTCCAGATATGTGCGGAACTTTGTTACGCCTTCCAGCACAAGTGTAACAAGATCCCCGGTTCCACGCCCGCCCACCATTCTGGGTCCGAGCTGGAAGAGCTTATCCATCATTTCCCTCCGCATATTGCTGCCCGTTGCTTCCGCAAAGCGGTAAGAGATACGGCTCATCAGCATGGCGCAAGCATGGCGCACTAGAAATGCAAGAAGGAACAATAGCGAAGTAGCCCATTGTTCCTTCAGAGGTTCTCCCGCAAATAGCGCAGAGATAACTTCTGCCAGCCATTTGGCCAGCAGAAGTATGGACAAGCTTTGCACCAGGGTAAGGAGACCAACGATCAGAAAGACCGGCTTAACTCCTTTATACCCAAGCAAATTTTTATCCATCAGTATTCAAGATGCTCCTTCTCGTGAACGCGTTTATGAAAGACAAAGTAACTCCAAATCTGATATCCCAATACGAATGGAAGGATGGTCAGTGCCACAATCGTCATTACCTTTAAAGAGTAATGACCGGAAGCCGCATTGGTGATTGTCAAATTAAAGGCTTGATCTATTGAACTAATCATAACACGTGGGAACAATCCTACAAAGATAGAAGTCACGGACAATGCTATTACCGCTCCTGTCATGCCAAAAGCATAGCCATCCTTCTTCTTTGTCATGAAATAACCCGATAATATGAATGCGATAATTCCTAGCGCTACTATAATCATAAGAACTAAACCACGTTGTTCGAAAATATCAGTCATATAATAAGTCATTACCACGAAAGCAAACAATAAAGCTCCAAGTGGCAAAAGCAATCTTTGCGCCATTTTTCGAGCACGAGCCTGTAGATCACCTACTGTACGCAGGGTAGTGAACATTAGTCCATGTACCAAGCAAAGAAGAACAACAGTCACACCAGCCACTACGGTATACACATTTACGATATCAGTAAAACCTGCGTACATTTGCATATCCCCATCAATCGGCAAACCTTTGATGAAGCTGGCGAACACCACAGCAAGGAGGAACGGTGGGAGGAAGCTGCCGAAAAAGATGCACACATCCCAAGTTTTTTTCCAAGCTACAGAATCCCGTTTGCCTCTGAATTCAAAAGCAACACCACGTGCAATCAAAGCTAATAAAGCAAAGACAAAGGGAATATAAAATCCACTAAACAATGTTGCATACCACTCAGGGAAAGCCGCAAACATTGCACCCGCAGCAGTAATTAGCCATACCTCATTTCCATCCCAGAAGGGTCCGATCGAGTTAATCAAAATCCGGCGCTCTGTATCATTTTTAGCCAGAATTTGTGTTTCCATCCCTACGCCGAAATCGAAACCCTCCAGGAAGAAGAACCCTATAAACAGAACTGCAATGAGCACAAACCACAATTCATTAAGAGAAATCATTGGGCGCCCTCCTCGTTATATGGATCATGCGAATCCCCGTGATCGTTATCCATCGCATAAGGACCTTTTTTAATCACTTTCATAAACAAACCAATCAGAACTAATCCGAGAATGGCGTAAATCGCTGTAAAAGAAATAACAGAGAATAGAACCTGACCACTCGTAATATTAGGTGACACACTGTCTTCCGTTGTCATCAGTCCGAATACCGTCCATGGCTGACGCCCGAATTCGGTCATGACCCACCCCGCTGTATTTGCGATTGGAGGAAGCAATAGTCCCCATAACATAAACCGCATAAACCAAGTGTTAGGACGGTCCATCTTTTTGCGCCACATTAAATACATTGCGTACATACCCAGTACAATCATTAACGTTCCTGCTAGAACCATGATCCGGAAACTCCAGAATGTCGTACGTACAGGTGGAATATAGTCACCGGGGCCATAGGTTTGCTCATACTCAGCCTGCAGCTCAAGCATACCTTTAACTTCACCGGAAAATTTACTGTATGAAAGGAAGCTCAGCATGTACGGAATTTGAAATTCACCCGTACTTTCTTGCTTCTCAGGATCAATATTTGCCCATACGGTCCAAGGTGCCGGGTCACCACTCTTACCCCACAGTCCTTCGGAAGCCGCCATCTTCATAGGTTGAGTTTCAACCAAATACTGTGCTTGCGCATGACCTGCCACTGCTACACCAATCGAAGAAATGATCCCTACGATCGCTGCAATTTGAAAAGATTTCTTAAAAAAAGATACATCTTGTTTCTTCAATATCTTGTACGCACTAATCCCCGTTACGAGGAAGGCGCCTGTTGCATACGCAGCAAGAACCGTGTGCGGGAATTCAACCAGCAATTGTCCGTTCGTAATCAGCGCGAAGAAATCATTCATTTCTGCACGTCCATTATTAATCGCAAAACCCACAGGATGCTGCATAAAAGAGTTCGCTGCTAGGATCCAGAAAGCAGATAACATCGTTCCGAATGCTACCAGCCAGATGGACAACAGGTGCACTCTCTTGGACACTTTGTCCCAGCCGAATATCCAGATTCCAATAAAAGTAGACTCCAGAAAAAAGGCTGCCAATGCTTCAACTGCAAGCGGAGCCCCGAAGACATCACCCACAAAACGTGAATAATCAGACCAGTTCATCCCGAACTGAAATTCCTGCAAAATCCCTGTAACTACCCCTACTGCAAAGTTGATGAGAAACAGCTTTCCCCAGAACTGCGCCATTCTTTTGTACTCTTCATTGCCTTTTCTAACGTACATGGTCTCCATAATCGCAATCAAGAGCGCTAGTCCGATTGATACCGGTACAAAGAAATAGTGGAATATTGTCGTCGACGCAAATTGAATACGCGACAGCATTACTGTATCCATATTTTTCCCTTCCTTCTCCCCTTTTCGTTAATTATATTGTGTCAAAAATTCAGACGTCGTTTTGTGATATATGTCACACAAAGGAGTGCTTTTAACGGTGAAATTCAAATGATTTGTGACAAAAATCACAATTTGCCTTAAAAAAAGCAAAAAAAATAAGACGGTTTGACCGTCTTGAAGTTGTTCACTGCTCTATAACAAGCTTGACTCATAAAGGCATTGGTTAGGTAATGGAAATACCCTTCTTCAGCGATTTGAGATCGCCATTCGAATTAAGCAATTGTGGTAGCATCTTCGTGCTGCGAACCATTGGAGAGTCACATAGACGGCAAGAAGGCGCATGTTCAAATGCGAAATTATCCCTCATCCATCCGTTGCATCCATCATTGGTACACGCCCAAATCGCGGTATTTTCTTCCGGTATTTCTTCCAAAGGTTTCTTCCGGTAGTTCATTGCCGTTCCTCCCATCCTGTAAGTCAATAGTGACTAACTAGATATAAAAAGACCGTCCCAACTTTCACAAGCTGGGACGGTTTCTTCTATTATTACAGTTTTACAACGTTTTCGGCTTGTGGTCCACGGTTGCCTTGAACAACGTTGAATTCAACGCGTTGGCCTTCGTCCAAAGTTTTGAAGCCGTCGCCAGTGATTGCGCTGAAGTGAACGAATACGTCGCTTCCGCCTTCAACTTCGATAAAACCGAATCCTTTTTCTGCGTTGAACCATTTAACTGTACCTGTTTGCATGTGTGTTACCTCCACAAATTTAAATTAATATGTTCTTTTTATCTTCAAACAAAGAAAAAATTCACACATTGAAAAAGGTTGTATTACCGAATATAACAGCCCTTTTCAATGCGAAAATTAGGGACTAAATGTATGATTGATATCATATTACCACACCTGATTAGCAAAGGCAAGCTGGCATCCGTATATATCCGTTTCTACCCTAATAAGTATTACCTTCCAATGTAAGGGTTGCCAGTCAGCCCAAAATTCATTAAATCAGCTTATAACTGCCATATTTATCAAAAATTTAGAAGAAACAGATCCCCGATAGCGATACAGAGTATCGCTATTTCAGGAAGCTCTACCTTCTCAACTGAAGGGGTAGTCCGCTCTACTTGTCATTACTGCTATATCATTATATGCCGACTTCCAGCATATTATTCCTCTGGTTTTTCAAGAAGTTTAACTGTGGCTTGATTGACTTTCCCATTTCGGTAATAGGTAATCTTCAGATCCTCACCAATCTTCGTCTGATTATATAAATACTTGCGAAGGGAAAGCGTAGATGTAATAGGTTGATCATTAAATTTCGTAATCACATCATTGAACTGTATTCCCGCTTCCTGTGCAGGTCCAACAGCATCCAGAACGACAACCCCATCCTTAACATTGTTCGGTAGGTTCAGTTCCTTGCGTTGGTCCTCTGCGAGAGGAACGTAAGGATTGTTTAAATCTACCGAATATACGCCTAAGTAGGAACGAGCAATCCGCCCTTTCTCAGCCAGTTCATTAGCGGTGTCTATCACATGGTTAGCTGGAATAGCAAAACCCAGCCCTTCTACACCTGTATCGGAGATTTTCATCGTGTTAATACCGATCACCTTACCATCCAAATCCACAAGCGCCCCGCCGCTATTGCCTTCATTGATTGCCGCATCGGTCTGAATGACCTCTTGCTCCCAATCATATACGCCGTCCTGATTCAAGGATACGGGAACCTTCCGTTCAGTGTAGCTAACAATACCTGAAGTCAATGTGTCACCAAGTCCTAACGGATTTCCGATGGCAATGACCGTTTCACCTAGACGAAGCTTCGAGGAATCTCCGAGCTCTGCGATTGTATTGATACCCTTGGCGTCAATTGAAAGCACCGCAATGTCACTCACTTTATCCGTTCCAACGAGTGTAGCTTTACGTGTCTCGCCATCTACTGTTACGACTTCAAGATTGCTAGAGTCTTCGATGACATGGTTATTAGTAATGATAAATGCCTTATTATCTACCTTTTTATAAATCACTCCAGAGCCTAATGCTGACTCATCCAGAATGTTCAATTCTTTATTGTCTTCTTTATGATTGATAATACTTACTACTGCAGGACGAACTCTAGCAGCGGCTTGAATGATACGGTCAAACGGATCACTGCTTGGGGCAACCTCCCCAGTTGTTACTACCGACTTCGGGGCAGTTTCGTGACTCATTTGTCCAGTAAGCATACTGAATAAAAACACTGCCACCACAGCACTGATTAAGGAGCAGACGGCGGATATTTGCCAAGTAGCTAAGCCCTTGCGCGATCTTCGCACAGAATGCTTGCGGTTAGCAAATGATCCCTTTGATGCTTCATCCCCTCTGGACCGTGATACTTTAGTTGAATAGAAATCGTCATCAAACAATCCCACCGAAAATCTCCCCCTTCTATTGCCAACCGTTCACAGTATTTAAAACCTGAACCTCTAGCAATCACGTTCCAAGCATATACCTCTGCATCCTTTAGACTCCAACAATCACTAAAAAGTTTCACTTTATCCATTAACCACACAATAGTTTCAGTTAATCGAAAGAATTTTAGAATCTTTCAATATATCTTCTCTACTAGGAATATTTTGTAACTTAAAAGACTACACTAATAGAAAGGTTCCTTAAATTTAGAGTTTGCTTATCACGTCTATAATTGTATCACAGGCAACCGTCAATTCGTGATTTTCCTGAGGTAAAAAGCCTGCGAATTTTTTACAACTCCAGTTCTGCTTATCCTATATAAGGAGGTATAATTATGAATTCTTTTTCCACAAGTATGGATCTGGTCGAGTTTATCGGTAAGCTTGGTGATTTAAAGGATGAACATTACCATATGACCCTTGCCTTCAGTGCAATGATCGAATTGATGATCGATAAAGGCCTGATCTCCCGCCAAGAATTAGAACGAAAGACTGCCGAGCTTGATCAGCTTATGACAACTGGCTCAACTTATCCCATGGCGTAGGTTGGTCATAATAGGTATCGCAAAGCTTAAACTCACTATCTTTAAAGAAACAGCCCCGATCCTCCATTGCGCAACGCACCGACATTTTGGCCAAATCCATCATATTATGATCCCGGCTTAAATGCGCTAAATAGGTACGTTTAGTCCGTCCTGTGAGAATTTCACTTAGTGCCGCTCCGGCTGCTTCATTAGAAAGGTGACCCATGTCGCCAAGTATACGTCGTTTCGTATTCCACGGATAACGTCCCATCCTCAGCATTTCAATATCATGATTCGCCTCCAGCACCAATACGTCCGCCTCTGAAATCGCATCTCTTACCTTGTCGCTAACATACCCCAGATCTGTAGCTACACACAGCTTTTCTTTTCCATCATAAAAATTGTAGCCCACCGGCTCCGCCGCATCATGAGAAATTGCAAACGATTCTACACGCATACTGCCAAAATCCCTATGCTGTCCCGATTCCATAATGATTCGGTTATAGTCGGGTATTTTTCCAATGCCTTTTTCAATGGCTCCCCAGGTATTGGTGTTCGCATAAATCGGAAGATCGTATTTACGGGCCATTGCCCCGAGTCCTTTAATATGATCGGAATGCTCGTGTGTGACTAGAATCCCGTCTATCTCATTACCCGTTAGCTCGCGCATGGCCAACAGCTCATCGATCCGCTTGGCACTTAGTCCCGCGTCAATCATAAGTGTTGTCTCCCCGTTCCGTACCACCGTTACATTTCCGGTAGAACCACTGGACAGTACTGTAAATGAAATCCCCATTTTCCTTACTCCTTCTAATCTGTTGTCTTCGGACTGATGATGTCCGCACTTATAGCATCCACATAATAGGCATTGCCGTTCTCCAGCATGAACCGCCACATCGGTGACGCTACCTGACTTTCGGAGTTGAACAACTCACCATAATAACCAAGCTCAATCTCCTTCACTACGGAGTCTGCCGGAAAATATTTTTCAATCAAACTGCTAAGCGCTTGCGATGCCGGCAGTACCTTCTGTTCCTTATCGCTACTGCTTGCCCCTATCTCAATCTTAGGTGAGCGGAAAGCTACAATCTTCTGATCACTATTAATCAACTCTAACCTAACTCGGAATAGCGACCACTGATTCTGAACTAGCGGGTGAAGCACGAACTTCCCAACTTCACTTTCTTGAGAATCAAAACGATAATTTGCGATATCCGGTATTTGACTCTCAAGCGCCTTGCTAAGCTCGGTGAAGGAAGAATAAATCAGCTTGCTATCTATAGGAACATCTAATTTAATGGGTGGTTCATTCTGCTCTTCAGCAGAATATCGATAAGTGATATTAGGAAGCTGCGGGGTAGAAGCCGGAATGGGACACAACACACGAATCCCTTTCTGCTCCATGACCGCCTGGGTTTCTTCGGACAGGGAAGTGAAATCGAGATTGGCACTAACCTGATCGCGCAAATCAATCCACAGCTGATAACATAGCAGCAGATTTAGACCTAAAAAGGCGCAAATTAGTACATTTTTGGCTCTTCCCCAATCCATACCCTTACCTCCTAAATGTTATATGAACAACTTGTACATTAATTTAATGTAAGAACGCTGCCGTCAATAAGTGTAACCTTCCAGACTGGAAGTAGTTGCAGCTTTTCTTCTTTCACTACAGGTACATACGCAGGCGTTAAATCCTTCACTGCCGAAGTTTTGCTAACCGCAGACAATTGACTTTCTAGCTCCACGCCTCCAGATAGCTCTACGATTTTCTTCACTGCTTTACTCTCATCAATATAGATTAACGAGCGTTCGTAAGAGGATACGGTGCCTTGCTGCAATTCCAGATTAATAACACCATACTGCAGCTGCGAATTACTCATGATCGGATAGGAACCATATGGATAGGAGCCATAATATTGTTGAAAAGAGACCTTTCTCTCCTGTCTCCCCTCCTCTGTGGCTTCAAGACGATAGGTTCCATTCCATCCACCATGTTGGTTCACAAATTCCACAGCTTCAAGCGCATCCTTGGCAGGTGTACTGTCTCCGGCTGGAAGCGCGGCAGGATCGCTATAGCTCATCCAATTCCGTTCCTTATCGACCTGAAGACTCCGTTTGCTATCCGTATAAATCTCCGAGCCATTTTTCTCGCGAATATATCTAGTGCTTCCAACATCGAAGAAAAGATTGTTCTGCATCTGTTCTATGGTATACATGCCTGAAGGCATCTCAACCTGAACCAGAGAAATCTTGCTGTCTGGCACATAATAATCACCATCTACGGACTTGTAAGGCGTCCAATTCTTGCCGAAATCCACATGCTGCTGCACGTCTTGCACAGTTAAATCCGCTTTTGCTGCTTCATATATAATGTCGCCTCTCGTGCTGAAGAAAATAGCATGCGCTTTGGAATCATTCTTAATGTTATAGATCCAAATGCGATCGATGCTTTCTCCTTCAAATAGGGAATCAGGTGACAGCTGCATAACCCGCTGAAGTAACGTTACCGGAATGCCGGATCCGAACGAAAGCTCAATCCCCGGATTCTCATTGCGAATCTTATCCCAGTCATAATCCTGTACCGAGTGCCGCTGGAAGCTTTCAAATCCACGCCCTTTTAGCCGATTCATAATCAAGCTATAGAACGTTGAGTCTGGATAAAAAAGCGTATGCTTGTTTTCGCCCATATGGATGATCATTTTATCAGGGTACAGCAGGTTCTCGACCTTTTCCTCCGGTCCCATATTGTCTGTCTTCACATATAGATTCTCGGAGAGTACCGCAGAGTCTGCACCAGGCAAGCGGTAAATCAAATAGTAACTCTCAACAAGGCTTCCCAGCACGAGCAAGGCTAGAATCCATGACTTCAATCTCTCCTTCATGTCTCACTCCCCCTTTGCGCATTCAGAGGTAGCGTAAAGGTTACCTTAGAGCCTTCATTAAGCTCGGATTGCAGGGAAATAGAGCCTCCATGGGCTTTCACAATTTCCCGGGCAATGGAAAGGCCAAGTCCGGTGCCTCCCATATTCCGTGAGCGCGCCTTATCCACCCGATAAAACCGTTCAAAGATCCGCTCGATGTCTTTCTTCGGAATACCAATCCCGGAATCACGTACAGAAATGGAGAGCATTCCATCCTCACTTTTCATGGCTTCCAATTCAATCGTACCGCCTTCTGGCGTATATTTTAATGCATTGGAGACCAAATTCCCCAAGACCTGATCAATTTGATCACGATCGAGCCATGCTGTGCTGACATCCCTACGGACCCTTGTACTAATGTCGATCCGCTTCTGCCGAATCTGAAAAGAAAAGCGGTCTGCTACATCCTCCAGCATCTCTGTAATATCCGTCTGCTGAATTCTGAGAAGTGCCTCCTTGGAATCCAGACGCGAAAGATGCAGTAGATCTGTAACCAGACGAATCATACGCTCGGTTTCGTTACGAATAACCCCAACAAAACGAACCGCTAACTGCGGATCCTCAAGCGCTCCATCATCAAGTGCCTCCACATAGCTCTTAATCGTTGTAAGTGGCGTTCTTAGCTCATGCGAAACGTTCGCAACGAACTCTCGGCGTGATTCCTCCAGGTTCTCTTGCTCAGTTACATCCTGCAGTACAGCAATCGTACCGGCAATGCCGCCTTCACGGCGATGAATCGGAGTAAACGTAACTCTCACGATATTAGAATCTTCTCCACCCATATGTGTCAGATGCAGCATTGCAGACTGGGCATTGCCTTTAGCCAAGGAACCGCTCTGCTCATAATCAAGACCTAGCAATTTATCCAGGGGGGCACCTTCCGGCAACGGACCTTCTGTTCCCAGCATAAGTGCTGCTCGAAGGTTCATAAGAATGACTACACCATTCTCATCCGTGGCTACCACACCGTCGCTCATATTCGTCAAAATAGAGGTAAGCTTCTCTTTCTCTTCCTCATTCTGAGAGAGCGCCTCACGCAATCTGCCGGTCATATAATTGAATGCCTGACTGAGTTGTCCAATTTCATCGTTGCCGAGTACGGGCATTTTTCGATTGAACCGACCCTCAGCAACAGCTGTTGCATGCCTAGTCATTTCTTTAATCGGCTGCGTAATGGTGTGTGCAAGAATAACACATAGGACAACCGTCAGTCCCAAGGCTAACAGCAAACCAGAGATGAATACACTGTTGATCCTGCCCATAGTCGCATATAAATCCTTCATGTCAGCAGCAATATAGATTGCACCTACTACCTTGTCACCGGAAAGTACCGGCTTGGCCACAACCTTTTTTCGAACATTATCATCGGCAATAATATATTCTTCATTATCGCTGATCCCCTGCAAGGCGCGATTGACTACGGTCTGAGTATTGCGCTGTCCGACATAGTCATTTTGCGAGGGCACGGAGGTGGTAATGATTTTGCCGCTGGCATCAAGCACTTGAATTTCAGCCCCGTTAATGTATAGATTATTAACCATACCGCGCAGACTTTCTACTGCCGTTTCCTCGTCCGCGGTGCCAGCTTCACTGCCAAATTTATCAGCAGTCAGGATGGACAGCATCTCCGCACGTGCTTTAAGATCCTTCGTGAAGTTATCCGTTAACGAGTTCTTCATCGAACTGACAAAATAGACTCCAATTAACTGCATAGCTATCAGAATCAGCAGCACATAAATAATAATAAGCTTGGCCTGAATTGTCCGGAAAAAGGACCACCATTTCATCACAATCCTCCGCTTTTAGGGCTATGCATCAAATAGCCAAGTCCGCGCCGAGTATAAATATATTCCGGCTTGCTGGGATTCTCCTCAATTTTCTCTCTTAAACGACGGATCGTCACGTCAACGGTCCGCACATCGCCGAAATACTCGAATCCCCACACGGCCTGCAGTAAATGCTCCCGGGTCATTACCTTACCCGCATGTTTAATCATATAGTAGAGCAACTCATATTCACGATGGGTCAAATCAAGCGGCTCCCCACCCTTATATACCAGATACATATCTGTATCAATAAATAGATCAAAATGGTAAATACCCTGTCTAGTCTCTGCAGGTTCATTCGCCGTTCCCGGCGGTGACGGTTTGTGCTGTCTCCGCATTTGGGCTTTCACTCTGGCGAGTAGCTCACGTGTACTAAAAGGTTTGGTCACATAGTCATCCGCACCAAGCTCTAGACCAAGCACCTTATCAATCTCTCCGTCTTTGGCAGTAAGCATAATGATAGGAATATCCAAATGTGCAGAACGAACCTCACGACAAACATCCATCCCGTCCTTACCAGGCAGCATAAGATCAAGCAGCATTAGATCAGGCTTTTTGGACAATGCCAATTCTACTGCACTGTTACCATCAAAAGCACAAATAACCTCGTAGCCTTCTTTTTCTAGATTAAACTTCAATATATCAGCAATAGGCTGTTCATCGTCTACTACCAGAATCGTTCCCATCTGCATGTCTCAGCTTCACCTTCCTATCCCTACTTAAAGATCATTCCTTTATTTTAACATACCTGTCTTAACGTCACATCCTACGAAATAAGGAATCGGCTTCCCCAGCAAAATGAAACAGCTATATCGTCATTCCTATATTTAAAAAAAATAAAACCGCTCGAGTTTAATCGAGCAGTTGAGGTTAATGTATGAATTATCGCAAATACTTCATTGGATTTACTGCAGTGCCATTCTTCCGAATCTCAAAATGCAGATGTGTTCCTGTCGAGCGTCCAGTATTGCCCATTACACCAATTTTGGCGCCTTGCTCCAAACGCTGTCCCGTAGAAACGGAGATGCTGTTTAAGTGGCCATAATAGGTTTCGTATCCGTTACGGTGATCCACAATAACCACATTTCCATATCCACTCTTCACACCAGCAAAGATTACAGTTCCGGCATCAGAGGCTTTAATGTTCCGGTTGCCAGATACCATATCTAGACCCTTATGAGCACGGCTCCAGCGCTCACCGAAACTACTAGTAAGGGTTGCTCCGCTTACTGGCCAACTGAACATGCCTGTTCCTTCACCAACTACCTTTGTACCCCGATAAACCACTTCAGGAAGAGAAGATTTAATAACGGTCTGACCCAACCACTCTTCTTGTACGACCATTCCGTTTTTCTTTGTTAACCGGTACTGCATTTCTTTAAGGCCCGTTTGTCCTGGACGAACGACCTTACTTTTGCCTGCTGGTAACTGGTCGCTCTTCCGTACGATCACTTCAGGCTCAGTAACCACCTGCTCTGACACTTGCTCTACAGTAACAACTGTAACATCTGGCTGTGGTACCTTCAGCTTCAGTGTATCTCCAATCTTCAACGTTAGCTCTTTCACATCCGGGTTGTTACTGTAGACCTCTTTTTGTGTAATTTCAAACCGTTTAGCAATCCCCGAAATCGTATCGCCCTCTTGAACGGTATAAAGAAGTGGCGCTTCTTTACCCTCGGTAAGTGTCTTGACTGCTTCCTCCACATCCAACACTTTGTTAGGATCTGTCTTCACAGGAACAATAGAGACCTCTTCACTAATCTTAACGGACTCCACTTGTTTGGCAGCTTTCGCTTTCGCAGCGCTTGAGCTTGAGGCAGCCGTTCTTGTGAGCTTACTCGCTGTTGCTACTTCAGTTTGTGGAACATAATGATTCTTGACCCCTTCGAGTACCGCATTTGCGGTCTCTTGATCCTTAACAATGCCAACGGCTTTGCCATCTACCATTAATTCCACACCTACAGCATAGGCCTTCAGCATACCATCTAATTTATTAAGCGTTGCTTCACTATCAACTTCCGGCTTGTACGCTTTCTCCTGTTTAATTGTAATGCCTTCTGTCTGAAGCACCATCGTTGAAGCCGGATACTTATCCTGATATTCCTGTTGCTTCTTATCATACAGCTGGTTAAGCTGTGCCTGATCGTTAAGCTTCCCGATCTCCTTCCCCTTCACCAATACTTGGTAGTAGGTTTCGGTATTGGCTGCTACATACTTTTTCTCTGCACCGATTAACACAGTGGTTAGAAGTACCATGCCAACAGCTCCCAAGATCCAAGCGCGCCGGAATCTACGAGTCCCTTTTTCTTGATGAAAGTGTGTGGAGTCGTGATCGAAATTGTGGCTCTGCTGAACATCTGCTCCGGATTCTGCTGTGTCAATATCCCGCAGTTTCCCCATCCGGCGCATGAACTTAAATCCCTTCATGAAACTCTCCCTTTCAGTCCGCTCTGTCATCTGATATGAACGGCCAAGCTAGTTGTACGATCTCGATTATATAGATTACGACCATGAATGTTTCTGCTTATCCTAGTTCTAAATTCCTGCTTCTAATGGACCCTCAAAAAGGTTACAAAAAATTAACCCTTTGACATCCTTGTCTAATGTACCATAGCTGAGCAAAAAATTTCAACTTTGTATACATAAAAAAACCCACGAAATACGCGGGTTTTTTGCGCAAATATGAAAATTTAGCCTTTTTCTTGTGTCTATAAATTGACAATTACTATGGTTGCTGTAGAGTTCCTGTAGTTGGTGTAAGCATTTTCATTATACTCTCGTATTCATTAGGATCAACATATTTGGCAATGACTTGTTGCAGCTCCTTAACCTCATCCTCCGTTAATCCATCCTCCATAGCTGTGGATATTTTCTGCATCTCATCCTGCGGTAGCTTGGACATCAAGATATTGAATATATTTACCTTCTCCGCCGAAGGAAGATTATCTTTTAAGTCACCTATTGCCTCAGGTGTCATTACCAATTTTTGGTCCTCGGAACTCCCGCTCTGGCTTTCGTTTGTAGAAGACTCATTTGAGGCTTGGCCCATAACCGGTAAAGCATCCTCGGGTGCTTTTTCCTCCACCGGCTCCCCTTTTTCAGGTGTATCCTTACTGTTATCTTTATCCTTGTTTACCGTGCTGCCTGTTGTCGTCGCTTCTTTATTTACTTTATTGGTATCCGATTGGCTATCCATGCCAATCATACTCTTGACCATCCCGCCTAAACCTGGGCCTGGACTATCCACTTTAATATCGAAGCTTGCCAGCACCGACTGAATATAAGCATTTACAACCACGCCTGTAGTTAGAATTGAAAGTGTACTTGCGAGTACTACAATTAGACATACTCCCAGTGCACGCTTCACGATCTTCATTTCTTCTCTCCTCTCACCTATGTCCAAGTCTATCTGGTATATTTTTTCCATGTTTTTCTATAGTCCCAGTATTGACTAGAACCAGCTTCGGGAAACATACGCATAAAAGTAAACATAAAAAAGAGACCTCTCGCGAGGTCCCTTATAAATGACTAAATTTATTTAAATATAAATTGGCGTTACTTGATTCGTCTGCTCACGGTTACGGCCTACTGAGAAGATGGCGATCGGAATCCCTGTAAGCTCAGACACACGTTCAACATATCTGCGTGTATTTGCTGGCAGATCGTCCAATGTTTTTGCCGAAGTAATATCTTCGCTCCAACCTGGAAGCTCCTCATATACCGCTTCACACTCTGCCAGCATCTTAAGGCTAGCTGGGTAATGCGTGATTACTTCACCACGGTATTTGTAGCCTGTGCAGATCTTCACAGTCTCAAGTCCGCTCAGCACATCCAGCGAGTTAAGAGACAAGCCTGTGATTCCACTTACACGACGAGCGTGACTTACAACAACACTGTCGAACCAACCTACACGACGAGCACGTCCTGTAACTGTGCCATATTCATGACCTGTTTCACGGATATAATCACCCGTTGCATCATTCAGTTCTGTAGGGAACGGGCCATCTCCAACACGAGTAGTGTAGGCTTTAGCAACCCCGATAACCTGTTTAATCTTAGAAGGTCCAACACCAGAACCTATGCATACGCCACCTGCAGAAGGGTTAGAAGAAGTAACAAACGGATACGTACCTTGATCGATATCAAGCATTACCCCTTGTGCACCTTCAAACAATACTTTGCGGTCTGCATCAATAGCTTCATTAAGAATGACCGACGTATCAGTCACATAATTACGAAGCACTTCCGCATATTCCAGGTACTGAGTCAGAATCTCTTCAACGTCAAGAGCTTCCGCGCCATATACTTGAGTAATCACTTGGTTCTTCTCTTCCATCAAGTGACGAAGTCTCAATTCGAATTCCTCAGCGTCCATCAGGTCAGCAATACGGATACCGTTACGTGCAGCCTTATCCATGTAACATGGACCGATACCTTTGCGTGTTGTACCAATCTTGTTCGGACCCTTGCGGTCTTCTTCCAGTGCATCCAGTACCATGTGATAAGGCATAATAACATGCGCACGATCGCTGATCACTAAGTTCTTAGTGTCAAAACCGTTCTCGTGAATATAATTAATTTCTTGGATCAAGGCAGCTGGATTAATAACCATCCCGTTACCAATCACACAAGTCTTTTCTTTATAAAATACACCAGAAGGGATTAAGCTGAGCTTAAACTTCTCACCGTCAATCAGAATCGTGTGACCGGCATTATTGCCCCCTTGATAACGGGCAACCACATCTGCACTTTCCGCTAGAAAGTCAGTGATTTTCCCTTTACCTTCGTCTCCCCATTGTGTTCCCACGACGACTACCGTTGACATGTTCATTCCTCCGTAGGTGCTAGCCAGCACCATTATTTTTCATAATATGGGCCCTGTACGTCATTCTTATGTACGTAGCCCTCCGGACTCCAAGCGGATTTACCCACTAAAGGACAATACTCAGTGTAACAGCCGTTTTTTTCAAAGTCAAATAAAACGAACGATTACACAAAGAAATGTGCAATCGTTCGGATATCATACATGACAGGTTACCCAGCAAATGGTTCTGCATGTGCTCGCTCGTAGTTAACGAACTTGTTGAAATTTTTGAGAAAGACAAGCTCTACAGTCCCAACGGGACCATTACGCTGTTTAGCTATAATAATTTCAATAATATTTTTCTTCTCGGTGTCCTGATTGTAATAGTCATCACGATACAGGAACGCAACAATGTCGGCATCCTGCTCGATAGAACCGGATTCACGCAAGTCACTCATCATCGGTCGTTTATCCTGACGCTGCTCCACACCCCGGCTAAGCTGGGACAGGGCGATAACCGGCACGTCCAATTCACGGGCGATCTGCTTCAGTGTACGGGATATATCCGATACTTCCTGCTGACGATTTTCCCCGCCTTTACCGCGGCCCTGAATGAGCTGCAAGTAGTCAATGACAATCATCCCCAGGCCCTTTTCCTTCTTGAGCCTCCGGCATTTTGCACGAATATCCGTTACAGTAATCCCTGCTGTATCATCGATATAAATCTCCGCCTCCGATAGGGACTGAATGCCCATAGTCAGCTTCGACCAATCATCATCACTCTTGAAGTCACCGGTACGCATAGTATTCGCATCGAGATTAGCTTCCGCACAAATCATCCGTTGAACTAGCTGCGGCGCAGACATTTCCAGACTAAATATGGCAACCGTCTCTTTGGCACGTACGGCCACATTCTGAGCAATATTTAGCGCGAATGCTGTCTTACCTACAGAAGGACGGGCTGCAACAATGATCAAATCATTGCGCTGAAATCCATTAGTCATATGGTCTAAATCCACAAATCCTGTTGGTATACCTGACATGCCGCCCTTATCTTTATTCTGATGAAGGAGTTCAACCTTATCAAATACTTCCATCAATACATCGCGGATTGCGATAAATCCACTGCCACTGCGCCGGTTAGAGATTTCAAGAATTCGCCGTTCTGCATCACTCAGCATATCGGCTACATCTTCGCCACCGGTGTAACCCTCGCTTACGATCTGCGTCGCTGTACGAATCAAACGCCGTAGCATAGCCTTTTCTTCAATAATCTGCGCGTAGTATTCTACGTTAGCCGCAGTAGGCACAGCATGCGCCAGCTTAGCTAGGTAGCTAACACCACCAATATCTTCGAGTTCTCCCTTGTCCTGCAGTCTAGAAGTAAGCGTAACAAGATCAATCGGCTGGCTCTCTTCTCCGAGCTGCACCATCGCCTCAAAAATCATTTGATGCGCTTTATCGTAGAAGTCTTCGGTATTCACCCGTTCCATTGCAGTAATGAGCGCTTCATCCTGCAACAGAACAGCACCAATTACCGCTTGCTCCGCCTCAAGATTCTGCGGGGGAACCCGATCGAAAAAGAGATCTCCACCCATGTTACTCCTCCGTTACCTGAACCTTAAGGGTAGCCTTTACTTCAGTGTGTAGTTTTATACTTACTTGAAATACTCCCAAATGACGAATCGGCTCTCCTAGCTCAATCTTGCGCTTATCAATGGAAATGCTTTGCGTGGCAGCTAGCGTTTCAGCAATTTGTTTGCTCGTGATTGCGCCGAATAGACGGCCGCCTTCACCTGCTTTTGCTTTCATAGTCAAGGTAAGCTCATCTATCTTCTTGCCCAGTTGCTGAGCTTCTTCTTTTTCGTTATCTTTACGGCGTTGTTCAGCAGCTGCTTGATTCTCAAGCGTCTTCACATTACCTTCCGTTGCCGGACGAACTAATCCACGTGGTAATAGGAAGTTCGAAGCATAACCTTCGGATACCTCTTTAACCTGACCTTTTTTACCTTGACCCTTAACATCTTTTATGAAAATGACCTTCATTCGAATAAACCCTCTTTCGATTCGATTTCAGCCAGCACCTGCAGCAGTCTGGCTTCTGCTTCTTTACATGTTCCTTCTAGCTGTACGGCGGCGTTCGATAGATGCCCACCGCCACCCATTTTTTCCATCACGACCTGTACGTTCATACGCCCAAGTGATCGAGCACTAATGCTTATCAGGCCGTCTGGTCGCTCGCTAATGACAAATGAAGCAACTACGTTTGTCATCCCAAGTAATGTATCCGCAGTCTGAGCGATAAGCAGCTGTGGAATCTTCATACCTGGTGCCGTAACGACTAATGCGATTTGATCATAAATCATACGCGCATGTTTGATAATCTCGGCTTTTGAAATATACTCCTGTAAATCCTCCTTCAGCATACGCTGAATAAGAACGGTATCCGCACCATTTCGGCGCAGAAACCCTGCAGCTTCAAATGTACGTGAGCCTGTATGCAGTGCAAAGTGCTTCGTATCTACAGTAATTCCCGCTAAAAGCATTGTAGCATCCAATGGACTAATCTTTACCTTCTCATGGATATATTGAAGCAACTCTGTCACCAGCTCACAGGTTGATGAAGCATAAGGCTCTAAATAGACAAGTACAGCATCGTTGATGAACTCTTCACCTCTACGGTGATGATCCACCACCACGATTCTACTCGCATATTGCACAAGCCGCGGTTCCATTGTCATAGACGCCTTATGGGTGTCCACAACAATAAGCAGTGTATGCTCCGTCATCACTTGTAAAGACTGCTCCGTTGTGATGAATGACTTATACAATTCATCATCTTTCCGAATCTGCTCCATCATGTTCGTTATGGAAGGATTAGGCGTCTCCATCACAATGCTAGCCTCTACATTATACATCTGTGCGGCTCTCAGAAGGCCTATCGCAGCACCAACAGCATCGATATCTGGTGTCCGGTGACCGAGGATCAGCACACGGTCGCTCTCCTGCATTAAATCACGCAGCGCATGCGCAATGACTCGTGCCCGCACTCGTGTACGCTTCTCCGCTGCATTACTCTTTCCACCGTAAAAAGACAACCTCTGACCTGCTTTTACCGCAGCCTGATCTCCACCTCGGCCGAGCGCCATATCCAAACTGGATTGTGCTAAGGCACCTAGCTCGCTTGCAGAGTCCGCTCCAAAAGCCATACCAATACTCAGTGTCATTGGCACTTTAAGGTCGGCCGTCATTTCCCTAATCTCATCAAGAATAACGAAACGACTTTCTTCCAGAGCTTGCAGACTGCGATGATTAAGTAGCATTAGATACCGCTCAGACGACAGACGCCGCAGGTAAACTTCAAACTGTTTACTCCATTCGGTGATCTCACTTGCTACCTTAGCGATCAGAGAAGTGCGCTGTTGATCATCCATTCCTTGAGCAGATTCATCTAGATTATCCATCATCACTATGCCAATCGCCAGCTTCTCATCCTCATAACGTTCCCGTAGCACCACAAGCTCAGTGATGTCATACATGTAAAGAATACGTTCACTTGGAATAATGACGGCTTGATAAAATCGTTCATCCACAGTGAGCTCAAGGCGAGTGTCATGCAGTACGCCTTCTTTGTGGACATCCCGTTTTCCCGAGACATTTGTCGTAAAAAAAGACTGCATATCCGGCAGCAATTCCAGTAGCGGTTCTCCCACTAAAGACTTGCGCGCAAAAATATCACCCGCGTAGCGGTTATTCCATTCTACCGTTCGATCTTCGCTAAACAGAATGATACCGAGGGGCAGCATACTCACTGCTTCTCCCTCCACTCGCTTAATACGAAAAGTTAATCCATTAATATATTCCACCAGATTGCGGCGGAACGAAATCTCCGTCTTTAGCATATAGAAGCATAATGTACCTGCCAGAAACAGGCTGACGACTCCAAGAGCCCAGTTATAAATACTAACAATTATAATAAGGGCCAACAGCAGCATGAACGCCCATACGGTATGATAGCCGTGCCAGCGTCTTTGCAGAAATTTAGGCATGAACTCTCACCCTATCGTTTCGATTTCGTCACATACTCCCGCAGCGGGAAAGCAAGATCAATAATACCGATAATGCGTAGCGGCGGCAGCAAAATGACCGGTATTGCTAGCAAAATGGCAACCATCTTGTTCCATTTGCGTTCATGCGCCAGGAAGAAGAAAAATCCAATCGCCTGAATCATAAAGCCAATTCGCAGCAACGGCAGTAGATTGGCAGAAATCATGAGGATGTAATTATTCTCTGATCCTGAGAAGAAGAGCTGAAGAACCACACCAATCAAATAATACCAAATAAACGATCTCGAAAGTCTCCATTCACGAGCAGGCTTCATCTTAGGCACTGCATAATTCATGCTGTGCAGAATCGGACGAACAATAGAATGCGTAATGACAGCTATCATGAAAGAGCTTACGATTAGAGTCATTGGGATCATTTGAACCGTCATATGACTTAGCTTGTTTACATCCTCAGTCGTAAAACCAAGGTCCGTAAACAGTGGATTAGCGGTACCCAGATCAGACAGAGGCGAGTTAACCATCTGCAGGACATCGTTCACATAGGTAGACAAATCAAAATTAAATAACGCCGTACCGAGTAATAAGAGTACCAGGAATTCTCCAAGAATCGTAACTGTACCTGCAATCACGGTAGATA
The DNA here is from genome assembly GCF_052056485.1 of Paenibacillus nitricinens. Classification (NCBI taxonomy): domain Bacteria; kingdom Bacillati; phylum Bacillota; class Bacilli; order Caryophanales; family Paenibacillaceae; genus Paenibacillus; species Paenibacillus nitricinens. The sequence continues at coordinate 6,764,383 of NZ_CP183948.1, forward strand.
CTGCTGAAGCATGTCTTTTATACCAACGTCCCATAACCAGAGCAGGTATTAAGAAATACGCCGCGATCAGCACATAAATAGGTGTAATCAGACCAACAATCAGCAACACCGGTAATACATGTAGAACAAATTGTTTGGTGTTCAGCGTAGTGAATAACACTACTGCCGGAACAATCATAAATAGGGTAGTGATGATGAGCAATGGAGTCGTTAAACTAAGCAGCAAAAGTAAGTACGCTACACTCCAAGCCACAGATGACCAGCGAAATTTCAACAGTATTCACCTCTTACGCATATGTTCTTCTAAAGCAGATATATCTTGATACCATTCTTCCAGTTGATGCCCTTCCTGCTTATGCTTTCTGAGCTTCTCGAGTAGCAAGTCATCTAATTGCCGATAAGGAATCCCTAGTCTGCGGCCCAAAATATAAGAGCTCATAATCAAACTAGCCAGGCTGTCCCCCACACGGGTAGTACTGCCTTCCCATAACGCTTTAAATAACCGAGAAACTTGGTCAATCACTTCTGTTTTTAACCATTCAATCACCTTGGCGCGTTTAGCTACATCCAGATCCTTCGGCACATTGGACACGTCTCTCTACCTCCGGCAAAAAGCTTTATTCTCAATTATAGCATAAAAAATTCCGTGTCACACAAGGGCGCCCCGCGCACCTTAAGTATGCTTCAACAAGGGATGAACTAGTACTTCTTACATTTTTAAAAAAGACCTGCTTTCCGTTATCGCCGGAAATACAGGCCTTGTTCCGATTGCTTCTATTACCGCGAATAAATTGGGCTATAATGACTCTTGTGATTGTTTTGATACAAATTTCTCACAATATTCTATGACTTGACTCCGGCGAACGATGCCAATAAACCGGTTCATATCATCGACTACAGGAACAAAGTTCTGTACCTTAGCCAAATTAATCAGATCTTCCATATCCGCATCAATCGAGACAGGTCTGTTATTCATTCTTAACGGCAAATCTTTAAGCAAGAATTTTGAAGCGTTCTCGAAAGTAACCTTGCCCTCGGATTCCTTCATATACCAGAGCAGATCACCCTCTGTAACCGTACCAGCATATTCTCCATTTCGGTTAAGAATAGGGACAGCAGTATAACGGTGATACTCCATCCTCTCCAACGTTTGGCGTAGCGTTGAATCGATCGTTACGCAAGCGACTTCCTGTTTCGGAAGTAAAAAAAATGCAATATTCATCTCTTGATCCTCCTCAAAGAGTTCCGAAGGAATTACGGTTCTTTAACTTCCTTTTACTGCCATGCAAAATTATTAATACGTGGCAGCTTAATAATAGTTCCAATACATTATAGCATGAAGACAGTAAGCAGCAGCCATAAGAATGTGAATGGCTGCTGCAATTAATTATATGAGTTTGAACTCCACTTTAGAATTATTGCGTAACTGCTGTTGATTTAGGCTCCAGTGCATTACTTGCTTTTCCCGGCTCAATTAGCTGATCTACAGGTGTTGCCGCACTCATCCAGTTGTCGATCATCGCCTTAGCTTCACTCAAATCCTCTTCATCAACGATATCATAATAAACACCATCCATACGTTTACCTTCGCCCATGACTGTGAAGCTTGAGATATCCATGCCTTTTCCGCCCATGAATTTTTTGGCTAGACTGATGATCATCGAAGGCTCTATATCAGTTTTGAAATTATCTCCCATAATATCCAACAACTTCGGAATGTTGCCAATTTGACTGATGGATAACATTTTATTTGCTACGACATCAATAAAAACCTGTTGACGTTTGGTACGGTTAAAGTCACTATCCTCACGATAACGCGTATAGTTCAGTGCTTCTTGTCCGTTATAAAGCGACTTGTTAGCTTCAATTGTAAACTTTTCATGATCCTTACCTTTGTTCACAATGTCTTTCTTAATCGGCAGCGGAACGCCTCCAATAGCATCTACAGCATCCTTGAGTCCTTGGAAATTTATTGTCGCATAATATTGAATATCATGACCAAGCAGTGCTTCTAGGGAATCCTTGGCCATCTGTTGCCCCCCAAAAGCATAGGCATGTGTAATCTTATCCTTTTTATTATCCTTATGACCTATAATTTCTGTATACGTATCACGCGGAATAGAAATAAGCAGGATCTTATAGTCCTCAGGACGAACAACAGCGTACATCATGGTATCTGAACGTGCCGTTTCATTATCACGTTGATCGGTACCTAAGAGCATGATTGAGAACGGATCGCTCTTGTACACAACCGGTTCTGGCTTAACCTTGTTATCATCCTTGAGTGGCTGGTAAGATTCTTCCTTTAGCTTAGTTTCAACCCGATCAGACAAAAAGAGGTCGAAGGCTAATACAGCCAGGGAATTCCGAAACAGAAAGCCTCCCGCTATAATAACAACGAGAACAATGAGGGCGATATATCTTTTCTTTATTTTTTTCATCTTTGATTGCTTCATTTTTGATTCCTTCTTTATTGTAGAATAATTGCTTGCCATATATATAATGCTTCCTGAATCTTTATCAGGCAGTCATGACTTTATTTCTCACGGCGATCAACTGTCCCTTATTCCATTATCTTATTGTCCCCCCTTTCAGGAAATTCAGGTCATTCAAAATTATAGAAAAAAAGTTTTTGGCGGCTCTAAAATAATGTGGACTAAAACAATATTTCTATTGTAATCACTAAATGGATAAAAAGAAACCACAAATAACGACATGAATAGGGAAAAAGCACCAAACCAAGTAATAAATACTGGTATGGCGCTCCGACTTTAGTTCCTAATTGTGAGCGGATTCATCATATGTTTAACCCGATCTCCGGATTGTAAACCACGAAAAAATCCGTAATCAAATAATTTTGCTGCACCTTCAAATCGGCTCTCATATGTCTTTGCCCCCATAACAACTGCAATAAGCCTATGCCCGTCCCGCTGAGCCGAGCCTGCAATGCAGTATCCTGCCCGGGTATTGTGTCCAGTCTTTAAACCATCTGTACCCTCATAAGCGTAAATGCCACCCATAGCTGGCAACATGAAATTGCTATTACTTACATATAACCCCTTATCCTTCAAATGCATTTGTGTACGGCTGGAAATATTGAGAATATCCGGATGATGATAGATTAGTGCGGCAGCCAGTTTAGCGGTATCACGAGCTGTCATCATTGTCTCACCGCTGATATGCATATTCGGATCAGTGAAACCAAGATCCTTACCTGATAGTCCCGTTGCATTAGTAAATATTGTGCGAGTAGATAAACCTAGACTACGTGCCTTGTCGTTCATCATGAGCACAAAAGAGGCTTCTGAACCAGCCATATACTCTGCCAATGCAACAGTAGCATCGTTCGCAGAATATATAGTGACTCCTTCAAATAATTCCCTTATAGTATAGAATTCTCCCCGCTTCAATGAGAGACTTGTGCCGCCCATTTTACTTGCATAGGCACTAATTGGGACTCTATCCTCCCATCTAATCATTCCAGAGGAGATTTGATCCAGCACAATCATTTCTGTCATTAATTTAGATACACTGGCCGGTGGCATGGGTACATCACCATTAATATCCACCCATATATCTCCGGTATCCATATCTAGAAGCACTGCTGATTCCGCGTCAATATTCGGTTTAAAACCAAGCCCTGTTGGCCTCCATACCGCAATCAAGACAACGACTAATACAGCTGCGATTGCCCCCACTACTATCCGTCTCTTCATCGTCGTCATCCTCCATACTATATATGACGAATGAAACTACAATTTGATTTCACTTTTCACAAAAAATTATTATTTTATTTTTCGTCCTCTTCCTTAATCCACCATTTATAAGGGTCTATAATCGTACTGATAGAATTCACACGAACGCCCTGTAGGCGCTTATTTACTGGAACAATGGCTTTTCGTTCGGCAAAAAAGATCATAGGTACCTCTTCATTAACCAGCTTCTGCCACTCATAATATATTTCTTTACGATAATCCATGTCGTATGCCTTCATACTTACGCCTTCACGAATCAGCTCTTCATTCCGCTCTGAAGACCAACGTGGATAGTTCCATAGATCATTTTCTCTCCATAGACCTGTTGGATCGGGATCACTCGCAAGCCCCCATACTCCGTAAAAGAGTTCAATTGACGGATCGTCGGCTTCCACTGCGTCGTAAAAGTTGTGGAATTCCTTTAATGCTCCACCGTTTAGCTGTACATCTAGTCCAACATCACGCCAATTTCTTAAAATAGCTTTGGCACGTAGCTCTGCTGTTTGACTGCCTAGCATAGAATCAAAATGGATCTTCAGCTTCTGACCCTTTGGGTCTTCCCGTAATCCATCACCGTCTAGATCCAAGAACCCGGCAGCATCCAGCAGTTCTTTAGCCTTAGTAGGATTATAAAGGTAAGTATTAATCTCAGTATCAGGAATCTTCGCCCAGCTAGTGCTAGATATTGGAGTCTCTATAGGCTCAGCTAGACCGTGGGAATATGCTTTAATGATTCCTTCACGATCTAAAGCATAATACATAGCTTGCCGTAATCTTTTATCTTTAAATTTAGGGTTATCCATTACAATTTTTTCGGTTTTCGTATCCCAATGCCCGAACTTAAAACCTATATATTCATAGCCCAGCTCAGCAGTTTGCAGGATGTTTACATTCTCCAGTTTATTTAGATCATCATAAGCATCACGAGGGGCTGACTCTATATCGATTTCTCCTGTTTGAAAGCGTTCAGTCACTTCCTTATCGTCAAATGCCTTATACACTATCCCATCCAATAGGGCTTTGCCCTTATAATATTGATCAAAACGTTTCATTTCTACCCTCTGGCCAGGCTGAATATGTTCAACCTCAAAAGCACCAATGCCTATAGGAGATTTTCGCATCTGGTCACTTTCAGGCATATCTTTAACAGCAATTCCAGTATAGTATTTTTTATTCATCGGATAGGGCCACAGACTATCGATTGTGTTTACCCGTGCAGCCGTTACAGTTATTTTCAAAGTATAAGGATCTATGACCTTCAATCCCGATATGCTCTTCGCTTCTCCCTCATGATAGGCTTCTGCACCCTGAATCATTTCAACACTATAATAATGCGAGCCCGTATAATCTGGACTAGCAATCGTTTCAATTGCGAATTTCCAATCCTCTACCGTTAATTCATCACCATTATGCCAACGGATGCCCGGTTTAATTTTAAAGGTAAATACTTTATGATCATCAGATTCCTGCCAAGAGGCGATATTAGGAACCGTCACTAGTTCATCATTTACCTGAAACATCGGCTCAGTAATAAACTCCAGCACATGAAAATCATCTTCCCCTTCATAAAAAGCAGGCTCAAACAAACCCGTAAATGGTGAGGAGAATCCGTAGGTAACTACTCCACCAGCCTGTGGCTTATCGTCTACTAAATTATGGCGCGAAGATAATGGATTACTGCTGGAAGTTGCCCTACTACATGCTGACAATAAAGTTGCCATCACGAGCAGCGTTAACAACAACCTGCATATTTTCTTATTATTCATGTGTTTCTTCCCTTCTCTAGTTGAACATATATCTACATATAAGCTATGGAATATAAATAGTTTTACTGTAACAAAGTTTTTCTGGCGTTACAATAACTTCTAAGCCCTAGGCCTTTACTCCTGCTTGAATTTCACATATTTCGTTATATCTAAAAAAAAGACCTGTCTTTTGGACAGATCTTCATTGCATTTATTCTTCCATTATTCTTCCTCTCTATGCGTAATCCTTAGACCCTCAACATGTTTACGCTGCATCAATTTGCGCTTTTTACGAGTATCTTTACTCTCAAAAATAATATCAAAGTCATACTCCTCCGGATATAACTCCTCTTTTGAAAGGTATGGCTTCAACCGCTTATGGTTAATTCTCAGCTTTTGCTTCTGGATCATCACGCCAACCATTCCTAAATGATCTCTCTTCTCATACACGATCCCTGTCCGGCCGAGTGAAGTTACCACAACTGCATCTCCAATTTCAAATTGGACGACCAGCTTCTCCTTGCTGCTGACGGATGGAGTAACCTCCTCTTCTGTGTTGTCATTTGCCTCTACGGCGTGCTTAACATGCCCCTTCTCTCCCTCTTTGCTAAAAAAACTTCCCCAAGCCTCACCGCCGCCTTTCTGCAACCTTTGTTGCTGCGCCTCTACGATTTCCCATGATCGCTTGATAACGTTATCCTGTATCCCCAGCTTCTTTGCAATTTGCAGCGCGTAACTCTCCCCCGCTTCTCCAATCGTTAATCGATACAACGGCTGTAGTGTTTCTTTGTCGAATTCCATTCTTGCGTTTTGAAAGCCAGTCGTTGCAGCAGCAAAGGCTTTTAACTCATTAAAATGTGTGGTAACAATAATATTTGCCCCTTTACGGCTCAGCTCTTCCAGAATCGCGATAGAGAGCGCAATGCCTTCCCCGGGATCCGTACCAGCCGCCAGCTCGTCAATGAGCAGCAGCACACCTTTAGATGCATCTCTCAGCATCCCCTCAATACTCTTCATTTGCGCCGAAAACGTACTAAGTGATTGTGCCAAACTTTGTCCGTCGCCGATTACACTGATCACATCTGTAAAAATAGTAAATTCGCTGCCCTCCTCGACCGGAATTAACAGCCCTGATTGAGCCATGATCGTCAGTAGCCCCAGTGTCTTGAGGACTACAGTTTTGCCGCCTGTATTCGGACCTGTAATAATGAGGGATTTATAGCCCTTACCCACCTCCAAATTGATCGGAATCATCCCCTTCAGCATGGGGTGTCTGCCTCCGTTCATCTTAAGAAATCCTCTCGCGTTCAGAGTAACAGCAGATGCCCCCAGCGTTCGCGCATATTTAGCTTTGGCAAAAATAAAATCATAGGTGCCCGTAACCTCAATATTAAGCTGCAGTGCGGTCTGTTCCTGTTCTATTAAGCTAGTTAGCATGCTGAGGATTACAGCTTCTTCTCGCGCCTCTTCTCCTAATAGTAAATCAAGCTCTATCTGGAGGGCAGCGATCTCGTCTGGTTCGATAAACACCGTCTGTCCACTTGTGGATTGATCAAGAACAGATCCTTTTATTTGCTTATGATATTCTCGTTTTACGGGGATAACATAACGCCCACCCCGCTGGCTGTAGATATTCTCCTGTAAAATCGATTGATGGCGTGACATAATTCCGTCGATTTTTTTATGAAGACGTTCTTTAGCCACTACAATCCGTTTACGAACTCGCTCTAACCCCTTACTTGCCCCATCGTCAATCGCACCAAAACGGATACAGCGATCAATAGCCTCCCTCACGTCATTTAACTCCATCAGCGAGGATGCATATGCTGCAATCCGTGGAGCACTCTGTTCTTTAGAGGCCATATATTTGCGCAGTTGACTACAGCTCTTAAGAAATGTAGCAACCGCAGTGAAATCTTGCTCACTATACAAATATCCAGTCCCCATTAAGGACATAATCCACTCAATGCCTTCTAATGAAGGAATGGGTACACTCGATCCTCGTTCCAGCAGTTCTTTAGCTTCAGAAGTTTCCTCCATTGCTCTTTGAATCGTCGGCAGAGAGGTCATTGGTATAAGCTCTCCTACAGCTTTTTTCCCTACATAAGATACTGCATGACGACCAAGTTCAGTTTTAATAATTTCGTATTCCAATGTGCTTAAGCTTTGTAAGTTCACAGCAAATCCTCCTTCAAATCTCTATTATTGGCTTAGACCTAATTCTCCCTAACGCAAAGAAGGGCAAAGAATGCCACTATGGCAGTCCTTGCCCTTCTTTTTATGCTGATGCCCCCTATGGTTCTAAGGCTCCCGAAATTGAAAACAGGTGCCGAAAAACAAAAAAACCGTGCATAAGAGCACGGTTAATTACAAAGAGAACAACAGCCGTAAAGAGGCCATTTGACGCTTCGTGTGTTCTTAACTAAATCATCCACCCGTAAGGAACAACAGACTGCTGCGTAATACGAACGCAAATAAAGCACGTAATCGCCTCATGACGAGCCTGCTAAAGTCTTCCTAATCAAGTGTTATGAAATTGCTAGTTAAGAACGTTCACCGACATCAAAATTTCCCCTTTAGTTATAGGATAGCTGTAATTTAACACATAACAGTGCCAACGTCAAACGATTCCACACCCAAATGATTTAATTTCATGCTTACCGCACTAATAATGCTTCCTTTTCTGCATACAAAAAAGCAGCCGGTTTCCCGACTGCTTTTATAAAACGTCCTATTCCGTTGTGTAAGGAAGCAACGCGATTTGACGCGAGCGTTTTACAGCAATGGTAAGAGCGCGTTGGTATTTTGCACTAGTACCTGTTACACGACGTGGCAAAATCTTTCCACGTTCGCTGATGAACTTCTTAAGAAGTTCGGTATCTTTATAATCAATGTGAGTAATCTTGTTCACAGTGAAAAAGCAAACTTTTTTACGCTTGTTGCGTCCACCACGACGTGCCGGTCTTTTGTCGTTGTCGGCGCCTTCTCTTGGTTTAAAAGCCATATTCTTTTCAGTCCTTCCTAATTAAAATGGCAAATCATCATCCGATATATCAATCGGTTTACCATCGCCCGAAAAAGGATCTTGAGTATTGTTGTTACGCGAGAAATTATTGTTGTTATTTCCGCGTCCAGCGTTACCACCGCCACCATATGCTGGCTCTTCAGGCATACTACTTGCACCACTTGAAGTATTTCCACCTTCACGGCTCTGTGAAGATTCCAGGAAACGAACATTATCAGCAATAACTTCAGTTACGTATACACGTTTGCCTTCGTTATTCTCATAATTCCGCACTTGGATGCGTCCTTCCACTGCTGTCAGACGACCTTTGCGCAAGTAATTGGCACAGGTTTCTGCTAGCTGTCTCCAGGTTACAACCGGGATGAAGTCTGCCTCACGTTCACCGTTCTGGCCCGTAAAGTTACGATCTACGGCTAGCGTAAATTGCGTTACGGCAACACCAGCGGGAGTATAACGAAGTTCCGGGTCACGGGTCAACCGTCCGATCAAAATGATACGGTTCAACAATTCTGGTCCCCTCCTTTAGAGCGATTCATTACAAAGCTTGTCAAGATCTTAAGCAACGTCGTTCGTAATGAGATAACGAATAACTTCGTCAGAAATCTTCATAAGACGTTCTAATTCAGTAACTACTGCAGGTTCTGCATTGAAGTTAACCAAAACATAAACGCCATCACGGAATTTCTTGATCTCATACGCAAGACGGCGTTTACCTTGCACTTCGTGCTTTGTAATTTCCCCGCCATTGGAGATGATGCCTTGGAATTTATCGACTGCTGCTTGAACGGCTTCTTGTTCAATGTCAGGACGAATAATGTACATCACTTCATATTTGCGCATAATTTTCACCTCCTTATGGTCTGAGGCCCCTAATCACGTCAGGAGCAAGGAACGAGCACAAACATAGACTCGCACCTGATTAATATACCAAAATCAACAGCAGAGTGCAAGCAATATTAATACAGGACAATCCATCACCCTCTTTTTACATGAAAAAAACACTACCTGCGCACAATAATTACGAATTCATCTACATTAAAAAGGAGGAATAATAATGGGTGAGAAGACGGAATATGAAGAAGGCGACAAAGCCCCCAATCCAGGCATGTATACAGAGGTAGGCGAAGCGCGAAGCTTCCATACTGAGATTTCAAATCCACAGCACATCAAGATGGAAAAAGGGGACACCTTTCCTGAGACCACCAACAAAAATCGGAAGTGGAAAAAGGTTGAAAAGGCACGGGTACATTAATTGAAAAATAAATGTGTATAAAAAAATCGATAATACACATACTATACTCAGGCAGTACAAAAGAGAGGTGTGGTTCCGTTGGCCGTCGTAGACGAACACAATCACAGGAGATCTGATTCAGCATCTATTGTAAGCTGGGAAGAGTAGTGGGTTATTGCCTTAAAAAAGCATTAGCCTCAGCAACGCCTAATTCACTTTAGTCGCTATAAACAGAGAAATTCCAAACATCATTGATGTACTGCCTCCTGAAGAAGGACCCGAAAGGGGCCTTCTTTTTGTGTTGTATAGAATTCGTTTATAGGCTATTATAGACACAAAAAAACCTCCGTTGCAGGAACGAAGGATTCATTAAAGGTTATATTATGCTGAAGTGGCGGAGAGGGTGGGATTCGAACCCACGCACGCTTTGACACGCCTAACTGATTTCGAGTCAGCCCCCTTGGGCCTCTTGGGTACCTCTCCGCAGCAAAAATAATTGTATCATGCAGACATGCCATTTGCAAGCTTAATTATTGTCTGTATTTTCCTCCAAAGAACGCAGTACCTTCTTCATATTCTTCTCGAATTTGGCACGGGGAATCAGGACACTATGCTGACAGCCTGTACATTTTATTCGGATATCCATCCCCATGCGAATAATTTCCATTTCATTAGATCCACAAGGATGCTGCTTCTTCATTTGTACTATATCCCCAAGCTGAAAAACTTTACGTTCCACTATTCTTCCCCCTCTTCTCCTTCTTGTGCAGCTGCGATTTGCCGTCTTGATCCAGTGTTTGCCGACCCTGTAACTTCTAGTGCATGTTCAGTTTTTGCAAGATCTATTTCAGCCTTCGCCTTTGCTTCTGCTTTCTTACGTGCTTCCTCTTCCGCTTGAGCCTGTTCCAGTGTGTTCTGTTTCTCTAGTGCCTGTTTGATGTCGTTTTGAATTTGTCTTTCCGCTGCATCTCTTGCATTAGGAGCACAACTGGCTGCTATACGAATCACATATTCCGAGGTACTCATGGACTGTATACCGAGCACATTAGGGTAAGCAAGCACATTGGAGTTGCGCTCTTCTATTCCTTTTAGCGCCTCGGCAATTAATCCTAACGTAGCTTCCAAGCTTCGCTCCATTTTAACAGGAACATCAACTACAGCCAATGCATTGGAAAGAGAATAGTTCGTCACATTCGTAATTAGTCCATTAGGGATAATAAATACTTCTCCGGTAGCACTAAGAAGTCTTGTTGTTCGTAATCCGATTAATTCAACAGTTCCTTTATAAGTACCTGTCTGAATCACATCACCCACTGCAAATTGGTCCTCCAAAATAATAAAGAAGCCGGTAATAACATCCTTCACCAGACTTTGTGCTCCAAAACCTATTGCAAGACCGAGAACACCCGCTCCGGCCAACAAGGGTGCTAAGTCGAAGTGGAACTCTGAAAGAACGAGCATGATCATCACAAAATTACAGATAACCGTTACTACATTTTTCATCAATTCCCCTACCGTAGTAAATCTTCGCGTGTTAGAGAGAATTCTGCCACCAGTTTTACGCTCAAGCGAACGATCAATAATATTAGAAACAATCTTAATGATAACCCTCGTTAAGAGGAAAATAATAAGAATTCGCAAACTCGCAAATAAGACATTAGCCCACATATCAGCATCGGTAAACCAATTCCACACCTTATCTTTAAAACGTAAAGCATCTTTTACAGCATCACCGGGAGTAGCAGCCTCCAATATCCACCTATCCATATCGTGTATTCCTCCCTACCTCTCAATCAGTATGTAGTTCTCGTTGTGTTTTCCGTAGATACCGCGAATCTCGATATTCTGCTCAGTTACAATCCTCTGCACCTCTACCAGCGCACTTGGATAAAACTGAATCGATATCGCGCACCCTGCCGTGATCTCTTTCGGGGTCGGGAATATATCAATCTCAATTTCTGCATATTCAAGCAACATTTCAGCACGAAGCGCCTGCTGGGTAGAGTCAAACGCGATCAACATCTCTTCTTGCATTTACGTTACGCCTCCCATAGGTTTATCGTCCTATCTCTTGCCGTTGTAGTATAAAACCCCTCTTCTATCCATATACTAGATACCATCAAATAGAATCAGCCTCAGAAAGGAAGATAGTATGAATTTTCCATCCAAAGCTACATCAGCGCAAGAAACATCCTGTTTAAAAATATCACATACCGATCCCGATATCTATTCTGCTATTACACACCGACTACTTTTCCATTTTGCACGTACACGCCCTGAGACACAGATTGTCGTCATTTGTGTGGGTACAGACCGATCCACAGGAGACTCTCTTGGTCCTTTAGTTGGTACTGCATTGTCACGTTTTCATAGTCCGCTGTTTCATTTATATGGAACGCTTGAAAATCCTGTCCATGCCGTTAATCTTGAGGAAACTTTGACCCTAATCAATGAAAAATATAGCAACCCTTTTGTCATCGGTATAGATGCTTGTTTAGGTCACTCTACTAGCGTGGGCTGTATCCAAGTTGTTGAAGGACCTCTACGACCGGGCGCTGGCGTAAATAAACAATTGCCGCCGGTAGGTGATATCCATTTGACAGGAATCGTTAATGTCGGCGGCTTTATGGAGTATTTCGTATTACAGAACACGCGATTAAGTTTAGTGATGCGATTATCTGATATTATAGCGACAAGTCTATATTCTGCCTTAAAGCAATGGAATCTTCATGCTAGGTCCGCTGCAACGCGAGAGTAACGACTTCTTTTTCTTCAGGTGATAGCACATATTGTGATTCACCATTCTGCATAGGTTTAGAGTAAATGTAAGAATTCTCACGATTATGAAGACTGGTTAATACAATGCCACTGCTGTTGTCATCCAGTATAGCGACTGAGAAACTCAGATCATTGCCACGTTCACCAAAGGCATTATAACGCTTCAGCGCAATATTGGACTTCATGCCACGCATTCTAGTTTGAGTTGCTTCTAATACGGATTTTTGCTCACGTTGTTCTTCTTCCAGCATGTCGCTTTGGTTCTTCAGATCAATTAGAAGGCCTTCCAGATCCTCCACACCGTTCCCAGCCATCATGGCCTCATATTTACGCCGCATAGCACGCAGCTTAGCCCCCTGGGCGATCACAGTGATTACCAGCACCAACATAATTACTGTAAAACCAAACACAAACCACTGCAACTGTTCACTAATTAATTGATTTAATTCAGACATGAATGGACCATCCTTTTTATTCATCTGCTGCGGGCATTGCCATATAACTCATCCATAGCAGCCAGCATTCTGCTTATATTATGCTCTGTCGTATCTACACCTACACTCGCCCGAACAGCACCACTCTCTAGCGTATCAACTGCCTTATGTGCCAAAGGGGTACAATGCATACCTGCTCTAACCGCTATTTTATAATCACGATCTAGACGGTGAGCGATATTCGCTGACTCTTCTCCATCCACCACAAACGATACAATACCCGTTCTTGGAGCGCCTAGTGAGGGTCCTAATAGTCTAATGCTCGGGATGTGAGACAAACCCTCCATTAGCCTTTGAGTTAACGCCCACTCTCTCTCATGAATAACGCTCATCCCTAAAGATTGTACCTTTTGAACACCTGCTAGTAAACCGGCAATCCCTACCGTATTTTGCGTCCCTGCTTCATACCGATCTGGACGAACATTGGGCTGTTCGCTATTTTCCGATTGACTACCTGTCCCTCCATACATTAAGGGTTCAAGATCCAATTCAGGTGATATATAAAGTCCGCCGGTTCCTTGTGGTCCAAGTAGTCCTTTATGCCCCGGAAATGCCAATAAGTCTATATTCATTTTTTTAACATCAATATCAAGTGAACCCGCGCTTTGAGCTGCATCTACCAGAAATACGGCGCCATGAGATTTAACGATATCGCCAATATCGTTAATAGGCAGTATGCTTCCAAGTAAATTGGAGCTATGATTGCAAATGACCAGTTTGGTGTTTAAGCGAAAAGCATTTTCGAGTTCTAGTAAATCCAATTGTCCTTCACGATCTACTTTTAGATAGTCCACTTTTATCCCTAGAGTCTTACGCAAGTATTCCAGCGGCCGTCTCACAGAATTGTGTTCTGTCATGGTTGAAATCACGTGATCTCCCGCTTTAAGCGTCCCTCTGATCGCCATATTTAAACTCATCGTAGTATTATGGGTAAAAGCTATATCTTGCGCATTAGATACACCGAACAACTTAGCCAGCGCACTCCGTGTTCTTACTAACACTCGGCCGCTTCCTATCGCTAGCGAGTAATTCCCTCTACCAGCATTCGCTCCTGACTGCAGAGCATTCATCATCGCAGCTGCAACCTCTGGTGGTTTAGGCCATGAGGTAGCGGCATGATCCAGATATACGAAGTCTTCCATAACCTCGCTCCTCGTCTATTACCCTTTTTTAATCAACTTACTCAAAAAAACATACCCCTAATTATCCGATTAAGGATATCTCAGGATATGTTCTTAGCATAGATACCCATTTAGTTACCCAATAATTCCAACAATCTTTCTAAATCCTGAGTACTGTAGTAATTCAGTTCAATCTTCCCTTTTTCCTTACCCTGTTTTATTTTCACCGTTGTTTTAAAACGTTCACGCAATACTTCCTCTACATTATCAATATAGGGATCACGTTTAACAACTTTCACTTTAACTCCATTTGCAGGTTTACGGTCTAAGTTCTTCACTGTTTCTTCTAATTCTCTGACGCTCCACTGTTGTTCCACGCATTGTTTGGCCAGTTGTTTAATCACTTCTGGATCCTTTAAAGCAACAATCGCCCGTGCATGCCCCATTGACATTGTTCCACGTGAAACATATTCTTTTACTTCTTCAGGTAAAGAAAGCAATCTCAGGAAGTTGGCGATATGTGATCTGGACTTTCCCACCTTAAGCGAGAGTTCTTCCTGCGTAAGTGAAAATTGATCCATTAGGCCTTGGTAAGCCACAGCAATTTCCATTGCATTTAAGTTCTCACGTTGTAAGTTCTCGATTAATGCAATCTCCATGACCTGTTGATCACTAAGATTTCTAACGACTGCTGGAATTGTAGCTTTGCCACAATATTGCGAGGCCCGGAATCTGCGTTCGCCGGCAATGATCTCATACCCCTTCAATACGCTACGAACAATGATCGGCTGGATCACGCCATGTTGTCTGATCGATTCTGCTAGTTCTTGAATGGCCTCTTCATTAAAATCTTTGCGCGGTTGATATGGATTAGCCCGGAGTTGAGCTAAAGGGATCTCAACTACCTTATCATCTTCATTAATTGATAAAGAAGGGATTAGCGCATCCAGACCTTTTCCTAAACGTTTACTCATAAGAAATCACTTCCTTTGCCAACTCTAAATACACTTCTGCTCCTTTAGAGCGAGGATCATAAGTAATAATGGATTGCCCATGAGACGGCGCCTCACTTAACCGGACATTCCGAGGAATAATCGTTCTATATACTTTTTCTTGGAAATACTTCTTAACCTCTTCTATCACTTGAATTCCCAGATTGGTACGGGCATCAAGCATAGTCAATAATACTCCCTCTATCTTCAGATGCGGGTTGAGATTTTTTTGTACCAGACGAACGGTGTTTAATAGCTGACTTAAGCCCTCAAGCGCATAATATTCACATTGGATCGGGATGATTACCGAATCCGCTGCAGTAAGGGAATTGATCGTCAAAATTCCCAGGGAAGGCGGACAATCGATGATAATATAATCATAATTATTTTTAACCGCATTTAGCGCCTTCTTTAGCTTTAGCTCTCTGGAAATCGTTGATACCAACTCGATCTCCGCGCCTGCCAATTGAATCGTCGCCGGAATGATATGCAGCCCTTCATTTTGAGTTTCCAGTATGGTTTCTAGAGGATTTACCTCATTTATAAGAATGTCATATATACAATTCGCCACGTCAGCCTTGTTGATGCCAACGCCGCTAGTAGTGTTACCTTGAGGATCGATATCAACTAGAAGCACTCTTTTTCCTAATGTAGCCATACCGGCACCTAGGTTCACGGAGGTTGTTGTTTTACCGACACCGCCTTTTTGATTTGCTATGGCAATAATCTTGGACACTTATTTCACCTCGAATAGTTAGGAAGAATCTTCTCGTAGATCGCAAGTACAAATGTTCCTGACGCTGATGTAGCGTCACACTTTATGAAGAATATAGACAACTTTTGAATACTGAAACTCTAAATTATAAGTTTTGCCAACATCCCGGTTATAGCCACACAAAAGGCGGCCAATCACCTCAGGGCCGCCTTCAGCTTTTGAAACAATTTATCTTTTGGGGATTTGGATTACAATCTCGTAATGGTCACCGCGGTCATTTTCTGACGTTTTGATTTCCATTCCTGAGCCTGTCACCATATCAATAGATTGACGAATTGTATTAAGAGCTAGACGAACATCCTTGGTATAGGAAACCCGTTTTGACTTTTTAGTTTGTGAGACTTGTTTGTAGAAAGCAATACGAGCTTCTGTTTGTTTAACATTTAATCCTTTTGCAATGATCTCTGCTAACACTTTCAGCTGCATCTCCACACTATCTAGCGATAATAATGAACGTGCATGTCTTTCGGAAATCTTGCGCTCCATCAATGCCATCTTAACCTCTTCAGGCAAATTGAGTAAGCGAATTTTATTAGCTATGGTAGACTGACTTTTACCTAATCGTTGCGCCAAGCTTTCTTGCGTCAATTGATGAAGATCAATTAACTTTTGATAAGCTACAGCTTCTTCAATGGAGGTTAAACCTTCACGCTGTAAGTTTTCTATAAGCGCAATGGATGCGGCCTGTGAATCATTGAATTCACGAACAATGGCTGGAATCGTCTCTAAACCAAGTTTTTTAACCGCTCGCCAGCGTCGTTCACCTGCGATGATTTCGTACACGGAATCGCGCATGCGTACAACTATGGGTTGAATGACACCATGAGTTTTAATCGTCTGGCATAACTCATCGATTTTTTCGTCATCGAATATAGTCCGTGGTTGGTAAGGACTGCTAATGACCTCATGAACTGGTATTTGTTTGATTTCTTCTCCGCTGCTCCGCTCGTTAAATCCAAATAGCTTGGTAAATTGTTCTTTCATTCCGTTCATAACCACCTAATTTCGTTATAGTACGATCTTCTTGACCTTCTTTTCGGAAAGCGTATCGTACAGCAATAAAAAACATTCTGATATTATGAAATCACCTGCTACTATCAGGCATCATAATCTCTCCTTCTTTCGAACAAGAGTACAGAGAAGGAGTTATATACAAAATTAAAAGTCTACTATGCTATTCTATCACTTTTCTCTACATAATCATATTCTCCGTAAAGACCTATTTTTCCTGCATTTTCATAATGATAACAGCCTTATAAACATATCAATTTAGTTTATCTTTTAATTAATGTTCATTAGAGATCGCTATCGCAATTCCCCACAAAAAAAGGTCATCCCCTTTTAAGATAGAGGATGACCTTAAATATATTTACCTATGCCAATGTTTCACGTGAAACATTATTTGATAAGTGGTGTTTTGGCAGGAATTCCCGCTTTTCGTGGGTACTTAGCAGGAGTAGCACCTGTCTTACGAATAATGACAATATGTCGCGCCGACTCTTCCACAGGCAAGCTGAAAGACTCCACTTTACTAAGTTGAGCACGAAGCTCTTTTAAACTGTACTTCGCCTCACTTAATTCTTCTGATGGATCGCTCCCCTTCATGGCAGCGAAAAATCCATCCTTACGTGAAAAAGGAAGGCAGAATTCATTCAACAAGGATAATCTTGCCACTGCACGTGCGGTCACCAAATCATAAGCATCACGATGCTTAAATTGCCGGGCAATATCTTCCGCACGACCATGAATCAATTGCACATCCGTTAATTTTAACGTCGTACAGACATGCTGCAGAAAAGAGATTCGTTTACTCAATGAATCAACAATCGTAAGCTTCAAATGTGGAAAACAAATTTTAAGCGGAATCCCTGGGAATCCTGCTCCCGATCCAATGTCTGCCAAATTGTTTATCTCATTGATATTAATGAAAAAAGCTAGCGAGATCGAATCATAAAAATGTTTCGTGTAAACCTGCTCACGCTCTGTTATTCCGGTAAGATTCATTTTTTCATTCCAGGATACGAGTTCTTTATAGTAGAGATCAAATTGCTTCAATTGTTCCGCTGTAAGTGTAATCCCTCGTTCCTGTAAAAGCTGTGTAAATTGTAGTTCCGTATTATCCATAGATTATCCTTTCGCCGCGGTTACCCGGTTGTAATGCTCAAGATATACGAGAAGAATAGAAATATCTGCAGGTGTGACCCCTGCTATCCGAGAAGCTTGACCGATAGAGATCGGGCGAATCTTAGTCATCTTTTGCCGCGCTTCCATCGCTAATCCATGAATCTCATTATAGTTAATGTCATCCGGAATTTTCTTCTTTTCCATCTTTTGCAGGCGCTCCACATGTTGAAGCTGTTTTTCGATATATCCGGCATATTTAATTTGAATTTCCACTTGTTCCTTCATCTCTGCGTCTAGCATTTCGGGTGATGGTGAAACTTGATCTACAAAGCTATAATCAAGCTCCGGACGACGCATTAGAACAAGCAAATTGCTGCCATCTACTATAGGCGCCGATTCATATTGTGCTAGAATATCATTTACCTCAACAGGTTTAACCTTTTTCTCTTGTAGGCGGACAATTTCACGTTCCACCCGTTCCTTCTTGTCTACAAAGTTATCGAAACGCTCTTGAGTGATCAAACCAATATCATAACCGATAGGTGTAAGTCTTAGATCTGCATTGTCATGACGGAGCAGCAAACGATATTCCGCACGTGAGGTTAGCAGACGATACGGTTCATTAGTCCCCTTAGTCACCAGATCATCAATGAGTACACCAATGTATCCCTGTGAACGATCTAAGATTACGGGTTCTTTGTCTTGCACTTTGCGCGCTGCATTAATTCCAGCCATTACACCTTGGCCAGCCGCTTCCTCATAACCGGAAGTACCATTGATTTGTCCAGCAGTGAACAGACCTGGTAGACGTTTAGTTTCAAGAGATGGCCATAGCTGTGTAGGAACCATTGCATCATATTCAATAGCATAGCCGTTACGCATCATCTCTACCTTTTCCATACCAGGGATGGAACGCAAAATCGCTAGCTGTACATCCTCCGGAAGACTAGTCGACAGACCTTGTACATAGTATTCCGATGTATTTTTTCCTTCTGGCTCTAAAAAGATCTGATGCTTAGATTTATCACTAAATCTTACTACTTTATCTTCAATTGATGGGCAATAACGTGGACCTGTTCCTTCAATAATACCCGTAAACATCGGCGCACGATGAAGGTTGTCATTAATAATCTGATGAGTAACCTCAGAGGTATAGGTCAACCAACAAGGTAGCTGTTCATTGTTGGATGATTTCGTCTCAAACGAAAAGAATTTAGGCTCATCGTCGCCCGGTTGAATTTCTGTCTTCGAGAAATCGATCGTATCACGATGTACACGTGGTGGTGTACCTGTCTTAAAACGCACCAATTCAAAACCAAGCTCCCGCAAATTCTCAGATAGCTTCACTGATGGCTGCTGATTGTTAGGTCCGCTCTCATACGTCAGTTCACCCATAATCACTTTACCCCGCAGGTAAGTACCTGTGGTCAAAATAACGGTCTTACTATGGTATTCCGTTCCTGTCTTCGTAACTACACCCACACAACGTCCATCCTCAACGATTAGACGCTCAACCATGCCTTGACGAAGCGTTAGGTTAGGCGTTTTTTCCATGGTTTCTTTCATTGCATGTTGGTACAGAAACTTATCCGCTTGTGCACGCAATGCATGCACCGCAGGTCCCTTCCCTGTGTTAAGCATACGAAGCTGAATAAATGTCTTATCTATATTACGGCCCATTTCTCCGCCTAGCGCATCAATCTCACGCACTACATGTCCTTTGGCTGGTCCGCCTATGGACGGATTGCAGGGCATGAATGCAACCATATCCAGGTTAATTGTAATCATCAATGTGCTGCAGCCCATCCGTGCTGATGCTAAAGCCGCTTCACAACCGGCATGACCGGCGCCAATGACGATTACGTCATAGTTGCCTCCATCATAACTCATGTCCTGTTTCCCCCTAATTGTTATATTAAAATGTAAAGCTTATTTTCCTAAACAAAATTGCGAGAATATTTGGTCTAACAACGAGTCCGCTGCTGTATCACCAATAATTTCACCCAGCTGTTCCCATGCTAGCCGTACATCGATTTGAATCATATCAATCGGTATATACTGTTCCGCCGCATCGTATGCATCTTGTAGTGATTTATAAGCTTTTTTGAGCAAGGCAATATGTCTCACATTACTTACATATGTCAAGTCACCCGATTCCAGCTTTCCACCAAAAAAGAGTGTCGAAATGGCATCTTCAAGTTTGTCTAGACCTTCCTCTTCCAGAACGGACATCGGTACGATGTTGGACTCCTCAAAGTACGAGAGCAACTTATCCTTATCCAGTTTGGGTGGTAAGTCCATTTTATTCATGATCACTAGGCATTGTCTACCGTGGATTTGTTCCATCAATGCCAATTCGTCCTCATGCAGCTCTTCGTTAGCATTTAACACAAGTAGAATCAGATCCGCATCACTAACTGCCGCCTTGGAACGTTCTACGCCAATCTTCTCGACTACATCCATCGTTTCACGAATTCCCGCCGTATCAAGCAACTTAAGCGGAATGTTGTTTATCGTTATATATTCTTCGATGACATCACGTGTTGTTCCAGGAATATCTGTTACAATCGCTTTGTTATCACGTGCTAACGCGTTTAATAATGAAGATTTACCAACATTGGGACGACCAACTATAGCTGTCGTTATCCCCTCACGAAGAATTTTTCCTTCATTAGAAGTCTTAAGAAGCTTTGTGATTCCTTCCATCACTTCACTGCTTTTATCTTTAATAAATTCAGCTGTCATGGATTCTACATCGTGCTCTGGATAATCTATATTCACTTCGATATGAGCCAGCATCTCAATAAGTGTATGACGCAAAGCATGAATTCGATCCGACAAGGATCCACTGACCTGCTTTAAAGCCACCGAAAACGCGCGATCCGACTTCGAGCGAATGAGATCAATAACCGCCTCAGCCTGTGATAAATCTATACGTCCACCCAAGAAAGCACGCTTGGTGAACTCACCCGGCTCGGCTAACCTTATCTCCTGCTGAAGAAGTAAATCCATCACCCTTCTTACAGAAATTACACCACCATGAGCACTGATCTCTACTACATCCTCAGTAGTAAAAGAACGCGGACCCTTCATTACGGTTACAAGTACTTCTTCCAGCTTCTCCCCGTTATCCGGACTAACGATATGCCCATAATGAACGGTATGCGATTCCGCTTCAGTTAACGGAACTCGGCTACGAAACAAAGGAGCCACTTGGGAAATAGCCTGTGGGCCACTTACCCGAATAATAGCAATTCCTCCCTCGCCTAATGCCGTTGATACGGCAGCAATGGTGTCACTAAGCATGCTGTTTTTCACCCCAAAACCTGTATTTTTTGATTATAAACGGTCTTATATTTTTAAAAAAGCAATGACCCCTTACATTGGTCAAGGAGTCATTGCATCATATAGTCTTTACTTCAAAGTTATAACGACGCGGCGATTTGGCTCTTCGCCCTTACTAAGGGTATTCACTTGCCGATGATCCTGTAATCTGGAGTGAATAATTTTCCGCTCCTGAGGTGACATCGGTTCCAGTACTACCTCTTTACGAGTCCGAATGACACGACTGGCTAAACGATCAGCCAGCTCTTCGAGAGTTTTTTTACGCCGCTCACGGAAGTTCTCCGCATCTAGCACAAGCCGTATAAAACTGTCGGAGTAACGATTAGCTACGATATTAGCCAAATACTGCAGAGCATCGAGAGTTTGTCCTCTTCTACCAATCAACAGTCCCAAATCTGGACCTGATATCTGCAGAATCGTGGATTCCTTGGTGTGGACGATTTCTACTTCCACTTCGAGCCCCATGCTCTTAGCGACATCCACAATGAAATGAACGGCTTCTTGGTAAGCTTCCTCCACCGGTTGTCCGGAATCTTGGCGTGGCACACCGCCGTTAGCCTCCTGTTTGCTCTCTCTGGTTGACTGCTGAGGCAGTGACGGAGCACTCGCCGCTGATGCCGGTGCGGCTTCGGCTATCAAGGTTAACTCAACCTTGGCACCTTTCGCACCGATCAATCCCAGGAATCCTCTTGATGGCTGCTCAAGTACGTTGACCGTTACCCGGTCCTTTTGAACTCCAAGCTGGGTTAGTCCCCGTTCTACAGCTTCTTCAATGGTTTTCCCTGTTGCGACGACTTTGCTCATTTTGACTTTTTGGCTCCCTTCGATGACTTGTTGCCGCTTTTGCTCTTCGGAGCAGGGCTTGAGTCATCTGTACTTTTCACAGCACTTGCGATTGCCAATTTGTGTTTATCATTGTTGCGATATAAGAAATAGTTCTGAACAATAGTGTAAATGTTACTGTATACCCAGTACAGCGGCAATGCTGCTGGGAAGTTGTAGGACATAACGAAAATCAGAACTGGATAAATCATCATCATGAACTGCATTGGCCCTTGTTGTTGCATCGGGTTCATTTTAGTCATCATTCTGGTTTGTATAAATGTTGTTAATGCTGCTAGCACCGGTAAGATAAACAGATGATCCGGCTTACCTAGCTCCAGCCATAAGAAGGAGTGCTCCCGTAGATGTGGATTATAGTAGATCGAGTTGTAGAGAGCGATAAAGATAGGCATTTGTACGATCAGCGGTAAACAACCCGCCATTGGATTAACCTTATTCTCTTGGAACAAACGCATCGTTTCTTGCTGCACCTTTTCAGGTGTGTCTTTATATTTTTTCTGGATCTTTTGGAGTTCCGGTTGAATGGCTTGCATTGCCCGCGAGCTCTTCACCTGTTTAATCGTAAGCGGAAGAATCAACGTGCGGACAATAATAACCATCACAAGTACGGCTAAACCATATTCTCCGTTAAACCAATCAGCAAACTTGTCCAAGGCAATGGCGAAATAATACACTACATTACTTTGCCAGAAGCCTCCATTCTTTAAATCCTCCGTAGTGTGCGTAACAGCAGCTGACGGAGCACATCCCGACAGAACAGCTAACGACAACACCATCACTGTGATGAGGAGAAACCATTTTCCCCGTCTAGTCTTCATTAGAGACACTTCAAAACCCCTCTCTTGAACATTCCATTCCACCGTAAATCATACCATAATTATGAATACAAATAAACAAGCCTCTTATGCGTCCTTTATTTGCGGGAAGCCTTGAGTAGCTTGGCTTTGCGCAGTACATGCAGCACGCTTTTTTCGAGCTCTGCGTATTCCATGGAAAGTGCTCCTTTTCTTACGATAAACACCATATCGAGTCCACCTGCGATTTCAGGTTCATGATGACGAACGATTTCCTTCACCAATCTTCTCATTCGGTTACGGACAACCGCGTTTCCAACCTTCTTACTGACCGATACCCCAACTCTAAAACGCTCTACCTCTTTTTTGCTAAACCAATACACTACAAATTGATGATTCGCAAAAGACTTCCCATGGCGGTATACACGACTGAAGTCGGCACGGTTTCGTAATCGTAACTTTTTGTGCACGGGAATCTCCTTCATAAATCCGGTTAAAAGAATCCTTCCGAATTTTTTTCTTCTAATAGTATAGTCATTTGGATGTCGCTATAAACGACCGCGACTACAACGCTGAAATTTCCCTTCTATATTATAGAAAGAAAAATATTCTCAACTTCTCACAAAATAATTCTGTATATACGTTAAATAGCCCCGCAAAGTGTAGCTAGCGCATTAAGCGAGATCCTAGTCGTTTGCAGAGCAAAAAATAATAAAAAGCAGTAAAAAAAGACCACCGGAGTGGTCCCTTAGTGGCCTAACTTACGCACTCAAAACTTTTCTGCCTTTCAAGCGGCGAGCTGCCAGCACTTTACGGCCGTTTTTCGTGCTCATTCTTTTACGGAAACCGTGAACCTTCTTACGTTTGCTCACATTTGGTCTAAATGTCGGTCTCATAATTGCACCTCCCTTACAGGAACTTAATTACTGTCATATAAGCAGAAACGGTCTAAGCCGTCCTTATAGTAGGGACAGTATCTACATGAATCATCAATTAATTATCGAGACATATCCTTACAGAAAACACCTTTATATATTTAAACATATTTTATGCGCAAAAGTCAACCTACTGCTGGCTCCAGAGCCTCCCTCTAATTTAAGCTGCTTGTCCACAACTCCCATTAGAAAAAAAAGTAATCCACAAGATATGACAGTTATCCACCTGTGATCAAAAAATAAAGTCGACTACTCACAGATGAGCACAACCTGTGTATAAAATTATCGAAGCTTTGGCGTAAGTTGTCGAACCGTAAACAAATTATCAACAATATGTAGTGGTGTTCTTAATAATTGTACACAAGTGCTTGAATTTGTGGATAAAATAGCCCTGCTCATTGAAAAATAAGGGGCGTTTTGCTATGATGGTATTACTTTTGAATGTGAATAGATTTGTTTGTTCTCTTAATTATCAACAAGCTGTGGATAAAGTTGTGAACAAATCAAATTTATCCATATTTTTTTGTCTCTTCATATTGCCTACTGGGGATAAATATCAGCACCAACCTATTTTCTTCGACATTTCCACTTCATGGCTGATGCCACATTTGGAAGATTTAAAGGAGTGACAGTCT